>JADKCV010000028.1 GCA_016718655.1 Flavobacteriales bacterium | reverse complement strand
GTATCGCTCATTCAACTTCACCACGGTGCGGCGCTTGCCAACGGGCTGGATGCTGCGTGTGTTCACGCAGGAGTCCGCGGTACCTGCGGATACCGGCGCCGACATCATCCTCGCCATGCCCTTGCTCACGCTTATCAGAGAGGTTGCGCACCTGAACGTCATCGGCATCACCATCGACAACGATGACGCCCACAGCGTGACCGCAGCCGTGATCGATGACTCCTACGCGCTCTACGGCACACGGCAGCTGGAGCGTGTGTTCAGTAGCAATTGAACCGGTATAGGGTCGTGGAAGGGTTCCTGGGGTATACGGTGGCCTCGGGCGGGGCCTCTTGGGCGTACCCTGAGGAGGGCCACCCGGTGAAGAGTGGGCCAGCAAGGCAAGGCACTATTGCTCACTCCACGATAAAGGTGGTGCTGCGCTGCGCAGGCCCTTTATGTGCTTGCCAGGTGAGGTGGTACAGCCCCCGGGCCATGGTGGGTAGCCGGAGCTCGTAGACCAACTGCGGGGCGCTCACGCTCACGGTACTGATCAGTGCACCCGTGCTGTTGCGCACGGATACGAGCCCCGGTAGCAGGTCGCGGATGACGAGCGCTTCGCCCACCTGGATGGGGTTTCCCAAGAGGGTCATGCCGGTCGGTCCGGCCAGCTCGGCCGTGCCCACGAGGTTGCAGAAGTCCAGCATCACCGGGGTGGTCAGCTCGGTAGCCGTCGCTAGGACCGGCTCGGAGGAGGCATAGGCCATCAGATCCGCGCTCGCCGGTGCGTGGGTGATCACGGTCGTGGCAGTAAGGGGAATGGACTCACGCCCCACGGTGGCCGCTTCATGCTGGCACCCGGCAAGGGCGGCGCCGGTGGTATAGGCGCCGATGAACGGCCGATGGGTGGTGGCACCGAAACTGATGGGGGTGGAGAGCAGGTAGCCCCCGGCAAGCAGCCGATCGTTGATCAGGGCGGTGTTCACCCACACCTGGCCCACGTTGCTGGGGGGCACTTGGGTGTTCACCCCACGGGTGCTGGCCACCACGCTTCCATCGTTCTCGATCTCCACCACCTTGGGCACGGCGCTGAACAGGAGGCTGCCACCATCGTTCGTGGAAAGCGCACCGTATGATAGAAAAGCTTTGGGCGTATCATAGGCATCCGCTTGGATGATCGAGCCGTCCACATCGATCAGGATGCGGATGATCCGCGGTCCGTTCACGGTATTGAAGAGGCCCGATGCTCGCACGTACCATCGGCGTGCATCACAAGGCCCCTGAAGATCTGGCTCGAAGCCCCCTCGATCACGTAGCGGTTCACCCAAAGGATGTCACCATCGGCATCCGCACGCACGAGGAACAACTTTCCCGTATTGCTGGTATGCGGCGTCCCCACCGATCACGTATCCGCCATCCGTTGCACGCGCTGCACGCCAGGGGTCGGTGCTGCCACCGCTAAAGAAGTACGGCAGGTCGAAAAGGGTACCGGTCCCGAAGGAACGCAACCGCACCGTGTTGCCGTTCGCATCCAGGCGCCAGGCATACCAGCGCATCTCCCCCGTTTCATAGAGCTGTATGAACACATCCACTTCCCCGTTCGCGTCCGCAAGAACGATCACGTCGGTCACCCTCAGCCACGCTGCCGGGGAGCCCGAAAGATCCAAGTGCCTGCCCCAGGTCCAGTTCCCTGTTCCATCGAGGTGGTCGATGTAGATGCGGTCCACACCACCCTCAGCAGAGCTTCCTATGCGGGCGGTGTAAAGCCCATCACCACCATCCGAAGCCATGCTGTGTACAGCGGTCATCGGCCCACCGCCAGCCGTTCGTTTGCTCCAGACGGGTTGGCCCTCACTGTTGAAGTGGTGGATGTCCATCTCCCCGGTCGCTGGCGCACGCGTCAATAGGTACTGCCCCCCTGATGTGGTGCCGGTGGAGCCGAAGACCATCTGTGGCCACGCCGGTGTGACCACCGAGTCCCAGACCAGTTCATAGTACCCTTGGCCGTGAAGCAGGGATGCGAAGCCCAGTGCAAGGGTCATCACCGCTGCGCGCAGGGTGTTCATTGTCAACCGGGCTGTTCGCATGATGCGTGGGTTTTTGGTGGCCTTAACGAAAGTAAGACAGCGGGTGGGCTTTGTTCGCTGCCTCTTTCCCGGTCCGGGCCAAGCGCAGGCATGGGTCGAGGCCAACGGATGGTGCTACTTCGACGGCCCTTGTGGCGCGCTTCCAGGCCGGCCCCGACCGATGCGAGCGGTCCGTCCTGTTACGGTCGTATCACTGTTCTCGTGGGCCGCCCTGATCGGAATGGTCGCGAACGAACCAGTTGGTGCGCCGGATGTCGTTCTACCCCAATGGCCGAATACGCCCAGTATCCCTCACCCCTGCACATACACCCGCTTCACCCTACCCGCGATACTGGTGAGCACCTCGTAGGGAATGGTGCCGAGGGTGGTGGCGAGCTCGGCCACGGGGTGGGCGGCGTTGAAGAGGTAGGCGAGGTCGCCGGCGCGGCAGGGGATGTCGGTGACATCTAGCATGCACATGTCCATGCACACGCTGCCCACGATGGGGGCGGGCTGGCCGTGGAGCCAAAGGCGGCCCACGCCGTTGCCCAGGCGGCGGTTGAGCCCATCGGCATAACCCAGCGGCACGGTGGCGATCATGCTCGGGCGGGTGGCGGTGGGGGGAGTTGGGGTGATCCCAAGCGGGACCCGGATGGCAGCTCCACCCTAAACCAGAAGGTTGCCCATTCTGTGTAGCCTAGTATGATCTGCGCTGGTTATGCAACCTTCGTGCTTCGGATCTTTCAGGGGCGTACAAAGGCAGGATAGGTCTGCAGACCGGGTCGTTGGAATTGGACACCCAAAAATGACACTCCGTGTAAAAACACGGGTAGGTACCCGTGTAAAAACACGGGTTCAAAGAGGAGGCGACCAGGGTAGGTTTGGTGCTAAACTCAACCAGCCCATGAAACACCGTTCACATCAAGCATATTGGCTCGGCAGTATTGGTCTCTTCGTGGCTGTGCTCACGAGCATTCCCGAATCGAGGTCCCAAACCTCACCAGCCCCCCTTGTCAGTTGGCAGGACATCATGCCTGCACCTGCCAAGGCGAACTGGGGCAGGGACTACACGTGGAACGGTTCCGGCTGGACCGGAGTACCGCGAACCGACTTTGACAATGTGCCTATTGCGGAAAGCGGTGAGGATTGGTGGTATGACCTGTGCGTGTTGAAGGACGGTAGCGGCAACCCCATTGGCTATGCCGCAGCAGGGTATAACACGATGCAGAATTGGGGCTACGATGATGAACTCGGATGCAGAACATCCGAGCCGAGCCCAACGGTCGATCCAAGTGGAATAGCGCAGTTCGAGTCCATATCGCGCAGAAAAGGCGAGCTCCGTACGTGGCTGGCGCGCTATGACCTGTAGGGTAACATGCTTTGGTGTCGGAGTTTTTATGGAGGTGCATTCTACTCCGTCACACAAGATGCCGATGGCTCCATTGTCGCTGGTGGAGAAATGAACTTTGCACGCATGTCCGAATCCATCCTCTTTGGTCAGCCCCAGTTGCTCTACAACCCTGGCCGCGCCACCACAGAAACCGACCTCTCCTTGATTGACTGCATCAATTCGGGCTATGGACCTATGGCGGTCAAACCACTTGCAATGAAGGTTGATCTATCCGGGAACATGGTCTGGGCAAGATCATATGGACTCTCGCGCGATATGAACTCGGACGAATGGTCCGAGACAAGTAGATTACAAGCGTTGACCCCTGTTACACTACCGGGTGGTCAACCGGGATTCTATTTGCTCATCGAAACGTACAGCACATCAGAGCCTAACGCAGGATTGATGGCTGTGCGCGTTAGCTCAGATGGAAGCTATTTTGACCATCACGCATTTGTTGCGGGTGATGTCGGAGTGCCAGCAGGTTCGGGTGATCTCCAGCTACCCTATTCCATACGCACGCTGGAGCACAATGGTAGCGTACATGGACTCGTGTCTGGCATCTCAAGCGTTGGCGGGGAGATCAGGGCGTGGCTTTGGCATATGCCTGACCTCGTAGGCAACCCCTACCAAGTGGACGCTGACCTGGCCATTGACACGGACCACCCGCTCGTAGGTGCATCCCATACAATGAGCGTGCAGGCCAGTACGGATGCCGTACTTATGGACGTGAATGGGGACCTGATGGCTGTTTGGCCGGTATTGAGCAACTATGTTTACAACAGTATATACGCACCGAATGCAGTCGCAACGTTGCTGGTGCATGGCATCTCCGTTGATCAACCCTCCCTTGCCTGGACCGTTGACCTCGGGGAAGTGCGCGCCTTTGACCTACGGGCGGGTGCCACAAGAACGAGCGACGGTAAGGTCGCTATTGTGAGCAGCAAATGGGAAACCGGCTTCAGCATATCCGATCCATTCTGCTTCGAAGACATTGAGCCATCCGTACAACCATGTTTGCTTACGGATTTTGCTATCAGTACACCTTGGGAATGGGACACACAGCCTTGTGTTCCCGATGTATATCGCTATTGGAACACCAATTCCTACATAGCCAAGATCGACCCAGCGAATGGCACCAAGGTTTGGGACATGCAGTTCGACGCAGAACCGGACATACCCAACAGCTGTTTCCCGGGTGATATGCGGAACCAGGAATGTATGTACCATGTGGTTCCTGCAGAAGATGGCGGCCTAGTGATCTGTGGAAATACCAGCCATAACTTCGATGATGGTTACCTGGCCAAAGTAGGCAACGACTGTCAGGCGTCCGTTGAATATTGGTACGAAGAAATACTCGTGGACGGCGTCTATACAATGACCAGCGATGACCTCTGGAACAGCGACCGCAACATCTACGGCACCGTGGTGATCCCGGATGGCTTCACCCTGACCATCGCGGACTGTACCGTACGGTTCGCGGATTCGGAACAAGTGCTCCATCCCACCCGCATCATTGTGGAGGCTGGCGGCAGGCTGATCGTGAACAACGCCACCCTCACCTCCATCGACGAATGCCCCAACAGCATGTGGGACGGCATCCAACTGCGCGGCGATGAATTCGCCAACCAGGGTAGCGGAACGTTCGGTTTGGACCAAGGCTACCTCTCCTTGCGCAGTGCGGTGATCAGCAATGCGCGCATCGGTGTGAACCTGGCCAGCGTGGCGTTCATTCCGCCCAGCAACCCCAAGTTGGGCCAACGCTCCGGGGGGATACTCCTAGCGCGGGATACCCGATTCAACAACAACCGGTATGACGTGACGTTCTCTCCCTACGAGAACTTCGCGGGGACCGACCCCACCCAGATCCTCCCCAACCGCAGCAGCTTCACCCGCTGTACCTTCGAGACCCTAGGACCCTTGAACGTGGCAGCACTCTACCCCAAGGACCATGTGGTCCTCTCCATGGTGCGGGGCATCCAGTTCAAGGGCTGCACCTTCAGCAATGCGCTCGTGGGCACCCAGTACCAGTTCACCAGCCACCAGGGCACGGGCATCCACAGCCTCAACAGCAGCTTTGTGGTGAAGAACGATTGTAGCGTGCTGACGCAGGTGGGTGAACCTTGCCCGCTGGAGAGCACCACCATCAGCAGCTTTGCGAACCTGCACCGCGGGGTGCTGGCTACCACCTTCGACCTCAGCCGCACCTTCAGCATCACCGATGCCCGCTTCACCCGGGTGAACTTCGGCATCCGCATGGAAGGCGTGCAGGATGCGGCCATCAACCGCAACCGCTTCGATGTGGCCGAACCCTTCGTGCCCGGCCTGCTGGGCCCCACCTACGGCATCTACAGCGACCAATGCACGGGCTACAGCATCCAGGAGAACAACTTCACCACCAGCAGCCCCAGCGGTGAAGTGAAGAAGGTGGGCCTGGTGATCAAGGACAGCGGACCCTACTACAACACCTTCTACAACAACAGCTTCGAGCGGCTGTACACCGGCAGCATCATCCAAGGCCGCAACGCCAACACCGATGCCAACAACATCCCGGGCCTGGAGGTGAAGTGCAATGACTATGGACTTACCTCCCAGAACACCTTTGATGTGGCACTGACGGGGGATAATGTGCGGGTGCAGAAGACGCAGGGCTTGCCCTTGGATCAACAAGACCCGACAACTTATGGCAATCCAGCAGGGAACCGTTTCAGCTTAGCACACAATGGCTCCGGGAACCCCGAAGAGGACTGGCATGTGCAACTCAATGCCAATGTGGTGGAGTACTTCCATCATTTGCCCACTGCTACCGATAGAACAGATCCAGTATATTCTAACGAGCCACTGGAAATACTAACCAGTGACCAAGTTGTGGGATGGCCTGGTGAACCAATTGCATGTCCAGATTTACTTGACGACGGGGGGACAAAGCCGGTGAAGCGAATGGCCGCCACAGAACAGGATGCCGAGTACACCGAACAGGCGGAAGCTTACGATGCAGCGAAAGACAATGGCGACACTTACAGCCTACTGAGCTATGTGAGCGACCCCACACACAGCAGCACGCAGGTGCGTAACGCTTTGCAAATTGTCGCCCCAAAAGTAAGCGCAGCGGTATGGCAAGCAGCCTTCGAGCGCAGCACACCCATGAGCGCGTGGCACATGACGCAGGCCCTGTTGATCAACAGCCCACTGCAAGCTGAGGCACTGAAAATGGTGGAGGTCTATGGCCTGCCTAGCTATTATGCGAACCTGGTCTACAGCGCTCAAACTGGCGAGGTGAACATTCTCACCCTCTTGGAAAGCGGCATGGCCTCTCACGCGGGCCAAAAAGCGGATGCCTTGCATGACCTGGGCCAGATGACCTGGTTGGATAGCTTGGATCTGCCGAACAGCGTGGATAGCCTGCTCCTCTTCCATAATGACCTACCCAGTGATAACAGCGAACTCGAGCAGAGTGCGGTGTTGACGGCCACCAAACAATATGGCGGCCTGGAAAGTTTTGCTGAGGAAGCATCCCTTTCCAGCAGTACTCCAGGAGTTTTCCAAGTCATCAAGCACTACTCCCAGCGTGAGCAGAATCTGGGGTGGGATGAAGTGGATGGCGAACTACTCAGCTGGTTAGAGCAACTTGGGACGCAGCGGGATGTAGAAGGAAGTGCATCCGCGAACGCTTGGTTGCACGCGCTGGGAAATGAGCTACCTGATGAAGTCATTATACTTCCCGAGGAAGGGGCGAAACGATCGGTCCGCGAAGAAGGCGGCCACTTCATTGATTGGGCCAACGAAATGTTGCTGGAAGCGTTCCCTAACCCAAGTAATGGTCCTGTGTATCTAGCCTACACCTTACCGCATGGCTGTGAGAGGGGTACAATCCAGATCACGGACCTGAGCGGTCGTGAACTGATCCATCAAAGTGCATATCAGCCTATTGGCCTGCTCCAAGTACCCACCGAAAATTGGAATGCTGGACTGTACGTGGCAACATTGCATGCTGATGGTCAACAAATCAAAGTGAAGATCTCCTTTGCTCCTTGAATGAGACGTAGCCTGTTAGTCATCTTGCTGATGGTTGAAGCCCTGGCGCACGGTCAGGGCTTCAACCGCAGGTACGATGCATTTGGCCAAGGCTTCGCGCAAGGGGGGTTCAATGTTGAACTGCTCTTGGATGGTTATCTGAGCATATCCACAGGCGCAGACCTCGATAGTATTGGACCTGACCTCTGGTTAAGTCATTACTCTGTTCTTCTTACAAGAATTGATGCCGATGGGGAGAGATTGTGGGAGAAGCGCAGTTATAGGCCTTTTCATGGTACGACAGCTGGGTGGTCAAATTGCTGCGATACCATCCCTGGCGGCGGCTATGTGGTAGGAGGTGCCAGCGAGGATACCACGGGCTTCGATGAGGTCTATCTGATGCGCTTCGATGCCGAAGGCGACACCTTGTGGACAAAGGTCTTCGGTGATCCTAATGAGAATAAGTTCTGGATAGGGAGCCAAGTAAAGCGTACAGCAAATGGCGACTTCCTCATCGTCGGCATTACCGATCAGAACGGCCCTTTCAACGCCTTTCTCATACGCACGGATAGCAATGGAAATGAGCTATGGCGCAGAGTTTACGCCTACGCCACCGGCATCGACGGCGGGCTTGGGGCTATTGGTCTTGCTGAGAACGGGGATATCTTCACCAGTGGGACCGTCGCATTTTCCTCAACCAACTCGGACCGTTGGGTGCAACGCCACACACCAGATGGAACGGTTCAATGGCAAGTAGCATGGGGTGGTATCTGGCGTGAGGGTTCTGCCCACCTGACCGTGCTTGACGATGGACAACTGCTAGTGAGTGGAGGGGTAGGCTATGCTACAAATCTCACCATGATGCGCCCCTACTTGGCAAAGCTCAACAGCGCTGACGGCTCCATCATTTGGGAAAGGGAATACGGACCAACTGCTTATGGTACACAGTTCTTCCCTGCCAAAGAAACCCCCACCGGCGACCTGATCGCCGCGGGCGTCTCATACGCCAACGCGACCACTGACCAACAAGGCCTCCTGTGCCGCACCACCAGCGAAGGCGACAGCATCTGGATGTACAACTACTTCTACCAGGACGAGGTGATGAGCGACGGTACTGGCCGCTTCTACGATGTGCTGCCCACCGCGGATGGTGGCTTCATTGCTGCCGGTGCCACCTACTTCAGTGCCAGTGGCAACAACCCACAAGGCATTTCGCAGGACACCTGGGTGGTGAAGGTGGATGCCGATGGCTGCATCGTGCCGGGCTGCAACATGGTGGGCATCACCGAGCAAGCCACCAACCTGTTGGATGCCCTGCGCATCTGGCCCAACCCCGCGCAGGGGCAATGCACCGTACACCTGGACCTGCCCGCCAGCATCGGCACGGGCGCACTGCTGCTCACGCTAGTGGCTGCGGATGGGCGTGTGGCGCAGCAGCACAGCATCGCGGGCAATGGCACACATCCGCTGGACCTACAGGGCCTGAGCGCGGGGCTGTACCATGTGCATGTGAGCCAGGGCGGGCGGTGGTTGACGGGGGGGAAGGTGGTGGTGGAGTGAGGGGGCTCGCTCGACCCCCACGATAGGATACCGACCGACCGGCCACGGGGCGTCCACAGCTATCTTTGTAGGTATGCTCAAAGAGCTGATCGATAAGGACCGTGCCGCATTCGGCGCGTTGCTGGCGGCCAATCAGGTGAGCAGGTTGTACGCTTTTGGCAGTAGCGTACACGGCCCGTTCGGTCCCGATAGCGATGTGGATGTGCTGGTGGAGATAGAGGCTGCTGATGAGGTGGCCGGCCGTATGCTCATCAATATCTGGAATGGCCTGGAGGACTTGTTCCAACGGCCAGTGGACCTGCTTACAGAGAGTAGCTTGCGCAATCCCTACCTACGCGCTGAGATCGAGCGCACCAAGAAGCTGATCTATGACGGATCGAAGCGCCAAGTACTGGTCTGATATCCTCACTGCGATCACCGAGATCGAGGGCTTTGTAGAGGGCACTGTATCGCTGAACGCCTATGTTCGGGATGTAAAGACCAAACGCGCTGTGGAGCGCGGGCTGGCTATTGTTGGGGAGGCCATGGGCATGCTCATGAAACAGCACCCCGAACTGAAGGTGGAAAGCGCACGGGCCATAGTAGGTATGCGCAACCGCCTGATACACTCCTACGATAGTGTGGACGACAAGATCGTATGGGAGGTGGTGCGCAATTACCCGCCTGCCTTGAAGGCGGTGGCCT
Organism: Flavobacteriales bacterium; assembly: GCA_016718655.1. GTDB lineage: Bacteria > Bacteroidota > Bacteroidia > Flavobacteriales_F > PHOS-HE28 > PHOS-HE28. The sequence goes on along the minus strand of JADKCV010000028.1, from coordinate 43,447 downwards.
TGGAACACCTGGCCTAAGCTCTCCCCCCTCACCCCCTCACATACACCCGCTTCACCCGACCCGCGATGCTGGTGAGCACCTCGTAGGGGATGGTGCCGAGGGTGGTGGCGAGCTCGGCCACGGGGTGGGCGGCGTTGAAGAGGTAGGCGAGGTCGCCGGCGCGGCAGGGGATGTCGGTGACATCGAGCATGCACATGTCCATGCACACGCTGCCCACGATGGGGGCGGGCTGGCCGTGGAGCCAAAGGCGGCCCACGCCGTTGCCCAGGCGGCGGTTGAGCCCATCGGCATAACCCAGCGGCACGGTGGCGATGGTGCTGGGGCGCTGCGCCACCCAGCGGCGGCCGTAGCCCACGCTGTCGCCGGCGGGGATGGAGCGCAGCTGGGCGATGGGGCTGTGGAGGCTGACGGTGGGCAGGAGCTGGGCGCTTTCGGCCGGGGTGGCGCCGATGCCGTGCAGGCCGATGCCGAGGCGCACCATGTCCAGCCGGGCCTGGGGGTGGCGGGCAATGGCGGCGCTGTTGGCGATGTGGCGCAGGGGCACGTGGTCCAACACGGCGGTGAGGGCATCGGCCAGGGTGGTGAAAGTGGCCAGCTGCTGGCGGGTGAAGGCGTCGTGCTCGGGACTTTCGCTGGCCACCAGGTGGGAGAGGATGCTGGCCACACGCAGGTGGGGTGCGGCGCGCAGGCGGTCCAGCAGGGCGGGCAGGTCGGCCGGTCCGAAGCCCAGGCGGTGCATGCCGGTATCCAGCTTGATGTGTACGGGCGGCATGCCGGGGTGCAGGCGGGCATGGTCCACGGCGGCATCGAGGGAGCGCAGGTCGTACACCTCGGGCTCCAGGCGGTAGCGCTCCAGCAGCTCCAACGGCACGGGTTCGGGGTTCATCACCAGCACGGGCAGTTGGATGCCGTGCTGCCGCAGTTCCACCCCTTCGTCCGCATAGGCCACGCCCAGGTAGTGCACCTGTTCATGGGCGAACAACCGGGCCAGTTCCACCGCGCCGCTGCCATAACCGAAGGCCTTCACCATGGCCATCAGTTTCACACGCCCCTGCGCCCCGCCTGCCCCTGGGCCTGCCTGCCTGCTGAGCGGAGTCGAAGGGCCTGCCCCTGCCCCTGCCCCTGGTCCTGCTCCTGCTCCTGCCCCTGCGCCAATACCCCCCGGAAATAATTCAGGTTATGCCGTATGGCCTCCATGTCGATCTCCAGCTCGGTGCCATGCACCTGGCGTTGCCAGCGCTGCACCAGGCGTTCCAGGGCGAAGTGGCGGGCACCTTTCACCAGTATGGTGTGGCCGGCCAGCGAGGCGGGCTCGCCGCGCTGGAGGAGGTCCTCGGTACTGACATAGTGCGCCACGGTTCCAGGTAGGAGGGCGCTGAACTGCTGCAGGGCGGGCCCCACGGCCAGGATGTGCTGCACGCCGGCCTGGCGGAGCAGGGTGCCCACGCGGCGGTACAGCACCTCGGGCGCTTCGCCGCTGCCCACGAAGTCGGTGAGCACCACGCTGCGGGGGCGGTCGCGGCCCACCATGCCCAGGTGGTCCAGCGCCACGGTGAGCGAAGCGAGGTCGTTGCTATAGGCGTCGTTGATGAGCGTGATGCCGTGGGTGCCCTCCACCACTTGCAGACGCATGGCCACAGGTGTCAGCAGCGGCATACGTTCGGCCAGCCAGGCGGGACTGCGGCCCAGGTGCAGCAGCAAGGTGGCGCAGTGCAGGGCGTTCTCCACCGAGGCCTGGTCCGTGAAGGGGATGGTGAATTCCACGGGCACATCGCCGCGCAGGGCGGTGATGCGGGTGCCCAGGGCTACGGGTTCCTCACGCAACACATGCAGCCAGGCGCTCTGCTCGCGCGACCATCCGCGCAGCTGCACGCGCTGGTCCAATTGCTCCAGGTGGATGGCCTCCTGTACCACGGCATGGTCAGCGCAGTATACGAGCACCTCCACATCGTGGAAGAGCGCCAGCTTCTCGCGGGCCTTGTGCAGGGGGCTGCTGAAGTGCTCGCCGTGGGCGGGCCCCAGGGTGGTGAATAGGCCGATGGTGGGGTGGATGATGGGGCGGAGCAGCGCCATCTCGCCAGGCTTGCTGATGCCGGCCTCGAAGAGGGCCAGGGTATGCTCGGGCCGCAGCTCCCACACGCTGAGGGGCACGCCCACCTGACTGTTCCAGCTGCCGGGGCTGCGCACGATGTGCTCCTCGTCGCGCAGCAGTTGGAAGAGCCACTCCTTCACCACGGTCTTGCCGTTGCTGCCGGTGATGCCCACCACGGGCAGTTGGTGTTGGGCGCGGTGCCACGCAGCGATGCGCTGGAGGGCGTCGCGCGTGTCGGCCACCTGGAGGGCGAGGGACACGCCGGGTGCGGGGCGGTCCACCACGGCGCACTGCAGGCCGCGCTCCACCAGGGCGGGCAGGTAGTGGTGGCCGTCGTGGCGGTCGCCGGGCAAGGCGATGAACAAGGCGCCATGCTCGGGCAGGGGCTTGCGCGAGTCGATGACGAGGTGTTCGATAAGCGGGTCGAAACCGTCGCCCTGCACGGTGGTGCCGAGGGCGCGTGCGATGGCCGAGAGGCGGTGGCCGTGGGGGTTCATGGGCGACCGGGGTTCTCCGCCGCGGTGCGCTGGGCCTGGAAGCAGGTGCGGCACAGGGGCTGGTAGCTGTCGGTCTCGCCCAGCACCACCAGTTCCTGGCTGGCGGTCTTCCGGTGGCTGAAGGTGGCCAGGTCGCCGCACTGCATGCAGATGGCGTGGACCTTGGTGACGTACTCGGCCATGGCCATCAGGCGTGGCATGGGTCCGAAGGGTCGGCCCTGGAAGTCCATGTCGAGTCCGGCGGCGATCACGCGCACGCCCATGGCGGCCAGTTCGGCGCAGACCTCCGGCAGGCCGTCATCGAAGAACTGGGCCTCATCGATGCCCACCACTTCGATCTCGCTGGCCAGAAGGAGCAGGTTGCTGCTGCTGGGCACGGGGGTGCTGCGAATGGCGTTGCTATCGTGACTGACCACATCGGCCACGGCGTAGCGGGTGTCCACACTGGGCTTGAAGATCTCCACCTGTTGTTTGGCGAACTCGGCGCGGCGGAGTCGGCGGATGAGCTCTTCGGTCTTGCCGGAGAACATACTGCCGCAGATGACCTCGATCTGGCCCTTGCGACGGGCGCGGCTGCCGGTGTGCTCCAGGAACATACGGTGGTGGACGGCCCGCGGGGTGCGAAAATTGCAGGGCGACGCGAAAATAGGGATCTTCGCGTTCGACCGGACCGGGTGGGGCGCTGTCGCACCGGGAACAGAGGTAACCGCACATGGCCCAGGAAAAGGCATTCCGCAACATGAACGAACTGATCACCGCATTGGCGAAGGCCGAACGCGAGCTGGCCGGTGGCACCCTGGGGGTGGACGGCCTGGAGACGGCCTGTGCCGATGCCCGCGAACTCTACGAACGGCTCATCGTACTGCGCCACAAGGCCCGCGAAGCGGCCGTGGCATCACCTGCCCCTGCGGTAGCCCCTGCCCGCACCCAGAGCGGAGTCGAAGGGCCTGCCCCTGCTCCTGCGCCTGCACCCGCCCCTGCCCCCGCACCTGCCCGCACCCAGAGCGGAGTCGAAGGGCCTGCCCCTGCCCCTGCCCCTGCCCCTGCCCCTGCCCCTGCCCCCGCACCTGCCCCTGCCCCCGAGCCCCCGTCCATCCGCTTGGATACCCGTCCGCCTGATGCAGCCCCGCGCCAGGTATCGCTGATCGAAGCCATCGAGGCCACCGAGCAGGAACCGGTGAAGGCCGAGCGCCAGGCACCCAAGCCCAAAGCCGCCGCTCCTGCTCCAGCCCCTGCCCCTGCCTCTGCCCCTGCCCCTGCCCCTGCCTCCTCCAAACCCGCGCCCACCTTGGCCGAGAAGCTGGAGCAAGCGGCCATCCCCGACCTGGCGAAGGCCATCTCCTTGAGCCATAAGTTCTGGTTCGTGGCGGAGCTCTTCAACGGCGACCGCATCACCTACGACAAGTCCATCGACCGCTTGAACACCATGCCCGATGGCGCTGCAGCGCAGGCCTTCGTGCAAGCGGAGGTGATCGACAAACTGCGCAAGCCGGCCGATCCCGAGGCCTTGGCCACCTTCACCGAACTGGTCAAACGCCGCTATACCTGATGCGCATCCTGCTCCCGTTCCTCGCTGTCTGCTTGTAGTGCCTGGCCACTGCACAAGATGCGGCCACCCTTACGTCCCGCGCTCGGCAATACGTGGATACGCTGACCTCGCCCGCGTTCCATGGAAGGGGTTATGTGCAGAACGGCCAAGGCATCGCGGCGGACTTCATCGCTCGGCAATTCGCCCGTATGGGGCTGAAGCCGGTGAAGGACGATTACTTCCAGCCCTTCGCCTTCAACGTGAACAGTTTCCCGGACAGCATCGGGGTGCGCATCGACGGCACGGTGCTGCAACCCGGTGTGGACTACCTGGTACACCCGGCGAGCGGCCGTGCGGAAGGGCGCTACGACCTGGTCCACCTGACCCCGGCGGACCTCTTCAGCAGCGAACGCAAGGCCATGACCATGGGCGTGGTGACCGGTAAGGCGGCCTGCCTGCATTGGCCCGCCACCAGCAATGCCGATTCGCTGAAGCGCTTCGCTGCGTTGGAACAGGAACTGATGCACTACGGCCCGGTGGTGAAGGTGAACGCGGGTAAACTCACCTGGTCCGTATCGCAAGAGGCCGAGCCTTTTCCCTTGGTGGAGGTGTCGGCGAACATGATCAGCGACAGCAGTGCGGTGATCGACCTGCACGTGCGCAACCGCATGCTGGCCCGCAATCCGGCGCGCAACGTACTGGGCATGGTGAAGGGAAAGGGCAAGGGCTGGGTGATCGTGAGCGCGCATTACGACCACCTGGGTCGCATGGGTCCCGATGCGCTCTTCCCTGGCGCCAACGACAACGCCAGCGGGGTGGCCATGCTGCTGAGCCTGGCGGAGTGGTTCACCACCCACAAGCCCAAGCAGAACATCCTCTTCGTGGCCTTTGCGGGCGAGGAGGCGGGACTGGTGGGCAGCGAGTGGTGTGCCGTGGACCGCCCCATCGACCTGGCCAAGGTGAAGTTGATGGTGAACCTGGACATCCTGGGCACAGGTGATGATGGCGTGATGGTGGTGAACGCCACCGCACAGCCCAAGCATTATGATCGGCTGGTGGCCTTGAACACCAAGGGAGGCTTCGTGAAGGAGGTGCGCTCGCGCGGTCCGGCCTGCAACAGCGACCACTGCCCCTTCGTGCAACGCGGTGTGCCGGCGCTCTTCCTCTACACCCTGGGCGGTGCAGCGCACTACCACGATGTGTTGGATACCGGTGCCAGCCTGTCCCTGACCGAATTCGCGGACATCCACGCCCTGCTGCGGGCCTTCATCGGCACCATCAAGTAGGGGGCCGCATGTCCGCCACGCGCTCCGCCCTCACGCTGGTGCCCACGCCCATCGGCAACCTCGACGACATCACCCTGCGCGCCGGAAAGGTGCTGGCGGAGGTGGATGCCGTGGTGGCCGAGGATACGCGTGTCACCGGACGGCTATTGCAGCACTTGGGCCTCAGTAAACCGCTGATCAGCTTCCACAGCAACAACGAGCACCGCATGGTGGACCAGTTGGTGGGCCGCTTGCAACGGGGCGAGCGTTTCGCGCTCGTCAGTGACGCGGGCACCCCGGCCATCAGCGACCCGGGCTTCCTGCTGGTGCGTGCGGCGGTGGCCGCGGGCGTGAGCGTGGAGTGCCTGCCCGGCGCCACGGCCTTCGTACCCGCGTTGGTGAACAGCGGCCTGCCCTGCGACCGCTTCGTGTTCGAGGGCTTCCTGCCGCCCAAGAAGGGCAGGCGCACCCGCTTGGAGGAACTGGCGCGCGAGGAGCGCACGGTGGTGCTGTACGAGAGCCCCCATCGCGTGGCCCGCACCCTAGGCGAACTGGCGGAGCACTTCGGTGCCGAACGCCGGGCGAGCGCCAGCCGCGAACTGAGCAAGATGCACGAGGAAACGGTGCGCGGCACCCTCGCTGAACTCCATGCCCACTTCACCGCACACGAACCGCGCGGGGAGTTCGTGGTGGTGGTGCAAGGCCATACCCCATGAACCGATGAACACCATGAACGCTTGGGACCTGGTCTCCCACGATGGCCCCTTGGAGGGCTTCCGGCTGGCCCAACATCCCACTCCGGAGCCCACTGCACAACAGGTACGGATCGCAGTGGAAGGCTTCGGCCTCAACTACGCCGATGTGATGGCCGCGCAGGGCCTGTACCGCGAGGCGCCGCCATTGCCGAGCGTGCTGGGGTATGAGGTGGTAGGGCGCGTGGAAGCCTGCGGGGCTGCTGTGCCGGAGGGGCTGTTGGGCAAACGGGTGGTGGCCATGACGCGCTTCGGCGGTTATGCCCAGCAAGCGGTGACCGATCACCGGGCCTGTGCGGTGATCCCGGAGGACCTGCCGGTGGGAGAAGCGGCGGCATTGGCCACACAGGGCGCCACGGCCTGGTACGCGGCGCGCATGCTGTGTCCGCTGTGGCCCGGCCAGCGGGTGCTGGTGCATAGTGCGGCGGGCGGGGTGGGGCAGCTGCTGGTGCAATTGGCGCTGGACGCGGGTTGCACGGTGTACGCCCTGGCCGGTGGTGCGGACAAACAGGCCCACCTGAAGCGCATGGGCGCGCAGCACGTCATTGACCGCAACGCCGGGGACTACGGTCAGGCCCTGCGCAAGCTGTTGGGCAAGGACCGGCTGGACGTCAGCTTCAACGCGGTGGCAGGCAGTACCTACCGCACGGACCTGGGCTTGTTGGGTACCGGGGGGCGGTTGGTGCTGTTCGGGGGGGCCGAACGGGGCACCTTGGGGGCGTTCGGTACGTTGCGCTTCGTGTGGCGCATGGGGCTGATGATGCCCATCTTCCTGATGATGCGCAGCCGGAGCGTGTTGGGCATCAACATGCTGCGGCTCGGTGACCACAAGCCGGAGGTGGTGTCCGCCTGTCTGGCTCAGGTGGTGCAGGCCCATGCCCAAGGCATCTTGAAGCCGCACGTGCACCGGGAATATTCCGCCGGTGAACTGCCTCAGGCCCATGTGGACCTGTCGGGAGGGCGAACGATGGGCAAGCTGGTGGTGCGGTGGTGAGTGAACCGCCGCGGGCCATGGAGCGTTCCTCCTGCGGTCTACCTTTGTACCCGCCCCGTCGGCGTGTTCCGCAGCGATGACCGAACCATCCGTGTTCCGACCGGTCCCCTTCCAGGACTGGGGCCTGGGTTTCCAGCGGCCCCTGCTCATCGCCGGGCCCTGTAGTGCCGAGAGCGCGGAGCAGATGTTGGCCGCTGCGCAGGACCTGCGTGCCGATGGCCGGGTCACCGCCTTTCGCGCGGGATCATGGAAACCCCGCACCCGTCCGGGACAGTTCGAGGGATCCGGGGCCGATGCCTTGTTGTGGTTGCAGGAAGTGAAGGCGGCCACGGGCCTGCTCACCATGACCGAAGTGGCCACGGCCGGCCACGTGGAGGCGAGCTTGAAGGCCGGGGTGGACATGCTCTGGATCGGGGCGCGCACCACCCCGAACCCCTTCAGTGTGCAGGAGATCGCGGACGCCTTGCAGGGGGTGGACATCCCGGTGTTCGTGAAGAACCCCATCAACCCCGACCTGCAGCTGTGGATCGGGGCCTTGGAGCGCTTGTCGGGCGCGGGCTTGCGGCGCCTGGCCGCCATCCACCGCGGCTTCAGTTGGTTCGAGCGCACGCCGTACCGCAACAGTCCCATGTGGGAGTTCCCCATCCGTTTGAAGGCCGCCTTCCCCGAACTGGAGGTGATCTGCGACCCCAGCCACATCGCGGGTCGTCGCGAGAACCTGGGCCTTGTAGCGCAGCAGGCCTTGGACCTGGGGCTGAGCGGCTTGATGGTGGAGGTGCATCCGGACCCCGAGCACGCCCGTAGCGACGCCGACCAGCAGTTGACCCCCGCGGGTTACACCCGGCTCATCGACGACCTCATCTTCCGCCAGGCCAACCCCACGCCGGGCATGCACGATCGCCTGGAGGAACTGCGCGACCTGATCGACCAGCTGGACGAGGAGATCGCCCAGAAATTGGGGACCCGCATGGACATCGCGGAGCGCATCGGCGACCACAAGCGGGCGCACAAGGTGGCCATCCTGCAGCCCGAGCGCTGGGAGCGGATCATGCGTCGCCAACTGCGCTTGGCCGAGCACTTGGGCCTGGGTGCGGCCTTCGTGCAGGAGTTCATGGACGCCATCCATCGCGAGAGCATCAGGCGGCAAAGTGCCGAGCAAGAGGTCGATACCGCCCCCTCAGGATCTCCACAGTCGACCTCCAACGGGATGGACAGTTGACCATGGACCACCTACCTTGCGGCACCTGCACGAATTCCTCTTTCATTCGGAACCAGTTCAACCCCCAAACATGCTGAAGAACATTACGCTCGGAGCGTGTCTGCTATTCTGTGTCCCCATGGCCTCCATGGCGCAGTTGGCGTTCACCAATGCAAGTGCCAACCTTTCGAACACGGCCAGCAGTGGTGCGTGTGTGGGGGTTGCGGATATGGATGGGGACGGCTTGGATGACATCATCCAGCTGGACATGAGCACGCACGTGTATGTGCTGTACCAGAACCCGGACCACAGTTTCGTGACCTTCGACTACGGTCAAGTGGACAACAGCAACCAATGGGGTTGGGCCATCGCCGATCTGAACAACGACGGTCACAAGGACATTTGCTCCGGCGTGTCCACCACGCGTTTCCTCAACATCTCGGCGCGCGGTGTATATACCCTCAGCAACCTGGACGGGCCCACCATCTTCACGCAGTGCATGAGCATGGCGGACATGGACAACGACGGGCGCGTGGATGTGTACGCCTGCAACGATGTGGGTCCGAACAACATCTGGATGACCAACACCAATGGAACGCCCGTGTACGACGCGAATTTCATGGATTGGAGCACACCCGCTTGCGCTTCCGGGCCTACCGGTGCCAGCGATGACATGAGCGGCAACTACGGCAGCGTGTTCAGCGATTTCGACAGCGATGGTGACATCGACCTGCACATCAGCCATTGCCGCCAGGGCGTGAACGACCCGAACGATTGCCGTCGGTGGGACCGCCTCTTTGTGAATGATGGCAATGGCAATTACACCGATCATGGCGTTCGCCTACGGCTTGGAGAACCGCGAGCAGGTATGGACAACTGATTTCGGTGATTACGACAACGATGGTGACCTGGATGCTTTCCAGACCACGCACAGTTCCACGCTCATGCTGCAGGAGAACGATGGCACCGGCCACTTCACGGATGTGACCGCCGGCAGTGGCCTGGAGATCTCGGGCTTCTTCCTGCAGGCCAAGATGGAGGATATGGACAACGACGGGTTCCTGGACGTACTCACCGGCAGTGCCGAGCACTTCTTCAAGGGTAATGGTGACGGCACGTTCACCGAGATCAACAACCTGTTCCCGGCCTCGAAGGACATTCTGAGCTTCGCCTTTGGTGATTTCAACGCCGATGGGTTCCAGGACGTGTACGCCGGTTATGGCGATGGCTATGTGGACGGTGACCCCGGTTTCCCCGATCGTTTGTGGTTGAACAACGGGAATAGCAACCATTGGTTGAACGTGGAACTGGAAGGTGTGCAGAGCAACCGCGATGCGGTGGGCGCACGTGTGACCATCGAAGGTCCCTGGGGGATCCAAGTGCGGGAGGTGCGTGCCGGTGAGAGCTATGGTATCGTGAACAGCTTCATCATGCACTTCGGTCTCGGTACGAACACCACCATTCCTACGCTGACCGTCAACTGGCCCAGCGGCGAGGTGGATACGTACACCAACGTGGCCGTGGACCAGAAGATCACCGTGATCGAAGGCACATGCATCAGTCCGGTGGCCACCATCACGCCATCGGGCTCCACGGTCATTTGCGGCAACGGCGATTCCGTGGAACTGACCGCGAACAGCGGGTTCGATTACCTGTGGAGCAACGGTTCCACGGACCAGACCATCTCGGTCACCGAGCCGGGCACCTACACGGTGACGATCGACGATGGCACGGGTTGCACCGGAACCACCAGCCTGTTCGTAGCGGAGAGCCCGGACGAGACCCCGACGGTGGCCTTGAGCGGTGAGCCCAGCATCTGTGTGGGTGGATCTCTGGAACTGACCAGCAGTGCAGCCGCTGGCTACACCTGGAGCACCGGCGCCACCGGCCAGACCTTGACCGTGACCGCGGGCGGCACCTACACGGTGACCATCGATGGCAATTGTGGCACCTGGACCAGCGCGCCCGTGAGCGTGGAAGTACTGGCCACCCCCGCAGCTCCTGTGGCGGATGATGTGACGATCCTGGTACCGGGCACGGCCGACCTGACCGCTACCGGCACCGATGTACGCTGGTATGCTGCAGCCACGGGCGGCAGCAGCATCGGCGAGGGCAATGCCTTCACCACGCCCTTCCTGAACGCGACCACCTCCTTCTGGGTGAGCGACGCCATCGCCAACGGTGGGGGTGAGGCCTTCGGTGGCCCGCAGAACCGGTTGCAAACGGCGATGCCCGGTGCATACCACACCAATGCGGACAATTACCAGATCTTCACCGCCAGCGAGGACTTCACGCTCCGTTCGGTGAAGGTGTTCGCCAACACCACCGCCAACCGGACCATCTCGCTGTTCGACATCGGAACAGCCGCTGTACTGGCCACAGGTACCTATGCCATCCCCACGGGTGAGAGCCGCGTGCAACTGGACTTTGAAGTGCCTGCCGGTGGACCTTATGGTCTGCGTGTGGTGGGTGGCAATCCGGCACTGTGGCGCGACGGCCTGGGCAGCAACCCCGCTTATCCGTATGCCTTGGGCACCTTCGGTAGCATCATCAGCAGTTCGGTGAACGGCGCGAACGCCACGGCCTATTACTACTTCTTCTACGATTGGGAAGTGGAAGCCCCCAGCGTGCTGTGCGAAAGCCCGCGCGAGGAGGTTGTGGCATTCGTGGGACCCACCGGCTTGGAGGCCAACGCTTCCAACGGCTTCAGCATCTGGCCCAACCCGGCTGACGATGTGTTGACGGTATCGGTTGGCGATACGGAAGGAACGGTGGAACTCGAACTGTACGACATCGCCGGTCGCTCGGTGCTGGCCCAGCGCCAAGGTCTGAACAGCAAAGCTCCCGTGACGATGAACGTATCCACCTTGTCCGCAGGGGAATACCTGCTGCGGGTACGTCACTCCGAAGGCAGCACCGCACATCGCGTGGTGATCCGCTGATCGGTCCACTGAAGGACAGGAAGCCCCGGGCCAGCGATGGTCCGGGGCTTTGTGTATCCGATCGGCCGGTGCTGCCGTAGAAGGGGCCATCACACCATCACCTCGATCCGCTATGCGCCTGAACAATACCCTCTCCTTTTGCGCCATGAGCGCGCTTCTCCTGCTGACCGGTTGCGCCAAGGAGTCCCTTGACGTGGCCCAGGACGTTGGCCTTCTTCCCAGTACCTGCGGTTCCGACGGGGCCCGTTTGCAGGCCACCACAGGTGAAGGAGCCTTTTGTGCGAGCGCCCAGATCCTGGCCGTTGGCGATGAGAGTTCAGTGACCATCTCCGGCTTCGACCTCACCGGCACTTCCATCGTGCTCCAAGTCGACTCCCTGGGTGTGGGTAGCCGGCCCATGACCGAAGCGCAGAACGGCTTGCTCTACATGCGTTCGGGTACATCCTACACCAATGGTCCGAACACCGAAGGCACGCTGACGATCGAGATCCATGACGCAGCGACCCGCCGTTTGAAGGGCGCGTTCCAAAGCTCGCTCATCAATATCCAGAACGGCACCGAGCAGAACGTACAAGGGCAGTTCGATGTGACCTACACCATCGAGGGCTGAAGGACCACCCAGCGCGGGCTTGGCGCTAACTTGGCGCCATGGACCCGTTGGTGCATCGGATCACCGTGGTGGGAGTAGGCGGCACTGGCTGCGCCCTGCTTCCCTTGCTTGTCGGGCTGGGCCCGATCCAACTCACACTGGTGGATGGCGACACGGTGGAGGCGACGAACCTTCCGCGCCAGCCGCTCTTCGGCCCTGCTGATACCGGACGCGTGAAAGTGGAGGTGGCCGCGGAACGCATGCAAGCCATCGCTCCGCATGTTCGGGTCACCACCGTGCCCCGTTTCCTCGATGCGACGAATGCACAGGACCTCGTGCAAGCGAGCACCATCGTGTTGGACGCCACCGACGACCTGCACGCGAAACACCTGCTGGACCGTACCTGTCGGGCACATCGGGTACCATTGATCACCGGTTCGGTTCATGGCCATCAGATCCAAGTGGTCGCCCTGCATGTGGATAGTGGATCGATGGGCATCGGACTCGCCGATCTTTTCGCAGGCCGGTCCTCACCCGAACAGGATGCCTGCGACATGCGTGCCGTTCCGGTGCACATCACCGCGTTGTGCGCTTCGGTCATGGCCATGCATGCACGAGCGTTGGTGCTTGGTGACCTTTCCCTTGCCGGTCATGTGGACCTGATCGATCCACGGACGGGCCGATGGTTGCGCATCGCTGCACCCGTTGCCCCGCATGATGACGAGCTCATTGCTCAGGGGACTTCCAGCACGCTACGGACATGAGCACCGAGGTGCTTGCGCTGGCCTTTGCCCTGGTGGCCCTGCTCTACGCATCGGTGGGCCATGGTGGTGCCAGCGGATACCTCGCATTGGGCGCGTTCATCGGTTTGGCACAATCCGAGATGCGTTTGCCCGCACTGTTGATGAACATGGCTGTGAGCGGTGTGGCCTTCGTGCAATTCCAGCGTGCCGGCCACTTCCGTTGGAAGGTGTTCTGGCCGTTCGCCCTCACGTCCATTCCGATGGCCTGGTTGGGAGCACAGGTGGTGTTGGATCCACTGGTGTTCGAGCGGATACTGGCCGTGTGCCTATTGGTGGCGGCAGCACGCTTGCTGGGGCTATTCGGATCTCCGGAGAAGCCGGTCCAACCGGTGAACACGCCCGTCGCGCTGGCGTCAGGTGGGGTGCTCGGTGCCGTGTCGGGCATGATCGGCATCGGTGGTGGCATCTTCCTCAGTCCCTTGTTGATCCTGCTCCGCTGGGCCGAAGCGCGAACGGCTGCAGCGGTCAGTGCCTTGTTCATCCTGGTCAATAGCTCGGCCGGTGCGCTGGGCGCCTTCCAGCGTGGCGAAAGTGTGCATTCCGGGACCGGCGTCTGGATGGCGGCGGCGATGCTGGGCGGGTTACTGGGGTCCCATTTGGGTGCGCGCAGGCTCAGCCCTCGTTGGGTGCAACGTATGTTGGGCATCGTGCTGGTGCTTGCATCACTGAAGCTCTTCGTTCCATGATCACGGTGAACGAAGCACGGGACCTGCTGCGTAGGTGTGCCATCGAACAGCGCACCGAGCTGATCGATCCACGACATGGCACGGGCCGCTTTGTGGCGCAGCCGATCCCGGTCCCGCATGATCATCCGTTGTTCGACATGAGCGCTGTCGATGGTTACGCCTTCGCGTTCGGTCCTGTAGCGCTGGATACGTGGCACGTTGTGGCCGAAGTGGCCGCCGGTGATCGCTTGGAGCGGGCGTTGCGCCCCGGGGAATGTGCGCGCATCTTCACGGGTGCCATGATCCCCGAGGGCGCTGATACCGTGGTGATGCAGGAGTACGTCGATCGCACTGGTGACCGTATCACGCACCGGGACCACGCGCTTCGCATGGGTGGCAACGTGCGTCGCCGCGGAGAACAACTGAAGGCCGGAACGACCTTGTTCGGTCCGGGTCATCGCCTCGGTCCAGCGGCGATCGGGTTGTTGGCCTCAGTGGGTGTGGGCCGTGTAGAAGTGGTGAGCCTGCCGCGTGTCGCGATCGTGCGCACCGGGGGTGAGTTCATGGACCAAGGTGGTCTTGTGCCGGGGCGGATCTTCAGCAGCAACGAGGTGATGCTGAGCAGTGCCCTGTTCCAGTCCGGAATGGGGCCGCCTTCGCTGTTACGCACTGCGCCGGACGAGGATACCGCACTGCGCGAGGCCTTGCAGGAAGCGATCGTCAATGAGGTCGTCATCACCACGGGCGGTGTGTCCGTTGGCGACCATGATCGTGTGCGCGCTGTGCTCGAGGCGATGGGTGCGGAGGTGCTCTTCCACGGTGTGCGCCAGAAACCGGGCAAGCCATTGCTGGTGGCCCGGCTGGGTGGGTCGTGGATCTTCGGAGCACCCGGAAATCCGCGCGCGGTGCTCGTGTGTTGGCACCTCTATGTACTGCCGTTCCTCCGGGCGCTATCCGGCGATGCCGATGCCTGGTCCACGGGGTCGCTTCCGCTGGCGGAGCCGGCGCACATCAAGGGCGATCGCACGGAATTCCGCGCGGCCATGATCCGGGACGGTCACGTTCATCTGCTTGCCGATCAGGGATCGCACATGCTCAGCTCGCTTCATCAAGCCCACGCTTTGGCGCAATTGCCATCAGGCATTTGGCCGGTCGGCACACCGGTGGAAGTGCATTACCTTCCCACCTGATGCGCGTGGAACAAGGATGGACCGGAGTGGTGCTCGCAGGAGGGCGTAGTTCGCGCATGGGTCGCGACAAGGCGCTGATCGAGTGGGAGGGGCGACCCCTGTTGGACCGCGCGTTGGACATCCTGCAGCCACAGGTGGATGACCTGCTCGTGATCGGTGACCCGGAGAAGTATGGGCACGTGGGTCCGTTCGTATTGGCCGATGATATCCCTGGTGTGGGCCCTTTGGGTGGTATCGTCACGGCCATGCGCTATGCCGCGCATGATCGACTGTTGGTGCTGGCGTGTGATATGCCTCGGGTACCCGCCATGTTGTTGGAACACCTGAAGCAGGGTTCCATGACCACGGAGACCGCGTTCATTCCGGTGTGTGACGGGCGTGTCCAGCCCTTGGTGGGTGCCTACCACCGCCGTTGCCGCACCGCATTCGAAGCCCTGATCGCGCGCGGCGAGTGGAAGGTGATCACGGCCTTGGAGCAGGTGCAGGCCACCTTCACGCAGGTCTGCCCGGGCGATCAAGCTTGGCCGATCGACATGTTCCGGAACATCAATACTCCGGGCGATCTTTGAGGCCATGAACGTGCTGCTGTTCGGTCTCATCGCGGAGAAGGCCGGGACCGACCAGGTCCAGGTGGTGGTGACGAGCGTGCGCGAGTTGCGCATCGCGTTGGAACAACGGATCCCCGAGTTGTCGGTCCTATCCCACGCCATCGCCGTTGACCGGGTGATCGTTCACCATGATATGCCGCTCACGGGAAGTGAGGAGATCGCCGTGTTACCCCCGTTCGCAGGAGGATGAGCGCACCCATGAAGCACAGCGTGAAGGACATCTTCGTGGAGGGACCGATCGATCCCGCCTTCATTGGCACGAGCATCGCCAAGCATGCCACACGCACGGACATCGGAGCCCACGAGATCTTCCTTGGGCAAGTGCGTGCTGATGTTACTCCGGGCTTGACCCGGAGTCACGAAAATGCCTCTCTACGGGCGGGGGATCCGGTAGGCGCTGGTGCGGATCCAAGTCAAGCCCAGAGTGCCGGCGGGAACGTGTCCGCCATCGAATTCACCGCCTACCGCGAAATGGCGTTGGAGCGCATGACCATCATCCGCGAAGAGGCCTTCACGAAATGGCCCAGCATGACCTGCCTGCACGTGCACCACAGCTTGGGGACCATCCCCGCAGGCCAGCTGTGTTTCATGGTCTTCGCGAGTGCACCGCACCGCCTGGCCGCGCGCGAAGCCGTGGCCTGGGTGGTGGATCGCATCAAGGCCGAGCTGCCGATCTTCGGCAAGGAGATCCTCGCTGATTCCACCCATGTTTGGAAACGCAATGGTTGACAGGATGGGGCCGCAAGGACGCAATGGCGCAAGGCGGAACGGCACACAGCGTCATGGACTTCTTGGCGGCGTTGCGCCTTGGCGGCGATACATTCCATCATGATCGACATCACCCACAAGCCCACCACCCTGCGCGAGGCCACGGCCACGGCATTGGTCACCGTGAGCGACCCGGCCACCATCGCTGCGTTGAAGGAACACCGGGTGCCGAAAGGCAATGTGCTCGAGAGCGCTCGTGTGGCCGCCCTCTTCGGCGTGAAGAAGACACACGAATTGATCCCCGATTGCCATCCGCTGCCGATCGAGCATGCGGAGTGCACGTTCGCAGTGGGGGAGATGGAGGTGATCGTCACCATGCGGGTGCGCACCATCTACCGCACCGGCGTGGAAGTGGAGGCCATGCACGGCGCCAGTGTGGCCGCGCTCACCATCTACGACATGCTCAAGCCCATCGACAAGGGTGTGATGATCGGCGGCATCAAATTGCTGGAGAAGAAGGGCGGCAAGAGCGATTGGAAGGACCGTTTCGATGTCCCGGTGAAGGCGGCAGTACTGGTGATCAGCGATTCCGTGAGCGCAGGGAAGAAGGAGGACAAGGCGGGTGCGGCGATCATGGAGCGCTTACAGCAGCTCGGTGTTGACGTCGCAGCTCTGACGGTCGTGCCTGATGAGCCGGAAGCCATCGCTGCGCAGGTGAGGACATGGTCCACCCAAGGCCTGGACCTCATCCTCACCACGGGCGGCACGGGTCTGTCCCCACGCGATCGTACCCCCGAGGCCATCGCACCCCTTTTGGACCGTGAAGTACCGGGCATCATGGAAGCGGCGCGTAGCTACGGCCAGGAACGTATGCCCTGGGCCATGATGAGCCGTGGTGTCGCAGGGATGATCGGGCGCACGATGGTGATCACATTGCCAGGCTCCACGCGTGGTGCGCAAGAGACGATGGATGCGCTCTTCCCTTTCGTACTGCATGTGGTGAAGGTGCAGGAGATGGCGTTCCGACACGGGCAGTGATCCGGGTTCCATACCTCTTTCGCACCATCCGCACGTGCTTGTGCTCGGTTGAGGTGTGGTCCATGTCCGGTTGGGATCCCGCACTTGTCCGAGTATGACTGACCCAAGAATGTCCATCCATGCTGGGGACCGTCGTGATAGTATCTTGCTTCACATGCGCGATAGGGTGTTCGCCGTTGGGGGATATGCGTTGGCCCTGCTGTTGGGCTTAGGTTGCCCAAGTGTCGAAGGACAACAGCCGCATTTCCAAAGGGCCCCGGGAAATGAAGTACTGGAAGCGCGTGTCCTTTGCATCACTGAAGACAGCATAGGGGGGATCTGGGTTGGCACCACCAATGGCTTGGCCCGCATTCTCGGCGACCACGTACGCGTGTGGGAGCAGGGACCAGGCGATACCCTGTCGATCCAGGCCAACGAGGTGAGGTCCATCGATGCGAGTGACCCACTGCGGGTTTGGGTAGGTACGTCAAGAGGACTTTGCAGTGTGGACCCCGTCTCGGGGCAGGTGGTTCGATATCCTTTCAAACTGCGGGATCCCGGTTCTTCAGCCATGCTACAGGTATGGCATGTGGTGCGCGGGGATGATGACATCATTTGGATCTCTTCTTCAATGGGATTGGTCTGCTATGATCGGAAACGCGCGAGCTGGTTCCGGCCAGCGATCGAGCAGAGCCGATATCCAGGAGAACCTTTCATGATCGTCCCGAACGCCATGGTCTGGGACAAAGGGTCCAAGGTTGTATGGGTGGGCACGAAGGATGGGTTGTATCGGATCCAGGGACATATGCTCGGTCCCGGGGGTCGTCCCTTCGTGCTTGATCCCTTCATGGTTCCCACCAACGTGACCTGCCTGACAGTGGATCAACATGGCACGCTCTGGATGAACGATCCCCAGCGGTACGAAGTATTGTCTCTTGCACCTAGCACGGGATGCATGAGCTCAATGCCGCTGCCGGCAGGTTCGAGCACGAGCAGCCTCCACCGATCCATCATGGTGGATCCCGAACAGAACATCTGGTTGGCAGGGAATGACGATCGGCTGTATCGCCAAGTGCCGGGTTCCGGATGGACGGTCGTTGCCCATGATCCAACGGTGGCTTGGTCCCTTCCGAACACATCGGTCAACGCGCTGCTAGCAGCCCGAAATGGGGTGCTCTGGTTCGGAACGGATGAAGGCCTGTTCAGGTGTGTGCCTCTGCCTTGGGGACAGGAATTACTTCTGAACTGGGTGTCCCCCAGCACGGTTAACCGGCTCAATGAACACGGCACGGACCACCTGATCGCCACGAATGGATCGGGTATCGTCCGGTATGATGCGCTGAAGCGCCAGATCAAGGATACCATTTGCCATGGTTCCCCGAGGACATTGGATGGACTTGTCGGGCCTGCGGTCATGGAGGATATGGTCACCGACCTTTTGCCCGTGGGAGGAGAGGTCCTTATCGCGACCAAGGCAGGCCTGTTCTCTTGGAGCGCTGGAGCGTCATTACCTGACCTTGCGGTGGACTTGATCCCCATCGACACGAAGCTGCACGGTAAATGGATCGACAGGGTGGTTCCGGGATCCAACGGAGTGGTTTGGGTACTCTTGCGTAATCATGGATTGTGGAAGTTGCTGCGGGACCAAGCGCCCGTGCAGATCCTCTCCAAGGTGATGCCGGAGATCGGCGATATAGGTCGGCCATCTGCCTTGGCTCCACATCCCGATGGCGGCGTTTGGTGTGGAACTTCGTTGGGATTCCTGGTACGAACGGATCCCTCTGGCCGAATTGTGAAAAGGGTCTGGGCGCGTTCTGGTGCCCGTTCGGCGGGGTTCATGGAAATGGTATCGACAGATGCCGGGACGATGTGGGCCGGGGTCGATGATGGAACGTTGGACTTATTCGATGCTGCCTGGCAAGAGGCCGGGTCGTTCGAAAGAAGGATGGTCTGCCCGGGGCGGTCGTCTGTTGGCGTTGGAGGGGATCGACTTTGGGTCTTTCAGAGAATGGGTTGGCCCACTTGGATGCGCACAGGAGCCCTAACGTGGAACCGGTCGCGCTTTCACCACAATGGGGTCGCCCAACAACGATGATGCCGTTGAAGAATGGCGGAGCAATTTTGGCCTTCACGAGGACACTGGTCAAGGTAGTGGAGGGCGATGTGGTTGGGCCCGGTTCGGCGGTAACACCGTTGTTGACGGTCATCCGTCAAGACGGGAAGCCCTTGCTCGGTGGTGTATCCAAGGCTGAACTCGCATTACGTTATGACCAGCGGACCATCCGGGTGGAGTTCTCTGCTGTCGGCGCGGTGTTCCCAGAGGAACTCAGGTTCCGATATCGCACGGCTCCGGACCGACCTTGGGTCCCATTGGAAGCTGCTCGGTCGTTGGACCTCTACGACATTGCTGAAGGGTATCACCGGATCGCCTTCGCCGTTGCAGGAACCGGAGAACCGGCGCGGATCGCTGAGCTGGTGCTGGTCGTTACACCTCCGTGGTACCGAACACGAGCGGCCTTGCTCCTTTGGTCGCTGCTCATCGTGCTGCTTCTTGTGTGGATGATACGGACATTCCTGCGCCGCAAGCTCGATGAAGAGAGGCACGCTCACAACGAACGCGCCCTACTTGAGGAACGCATAGGATCGCCCACGATGCACGATGATCTTGGCAGCAGCCTGCGCTCATCGCCATGGAAGGTGAACTGGCACGTATGGGCGATAGTGGACGTGCTCATGATGCGCTCAAACGCGTGAGCGAGGGCGCGAGGTCACCGACAACATGCGGCGCATCGTATGGGCGCTCGGTTCCGGTCAGGATACCTTGGGCGATCTGGCTGCCTATATCCGATCCTCCGCTGCAGATCTTATGGAGCGGGCGGATCTGGAACTCACCACGGAGATCTCGATCACTACGCCAGGAGCGAAGCTCTCAACCGATCAACGCAGGCATCTGCTGCTAATGACCAAGGAACTGCTGCTGAACGTGGTGAAACATGCACAAGCGCAGCGCACGACCATGCTGATGGCGCAAGAGAACGGGAGTCTTCGACTGGTCATTACGGATAATGGTGTCGGTTTTGATACCAGCGAGCGCATCGGCACCGGCACCGGCACCACCAGCGTGTTCGAGCGTGTGAAAGCGTTGAACGGGACCGTGGACCTTCATAGCGCGATCGGTCAGGGAACACGGGTCACCATTGTTGTACCATTGACAATGGTCTAGTACATGAAGTGATACAGCGCACGCACCCGCTAACTTCCCGCCATGGAACGGACCACGCGCATTGCCATCGTTGAGGACCTGCCGCAGATGCGTGCGTTCCTGCGCAGTGTGATCGCGAGCGCCGAGGACATGGATCTTGTAGCCGAGTACAGGAGTGCCGAAGAAGCCTTTCCGGCCATCACCGCGATGGGCCTTGATGTGGTGATCAGTGACATCGGCCTGCCGGGCACCAACGGCATCGCCCTGCTGAAGAAGTTACGACCGTTCATGCCGAGTGCTCAATTCATGGTCTTCACCATCCACGATGACGACTTGCGAGTCTTCGAAGCGCTGAAGGCCGGGGCGAACGGCTACATGTTGAAGAGCAGCACCCCCATCGCGATGCTCGAAGCGGTGCGTGAACTGATGCACGGCGGGGCTCCCATGAGTGCTACCGTCGCCCGTCGTCTGGTCGATCACCTGCGTCCATCACCAGCGACTTCGGGAGACCATGAAGCGCTCACCCCACGGGAGCAAAGCGTTTTGGATATGCTGGCCGAAGGTCATCTCTACAAGGAGATCGCCCAGCAGGAAGGGCTATCCATCAGCACGGTGAAGGCACACATCCACAGCATCTACAAGAAGTTGCATGTGGGCAGCAAGGAGGAAGCGCTGGTGAAGTATCGCGGGCGCTGAGCGGGTGTACTAGTACACATCCGTATGGTTCCGAGGTCGTGGCATTTTCGCACAGATATCCACACACATTCTGGATCCATGAGCTACCCGATGAAATTCTTACTAGGCTCGTTCTGTGTTCTTCTATTGACCGCACCGACCCTGGCCAACAACATACAGGTTGCCAATGTGAGCGTCTCCGCCAAGTGGATAGCGGGGTCCGGTTCGATGCTGGCGGAGAACAGTTGGGGGGTCCACGGACAATTGGGATGCCGCATCGGTCTTCGTGAAGTTCCGTTCCTCCATTACCGGTTTGTGGTCGCATGCCCACCTGAGCGGCAGCAACCATGCCTCCCGATGCGCGATGCGCCAGCCCTGCTTTCCCTTGCCCTGCCTCCGGATCCGTGGACACCCATACCTTACGCTGGGGCCTTCATCCGTCGGGTGTCCAATGGTGCCGGTAACGTGATCTACAACGGTGTTGAATTGCGGTGGGATCACGGCGGTCAGGGGGTCGCCTTTGCCGATGTCGCTGAAGTCCGCGTGTTCGCGATCGAGATGGTGTATGTCAACGCAGGAACGTTCGCTGCAGGAGGTTCAGGTACAGAGAACGGATTCACACTGACCACGATCAATACACCGGTGGCGAACCAGCCACCGACCGGAGTGGGTAGCCTTGGAGGCCAGGCAGGCGGTTATCCGACAGGCGCGGTCACTCCGGTAGCGAATTGGCCGAACGGATTCAACGCGTTCTATTGCATGAAGTACGAGGTGAGCCAGCAGGGTTTCGTAATCGTGAATACGCTCGGTCCTGGTCAACAGTTCAACAGCGCCGCGCCGTCCGGTACCCGTGTTGGTGGTGCTTCGGGTTGGCGCAATGGCATGGTGGTCCTTCAGCCTGGTGTTCCTGGGGGGACCGGCCGCGTGGACCTGAACGGCAACGGCATCGGTGGTGAGCCGAATGACGGAGGGGATCTCGCCTGTGTGGGTTTGAGTCGTGAAGAATTGTGGTCATACCTTGATTGGGCCGCACTTCGGCCGATGACCGAACTTGAGTTCGAGAAGGTCTGTCGTGGCCCATTGCCACCGCTTGCGAACGAGTTCCCTTGGGGCTCCGCCTTGGTCACTAATGCGGGTTATGGCATCGTGAACCAAGGGGCCGCAAATGAGAACATCAACTCAGGATACTCTACATCGCAAGGCAATGCTGTGTGGTCAGCCACTTTGGATACGATCGGTTTTCCTTTGCGGGTGGGTGTCTTCGCCGCTCATCCGGCGGTGAATAGCAGAGCGGCTGCTGGTGCTGGTTACTTCGGGGCAATGGAGCTTGCTGGCAATGCAGGCGAGCATTGTGTTCCATTGGAGTACGCAGGTGAGCTGTTCTCGGATTCTACCACGGCGACGGAGAACTGGATCCTGATGGCCATTTCAATGAATACGATTGGCCCAACGACTATTACCTCGGATCCGTGCTGAGAGGGGGGCACGGCGAATCATTGATCGAGGAGCTTCGGTTAGCCGAGCGCAACTACAGTATATTGTCCTTCTTGCCAATGGGCGGACGTGGAGTGCGCTCCGAATAGTGATCATCCACAACGCTACCAATAGGATGACCATTGTACGCCACGCCACATCGACCTTTGTTGGCATCGCAATAAGTGGGATCCTTTCCGCGCAGATCCACGGTGGCGCTGGTCGTGGGGACGCATCGAGTGGGAGCCAGCTTTTCCCGACTATGGCGAGTGCGTATCGCGGTGGCCTCGGTCGCGGTGATGCCTTTGGCCGATGCGATCTTGAGCCGGGAAATTCGATAGCCTACCAAGGTGGTAATGGTAGGGGCGATGGTTGGGCCGGCCAAGTGCAGGCGCTTGTCGTATCAAGTGTATATCGCGGTGGCCAGGGGCGGGGGGATGTTATGGCCACGTTCAATCTCCCCGTGGATGCGTTGATCTGGGTCCGTGCCTACTTGGAGGGCCCATTCGATGGCTGCCGGTATGCACGATAGCTAAGAGTGCAACAATCTCCCTTACCGAACTCTGGCCTTGGCCCGGTGGAGGCGAGGTGACCCTTCGGTGTTGGGTGAAATGGGTAACGGTGGTTGTTGATTGGGTGCGTGCAATTGCGCAGCGCGGAGTCGTCCCCTACGGAGCGGCCTGGTACTCACCAATGGGTTCATCGTGGACGGACGGTGTGTCACCGCTCCAATTCTCCGATCTAATACCTGGAAGTTACCACGTGGCTGTTCTTCACCGCAATCACATGGGCTGCATGACACTGAATGGGGTACCGGTGACCTCCACTCCGAACTACGTGGATTTCACGCTTCCCTATACGCTCACATGGTATGGAGGCACGTAAGTCCATGGGCATCGCCCAGGTGCTCTGGGCCGGCGATGTCAACCAGGACGGCGCGTTGCGGTATACCGGCCAGAACAACGACCGCGATCCGATCCTGTTCTCCATCGGTGGCAGCGTGCCTACCAACACCACCATCGGCTACCTAGTGGAGGATATCAACCTGGACGGCGTGGTGAAGTATTCCGGACAGAACAACGACCGTGATCCGATCCTTCAGAACATAGGCGGTAGCGTACCCACCAATGTGCGGCAGGGTCAGTTGCCATGATCACCCCCCGATACTCACCATCGGCCGAGCGCTGAGGTCGTGCAGTACCTCTTCCTGCATCTCCGGTTTGAAGGGCGGCAGCCCACCAAGCATCGCATGCTTGGCGAGCACGTTCGCCTCGATCAACGGTGCGATGTCCTCCCCTCGGCGCAAGGCCGAGAGCAGGTCCGTCTCCTCCCGCGAAAAGAGGCAGTTGCGCATCTTCCCTTCCGCCGTGATGCGCAGGCGGTCGCAGGAGCCGCAGAAAGGCTCGGTCACCGTGCTGATCACCGCGAAGGTGCCCATCCATCCGGGTACACGGTAGGCCTTGGCGGTGCTGTTGGGGTCGTCCGTGAGCTTTTCGAAGCTATGCACACTGCCGATGTGACCGAGCATCTCAGCATAGGTGTACACCCGCTCCCTGCCCCAGTGATTGCCAGCGAATGGCATGAATTCGATGAAGCGCACGTGTAGGGGGTGTTCGCGGGTCAGTTCAACGAAGCGGAGGAGCTCATCATCGTTCACCCCACGCATCACCACCATGTTCACCTTGACACGCAGATCCCGGTCGAGGGCCTGTAGGATGTTCGCGTACACCTTGTCGAACCCATCCCGCCGGGTGATGGTCTGGAAGCGCTGTGCATCGAAGGTGTCCAGGCTGATGTTGATGCTCTTCAAGCCGGCTTCGACCAAGGCGTCCATGTGCTTGTCCAGCGCCATGGCATTGGTGGTGAGTCCGAGCGAAACGCCCAACTGGACCATGTCGCGCACGATCTCCACCACGTCGGGACGAACGAGTGGTTCGCCTCCGGTCAGCCGGATCTTCGTGACGCCGTAGGTGTCCACAAAGAGCCGTGCGATCGTCGCGATCTCGCTACGGGTCATCAATTCCTCGCGCTTCAGGAAGTGTTGGTCCTCCGGCATGCAATAGGTGCAGCGCAGATCGCACTTGTCCACCACGCTGATCCGCAAGCTCCGGTGGGTCCGTCCGTGACCATCCTGAAGGGGGCGACGCTCCATATCGTCAAAGGAACGATGGGAGGGTGCTCCATGCGCCGGATCGTCCAGTTTTTCCTGTTGTAACCCGGTTGGCCGTTGCCACGTATAGCGACACGTTCGGGCAAGGCGTACATCTCTTCCTGTATCTGCGGTACCCGCTATAAGCTAAACCAACAGACCATGGGATCCAGTCACCCTTCAGCATCATGGGACGTTCTTCGGACCACCCGCCGAACGCTCCAGTTCACCGTCGCGATCGTCACCTTGTCATGCGTAGGAGCCACACGCTCCTTCGCGCAATCGGGTTCCCTCGACCCCACATTCATCGTGGGCACGGGTGCCAACAACCGGGTCTTCTCCATGGTTTCTGAACCCGATGGGGACCAGGTGTTGGGCGGCAGTTTCACCACCTACAACGGTTCCACGGTCGGTCGTTTGGCCCGCTTGGGGCGTACCGGCTCGTTGGATGCTTCATTCAATACGAACATCGGCATCGGAGCGAATTCTCAAGTGACCGCGCTGGCACTGGACGCATCCGGACGGATCTTCGTGGGTGGCTCGTTCTCACTGTTCAATGGCGTGGCGCGATCGCGTTTCGCGTGCCTGAACAGTGATGGAACGGTGGATGGCACGTTCTCCATGGGCTCGGGATTCGGTGGCGGCAATGTCAATGCGATCGCAGTGGACGGATCCGGCAGGATCCACGTCGCGGGCACGTTCACCAGCTACAACGGGACATCGGTCGGTCGCGTGGTGCGCCTGTTACCGGATGGTACGTTGGACGCGACCTACGATACCGGTACCGGGGCCAACAATGAACTCTACGCGTGCGACCTGGATGATGCTGGGCGCTTGGTCATCGCGGGTCTCTTCACATCGGTTGATGGCGTGTCACGTCGCGGTATCGCCCGGTTGAACACCGATGGTTCGGTGGATACGGGTTTCGCGCCGGGCGCTGGCATGAATGGAGCGGTATTCTGTGTGAACCATCAACGGGATGGGAAGATGCTTCTCGGTGGGTTGTTCACTGCTTACAACGGTTCTGTTCCCGCACCGCGCATCGCGCGATTGAATAGTGATGGATCGTTCGATGGAAGCTTCATGCCAGGGTCAGGCTTCAACAGTTGGGTCTACACCATCGTCCTGCAAGGCGACGGAAGGATCCTTGCCGGTGGGGACTTCACCTCGTTCAATGGCAATACACGTGGCCGCATGGTGCGTTTGAACACCGATGGCACGCTGGATACCGGGTTCAGCACGGGGACCACGTTCAACAATTGGGTGTACGCCATGACCTGGCAACCGGAGGGCAAGGTCACCGTTGCAGGGGGATTCACCGCTTTCAATGGTGTGGGTCGTAATCGTATCGTACGGCTCCTATCGGGCTGTGATGAGAACATCACCCTCTACATCCGTACGGACGCCTTCGGGTCCCAGACCAGCTGGGAACTGTTGGGCGAAGGGTTCACCTACCCGATCTGTTCCGGGTCGGGCTACGCGAGCGATTCCGACATCGAAGTGAGTTGCTGTGTGCCGCGAGGATGCATGCGTTTCCGCTTGATGGATAGCGCAGGGGACGGCTTCATTTCCGGTGGCTATGTGCTGCGTGATGGCGCTGGTGAACGGATCATTGACAATGCCTACGGGGGAAGTTTTGGTTCCGAAAGCAGCATCGCGGGCAATGCTTCGTTCTGCCTGCCCATGGGTACGGACAAGCTCGTTTACACGTCCTGCGACAAATTGGATTGGCTTCCTGCCCATTTCGTCGTTGCTGCACCGAACGCTGCGGTATCTGCACAGTGGGGTGTGGGCGACCAAACGAATGATGGCTATGAGTTCTGGTTCTACGACCCGAGTGGCAGTTATTCCCAACGCCGATTCAGGAGCCATGCGACCGAAGGAGGATACGGGTCGGGTGCTACCCGTGCGTGCTATCAACGCCTCAGTTGGTCACCCAGCGTTCCAGCTATTCCTGAAGGGTTGCTGCTTAACGTACGTGTCCGTGGCCGGGTCAACGGGTTGAACAACGAGTGGGGACCGGCTTGCCGATTGAAGGTGGATCCCATCGCAGCCGCTTGCCCAACATCCAAGTTGATGGACATCCCCGGCAACCCGTTCTTCTCCTGTGGGGTTACCCGCACGCGCGACCAACAGGTCACGGCCCGTCCGGTGAATGGGGCCAACAAGTACCAGTTCGAATTCGCAAATAGCGCGGATGGTTATGTCCGGGTCGTAAGCTCCACGAACTACTTCCGCGCATTGAATTGGACCACGGATCCACTCATCCCCGGACGTACCTACAATGTGCGTGTGCGTATCAGCCGCAACGGTGGGACATCCTGGTGTCCCTACGGGGAGACCTGCACGGTGACCATCGCTCCACCGCCTCCGGCATCCCTGGTCCAGGAGGGTGCATCGCCGACCGAACTGCTCGAAAAGGAGTTCGGGATCCAGCTCTACCCGAATCCATCCGCTGGCGATCGGGTCGAGGTGCTGTTGACCCATGTCGAGGTGCTCGATGCTCCTGCACAGGTCATGGTGCTCGACCTTTCGGGAAAGCTGGTCCATCAAGAGCAACTCATCCTCACGGAAGGTCAGGTGACCACCACGCTCGGCTTGGAGCGGCGCCTTGCGCAAGGTCAATACCTGGTTCGTGTGGCGTCGGGCGATCATAGCGCAGTGCAACGGTTGGTGGTGACCCACTGATCCAACTTTACAAGGGTCTTGGAAGGACCGTACGGAGATCACCATCTTCGTACGGTCCTTCATCCATCCTGGATCCTACATGACCGTTGACCCGCTCTTGACCCGATGCCCATGGTGCTTGAAGGACGACCGCTACAAGCACTACCACGACACCGTATGGGGAATACCGGAGCATGACGACCGGAAGCTCTTCGCCAAGTTGGTCCTGGATGGAGCGCAGGCAGGATTGAGCTGGTACACCATACTCGTGCGGATAGAAGGATATGCCAGGGCGTTCGACGAGTGGGACGCCGAGCGGATCGCGCGGTACGGTCCCAAGGATATCGAACGACTTATGAACGACCCGGGTATCATCCGCAACCGCGCCAAGGTGAAGAGTGCCATCACGAACGCACAAGCCTATTTACGCATCATGGAACAGGGCAAGGGTTCCTTCGATGGATTCCTGTGGCGTCATGTGGACCATGTACCGCTGGTGAACCAGTGGACGAACAGCGCTCAGGTCCCCACGCGTACCGCGGTGAGCGACGCGTTGAGCAAGGACCTCAAGAAGGCGGGCTTCAGCTTCGTGGGCACCACCATCGTTTACGCGTACATGCAGGCCATCGGGATGGTGGATGATCACCTCACCGACTGTTGGCGACGGGATCGCTGACGCCATCGCTGGCTGCGATGGTAACTTGCACCATGCGCACGCCCGTCACCGCCATGGTCATCACCCGTGTGAATGCTGAGGGGAATGCCACTGCGGATGATATCCTCGTCACCGAGGAGCCGCTCGAGATCCGCTTGGGACATGGCCCCCTGGATGATCGCCAGGAGTTCCGAATGAGCGTGACGATGCGTACTCCGGGCCACGATACCGAATTGGCCTTGGGGTTCCTTTACACGGAGGGCATCATCGAGGCCTGCGATCAGGTGCTTCGTGTGGCGCATTGTCAACAGGTCAAGCCTGAAGAGTATGGCAACGTGGTCCGGGCCGAGCTCCATCCCGATATTCCTGTGGACCCGGCACGTTGGCAACGGCATTTCTACACCACCAGCAGTTGCGGGGTATGCGGCAAGAGTAGTCTGGAAGCGGTGGAGGTCCGCTGCCCCGGACCGATCAAGCCATGGGGGCGCATCGATACCGCCTTGTCGATCCAGTTGCCCGAACGCATGCGCGCTGCACAGACGGTTTTCGCACATACCGGGGGGATCCATGCAGCCGCACTGTTCGATCGGAAGGGGTCTTTGGTCCTACTGCGCGAGGATGTGGGCCGTCATAATGCAGTGGACAAGGTGATCGGTGCGGCCATCGGTATGTCGCTCGATCCGACCGAGCATCAGTTGTTGGTGAGCGGTCGGGCGGGTTTCGAGCTGGTCCAGAAATGTGTCGTTGCAGGTATTCCACTGATGGCCGCTGTTGGTGCGCCTTCCTCGATCGCGGTCGATCTGGCGCGCCGGACCGGGCTGACGCTCATCGGTTTCCTGCGCGGCGATCGGTTCAATATCTACGCTCCGGCGGATAAGTCGTAGCATCGTACCATGGATAAGCGTCTGGAACAACGGATCAAGGCCTTGACCAAGGAACCGATCGAGATCGTGCCCTACGATACCCAGTGGCCAGCACGATACACCGAAGTGGAATCGGAGTTGAAACGGATGCTTCCGCGGATGTTGGCGCAGCGCATCACACACATTGGAAGTACGGCGGTCCCTGGTCTCAGTGCCAAACCGGTGATCGATGTGCAGGTGGAGGTGAGTGATATGGAACGCGTGAAGGAGGAGGTGGTCCCTGCCATGGAAGCTGTCGGCTATGAGTTCATCTGGCGGCCCACCATGGGCGACGAGGCTCCCTTCTACGCCTGGTTCATCAAGCGGAACAGTGCCGGTGAACGTACGGTGCATGTACACATGGTGGAACCGGGACAAGCGAGCGTGGACCGCATCATCTTTCGGGACCACCTTCGCAACGACCCCGAGGAAGCAGCGCGCTATGAGGCTTTGAAGAACGACCTCGCCCGGAAATTTCCCAAGGACCGGGCCGCCTACACGGTCAACAAGACCGCCTACATCAAGGAGGTACTGACCAAGGCCCGAGCGGTCAAACTGCGTAAGTGAACCTGCCCGTCCACATCGACCATGAGACCCTTGCTCATCATCTCCCTGCTGCTGCTATCGCCATGTAGCATCGCACAGCGCACCTTCGATGTGACGATCGGTGATAGCACCTATCACATGAAGAGGTACTGGATGGTGTTGTATGAGGCTGGCGACGGTCCTGCATTGGATAGCGTCACCACCGCCACGCTGCAAGCTGCACACCTTGCTCACCAGGATGAACAGGCGAAGCGTGGGATCATCGCGCTCGCAGGGCCGTTCGACCGCAACGACATGGGTTGGCGCGGGATGTTGATCTATGACTGCGATACGGAGGAGGAGGTCCGTGGCTACTTGGAACGGGATCCGTTCGTGAAGGTGCGGCGTCTGCAGTATCGCATCGCACCGTGGTGGGGTTCGGTCGGGACCCGGCTCCCCTGAACTATTGGGAGCTCAACAGCCACGCATGCGTGTGGCCTCCTTTGATGGAACGCCAGAAATAGCAGAACCGGTTGCGCTTGCTGTTCAGGAGTCCTTGTACCTCCGGATGGTCGCGGTCGGGGTAGAAGAGGTGGATCCTGCCTGTGCTGGGATCGAAACGCGGTGCGGGTCGAAGGACCTCGGTCGTGAATGAGACTTGAATGCTGGTGGCTTGCCCACCGTGCCGTGCAGGCACCCCTACGAACACCAGCTCGGTCGCAGAGGACGAGAGTTGTTTCGTGATCCGCACCACTTCGAGTGCCCCGGAAGCTCCTAGGCTGAGGGCCGTTCGCAGGCCTCCATCCTGCTTGGAGGCGGTACTGGTCGACGGGCTGGAAAGCATGGCCTGCGTGGTTTGGTACCGTGAAGTAAGGTCGATCCTCAAGCGCTTCATGCAACGAAGGTCACCCGGCCCGAAAACTTCATATTGGCTTAACATTCGAAGGGTCGGAATGGAAGGTATGCTTCGTGCCCAACGACCCTCGGAGTGTGGACCCATCAGGTGATGTTCAGCACCTTGATCGCTTTCCCATTGAATGTCAACAGATCCCCGGGACGCCTGTCCTTCAGGGCCTGACCCATGGGTGATGCCAAGGAGATGACATACCAGGTCGAGCCTCCCACTTCCACAGCACCCAGACCGATCGCGATGAAGTATGTTCCCTGGTCGGTGGAGACCAGACAGCCGAAGGACACTTGTTCGTAATTCCGGTCCAAGGGTACGCGGTCGATCTCCTGTTGGTGGCCGATCAATTTGCTCCGTTGCTCCTCCAGCTTGTCCAACTCTTGCTGCACCATGGCTCGGCCCACTTCGTGCTTGTCGCCCGCGCTGCTTTTGGTGTCGCTGGTGAAGGCAGAGCGGGTGGAGGATATCTCCGCATCCAGGACATCGAGCCGCTCTGCGAACAACGCACGCAGGTGTTCGACCAGTTGGCGACGGTCCTTTGACATGTCGCGAAGGTCGGGGACTTGGTCCATCCTTGCGCGACGGTTACATTCGCCAGCACCGCTACGACCATGCGCCCGATCGTTGCGATCCTCTCCGCCACCGTATGGATCTCGCTCCACGAGTTCATACGGAACCAACTTATACTCATCGATCACTGGACCGCGCATTACACCAGCATGGGCCTCACCTTCCCCGGCGACCCTGTCAACGGTGCCGTATGGGGCATCTGGTCGATGTGCTTTTCGGTGGTCATCTTCTTCATTGCTCGTCGTTCCAGCGTGCTCGAGACCGGCATCCTCGCCTGGTCCGTGGGTTTCGTACTGATGTGGCTCGTGGTAGGCAACCTGGGCATGCTGCCGCTGAGCATCCTGCCTTACGCCATCCCTTGGAGCATGGTGGAGGTCTTCGGCGCGGTGTGGATCGTGAAGAAGGTGGCGTGAACTTCAGATAAAGGGCACCCCTGGACCATGGCATACGATGAACAACTCGCGCAACGGATCAGGCTTGGATTAACCCGCCACGGTGCGGAATTCACCTCCAAGGATATGATGGGGGGTCACGTGTTCCTAGTGGATGGTAAGATGCTTTGCGGGATCCATATCGACAAGAGATACGGCGATAGTTTATTGATGGTCAGGATCGGTGAGGAGTCCTATATCACCGAGCTCGAACGACCCGTGTGCCTGCCGATGGATTTCACAGGTCGTCCGATGAAAGGATACATCTACGTGATACCGGAGGGGTTCGCGAGGGACAAGGACCTCGACCATTGGATCAGGCTGGCCTTGGCGTTCAATCCCAAAGCTCAGGCGAGCAGGACGAAGCGGAGACCGTGAACGCCGGGGTGAACCAGGTGTAAGTGGGATCAATGGTCTCCCCACGGCCCGCCACGCGTCACGTTCTCGAAGAGGGTTCCATTGAATCGGAACAGGCCACCACTGAAGCCGAACCAAAGCGTGCCCTTGGTGTCCTCCAGCACCGCTTGAACGCCGAAGTACCGGGTCAGTTCCGGCCGTTCCGTGCGGTCGAAGAGCGCGAATGCGCTTCCATCGGTCTTGAGAGCGGTCGAAGGATCGTAGCGGTAAGCACCCACTCCGACGGCACCGACCCATACCTGGCCGGATCGCAACGCGTACACCGTGTAGATATCGTTCGCGGTAAGACCCTTCACATCCTCGAAGCGCGTGAAGCTCGTGCCATCGTAACGACTGAGTCCGCCTTCCTTGATCGGTGGAAAGTCGGAGGTGATGGAACCGAACCAGATGTTCCCGTTCACATCCTCGGTGATGCTCGCCACGTTGTTACTGCAGAGGCCGTCCTCCTTGGTGAAGTGCGTGAATGTCCTGCCATCATACCGACATGCGCCATACCCATCACGTCCGAACCAGATGTTGCCCTTGCTGTCCTCGATGATCTCCCAGACCTTGCCCTTCACCCACTTGTGCGAGGGTTCCTTGATCGTCGGCATGGGGATGTCGAAGGGTTGGAAGCGCGTACCATCGAAACGGAAGGCGCCGTCATTGGTTCCTGCCCATAGCGTGCCGTTCCGGTCCACGAGCAACACACAACCCGGCCCGTGCAAGCCTTCGGGTGTCTTGAACGCGGTGAATGTCTTTCCGTCGAAGCGTGTTGCACCGTCGTGCGAACCGATCCAGACGTGGCCTTGCTTGTCCTCCACGATGCTCGAGGACACCATGTCGGCCAGGCCATCCGCGGTGGTGAAGTACATGAGGCGTTCACCAAGAACGACCGATGGCTGGGGTGAGTAACGGATCACCCCATCACCCACCGTGCCGAACCAGAGGTTGCCCTTGCTATCCTCGAAGGCCGCCACGATGTAAGCGCTGAGCTGGGCGGTGTCCGCAGCGTTGATCATCGTGGCGGTGCTGTCAGCCTGCGCAGGCTTTTCGAGGCTCGTGGTCACTTGCGCCTGGCACGCGTGCAATACGAATAATGGTCCAGCAAGAAGCCATGCGGAGGTGAGGATGCTCGTGCGCTGCATGTGACAAGGTTGTCCGGGCAAGGTAGATGTCCTGCTAACGCCGGGTCCGTGAATGACGCACAAGGATCGTTAACTGACGAGTACTGATCCATTCGTCCGTATGCCGAAAGTTATATTGACCAGAGCGGTGAGGCACGGTTGCTTTGGGCCCGTAAACCCAACGCCCATGCGCCTCGCGTTCACCCTATCCATGATCGCCTCACTTCCTTGGATGACCCATGCACAAAGCGTGCTCATCTACAGGAACGACTTTGTCACGCCCAACGAAGCACCCTCCAATGCCGGGTGTCAGCAAGACTTCAGCGATACGCCTGTGAACACCTTGTGGGAGGGGACCGGCACAGGAACATTCAGCGGGGCCTTTCAACAGTCCAGCACCATCGAGACCATCAGCATCAATGGACCGGCCGACGTCTACGATGATCCCACCAATGACCACGGTGACTATTGCCTGGGCATGCTCAATGCGAATTTCGGTGATAAGCTCGCCCTGCTCATCGACCGAGCTGGGTTGCCCTTCGTGAACATCTCCATGGACATGTCCGCCATCAACACCACCTGTGGAGGTCCCTTCACCTTGAGCGCGCCGAACTTCCTGATCGAAGCCCTGGACGCACCTGCCGGGGTCTTCAGCATCAATACCACCGAAGTGCTCGCCTCCGATACGCTCGTCGGTATCGCTCCCAATGGGCCGAATGGGGCAGGGAGTTTCGTGTTCAATTGGGCCACGGCCACGGGGTCCTTGGATGTGAGCGCAAGCACGGACGATCAGGTGGCCATACGTTTCACCCTTCTCAACACGGGTATTACGACCGCCTCTCCGATCTACTCCGCCTTCGACAACATCTACATCGAAGCATCCACGGTGGAGGTCATCAGCAGCTTGCCTGAACTCCGCGAACAGGAGCTTCAGATCTGGCCCAACCCGGTGACCGACCAGCTCCGCATCACAGGAGTTGCCAGCGGCACGATGGTCGAGGTCCTTTCGATCACTGGCCAACGTGTGGCTCAGTTGACCACGGCATCACTTGGCGTAGTGGATGTGACCACCGTGGCAGCGGGTACCTACATCTTGCGGACCAGGTTGGAAGGAGTGCTGCGTCAAACGCGATTCGTGAAGAACTGATCTGCGCGCTGGCCTAAGGGGTGAGGGAACGGCGCTCGAGGTGCGGTTCCGGTCTGGTAATTGTGGGGCGAACGGTCACTTGACCACAGCACCCATGATGCACCATACCCTCGTCTTCGCGCTCCTGCTACAG
Organism: Flavobacteriales bacterium; assembly: GCA_016718655.1. Classification (GTDB taxonomy): domain Bacteria; phylum Bacteroidota; class Bacteroidia; order Flavobacteriales_F; family PHOS-HE28; genus PHOS-HE28. Next base: position 9,640 of record JADKCV010000028.1, on the reverse strand, counting down.
TTGCCGCTATACGTCGTAGCGCAACCCGGCCAGGTTGCACACGAACTCCCGCTGATCACCGCCACCTTGATGGACTACATCGACGGCACGGCCAACGGCGATCCCGACCAGGTGCGGCGCGCATTCCATCCGGACTTCAACCTCTACACCGTGAACGATGCCGATAGCCTGTGGATCCGGTCGGGCGCCAAGTACATCGATGGCATCAAGGTGGGGGAGAAGAATACGAGACAGGGCCGCATCATCTCCATCGATGTGGAAGGCAACGCCGCCATGGCGAAGGCCGAGATCACGGTGCCGGGTTGGCGCATCTTCACGGATTACTTCCTGTTGCTGAAGTATGAAGACGCGTGGAGGATCGTCCAGAAGAGCTACAGTTGGCGGGCGTGGCCGAAGGAGGAGAAGTGACCGCTTCACCGCTCAAGTGGTCATCGGACCATTCATCGATCGGACGATGTGGGTCGGAATGAACGGTAGTAGGTTCGTGCACCATTCCACCTCCCCATGCAGTGCATCCTCGGCGCTAACGGAACCATCGGCCGCGAACTCTCCCAGCTTCTCCCGCAGTACACCAACGCCATCCGGCAGGTCGGTCGCAACCCGCGCAAGGTGAACGCGAGCGATGAGACGGTCACGGCCGACCTGCTCGATGCGCAAGCGGTGGCCAAGGCCGTGCAAGGCTGCGACGTCGCCTACCTCGTGGCCGGCCTGAAGTACGACACCACCGTCTGGCAGGAGCAATGGCCCAAGGTGATGCGCCACACCATCGACGCTTGCAAGCGCCACGGCACCAGGCTCGTATTCTTCGACAACGTCTATGCGTACGGAAAGGTCGACGGCCCCATGACCGAGGACACGCCTTACGCGCCGTGCAGCAAGAAGGGCGAAGTACGCGCCCGCATCGCCACCACCTTGATGGACGAGGTGAAGCGCGGTGAACTCCAAGCCATGATCGTGCGCGCGGCGGATTTCTACGGACCGGGTGCCACGCTCAGCCTCACGCATTCCACCGTCACCGAGCGCTTGAAGGCCGGCAAGACCCCGCAATGGGTGGGCAATGCCAAGGCCACGCACACCTTCACCTACACGCCCGATGCCGGTCGCACGGTGGCCGTGCTCGGCAACACCGCCAGCGCCTACGGCCAGGTGTGGCACGCACTCACCAGCAAAGAGGCCATGAGCGGCGAAGCCTACGTGCGCCTGGCCTGCGAACTCGCCGGCAAGCCCTACGGCATCCAGGTGGCGCCCCGTTGGATGCTCGGCATCATGGGACTCTTCGTGCCCGTGCTCCGCGAGAACATGGAAATGATGTACCAGTTCGAGCACGACTACCGCTTCGACAGTAGCAAGGTGGAACGGGCCTTCCAGCTGAGCGCGACGTCGTACAAGGACGGGATCGCGGCGGCGTTGAAGGGGTGAGATTCGGCTTGTGGCATTGAGCGAACATCACGTGGTGCGAACTACAGCAGCAAGTCGTGTAGCTTGCCACATGCTCCGATGGTTCCCACATGCTCCGCTCGTTCCGCTGCTGCTCCTGTTCCTAGCAGCCTGTGGACCATCGGAGCCTTCACCGCGCGAGGGAGGTGTTGCGCGACGAGCCGATGAAAGCGCTCCCGGAACGGATAGCGCCGAACAGATCAGCCGATACATCCGCTGCATCTTCCAGGATCGGGATGGTGTATTGTGGTTCGGCACCACCACGGATGGGGTGGTGCGTTACGACGGACGATCGCTGGAGTACTTCAACGCGTCGAACGGATTCGGCAGCGATTGGGTGAACGCCATCGCCCAGGATATAATGGGCGACATCTGGTTCGCTACACGCGATGGCGCTGTGCGCTACGACGGGAATATGTTCGTGCGGTATACCACCAAGGATGGGCTGGCCAGTGACCACATCTGGAGCCTATTGGTGGATCGCAATGGTGAAGTGTGGTTCGGCACCTACGAAGGCGTCACCCGGTCCGACGGCGGCACCTTCAGCCCATTCCCGCTTCCGGCCGCCGACCTGTCGGCACATCCCTACCACGAAGATGCCGCACTGGTGAACGCGATCGTGCAGGACCGGAGTGGTGCCATCTGGTTCGCGACCAAGGGTGGTGCTTATCGCTACACGGGAACCACACTCACCCGCTTTTCGAAGAGCGACGGGCTGTGCGATGACTTCGTGAACACCCTGCTCGAGGATCGTGATGGCCGAATGTGGTTCGGCACCCAGTTCGGTGGCCTCTGTTCCTATGACGGCAATACGTTCACCGCTTTCACGCACACGGCTTGGGATGGTGAGAACATCGGAACGCTCTACCAGGATGCGAACGGCACCCTCTGGATCGGCGAACGCGCCAACGGATTGTGCAACTACGACACCCGCGACTTGCGCTGTTTCGATGCGACCGATGGTGAAGGCATCCGGGTGGTCTTCTGCATGCTCGAGGATGATCAAGGACGCTTGTGGGTGGGCACGGGCGCAGGGCTGTATCGCTATGAAGGCGGGCAGTTCGTGAACATGACGAAGGCGCAGTTGCTGTGAGTGGAACTGACCGGAGCGAATTCGTTCGCACCCTGGTCGCGTGCGAATGTGCTGCAAAGAGAAAGGGGGCTGAAGGATGGTCCGCTATGCTTTTGAAAAGGGACCCTCGCGGATCCCTTCTTCATCGCAGACGGAGGTGATCAGTTCATCTCGTACACCGCCTTGAAGGTGGCGGCGAAGTCCTTCATGTCCGTGGGTGTGGTGTTGTGCGCATTGCGTTGCACACCGGCAAGCACATGGCCCTCGTTCATGCATTTCACGAATTCCATCATACGCTCGGTCAAGCTCGCACCAGCGCCTGCCTGCATCATGCCTTGGGCCGCTTGGTCATAGGGGAACTCCACATAGTTGATCTCCGGCTTGCCGATCGCAGCACCCAGGATCGCCGAGGCTTCGGTGTAGGTAAGGTCGCGAGGCCCGAGCACGCTCTCTACGCTCTTACCATGGAAGTCGAGTGCGAGCAGGTGTTGCAAGGCCTTGGCACCTATGTCGCACGTGGCCACCATCGGGATCTTCAGGTCGGCTTTCACTGGAGTACCCATGATGCCCATGTGCTTGACAATTCCGACCTGTCCCAGGGTGTTCTCCATGAAGTAGGACGCACGCAGGTGCAGCACATCGAGTCCTTCGATGGCGTTCATGGCCTGTTCCATGTGATAGAGACCGTTGACCACGCCATTGCCCTCTGGCAGGTTGGCACCAAGACTGCTCAGGGTAACAAGCTTCTTCAGGCTGGCAGCCTTCGCTGCGGAGGCAAAAGCCTCCACCTGTTCGCGCTGTGCAGCGGTGAAGTCCGGCGCGCTCCATTCCACGGCGACTAGGAAGTAGGCCGCGTTAACTCCGGCAAGGGCATCGGTGAGAAGGGCAATGTCGGTAGGTGCGCCTTGGAAGAGGATGGCGCCCTTGTCGGTCAGCTCCTTCGCCTTGGCGGCGTTGCGGCTAAGGATGCGAACGGTGTGGCCAGCGGCCAACAGGCCAAGGGCGACGGGCTTGCCGGTGTTGCCGGTGGCGCCTGTGATCAGGTAAGTGCTCATTGTGTTCTGGGGTTGTTTGAGTTTTGTCGGGGCCGGAAGTTTCCGGCCCTTACTTACTTCTTCAGGAGTTTGAAGGCATGGTTCCACTGGTTGCGCGCGAAGCCGGGGATGCACCAGAGGATGCACAAGGGCTCGATGGCCCGTGCGCCTTCCACGCCGCCCATGTCCTCGCTCTCCCAGCCGAACTGGTCGAGGATCGCGGTGACCTCCGCCTTGGCGTTCGCGTCGTTGCCGCAGATGAACATCGTGGGCTTCACGCCTCCGAAGTCAGGGTTCACCATGAAGGCGTTGCCCACGCTGTTGAAGGCTTTGACGAAGTGGGCCTCCGGGTTCACCTTCTGCAATTGCTCCATCAGGCTTTCCTCAAGCGTGGTGAAGTAGTGCAGCACACCGTTCGTGGGTGGCGCATCCGCAATGGGGTTCGTGGCGTCGATCACGGTCTTGCCCGCGAGGTCGGCGCTGTCGCAAAGGCGGATCGCCGCCTCGGCCGCTGTTCCTTTTATGGCCAACACGATGATGTCCGCCCATTTCGCAACTTCCTTGTGGCTGCCCACTTTGCCGCCGGGGTTCTTGTCCAGCCAGTCCGCCAACTTGCTGGCGTCGCGCGTCGCGATCATCACCTGGTGACCATGCTTCATGGATCCACTGGCGAGCACTTGGCCCACCATGCCGGTTCCGAGGATGCCTACTTTTTTGCTCATGTTCGTCTCGTGTTAAGTTTGTATGTGCAAATGATGAAGGCCAAGTTCAGATCTGCTGATCCAGCATGGAACTGGCCTTTGTAAGGTCTTGTGCCAATGCGGCGCCGTTCTCCTTGCCCAACATCTGGGAATACCGGGCGTACATCCTGCCCCAAGCCGCCTTGATCAGCGGCTCCACCTGGAGCGATGCCGGGGTCGGGTACACGCGGCTCAATTTGCCCTCGGTGCTCCGGCTCACCAGATCGCGCGCCTCTAGTTTATCCAGCATCCGCGTGATGTTGCTGGGGCTCAGCTCCACCTGCCGGGCGATGTCGCCGGCGGTGATGCCAGGGTTGTTGATCACGCTCATGAGGATGAAGGCTTGTGTGGGTACAAGATCCGCTTTGGCGAACTCCTCCTCCGCAAGGCGCGAGATGCTGCGCGCCATGGCGTTCGCCGCGTGGTAGAGGCAGTTGCAGTAGGGGCTTTTCGGCTCGCTCACGGGGCAAATGTAGGAGCCAATACTTGCATGTGCAAATGACAGCGGGAACGGCTCGCACTTGGGTGAACATGGAGTTGGGTGCCACGAAGGCGGCGTTGGTATCACATTACCACAGCTGAATAGCAACTGCACCTCATCGCACAACCATGCTGTGCAGCTCCCACACCTGCGTCGCGGCCTGCCCTTCGCCAGCTTCACACTCCACCCGGAGCAGTTCGAAGGCCCCTTTGCCCACCTTGCGCACGCGGGCCTCTTTCGGTGGTTCTTCACAGAAGATGTCGAAGGTGACAACGGCCACTTGCTGCCAGGTGGTGTCCGGCCGCAAGGCGAAAACGCGCAGGGCCTTGTAGCGGCTGGCGCAGGAGGAGGTGTAGAGACCCACCTCGCGCAGACCGTCCTCGTCGATGTCGTCCAGTAGGAACAGGTTGGGGACGTGGTTGCACCCCGGCTCGGGGCTTCGCAATTTGCCGAAACGTGGGTCGGTGAAAACGAAGGACTGCCCATCGATCCACGCCTCACCGTCGCCGGGATAGCCCTCGGGCATCACCAACACTGCCTCGATGACCCCGTCGTCATTGAGGTCGGCGAAGGGCATGGTCACCAAGTGCTGGTCCTCTTCGAAGAGGCGGTGGAGCGATACCACGGTGTGGCCATCGGTCATGTAGTGCCGGACGATCGCCGGAACGCGCGGGTCTCCGATCAGGCTGTCCCGGTACTCCGCGTATCCATCGGGCAGGCCCGAATACGCTGCCGGGGTGGGAGCGGGATCCTGCTGTTGGGTATCGGGATCCACCGTGCACCCGGCATACCCGCAAATGAACGCGGCAGCGAATGCGAGCTGCGACCATTGGCGCATCCTGGCCATGCTGTTGTGGAAGGGGTTGAGCATGGGCGGTAGGCGACGAGGCAGGGATGCTCGATTAACGGGGTGTTCATTGCCTTGTTGCAACTGGACGCCGATCGGGCAAAGGTGGTGCGCCGTTTGGTGGGGAAGATGTTGAAGGGTGTGCATGCGAAGAAAGCCAGCCCAACAGTTAATGCGTTAAATTTCCGCTGTGGAAGCCAAAGCGACATTCGAGGTCCGCGTTGATGGCAAGCGTGGCAACAATGATCTAAAGCCCGCCGAATTCGACATTCGTGAACTACGCGGATTGTTGGATGAGGTGGAGGTGCTTTTGTTCCCGAACGATCGTCGTGAACGCCCGGTGATCAGCTACCGGGTTGAAGAGGGTTCCGTTCGCAACATCTTCCAGACCGGAGTTCAGTCCATTGCGAGCTTGGGTGCCGTGATCGGACTGGTCAACTCCCAGCGGACGCTCGATATCCTGGAGCCGCGAACGGCCAAGGCCTTTGAGACCATTCAGCAATGGGCTATCGAGAAAGACTACACCTTCACGCTGACGACTTCCACTGATCCTGCCGTAGAACTTCGCGTGGATCGTTCCACGGCATACTTCCGCAGTGAAGCCACGGTGGTGGAAACTGAACTCTACCTGTACGGCAAAGTGACCGACGCCGGTGGCAAGGAGAAACCGAACATCCACTTGCAGGTGGAAGGCCAAGGCATCTTCACTATTGAAGCGGAAGAGTCGTTTCTCGCAGCGTTGGAGAACAACATACTCTACCATCAACTGGGCATCCGTGCGATAGGCCGCCAGAATGTGCAGACGGGCGAGGTCGAACGGGGCTCCTTGAGGCTGATCGAATTGATCGACTACGACCAACGCTACGAGGACAACTACTTGGCGCGGCTTCAAGCCAAGGCCCAAGGCTGGCTGAAGGACATCGACCCGGACCAATACCTCAACGATGTCCGTGGGCAATACGACGTTTGACGGCGTCCTGCTGGACACGAGCTTCATCATCCGTCTGCTGAAGACGGACGATCCGCTGCATGGGAACACGAAGGCTTGGTTCCGCTGGTTGCTGGACCACAAAGTCCCAATGCACCTCAGCACGATCTCCATTTCGGAGTTCTGCGTTAAGGGCTCGTTCGATCAACTGCCACTGCGCAACGTGCGCGTCCTAACCTTCAACTGGCAGCATGCCCAACGCTCGGGCGAATTCGCCCGCAATCTGCTCGATCAGCGCAAGGATGAGGAACGGGCTGTGGTCATCAATGACCTCAAGTTGCTGGCACAAGCCGATGTGGAACCGCGCCTCAGCCATTTCCTTACCAAGGACCAAAGGATCAACGCCAAGATCACGCAGCTCTCAGCGGCAGGTGTTCAATTGCGCACCACCGTATTGGATCTGAACATTCCGTTGGCGGAGGTACTGGGGCTGTTGAATTTCCCGGAGCAGGAATAGAAGGCACGTATCACAGATTCGCGCCAGCAGGGGGACTTGTGTAGTTTGCACATGATGAATAACCAAGAGTGCATCCAAGACATTGACTTGCTCTGGGATCGTCATTTAACAGTTCGCTCCGCCTTCCCTTACTTCCGCCCAAGCGATGTTGGGAGGTCCGAGAAACGATCGGCGAGCTTCTATCGAGTTCACGGGAAGGATGTCACAATGCGTTTCCCTGGTCCGATCACAGAAGGAGACGTTGACAGGCTCAACGACGCTGGTTATTGGGTTAATCAGAGCCTTGTCATTTGGATGTGGGCGCTATTGGAGTATCATGGTGTTGTGGGAAATGCGATCAAGCTTGATCCTGCAAGAGCGGGATTCGAGGATGTGAGTATTTTACGTCGACTTCGAAAGGTGTTTGCGCATACCAATGGACGCTACAATCCTTCTGATAAGGACGACGTGACGCTTTTTGACACCATGGTTGAGCGTTACCGAATGGGAATCGTTGATCGAGAGCGATTCAATCTTCAGATCGATGAAGTATTGAAGCCCATGATCGAAGGTGTCAAAGCATACGTGCGAGCCAGTTGTGCGTGACGGATTGCAGCGGAAAGCCCGCAAGCGAGGAGGCAATTCTGCGGGGCGACGAGTGCGGACTTGCAGCGGAAAGCCGGACCCGAGGCTTTGCGAGGGGCACGCCCACACTTCGACTGCGCTCAGTGTCACGTGCCTACCTTCACCACCACCTCCCCGCCTTCCGCAAATGCGCCTTCTTGGCCTTCCTGATCCTACAGCTCACCACCTTGTACTCCGGACACATCGCCAGTGAGTCACTTACGCTGCTGGTGATGATGTTGAGCATGATCTCCGGGAAGTGGAAAGGTGCTCGAAAGGATGCCGGGCTTCACTCTTTGATCAACTTACCTGCCACGGTCCTTCCATCCGGGGCCACCACGTGGTACAGATAAACACCAACAGGTAGTGCTTCAAGGTCAATGATGCGTCTCCACGATGATAGTTCGGTTCTATTGACCCTGTCTTCCATCATATCAATGATGTTGAGCACGGTGCCATCCCAGTGATTATTTGTTCTTACCGAGACCGTGCCCGAGGTTGGATTGGGATACACAAGAGGGTCCTGTGTTCGCAGAAGATCCACAAGTCCAACCACGTCCGAGAAAAGACAGGTGTCGATGAGTGTCGGGTTCGTGGACGTAGAATCGTTCACATACAGCGGCTGTGAGATCATCGGACTTTCAAACTCATCAAGCACCACATCGACCAAGGAGAAAGTGATGGGCTCTTCAGTCAACAAGCAATTCACGGACGTCATGCAATCATTCATACCCTCGGAGTCCAATTGACTCATGTAATTGTGGACCGATGAATTTGTGAGCTGTGTCCTACTGAGCATCGTGAACGTACTATCCCAGTTTTGCATTTAGGTCAACTAACGACTCAGAATGCGAATTGCCATAGGCCCGCTGCCATTGTGCAGTACCTAAGGAGTCCACTTTGAAGAAGAACACGTCAGCGGACCCGGTACTATCCGGCATCAGCGCAGTTAGAACGAAACCATGGTCGCGTGTCGGGACACTGCTCGCGCCCCAAGTCCACAAGGGGAAAGTCAAAGCGTAGCGCTTGCCCCACAATGGAATCCCCGACGTGTCCAATTCCAAGATGTAGATGCTCGCCGAGTCCATTGCACTGACCGCATAGTTCCCGTTCACCATCGTGGAGCCGGTCAACCGCCCGTTGAATCCATCGAGCCGCTTGCTCCATATCGTGCTCCCGTTCGGGGCGATCTTAGTTAGAATATTGTTGTCGCTCACGATCGCATTGGGAGTGTCCGCATGGAACCCCAACAGTATGGTTCCGATATCATCGACATGCGATGTGATATGCCATCCGTAGGTCTCGCCGAGGTTATAAGTCTTATTCCATTGGACGTTTCCCACAGAGTCCAATTTGATGGTCATCGGAGCCAGGGTATCGGTATCCGATCCGGAAGGATATCTTCTTAACGCAGTGATCAAGTAGCCGCCATCAGGGGATTCCTCGAACGCCGGTTCCATAGCACCTGAGTAGTGAACGGAGTAGTCCGAGTTGATGTATTCGACTTTCTATTCCAATTCATACCTCCTAGTGATGTGACATTGAACAAGCGCAGCGATGTTCTATATGGCCCATTGTACGGGTGACTCCCGAACAGGAGCGAGAATGTGCCATTGGAGCGGTAGCTTGCAAGGGCAACCCCCTGCATGACTTCATAGATCGGCCCGGTGGAGAAGCTTTTGGTGGCATCACGCTTCCAGTGGAATCGAACCTTAGTGAACTGAAAACCGCCGATGTTATCAGACGGCCCGAAGCGAACTGTAGCGCAAATGAGGAAGCCCTGAGGGTCTGAAACCGGCTCGAGATTGCCCTTATGCCTTCGTACCAGAACGCCTTGTTGAACAAGTTCTGAGCAGAGGTGGATAGTGGCTGCAAGCAGCTTGAAAGGATCAACGGCAGCAGCAAGAGGGAGCGGAGAGCCTTGGTCATTACTGTCGGCTTAAAAAGTGCCTTGGGATGAATCACACCTTCGCAACCACCT
>JADKCV010000027.1 GCA_016718655.1 Flavobacteriales bacterium | reverse complement strand
AGCCACCGGCCGCATCGTGGAGATCTTCGACAAGACCAAATTGGACAAGACCTGCGCTACTTGCACCGACGACCGCAAAGGGAAGAACGTGTTGGGCATGGAGATCATCCGCAACATGGAGAAGGATGGTCAGGAATGGGAAGGAGGTACGATCGTGGACCCGGACAATGGAAAGGTCTATGACTGCAGGTTGTGGCTGGAGGACGGTATGCTGAAAGTGCGCGGCTATGTTGCCTTCTTCTATCGGACACAAGAGTGGGTGCGGGGGAAGTAGCTAAGTGATCGAGGTCCTTTCGAACACTATCATTCACAACGCAAAAGGGCTCCCGTGTACACACGTCCATCACTAGCGATGCGGACACTGTAGTATCCTGGAACCAAGTTCTCTATCCACATGATGACCACTGGTTGGATAAATTGTCCGTCCAAGTCCTCCAAAAATTCGGCCATTCAGAACAAAGGACGCCCCGCTCCATCCGCTCAACCCCGGATAGGCTGCTATGATGGTCCAACCATTAGCAACCGGGTCATACCTGTACGAATCATAAATACTCACGCCATTCTCGGCACCGCCGGAAACCACAGCATCGTAGGCCAATGGCATCGACATGCTCCATGAGCGACCAGGACCGGGAATCGTGTTCCGTGCAACCCAAGTATTCGAGCCTGGATCATACTCCCAGAACTGGTTCGTAAACTCCAGCGATGAATTCAAACCACCGTAGACATAGCCCTTACCAACAGTGCTGAAGGATGTGGCTCCGTATCTGGCCAGAATCGGTATGCCCGCTACTTGTGACCACTGATCCGATGTTGGATCGTAACGCCACATGTCAGCCAGAAAGGGGCCTGAGGAAGTTCCGTAATTACCACCACCAACATACCCTAGTCCATTGATCGAAAAACCATGAGTGCCATAGCGAGCCATGGCAGGCAATGGCTCCTTCTCGGTCCAAGTGTCGGTACCAGGGTCATACTCCCATAGTAAATCAGAGAATGTCGAAGTAGCAGATTGCCCACAGGTCACATATCCCTTCCCATTGATACTCCATGATGTACCGTGGCGCCGGACCCCAGGCATATTCGCCATTTGCTGCCACGTGTCAGCATTGGGGTCATAGCGCCAGACGTCCCTTCGATAATTCGAACCATCATGTCCTCCAGCGACATAGCCATACCCATCCATTTCGAACGTATAAGCTCCCCAACGACCTTGCGCCGGTAAGGAGGCCCTTTGCTCCCATTGAAAGGCAGGTTGTGAGAACACTTGGGCCGCAAAGAGTCCAGAAATAACCAAGTTCAAGAGTGCACGCATGTAAGTTTGTGACTTGGTATTTGCAATTGTACGGAAATCGAACCTGCGGTCGGGAGCATGTACAGTTTGGTGCGATGGACATCCGATCGGCAATGATCAGAAGTGTTCACCACATTCGCAACACTTTAAAGGAGTCGACACTGTGACCATGCACGACAACTTGAGTTACCAAGGCGAACGCCGGGATATGCTTCGTTCATTGGTCAAGCCAATGAACGTTCTGGACGTGGGATGCAACAATGGCGCTGTGGCCAGGGCGATACGACGACGCTTCCCGGATGCGTATGTATGGGGTATGGAGATCAATCCTGATGCCTTGAAAAAGGCGCTACCGGACCTCGAGATGGGTTGGTGCATCGACCTCGACCGGACAGAAGCCATCAGCACTGCGCTGAACGGCCTTTCCTTCGACCACATCATTGCGGGCGACGTGTTGGAACACACCGTGCATTTCCAACGGATCACTGCCATCTTGTACGAGCATTTGTTGCCAGGTGGTCGCATGATCATATCGGTCCCCAACTACGGCCACTGGCACACGCTCTGGGTCTTCTTGACCCGCAAATGGCAGCGCAATGAGCGGGGCATCTTCGACAAGACCCACCGCACCGTCATCATGTACCGCAACCTGCCGGAGTTCATCGCGGAATGCCCGGGTGCCAGGTTGAAAATGGCCAAGCGCAATTTCCGCTTCTTCGAGACCAATCGGTTCTGGAAGGTGAACATGGCGATCACCTACCTCCTTTTCCCACTGCTCATCATTCCCTACGTGCGTGACTTCGTGACCATGGGATACGTGTTCACCATCGAAAAACCCTGAAGGCCTAGATGACACTATCCGTGCTTATGGCGACCCACAATGGCGCGGCTTTCGTCGAGGAGCAGTTGAACTCGATCGTACAAGGCACACACCTCCCGGATGAACTGATCATTGTTGACGATGCCTCTACGGACGGTACGTGGGACCTGCTTACCGAGTGGCGAAAGCGTGTCCCTATCGACGGTGTGATCCTGGTGAGGAACGATGTGAACCTTGGTCCAACCGCAAGCTTTATCAAAGCCCTGGACCGAAGTACCGGAGACCTCGTCCTCTTCGCGGACCAGGACGACAAGTGGTCACCGGAAAAGATCGAGACACTCGCGTCGTGCTTCACGGAGGATCCGGAACTCTTGATGGCCTATAGCGATGGCACGATCACCAATGCGGAACTCGAGCCCACCGGAGAGCGCATTTTCAGTACCCGGAACAAAGCGCGTCTCGATGCGGGTGGCGAACGGTCGATGATGCAGGTGATGTCCAACCCTGACATCAAAGGATGTACGATGGCCCTTCAAGGGGCGTTCGCTCGGCGCATAGCCCGGGATCGTGTAGCCGGATTCGCCCAGTATTGGGGGCATGACCACTGGCTTGCACTGTTCGCATTCGGTATGGGTCGCGTGAAGGTGGTCCCGAGGTCTTTGTTACTCCATCGCTTCCATGCTTCCAATGCCTCGTCCGCGACGCGTTTCTCACCATTTTCCATCAACCACTGGACGAAGTGGTCGCGCAAAATGCGCGAGCAAGAGAAGGACCACTGGTACGCGCGTTATGCAGTGGTGAAGGAGCAGATCGACAGACATGGCTATAGTGTGAACGACGACTGGAGAAAAGCTCTACTTGATTGGATCCGGATCGGTGAGGAACGGCTTACTATCGGCAATCTTCCCTTGTACAAGAGGCCGGGCCGGGTTTGGTCACTACATCGGCGGGGGATCTATCGCGACCATTACAACGGTGTGTTCACGTTGATGCGTGATCTCCTGACCTAAGGCCCTACTTCAAGCGCTTGCTGAATTGGCTCATCACGCCCTTCAGTTCGGGCATGGTCCCGAAAAGGAATGCGACCGGCCAGAAAAGTACAGTGAGCAGTAGGAAGCGCAGGAAGAGGTCGTACATGGCCAACCCGGTCAGTGGGATCCACGGAACCATGATCCCCAAGGTCACAATGAGCCCAAGAATACCCACCGTGCGCAACTCGAAGGGCCAAAGACCATAGCGTCGATACAGGAACCAGGTGCGATATCCGTTGACCACCAGGAGTGCGAGCAACGTTGCGTATGCAGCACCGATGATGCCGTATACGCGGATGAGAAAATAGTCAGCGACCAGATTCACGAGCAGCATCGCCATGCTCGAGATGGCATCCAAACGATACGACCGGGACATGCTGATGATACCCACACTCAGCCCGATGGAACTGGTCATCAGATACGCCGAGCCGATGATGATCGCCACTTCGGCCGCAGGTGCATATTCGGAAGGAAGTAACTCGAACAGGTCACCCACGCTCGACCACATCACCAAGAACAAAAAACCACTAACGAGAAATTGCACCAGCGATGATCGACGGTAAAGGTCGGCGATGTACACATGGTCGTCGCGCTTCCACGCTTCAGCGATCAAGGGCAGGGCACCCTGGCTCAACGCCCGGCCCGGTGCCGCGATCACCGATCCGAAGTAGAAGGCCACCGAATAATAGGCCACCTGCCTTAGACCATCACCGAGAAGTGCACCGATCATGAGCTGGTCCATGTTGCCGAGGATGATGCCGGCCAACGTGGCCGAAAAGGTGAATGTGCTATAGGTCACCATGCTCTTGCGCAACCGCGTGGGCAACCAACGCTCGGACCAACCCAATGCAAAATTCCCTGAACGATACAGGTCCCATACCAAGGCCAAGGTGCCGATCAGGAACAACGCTGTATACAACAGCATGAATACGTGGAACGGCATCATCGCCCATGCCTGGACCAGGATGAGGATCGTCTGCATTGCCCGCAACATGAATTCCCGGATGAACGTGGGCTGTACCGTTCGACGCAAGGACCGGCTGAAACTGCGCAGCAGGATGAAGAACACCTCGCCCAACACGAGCGGCAATACCAAGAGACCGTATTGCGCGTAAAGCGAGTTGCGGTCGTTGAAGACATCGGAGAGCCACGGATGCAGTGCGGCTAGTGCCAACATACACAACAGGGATGCTGCTGTTCCGAAAAGGACCAGCATGCTCAACAGGCCACGGTGCTTGCGCTGATCATCCTTGAAATAGGGAAAGAACCGCAGCACCGTATTCTCCACGCCGAGTTGTGAAAGTTGTGCCGCCACGACTGTGATCGACACCAACAAGCGTGTCAGGCCGAATTGGTCCGCTTGCAGGACCTTGGGGTACAGGAGCACCACATTGACGAAGCCCAACACGATACCCGCATAAGTGAGCACCGTATTGAGCAAAGTTTGGCGCGCTAGGATGCCCATGGCCCGGTCAAAGTAGCATATCCCTCATGCATACGATACGTTCCTCCCCGCCTTTCAAGTATGGGCACATCGATTCACCGCCATATGATACTGGGCATGCCCAAGCCCCGGAGCACCTTGTTAACGGCGCGCAACGAACCGAGCTTGAGTTTTCCCCAAGGTCCTCGGTGCCTTGCTGGGGGGTCCTGGAAACTGGGCGTTCCGGTCTTGCGATGTTCCGGGGGGGCCGCCACCTTCTTCTCGATCACGAGGATACTATCATAGAAATGCAGCGATCCTGCACTTCGCGTGAAATCGTCCACTTTGAGGCTCGACTCTGCGGAATGCCAGGCATTCAACTTGTCGATCATACGCTTGCTGTACTCGATGAATGTGCCCGGCCTACGGTCACCACCGCCGTACTGAAGCCAATACGAAGTGTGCAGGTCCTCGCACAGGTAGACACCGTCGGGCTTCACAGCGCTGTACAATTCCTCGAAGGTCACGATCTGTTGCTGCATCGTGTGCCCTCCATCATCGATAAGGATATCGATGGGTGGCATTTCCTTTTTCAGTTTGCGAAGAAAGGCACGGTCCGATTGTGAGCCGATGTGGATCGAGATGTTCTCCTCCTCGAGTTCCTTGCAGCGCGGGTTGATGTCCACTCCATAGATGCGGGCCTTACCGCCGAAGTAATTCTTCCACATCTGCAAACTGCCACCGTGGTAGACACCGATCTCCAGGATCACGACGTCCTTGCCCCTGTATCGGTTGAAGTGTTTGTCATAAACGTCGAAGAAGTGCATCCACTTGTGGATCAGTCGACCTTGGTTGGCGTGGAAGTAGGTTTCGAGATCGGTCATGGTCGTATCGGGGTCGTCGGTTCGTGTTGGATCAAGCGCGATGCATGACTGTGACATCCTTGGCCACGATCCGATCCAAAAGTCGGGCGAGTGTTCCTGTCAATTCACGACGTTCAAAACGCTTTGCTGGGGTGGCCGCCGTTCGATCCCTATCGAACAGCTGTTGTACGGTGGTGTGTATGGGGCCCATTTCGCCGCGTTGCACCAGCCAATGCCCGTCACCCAATACCTTCCCAATATCCGCGCCCAGAGGCGCCACCGCCAGAATGGGACGCTGCACACCCAGATACTCGAACACCTTGGCAGGCAGGAAGCCCATCACGTTGGGCGTATCGTTCACCGGTAGCAAGAGGACGCGGGCACGTTGCATGTGACGTATCGCTGCGGTATGGCTGACCTGGCCAATACGTTCAACATGGCCCATGAGCCCTGCGGACTCCAAACTGCGTATCACACCGTGGTCCACACCTCCAACAAAACGAAGCACGAAACGGGCTCGGAATTCAGCGTCGTCACGGACCCGTTCGGCAAGTGCCTTCCAGAGTTCGGGTACATCCCGTGTGGCCGTGATGCTGCCTACGTGCACCAGGCTCCAGCATTCGTCCACAGGTTCTGGTGGCCTGGGAAGATCCTCGGGGTCATAGCCGTTGGTGATCACCTCCACGTGTTTTGCTCCGAGGGATTCCAGGTCTTCCGCCCAGCGCCAGCTCACGGTGATCACACGATCGGCTTCGGTGAGTACTTCACGCTCCAACCGACGTTGCTTGGCATCAGCCCAGCGCGTGAATTTCAGTTGGTCGTAATAGTCGATGTTGGTCCACGGATCACGGAAGTCGGCGACCCAAGGAATGCCGGTGCGCTGCTTCAATGCGCGACCGATCATGTGCAGGCTATGCGGAGAACCCGTGGTAACGATGACATCCACCGGATGCTGTTCGAGATACAGTTGCAAACGCTTCACCGAGGGCTTCACCCACCATATACGTGCATCCGGAATGAAGAAATTGCTACGCAACCAGTTCGCGATGTTCTCCTTCCAGGTGGAGCCACTGCCATCTTCTTTCAAGAACGCGGTCTGCAAGCGTTCGTCGGCCTTCCTACCGGTGAAGCGTTTGTACCATGCATAGGGTTCGGTGATGGGCCCTTTGATGACCTCCGCTTCCGGCGGCACATCCTTCATCAAGGCTTCATCCAAGGCTTGCAGCTCCGGGTTCGCAGGCGTGTACACCACCGGCTGCCAACCGAATTGCGGCAGGTATTTGACGAACTTCAGCCATCGATACACCCCTACCCCGGCGTTGGGCGGCCAGTAGTACGCGATGATGAGCACCCGTTTCATTCCGCGCGGAGCGCTGTACGCGCTTGCCACACCAAGGCACCGATCACTACCAGCAGCACCAACGCGCTGGATGCCATGGCCACCGGTCGTGACGTGTTGAACGGTTCGCTGGAGACCTTGAAGACCACCGTATGCTCCCCAGCAGGCACTGGTAATCCTCGCAGGATATAGTTCGCACGAACATGGTCCACCGGCTGCCCATCCACCGTGGCATGCCAATCGGGTCCGTACCAGATCTCACTGAAGATGACCAGACCTCCGTTGTTCGAACGCACCAAGTAGGTCAGCTCATTCGTTTCGTACTGGGTCAGCTCGACGCTTGCGGAGGGGTCGGGCACCACGGTCGTGGAACCCAGCACGGTGCGGTACCGTTCGTCAACCAGCGCCGTGGTGGCCGGGTCGATCTCGCTCAATGCGAGGATCTCCTCATCGGCGTTCTTCACCCACCGCACTTCATCCACAAACCAAGCTGCGCCGTACGCATTGCTGTTGCGGATGGGCGGACGCTCCGGGTTGTAGATCAGGTAGCGCGTATTGAGCATGTTGAGCACCCCTTCCTGGGCGAGCAAACTATCCATCTCTGGCAAGGAGGTCCCACTCTGCAACATGCTCGTTACCCGCTGGATCGCGGGGCCCAAATGGAACTCTATCACTTCTTGATACCGTTTCAGTTTGGCGCCATGGTAGCCGCCCAAACTGCGGTGGAAGTAGCTCACCCGTGTATCGTTGAACGGATTGCCCAACGTCAGCACGCGGTAGTCGCTGTTGCGCCGGAGGCTACTGAAACGTTCGAGCAACTCCTCTTCGGGTTTCACCAGTTTATTGATGCCGCCCGCGTTCTGTTTGCGCTCTTTCAACCGGGTCATGGCCGCTTGGTGGTCGGATCCTGCAGCGGGTGACCATTCGGCTTCCAATATGGCCTTGTCGGCTGCATCAGGGGTGTATGGCTGTTGATGCACCGCGTTGTCCACCCAATGCACGTAGCGGCCGCGCTCCTTCCCGTTGTGCATATAGCGCTTGTCCACCGTCCACTGGTCCAGCAGGATCAGCAGGCCCAACCCACCGATCAACACCACTTTGCCGATGATCTTGCGACCGAACAGGAAGACCAGCGCACTGGCCGCCAACACGAAAGCGAAGCTGCGCCAGACATCGGCGGTGAAGATGCCGATGCGCACTTCCTTCAAGGCATCCACGAAGGCGATCACTTGGGCCTCCATCTTGGGTGAATCCTCGGCTTGACGCATCAAAGCCGAGCGTTCTTGATCGTTCACGAAATTGAATAAGCCATCGGGCAACAGGGCCATGGCCAGCAATAGTACGAGCAGCGCGCCCATGGCGATCAGCGAGCGTTTCTCCATCACCTTGTCCCAGTCCCCGCCTGTTGCGGGTTGAGCGCGGTCCAGGAACAGGATGGCCAGCACCGGTGCCGCCAGTTCCACCACCACGAGGATGATGGTGACCGCGCGGAACTTGTTGTAGCCGGGCACATATTCCAGGAAGAAGTCGGTCAGGGGCATCAGGTTGCGCCCCCAAGAGAGCAACAGCGTCACCAACAAGGCGCTGAAGAGGGCGTAGACCATTCCATCGCGCATCAGGAAGAGACCCGCCACCAAGTAGGCCACCAGTAGCAGCCCCGCCACGATGCTGGCCTTGATGCCGCCCACGGTGGCCACGTTCTCCAGGTCGAAGGGTGCCGCGTTGGACACCAAGATCTGCAAGAGCACCAACAGGCCGGAACCCAGGAGCCACCAACGGCCTTTGCCTTCGGTCTGCACCAGCATCAACAACATCAACAGCGCCACGATCACACCGGCGTACTGCGGCCCGGAGGTGGATAGCTGATCGCCCCAATACCGGTTCATCTGCGCCAGGTTCTGCCGGAAGCGCGGGTCGGCACCGCTCAATTCCGCGCCATTGCCCATTGCACCTGTGGCCCCTCCCTTGGCATCGGGCACCAACAGGGTGAACGACTCCTGTTTGCCGTAGCTGTACGTGGTGATGTAGTCGCGGTCCAGACCCGCCGTGCGCAAGCCTTCGCTGGAAGAACCGTCCGCCGGGGAATGGTGAGTTCGCTCTTCCCACGGGTGCTGTACTTGCCGTACTCCAAGGTGCTCCACAGCACGCCCAGGTTGCACAGCAGGGCCAGCGCCACGGCAGCCACACCCAGCCCGGCGCGTTTAGCGAAGTCGGGCAAGGTGCCACCGCGCACTGCACGCACGGCTTCCGCCAGGCCGAACAAGACCAGCAGGATCCCCAGGTAGTAGGTCACCTGCACGTGGTTCATGGCCACTTCCAGTCCCAGGAACAGCGCCAGCAGGGCAGCACCCAACAGCATTCTTCCACGGAAGAGCAGGTACAACCCGCCCAGCACCATGGGCATGTAGCCGATGGCGTTGGCCTTGCTGGTGTGCCCCGCCTCCAGGATCACGAAGAAGTAGCTGCTGAAGGCGAAGGCGATGGCACCGACCACACTGAGCCACGGATCCACCTTCAGGATGCGCAGCAGCACGTACATGCCCAGCAGGTAGAGGAAGAGGAAGTTGGCCGGGCGCGGCAGGAAACCGTGGAAAAGCGCATCCGCGTAAGTGCAGCAGGTTGGCCGTCCACTTCACGGAGATCTGGTAGGCGGGCATTCCGCTGAACATGCTGCCGGTCCAGAGGGCTTCTTCGCCCGTGGCGTCCCGGTGCTCTTCCACCTCCTTGGCCATGCCCTGCCATTGCTTGATGTCGTGCTGGTCCAGGCTCTTTGCCCTCCAGCATGGGGCTGAAATAGACCAGACTGAGCGCGTAGAACAGGACGATGGCCGCGAAGACGGGCAACAGGCGTTTCCAAGGGATGGCGTTCATGGGGGTGGTAGGCTACTTGATCTCCTCGAAATCGGCATCGATGATCGTTCCTCCGGAACGGGGAGCGGATGGCCTCGAAGGAGGTACGTTCTCTATCCGTACATCACCCCTGCGGCGATCCGGTGCTGATGAGCCCGTATCCATCGCGTGGCCACTGCCGTGCTTCCGCATGAACCAACGCAGTACCATCCAGATGACCACGAGGATGATAATGGTCCGGAAAGTGCCGCTGAAACTGGCTTCGGTCGCGTACATGGGAAGCGGCCAAAGATAGGCCCGGGGGCCCACCCGCCCCAGAACCCCTACCTTTGCGGCCATTCCGCGCCAGGCAAGCGCTTCGCCAGTCCCCTTTTCCCACTCCCTGATGTCTTCTTTCGAAGCGCTCGGCCTACGTGCCGAAACCCTCCGTTCCCTCGTTGAGATCGGCTTCACCACACCCACCCCGGTACAAGAACAGGCCATACCCTTGCTGTTGAAGAGCGAGAAGGATGTGGTGGCACTGGCCCAGACCGGCACCGGCAAGACCGCCGCGTTCGGCCTGCCCATGTTGGAATTCCTCGACCCGCAGGACCGCACCATCCAATGCCTGGTGCTGGCGCCCACGCGCGAGCTGTGCATGCAGATCAGCAAGGACCTGGAGCGTTTCTCGGGCAACCTGAAAGGTACCCGCATCGTGGCGGTTTACGGTGGCGCCAGCATCCGCGACCAGATCCGCGATATCCAACGCGGTGCCCAGATCATCGTGGCCACTCCCGGCCGTTTGCTCGACCTGATCGGTCGTGGCGTGATGGACCTCACCACCGTGGATGTGGTCGTGCTCGACGAGGCCGACGAGATGCTCAACATGGGCTTCCAGGAAGACCTCACCGAGATCCTGGAGAAGACCCCCGAGGACAAGAAGACCTGGCTCTTCAGCGCCACGATGAGCAGCGATGTGCGCCGCATCGCCAAACGCTACATGCGCGAGTTCGAAGAGGTGAGCGTGGGGCCCGCCAACAGCGCTGCTGCCGCCATCCAGCACCAATACTGTGTGGTCCATAGCAAGGACCGTTTCGCGGCCCTGAAGCGTTTCATCGATGCTGACGCAGACCTCTTCGGCATCGTATTCTGCCGCACCAAACACGAGACCCAGGACCTCGCCACCGCCTTGGTGCGTGACGGGTACAACGCCGACGCGATCCACGGGGACCTTTCCCAAGCACAACGGGACCATGTCATGGGCCGGTACCGCGCCCGTAGCATCCGCCTGCTGATCGCCACGGACGTGGCTGCGCGCGGCATCGACGTGAAGGATGTGACCCACGTGTTCCATTTCGATCTGCCCGGTGAAGCGGAGAACTACACCCACCGCAGCGGTCGTACGGGCCGTGCCGGTCGCGCGGGGATCTCGCTCAGCATCATCGGTGTGCGCGACGTGAACAAGATCCGCCAGCTGGAACGTGCGCTGAAGACCCACTTCACCTATGTGCGTGTACCGGGCGGCGCCGAGATCGGCAAGCAGCAGGTGATGGCCTACATGAAGCGCTTGAAGAGCGTGGAGGTCGACAGCGAGGGGTTGGAAGAATTGCTCTCCGAGGCCCGTGTGGAACTGATGAGCTTCGAGAAGGAAGAACTCATCGACCGGTTCATGAGCCTTGCGTTCAACCGCATCATCGAGGCGCACCGAACCTCGTTCGACCTGAACGTGGACATGAGCCGCAAGGACCACAGTGCCCGTGCCGAACGCCCGACCTCGCTGGAGCGGTTCAGCACCGGCCGCCAGATGTTCATCAACCTGGGCACGGCCGATGGGTTCGACAAGGGCAAGATGCTCGGCTACATCTGTGGCATCAGCGGTGTGAGCGGTGAACTCATCGGGAAGATGCTCATCAAGGACGTGTATTCATTCGTGGATATCGAACCGGAGCACTTCGAACAGGTCAAGAATTCCTTCGTGAACGCCAACTATAAGGGCCGGAGCGTAAGGGTGGATGAGGCAGGGGGTACCGGCAAAGGTGCTCCCCGTTCCGGCGGCGGAGGCTATCAGGGCGGCGGTGGCGGCTACAAGGGAGGGGCACCTCGCAGTGGCGGCTACGATCGCGGTGACCGTGGCCCGGACCGTGGCGGCTACCAAGGTGGGCGTCCGGACGGTGGCAATTATCGCGGTGGCGGTGAACGTTCCTCGGAACGCCCCGTGAAGACCGGATACCCCAAGAAGGAGGGCTTCTACGAGCCCAAGCCCAAGTTCCCGAAGAAGGAGCGTCGCTCCTGAGCGGACATTCGCGGCAACCGGGTACGAATGATCCCGGTCACTCCGCGACCAAGAAGCGCAACGTGGTTACCCTCGGGCCCGCAGCATCTGGCCCAAGGACCCATAGATAGGCGCCCGGGGCCAGGTCCGTGGTGCTGATGACCTCGCGCTCGCCGCGCATCCATCCGGACCTGATCGTGGCCCCCTGCGAAGACACGATGCGGTAGGGCGCGTCCATGGAACGATCGGCGCGGAAGGTGATGCGATCGGCCCCTCGTTCCACCACGAATCCCGGACCATCGTCATACGAACGGACACCGGTACTCAATTCCCCAGCGCATTGGCAGCCTTCGTTCAACACATCGTTGACGGTCAACGGATCGTCATCATCACACGCAGCGCCGGGTACCGCTTGCCCACCGAGCACGCCTTGGCAATCCTCGACGGCGACACCCTCCGCACGCGCCACGGCCCCGAGTGACAAGGCCATGAAGGATCCCGTGTTCCCGGTGACCCACTGGACCGCACGCACCACGTACCGATCACCGGGAAAGAAGACCGAATTGGACGAGTAGCTGGTCCCTGTGACGAGTTCCGGGTTCACCCGAACGAAGGCGCCACTGACCGTATCGATGCGATGGATCACATAACCGGCCACCGGTTCCGGGGCGGGGCTCCACGTGAGATCGGCATACCAGCCAGTACGGGTGATGGTAAGATCCGTTGGAGGGGCCACCTGCACCTGACGTAGCGTCGGGTCTCCCATCAACGCCATGTGTATCCTTGACACCGACTGGCCCTGCCAACCTGCATTCTGAGGACTATGCACCTGCTGGGTATTGTTCTGCGACAGGCGCGTACAATGACCGATCGTTTCCCCCATGGCCATGGGGTACATGTACCAATTGGGAATGGAGGACCACACGTGCGTCAAGGCGTTGCCGGTACCGAGCAAGGCACGCAAGTAATTGTCCTCGTTGTCCCAATCACCATAATAGCTGCCAAAGGACATGTTGAAGATGCCTTGCGCACTGGCATTGGCCACCTGCTGGGTATTGGCACCCGATTGTGTGCCCACGAACGTGATCTGACCTTGGGTCCCCGTGGACTGGGCTCCGGTGGAGCAGTGGTAAGTCCAGAGTCGTGGCTCTGCTGTGAGCTGCTCGATGAAGGGTGCCGCAGAAGCCACCACCTCGGTCACCGCCGATGGTCCCACACAAGCGGAAAGTGCCATGTGCCCGGATTGGGCGAGGGGATATCCGGTCCACTGCAGGTCATCGAACAACACTGCCGTAGCAGGAACGGTCAGTTCCTTCCGCTTCCACCGATGGGCCTTGTTCAAGTAGTTCCACATCAGCTGCGAACTGGTGAGTGGGAAACTCGGCAGGTTCGTCAGGTCCACTCGACCCACCATCAGTTCCACAGCGGACGGAAGGTCGCTCTGGTCGTACTTACCATCCCCGGGCACGTTGATATTCCAAGGGAATGCCGATGCCGCGCTGTTCACCGAGGCATCCGTCCAGGTACTGTTCATCTCACCGTAGTATGCATCACATGCCCAAGCGCCCCGGTGCTCAGCATGCCCATCCGGATTGATGTTCCCGGAATAAGGCACAGGCACATGCCCTAGGATATAGACCGCTTTCACATCGGAATCCGCCTGAACATCCGCAATGACGAGTTGACGTACGCTGGTCGTGGTGGCCGTGGTGGGCACGTCATGTCGTATGACCCACCATCCGTCAGCAAGCAGATCTTCCTCCACTTGGGACACTTCCACACTCAGTTGGGATGCGAGGTCAGCTGCCACCAACATCACCAAGGTCCCTCGATCCTCCTCTGCCGGAACTCGAATACCAGAACGGATATACCCGTAGCCCGTACCCGAGGCACTGCGCACCACCTTATAGTCGTAGGACTGTCCAAGCGTCACATTGACATCGGTCCATTGGGTGATCGAACCACCCAGGCTGGCTACCGCAGTGCCCCAAGTGGAAGCGGTGGGGGCCTTTCGGTATATGGAGAATGACGTGCTGTTCGAGATCGGCTGCCACTGCAAGGTGATCGAGGGCGGGGCCTCGGTGACCGTAGCATTCAACTTCACCGCGGTCCGGTCCGAAGCGGATTGTCCACAGGCCGTCAAAACCAGCAATAGGGAGAACACGATCGCAGGGAAGCGCATCAACTTGTGCAGTTTCGTGGTATGTTCGAACATCACAGGGATCATTGCTCTCCTAGGAAGATATCCGACAAAGGTCGTTGGTTCGCCAACCGAGTGCAAGTGGCTCGGGAACAGCATCCTCTCCCACCGGCCCCGTGAGCAGAACGCTTCAAGTACCGACCGGGTTCGTTCCCACCGCCTCATACCTGCATCAGCCGAAGGGCTTCGCGCCTGCTTAGTGGCGAAAGGTTTTGTTGGGCAACGAACCGCTCCACTGCTAACGGTGCGCTGATGGAGTAGGCCCGTAATGCCCAACCGATGGCCTTGCGGATGAAGAAGTCCGGATGGGCGGCATGTTGCCTCACGTTGGCGAAGAGAAGAGCCTCCTCCGTATCGTGTTTCCACTTGAGTTGGAAGAGAATGGCCGTGCGGTTCAGCCACCGATCCGGGCTATCGATCCACCGCTGGTTCCACCTGGCGACCGCATCCGGATGGCGCTTGAGCACCACTCCTACCACATTGCTCGCCAACAGGTCCACCGTATCCCACCAGCTCTTCGCAGTGATGAGCTCCTCCAGTAGGGGGAGGTGCTCCGGACCCAACTTCCGAGCCTGCTTCACAAGCAGATCCACCGCGCAATAGTGCCATTCTCGCTCGGGCTGTGCGAACGCAGCGCGCACAACAGCGGGGAGCTCGACCATCGAAGGCGTACCACAAAGCGCCAAATGCTTCTTGAACAACACACGTCGCGCGGGAGTCTTGATGCCGAGGAACGGGGCGATCCCCTTCATGTAAGCCTGCATGGCGATCGCATCCTGGATACGACCATGCGCGCTCATTTCCGTTCGAAGTGGCTCCCACCACGGATGCAGGGTGGTATACCGGGTCGCGCCCCCACTCATGCCACGTACGCTCCGTCCGTTCATTTATCGGAACCTTCGAAGTAACCCCGGGTGGCGCGGGTATTGAACACGCTCATGAACAAGGCGATGTAGCTCAAGTAGAACAACGATTGGATGGAGACCACCAGCTTGCCCATGTCGGTGATCGGGTAGAACTCCCCGAATCCGATGGTACTGGTGATCACAAAGCTCAAGTAGACCGCATCGGTCCAATTGCTCAGTGGTGCATTGAAGTACTGTCCATGCATGTGCAACACAGCGAAGGTGAGCACCACCTCCAAGTAGTTGATGAAGACCAAAAGCTTGGAACGACGGTAGCTCCGCGGGCTTGGCAAGGCATCGCTGGCGAAGATCATCGTAGGGATATAAAGCAAGGTCTCCACCATGAGCCAGCCCACCAACCACAACACGCCCTCGGTACTCCAGCCTCCGGCCCAGAGCACCAGTGCTGGTAGTAGTGCCTTGAAGAGGACGTAGATCTCAATGGCCAGATCCTGCACAAGTGGACCCGAGCGCCAGAACAGATGCCGGATGTACACGCCAGGGAACAAGAATTGGGACAGGGCCAGGATCAGCCGTACGATCTTCTCCAAGCCGGCATCCTCCTCGTAGGTATTGTGCCATATCGCCAGCACGTTCGACCACCGCTCTTTCAGAGTAGGCTGCCTTAGCACCGTGCCGGACAGTCCTTTGCCGAAAAGCAGCTTGTTCACTCTTCTTCCCATGATGATGCTGGTGAAACTAACTCCCTTACACGTGCACGTGGATGACCATGGTCACACCTCGATCCGCATGGCGAGCAATCGATCGATGAGCACTCCCGGTTCCGAACCCGTGATCACCCTGGTGCTACCATGCAGGAATCCGTCATGTTCCATGCGACGCATCTGCTCCAATAGGCCATCATAGAACCCGTTCACATTGAGCAGGCCCATGGGTTTGGCGTGCAATCCCAATTGGCGCCAAGTAAGCAGCTCGAAGAGTTCGTCCATGGTTCCGAATCCGCCCGGCAAGGCGATCACCGCTTGGCTTCGTTGATGCATCACCAACTTCCGTTCGTGCATGTCCTTCACCGTGATCAGCTCAGTGACCCGGTCGTGCGCCAGTTCCCGCTCGGTCATGAACCCCGGGATCACGCCCACCACCGTTCCTCCTTCAGCCATCGCTGCGTCGGCCACCGCACCCATCAACCCCACGTGCCCTCCACCATAGACCACACCCAAACCACGCTTGGCCAGACTTCGCCCGACGTCCTTGGCCGCTTCCGTATGAACCGGATCATGGCCACTACTGGCCCCGCAGAAAACAGCGATGTGGGTCATGGGTCCAAGGTAGGATCCAGGCCCATATCGGCCCGTTCGGTGCTCCCGGCCAGCTCGTTCATTGCTGGTTGTCCATCACCTTCTGTACCGCAGGCAAGGATCGGGCGTCCAACGTAGGAGTCACCTCCGGATCGAAGGCACGGATCACTCCCGCGTTCAATAACGGCCACCGATCGGCCGGCCATCGGGCCACCAAGCGTTCGAATCGATCGATGGCGGACGTGTCCGTCAACGTGCGCCCATCGAATAGCGCTGCGGTGGTGCCCCATGCCGCTCCTTGAGACAACGCGTCCACCTGATCGGGATCCGCGGCCTTGACGATGCGGAACAACCGCTCCGGAGCATGTCCGTACTTGCGGCCCAACACCCAACCCGTCGCCTCGTCCAATGGCATCGGGAAGGATCGCTGGTGCCACATGTGGACCAATGTGGAAACCGCACAGGCCACCACCCACCCCTTTGCCGCGCAGCCGCCCACTCGGCCAACGCGCGCCAGACCTACGATGACCAATAAGCTGACCAGGGGTGCGATGAACGGAAAATAGCGGTAGTACACATAACCGTTCCCATCCATCCGCGGCTCGAAGAAAGGCGCGGCCGCCATGATCAACAGGAAGGAGACCACCGACCCGAACGCCAGCAACTCATACCGGTGAACTGCACTCCTTCGCCAGAACAGGCCGACCAACCCCACCACCATCATGACCGCTGTGACCCGAGCGGCCACCTGCACCATCGGTTCCTGGATCGAGGCCATGTGAAACGAGGCCGGAAGCCAGGTCACCCAAAGAGCGAGGAACCGGCCGGGCAATGTTGCCCAATTCACCCCACCCTGCTCAAGACCACGTATGGAGAGTGCCGGCCATTGTTCCAATTGGAATCCGTGATCCACGTACACCCGCACCAGCACGTGCGGTGCAACGGCCACCAAGGCGCCAAGGGTGAAATACGCTACACGTGCGAAGCGTTGACCCCATTGTCCAGTGGTCAGCAAGGCATGAGCCACATATACCGGTGCGAGCACCCAGCAATCATAGGCGAACGCGCTCATCAGTCCGACGACCAGACCTATCCGGAACGCCGGTCGTTCGGGGGAGGATACGAGCAGGAGCAGTACGAAAGGAGCGCATGCGACCAAGCCATGCGCTCCCATGTTCACCGTGCCCCAAGGCAACATGATCGGAGCAGCGAACACGGTCCACCACATGAACAAGCGGGCCGGACCAGGGTCCACAAGCCTGCGCACCACCACGATCTGAATAGCCCTGGATAGGGTATCGATGCTCAAAGCCACCCATGACAGCGGCGGCATGATACCGGCCCATGGAACGAACGCGCGTGCCAGCAACGATTGTAGGAGCGTCCCCCCTTCGTGTGGGTAATGGACCCATTGGTCGTAGCCATCGCCATTGCCGCTCCAGATATCCACCAAACCCAAGCCCCATGCCAACTGATCCGGCGAACTGTTCCAAAGTTGATGGGTCCACCCGAAGAGGAACCGAACGGCGGTACCCGCGGCCAGTAGCCACCACCACGGCCATTCGCGGCGAAGCGGAAGACCGTGTTCCTTGTTGATGAGCCTGGCAAAGGACATGGGCGAAGATCGCGAAACGCAGGCTGGCAGAGCGATCGATCGAGCCTCGATGGAGATACCGGGTCCTCATCGTAGGCATGTTGTTGCGTATCAAGCAGGAAACACCAATGAAATGGAAGGCCACCCGGTACACTGATCGAAGTGCGCGGTCGTCGGTTGTGCATGACCCGCACCATCAGACATCTTAGCACACCACAACCATCATTATCCTGCTGATCAATGGCATTCCACCTTGCGACATGCTGATAAGGCGGTACGACCTCGTTGAACGTCAGGGTCGCCTCGACCTTGGAACTCTGAATGGACCGTAACTCACCTTGGTGACCGATCGAAGACCGACGATCGATGTCATGGATCATCCATCAAGGGACGACCCGTTCCGTCCCTCACAATTCGATCCCTGGGGCAAGCACCAAACGGAACACCAACACGGCCAAGGCGAGTGCGCCGTACCAGGCCCAACTCGGACCAAGTAGCGAGGCCGACCCATGAGCCTCAGCATCCTCCACTCGCCGTGCATGCTTCCATGGAAAGATGAAGACCATGCCGCTGGTGATCGGATAGATGATGCTGACGATCGCCACTACAGGCAGGTACAACAGCGTGACCACCACCGAGCCGATGAGCCAGGGCAGGATGATGATCCGGAAGTTGAACATCATCCTGGATGAAGGACCTTCCACCAAGGAGGGTTGTGGCGCGAACTGAAGGAAGGGCCGCGTGCTGAAGTACGCTACCCACGCCAAGGCTGCGGCCCCGACCAATGCGATACCGATCCGGACCAGCATGGGGACCTGCAGCAACAGGTGCACCTTGCCGATGTCACCCGCAGTGAAGATCGGGCCGGTCATCAGGTAGCCCAGGAAATTGCCGAAGCCCAGCAGCATGCACCAGAGCAAGAACAGGTCGAACAGCCCACCACAGCGTCGCCTTCTCACCACCGGTAGCAGTAGCAACCCCTGCGCGAAACTCACCAAGGGCCCTGCCAATGCGATCCATACCTGATCCATCACAGGAAGGCTGGCGCGGTCGAGGTGTGCAACGTAGTTGTGGTGCAGCACCGGGCTGCTACCCAATACCGAACCCACGATGGCATGCCCGAACTCATGCAGCACCGTGGTGAGCAGAAAGGCCAGCACGTAGCACACTGCCGAGTTGATGACCAATGGCTTGATCACGGGAAAGGGAATGAACGAATATACCGAACCCGAGTGATCGATGACCCGCCGGGGAGCACGTGGCAGGTCCTCCTCGATGCTGGCGATCGTTCCATGCGCTCCATCCGGAAGGAACACGTTCCACTCACTGTAACGGCCACCGGCATGACCGCTACCTTAGGGCCATGGCCACGTGTTCTCACCAAGGCATGACAAAGCATGTCCTCCTTACACCACGAAGCTCTTGGACGCTCGTGTTGATCCCGGTCTGTTTTTCCTTGGCTTCCATGGCACAACATCACGAACATGGCCATCCGCATGCCAATACGGTTGGCAACGTGTCGAACCAACAGATGCACCGGAGTTCCACCGCCGAGCTCATCGCACGCTTCGAGTCGCCGGAACGGGATGCCTACCAACAGCCGGAGAAGGTGCTGGCCTACCTCGGGGATCTGAGGGGCAAGCACATCATGGACATCGGGGCGGGCTCCGGCTACTTCTCTGTGAAGCTCGCGGCCAATGGGGCACAGGTGATCGCCGCGGACGTGAATGATGAGTTCCTCGCACACATCACCGAGCGCATCAGCAAGGAAGGGCTCAAGCACATCGAACCGCGGAAGATCCCTTTCGACGCGCCGGGTCTGAACGATCGGGAAGTGGACATGGTGCTCATCGTGAACACCTATCACCACATCGAGGACCGTGCCGCATACTTTGCCAAGGTGAAGGTTGGTACCAAGACCGATGGCGAACTGGTGGTGATCGACTTCTTCAAGACCGATGTACCGGTCGGCCCGCCGGTGGACCATAAAGTATCCATCGACGAAGTGATCGGCGAACTGAAACAGGCAGGATACACGACGTTCACCGTGGAGGTGGCCTTACTGCCCTACCAGTACATCGTGCGGGCCAGGTGAAATGCGCACCTGCCCGCTCATTCACGCTCCCGTTGGCGCTTCCCTCCGCTTCAACAGCGCCGCACAGACCAGGCTGATCAACAGCCCAACAGGCAGGATCTCCATGTACGTGAAGCCGACCTTCACCACCGGGTTCTTGTACAGCTCGCCCATGGCCCGCATTTCCTGAACTTCCGCCGCGATCTCCGCTTCGGGCGTTCCACTCGCCTTCATCTTCGCCTCGGTATGGGTGATGTAGCTCTCCATGAAGTCCTGCTCGGTATTCGCGCTGATCACCAACCAGGAGGCCACGTACATCGTGGAGGCGATGAGGGTGATGTATAGACCGACCAGGAAGGCCTTGCCGAACGTGATCGACCCGCTCAAGTGCTTGTCGCGGTATGACTTCACACCGAAGAAGATGGTGCTGAGGGCGATGACCATGGTGGTGTACCCGATCATTTCGCCATTCTCCCAATCGTGGTTCCCGTCGCCGAGGGTGAACCACATCATGGCCGAGACGATGATGCCACCGATGATGCCGTAGGTGAGGACGATCCGTTTCATGTGCTTGTGTTTTGTGCCGTGAACCAACGCCATCCGCGCTCCCATTCCATCATCCTTCCGTATGGATCAGGGTGGCTGAAGCGAAGATCCATACCAAAGTATGAGGCACTTCAAGCGATGACCCTCAGCGACTTGGCCTTATGGACCGCTTCGGTGCGCCGTTTCACCTCCAGCTTCGCGTACAGGCTGGACGAGTGGGACTTCACGGTGGGCAATGAGATGAAGAGCTTGTCCGCGATCTCCTGGTTGGATAGCCCCTCGGCCATCAACTGCAGCACCTCCAGTTCCCGGGCACTGAGACCCGATGAACGAATGGCTTGGTCGTCCACGACCGGATCCGGAAGCACATGCACCACCTTCTTCGCCGCGATCAACTTGGATCCCATCCAGACTCCCACGCCTGTGAAGAGCGCTGCCACCACGCCGATGTACACCTCGGTGGACAATGACTTGACCATGAAGCGGTACTCCACGTACTTCAAGGTAGCGACCACAGCGGCCAGCACCAGTGCGTAAACCACCATCGTGGTCCAGCGACCTGAAGCGCCTGTTGCGGTCGGCCTGATCATGCGCCGAAGTTCGTCAATTGACCACTGCGATCATCGGAATCGGAACATGGAGAAGGGGAATTGGACCCGACCCACTTCCCGCACCAGCCTTGGAGCAGCGTGCCAACCACCCGACGAGCCGTGTTCCCGGCCCTGATCTCACGGCCTTCGTATGGGGAACATGGTCTTCGCGCCCTCCTTTCGCTGCACCAGGCCCCGCAAGTAGAACCCGGTAACCGCGCTCATGAAGGCCTGCTCACCATCGATCAGCGAGCCTTCGATGCGCTCGGCTGTGGGCCAGCGCTCCAGAAACGCTCGTAGGGGCTCCTTGATCGCAGCGGTATCCGCGATCACATCGAACTGCTTCCGTATGCCCTCCACCTCCTTGTGCATGCGCGCTGCCGTCCAGGAGGAAGTAGCCTTTCGCAATGAGTACGCGTACTCCGCCTCGTGGATGCGCTGCATATGCCTGCCGACCTTTGCGATGGAGCGATCCTGCTTGCTTCCCAGGCAGCCAAGGGTAAGAATGGAGAGCAGCGCCATGGTCACCAAACCCATCATCGATCCACTGAAGTACGGAAGGGAGGATCGGGTCATCCGTGCCTGCAAGAAAGGAGGTCAGCGAAGTTCCTCCAACAACGAGTTCCCGCTCGAACCATCACCACTGGTCCAGCACCACTCCTCGTGCAGGCGGATACGCCCGTCGGCAAGCACCTCGGGCGTCGATCGGCACACACCCGTCATCAGCTCGCCGCGGTCGTTCACCTGGTGGTAGCGCATGTCCAACCTCCCTTCCTCATCCACCAACGCGATCAACTGGCCACTGACGATGCGTCCACCGGTGTAACTGCAGGTAACGATGCGGCCCGATTGCCTGTAGTGGAAGATCACTTCAGGAGAAACCTCGCCATTGGCGCTGTTGCTCACGGGGATGAAACGGCGGTCGTGGTAGTCGATCATGGGGTGCTGTGTGCTGGCGTGAAGGTCGGGGATCGCCACCGATCACCAATTCAATTCTTACAACATGTTGCTGCACGATCGGAACGTTTACAAGCCAGACCCTGCGACCGTCTTTCCAGACATGGGAACGCACGCGAGCGATGCTCGATCGGGCTTCTGGACGAACGGCCCTGGCGTGGATGAGAGGGAAAGGTTGGCGCTCTGTTCCAAGACAAGCGCGTCCGCTCTGGAGCAGTGTACGAACCCGTCAGAAAGCTACCAAGGTCCCGGCAATGGCCCGGCGAAGTTCCAGTGGATCCACCCGACCCACTACCTTCCCGCATGCACCTCGAACTCGTTACCCTGATCGTTGCGGAATACGACCCCGCCATTGCCTTCTTCGTGGACGTCCTCGGCTTCACACTGGTGGAGGACTCCCCAGCTACCACCAACGACGGCCGCGCCAAACGGTGGGTGGTGGTGCGCCCACCGAACGCCGCCACCGGGCTGCTCCTGGCCCGCGCCGATGGCACTGTACAAGAGGAGGCGATCGGCGACCAGACCGCAGGACGTGTCGGCTTCTTCCTCCGCGTGGACGACTTCGAGGCCACCTTCACCCGTATGCGCGCCGCGAACGTGCACTTCCTCACCGAGCCCCGCAATGAACCCTATGGGCGTGTGGTCGTGTTCCGCGATATCGCCGGGAACAAGTGGGACCTGCTGGGGGCGGTACCGAAGGGTGGATAGCGCCCGATCCGAGGGGTTCTCCGCTCAGGAGCAGCGGTTAGAAACTGCGGAGGTCCGGGAGAACACCATCCTCTTTTGGATCGGGGACGACCTGCGAGGGCCGAATGGAGTTCTGGGAGGGTACCCACCGGTGGCCCTAAAATGATCCGCCACACTTCACGTTCATGCTGATCATGGCATTCAGCATCAACCCTGTGGTTCGCTCCTTGCTGTTCGTTCTGCTGGAACTCGCGCTCGCGGGTCGGCTTTCGGCACAACAACGTGTCTTCAACGCCGGGTTGGTGGGCGGGTTGAACTTCGCCGAACTCGTGGGCGAGGGCAACACCGACTACTTCGGTCCGAACGTCGGCATCATCGGTAGCGCTCGCTTTGCGCGGCATGGCCAGTTGGCGATGGAACTGCTTTACAGCCAGAATGGCGAGTACATCCTGCCGGAGTACTATCCCACCTTGGAATACGGCAACATCGCACTCCACCACATCGAAGTACCTGTCCATGTGGATCTGCTCATCGGGTTGCTGCAACACGATGCGTACTATGATTGGAACCTGAACATCGGCGTGGCATATACCCAGCTTATCGGGTATTCCGTGAAGGACCGCCTTGCGGAACGACGTGAGCGACCTGGTGATCATGGGAACAGACGGGCCATGCTCTTGCAGGCCGGTACCACCTACCACTTCACCGAACATTTCGGTCTCAACTTCAGGGCTTCACTGCCGATCCGCGTGGAAGGTCTAAGCTGGACCTGGGCGGCACGAATGGTGTATATGCTGGGTTAGCCCCGGTCCGATCCGTTCTCCATCGTCACGTGATGGATCCAACATTGATCTGGACAGGAAGATCGACAACCTGAACAGCCCCCCGTCATCGGTCTCCGATATGGTTCGGACCAGCGATGAAGGTCGCTTGAAGATCCCGACTTCAAGCCAACTGATCGACCACTCCGAGGGTGGCGACTGTTCAACGCGAAGACCCTACTTCGCCCCCGCCTCCTCACCTCCCATCATGCCCAGCTGCTCCATCATCTTGAACTCCTCCATGTAGCCCCAGTGCTCCACCACTTTCCCGTTCTCGAAACGCAACACGTCCACGGTATGCACATCGATGGGCTTGTTGGTGGCGGGCATGCCTTCGCCCATGGAGCCGCTGTTCACGCCCTTCCAGCGGTAATGTGCCACCACCCGGTCGCCCTCCGCGATCAGGTGCATCTCCTCCGTCTTGTTGTCCGTGAAAGCCCCGGTGGACTTGGCGATCATGTCCTTCAGTTGCTGGATACCTGTGGAGCTGACACCCGGCATGGGGATGTTCGACTTGAAATTGTCCCCCACGATCTCCGCGATGCCCTCGGTCTTCCCCGAGAACCACATCTCCAAGAAACGCTGCGCGGTCTGCTTCATCTGTTCCACCTCAGCGTGCTTCGCACTGTCGGCCGTCATTCGGGCCCGGTGCTCAGCCATCATGGTGTCGTGCTCGGGGTTGGGTCCTCCGCAGGACCAAAGCATGGCTACCAGAGGAACGGTGATGAGCAGTGAGTTCTTCATGGGGTGTAGGATCGGAAGGCGAAGTTATTGGCGGGCGTCGATCTCCCTGTCTACTGTGAAGGTCTGGGAGGACACCCGGATGTGGACTAGTTCAACCGTAACGAAGGCATGAACGCGCTGTTCGCCCTTTGCATTGGTCAGCTGAAGGAGGTAGTGCCCAATGCTCAGTTCCTCGATCTCGATCACAGCGCTGCGTAAGGTGCCCTGCACGGCCGGCGCCCCGGAAGCATCATATACGTTGCCTTGGTGGCGCATCGCCGTTGACCACCCGCTCAATGTGATGGCGCCCTGCTCAACGATCACGACCATGGCCTGCAGTGCGGATGTCCCCGCATCGGACACATTCGATAGAACTCCTTTGTCGAACTCCCAATATTGACCCGTCTGCCCACCGGGAATTCCGCCGGTACCCACGTAGCCTCGATCGTTCACATTGAAGGATACTGGCGTATGTGCGCCAACCCCCTCGAAGTCGGGTACCGGCGACCAGCTGTCCGTAGTTGCGTGATAGGCGTGGAAGTCGGTGAAATAAGTTGTGCCATCCCAACCACCACCGACGATCGTAGATCACTCGAAGGAAGTAGCATGCCGTGCCCGCTCCGGACCGGGCATGTCACCTGGGTGGCCATTGGTCCTGTGCCGGATCCCATTGCCAGTGATCACTGCAAGCATAGTTCGCGGAGTTGTCGTTCCCTGACCCGACGTAACCCTTGCCGTTCAACGCGAATGCCACGGGGCCAGAGCGGCCTGTCGCCGGCAGATCAACGTGCTGCATCCATGCATCCGCCACCGGATCATACTCCCACAGTTCGGTGAGGTACGGCGCGCTCTGCGGGTTACCCCCGATCATATAGGCCTTACCATCCAATATGAAGGCCGAGGGTGTCGAACGGCCGACTCCGGGCAACGAAGCTCGCTGCTCCCAAGTGTTCAGGACGGGATCATAGGCCCATAGATCGTTGTAACCTGGCTGACCTACGCCCGTGCGACCGAAGCCATAGTAGCCAATGCCGCCAATAGCGAACCCAATGCCCTCACGGCGCGCATCACCGGGGAAGTCAGCACGCTGCAACCAGGTGTCGGTCACTTGGTCCCATGCCCATAGATCGGTGTAATTCATTGACCCATTGGTACCGCCGCAGATGTAACCCGTGGTGCCGATGCCGAAGCCCGATGCTCCCCATCGTACCGGTCCTGCAAGGTCCATGCGTTGGGTCCAATCCTGTGCACTGGCACCAATGCAAACGCCCAGAAGCAAACTCGTAGCAACTGCTTTCATGCAGTTAAAGTAGAACGTTCTTAAGAACCGCAGGGGTCGCCCGCTCACAGCAGCGTGCGCCGGTCGCCCTTCCCTACCGCCCGGCCGATAGACCGGTCCATTGCCGCATCAACTCCAAGACCTGTTGGTCCTTCTGTGCCAACTCTGGCCGTTGCTGCCCTTGTCGTTGGAGTTCGGCCTCCACATCCAGCAGCATGCGCTGCCGCTGCCCGGCAGAGAAATTAGCGAAGTAGCGCTTCATCTCCAAGGACTCGTCCAGCGCTTGTTGGTCCGCACCGAGGAGACCTTGGTCCAGGAAGGTGGTAAAGGAGGTCAGCCGCTCGCTGGGGTCCCAAACACCTGCCGCATTGCCGTGGAACATGGACCCGAAGATCTCCGTGGTGCCATTGGCAAGCTGCTTCACGCCTTGCATGTTAGGCGCGTGGTTCACGGAGAAGAAATCGAACAGGCGCTGGAGGATCCTTGCTTTTGTTGAAGCGCTTCAAATAGCGCTCGAAGAAGTGTGCGCTGAAGTAGATGTCCCCGTCGCTGCCGAGCAGATCCACCCGCACCGCACGCAGCCGGGCATCGCGACCGTGATACCGGACCAGGCCCGCCATTTGGGTGCTCCGTTTGCTGCGGATCAACACCAGGATCCACTCATTGCCGCGCGGCGAACGCCAGGTGATGGCCTGCTCGATGCGATCGACGCCCTTGGGCGAGACGCGAAACTCACGCTCCATGCGCTTGCTTAGGGGCTTCAACTTGTTCACCAAGGCGCGCAGGTCCTTCCGCGCATCATCGGCGACTTCCTTGGGTGACATCGAACGTACGACCATGGCATACGGGGTTTGTACTCCGCTTTTACGAGGGGCGCTGGTAGGGTTACTCTTAAAATTGGGAAGCTCGTGGCTTCGAGACGCAGGGTCGTCTGCTATCGCTTCGCAAGGCCTCGCGAGCAGCGGGAACTGGATGGGTAAACCACCCGTGGTGGCCTATGATCTTCGGACATTCCAACGCTGCGTGCTCCTCAATACAGCGGAACGATACGGCCATGCTCAATGCGGCCTTTGAAGCGGATGGTATCGCCCACCTGGAAGAGCACCTCTTCGAGCAGGATGTCGCGGAATCCATCATGCCCCCTGCCAACGACATAGCTGTTCACCACCGCGGATCGGCCTTCCAACGCTTTCACCGCGCGGATGTCTTCCGCATATTCCGGATCGAAGAGCGTGGAGACGTGGTTGCTGCGGAACCTCTCGCCCAGCCTGCCGCTGTGATCGCCCGGCGTCCACATGAGCGTGATGGAATCGGGCAGGGAAGTGTAGCGGCAAACCGCCGATGGAAAGCTCCAAGTCGGGAGCTCCCATGAAGATGACATCGTCATCATGATCGTAACGTGGTCCGCTGCTGGGGCCGCTGCTGCGTCCACCGGTCGGTCCGCTCATCTGCATCAGCAGGGCTTGGGTCAAGGCGTAGGCCGCTACGTCCGCGTGGGAGAAGGGCGCACGCACCGTGCCTGCGGAGACCACGATGGCCTGCAGTTCGGGCAAGGCTTTGATGCGTTCCACCTCGTTGTACCGCTCCGCCTGCATCTGCTCGATGCCCACCACATCCCGGTTGAACTTGCTCACGAGGGCATAGATGCCGAGACCAGCGACCAGCACCATGAACGCACCCGAAATGAGCAGGATCTTGAGGGCTCGACGCATGGGACGAAAGTAGAACAGTGCATGGCGAGGCGCAGGTTCGCCTCTCATCCCTTCGCACGGCCTCGCGAGCAGCGGACAGACCCGGCGTTGATTTGGGGGACACCCTACGTTGGTCCAGAACACCCTGTACCGGACTTGCAGGCCAGCCGGGACGAGGCTGACACGTACCTTGGTCTTCTTAATGTATCACCCACAAAATGGCTACCGCTGCAAAGACAAACCTGACCGGCTATTGGACCTTCTTCTGCAACCCAAAGTATTGGGCGATTGATGCATTTCTCAGCGCTAGTCCGTTTGTCAGCGACAGTGAATATCGAATCGCCAGTTGGCAGCGGGAGTATTTCTCCAAGGGTCAGCTCGGAGTTGTTCGAGTTGGACTTGACTCCAGAAGCCTAAAGCATCTCGGCGGAAGAGAGCGCCTGAGGAGAGGTATCTACGCCATTGTCGAAGTAACGGGTTCCCCAATACCGGAAAAATGGATGCTTGATCCTTCGCGTTCCCCAAACAGGTCTCGCCTGTGCGTGCCTATTCGGTACATCCGAAATTACTTAGACCGGCCCGTATTGCTTACGGCAATAGAACACGACAGTGTAATCCGAAGTGATCGATACCTAATCACTGGATATCAAGCGGCCTCAATGCCGCTTGCAAAGGATGCTTTCAACAGAGTTCTTCTCTACGGGAAGAGCATATCGGAAAGCGGAGTGCTACAGCTCACCTTGGAGGTGTGTGACCACCGCGCCTCTGGAATTCACCGCAGTTAATCGGACTGTCATCAACGAGGACACATCTCTTAAAATTGACGCGCCCTAAATCAGTCAAGATGATGTCAAACATTGATGGAGGCTTATCGCCCTTTAATCTCCGGGTGGCATAAGACACATAGGTCCGGCTGAAGTACCTATCCAGAATCGGATACTCCTTCCTAATCTGCTCAAATAGTTCGAAGTTGTCTGTCACCAGCATTTTCTGAGCTCCGGGAAAGAGGTCATTGATGGCCTTCATTAAGACTTCGTCTGGCGCATAGTACTCCATGTCATTCAAGAAGCTACTCACGATTGAGTCCACCCCAAGTCGCGGTCCCAATTGGGCCAAAGACTGAATGGACTGGTCGCCTCTCATCCATTCCTTCATCACAACCTCGTCATCGAAAACGAGATCACACCATGCTTTCAGCTCTGAGCTTCTTTTAGACTGCACACACCAGTAGTAGTTGGTGGACAGAACACCAAACCAGTCCACAAACACAATTTCAATCTTATCCCGTTGTAGAAAGCTGCTCATCGATTGTGTCGATTTTGTTCCAATCATTGACCACCTCCTTCCCGACTATCACGTTGAATGGTTTTCCGTATAACTTTTGAAGTTTGTTAACATACAACGCGTCAACATTCCTATCAAACCAAATCTCGCGACCGCTCATCTCGGCCGCATGTGATGCCAACGTTGTAAACAACCCTTGCAAGCCTAAGTCATTTTTGAACTTGGGCAGTACCACTGAAATCGTCTGATGAGCATCGCCAGAAGAAAAGTAATCGTTCAAATCGCGGTAGTAGATCGAAGGAATCAAACTAGGCTGATTTCCATTCATCTCAAATTCCGCATAGCGCAATCCCGGATAGTACTGAACAAACACACGTGTCAGGTTCAACGGGTGCAGAATGCTCAGCTTGTCTAGTTGCTTCTGGATTAGATTTCTGTCGCGAATGAAAAGGTGGACCCCAAAGGGCAATTGTGCGAGTGCCTTAGCCTTTTGTGCAATTCCGTTCCTCGTTGTAACGAAGCTCGGATAGAGGTCTCCCGCAGACATGTCCAGGTGATAGTCCAAGTGGGCGCCGTGCATATACCCGGCGGCACGATGCACCTCGATCAGTGGCATGTCTGTGAGACTCACTGAAATCCTTCCGCGACGAGATGGCTTTATCGCGTTGCAAAGAAGATTCAGCTCTCTAAAGTTGAAATCACTTCCGCTCCTCAAGCTAGATTGAACGTCATATCCAGCTGCACTCTGAGTACTGAGCCCCGCGACGACCTCATGATCTACCCCACCTGCAAGCAGCGTCTTCATTCTTAAAGAGCTTGAGAACCGATGCAGGCCTTCATAGGTCTGCCTCACACCAGTACCGCCGGTATACGATGCATCGTATACAAGGAAATCAAGCACCTCATCAATACTTGAGTCTAGAAGATGAACACTCCCTGAAACTACTACGCCAAAGAGAAGAAGTGTAGGAAAGCGGATCCTGAGGGCTATAAGGATTTGATAGTTTGGAGTGTAGTGCAGCTGGATTCCATCCGGCTGATACAATGTGACTAGTGCAACCAACGCATCAAGACTCTCAATCTTCGTCACAATGACTGCCCTCCCACCTCGTTCTCTGATGAACTTCACTAGCTCTAAGTGCTCACCGATGTTCTTCTCCTCCAAGACGTGAACTCCGAGAAAATCCACCCCTTGCT
The DNA here is from genome assembly GCA_016718655.1 of Flavobacteriales bacterium. Lineage (GTDB taxonomy): Bacteria > Bacteroidota > Bacteroidia > Flavobacteriales_F > PHOS-HE28 > PHOS-HE28. Next base: position 7,325 of record JADKCV010000027.1, on the reverse strand, counting down.
TAATCGCATAGCTCGCAAAGGAAAGGGAGTCCATTTTGCAGACCTTCAAGATGCTGGGCACGGGTCTCAGAGATTGAATTTGGTCCTGATTGACTTCAACGGCAGCAACTCCACCGCCCCTCCCTTCGAAAAATCAACGATATCCTCCTTGCGACGGTAGATGATGACAACCTTCTTCTGTCTCATCTGAGCCACTATGAACAGTGATGACACGTAGGCGGAGGGACCAGGGACAAAGAATGTGACGACATCCGAACGCTCAATGTCCTGAACGGCCTCAAGGATGAAGTTGCGTCCTGCCGGTTCCACATATGACGGCACACCATCGTGCTTCTCAATTCGGTTCACTAGCCAGTCATCAACAATCTCATAGTCGGGATGGGTTTCGTATCGATTGCGTATGTACAGAAGAAAGTCATGGTACTCGGTGATGTACGACTTCGAACATGCAATGAACACCTTCTTAGTACTGGCGCCCTTTGGCGAGCTATGTGATAGTGGAAACTCGAAGTTGATTAGGGCCTCACCCAATTCCGCCTTGGCTTCAACCTTGCCTTTGTCTTGTCAAACACATTGTTCTTTCCGAGGTACTGAAGTTGATTCTTAGAAGCCGTATAGTTCGTCTCCTTCAGCACACAACACTTCCTCAACTGCTCTGGATTGTACCCCCCGTGATTAGCCATTTTGCATTTGCGGAATGCGCTTCGGTCCGGAAAAATACAGGCAGCCGAAGAATACGTTCTTGCAGGTGTTGGTCAAGGCGTCAATCACTATTTTGCAAGAACGACCTGTGGTTATCGAATCATCCAAGATCGGCACATTCTTGCCCGCGTAGATGTTCTTATCAATGACCAGTTCTGTCGTTGGTGTTGCACTCGAGTACTGTGAAACTTTCTCTAACACAATCCTGGCTTTAGGATAGATATAGTGTCGTACTAGATATGGGAGTTCGATACCGCCAAAGCGGATCCCAACAAGGACATCAATGTCGTCATCAGGCATGCTTTGACGCAACTTGTCGATGAATAGCATGTTCTCATGGGGAACATCGCCTTCCTTGTAACGTCGTATTCCCTTCAAGCCCGGGTCGAAATTGTTTAGGTACTCCGTTAGCAGTTCGCGGGCTCTCGTGGCAAACTGAACTACTTGCTGATACCCAATGGTCGTTTGAGGTCTACCTAGGAGATAGTCATAGTAAACGCAAATCGCTTGCTCTACGGTGACCTCTAAGTCATAAGTTGACAAGTTGTGTTCAAGTACATCCTCGTACAGCAGTATCAGCTTGTACCTTATGTGGTCTAGCAGAGAACCTATCACGAAACTCGCGGGCCGGAAAGACTCCTTTCAATTTCCTGAACGATTGCCAAGCTTGTATCGAGATAGATGAACGTCTTGATTGCTTGATAAATGCGTGGTTCATCCTTGAGAACCGAGTAGTAGACCTGCTGTCGATTGTACACTCGTTCATTTTTGACCTTGAAGAATGACGCTGATGAGAACCTTTCTTGGACCCGATCAAACAACCGCCGTTCCTCTGGGCTAAATGACGACAGCGCGACATTAGCCTCTCCCGATTCGTCAAAATCAAAGGCCTTGAAGAGATACTCGCTTCGCTTTCGTAAATCGATTGGATTTCATCCCCAATGTCCTTCGGGCTACCTGCCTATCTCTCCCTTAATCCTCGACTTGTGACTTGTGATATAGCCCTGGGTCAGATGGATACTCCCAGTTTGCAAGTCCATCATAGGTCCTGCATGTGGTGAAACACGATTTGAGGATTCTCTGGGCCACTATGGTGTTGTCGAGAAGCCACATCCGCCTCTCGCCCGCAGACACAAAGGTGGAGTCACCAAAAGGCTCCGCCATAAGCGCTGATCCATCCTGGCTCAGGGACACACGCTCAGCTAACTGGTGACTGTGGAGGATTGTGCAATTAAGCAAGTGGTAGGTGCTTCAGTACTTTCGGGATTCATCTTTCCCAAATGTAAAGTGCAAATGCCTACCTGCTCAAGTACATACTCCTCTCCCCATACACCTGCCTCTGCCACGGCCCGCAATGCCGGGCCTCGCAGTGACAGAACGCCCCTTCACTTCGTTCGTGGTGACTGTCACCGGCTCAGGTACATTGAACGCTCACCGTAGACCTGCCTAAAGAACGGATCCTTCAGGTCCTTGATGAAATAGATTGCCTCGCCGGTGCTCTTCACTCTATACGTCATGGGCAACTGGTCCCAAGTTCAGACTTCCTCCAACAGCTTTGCCCAATCCCGCTTCGACTCGAATGGCAGGTTCATCATCACCATGCCTTCCTCGATGGACTTCAGGTAGTGTTGCCTGCCTGCTTCACCGATCAACGCGAGCACCAAGGCCAAGAACGAGTCGCTTTCAAGCAAGTAGACGTTCATTCCGTGCTTGAACTCACGGTCGATGCGCTTGCTCATCTCCTGTTCGTGCGATAGATCTTGCCACGAATCAAAGCGAACAGCTCGCCCACCTTTTCCAGGCGAGCGTTCGTAATCTTTCCATGGAGCATCTCGATGTTCAGGTCGCGATCCTTCACCTCGCAAGCCATTATCACTTCCCCATCCCGGCGGCAAACGACATCCGCCGGTTTCCCTGAAGATGCATCCGACGCATTAACCGACGACGTGAGCACTACATCAAAAATTCCCCAGGTCTTGCGCATGGCGTCGAAGACGGCAAAGCCAACAACTTGCAGCCTCGCCCCGCCTGACTTGGTTTTCAAGAAGGCATGAGTCACGGCTAAGGTGTCTTGCAGTGAGGCACGTTGAGGCGTCGGGAACTTCACCGTTTGCTCCTCGCGCAGTAAACGAATCTTCAGCAGAGCTTGAAGCAATAGCGGGCGAAGTACTTTCGGATGAGCTTGTACATATTCGAACAACTCGACCAGTTCAGCCCAAGTCTTCTTGTCCTTCTGCTTCTGCTGGAAGGTCATCGCGAAGTCCGAGACACGCATCGGATTATTCACATAAGGATCATCCTTCGGTCCAAGGGGAGAACCGACCTCGCGCTCCCCATGGTACCACGACCTTGCTGCACGCTGATGCATCGAAGCGCGAAGGGTCAGCATCGCCTTCCAACTTCTGGATACAGCGTGTGTCCTTTATCGGGTCCACCAATTTCGCGAGCAACTGGGTCACAACGGCGTATTGATAGGTCTTGGTCTTTGACTGGAAAATCCTATCCAGCCGATCGTTCAACTCCGCTGGGACCAACAGCTTCCCGGTTTCCAAGGCTTGAACCTCAGCCCAGAGCGCATCCAGTTTCGAACGAGATCCTCAAAGTCTCGACCAGTGGTTACGCCACTTGAAGCAACTGCTCCTTCACCTGCTTTCTTACGCTTCGACATACAGCTTCGGCCAAGAGCGGTGGCACCGCATTCCCAACCTGGGAATATTGCTTGCTCTTTGGCCCGACGAAGTCAAAGCTATCCGGAAAGCCTTGAATACGCGCACACTCACGCAAGGTGAGTCGTCGGCAGCCTGGTACGATACCGGAGTTCGCCTTCCCACCTTTCATCAATGAGCCGTGGTACTTCAATAGGACATTGTCCTTGTCGATGATATGCGTTCTGTTTCCGCCAGCACTCGCAGGTATTGTCAAACTCGGAAGGTCCATGTTCAATGGGCGCCCTTTGCCGTTCACCAACATGCCAGCATTCGGACTCTTCCGCAGTATCGGGTTCTTGCAATACACGACCTTGGCCGTATTCGGAGTATCGAATGGGGCATCGTTGATCGCATCCGCGACGGTCACCCATGGATTCTTGCGGCCTGGTCCATGAGTGGGCTTCGGGTACTTGAACTCACCATCTCGTAAGCCGACGACGAACAAACGTTCACGAAACTGTGGAACGCCATAGTCCGCTGAGTTGAGCACCGTGTAGTTCACGTTGTAGCCAAGAGCCTTCAGATCCTCGATCGCTTTCTCCAGGTAGTCCTTGAACTTAGCAGACGCCAAGCCTTTGACGTTTTCCATTATGAAAGCCTACGGCTGCACTTCAGAAACGATGCGCACGAACTCTGGCACCATGTCACGTTGATCCTCGCACCCGAGTTGCTTTCCACTCACCGAAAATGATTGGCAGGGAGGGCCACCGGCAACGGATCAACACCACGGAACTTCGACCAATCCACATCGCGCACATCGCACCGGATACCTTTTGTGGTCGGAAAATTCTGATGGTGCGTGGCCACGGCATACTTGTCCACTTCCACAGCAGCCACCACTTCCCAGCCAGCGTTGTTCAGTCCGAGGCTCCGGCCACCGGCACCGGCAAATAAGTCTATCGCTTTCATGAGCGGATCAATTGGTGGTTGTCGTTGACGCGCTTTCTGTCAAGCTCGCTTTGCACAACATAGTGATACGCGAACCGATCCGGACCACTTGAGAAGATTTTTTTCGGTAGACGGGGGTTCGCGTGAGGGACATGAGCGGAAAGCCCGCAAGCGAGGAGGAACGACGAGTGCGGACTTGAAGCGTTGGCCCGACCCGAGGCTTTGCGAGGGGCACGCCCAAAACAATCATCGGCTCAGGTACATCGACCGTTCCCCATACACCTGCCTAAAGAACGGATCCTTCAGGTCCTTGATGAAGTAGATCGCCTCGCCGGTGCTCTTCATCTCAGGCCCCAGGCTCTTGTCCACGTTGGGGAACTTGTCGAACGAGAACACCGGCACCTTGATCGCATACCCATCCAGCCGCGGCTTGAACTGGAAGTCCTTGAGCTTGGCGCCGAGCATCACCTTGGTGGCCCAGTTCACGTAGGGCTCGCCGTAGGCCTTGGCGATGAAGGGCACGGTGCGGCTGGCGCGCGGGTTGGCCTCGATCACGTACACCACTTCGTCCTTGATGGCGAACTGGATGTTCACCAGGCCCACGGTCTTCAGCGCGAGGGCGATCTTGTGCGTGTGCTCGCGGATCTGCTGGATCACCTTTTCGCTGAGGTCGAAGGGCGGGAGCACGGCATTGCTGTCGCCGCTGTGGATGCCGGCGGGTTCGATGTGCTCCATGATGCCGATGATGCGCACCATTTCGCCGTCGCAGATGGAATCGCTCTCCGCTTCGATGGCGCCATCGAGGAAGTGGTCGATGAGGATCTTGTTGTCGGGCATCAGGCGCAGGATGTCGAGCACCTGGGCCTCGAGCTCGTCCTCGTTGATCACGATCTTCATCTTCTGCCCGCCGAGCACGTAGCTGGGGCGCACCAGCAGCGGGAAGCCGAGGGTGCGGCTGAGGGCGATGCCTTCCTCGGCGGTGTTGACGGCACCGAAGGCGGGGTACGGGATGTTGAGGTCGCGCAGCAGCGATGAGAAACGCTCGCGGTCCTCGGCCATGTCCAGCGCGGCGAAGCTGGTGCCGATGATCTTGATGCCGTACTTCTCCAGCTTCTCGGCGAGTTTCAGCGCGGTCTGCCCGCCCAGCTGCACGATGACGCCTTCGGGCTTTTCGTGGAGGATGATGTCGTAGATGTGCTCCCAGAACACCGGCTCGAAGTAGAGCTTGTCGGCGGTGTCGAAGTCCGTGCTCACGGTCTCCGGGTTGCAGTTGATCATGATGGTCTCGTAGCCGAGTTCCTTGGCGGCGAGCACGCCATGCACGCAGCAGTAGTCGAACTCGATGCCCTGGCCGATGCGGTTGGGGCCGCTGCCGAGCACCACGATCTTCTTCCGGTCGCTGCGGATACTCTCGTTCTCCTCCTCGAAGGTGCTGTAGTAGTAGGGCGTCTTCGCGGGGAACTCACCGGCGCAGGTGTCCACCAGTTTGTACACGCGTTTGATGCCGAGCGCGTTGCGCTTCTTGTACACCTCGCTCTCCAGGCACTTCAGCAGGTGCGCCACCTGGCGGTCGGCGTAGCCTTTCTGTTTGGCCTCGAAGAGCAGGTCGCGGGGGATGGTCTCCAGCGTGTACTTCTCCACTTCCTTTTCGGTGAGGATCATGTCCTCGATCTGCCGCAGGAACCAGATGTCGATCTTGGTGAGGTCCTGGATCTTCTTGAAGGGGATGCCGGCCTTGATGGCGTCGTACACGTGGAAGAGGCGGTTCCAGCTGGGGTTGGCGAGGCTTTCGAGCAGCACGGCCACATCGGTGGTCTCCTTGCCGTCGGCACCCAGTCCGTTGCGCTTGATCTCCAGGCTCTGACAGGCTTTCTGCAAGGCTTCCTGGAAGCTGCGGCCGATGCCCATCGTTTCGCCGACGCTCTTCATCTGCACGCCCAGCCTGCGGTCGCTGCCCTCGAACTTGTCGAAGTTCCAGCGCGGCACTTTCACGATGACGTAATCGAGCGTGGGCTCGAAGAAGGCGCTGGTGCCGGTGATGGGGTTCTCCAGCTCATCCAGGCGGTAGCCGATGGCGAGCTTGCTGGCGATCTTGGCGATGGGGTAACCGGTGGCCTTCGATGCGAGCGCACTGCTGCGGCTCACGCGCGGATTGATCTCGATGGCGAAGATGTGCTCATGCTCGTCGGGGCTCACCGCGAACTGCACGTTGCAACCGCCCGCGAAGTCGCCGATGGCGCGCATCATCTTGATGGCCTCGGTGCGCATGCGCTGGTAGGTGCGGTCGCTGAGGGTCATGGCCGGCGCCACGGTGATGCTGTCGCCGGTGTGGATGCCCATCGGATCGAAGTTCTCGATGGAGCAGATGATGGTGACGTTGTCGTCCTTGTCGCGCAGCAGCTCCAGCTCGTACTCCTTCCAGCCGAGCAGGGCCTTGTCGATCATCACCTCGTGGATGGGGCTCACCTGCAGGCCGTGCTTCAGCAGCTTGTCGAAGTCCTCTTCCTTGTGGACGAAGGCCGCGCCCGCACCACCCAATGTGTAGCTCGCGCGGATCACCAGCGGGAAGCCGAACTCCTGCGCCACCTTCTTGCCTTCGAGGAAACTGGTGACGGTCTTGCTCGGCGCCATGGGCACGCCGATCTTCTCCATCAGCACGCGGAACTTCTCGCGGTCCTCGGTGATGTCGATGGCGGCGGTGTCCACCCCGATCATGCGCACGTTGTGTTCCTTCCAGATGCCGAGCTTCTCGCACTCGATGGCGAGGTTCAGCGCGGTCTGTCCGCCCATGGTGGGCAGCACCGCATCGATCTTGTGCTTGGCAGGATCTTCTCGATGCTCTCGGTCGGTGAGCGGCAGGAGGTACACGTTATCCGCCGTGACCGGATCGGTCATGATGGTGGCAGGGTTGCTGTTGATCAGCGTTACCTCAATGCCTTCTTTGCGGAGGGAGCGGGAAGCTTGTGAGCCCGAGTAATCGAACTCGCAGGCTTGACCGATGACGATGGGTCCGCTGCCGATGAGCAG
>JADKCV010000026.1 GCA_016718655.1 Flavobacteriales bacterium | reverse complement strand
GATCTCGTTCCATGACCGTATGATGCCAGGTGCGTTATTGGAGGTTGGTGTGCGAAGTGGTGCGGCCGATGGGTCGCGTGAAGGTCATTTCTCCATGGGCTTCCGAGCACGCTTGATGCCTTCCTTGCAAGAGCAGACCTTCGGTTTGACGATCGGTCACGTGAATGAACTGAACCTCTCCACCTTGTATGGGGATGTTCCCATGGTCACCCTGGGCACCGTCCCACTTCGGGAGAACGACCTGTTCATCATGGACGAATTCCCGGAACTCGACATCTCCGGGTACTTATCCCTGAGCCCTAGTGGCACGAAGGTGCATCGAATTGAAGGAATACACCTCCGCGACATCCGTATCGGTATGATGGGGTGGGAGGTGCCTGTCCGTTGGTATTTCGATGCCGTGAAGGAAAGCCGCATACGCCCGGTTGTCGAGGTCGGTCTTGGCATGGACATCCTACGTATGCGAGCATCCTATGAGGTATTGACCACGGGTTCATACTTCGATCAGACCGCCTTCGAATTGACCTTCGATGCATCGGAGGAACGAACGGACGAACCCTTGGAGGGTGAGGTCCCTGCCACCTTCTACCTGACCAATTGGCACCTTGGGGCCGGCATTTCCCGTGGCCGCTTCGACCTCATGGTACAACGGCGCGCCCGCATGTCGCCCGAACTCAAACGTGGTGACCAGGACTATGAACGCGTGAGGGGCAATCCCTTCGTGCTGCCTATTTTGGCCAGTGCCGATACCGATCCGGTGATCCGTGAGGAACTGCGGAACACGGGTGTGGTCCACTTCGGAAGTCTTGGTCTCTTGAAGGGGGAGGATGAGGATTCGGGTGGGAGTGCCAAGAGGTAGTTGGTGTGTTCCGGTTCTGGCAACATATCACTGGTCGGTGTCCGTGTCCTATCGTATTTTTTTGTGACCGTACCTCGGCGCCCCTCGTGGGCTGTATTCCTGCGAACCCCATTGGTTACTTTTTGCGGCCGCATCGGGGCATGTACCCGAGCAACCATCGCGGTGATGATACCGCCGCCTGAGACCTTCGGAAGACCTTGGAGAGGACCACGACAATGTTCTTGGAGCATCAAGCAGAGAGGTGACCAAAGGAATCCGGTAGTGCCGCCAATCCCGGTATGCTGGAGACCGTGCGTGTGGACTATTACGGGCAGATGGTGCCACTTTCGCAGGTTGCCGGGATCAACACCGGTGATGCGCGCACGCTCTTCGTGAAGCCTTGGGAGAAGAAGTTGATCGATGCGATCGAGAAGGCCATCATTGGAGCCAACCTCGGTTTCAATCCCAGCAATAACGGAGAAAGCGTGATCATCCATGTGCCGATGCTCACCGAGGAGCGCCGCAAAGGATTGGTGAAGGCGGCACATGCCGAGGGAGAACATGCCAAGGTGGGCGTGCGCAGCAGCCGTCAAAAGGCCATGGAAGCCATCAAGGCGGCGAAGAAGGACGGACTCCCCGAGGATACCGCCAAGAGCCTGGAAGCTGATGTGGAGAAACTCACCGGTACCTATAACAAGAAGATCGAGGCGCTGATCGAGGCCAAGGAGAAGGACATCATGAAGGTCTAAGGGCATCCACACAGGTCCACCTGTGTACTTGTACTCACGCCCATACCGGGCTCCCTTCGCTGCAATTCCTGCACATCTCGATGCTGCTCCGTGAGGTCAGCAACTGTCCACGGAAGGACCGGTAAGCCTCGCTGCGCCACAGATCACCGAAGGACTGGTTGCGCAGATCCCCCAGAACGTGATGGGCGTCCTTATCGAAGCAACAGGGCACCACGCGTCCATCCCAGGTGACCACACAGCTGTGCCACATCTTCCAGCAGTTGTCCTCGAGACGGTTACCCGTTAGCACGGGGCGCTTGCGTTTCACCGACCACGTCCCGTCCTTGTTCCTGCGGTAACGGGAATACTTCTCCTGCACCGGTATCAGCGGATGTTCATCCTTGGGGTCATAGACCTGTGCGGTCTTCAGCCAAAGTTCATCCACACCCAGCTCCTTGGCCAACTTGCGTGCCTCGGGGATCTGATGCTCGTTGGGCTTCACCACCAGGAACTGGAACACCACGTGGGGCGTGCGACTTCCGAGCTTGCGCTTCCATGCCACAATGCGCTTCGTGCCTTCGATCACCTTGGACAGCTCCCCTTCACGACGATAAGCCGAATAGGTCTCTTGCGTGGTGCCATCGAGTGATATGATCAAGCGTGAAAGGCCGCTACGCACGGTGGCTTCCGCTGCGGCGTCATCCAGGAAGTGCGCGTTGGTGCTGGTGGCCGTATAGAGACCCTTGTCATGCGCGTGACGGACCATCGCCAAGAAGCCCGGATTGATGTAAGGCTCTCCTTGGAAGTAGAAGGTGAGCGCCCACAGGTCGGGCGCGAGTTCATCGATCACCTGCTTGAACAGTTCCTGTTTGAGATTGCCCGTGGGACGCGTGAAGCTGCGCAATCCGCTGGGGCATTCCGGACATCGCAGGTTGCACGCCGTGGTGGGTTCGATGCTGATGCTGAAGGGCAGCCCACCGATCCGCGGTACACCGCTCCATTTGGCGCGCTGGAAGCTCGTCCACAAGGCCAACGCGTTGCGTAACCTTCGGGGCGTGGCCTTGCTGGACCACTCGTACGCATCGCGGAGCCTGGCGATCATGTCGGGTGCAAGTTACAGGCCCTCGTCCCTGTTACTTTTCCATGATCATCACCGTCCTACGAGCACAACCCCTCGCCATGAACCGCTTCCGGTCGTTCGCTGCGCTGTGCGCCGCGTTACTCCCTTTCCTGGGCCATGCCCAAGGTCAGGTCCAGGGTCGCGTGCTTGACGCCCACTCCCGGGAGCCCTTGGCCTTCGTACATCTGCTGCCTGTGGGTGCGCGCGAGGGCGCCACCACCGATATCGATGGTCGTTTCCAGTTGATGGTGACGACAGCCGAGGTGATGGTCCGAGCCACCTACGTGGGATACAAGCCTCTGGAACAACGCGTATCGGCCGGTGAGGTGGTGGAATTGCTCCTGCAACGGGCAGCGGTGGAATTGGCCCAAGTGGAGATCCTTCCCGGTGAGAACCCGGCGCACCGCATCATCCAGCGGGCTTATGCCAACCGTGAAGCGAACGATGGCCTCTTCAACCGGCCCCACCGATACACCAGCTACAGCAAGACCCTGTTCACCGGTGATGTGGACAGCACCCTGCTCCGCGATCCAGCGCGCATCGCCGCACTTGATACCAGCGATCGCGAGGCTGTCGAGTTCATGCAGCGCCAGCACATCTTCCTCATCGAGAGCGCCACCCGCCGCACCTTCCTGCCTCCAGCCGCGTCGAAGGAAGAAGTGTTGGCCATGCGCGTGAGCGGCATCCAGGACCCATCCTTGCTCGCTGCCATGGCCTCCACACAGACCTTCTCGATCTACGCACCGCAGATCGTCCTGGGCGAACGCACCTATGTGGGGCCCATCGGCCCTGGAAGCACCGCGAAGTACTTGTTCCTGTTGCAGGACACCCTGCTGCAGGGCAACGACTCGGTGTTCGTGATCAGTTATGCGCCACGGCGAGGACGCAAGTTCGAGGCGCTGAAGGGACTGCTCTACATCCACACCGATGGCTATGCGGTGCAGAACGTCATCGCTGAGCCCGTTGTACGCGATGAAGGGGTGAGCATGAAGCTCCAACAGCAGTTCGCCCGGGTGCCGGGTGGCGCGTGGTTCCCGGAGCAGTTGAACACCTTCCTCTTCTTCGATGGTGTGAAGGTGAACGATTGGAAGCTCGTTGGCATTTCGCGCACCTACCTCAAGGAGATCGAACTCGATGCCGAGGTGACACGACGGGAGGTTCGCGGGCCCGAACTGGTGATGGAGCGCACGGCCTTGCTGCGCGATACTGCGTTCTGGAGCGGCCTCAGGACCGATACGCTCGATGCCAAGGAGCGCCTCACCTACCAGGTGATCGACAGCATCGGCGAGGCGGAGGGTCTGGACCGTAAACTGCGTTTGTTGGGATACCTCGCCAGCGGAAGGGTGCCCCTGGGGCCCGTTGATCTGCGCTTGGACCAGGTGCTCCGCTACAACGGGTATGAAGGCCTGCGCCTCGGCCTCGGTGCGGTCACCAATGACAAGGTCTCGCGCCACGTGGCTCTGGGCGGCTACTTCGCTTATGGCTTCACCGACAAGGCTTGGAAGTTCGGCGGAGACCTCTCCATCACCCCTTGGGCCACTCACGGTCCTGCTTTGAAGTTGAGCTATGCCCTGGATGTGGACGAGAGCGGAGGCGTCTCATTCCCAGGCCGGCGCTTGGCGATCAGTAGTGAGAGTTACCGGTGGTTGTTCGTGGACCGCATGGACCAGGTGGAACGCTTCGGGGCCGAACTCAGCTTCCGGTCGGGCAGTGCCGTACGCTGGTGGTTGGGCACCGAACGGACCGATCGGCGGAACCTCATGGGCTATCAGTATGCCGAACCGGTGGGAGAGGGGCTGGTGGCCTTGCAGGACCGCTCTCTCACCGGAGCTGTGCAGGCCACCGTACGGATCGCCCCGCGCGAACAGGTGGTGCGCACGCCGTTGGGTGAACAGGTGTTACCATCGCGTTGGCCCGTGCTCCAGGTCCAGGGCTACCGTGCCATGAAGGGCCTGTGGGAGGGCGAACTTGCCACGTGGCGGGTGAACGCCATGGTGGACAAGACCTTCCGCACGCGCATGTGGGGGGCCTTGGGCGTGCGCCTCATGGCGGGGATCTCCGACGATACCGCCCCCTATCCTTTCCTCTTCAACTTGCGAGGAAGCAATGTGCAGCGTGCGCCGTTGGCCACCCAGAACACTTTCGAGACGATGCTCCCCAATGAGTTCCTGGCCGACCGCTATGTGGCGATCCACCTGCGCCACAGCTTTGGGCACCTGCTCTTCCAGTGGAAGGACTTCAAGCCCGTGCCGGTACTGGTGTTCAATTCCACCGTGGCCGGACTTTCTGCACCGGAACGCCACCGCGGCTACTCCTTCGCGACCGTGGATGAAGCCTATTTCGAGGCCGGTCTTCAGGTGGATCAGCTCCTGGTGTCCGGCTTCACCAGCTTGGGAGTGGGTGCTTTCCACCGCTTCGGCCCCAATCAACTGCCCGAGTTGAAGGACAATTTCGCTTACAAGGTCAGCCTCGGGTTCGCCTTCTGATCTCGCCGAACCGGGATTTCGTTCCTTTGTTCGTCCCGATGTGTTCGAACATGTCGGTTCCTCACCTCCATGTGGTCCTGGTTATCGAGTCGCATCCTTCGCAATCGTGTCGGTATTCTGGTGATACTCGGTGTCATCACCGTGTTCTTCGGTTGGCAGGCGCGCAACGTGAAGGTGAGCTATAAGTTCGGTGGTCTGTTGCCCAAGGATGATAGTGCCTATGTGCATTACCAGCGGCTGTTGGAGCGCTTCTCGGAGGATGGGAACGTGATCGTGCTCGGCGTACAGGACAAAGCGCTCTATCAGGTGGACAACTTCCAGGCCTGGTGGCAGTTGGGCAATGATCTGAAGGAACAGCCCGGTGTGGATTCGGTGTTCTCGGAGGCCCATCTGTTCGAACTGGTCCGCAATGACAGCCTTATGCGGTTCCAGTTGTCCAACGTGGTGCCGAACATGCCCACGTCCCAAGCGGAGACGGATAGTCTGTTGCGAAAGGTCCGTTCACTCCCGTTCTATGATGGCCTGCTCTACAATGATTCATCCGGTGCAAGCCTGATGATGGTGTTCGTGAATGCCGATCGGTTCAACAGTGAGCAACGAGGCGATATGGTGGATCTGATCGAAGCACGTGTGGATTCGTTCGCACAAGGTCGCTTCAAGGTATACCACAGCGGGCTTCCCTTCATCCGTACGGTGGTCACCGAACGTACCAAGAGCGAGTTGCGCATGTTCGTTGGGCTCATGGTACTGGTGGTGGCGTTCCTGTTGTTGCTCTTCTTCAAATCGTGGCGTGTCATGTTCATCTGCCTCACGGTGGTGGTGGTGGGTGTGGTCTGGGCCATGGGCTCCATCGGCTTGATGGGGTACAAGCTCACCTCCGTGATGGCGATCATCCCTCCATTGATCATCGTCATCGGGATCCCCAACTGCATCTTCCTGATCAACAAGTTCCATCACGAATATGCCCAGCATGGCAATCGGGTGAAGGCCTTGACACGTGTTGTATATCGCGTGGGCAAAGCCTCCTTCATGACCAATGCCACAACGGCGGTCGGCTTCGCCACGTTCGTGCTCACCTACAGTGATGTGCTCAAGCAGTTCGGGTTGATCTCGTCACTGAACATCATGGCGGTGTTCGTGCTGAGCCTGCTCCTGGTGCCCATCCTCTTCAGTTTCCAAGGCGATCCCAAGGAACGGCACTTGGAACACTTGGATCGCAAGTGGGTGGACCGCAGTACCGAGGGCCTCATCCATATCGTACAGCATCAGCGTCCCATGGTCTATGCTGTCACGGCCGTGCTCCTTGTGATCGGTCTTATCGGTGTATCGAGATTGAAGAACGAGACCCATGTGGTGGATGATCTGCCTGCGGACGATCCGGTGATGCAAGACCTCAAGTTCTTCGAGGAACAGTTCAACGGCGTGATGCCGTTGGAGGTGATGGTCGATACCCGGAAGAAGGGGCAGGTACTGAAGGACATCAACCTGAAGCGGATATCCCAGCTGCAGGATAGCTTGGCCAAGTACCCCGAGTTGTCCCGTTCCCTTTCCATAGCCGATGCCGTGAAGTTCACGAAACAGGCCTTCTACAGTGGGGATCCCGAGCGATATGACCTGTTGCGTGGGAATGAGAAGACCTTCATCCTGCCATACCTTGAAGCGGCGCAGGACAGCGGCGGCCTGGCGAGAGGCTTCATCGATGAGGAGCGCCGATCCACCCGCTTGACGGTTCAAGTGGCCGATGTGGGTACCGCACGTATGGATGTTCTGATGGCCAAGCTCCGAGCCGAGGTGGATTCCATCTTCGACCCGGCGAAGTACGACGTGATCCTCACCGGCACCAGCGTGGTGTTCCTGGAAGGAAGCAAGTACATGGTCACGAACCTGCTGATATCCCTGGTCATGGCCGTGATCCTTATCGCTGGTTTGATGGCCCTGCTCTTCAATTCCTTCCGGATGGTGATCGTATCGTTGATCCCCAACCTGGTGCCGTTGATCACCACGGCGGGGCTCATGGGTTATCTCGGGGTCGCCATCAAGCCGAGCACCCTTCTTGTGTTCTCCATCGCATTCGGTATCGCAGTGGATGACGCCATCCACTACCTCTCGAAGTACCGCCAGGAATTGAACGCGGGCAACACCATCCGGACCTCGGTCCTCCTCGCATTGCGCGAAGCCGGGGTGAGCATGATGTACACGAGCATCGTGCTGTTCTGCGGGTTCAGCCTCTTCATGTTCTCCGACTTCGGTGGTACCCAAGCATTGGGTCTCCTGGTCTCCTTCACCCTGCTCGTGGCCATGTTCACCAACCTCATCATCCTGCCTTCCCTGCTGCTCACGTTCGAGCGCATCATGACCACGAAGTCCTTCCAGGAACCGTTGCTGGACATCTTCGATGAAGAGCAGGATATCGACCTCGATGAACTCAAGCTGGAGGGTGGCCCCTCCGATAAGGAAGCATGAAAGGCATCATCCTCGCCGGTGGGTCCGGCACGCGCTTGCATCCCCTGACCCTCGCGGTGAGCAAGCAGCTCATGCCCATCTACGACAAGCCCATGATCTATTACCCGCTGAGCACGCTCATGGCCGCGGGCATCCGGGAGATCCTCATCATCAGCACGCCCTACGACCTGCCCCACTTCCGCAAGCTGCTCGGGGATGGCTCGCAGTTGGGATGCACCTTCACCTATGCCGAACAACCCGTCCCCAACGGACTCGCGCAAGCCTTCGTCATCGGTCGTGAACACATCGGCAACGATCCGGTGGCGCTGGTGCTGGGCGATAACATCTTCTACGGTCGGGGTTTCGGGCGCATGCTCTCCGAACACACCAACCCCGATGGTGGCCTGGTCTTCGCCTATCATGTGAGCGATCCCGAGCGCTACGGCGTGGTGGACTTCGATGCCGACAACAAGGTGCTCAGCATCGAGGAGAAGCCCGCGCATCCCAAGAGCAATTTCGCGGTCCCCGGTCTCTATTTCTACGACAATTCCGTGGTGGACATTGCAGCAGGTCTGGAGCCCAGCGCACGCGGAGAGTACGAGATCACCGACGTGAACAAGGAGTACTTGCGTCAAGGCCGCTTGAAGGTGGAGATCATGGATCGTGGTACCGCCTGGTTGGATACCGGCACCTTTCGTTCGCTCATGCAGGCCGGACAATTCGTTCAGGTCATCGAGGAGCGTCAGGGCCTGCGCATCGGATGCATCGAGGAGGTGGCTTGGAAGAAAGGCTTCATCGATGCCGAACAACTCAAGGCCCTCGCGCGTCCTTTGGTCAAGAGCGGCTACGGCGAATACCTGCTGAAGCTCGTGGAGAACTGAGATCATGCGCAGCTTCGATACGCTCCGGGCACTACTGGAGCAACGGATCGCCACGTGGTGTGCACAGCTACCGGCCAACGGCCTCTACGCACCCATGGGCTACATCATGCAACTGCCCGCCAAACGGGTGCGTCCCGTGGCCGTGCTGATGGCACATGAACTATTCGGCGGTGACGCGGAACAGGTGATGGACGAAGCGCTCGGCATCGAGCTCTTCCACAACTTCACCCTCATGCACGACGACATCATGGACGCCGCTCCGTTGCGCAGGGGACGCCCCACCGTGCACATGAAGTGGGATGTGAACACGGCCATCCTCAGCGGCGATGCCATGCTCGTGAAAGCACACCGGCTCATGAGCGCAGACGGTAGGGTGAGCGCCATCTTCGATCAACGGGCCTTGGAAGTGTGCGAAGGGCAGCAACTGGACATGGCCTTCGAACAACGCAACGATGTCACCTTGGCCGAATACCAGGAGATGATCCGGCTGAAGACCGCGGTGCTCCTGGCCGGTGCCCTGCAGATCGGTGCGCTACGCGCCGGGGCCTCCGATGCCGACGTGGAGCGCATCGCCCACGTGGGTGAGCACTTGGGTCTAGCGTTCCAATTGCGTGATGACCTCCTCGACGCCTTCGGTGATCCGGACAAGGTGGGCAAGCAGGTGGGTGGTGACCTCCGTGCCGGAAAGAAGACCTGGCTGTTGATCCGTGGAACGGAACGTGCTGAGCAACAGGGCCGGTTCGAATTACATGAGGAGCTCGCGCTAAGCGCCGACCAGCGTAATGTGCCTCGTATGATCGCCACGCTCCGCCAACTGGGCGTGGATCGTGAGGCCGAGAAAGAGGTGGAACGCCACGACAGCGCCGCACTCGATGCACTGGAGGCGATACGGGTGCCGGAGCCACGCAAACAGCCCTTGCGCGACCTCGCCGATCTCCTCATGGCCCGGACACACTGACGGTCCTACAACAGGTCCTCCAACGCTCCTCGCAACGTGTCGTGCGTATAGTGGAATCCCGTGGTGCGTAGGCGCAGGTCCGAAGCTCTTGACCCCTCCAGCAGGATGCTCGATAACTCACCCAAGGCCAAACGCAATACGAACGCGGGAACAGCCGGTAGGAAGTACGGACGGTGTATCACTTCCGAAAGGGTTCGCATGAACATGGCGTTCGTCACCTGATCCGCAGCGCACACGTTGTAGGCACCCCGCATGTCGTCATTGGCTAGCGCTTGTTGGTAGGCCCTGACCAGGTCATCGATGTGGACCCAAGGCATCCACTGGGTGCCACTCCCGAGCGGGGAACCGAGTCCCATGCGTACGGGAAGCGTCAGCTTCGCAAGGGCACCCCCCGTCGCGCTCAGTACCACCGGTGTACGCAGCTTCACCACGCGTCCATGTGCGCTCCACGCGTCCACTGCGCGCTCCCATTCCACACTGATCCGTGCGATGGTATCGGTTCCAGGTGGGTCCAGCTCAGTGAACACCTGCGCACTGGTAAGGGCCCCGTAGTAGTTGATGCCGGCTGCGCTGATGAAGGATCGCGGAAGATTGCCGGAGCTGCGCGCGGCCTTCAACAGGAGTTCCGCAGAGGCCGCTCGACTGGCGATGAGCTCCTTCACCCGTGCATCCGTCCAACGCTTGTCCGCGATCCCCGCACCCGCGAGGTGGATGATGTGGTCCACCCCTTCCAAGGCGGAATGGTCCATGGTGCCCGCGTGGATGTCCCACACATAGGTCTGAACGGCACCAGCGCTGCGTATGCTGCGGCCAAGGTGACGCACCGCGTGCCCTTGGGCTAGCAAGGCCTTGGTGAGCGCGGTGCCGATGAGTCCCGAACCGCCGGTGATGAGTATCGTGGACATGCGGCAAAGGAACACCGGTGCTGGACCCGTGTTCACCGATACCCTATGACGTTAACGAAAGATGGCGACCCGCAGTGCGTGCTGAATGCCTTGTCCATCCATTATCCGCACCAGTATCGGACCGGTCGTCAGCGACTCCGGTAGCGGCACGAGAACATCCGGACCCATGTACATCCGGTCTTCACTGAGCAAGCGTCCGTCCGTGCCCAGTAACCGCAGGTGATGAGGACCCTGGGCCAGACCGGAGATCCGCAACTCGCGACCCACCTGTGCGACCCTTGGCTGTTCGGCGCCAATAGCACGGTCAACACCGAGCAGGATGCAGGCCGGGTCATCCGTGGGTAGCTCCTGTGCAAGGACCGTTGCGGTCGCAACACAGCCCGGGAAGAGCGAAGTGGTGTAGGTATACGTGCCACTGGCCGTGTTGCCTGGAGAGAACAAGCCATTCATGGATCCGCCATCGGGCCCGGTCCACGTTCCTCCTGGCGAAGGTGCACCGACCAGGCTGTCCACCAGCGCAAATGGGGTGGTCAAGGTGCAGTAGGTGGCAATTCCTGGTCCTCCGGCGGAGGGAGGGGCCTCGAGATGGACCACAATGGCGTAGGACTGCTGCGCGCGGATGGGACAGGCATCATCACGTACGGTGAAGCTCAACACGCGGTCCCCGGGATCCAGTTCCACGGCCGTCCAACAGAGGGTCGCGGTCATGGGGTTGGTACCGTTCAACTCCAGCGTGGCACCCGGTAGGATGTCGCTCACGTTGCTGCTCAACTCCAAACTCTGCCCGGCATCGGTGTCGGTGAAGGTGAATGTTGCGCAGAAGGAACCTGTGGAACAGACGTGCAACACATCGTCTACGACCTGTTCGGCGGCGCCGTTCACATCGCTCACTGTACCGGCATTCGGGTCGGGTGGGACATTGGTGCAAGCTTCCACGATGAAATTGAAGTCGTGCATCACACTGCCGATGTAACTGCCGTCGGCACGGAACTCATCGACCTGTACCACGGTGACGATGCGACCGATCTGGGTGGGTGTGAAGGTGATGAGCCCGGTCAGCGTATCGATCGCCATCCCAGGCGCTGGTTCGCCTCCGTAATTCGGTACCACGTAGTTCAAGGGGGTCGGTGCTGGAGCTCCGAAGCGTGCGTCGATCAATCGGTAGCGTAACACATCCCCGTTAGGGTCCGTGGCGCCAGCGTCAAAGGCCACCGGTCGATCGACGCAGACCATGGGGCTCAGTTGTTCGCGCGGAACGGGCGAGGCGTTGCACGCACCGTTGGTGTTGTTGAACCGCGTCTCCAGGTAAAGGCCGGGAGAGTTCAGAAGGTTCACGCTCGCGGCTCGGCAGCACGCCATCCAACTCACGGTCCAACTGTTGCACGGACTGAGGAACACGGTCTGTTCATAGGTGTATCGCTCCACTCCGAGCAGCGCACCCCCATTGCATGTACTACTGGCGAGGTTCGCAGCGCATAAGGATGAGACCTCCTCCACCAAGGTCGGCTCCAGGTCGTTCAGGCTGAACACCACACCGCAGTCGTTGCTGAACAGCATGCTGTGCGGCACCATGGGAGCACCGCTGCATTCGCGATAGAGCACCAGTCGCACCTTGTGCAAATTGCTACCCAGGCATTCCGTGGTGAGTGTGCCGCCGGTAAGGTGATCGGCCTGGGCCATGCTCGATCCCAGTGCAAGCAGCAGCGCAATGGTCGTGCGGAGGAAGGGGGGCGTGCGGAACATGGGTGCAGGCATTGATCTGCAAGATAATGCCCTACTCCCTACTGCGAAGGTCCTCTTGATCCTGGTAACCCCATTCCGAGCGTTCAGGAAGATCACGCGGGATCACCGAGAGGTCTCGCAAGTTGGCCCATACCAACCAAAGCATCAGCACCGGTGCGACCCTGTACAGGAGGAACGGGATCGGATCGGGTACGGGAAGACCGGCCACCAACATGTTCAATAGGACGGTTGTGGTGACACCATGTACTGCTCCAGGCAGCGGTCTCATACCGATGGTCCAGTGGTCGGAGATCGGGCGTTCAGTCAGGTGGCATCCGGCCGATCGAAGCCAACGTGCGTTTGATCTGACCATGGTGGTGACGATGGTGTGCTGCCATGAACCGTAGACCTTGTTCCGGGGTGAGACGTCCAGCTACGGGATGCTTGAACAGACCATGGTCCAGCAAAGCGGGTGGCAGCGCTGCGAGCGCATGTTCCAGGTCCGTGCGAACGGCGGCCCATGCTTCGACCGCATCACCATAGGAACATACCGGTACAACAGCCACCACCGGCGGTGCCTTGAACCGCAACGGAAGTCCAACGGTCAGGTTCAATAGTCCCGATCGGACGCCCGAGAATGTCCCGGCCTGATCGGAGTTCCCCATTTCCAGTTTCCGCATGAGGTATGCCAATGAACCCCGCTCCACCAGAACGAAGTGCATGATCACCTGTGCGACCGACCAAGCGCCTGGCCTTGGGATGCGGGCGAGTGATCCTGCATCATGGCGGTCGAGCTGGTCAAACAACATCCTTCGGTCGCGTTCCAGGCTGTTGAATCGAGCGAGCAAGCGGTCCTTGTTGTCCATGTGCCCCCAAAGGTGCACACTTCAACCAAGTGCTTCGGACACGGAACAGCAAGGCCCGCGATCAGCGACCTCGGGTCTTGACCATGGATGGGTCCCTCGGGTTCAGCGCGCCCTCGCCACGTTGGTCAGGTCGGTGGAAAGGAAGCCCTCCTTCTTCCCAGCGATAGCGGCATCGTCCCCTAGGTACATCAACTCGCCGGTGCCGGCGTTGAAGATGCGCTTGAAACAATGCTTCGTCTTGTATTCGCCGGTCAGCAGCATGTCGCTAACGGTGATGGTCCTATCCTGGGCATCCACGGTCCCTAGGATACCGGACAGGGCAACGATGCTGGCCGGCGCGGTGTAGTTCTCCTTCACGCTGGCCAAGTCCGGAACGCTCTTGTCCAGGTGCTCTTGTGCCAAGTGCAGTTCGGTATCCCGTATCAGTCGGGTGCGGCCGGCATACAGGCGATCGGCCGTGGCCTTGTCCATGATCTTGCCTCCTTCCACGTTCTTCAGGTAGTCCTGTAGGTGCTTCACGTAGATCTGCAGCATGCCCGTGTTCAGGTTCTCATTGATGGACTTCGGATCGATCAGCAGGAAGGCCAACTCCTGTTCCGAAGGGATGTTCGTGAAGGCGTTGCCCTTGGCCTGTAGCGCATCACCCTTCTTGAGCTTCCATCCCTTCACCAACGTCAGGAACGTCCCTTCGAACTTCACGGGATCCACCTTCACCGTCTTGAGCAGGTAGTTCTTCGCCGGATCGATGGGCTGTGCAGCCAGCTCGCCCACCTTCACGAAGTCCACCTCCGTGGTGAACTTCCATTGGTTCTTCACCGCGTCCATGATGGTGCGGTTGTAAGGCGAATCGCCATCATCGAGCACCACCACGGTGGTCCCGGCCTTGGCTGCTTTCACCGCAGCGGGGTCGAAGGTGCCGTATTGGGCGCTGATATTCAGGCTAACGGCCAAAGAGGCCAAGGCGAGCAGGGTACGCATGGGTGCGGTGGGGAAGTGGTTCACGGGTGTGCGATCGGCCCCGTGTGCGGGGCTTTGAAGAACGATGGCGAAAATAGTGCCACCCTGCACCCACCTTTGTGTTCCGATCGCCCAACGTGAACACCGATCTGTCGAAACCCGGGGAGCATGGCCTCCAACGTCACCTGGACCGCGCCGAGGTGCTGAGCTCCACCGTGGCCCAGCTGCGCAAGGACCTCGCCCAGGACGATGCCTCGTTCCCTGAGCCACCGGTTGGTGAAGAGGCCTTCGAGCGCTTGCGGGCACAGGTGCTGCCCATCCTTTCCGAGCGCCTGAGCCTGGGCATGCACGACCTGCAGGTGGCCATGTACCGGGTGGACATCCCCGAGGCCCACCTGAAGCGCACCCTGGCAGCCGGAGGCCTCGACGCCTTGGCCGGTGAGTGCGTGCTGCGTGCCTTGCAGAAGGTGTTGACGCGGCTTCGCTTCGCGGGGCGCTATTGAGGGGCGCTACTTATTGCGCTCGTAAAAGAAGCCGATTAAGGCTTCCTGGCGCAACTGTAGGTCGTAGTTGAGCAAAGGGTTGTAGGCGAGCCGGGTATCGAAGCGCAGCTGTATGAACTTCCAGAGCTTTACGATGACCATATTACTGATGTCAAAGTTGACGTGGTCGCGATCGAAGCCGTTGCAGAAGACCCGGCTGTTGTTCATCCACTGCACCCGCTTGCCGATGTGCTTGTTGATGGCTGTGATGATGCCGAGGCCATAGCTGGCGTAGAAGTTCATGCGCTCGCCTTCAATGAAGGTGGCATCCTGGAAGGCAGGTGCTACAGTCTCTTTCGGTTGGCCGCTCAGTTTTAGCGTGGCAAAGGCGAAGTTGATGTTGCTTGCGCCCCAGAAACTCCAAACCGCACCGTACCCAGCTTCCAAGCTGAACGGTCGCATTAAACCGCCCACTTGGGTTGCGGTAAGTGCTTGGCGTTCAGTGTCGAACTGCAAGAGCGTGTTGGGCAGGAACTGGGTGTTGAGGAGGATGGAATAGGAGTGTCTGGTGCGCGTGCCAGTAGTGGCCCAGAGCAGATTGATCTGTAAACGGTCGTTGCTTTTCATCCAAAGGCTGTCAACATATTTCAAGTAGCCGAGGTCGGCAAACACCTGATGCGAATGGCTGTGCGTTGAATCGAGCATACCATGGCGGTACTGTAAATTGCTAACAAAGGAAAAATTGCGGATGTCTTGGCCCTGCCAATTTGTGCTGGTGGAGTAAGAAGTGGACAGGGCGGTGTATAGAATATGTTTATAATTTGTATTTTTTGTATAGTGCTGAGCCAAACAGGGTTGGAATCCGAACAAAAATGAACTAATAATATTGAATATAAAAATTTTAATGTATGCTTTAGGAATAATAATGTGAAACATACTATTGCTTAATCATTGTACCTAACAATAGTTTGTCTTTACTTGGATTTGTAAATATGAATGAATACCTGTCAATTAGGGATGCTTCTGAAACGGTGAAATCCTTTGTATCAATGAATATTATATTTTTAATTTGCAAAGAATCCGCCGATTTTGAAAATTGAATTAAATATAATTTTGATTTAATCATGCACAGCATTCCGATCCCTTGATTATCAGATTCTATATCAATAGCGTAAAAATGCCCTGGCACCATTCTAATGGCGGAGTCAAGCGTTACGTTCAACTGATTGGATAGATCATGCTCCTTCCAAGAGTGTAAGTCTACCACAATAGGAGCTACACAGAATCCGAAGTAGCTATTCGTAAAATTCCCGTTAACAAAATGATATTTTCCTATTTTACGCCAGACATCGGTTCTATAATTGTATGAAGTAGGTGAATCTAATTTGATGCTATTATTTTCGGTCTTGAAGTAACCAAAAAGTGGGGAAAACGATTCATCCGTTCTATCAGACATTACCTGAGCAATCATAGTATCTCCAACCCATGTAAACCCGCTTGCGCCTATAAATGGACTTATTGAATCAGAACCGGCGGTATTAATTTTTTCGATTGAAGTAGAAGAAGCTTCTACAGTCATTAAGAAACGGTAAAACATGTTCGAATTAATATTCTTAGTCGAGTCTGTCGGAATCGTTAAATTCATTAGCAATACAGGATTGTTTTCATTATCCAAATGAGAAATCATTTCTATGTTCAAGTCATGTTTATGATTTGAGAACTTGCTAATGCTTGAATCTATGTTGCTGGATGTGAAGAAATGCTTCTTTAATTCGCTTTTCTCATTCATCTCAAAGCGCGAACCTTCGTTTAAAATAATTTGATAAAGTTTGCCCATAAATTTATCAAGAAGCCATAAATTATTGAGTCTCCCCATGATTTGAACATCTGAACTTAATTTTAATTTTTCTTTATTTTCTAGTTCGTAAATCGTGTAGTTCATCAACTCCGACTGGCGATGATTGATTTGTTGATTCGTTAAAAGATTTGATTTGACTGTTGGCTGCAAAGTGTCATTTCGATAGGCTTCAATTTGAACTTTATTTTTGTTATGGCAGCTATGCCTATCAGATTGGGTAAGAGAATTTATTGCATCAATTTCGCTCGGTAAAGACTCAATTTCAAAAGTTGAAATAGTATCTTTTTGACATGAAACCACTACCATAGATTGCCCCATTTTACCAAAATATTTTACTAAATCACTATGAGAATGATATATAAAATCTAGTTTATTTAAACCAATCAGTGAAAAATAATCTAAAATCCAGGGGGTAATTGCGCTGTCTTGTTTGCTTAGGTGAATAAATTTTGAAATTGAATTATCGAGCAAAGACAATTGTGATATTTGGGTTGAATGAGCTTGACAATTAGTAATGTTAAAATAAATATGAATATGGGTCTGTGCTTGAGCCTTTCCAAGACAGATTAAAGTGACAAAAAAATATATTGTTGATTTCATTTTCTTGAGTGGAAAACCGGAGTGTAGAAAGTTCTACACTCCGGCATGAATTAAACGGTCAATTTAGTTCTTATTGAAAAGGAACAGTTCAGTTCCGTCTTTATCTCTTTCTTTGCCTACAAATGTAACAGACGCACCTTCGCTTTGTCTGCCCTGTCCGTCATTAACTACCAGAGTTCCACTCATTCCGTTTGTCAATTTTGCGGGCCCCACTTTTCCAGAAAGTAGTTCAAGAGAAAAACAATCAAATGATGATGTGTTTTCGCACTTCACTTTAACGGTTGGCGTGCTTCCTTGCCATACGGTGATTGCCATGCCTGGGGCGCAAGGTGGACAATCACAGCCGCCATTTGATTGGGCTGAGCAAGCAATCGTTACGAAGAAGCTAATCATCATCAGCGCGTATCTCATTTTTTTGATTTTGCCCCCACCCTTCATTGAGCGGGATGGCCAAAGATGTTGGCAAGACTGTTGATAGCGCAAGTGATAGACGTGATAGTTTATCAAGGCGGACAGATACTTTAGCAACCACCAAAACCCTGTATCCATGGACATGCTGCGTGTTGGCCAAAAGATCAAGAACATCCGGGAGTGGCGTAATTATACGCAAACGTACATGGCCAACAAGCTTGGTGTGAAGCAGAATACGTACAGCCTGTGGGAGAATGGTAAAGGGCTTAGCCCGGAAGGCGTGGATGCCATTGCAAGAGTACTTGATGTTCCATCGGAGGAGCTCAATTCCCCTGATCCAGTTTCGCTGACGCTGACAAACAACCATGGCAACAATGGGTATGTAAATATACAGAACCAACAGCAGCATACAGTACCCCTCGAGATCGTGGATCGCTTGATGGCGGAGAACAAGGAGCGGGCGCGGATGTTAGAGGACCTCCTGAAGGCTCAGATGGAGGTGCTTAAAGAGTTTGTGAACCATGAGCGGGTCAAGGGCAAGAAGTAGCGTGAACGCAGTGTGTGTAGGTCCTAGCGTGCTACGTGCCTTGCAGAAGGTGTTGACGCGGCTGCGCTTCGCGGGGCGCTTTTGAGGGGCGCATGCCTGAGGGCCAGCAGGTTGGGCACTTGGATCCTGGACCACATACGGGGCGAACCACAGCGGCCTTCGGTACGTAGAACGCACGCCTCAAAACCTACCTTTGTACCAGGATCCCCGGGACCCCCTCCATGGACAAGTATTCCTACCTCAGCAACGTCGACAGCGCTTGGCTGGACGAACAGTACCAGCACTTCCTCAAGGACCCCGCGTCCGTAGACCCCGGCTGGGCCCGGTTCTTCGAGGGCTTTGAACTGGCCCGTACCGAGCATGCGATGCTCCCCAGTGTGCAATTCAGCTCCGGCACGGGTGACGCCATGGCCAAGGAGTTCAAGGTGCTGGAATACATCAACGCCTACCGCCAGCGCGGGCACCTGTTCACCCGCACCAACCCGGTGCGCGAGCGCCGTACCTACACTCCGCCCTTGGACCTGGTGAGCTACGGCCTCGCTGCGTCCGATCTGGACACCGTGTTCGCTGCGGGCAACGAAGTGGGCTTGGGTCCTGCCAAGTTGCGTGACATCATCGCCTTGCTCGACCAGACCTACTGCCAGAGCATCGGCGCCGAATTCCGCTTCATCCGCAACCCGGAGAAGGTGAAATGGCTGCAGCAGCGTATGGAGAGCGTGCGCAACACGCCCGACTTCACCATCGACCAGAAGAAGGAGATCCTCGAGAAACTGAACGAGGCCGTGGTGTTCGAGAAGTTCCTCGGCAAGAAGTTCATCGGCGCCAAGCGCTTCAGCATCGAAGGTGCCGAAGCCCTCATTCCTGCGCTGGACACCGTTATCGAACACGGTGCCGAGCTGGGCATCACCGAATACGTCATCGGCATGGCCCACCGCGGTCGCCTCAATGTGCTGGCCAACACCCTGCGTAAGAGCTACGACCAGATCTTCAGCGAGTTCGAGGGCAAGGATTATGAGGATGAACTGGTCGAAGGTGACGTGAAGTATCACATGGGCTACAGCAGCATGCTGAAGACCAACAGTGGCAAGGATGTACGCCTGACCTTGGCCCCCAACCCCAGTCACTTGGAGAGCGTGGGACCCGTGATGGAGGGCATCTCCCGCGCCATCATCGAGCACGACGACAACTTCGCCAAGGGCATCACCGCCCCGATCATCATCCATGGCGATGCAGCTGTCGCCGGACAGGGGGTGGTATACGAGGTGGCCCAGATGGCGGGCCTGAAGGCCTACGAAGTGGGAGGCACCATCCACATGGTGGTGAACAACCAGGTGGGCTTCACCACCAACTACATCGACGCCCGCACCAGCACCTACTGCACCGATGTGGCCAAGGTGACCCAGTGCCCCGTGTTACATGTGAACGGCGATGATGCCGAGGCCGTGGCCTACACCATGAAGTTGGCGATGGACTACCGCCAGAAGTACGGCACCGACATCTGGGTGGACATTCTTTGCTACCGCAAGCACGGTCACAACGAAGGTGACGAGCCGAAGTTCACGCAGCCCGTGCTTTACAAAGCCATCGCCGCGCACCCCGACCCACGTGCCATCTACACCCAGAAGCTCATCGACAGCGGTGTGGAAGGTGCGAAGGAGCTGGCCGAGGAGATGGAGCGCTCATTCACCGCGATGCTCGATGAGCGCCTCACCGAGGCCAAGCAGCAACGAGTGGGCAAGATCACCAATTTCATGGCCGAGCGTTGGAAGGGTTACCGACGCGCCACGGTGAACGACCTGGTCACCGCTCCCGCCACCGGCGTGAAGAAGGCCACGTTGCAGATGATCGGGGAGAAGCTCACCGCCCTTCATCCCGACGGCAGGAAGTTCTTCAGCAAGTTGGAGAAGATCCTCAACGACCGTAAGAAGATGATGGCCGACGAGACCCTGGATTGGGGCCTTGCCGAATTGCTCGCCTATGGTTCGTTGCTGGTGGAAGGACATCCGGTGCGTTTCACCGGGCAGGATGTGGAACGTGGCACCTTCAGCCACCGCCACGCCGTGGTGAAGCTCGAGGACAGTGACGAGGAGTTCATCCACCTGAAGCACATCCAGGAGGGTCAGGCGCTCATCCAGATCTACAACTCGCTCCTCAGCGAATATGCGGTGCTCGGGTTCGAATACGGATATGCACTGACCAATCCGGAGACCCTCACCATCTGGGAAGCCCAGTTCGGTGACTTCGTCAATGGCGCGCAGATCATCCTGGACCAGTACCTGTGCTGCGCCGAGGAGAAATGGAACACCCAGAATGGCCTGGTATTGCTGCTGCCCCACGGTTATGAAGGGCAAGGTGCCGAGCATAGCAGTGCGCGTATGGAACGGTTCCTGCAAAGCTGCGCCGACGAGAACATGGTGATGGTGAACTGTACGACACCCGCCAATTTCTTCCACGTACTGCGCCGCCAATTGGCGTGGGACTTCCGCAAGCCGCTGGTGGTGTTCAGCCCCAAGAGCCTGTTGCGTCATCCGCGCTGCGTGAGCAAGCTGGACGAACTCGCCAACGGCCGGTTCCAACCCTTCATCGATGATGCCGCAGCCGACCCGAAGCTGGTGCGTACCGTGGTGTTGACGCAGGGCAAGGTACACTATGATCTTGCGGAGCACCGCGAACAACAAGGGATCACCGACACCGCGCTACTGCGCATCGAACAGTTGCATCCCCTGCCGGTCGATGCCATCAAGGCTGCGCTGCAACGCTACACCAAGGCGGACCGATTCCTGTGGGTGCAGGAGGAGCCGCGAAACATGGGCGCCTGGACCCACATCCTCATTTACCTGCAAGAAGCAGTCGGTGTCACGTTCGAATGCATCGCTCGTCCTGCCAGTGGCGCCCCCGCCACCGGAAGCAGTAAACGGAGCGCCAACCAGCAGATCGCCATCATCGAACAGACCTTCATGGCCGCGAGCGCCAAGGGGAGCAAGGGCACCCCGGCAAAGAAGGCAAAGGCTTGAACACGACACGCGTCCCAATAACCCGTAACCACGTAGAACCGGAGCGCTCTTCAGCCGTGACACCGCTTGCGCGTGTCCAATGATCAAGCGCCTCCTCCATACCAGTTTCAATGGCCACAGTAGACATCAAGGTCCCCAGTCCCGGAGAGAGCATCAGCGAGGTGCGCATCGCACAATGGCTTGTGAAGAGCGGCGATACGGTGGAGAAGGACCAGGTGATCGCCGAGATCGATAGCGACAAGGCCACCCTGGAACTGAGCGCGGAAGCGGAAGGGCGGATCGAATTGCTTGCCGCAGCCGATGCCACGGTGAACGTCGGTGATGTGGTGGCGAAGATCGATACGAGCGTGAAGGCCGAGGTGAAACCCAAGGCACAGGTGCAGGCGCAGGAGGCAAAGAAGCCCGCTGCCGCTGCTGCTGCCCCCGCCGCCGCACCCGCCGCTTCCCCTGCTCCTGCTCCTGCGACAGCCGCGCACGCCACACCGGTGGCCAAGGCCATGCTTGATGAGAAAGGCGTGGATGCCAGCAAGGTGAAAGGCAGTGGCCCCAATGGACGCATCACCAAGAGCGATGTGGAAGCCTACATCGCCGGTGGCGTGGATGCAGGCGGCAAGCTGATGAACGGCTGGGGCGGTACCCGCAACGACAGTCGCGCCAAGATGACCACGCTGCGCAAGAAGGTGGCCGAACGCTTGGTGAGCGTGAAGAACCAGACCGCGATGCTCACCACCTTCAATGAGGTGGACATGAGCGCCGTGATGGCACTTCGGGATAAGTACAAGGACAAGTTCAAGGAGCAGAAGGGCGTGAACCTGGGCTTCATGAGCTTCTTCACCAAGGCGGTGACCGAGGCGCTGCGCCTCTACCCCAACGTGGGTGGACAGATCAGCGGGGAGGAGATCATCACCTTCGATTACGCTGATATCGGTATCGCGGTGAGCAGTCCGAAAGGCCTGATGGTCCCGGTGGTGCGTAACGCGGAACGGATGACGTTGGCCGAGATCGAAGCGAGGATCAAGGAACTCGCGATCAAGGCGCGCGATGGCAAGCTCAGCATCGATGAGATGACCGGAGGCACCTTCACCATCACCAACGGAGGTGTGTTCGGCAGCATGCTCAGCACACCGATCCTCAACCCGCCGCAAAGCGCGATACTTGGCATGCACAACATCGTGGAACGTCCCGTGGCCGTGAACGGTCAGGTGGTGATCCGTCCCATCATGTATGTTGCCCTCAGCTACGATCACCGCATCATCGACGGCAAGGAGAGCGTGAGCTTCCTTTACAAGGTGAAGGAGATGATCGAGGATCCGAACAAGCTGGTCTTCGGCGGGAAGGATCCGGGGGAGGTGCTATTGGGATTGTAGTCCAACAGGCGCCCCGCGGAACGGAATGTCGGAAAGGAACACCTTCGCAGGCCTGCCATACCACCGCTTGGTATTCCCACGTTCCTTCGACATGCGATCCCTTATTGCCTTCCTTGTGAGCTGTCCCTTGCTGATGGCGGCTCAACCATCCGTTGGTATTCCTGAGGCGGTGGCCGCTTACGCGGAATCACACATGGGAACCAAGGTGGGTCGTGGTGAATGCTGGGACCTCGCCCAAGCGGCATTGAACGCTGCTGGTGCAAAATGGGATGGTGCTTATGCGTTCGGTGATCCGGTGAAGGTGGGCGCCGTCGAACGCGGGGATGTCGTTCAGTTCGATCGGGTCCTTGTGGAGCATCGCACCGCGACGAGCATGGCTCGGGAGACGCTCGGCCCACATACCGCCATCGTGCTGGAGGTGCTCGCCCCTGGACGCTTCCTTTTGGCCCATCAGAACTTCGGCCCCCAAGGCCGCAAGGTGAGCCGTTACGAATTGATCATGGCCGATGTGAAGCGAGGAACGATCACGTTCTTTCGGCCGGTGCGTTGAGCGCCTCATTCGTGCTTGAATTGCATGGCACGAACCAAGACCTACGGATAGTTCACTCCGTGGTCTCCGGGTCCGCCTAATGACCTGATCACCGTGAACCAATGCGATCGATCTTGGCGATGGTTCATTCCAGCCGGACTGGCGTATGCTGCCTGTTCGTCGAAAGGGACGGAATGATAAGCCACTACAGCGGATCGTTCGCTTAATTTGCGAGCAATGAGGTCGATAGGGGCATATTTCATCGCTCTGCATCTCCTTCTATCCGCGATGGCATCGGGAGGGATGTTCGAACTTCTTCGACTACCAGCACTCAACACGCACTTCCAAGAGCATGCTGTCGAGTCAGGAGGAGGCATGACCTGGGGCGCGTTCCTAGTGCTGCATTTCCTTGATCCCGAACATGAACAGGAGGACCAAGGCCGTCATTGCGAGCTTCCTTTCCACAACACAGGACATGTGCCTGTTCACTTTTTCGCTCAGGAATTGGTCATGTTCGGGACCATACAGGTTCTAGCACCGTTGATCCCTATCCCATACGAGGAAGGGTCGGGAAATGACCGCCACAGAGTTGGTGTATTCCAGCCTCCAAGGCCGACCTGTTGAGCATGGGCTCACGCCCTCCCTTGAACCGATGAAACCGTCGTGTTCATTGTAGGATAGTTCCTGGTCGGTCGTTCTCGTTCGATCTCCCATGTGTCGGAGTGGTGTGTTTTGGGTTCCGTACGATCGATGGAATTCATGGATGCGCCCGTTTCTTTTCACCTGTTAAGTAGATGACTCGAACCATCCATACCCTTTTTATCATCTCCATGGTGGCCATTGTGATCATGGTGACCGTCTATTTGGGATATACGGGTTACAGCTACTATCAGCTTCCGCTGGAGGAGCGCTTCTACCATCCCAGACACGATTGGTTCAAACCGAGCGGCGCCTATGGCCACGGTATCGGCATACTGGGTACGTTGATGATCCTTTTTGGTGTGACGATCTACATCGCCCGGAAACGTTACAACTTCATGGCGAAACAATTGCGGCTCAAGTACCTGCTGGAGTTCCACATCTTCCTGTGTACGCTGGGGCCCATCCTGATCCTTTTCCACACGGCATTCAAGTTCGGTGGCTTGGTCTCCGTGGCCTTCTGGAGCATGGTGGCCGTGGTGGCCAGCGGGGTCGTCGGCAGGTTCATCTACATTCAGATCCCACGCACCATCGAAGGCCGTGAACTCAGCCTGAACGAGGTGAAGGGGATGCGGTCCGAGCTGGCTAGCACCTTGGAGCGCACCTTGGGTTCGGATCAAGGACTTGTCCCCATGTTGGCCGCTGCTTCCTCGGGTGGCGACGGTACGCGCAAGGGGTCGTTCTTCAAACTGTACTTCGAAGAGCGGCATACCGTCCAAGCCATCCGAAGTTCACTGAAGGCCCGTAATGTGGCCGTGGATGAACGCGATTCGATCATCCGCACGGTGAAAGAGGAGTTCGCGCTTTCGCATCGCATCGGGCGACTTCAGACCATGCAGAAATTGTTCAAATACTGGCACGTGGCACATCTGCCCTTCGCATTGATCATGCTGATCGTTCTGGTCATCCACGTGGCGGTCACACTGGCTTTCGGTTATCGTTGGATCTTCTGATGGAAGTGCTGATCGAACAAATAGCGATCTATGGATCGGTGATCCTGCTCTGCGGGCTCACCATCTTCTTCTACATGCGCAGCCTGAGCAGGAAGTCGGCTATCGTGGAGAAGAAAGTGGCGAAGGCCAAAGAGGAAGGCATGTTCGAACCGGTGTCGCTGCACCCGTACATCGACCTCAACACCTGCATCGGGAGCGCTGCGTGTGTGGCCGATTGTCCCGAGAAGGACATCCTCGGCATCGTGGATGGCAAGGCCACGGTCATCCTCGCCAGCAATTGTGTAGGCCATGGCGCCTGCTTCCATGCCTGTCCCGTGCAGGCCATTTCCTTGCGTATCGGTACAGAGACACGTGGTATCGATCTGCCACATGTGGACCAGACCTTCGAGACCAACATCAAGGGGATCTATATCGCCGGTGAACTCGGTGGCATGGGCCTGATCAGGAACGGTGTGGAACAGGGTAAGCAGGCCATGCAGAACATCGCCAGTACCAAGAAGGCCAAGGCCGAAGGAGTGCTCGATGTGGTGATCATCGGCGCTGGGCCAGCGGGTATCTCGGCCACGTTGGAAGCGAAGAAGCAAGGCCTCACCAGCGCCACATTGGAACAGGATTCCCTGGGCGGGACCGTTTACACCTTCCCGCGATCGAAGCTTGTGATGACCTCGCCGATGGACCTGCCGTTGTATGGCAAGGTCAAGTTGTACGACACCTCCAAGGATGAACTGCTCCAGCTGTGGCGGAAGGTGATCAGCGAACACCAGATCGAGATCACCGAGCATACCAAGGTGGATGCCATCGTGCCACAGAAGGATGGCACGTTCAGGCTGTCCACCAACGTGGGCAAGGACTACATCTGCAACAATGTGCTACTGGCCATTGGACGCCGCGGAACACCACGGAAATTGGGCATCCCTGGTGAAGAGTCGACCAAAGTTGCCTACCGGTTATTGGAGCCCGAGAACATCTCCGGCAAGAAGGTGGTGGTTGTGGGAGGTGGTGATGCCGGTGTGGAATCGGCCATGTTGTTGATGAACGACAATGAAGTACTCCTCGTCAATCGCAACGAGAATTTCGCTGGTATCAAACCCAAGAATCGTGAAGCCGTGACCGCAGCGATCGATGCTGGGAAGATGAAGGTCGTTTACAAGGCCAACCTGGTCTCCATCGCACCCGAGTCCGTGCTGTGTAAAGTGGGAGAGGACACTCAGCAGCTGGCGAACGACCTGGTCTACATTTTCGCTGGTGGTGAACTGCCAACGGGATTCCTGCAAAAAGCAGGCATCGAGATCACAAAACGCTTCGGCCACATCGTGAAGAAACACACGTGAACACGCTGAGGGCATATCTCCTTTTCGTGCTGGCTACCCTGGCGTTGGGCGCGCGCGCCCAATTGTCCCCTGGCGACCTGACCACGGCCCATGCCAAGCTGGAGGGCATGAGCAATTGCACCCAGTGCCATGATCTGGGCAACAAGGTGACCAACGCCAAGTGCTTGGAATGCCACAAGGACATCCAAGCGTTGATCACGAAGAAGAAAGGATACCATGCCAGCAAGGACGTTAAAGCAAAAGACTGCTTCACCTGCCATAGCGAACACCATGGCCGCAAGTTCGAGATGGTGCGGTTCGATGAGAAGACGTTCGACCATGGTCTCACGGGGTATCCACTGAAGGGAGCGCACAAGCCTGTGGATTGCCGCGAATGCCACAAGCCGGATAATATCGCGGACAGGAAGTTGAAGTTGCGTACCAAGACCTTCATGGGACTGGAGCAGGCTTGCGTTCCCTGCCATGATGATCACCACCAAGGCACCATGTCCAACAAGTGCTTGGATTGTCACGGGATGGAGGCGTTCAAACCAGCCAGTGCCTTCGATCACGACAAGACCGATTTCAAGCTGAAGGGGAAGCACATACCGGTGGATTGCAAAGAGTGCCATGCTGTGACCACACGGAACGGCAAACAATTCCAAGCCTTCAATGAGGTGCCGCATGCCGATTGCAAATCGTGCCACGACGATCCACACAAGTCGCACTTCACGAATGCCTGTGCGCAATGCCATACTGAGGAGTCCTTCAATGTGTTCGCAGGTAAGGACCGGTTCGATCACAGCACCACTCCGTTCAAGTTGAATGGAAAACACAAGACCACGGACTGTTTCGAATGCCACAAGCGAACGAGCGATCCGCTACTGGTATTCCAGGACCGAGCCGGTGTGGCGATGAACAATTGTGCCACGTGCCACAAGGATCCGCATGAAGGGAAGTTCGGCACAGACTGCGCCAAATGCCACCAGGAGAAGGGGTTCAAGGCCTTGCTCTCCATGGACAATTTCGACCACAACCTCACGGATTATCCACTGCAAGGCAAACACACCGATGTGGAGTGCAAGAAGTGCCACAAGGGACCCTACACCGAACCCATCGTGTTCGACGCGTGCAGCCGTTGCCATGAGGATTTCCACAAAGGCGAATTCACCAAGAACGGGGTGAACCCGGATTGCGTGGAATGCCATTTCCTCACCGACGGGTTCGAGGTCAGTATGTTCAGCCTCGAGCAGCACAAGGAGACCCCCTTCCCGCTGGAGGGTGCACACCAGGCCACACCCTGCTTCGAATGTCACATGAAGGACGGGAAGAACTGGACCTTCCGGAACCTTGGATCAACCTGCGTAGACTGCCACGACAATGTGCACGGTGAGGACTTCGTTGTGAACGGTGTGACCGATTGCAAGCGATGCCATGTCGCGGAAAACTGGTTCCCCAAGCTCTTTGATCATGATCTCACCAAATTCCCGTTGGTGGGAGAACACGTGACCGTGGATTGCCGCGAATGCCACGTTGTGGCTGCGGATGGAAAGGTGCCAACCTTCAAGATCGAACGCTTCGAATGCGCAGACTGTCACAAATAGTCGCGCTTGTTCTGCTGACCGCTTTGCGGGTCACAGCACAATCTCCCCATGGCGAGAACTTGACCATGGACTGTTCCAAGTGCCACACTCCGGCGGGTTGGACGAACTCCACACTGATCTGGACGGAAGCTAGAGCCGGTTCCCTGCAGCACAAGGGTAAGTCACGCGGAAAGCAAGCATTGGTGGATGCGACTGCTGCTTCTGTCGTCTTCAAACATGATTCAACGGATTTTCCGCTGGAAGGAACCCATACGCAGGTGGATTGCAAGTCGTGCCATGCTACTCTGGTCTTCGATGCAACACCCATGGACTGTGCGGCCTGCCATACTGACGTTCATGCCGCAAGCGTTGGCAATGATTGCGCTCGCTGTCACACATCCGTGGATTGGATCGTGCACAACGTACAGGATCTGCATGAGCAGAACGGATTCGCACTGGTAGGGGCTCATGGTAACCTGACCTGTACGGACTGCCACACTGCAGGGAACCCCTTGCAGTTCGATCGGGTGGGGAATGACTGTTTCAGCTGTCACCAGAACGACTATGCCACTACGATATCGCCAGACCATGCTGCCGCTGGATTCTCAACGGACTGCATCGAATGCCATGATCCAATGGGTGCTGGATGGCACACGACCAATGTGGTGCATGACTTCTTCCCATTGACGATGGGGCATGCCATCCAAGATTGTGCGCAGTGCCATACCACTGGGAACTTCTCCGATGCATCACCGGAATGCCTGACCTGTCACCAGCAGGATTTCAACAGCACCACCAACCCGAACCACCAAGCAGCGGGTTTCTCCACGGATTGTGCCACCTGCCACACCACTGCCCCTGGTTGGAGTCCGGCAACCTATGACCACACGGTTTGGCCATTGGTCGGTTCGCACATACCCGTCAGCTGTGATCAATGCCACAACGGGAACTATTCCAACACGCCGAACACCTGTGAAGGATGTCATATGCCGGACTACAATTCCAGTGTTGACCCGAATCACGTGACGGCCGGCCTCCCCACGGATTGCGCGCAGTGCCACAACGAAGGGTCATGGGACAATGCTACGTTCGATCACAACCTGACCGACTTCCCGCTCACAGGGATGCACGTGAACGTGAACTGCATCGAATGCCACGCTGCGGGCTACACCAACACACCCACGAACTGCGATGCATGTCACATGGCGGACTACACCGGCACGGTGGAGCCGAACCACACCCAAGCGGACTTCGCTACGGATTGTACGCAGTGCCACACGACCGATGGTTGGACACCCTCGTCCTATGACCACATGAATGCAACGGGCTTTGCATTGAACGGCTCTCATGCCAACGTGAACTGCAATCAATGCCACTCGTCCGGATATGTCAACACACCGAACACCTGCGAGGGCTGCCACCTGCCGGACTACAACGCCACCACGGGTCCGAACCACGTGACGGCGGGCTTCCCCACGGACTGCGCGATGTGCCACGATGAAGGCTCCTGGAGCAACGCGACGTTCGATCACAACACCACGAGCTTCCCGTTGACGGGGATGCACGTACACGGTGGACTGTATGCAGTGCCACGCCAAGGCTTCGCCAACACCCCACGAACTGCGACGCGTGCCACATGGCGGACTACACCGGCACGGTGGAGCCCAACCACACGCAGGCGAACTTCAGCACGGACTGCACGCAGTGCCATACCGCTGATGGGTGGACACCCCGCCTTCGACCACATGAATGCAACGGGCTTCGCGCTCAACGGCAGCCACGCCAACGTGAACTGCAACCAGTGCCACGCTGCGGGCTACGCCAACACGCCCAACACGTGCGAGGCGTGCCACCTGACGGACTACAACGCCACGACCGATCCGAACCACGTGACGGCGGGCTTCCCGACGGACTGCGCGCTGTGCCACGATGAGGGCAACTGGAGCAACGCGACCTTCGACCACAACACCACGAGCTTCCCGCTGACGGGTCAGCATACTACGGTGGATTGCATCGAGTGCCATGCCAACGGTTTTGTGGGCACACCCACGAACTGCGATGCATGTCACATGGCGGACTACACCGGCACGGTGGAGCCCAACCACACGCAAGCACAGTTCAGCACGGACTGCACGCAGTGCCATACGGCCGATGGATGGACACCCTCGTCCTACGACCATATGAATGCAACGGGCTTCGCGCTGAACGGCTCGCATGCGAACGTGAACTGCAACCAATGCCACGCATCTGGCTACACCAACACGCCCAACACCTGCGAGGGCTGCCACCTGCCGGACTACAACGCCACCACGGATCCGAACCACGTAACGGC
This sequence comes from Flavobacteriales bacterium, assembly GCA_016718655.1. GTDB lineage: Bacteria > Bacteroidota > Bacteroidia > Flavobacteriales_F > PHOS-HE28 > PHOS-HE28. Next base: position 46,963 of record JADKCV010000026.1, on the reverse strand, counting down.
TGGCTTCCCCACGGACTGCGCCCTGTGCCACGACGAGGGTAACTGGAACACAGCCACTTTCGACCACAACACCACGGCGTTCCCGTTGACGGGCCAGCATACCACGGTGGATTGTATGCAGTGCCACGCCAACGGTTTTGTGGGCACACCCACGAACTGCGATGCATGTCACATGGCGGACTACACCGGCACGGTGGAGCCCAATCACACGCAAGCACAGTTCAGCATGGACTGCACGCAGTGCCATACGGCCGATGGATGGACACCCTCGTCCTACGACCATATGAATGCAACGGGCTTCGCGCTGAACGGCTCGCATGCGAACGTGAACTGCAACCAATGCCACGCAGCTGGCTACACCAACACGCCCAACACCTGCGAGGGCTGCCACCTGCCGGACTACAACGCCACCACGGATCCGAACCACGTAACGGCTGGCTTCCCCACGGACTGCGCCCTGTGCCACGACGAGGGTAACTGGAACACAGCTACTTTCGACCACAACACCACGGCGTTCCCGTTGACGGGCCAGCATACCACGGTGGATTGTATGCAGTGCCACGCCAACGGTTTTGTGGGCACACCCACGAACTGCGATGCATGTCACATGGCGGACTACAATGCAACCACGGCACCGAACCATGCCCAGTCCGGATTCCCCACCGATTGTGCGCAATGTCACAGTTCTTCGGCGTGGACCCCTGCCACCTTTGACCATGATGACACCGGCTTTCCGTTGACCGGCCAGCACGTGAATGCGAGCTGCAACCAATGTCATGCGAATGGATACGCAGGTACACCAACTGATTGCGGATCCTGTCACCTAACTGACTACAACAGCGCTACGAACCCGAACCATGCCGGGGAAGGCTATCCAATGGACTGTACAATGTGCCACAGCACCGCGGCTTGGGATCCATCAACCTTCAACCACGACTCCCAGTATTTCCCGATCTACAGCGGAAATCACAATGGGGAATGGAACACCTGCGTGGATTGTCACACGAGCCCAGGTGATTTCAGCACCTTCAGTTGTATCGATTGCCACGAGCATGACAACCAGAACTCGGTGGACAACGATCACCAAGGAGAATCGGGGTATTCCTACAACAGTGCAGCCTGTTTCAATTGTCATCCCAATGGGAATTGACGTCCATGTTCATTCGTCTTCGAGGTACCGGTATCGGTCCTCGCTGGGACATGCTTTGTCGTTTATGGAGGAGGCCCTTGATACGAACACGTTCATGTGTCGTAGAAGGTTAGCATGATGCGGTCCGCTCGCACAATGATCCATAGTGGCACGACCGACCGACCGGTTCCGTGCTATGGTGTTCTTGATATCATTGGCCGCTACTGGTTGTGCATGTTGTGGTTGGTCATGGCCCAGGTTGTTCAAGGCCAATCACCACATGGCGATTCGTTCAAGGTGGATTGTGCAGCCTGCCATGTCCCTGACAGCTGGGCGACCATGCGCGACCCGATCGGTTTCGATCATGATACCACCGACCTACCGCTGGACGGCATGCATGCACAGGTGGATTGCCGATCATGTCACACTTCCATGGTGTTCGATGCACCGATACCGACGGATTGCATTTCCTGCCATTCGGATGTTCATGCCATGACCGTTGGCAATGACTGCGCCCGTTGTCACACACCGCGGACCTGGTTGGTGGATGATATCCCCGAATTGCACGAGCAGAATGGTTTCGCGCTCATCGGAGCACATGGCAACGCGAGCTGTGTGGATTGTCACACGTCCGACAATACGCTGGCCTTCGCACGTGTGGGGAACGATTGTATCAACTGCCACATGGACGAATACAACGCCACGACATCCCCGAACCACATGAGTTCCGGTTTCTCCACAGATTGTATCGAATGCCATGATCCGATGGGCACGGATTGGGGCACACAATTCACAAGCCACGACTTCTTCCCGCTTACGGGTGGTCACGAGATCCAGGACTGCGCACGATGCCATACCACGGGCAACTTCGCTGACGCATCCCCTGAGTGTGCCAGTTGCCACATGCCGGAGTACAACAGCACCACCGATCCGAACCATGGTTCTGCCGGCTTCGGAACGGACTGTGCCGCCTGTCACACGACAGGTCCAGGATGGACCGCCTCATTCGACCATAACATCACGGATTTCCCGCTGCATGGTAGCCACATCACCACGGCATGCATCGAGTGTCATGCGAACGGATACGCGGGAACCCCGACGGCATGCAGCGCATGCCACATGACGGAGTACAACAGCACGACCGATCCCAACCATGCGACCTCGGGATTCAGCACGGATTGCGCTATGTGCCATGATGAGACGGCATGGGGCAACGCGACGTTCGATCACAACGACACGGACTTCCCGCTCCACGGTAGCCATATCACCACGGCATGCATAGAGTGCCATGCGAACGGATACGCGGGAACCCCGACGGCATGCAGCGCATGCCACATGACGGAGTACAACAGCACGACCGATCCCAACCACGCGACATCGGGATTCAGCACGGACTGTGCCATGTGCCATGATGAGACCGCATGGGGCAACGCGACGTTCGATCACAACGACACGGACTTCCCGCTCCACGGTAGCCATATCACCACGGCATGCATCGATTGCCATGCGAACGGATACGCAGGAACCCCGACGGCATGCAGTGCCTGCCATATGAACGATTATGATGGCACCAGCGACCCGAACCATGCATCTTCCGGTTTCGGCACGGATTGCGCCCAATGCCATGATGAGACGGCATGGGGCAACGCAACGTTCGATCATGATAGCCAGTTCTTCCCCATCTACAGCGGCAACCACAACGGGGAATGGAACGCGTGTACCGATTGCCACAACAACGCTTCGGACTACAGCGTGTTCACCTGCATCGATTGCCACGAACACGACGACCAGAACTCGGTGAACGACGATCATAACGAGGTCTCCGGATATTCCTATAACAGTAACGCTTGTTTCAACTGCCACCCCAACGGTAACTGACCACATGCTGAAGCACTGGTACGTTATACTCGCATTGCTGTTGCTGTCCACTCGAACAGTTGCCCAGGAAGCAGTACCCGGTGAGGTGACATTCATCACCGCGCAGCACATCTATGTGCGGTTCGATCGTACCGAAGGGATCGCTGTGAAGGATACGTTGGAACTGGTCAAGGGCGGTACCGTGTCGCCATGCCTTGTCGTGACTAGCATGTCCTCCACCTCCTGTGTTTGCACCATCGTGAGCGGATGCAAGTTCGAGAAAGGGGACCGCGTGCAGACCCGGGGCCTCCATGCCATCGAACCCAAGGAAGGTACACGCCGAAGTGGAGCCGCAAGGACCAGGACGGTCGAAGAGGATACACTGGGCGCAAGGGGTGAGCGGATACGGGGGAGACTTTCCGCAGCGACCTATAGCACCATTCCATCGGAACGGGAAAGTGACCACCGAGTGATGTACCGGTTCTCCATGAACGCGAACAACATCGCGAATTCGAAGTTCTCCGCTGAGACCTACCTGAACTACCGTCGGCTGTACCCTGCGAGTATGGAGAACCATCCGCAACGAACGGAGTTCTTCAATGTGTACAACCTCGAAGTAACCTATGCACCTGATTCGAATACGACCATCACGCTGGGGCGGAAGATCAACAACAGTGCATCTTCCATCGGTGCGATCGATGGACTGCAGGTGGAGCGGCGTAACGGGATCTTCTTTGCTGGGGCGATCGTCGGGTTCCGACCGGATATCCACACCTATGGTCTGAACCTCGACCTCTTGGAATATGGCGGATATGTGGGCACTCAGCTGACGACATCGAATGTGAACTCCCGCTCAACAGTTGGCTTACTTCAGCAGACGAACAATGGAATGGTGGACCGCCGATACGCCTATCTCCAGCATTCGAGCACGTACAAGGGGAACCTCAACATCTTCTCCTCCGGCGAGCTGGACCTATATGGTACTGTTGGTAGTGGCGTGCGGTTGACGAACTTCTTCCTCTCGTCCCGGTATCGGATCAGCAGGAAGGTGGATGTGTTCGCATCGTACGATAGTCGCCGTAGGGTGGTCTTCTACGAGACCTTCCGCAATGATGTGGAAGTGCTTCTGGACGATGATGACGCCAGACAGGGTGCGCGGGTAAGGTTGAACGTTCGGCCAACGAAGAAGATCGGGCTAGGAATGGCCTATAGCAAACGCTTCCAAGCGGATGGTGGCAATGCATCCGACAACATCGGTGGCTATGTCAATTTCAACATGGATCCCGAGCGCGTTGGGCGCTGGGCGGTGCAGGCTAACCGGAACACCTCCAGCTATGTGCGGAGCGATGTGCTGTCATTCAGGCATTCGCGCACTTTGGTACCCAAACATGTTACCATGAGCGTGTACTATCGCTTGGTGGACTATTTGTACGCGAACCGTTCCGATGGATCACCAGTTTCAGCGCGTACTTCCCAGCGGTATTACGGGGCAGACATTTCGGTGAACTTTGCACGCAGTTTCTCCTTCATGGTCCTCGGTGAATTGGCAACCCTATTGGACGAACAGAACTACCGGTTGAACATGACCTTGGTGAAACGATTCGATAGCAAGAAACAACGATGAACATCCTACGCAACCCAATCGCTTTGATCGCTGTCGCCATCCTGTTGAATGCTTGCAGTGGTGGGCCCAAGACCATTCCTGAGGAGGAGGGTGAAATGTCGGGGCAGAGGGGTACCGGGATATTCAGCACCGGTGCTGGTCAGGGTGCAACCAATCCAGTGGACCCTGCTGCTGAAAAGGACCTCCATAGCGTAGTTGCACTGGAGACATTGCCAACGACCAAGTATGTCTACGTGCGGGTAAAGGAGGGAGAGAAGGAATACTGGCTCGCAACGCTCTTGCAGGAAGTGACGATCGGCCGCAACTACTTCTATAGAGGGGGGCTACTGAAGACGGACTTCGAAAGCAAGGAGTACAAGCGCACCTTTGACGAGTTGTACCTCATTTCCCAACTGGTGCCTTCGGACCATGGCAGCACCATGGGTGGGGAGAGCGTTGCGCCAAGTGCTTCACCGATGCCTTCCGCTACAACCCCATTGCCCGCTGTTGATGTTCCCGGATCCACCAAGATCTCGGACCTATTGGCCGACCCCAAGAAGTTCAGTGGAAAGACCATCCAGGTAAGTGGAGTATGTACCAAGGCGAACCCCAATATCATGGGCCGCAATTGGATCCACGTGAAGGACAAGAGCAAAGGCGATCCCGAAGTGGTGATCACCACGGATGCCCCGGTGGCGGAAGGTCAGCAGGTGACCCTCATCGGAACGGTGGTTCTGAACAAGGACTTTGGATCAGGCTACAAGTATGATATCCTCATCGAGGGTGGACGGATGGTGAAGTGAAGCCGATGGAGTTCCCTCCTGGTGTATCGAACGACGAGTTTGGACCGCCATTTATCCCACCACGTTCACGCCGATCAACTTACCGATGCCGAAGGTGACGGCTGCCGCCGCCAACCCGAAGAGCACCTGACGGGATCCTGAGAACCAGACGCTGCGGCCGGTGAATAACGTGATCGCCGCACCGATGATGAAAAGCCCCGCAGCGCTGAGTCCTACACTGATGAGGATCGCATTCATGCCACCGGTCAGAAAGAAGGGAATGACCGGAAGGATGGCCCCCAAGGCGAACAAGAAGAAAGACGTGATGGCTGCTTCCCAAGCTGAGCCCTTCAGCTCCTCTGCGTTGATGCCCAATTCCTCCTTGACCAGGAGCGCGTGCGCCTTGCCCGTGTCCGCGAGCGCCTCACTGGCGAGCCGTTCGGATTCGGTCTCCGATATGCCCTTCGCCATGAATATCAGCACAAGTTCCTTGCGCTCACCTTCGGGGTTCATTTCCAGTTCGGTCATTTCCAGCGCCATCTGGCGCTCGTAGAGTTCCTGAGAGCTCTTCACGCTGATCCACTCACCGAGCGCCATGCTCAGCGCACCAGCGAGCAAGCCAGCGAGACCTGCCAGCAACACGCCCTGATCACCGTCGGTCGCACCGGCGACACCCATCACCAAACTCATATTGCTCACCAACCCGTCGTTGGCACCCAGCACCGCCGCGCGCAGCGCGTTACCACCAACGGTCTTGTGCTTCCCTTCGATGCGCCCCAGCTGCTCGCCGCCCAAGCCACGCTTGTTCGCCATCAGCGACTGCAGGATGAGGACATGGTTGCCCTCCGCACCGTTGAGGGGCGTACCGCTCTTCCGCTTCAACGATACGTTCGCTGATGCGAGGCCCTTCTCCACATCCATGAGCTGCGCGATCACGTGCGCGTAGCCCATATGCTTGCCGATGCGGTCCAGCATGCGCGCCCGCCATGACGGGGCGGGCATCTCCTTCAGTGTGCCAGCGGTCTTCAATTGCACAAAAGCCGTCTCCGCATGACCACGTTCAATGCCGGCCATTTCCCGGAAGAGCTTGGCCACCTGCTCGTCCTCCTCGTGCGCGGCGACTTGTTCGTACAGGAACGCTGCGTCAACTTCGGTGCGTAGGCTCTCCAGGTGCTTGCGTGGCGATGATGCGGACATGCCCGCAAGGTGGGCAGGATCCTGCCTTCCTGCGCGGGAACCGAACTAAACCGCGGATACTGACGAATGTCACGAGCTGCCAGGAGTGAGCGCCTACCTTGAGCGGAACGCTGAAAAGCACACCCATGGCATCGCCGCTGCTCATCAAGCATGTACTGCCGTTCGCTGCGATGTACGCGGTGATGATCGCGGCGGCGATCCTCTTGGACCGTGGGCTGCACGCTATCGGGCTGGATCACGTGGGCCGCTATCTAGGGCCGGTGGGAACGGCGTTCATCCTGCTATCGTTCGTGTATTCATTGCGCAAACGGAAGATCATCCCCACGGGCTCACCCAAGAAGTACCTGATTGCGCACGAGTATCTCGCTTGGGCCGGTTCTGTGATGGTCCTGGTGCACGCCGGGATACACTTCAACGCCCGCCTCCCGTGGTTGGCCACTTACATGCTGCTGATCACTGTGGCGAGCGGTCTTGTTGGAAAGTACCTACTGAGAAATGCGAGCGTTTCCCTAGCGGATCGGCATGGGGCCTTGATCGCGGCAGGAGCTTCCGGTCCTGAAGTGGAAAAGGAGCTATTCTTCGACTCGGTGACGGTGAATGCCATGCGACAGTGGCGCGTGGTACACCTGCCGATCGCGCTGACGCTGGGGATCCTCACTATTCTGCATGTGATCACCGTACTCATGTTCGGCAAATGAGAACGGCCATCATCCTTGGGTCGGTCGTCCTGTTCATCGGGCTTGTTGCACTCTTCCCGCACAGCATGTTGGAACCCGGGGAATTGGTGGAGGCGCACCAAAGGACCGGTAATGATTGTTTCTCCTGCCATCAACCCTTCGGCGGCCTGCCCGATGCCAAGTGCATTGCCTGTCACGTGGTCGCGGACATCGGCAAGGACACCTTGTTGGATCAGCCACCGCTGTTGTTCCACGTCGAGCTCGGTGCGATGGCCTGCGTGGAATGCCACAGTGAGCATCAGGGTAGGAACGCTGACCTGACCAAGGGCGAATTCGATCATGAACTGATGTCAGTGAGCATCATGACGGATTGCATCCGATGCCATGAGGACCCCAGCGACAAGCTTCATGAACGATTGCCGGACAACTGCGTGGCATGCCACGATACCAGGAGCTGGGAACGTGCTCAGGGCTTCGATCACGCCGTCCTGCCCGCTGCGACGAAAGCTGATTGTGCAGGATGCCATGAACGACCGGCCGATGCCGTGCACGATCGCGCTCCGGACGATTGTGCCAAGTGTCATTCCACCACCGCATGGAAACCCGCCTCCTTCGATCATGGACTTTTGACCACGGCCGAGAAGAACGCTTGTGCGGGCTGTCACGCGCCGCCAACGGATGTCTTCCACAAGGGCACCCGGGAGAACTGTTCAAGCTGCCACGGTACGAACACATGGGTGCCTTCCACCTTCGATCACTCGGGATATTTCCGATTGGATGGCGATCACAATGCGAAATGCATCACGTGCCACCTTTCCAACAACTACAACGCCTATTCGTGCTACGGCTGCCATGAACACAGCGTGGCGAACATCCAACAGGAGCACCGGGAGGAGGGAATATCGAACTTCACCGATTGTGTCCGCTGCCATCGGAGCGGGGACGAGGATGACATACGGAACAGCACGGAAGGCGGCCGTTCCGGAGGTGTTCGGAAGCGTAACGACGACGACGATTGAGCCCATTTCGAGACCGATTGTCAACGATCGCTTGTTCCAGGGTGCGTGACCCCAGGCCGAGATCAAGTAGCATACATTGCGTCAAGCCGGACAAGGCCCGTTCGTCCATTTCCCTGGCTATCGCACCTGTTTCACGCGAACAGTTTGAATCTACGTTTACGAAACCAAGCCAGTGCGCTGATGAGCACGAGCGAGGCCACCCCCATATAAACCCAGTCAGGCACGGGTACGGGGTCACCGGCTGCATAGGAGTGCAATCCGCTCAAGTAGTAATTCACCCCATAGTAGGTCATGATCACTGACGCCAATCCGAATAGCGAAGTGACGTTGTACATGTATAGCCCTTGCATTTTGGGGATGATGCGCATGTGTAGAATGAACGCATAGACAAGGATGGTGACCAACGCCCATGTCTCCTTGGCATCCCAACCCCAATAGCGGCCCCACGATTCGTTGGCCCACACACCACCCAGGTAAGTGCCGATCGTGATCATCGTAAGGCCGCCGATGAGCGTCATCTCACTGAGGTACGACAATTCCTTGACCATGCGGTGGATTCGGCGCTCGTTATCCTTGGACAAGAAGATCATCAGGATCAGGTTGATCAGGCCGATCACCGCACCCAGCATCAAGAAGCCATAGCTGCCCGCTTCCAAGGAAACGTGGATGGTCAACCAGTAGGAGCGAAGTACGGGCACCAGTGGTGTGATCTCCGGATCGAGGTAGCTCAGCATGGCCACCAGCAATACCGTGGCGGATAGGATCATGGTGGCGGCCGATCCACCGAGCGACCTACGGCTGAACAGGATACCCGCCAACACCGTTGTCCATGCGATGTAGATCATGGATTCGTACCCGTTGCTCCATGGTGCGCGGCCGGATACGTACCACCGCAACCCAAGCCCGATGGTGTGTAGCACGAACCCTCCAAGCAGCAGCGCAAGCATGACCTTTTGGACCTTGCGCAGATCCATTGCTGGCTTGAAAACGGAGAGGAACAAGAGCGAAAGGAAGGTGAGGCCGAGCAACGTGTAGAACAATGCCAGACGATCGAATACGCTCAGCTCGTTCAGGAAGATCTCGGCGTCCACTTTCGTTCCGGAGGGCATCACAGCAGCGCCCGCTTCCTTTTGATAGGCGCTCAGTTCGTTCAAGAGCGTGTTCGGCAGGCTGTAGTTGTGCGTGTTGAGTGCTTCCCGCATGGCTGGTACATATGCGGCGAAGAAGCGCTCGGCCACGGGGTCATTGGCATGCATGTGCCCATCACCCTCCGCGTTCACACTGGCCCATGTGTTGTTGGGATCACCGGGTACCGGGATGATCTTCAGCAGGCCACCACCTAGCATCATGTGGATGATGTTCACACGCTCGTCCACTTTCAACAGATCCTTCTCGAAGACCCCTCGGTCGATCGGCTTCAAAGCGTTCACCCGTCGCATCTCTTCACGCAGGATGTATGCACCGGTCGCATCGAAGAAATCGGAATACGCTGCATATGCACCTTCCACACCGATCAGGCGATGTGTTTCCGGGTGTTCCCCGAGCTTTACCATCGGCACATCCACCCACTCCGCACTGTTCACGAACATGCCCAGAAGTACTTGGTCCGCATTGAGGCCGTTGATGCTCTCCTTGCGGTACACTTTGCGCATCACATCGCGCGACAGCGTGTGCATGGGTTTCATCCGGCCATTGTGGTCCTGAACGACCAACCGACTGAACAGTTCCGCATGCGCTTCGTCCACCACGTGAGCGCTGTTGGCCAGATCGATGACCTTTTGCGCGGAGAGCGTTCCGGGAGCGCACAGGAATGCGAGGAGCACAGCCGCAGTTGCATTCGTTCGACGCATTTCCTTGAGGCTCTCCGCGAGCTTCTGGAACCGGCTTTTCTTGCTGAACATCGAAAACAGCAGACCTAGTGTGAGCAGGATGTAACCGATGTAGGTGACCCAGGTGCCCCAGAAGTCGTGGTTCACGCTGAGGTAAGTGCCCAGTTCGTCCTGGTCGTACGATGATTGGAAGAACCGGTAGCCGTCATGATCAAGCACGTTGTTCATGAAGATGCGGTGGTCTTCGGCGATGTTCTCGCGCTCATCGACGAGTTGCACTTCGCTGGCGTAGGATGTGGGACTGTCCGTTCCAGGATACCGCTCCATGATGAAATCGTAGAGCTTCAGGGAGAAGGGGAGTGGCACTTCCTTGGAACCGTAGGCTACGGCAACATTCATCTTTTCGCCGGTGCTGATGGCTGGCCTCCCTTGTGCACCTTTTTGGCCATACACAAGTAGTTCCTTCACCGTGCCGTTCACGCTCACATCCATACGCAGTGCGGTCAGGCTCTCGTTCTTCACCTTGGGTCCATCGGATACGAGGCGTACAACACCTTGGGCATTGAAGTCACCGAAGACGAAGCCGTTGGTGCCGTCATTGTACATGGAACGCAACATCAAGGTGTGATACTCCTCTTGCGGCATCAAGGTGTCCGTGGTCTGAGTGGCCATCACCGTCTGCACCATTGGCCGGTCATATTTGATGAGGAGCGATCGATCACGATAGGCGATGTTCACCGCACCTGCTTGTGGCTGGTCTTGGAAGTTGAAAAGCACATTGCGGATGCGACGTGTTTCACCGGCACCGACAAAGTACTCCTCACGCCCGCCCGTACCGGCGAATACAACCTTGATGATGGGTTTGCCTACCGGACTCTCCTCGATCAATTCCTTCGGGTTCGGGATGAATTCCTTCACTACCACCTCGATCAGATCGTTCCCGATCATGTAGGAGCTTGTCCAGTCATTGTCCCCTAGCGTGGAGAAGAGCACTGGTTCGTCGAAGCGATAGGTGCGCTCGCTCTTTTGTACCTCGAACTGCAGGAAGGTCTCGGCGGATAGGATGGAGTTGGAGGATCCGCCTTCACGGATATGCATGATACCCTCGTAGCCCGTATACCGTGTTACAGCGGCGCCGATGAGGATCAGGATCATGGATAGGTGGAAGAGCAACAACGCCCATTTGCGTTGCCTGATCATTTTGAATCGCACCACGTTCACCACGATGGTGATGCAGAAAAGTATCAAGAGCAAGGAGAACCAATTCGCCTTGTACACGACGTGTTGTGCTGAGCTGGTACCATAGTCGTTCTCAATGAAGGTGCCTACAGCAATAGCGGTTGCGAACAGGATCATGTAGGTACCTGCGGCTCGAGTACCTACGAATGGGTTCGCTAGCCGCTTCAAGAGTTCCAGTATGGATGCGAAAGGACCTTTCATAGGAGGAATGCTTGTTGGTAGAATGGGATGAAGTTGCGTGAAGTGCCGATGGAGTGGTCATGGCCAGAGCCAAGTGGACCGATCTCGTCCAAGGATATGTGCGCGGTGTTCCATGATGATCGCGGCCAGGTTTGTACAACGGGGCCCAGGCTTCTGGTTCCAAACCGTTCGGTGCAGGCTCCACTTCTTTCGCCACGTTGAAGGAAATATGGAATCGACCTGGTTCCGTCCGGGTACTTCAAAGCGACCCGATGCCTTGCACCATGACCGAGGATCAAGATCATGGATCGCAAGAAGTCGGTCCCGGCGACCGGTCCCCTTTCAGCCAATAGTTGGCTTTTTGTGTTATTCATTGTTGGAAGTGATGATCACCCGGGCTGCAGCGTGCTCGTCCGGGAATAGAAGGATGTACCATCCAGGGGTCGGGGTGTCCATACGGATCTCCACTGTCCCTGTGATCGAGCCAGGGGAAATGGTGGTACGTACCACCTGTCCCAATGCGTCCACGAGGGTCAGGCCTTCCAATGTGGCCGACGCGACCATGAAGGTGCCTGTACTGGGTTGTGGCCAAAGCTCCCTGGTTCCCGCCTTATCAAGCTCCACCGTGCGTACATCCGAGTAGTCGAATGAACCATTCGTATCCACCTGCTTCAGCCGATAATAGAGAACTGTTCCACCGGGGTGGATGTCGATGAGCTCATAATGGTGGACGGATCCGCTGGAACCTGATCCATACAGCATACCTGCACGGTCCCACTGCACCATGTCGGTCGATCGCTCCACTTCGAAGTGGTCATTGTCGCGCTCGGTCGCTGTAGTCCATTGCACGCGCACATCCTGGCCCTCAGCGGCAGCGCTGAAACCAAGTAGCTCCATAGGGAGCACCGTGCCGCACTGGACCTCGGCGGTGCCGAAGAAATCCAACGGTACGGTCGTCGTGACATAACTGTAGTTGCTCAGACAGATGATGTATTGCTGACCGGCAATGACCGGTAGCTCGGGTCCATAATTCCCTGGATCGCCACCCGGTGGAATACTATTTGCCAGACCAGTACCGCCCCACGAGACCGCATTCCATAAGCAACGCACCGGTGCTTGAAGATCGTTATTGATGGATGAACAAGTCCCGGGGCCGGAGTAAAGCCACATGGCCCAGTCGTAGAATCCCGCCTGGGTGCCGCCAGCACCCAAGCTGAACCCTAGGGTGCCTGTGGAGCCCACCGTGAATCTCAGCCAACTACTATTGAGCTCGCCGGCATACAAACAGCCATAGTTGGTGTCGCCCCACGGTGCAGGTTGTATCGGGCCACCAAATGCCGGATTGCTGGTGGTGCCCGGGTCGGGTATCTCATTGATGCTACCGAACCCGCTCGGTGTAATGGGAAACGTATAGGGGTCGCACACACACACCACTGTTGGACAGTCGCCGGTGGGGTCACCCGTGGCCGAGCAGGTGCCGCCGCTACCTCCACCATTCCCCCCACCCCCCCCGGTCGTGCTACTACAGTCCACACCTCCGATGGCGAACACCACCGAATCTGCTGCTCCCATGCAGGTTCCGGTATACAAGGTCGCACCTCCGAAGTACTTCAAGGTGTAGGTGGCCCCCTGCCATCCATTCGCCCCAGCGTCGGTCATTTGTAGCACATAGCACAACTCATCCAAACAAAGCGTGTCATTGAAATTGGCACCTCCTTGGATCAGTTCGGTGCCATTGAGGGTGAGTGACCAACCAACCTGGATCGGCGCTGATCCATTGCTGACAATGAATTGTAATGTGTTCGTGCCTGCCGGACACGAGGCACCTATCACGGCCGGGTCACAAGGCTGGTCCTCGCCCAGGACGAACACATCCGAACCATGCGGTCCGTCGCCCAGGTTGGTGTCAAAATCGAAATCACCGGTCCAATCCTCGATCACCCAATCGATGTCATCCCAACCATCGCTATTGCTATCATACATGATCAACGTATAGCAACCATCGGGCAGGCACACATCTTCATTCCATGGTGCGGATCCTGACGCCCAAGGAACTCCCATGGCATCGATGAGCGTCCAAGTGACATCGGGCGCACCGGTACCATCATTGACCGCGATGGTATACCAGGTACATTGTCCCCAAGCAGAGATGCTGGAGCAGAGCAAGGCACCTATGGCGCCAATTCGTGTGAACAGGGTGGTATTGAACAAGAACATGGGAACAGTAGTGAGCCGATTCGAACGAAGAGGACTACCCGCGCTTGCGGGTACCCTTGGTCCTACCGGATGATCATCCGGTCAGAACGTTCGTCAACCCAACTTCGGGGGCTGGAATACGCTCCTGCCCGGCCACTGGCCGATATGTTCATCCGCAGGGGGGACAGAAGGTGTCGGCGCCCCATCCAACTGGATAAGGGTCAAGGCCAATGGGCCTGACCCGTCCGCGATCGGCGAATGCGCACCCCCACCGTGAAAAGGAAGCTCTGCATGACCCTTAGGGTCGCTTTCCTCATGTCCGTTATCGAAGTAGTGCAGCAGGAGGAATTCGGTCATCCCGGGACGGTCCCCGCCCTGTTGTTGGTGCTCGGCGTAGTGCTTGAACAACGCTGGAATTCGAAAGACCTCCAATAGACCGGAGGAGGTACAGGTCAACAACAAGACGTGGACCCCAAGTGCGTATGCTTTGAAACGCTGCACGATGCAAGGTAGCCATTCTCCTCAAGCCCCTGATCCCTGGTCGACCGAACGGGGGGGATGCTCGACGGATGCCGCCAACTGCGATATCGTCCGCTCCATTGAAGCGAACAAGCGCCCATTTGCGATCTTGTACCCATGCGCGCCCGCCTGTTCACCATACTCGTCCTCATGCAGCTATCTCTGGGTGCGCAGGACCTCCGCGTAGTGATCACCATCGACGACCTGCCGTGTGCGAACTGCGCAGAGGGCACCTGGGCTTCCGTGAACGAACGCATCATCGACGCGCTTCGCCAGCGCGACGTGCCCGCCATCGGCTTCGTCAATGCGGGCAAGCTGGAGCAGGAAGGTCACCTCGACAGCACGCGCCTCGACATCCTGCAGCAGTGGATCGATGCGGGGCTGGAACTGGGCAACCATACCTTCGCCCACCGCGGGGCCAACATCCCCCTTGCCGAATATGAAGCGGATGTACGCGACGGCGAACGCCACCTCCGCGCACTGATCGATGCAAGTGGCGGAACCCTGCGATACTTCCGGCATCCCTTCCTACAGACCGGACCACGGCCAGGCTACCGCGATTCCCTCAATGTGCTACTGAATGACATGGGCTATACCGTGGCACCGGTCACCTTCGACAACGATGAGTGGATGCTGGCCTATTGCTATGAACATGCGAAGCGGGCCAACGATACCTCCGCACTGCGTTCCTTGGCCAGCGAGTACCTGCACTATATGGATGCCGTGATGCGCTTCCATGAAGCGCAGAGCCAGGCCTTTCTGGGTCGCGCCATCCCGCAGGTGCTGTTGTTGCACGCCAACACGCTCAACGCCGATCACCTGGAAGCACTGCTCAGCAGGCTCGTTGATCGAGGGTATCGCTTCGTCACCTTGGAAGAAGCGCTGAAGGACCCCGCCTATCAACTGCCCGAACAACACACACGCCACGGATATTCCTGGATACGCAGGTGGCAATTGGCCGCAGGTATCAAGCCGCCCTGGCCGCCCGAGTTGAGCGAAAAGGTCCAGGAGCTGTACAACGCGTTTCAACAACACTGACATACGCTTAGACGCTGTTCCACTGCCTCCTGGCAGGCCGTGACCCTGTGCGTGTGATGCCTCCGGGATGCCCAACATCCGGTCGGTGATGTACCACGATACCTTCGTGTCATCAATTCACATCGCATGGGCCATATGCTACGCACCCTGCTTGTCGTTCCCGCGCTCGTTCTACTCACCGCACTTCAGGCGCAGGTGCTGTTCGTGGACGACAACGACAACATCCTGGAGAACAGTACGACCATGCTGGCGGCATTGGATGCGGTCGGTGTACAACCCGTGGTGCACGATGTTGCTGCGCTCGGTGCCACACCCTCGTATAGCGAGATGCTCACCTACGACCTGGTGATCTGGTATTGTTCCGGCGATGGTGTGGAACTGGGATTGTGGAACGCAGCGACCGACCTGCAGGACCTCGCACAAGCGGGTATACCCATCTGGTTCATCGGCACCGACATGCTCTATGCATACTACCCGACCGTACCCACCACGTTCACCGTTGCCGACCTGCCCTACACGGTGATGGGCGTGGAGAGCTATGACCTACAGAGCTACGGCGATGATGGTGGCGAAGGATGCCCGCTGATCGATGCGGGGCCCGGGGTGACCGCGAACTTCAGCAGCGGGTTGACCTGGGTCTTCCCGACGCTGTGGTGGGTGGATGGTGTGACACCCGCGCCCGGCAACGTGGAGGTGATCTACCAGATGGGTCCCGAGGGTTATGCGCTGGCTGGTTCGCCGTGCATGGTGCGCAAATTGGACGAGGGTATGGATGTGACCAGCACCTTCTTCGATCCTGCGTTGATCGGTACGTCGGAACACCGAGCGCGTTTCGTGCAAGAGACCTTGACCCACCTCGGTTCGATCACCGCGATCGACGATGTCTTCGTGGACCAAGGTATGCGCGTGCTGCCCGATGGTGCGGATGCCCTCTTGGTGATCACCGATGCTACTGTCTCGGAGGTGGAGGTGTGGAGCACCAGCGGAAGTCTGCTACGGACCATGTCGGGTGGAGGGCGTACCTCGGTGCATGTGGAACTGACCGGTGTCGCGGCTGGCAGCTACCTGCTCGCCGTGCGCACCGCACAGGGTCAACGGATGGTGCGTGGCATCGTGCGTTGAGCGGTGAAGGGGATCACCTCGTTCGTCCTTCGTGTACTTCGCAGTGCGTGGCTCCGTCGGCATCCTTATCGGGTGTGGACCATTCAGCCCTAAGGCTCTTCCAGGTGCACACCTCGTTCTTCTCCGAATAGGCTTCGTTCCTGGTTGACTGCTGCCACACGCCTCGCAAGGACGAGAGCATCCGTGCGCACCATCCGGTAGCCGTGGTCCTACCTCAGCACCCGTTGGTGGTACCCAAAGATCCGGGTGATACGTGGCCCAGGTCGGGGAGCAGCAGTTGGTCCAATACACTGCCATGAGGAACCACACCGATCTCCACCATCTGCCGGACGGTCGTGGTTCGGACCGATCCCATGTTGACCGTGGACTTTTCCCGCTTGGACGTCGTGCCCTTCTTCTTCAACACGGGTACCGGCTCCACTGGCCCGAAGTGGGCGCTTACGGGATGCGCGGTGAACGCCATCAAATGGCCACCGGTCATGACCAGCGACGATGCAATGATCAACAGGTAGTGGCGAAGGTGCATGGTGGGTGGTTCTAGTAGCAAGGTAGTTGCCTTGTTCCGGTGCCGAATGAACACCTGTGACGAGGCGTTGGGAATGGGATGGGTGGGGGCGATCTCGGTTCTGTTCCGCCACGAACCATCTTCGACCACCCGGCCCGATCGGAGCGAGGGGACTAGTCGGGTATCACAGGATACAGATCACGCAGCGCATGGGTGTAGAACGTGTTGTTCCACCGGATCATACGCTGGAAGTACGCAGGCTGTTCCGCACCGATCGGATACAAGGTGAGTTGCTTCTTGTTGCCCACCACGCGGTCCCACAAGGTGATGGACTGGCGGTCGATGGTGACGTAGATGTAGTACAGGTATGGACCGATCCAACGGAGGTACTCCTCGTCTCCGATCGTTCGGCTGGGGTTCACCACATCCACATCATGGCCAAGCGCCAACATACGCTGCAGTTCCACCGCGTTCAACGGGACACTGTCGTGGAACGTGATGATGTCGTACTGGGGATCAAGGAACATCCACTTCCGCAGATCGCGCAGGTAGACCTCGTTCGCCGCATGACCACCGCCCGAGCGCACTTCACCGATGTCACGCGCCATGAGACCCAAGCCCCGTACGCGGTAGCCCAGAGCGGCCAAGCACGCTGTGGTGACCATGCTGTACTCCACGCACCGGAATCGTTCGCCTTGTTCCGCGGCCCGTAGGATATCGATGGCGTTGGTGGTGCCCGCAGCATGCTCACCGTCATGTTGCCAGCGCGATCGCACCCAATGCTGCACCGCAAGCACGTTCTCCAGATCCGTGTGCCCCGGGTGCATCAACGTGTCCAGCGCATAAGCCGTGCGCAATTCCACCAGGTGTGGCTCCTGGCTGATATCGGGGTAGTTCAAGCGGGGCGCTCCGTGATCGAGGGTGTCGAAATGAAGCACAGAGATCGTGGGGTTGATGGCCTCCTTTCCCCATGGGATGAGTCCACCCAAGCGCGGGGATAGCCAGAAGGCGAATATGACCGCGCCAAGGACAAGTGCAAGGATCGAATGAAGGATCGTCTTCACCAGGATGAACGGATGGTTCTTCATCCGCTTGTGGAAAGGTAGCCTATCGGTTCGATCGGGATCCTGGTGATCGTCACGGGTACATGTCACCAAATCACTTGTGCTCATCCGCACAATAATTCCGATCGGATCCCGTTACTTTGCGGTACAAAGTACTTTGAGTATGAGCCAACATCCAGCCCACGAAGAACTCGCCCGCATCCGCGGACTGATGGACCGAAGCACCCGATTCCTTAGTCTCAGTGGCCTTAGCGGCGTGATCGCCGGGGCCGTGGCCTTGGGTGGTGCGGGACTGGCCCAGTACCACATGAATGCCTCACCAGGACCGGCGTCTGATGTACTCACCTATGGAACAGGTCAGGGCTACACGACCGCGGATGAGCTGTTGCTGACCCTGATCGCGGATGCCGTCGTCGTCCTGTTCGCTGCGTTGCTCGGTGCCTTCTGGTTCACTTGGCGGCGCAGCAGGCGAACGGAACAGCGCTTGTGGGATGCGAGTGCCCAGCGGTTGATGGTCAACATGCTCGTGCCGTTGTCGGTGGGTGGTATTTTCTGCCTCGCGCTTTTCTACTACGGACTGCCTGGATTGGTGGCCCCCGCTACGCTCGTATTCTATGGGCTCGCGCTCTTCAACGCCAGCAAGTACACGCTGGATGAGATCCGCTGGCTGGGATTAAGTGAACTGGTCCTTGGTCTTGTGGCTCTCTTCTGGCTTGAGGCAGGCCTGCTCTTCTGGGCGCTTGGCTTCGGCGTCCTGCACATCTTCTACGGTAGCTTGATGTACCTGCGGCATGAACGCGGGACCCGATCCTCCGAAGCATGATCGAGAAGCTCAATAAGCTCTTCGAAAGCCGGGTGCGACTGGGCATCATGGCTGTGCTTGCCGTGAATGAATGGGTCGATCACGTGCAGCTGAAGGAGTTGCTCGGCGTCACCGACGGCAACCTCGCCAGCCACCTCACCGCCTTGGAGGAGGCGAAGTATGTGCAGGTGCGCAAGCGCTTCGTCGGCAAACGGCCCAACACCAGCTACAAGGCCACCGCGGCCGGGGCCCGTGCATTCCGTGCGCACCTGGATGCGATCGAACAACTCCTACCACGCCCATGAACACCTCCAAGGACCTTCACCTCATCCGCCGCTGGATCACGTTCTTCATCGTGGCCTTGCTGATCAGCGGGCTCACCGCCGTTCCACTTGTGTGGCTCACCGGTCTGCTCGCGGCATGGACCGCTCCCTTCGGTGGTGCCCTGGCCGAATGGGCCGCACACGCTGCCGAGGCCGTGGCTCATGTGGCCGAAGCTTATCCGATCCTGCTCTATGGCACTGACTGGCTCGCCTTCGCGCATGTGGTGATCGCGTTGCTCTTCATCGGACCGTGGCGTGATCCAGTCCGCAACCGGTGGGTGGTGGAGTGGGGGTTGTGGTGTTGCGCGCTGGTGGTGCTGGTGGCCTTCGTGTGGGCACCTGTCCGCGACATCCCCTTCTTCTGGCGCTGTGTGGATGCCTCCTTCGGTGTGATCGGTGCCGTTCCCTTGTACATCGTTCTCCGCGCTATCGATCGGATGGCCGCACGTTCCCACCCACACCCATGAACACCTCCGGACCCCTGCGCACCCTGATCCCGGCGACACTCCTACTCGCTGTGGCCGTAGCGTTGGCCTTCGCGCCCGACGCCTACCTGCCCATGTTGGCCCGTGCTTTCCTCCTTCAATGGTGCTTGGCGTTCGGGGCGGTCGCAGTGTTGATGGTGTGGCGTGGACATTGGTGGACCGCAGGAGCTTCCTTCCTGGGTTGTGTGCTCATCCTGCCCCAGTACCAATTGCCCGTGAGCACCACCGGAACGACCGAAGGTGGGCCGTCCTTGCGGATCGCGCAGATCAATGTGTTCCAGATGAACCTGAAGCGCGACGAGGTCCTGCGCTGTGCATTGGCCAGTGGCGCCGATGTGCTGAGCGTACAGGAGGTGGACGCCGCATGGGCGGACGCGCTCCGGTCGGGACTTGAACAGTACTATCCCTTCATGCACGTGGTGCCGCAAGGCAACTGCTACGGCATGGCGCTGTTCAGCAAGCATCCTTTCACCGAGGTCCATACGCACATGGTCTCCGACGTACCCTACATCGAAGCCCTGCTTTGTACGCCCGATGGTCCTCTGCGTGTGCTGAGCGTGCATGCCACATCGCCCATCACCTATGACCATTTCCAGCGCCGCAATACCCTCTTGCGTTCTGTGGCGGCACGCATCGCCGCGGCGCACATCCCCACCGTGATGATCGGTGACCTCAATACGGTCCACTGGGACGGCGCCTACAAGCGCTTTAGTGCACAGAGCGGCTTGCGCCCAGTGAATACGCCCGGGTTGCGCACCTGGCCCCATGTGGGTCCGCTGGCGCTCATCCCCATCGATCATGTGTTCGTGTCGCCCGGGCTCGTCGCTACGGGTGTGCAGCACTTCACCATCCCGGGAAGCGATCATCGCGGGCTACGCGCGACCATCCACCTGAACGACCATGCCTCCTAGCGCGTCCTCCCTACAGTTCCATTCTCCGCCGAGTGCACTGCCGCACCACGTACGCCTACTGCCATGGATGAGCGCCTTCTTCATCGCCATGGCCTTCCTGGAAAGTGCCGTGGTGGTGTACCTGCGTGCCCTCTATTATCCGGAAGGGTTCGACTTTCCACTGGCACCCATGAGCCCTACGCTCGTGGGAACGGAGATCGGTCGTGAAGCGGCCACCATACTCATGTTGCTCGCCGTCCCTGCGGTGGTCACGCGACGTGCGTTGGAACGCTTCGCCTGGTTCTGCTTCGGCTTCGGAGTGTGGGACATCTTCTACTACGTGTGGTTGAAGGTGCTACTCGATTGGCCTTCCAGCCTCTTCTCCCGCGATCTGCTCTTCCTCATCCCGGTGCCGTGGGTCGGTCCGGTATGGGCGCCGTGTGTGATCTCCTTGGGTCTCATCACCACCGCTCTGGTGATCCTGCATGGTCGCGATCGCGACCCGGCGTTCCGCGTGAGCACGACAGCATGGGCACTCTTGATCGTAGGCGCGTTGTTGATGATCTTGTCCTTCGTGATCGATCCCTTGCAACGCTCGTTCGGAGTGCAGGCCTTGTTGAACAGTTCCGGCGATGCCCTGATCAACGGCCGGGAATACATGCCGGAGCACTATCCCTGGCCCTGGTTCGCTGCGGGCTTCGTGTTCGCGGTCCTCGGCCTGTTCATCACCTGGCGGTCCGCCTTGCGTCCGCCGATCCGACATACCACTTAGCGCCGCACTGCACAATGAACCCGCTACCACAGCAACCCTTGCGCGAAGCCATCCTTGCCAACATGCGCGATCCATCGCAGCTGGAGGCGCTCTACCGACGCGATCGGGCCGCCTTCAAGCGCACGTTCACGACTCTCTATCCCGAGGTGGAGGAATACGCCACGGCACAATGCTGGAAGGCGCGGCTCGACCATGCCGGTCCCGGCATTTCATGGGGTGGCGGTGCCGAGCTGGCCTTCGTGATCATCGCGGCCCTCATCGCAGGCACCTTGGCCAAGCTGCCGCAGTTCACGCCCTTGGACGAGGAGTTCTTCTACCCGCGCAACATCGGCTTCATCGTATTGCCCGTGCTCACCGCCTACTTCGCCTGGCAGAACGCCCTTCCTCGCCTACAGGTGTTCGTGATCGCCTTCCTTTCACTCGTCGCGCTCGTCTTCATCAACGCGCTGCCGCAGGACCCCCCATTGGGACCCGACAGTCACACGCTGGTGCTCGCCTGCATCCACCTTCCGCTGTTCCTGTGGGCGCTGCTCGGACATGCCTGGACCGGTGGTGTCCGCAGCGACCTGGGCAAGCGGATCGACTACCTGCGATTCAACGGTGAACTGCTCATCATCACCGGGCTGCTGCTCATCAGTGGCATGCTTCTCACCGGGCTCACCGTCGCGCTCTTCGAGGTCATCGGAGTGCACATCGGAACGTTCTACACTGAATATATCGTCGTGTACGGGTTGGTCGCCGCGCCCATAGTGGGCACCTACGTGGTGCAGCGTAACCCGCACCTGGTGAACGCTGTGTCGCCGCTCATCGCACGCATCTTCGGGCCCTTGGTGCTCATCACGCTGGTCATCTACCTCGGTGCCATGCTGCTCGCCGGCAAGGATCCCTTCAACGACCGGGAGTTCCTCATCATCTTCAACGCACTGCTCATCGGCGTCATGGCCATCATCCTCTTCGCTGTGGCGGGCAGTGCGCGCACGCCGTCGCGCGGCATCGGTACCATCGTGCTCTTGCTGCTCGCAGTGCTCACGCTGGTGGTGGATGGCATCGCGCTCTCGGCCATCATCTTCCGCATCAGTGAATGGGGCATCACCCCGAACCGCTTGGCGGTGCTGGGCGGCAACCTGCTCATCGGCACCAACCTGGCGTGGGTGACCCAACGCTTGGCCATGGCCGTACGCAACCGGGGCGACCTGGCCGGTGTGGAGGACTGCATCGCACGTTTCCTGCCCATTTACACGGTGTGGACGGCGGTGGTGGTGTTCATATTCCCCTTCCTGTTCGGGTTCGTGTGAGGTGGGATGGTGATTCCGACCAAGGCGTGATGCGCATACCCACTAATGGGTATATTGAAGTTGCACAGGTGCGTGGTTGGGTTCGGCTTTTACCTTCACAGGTACAAATCACCAACCTCCCTTCTACCATGTCAACGGTCAAATCGGCAAGCACGACAGCCATCAAGCAAGGAAATGCGGACCCCAAAGGGGTTACGACCTCGGGATCCACCAACTCCGGTGCCACCTACACCTTCGTGGGCACTTCGGGTTCGCCCACCCAATTGTGCATCGGCTGTAATCAGTTGATGAAACAGGTCGCCGTGAACGGCACCGGTGATGGGGTGATCGTCACCCTGGCGGGTGCTGGGGGTAGTGGCAATGCATACATGATCCTCACGCTGGACCAAAAGGTCGTTGACAACGACAATTGGACGGTGATCATCTCCAGCCCGACCGATGCGGGTAAGGGGGTGACGTTCCAAGGGGGGACCGGTGGCGGGCCTGGGCAATAAGCTACCTTGTCTCGGATGGAATACTGTTCAGGGGTGGTGCATCGCATCACCCCTGAACGGTATTGACCATCAACGCCTGAAGCATACCGTTCAATCGTAAGATCCATATCGTGACGCACAACCGTTCTGGCTTCCTTCCCTTCAGCCTGCGTGGACTTTTGACCAGCGTTTGGATCATGTTGATGCTGCTTCGGCCCAAATTGATCGGGTTCTCTGCTACCTGACCATGCCGAGGCCTACGCGGATCTGGACTCCTTGAAACGAACGCTGGCACGCGACCCCTCCTCAACCTTGGAATTGACGGACGGCATGGTGAATGTGTTCCGCGCAGCCCGTGATCGCTGTGCTTTGGCCGAAGTTTGGGGGTTGCGGAGCACGTCCTTCAATTCCATCGGTAATTACGATTCGGCGTTGATCAGTGTGCAACGCGTGTTCGATACGTATAGTACTGGTTGCGATAGCGCCATCCTCGTTCGCGGTCATGTTGCACAGAGCATTCTGTACTCCTCCCTAGGTGAATGGCACATGGTGGACTCCATCTGTGACGTGGGTCTCGCGTTGTGGAGGCCGGGTGGACCGGCGCCCTTACGGAATGCCCTACTGACCAACAAGGCCATCGCTCAGGTGAACCTAGGTGATGCGAAGGGTGCGCAAGCGGCGTTCCGGCGCATTCTCACCTTCGCGCAACAGGAAGGGATCGAGCAAGACATTCACGATGCGAACAGCAACATGGGCGCTATCAAGACCATGCTGGGAGAATTGGATAGTGCGGCGTACTTCCATCGCGTGGCATTGCGAAATGCACTGTTGAATGGGAGGGATACACGTGCTGCACTCATCTACCGCAACCTCTCCTCATTGAAAGCGAATCGCGAGGACTATTCCGGTGCGCTCGCGTTGCTCGATTCCGCAATGCACTACGCCCGCCTCGCCAAGGACCTGAAGCTGCAAGCCACCATTGAACATGCCCGGAGCAATGATCACCGTGACATGGGGGACCATGCCGCCGCGTTGGTGCACTTCCAGACCTACAAGGCCTTGGAGGATTCGCTCCTGAACCTGGAGAAGGTGAAGGTGCTCACCGAGATGCAGGAGAAGTACGAGAGCGAGAAGAAGGCCAACGAGATCCTGGGCTTGAAGGCGGACAACCTGGAGAGCGAACTGGACAAGGCCCGGGTGAAGCGTACGCGCAACATCTACCTCTTCAGCGGGCTCGCCTTCGTGGGTGTGGCCGCTGGGCTGCTGCACAACCTGCGCCGCACCCGTCGCTCACGCGCGGCCATCCAGCACGAGAAGGAGATCAGCGAGGGGCTGTTGCACAACATCCTGCCCGAGGAGGTGGCCGACGAGATCAGGGCCAAGGGCTTCGCCGATGTGCGCGAATTCCCCACGGCCACCGTGCTGTTCACCGACTTCAAGGGCTTCACCCTCCTCAGTGAGAAGCTCACCGCGCCCGAACTGGTGGCGGAGATCGATCACTGCTTCCGCGCCTTCGACGGCATCATGGAACGGCACGGCATCGAGAAGATCAAGACCATCGGTGATGCGTACATGGCCGCTGGAGGACTGCCCGATCCCACGAAGGGCTCACCGCTCAGTGTGGTCATGGCCGCGTTGGAGATGCAGCAATTCATGAGCGCGTACAAGGCCGAACGCATCGCGCAGGAAAGGCTCTATTTCGAGATGCGCCTGGGTGTGCATACCGGTCCGGTCATCGCAGGCATCGTGGGGGTGAAGAAGTTCGCCTACGACATCTGGGGCGACACCGTGAACACCGCCAGCCGCATGGAGAGCAGCGGCGCTGTGGGCCAAGTGAACATCAGCGCCAGCACCCTTGCGCTCGTGCGCGATGCGGCGCTCCTGCGCTTCACCCCACGCGGTCTGGTGGAGGCCAAGGGCAAGGGTCCGATGGAGATGTTCTTCGTCGCGCAGGCCACCAGCTGACAACGCCGATCCTACTCCTTCTTGGGCGGCTGGAAGCGGCGGATCTGCGCTTGGCGTTCACGCAGGTACGGATCGTCCTTCACCGGATGTGTGGTCATGGTGAATCGGACCGGGCGACCGAACCACCGGCTCAGCAGTGAGGGTCGGTCCAACTCGATGCGTACCCGTTCCTCCTTCCCATACACGTCGTAGGGCTGGTCGGCTCGCACGGTGATCGAACGCATGAGGGAGTCCGTCCGCGTATCGAACAACTGCACCACTCCTTCATGCCCCTTCGGATGCAAGGACGCCAATTGCACCTTCTTGCCGTTGATCTGCTGGAACTCACCGGGCTTGAACTCCTCCCGCACATGGGCGCCGGTCAGGTGATCATCGTCCGCAGGTTCGCCCGGCGCTGTGGGCCAGTCGGCGGTGCTGTCGTTGGCCAGGATGTACGCAAAGCCGCAGGCTTGTTCCAGCCGCTCCTCCGTTGCCTTGAAATGACCGCGATAGCCCCAGTGCTGGCCCCAGGAGTTCATGAAACTGAAGGTGCTGTCCGTGCGGTCATAGCCGGTGCAGACCACTGCGTGCCCACCGCCCTTGGCAAGGTGGTTGATCGGGTACCATTTCCACGTGTAGGGCTGCTTCCCCTGAGCGGCGAAGCCACCTTGTATGAACTCGGTCGTGGGGGCGAAACCAATGAGGATGGGACGGCCTTCAGCCAAGTGATAGCGCCACTGTTCGAAGTTCGCATTGCCCAGTCCGATCGCAGGGGGGATGTGTGCAGGTATGGACTTCAGGATCACCTCGTAGTGGACCCGCTGCATGCAACTCGCCAGGGCGGTGTCATAAGGCATGTCCTCCATGGAACAGGCTCCGGTGAGCATGGCCATCTGCATCATCCACTCGATGTTGGTCCCGTCGTCGCAAAGGGAGATGTTGATCTGGCCGGGTATCACATAGGACTGTTGCACGAAGTTGTACAGGTAGGCCGGGCTGAAGGTGGCCGTGCTATCCATGGGATCCCCGGGCTCGTACGTGATGTCGTTCCAGCGGTTCTGTCGGTAGCTCATCAGGCCATAGCACAGCGCCCAGGCCACACATGATCCCTGTTGCCCTTGGTCGCCAGCGGGCGGGAACCACTTGCTCAGATCCACGCGCTCCGGTAACCGGTAGCCCTTGGGAAGGCCCGTCCACGGCTCCACGGTCATCATCGGTGGTTGGTTGGGATCCGGTGGATGCATGCCCGTGCCGGGCAATGCGCCTTGGGCTCGAACACCAAGTTGCAGGAGGAGGAGTGCGAGCAATGTGGTACAGTGCTGCCATCGCATGCCGATGGGAAGAGGGGAGCGGAGCATGGGGTCCAATGGAACAGAAAGGTAGCAGCGTGGCGCACACGCGTGCATCGGGTCACTGGTCCAGCGGCGTGGATGTTGTGCATGAGGCACCTTGGAAAGCACGAACCCCCGCACGACCAGGGCCATGCAGGGGTTGCGTCCGTTGTGCCGCGTATAGCGGCCGCGCCTAGTTGAAGCGCGCGCTGATCATCGCCACCAGCTGATCATCCTCCATCATGTTGGACGTG
The DNA here is from genome assembly GCA_016718655.1 of Flavobacteriales bacterium. Classification (GTDB taxonomy): domain Bacteria; phylum Bacteroidota; class Bacteroidia; order Flavobacteriales_F; family PHOS-HE28; genus PHOS-HE28. The sequence goes on along the minus strand of JADKCV010000026.1, from coordinate 20,438 downwards.
CTTTCGCTGGCCACCGCGTTCTTGTACTGCGGTGTATCGGCCAGGAACTTCATGAACTGCTCCTGCGCTTGGCCGGTGCCCGTGATGTGTACCTCGTCCACGTTCACCATGGTGGCGGCGATGTCCTTGAAGTAGCTATGACGTTGTGTGCTCTCATGCTGGTTGGCGGCGTGCTCGTTGCTGTTGCCCGAGGCACCCGCGTGCTTCACGTGGCCCATCACCACGAAGGTGTGCGGGTCGGTCGTATCCCGACCTACGATGGTGGCGTGGTGCGCGTCCATCCAAATACCGAACTGTTTCTTGCTGTGTGTCGACATCTTCTGCTCTGCTTTGGTAGTAAGGTAGGCCACCATGCCCCCCGAGCCGACACGGCACGCGGCTGCGTAAGGCTGCACGTCGCCGGGCTTGGCGTATCGCGGTCGTCGTGCAGCGGCGTTCCGGCGCACCACCTGCATGATCGACCACTACTTCTGCGCAGAATTCCGCAAGCACAGATCCACCTCGGACCTCCGCACGGATCGCGTGAGGTCCACGAGCCCTAGGCCACTGCCGTCACTCAGTGCGCTGCATCCTTGCCCTTGCCCCGCAACAGAAAGAAGAGCGCCAGACCGAAACCGATCAGGTACACGATGGCCATGGGCCAATGCGCGAAGCGCATCGTCTCGAAGTCGAACTGCTTGAAGAGTGTGATCCCCAGGATCACTGCCACCACTTGCATGGCGAAACGAAGGGCCTTCTGATTGTCCATGTTGCAATACGATCGGGTTGGCGAACAGGTGCCGCTGTCAGTGCCCTATGGTGTGTGACCATGCCGCACTGTACGAGATGCTGGGCCAATGTAGCAGTTGCTGTCTGGGTGGCATGTGTCGCCGTTGGACCACGATGGAGCGGGCCTATATTGCGACTCCTGACGAACCCACCAGGCTGCGGTGGCTCGGTCCCTGGAACAACGGACCGACACCGTTCCATTAGTAACCACCCTCCACTCACCTGCCCGCCCCCCGATCGTCGACCTTCTTCCACGATCCCGGGCCAACTGTCCCACTACCTACCCGGTACGCGAGCGGACGGAAAGGGCGGCATATCGCCGCTAGGCCACGGGCCACGGGGCGTTGAGCCTTTCCGTGGCGGCAGGGTGCGGTGCTTGTTGGAATACTGCCGAACGGTTCCAGGGCACCGACACACGGACCCGCTGTTCAACCAACGATCCAATACCCCCATAACGATGGCAGAACGGAACGACAAGACCAACAGCACGCCCACCAACACGGCCGGCGCTGACAAGACCACCACTACGAACCCCACCACCGAGGCCAACCGCAACGCTGGCAAGGAAGGGGAGATGGACCGCGAAGGCCGACAGCCTATCGGCAAGGCTCATACCGCAGAAGAGCATTTGCACGGCCAGGACGACCGCAACCAAGTGACCAACACGCCCAAGGACGGCAACGCTGATCGCCAACGGACGGATGGCCCCAAGTCCAACACGGACGAACGCCACCAGACGGGTAAGAACACCAAGGGCAACAGTGACGGTACCGACCGCGCCGACCAGAAGGTGGGCGGCGATGCAGCACGCACCGTGGCCGGGGACGATACCCGCAAGGGCGATAAGGACCACGCCGAGCAGCCCACTGCCGGTGGCCAGAGCAAGGACAAGCGCTGAACCCAAGGAATGCAACAGGGCCGCTTCGCGTTCATCGCGAGCGGTCCTTTGCATGTCCGGGCCATGCTGGTGCGCTGATATTCACCTGTACCGCAGATGTCGCGAAGCGGAACTCCTTGGAAGGTGTTGATGGAACAAGACCGTGCGGCCGTACCGTCTATTCAGGCTTCAGGAAGCGACTGTAGCGCACCTTGCCATCGGCACCTTGCAACGTGATGAGGTAGGCACCGGCGGCATACGCGTTCAGGTTCACGAAGTGGGTGGTGCTGCCAGCGCTCCAGCGCGCGGTGTTCAAGGGCTTTCCCGACACATCGCACAGCATCACGTTCACCTCCTCCGACCAGGTGCCGGTGCGCAGCAGTTGCACCTGCTGATGGCCGGGCACGGGCAGCACCCGGACGCCCGATGCCGCAGCATCCTCGATCCCGGTGCCGACGCTCACATCGAAGCCGATGTCCTGCCACGTGGAGGATGTCGCGGTTCCGGTCACGGCATCCACCAATAGGCTGTAGATCTTGCGGCCCGTGTTGTTCGTGCCCAACGTGCCGAAGTTCGTGGTCGTGGAACCGGTGAACCAGATGTCCAGGATCAGGGTCATGTTCGCATCGTACGCGAAGGGCGTTTGTAGTGGAATGCTGAACCAGTCACCCTCCACCCCGGGGGCGATCGTGTAGGACGCGGCCAAGAGCACCGTGTCCAGGTCCGTGTAGAACGCATCCCCAGCGAAGCTGCCCGCGCTGGTCATGCCCATCCGGATCAGCAAACCGCTCAAGGTGTTCCCCAGGTCCTCGCCGGTATCGCCGTAGCGGAAGTAGAGGGTGGTGATCAAGCCACTCTCCTCGTTCACCAGGTCGCCGGGCAGGTACAGGCTTTGGGTGTGCGGGGCGAAGTTGGTATTGCCCAAGAGGAAGGTGCTGTTGCTGGTGCCACAACAGCGTTGCACCTGCTGTGCGAAAAGACCGAAGGGCAGGACCAAGGCTAGTGCGTGCAAGGCGTAACGTGCGTTCATGGGGTTCGGAGCTTGTACTACCAAACATAGTCAATGCCCATGAATGGACCGACCCTTCCCGCTGACGGTGCATGCACGCTCGGCTACTGCGGCCTCAGGAGTGCGAGTGAGGACGACTGCGACCCGGGTCGGTTCAAGGGCATCGTCGTTCGCGGATCTCACGATCGCTTCCATCGCATCGGCGTATCGCTGATACTGATGTGCGGGCTTCTGAAGCGAGGAGAACGGCAGCCTTAGAGGATCCTTCGGCTCACTTCCTCGGTCGCCGTATCGAAGACCAGGATCCCTTCCTCGTCGGGTGCGAGTTGTCCGGCCAGGATCCCTTCACGGGTCCAAGCAGCACTCCTGCCTCCGCTCACGAAAGTGTCACTCGGACCTGCCGAATTGCACATCAGTACAGGTCTGCCGTATTGCTTCGCGATGGTCGCATAATGGTCATGGGCTTTCGCTACACCCCGTTCCGACTTCGACACGCTGGCCAAGTAGACGTCGGCACCCTGATCGAAGGCCTTGGCCGCATGTGCGGGCAGCAGGCTTTCGAAACAGATCGCGGGGGCGATCCGCGTAGTAGCGGTATCGATCATCACTTGGCCCACACCCGGTTGGATGTAGGGGTACTCATCCACGTGCAGGTGTTGTTTGGAGTACGTCCGCCGAGGTCGGTGCGGTGCGAGGATCACCATGCTGATCCGCACGTCCGTGCCTGCCCGGGTCGGTAGGCCGGCACCGATGATGATCCCAAGTTCGTCACTGGTCCGCTGGAGAACATCCAACCGAACGTCGTCCTGGTCGGTCGCCAACGCGTTGGCAAGTGCCAGTTCGTAGCCCGTGAGTGAAAGCTCCGGAAAGAAGAGTGCTTCGGCCTGCACCGTCGACGCAAGCACGATGCATCGCAGGTGTGCTTCGATGTTGGCCGGGATATCCCCCTTCACGGGCTTGGTCTGTGCGACGCCTATTCGCATTGCTTTTCGCGTTTACGGATCGTTCTGAAATGCATGACACTGTCGTCCAAAAGTCATCCCACGTGGCACGTTGGAACGCACCTCACTTCGAAATTCACGGAATTGGCGATGTAGCACAGTTCATGAGCGGTGTGGTGCAACGCGATCGCTTTGGCCACCATGCCTTCTTCGGCTACCTGGCAGATCGGATTCAACACGACTTCCTTGAAGCTGCCGCCGCCACCTTCCTTTTCGATCATGGTGCCGGTGGCATGGTCGGTGTAGGCCGTGATGACAACCCCTTCCAGCGCGCACACATACAAGTACGAGAGCAGGTGGCACGATGAGATGGCGCTCACCAGCAGGTCCTCGGGATTCAACTTCGATGGGTCACCGACAGCCCGGTTGTCCGTGGTCAAGAACAACTCCGGTTTTCCATGCAGGGTGACGGTATGGCTGCGTGCGTAGGACCGGACGTTCCTGGTCCCTTCACCGCTGTTGCCGGTCCATACCGCGGTAAGCTCGTAGTGGTGTTCGTGGTCCATGCGCTCTTTTTCACAAAAGTGCGCTGGCGCAGCGGCCGAGTATTGTAAAAAAGTGCGCTTCGCGCTACCCTTTGGAAAAACGGTCCGGCGTGATGGCCCACATCCGTTTGAAGTATTTGATGAAGTGGCTTTGGTCGAATTAGCCGACCTCGTGGGCCACATCCAGCGGCGCTCCGCCACGCTCCAGGAGCGCCTTGGCCTTCTCGCTGTTGGCCTGCCGTTTCAGCTGCCCGATGGTGAGGCCATGCTTCTTCTTGAACGACCGTTGGAAATGGTACTTGCTCAACCGCGCCTCTTCAGCCAGCTCCGGTGATCCTTCGGTCCAGGTCGATCGCCGGAACGGGACTGGTGCGTGATGGAACTACATCCTCGTTCCCGGGTAAGGGGTCGGTGATGCTCCCACAGAGCGCGGCCAGGCGCTCGTTCACAACGCTCAAGCTGGCCGCTTCCTTGATGCACTGCACCAGTGCAACGGCCTTCTGATGGACAGCTGGCCGAGCCGATAGCTGTGTGGCCAGTGTGGTGGTCCCTGTGCGTTCCACCTGGTCGCGCGGTACGAAGACCGCGCTGTACGTGGTGGGCTGCGCGATCATGTTCCGGTGCACGTGGTAGGGTTCCACCACCAGCACTTCCGAGCCACCCACGCGGATGCTCGTGTCCTGGAACTGGTAAACGATCGAACCCCGTTCCACGACGATGATCGTGTAGCACGCGTGGTAGTGCCACGGGTAGCGATGCTCGGAAAGCTCACCGTCAAAGACCTCCAGTTCCGCATGTTTGGTGTAGCGCACCATCGGCTCAGGGCATTTCAGGGCTGCGCGAAGTAAGGCCGTATGGAGAACATGACGCCATGGAATAACCTGTTCATTCCGAGCCCCAAGAGACAAGATCCCCGGTTTGTCGCCGCGCATAGGGGAGTTGGAGGGTATCGCAACGGTCCTGCGCTTGCCGCAGGCCGCCTTTCGTGATCTTGTTCCTGGACGAAGTGTTCATCGCTTCAACGGGAGTTGGCACCGGGACGGGGGCGGCTTGTGGCAAGCGCATGTTGGCACTCGTTTTCCTACTGGTATTTCAAATAGTCAATCTCTTCGTTGAGGACATTTGTTTCCCTTTCACCCAGCATATCAGTCAACGTTCTCTTGGCCACTACACCAAGCTGCACAATGCTCAGCCATTTTGGGTCGTTTAGTATTGACTCATCATCATAATCATCATTATTGGGGGATTGATATCTACTAAGTGCTTCATGCCAGTTCTTAATCACTTCGAGTTCATTGCTTGTCACCCATCTTCTTTCTACCTGTATCTTGTAATTGTTATCAATTGACAAATCATCAAAATAGCTACACATGAATTCTACAAATGACCAGCTTGGATTAGTATTTGTTCTATCGAGCCACGCTTTCCTCTGAAGCTCGATTGATGTCAGCGCATTAATGCAACCTAGCCATCCCTCTCTCCAACTATCTCTAGCGGACTGCATTAACTTTTGTAGCGCTGGTGTTTGTGGATTTGAATGAGTGCCAACTAGGAAGTTGTAGTAACAGTTGCGTCCATTTCGTCCTTAGCAAGTAGCACTATTCCACTATTACGGGCACAAAAGCCCACCTCATCAGCTGACCCTACATCCTTACATCCCAGCCCTCGCAACCAGGGACAGTGCCTGCGTGGCGGAGTGCATGATCATCCGGACCCGAATGTAGCACAGCCCTGAGCGATCACCAACACCAAGGACGGGGAACAGGAACAGGACCCCCGCTCCCGTGGATCCCGCTAAGGCGGGAAAGGTCGTGCGATCCGTGGTCTGCTCTCAGCCAGTGGTTCACGCGTCATCGCGGTGATCGGTGATCACCTCACAACCCTTCACCCTGGTCCCCGCCGTACGGCAAGCGTTCAGGCGTGGTCATCAAATGTGACATTCTCGTAACTTTTATCGTGAACCCACCCGATACCTTGCACAGCGCGCCGACGAACCGCTCATCCGTGGTGGGTGTTCCTCCTGTGCCAAGGTCATCCAAGCCATGTTCCACCTTTCCTCGTTTCGTATTCGGCTTAGTCCGGCGAGGGTGTGTTCCCTTCTGCTTGGGCTGTTGTCCGTGGTCCCCTTGCTGGGGCAGTCGTTCATGGAGAACAGGGGTCAGGTGCGCGACCAGTTCGGCGCACCCAACCCCGCCGTTCGCTATCTGCTGGAGACCCCGAACAACACCATCACCCTGCGCCACGGCGGGTTCAGCTATGACACCTACACCGTGGAGCGGGAAGATGGCCCTGCTGGCGAAACACCCTACCCGGCCACCAAGCGGGCGAACGTGCCCTTGGCCATCACCCTGCACTACCACCGCGTGGATGTGGAACTGGTCGGTAGCGACCCCGCCGCATGGATGGAGCCGCAGCGCGCCGAGGGTTCGCTGGCGCACTTCTATACCCGAGAGGAACCGATCATCGGGGTCCGTTCGTTCGAGGTGGTGCTGGTCCATGATGTCTATCCGCACATCGACGTTGAGTTCGTGGCGGGTGCACACTTCGAGTACAACTTCATCCTGCACCCGGGGGCGGACATCAACGACATCCAGTTGCGCTACACCGGTGCGTACGGCGCTGAACTGAAGAATGGCCAGGTGGCCTTGCAACTGGCACACGGGCAGCTTGCGGAGCACGTGCCGTTCAGCTTCCGCCAACGCGATAAGCTTCCATTGGACATCCACTACGCCGTGCGCGATCCGCGACCCGATCGCTTCGCGGTGGGCTTCACCGGGCTCCAGGGGATGGTGACCGAGACCGTGGTGATCGACCCCACGCCCTGCCTGCAGTGGAGCACCTACTACGGCGGTAACCAGTTCGAGGACGCCTACGACATCCGCACGGACCCGTCGGGCAACGTGATCACCAGCGGCATCACCTATTCCTCCAACGGCATCGCCACCGCCGGTGCGCACCAGAACATGTACAACGCGCAGTATGACGCGTACTTGGTGAAGATGAACGCTGCCGGTGTGCGCCAATGGGCCACCTACCTGGGAAGGTCGGGCAGTGACACCGGCTATGCCGTGGAGACGGATGCGGCCGGCAACGTGTACTTCGCCGGTGGCATCTCCGGCGGCGGCATGGTGGCCAGCGCTGGAGCCTTCCAGACCGCCTTCGGTGGCGGTGGCCAGGATGCGTTCCTCTACAAGATGACCCCCGCCGGTGTGCGCATCTGGGGAACGCTGTTCGGTGATAACGGCTGGGATGACATCTACGACATCAAGGTGGATGCTGCGGACAACATCTTCGTGGTCGGCACCACCACCTCCACGAACGGCATCGCCACGGCAGGCACGTACCAGACCACTCCTGGTGGGTTCTACGATGGCTTCCTCGCCAAATTCTCCGGCACTGGTGCACGGCTGTGGGCCACCTACTTCGGGGGCAGTATGAACGAGGATGTCAACGGGCTTGCGCTGGACGGTGCAGGCAACATCATCGTGGTCGGTGCTACACCCTCCAACTCGGGCATTGCTTCGGCCGGCGCTCACCAAGCGACGCTTTCCGGTACCAACCGCGATGGCTACATCATCAAGTTCAACGCTACCGGCGGCAGGCTCTGGGGCACGTACTACGGTGGGGCGGAGGTCGATGTGGCCTGGGGTGTCGCATGCGACGCGGCCGACAACATCATCGTGGTGGGTAGCACCACCTCCACCACCAACACCTTCGGCACGGCGGGCACCTTCGATGCCACCCACAACGGCAACGAGGATGGGTACGTGAGCACCTTCACACCCGCAGGGGTGCGTGTGTGGAGCACCTACTTCGGCAGTGCCGACTACGACACGGCGCACGATGTGGACCTGTACGCCAATGGCGACATCCTCGTATCCGGCTACTCCGAGGGCGGTGCGGGCCTTACCACCACAGGTGCTGCACAGCCGGACTTCGGCGGTGGGTTGGACGCGTACACCATCCTGTTCAATGCCAGCGGCGCACGGGTGTGGGCCACCTACCTGGGCGGCATCTCCGTCGATTTCGCCTGGGCCGTGACCGCACACCCGCCGGACCTGTTCTACATCGCCGGTAACACCTCCTCCGCGAACGGTGTGGCCACTGCGGGTGCGCATGATGTGAACCTGACCGGCCCGGATGAATCGCTCATCGCCAAGTACAACTACATGTCGGTGGTATTGCCCATCGAACTGCTCGCATTCGGTGCCGAACCAGAAAGTTTACAGCACGTGCGCGCAACGTGGACCACGGCCTCGGAAAGCAACAATGCCTTCTTCACCGTGGAACGCGCTGCGGACGGTACCGACTTCACCCCTATAGGTACCGTGGAAGGTGCGGGGAACAGTCAGCAGGCCATCCGTTACACCTGGTTGGATACGGGGCCGCTGCCGGGACGTTCCTACTACCGCCTTCGCCAGACCGACTTTGATGGTTCCTCCACGGTCTCCGCTGTCGCGGCCGTGCAACGTGGTACGGGTCCGGTGGCCCTCCTGGGCAATCCCGTGCATGATGTGCTCACCCTTTCCCTACCAGGAGATATGCAGGTGGACGTGGTCGATGCGGCGGGACGGGTGGTCTTCAACGCCCGGCTTTCAGAAGGGATCCAGCAGCTACCGGCGCACCGCTGGGAAGCAGGCGTGTACCACGTGATCGCTTCTTCCGGCTCCATGGTGAGCAGCCAGAAGGTGGTGGTGCTATGAGAAGGGCCTGAGCCCCCGGAGTGCTGGAACGGAACGCTCACCGCAAGGCCACGATCGCGATCTTCATGTACGGATAGTACGGCAGGGTGGCCAGCTTCGCATCCGCGTCCCGGGCATCCTCTGCTTTCAGCAACAGGTAGATCCCCGCCACGTCCTGCTTGATGTAGGACGCCAGCAGGGTGCCCTGCTCCTCCCATTCCTTGATGATCGCCTGTTCCGCGGGAAGCAGTCGCATTCGGGTCTCGTTGTCCATCCCTTGTAGCAGGATGTCGATCATGAAGATTCGCATGTGGGTAGGGTCCGGCACCACGTGGCCGGCGACAAACGTATCGAACGATACCGAGGCCCGCCACTTTCCTATCACGCCGGACCTACCGCGGCACGAGACCCTGCGGAGTTCTTATGGCATTGGCGGCCTCCAACGACGGCCCTGAAGCCAGACCCATTGTCCCCTCGGCAGGGTCTCGAGGAGACCCAGCGCACCCGCCCGTAGGTTTGAACAGCACCTACACTCCCTGCGCTCAGATCACCTCCGCGCGCTCGGGGTCCTGGCGCAAGGTGGCCTCACTGGCCGCATACAACGCGGCGGCGGCGCGGTTGATCGCTTCCACCTGAATACCGCTCCACACCGCAAGGTCCTGTTCGAAGCCGCGCTGGAAGAGCATATCCGAAAGCGCTGTCATCAGCACATGGTTCGCGTACGGGTGCGAATGCGACCGGTCCGACCCGTCGGCCTCGCGAACGAATTGCGCGATCCGGTCCTGCATGGTCGCCTCCGTACAATACATCAGCTCGATCACCTTGGACCGGTACTCCAGGTCGGCAGCGCTCAGGTTCGGGTACGCGTTCAGGTCCGTGAAGTGCAAGGTCTCGTGCTTCAGGTAGGACACTTCGAACTCCTCCGATCCCAGGTCGTACTGGTCCCTGTTGCAGTAGAGCGTCGCGCTCTCCTGCACCGCCCACCCGCCCACTTGCGCAGACCCGAAGGTGGCATAGTCATCGTAGCCGTTCAGGGCATAGTCCGTGATGAAGACCACCGTGGTCAGCACCGTATCCTTGGGCAAGGCCACCGTGTACGGCACACGGTTCTCCTGGTTCCAGATCAGCACCTCCTGGATCCCGTTGCGCAGCATGAACCGCGTCTTGAAGCCCTGCTCGGCAAGGATCCGGCCCAGCTCCACGTCGTTCTTGATGGTGCGCTCCAGGCTGTCCCGCGTAAGCGCCGTCAGCCCGTTGTCCAGCATGTAGTCCGCAAGCGCGTGGTACAAGGTGCTGTCCGTCCGGGCTGCGGGATCCGTCTTCATCAGTTCCGCCCGCCAGTAGGCGCGGTAGATGTTGGACACGTCGTTCACGATCGTGTTGCCAGAGGTGTTCTCCAGCACCTCTTCGTGCGTGATGAAGCGCGCCACCAACTTCTTCTTCCAGCGCTGATAGCTCAGGTTTATCACCGGGTTCTGGAACCCACCGATGCTGTCCATCCGCTGGAAGGCCTGGCCCAGGTCCCCTTGGCCCACCATCGCCTTCAGTTCCAGCAGCGCGTGTTTGTCCCGCGCGAAGTGGCGCATGCCATAGAAGCCCAGGGCGGCCAGGCAGACCACTACAACAAGCGCTATGCGAAGGGCTTTCATGGGGGTGTGCGCGGCCGGCCCAGGTGTGCTACGCTGGTGCCGGTGGCCCAAGGTAGGTATGTGCGGAAACCGCAGCGAGGTGCCCATCGACCATCCGTACCATTTCCCGGCCGAGTTCGCTACGGTCCCTCGTGCAGCGTTCAGCCCCTTGCCTCCTCCCGCCGCACGTTCAGCGCGCCGCGTCGAGCACGAACTTCATCACGCGGTGTTCGCCATTGCGCCCGCTGAGGTGCAGGAGATACGGACCGGCTGCCGAGCCTTCCAAGGGGATCAGCATACGTTCGGCGTGCTGTGCCACGGGGTGCGTGGATACCACACGGCCCGTACCGTCCATGATCATCACGGCGTCCACCGAGGGGGGCAGCAGGTCCACGGCCAAACCTCCGCTCGTCACCGCCAACCGCACGGCGTCAGTGCTAGCCGGCACGGCTGCCACACCGGTGGCCACACCGGAAGTGAGACCACCCGTCGGAAAGAACACGGCCGAGTCGAACGCGGTATCCCCACCATCGGCAATGGCGATCTTCAAGTGGTACGGCTGCCCGGCCTTCAGGGAACTGAAGGCGAACAGGCCCACGGTCTGCCCATCGAACTGCAGCGCGGCCGTATCCGGGTTCTCCAGGTAATGGATGCTGTTCGCCTGCCAGTCGGGGTCCGCTGCTTCACAGATCTCCAGTACCCCGTTCACCCCCACTTCGCCGGAGTTGACCGAGTTGATGGATACCGGAATGGTACCGCCCGGGATCACCGCCAGGTTGATGGCGTTGTTGGAGTAAGGCCCGAAGATACCCGGGCCGCTCAGGAAGACGCCGAGCACATCGTTCACCGTGCCGCATACGTATTCCGGGTACTCCTCGGAGGCGAACGCATACAGCAGTTCCATGCTGTTCCCTTCCGGAATGAAGTCCATTTCCAGTGCGGCCCGGTCGTGGGTCTGGAAATTGTTGATCGCATTCAGGTCCTCATCGTTGTAGCCGAAGTTCCCACCACCCTGTGTCATGCCGGAGACTGTGTTGGGACCCTCCGCGGCGATCACCGCACCTGTCCCGATCACCATCCCGTTCGTCCAACCCAAGGCCGCGAAGCCGTTGTTGAACGCCCCGATCTGCTCATGGGACACCGCGCCGTCCACGTCATTGAACAGCACCGTGCTCGCGGTGATACCCGTGCCGACCAGCACACCCTGCACCAGTTCCGTGGGTGTCATGGTGGTATCCACCGTCAATTGCGCGTTCGCCAGGGGCATCGCCAGTGTGGCGCAGGGCAGTAGGAGGTGCTTCAGGGACATGGGCGGCCAAGGGTGTTCGTGGGCGGTAGGGCCTTGCGAACATACGCGGTCGCAGCGTTTCCCCGGCCCTACGCACGGGCACCTGAGGCATGAAAGTGGATGCCGTTCGACCTTCGCAAGGTCCCCTCGTGCCTTAAGGATCCCTGCGAAGCGTTCGTGTTGCCGTTTAGTTTCCGGCTGCTGTGTCGTGCATCGCCGATGTGGGATCGGTGCCGTCGGTGCCCCATGATCCACCGCGGGCAGGTGCCCCAGCGAACCAGGACCTGATGCGTGCTTGCATGGATGCACGGCCTCCATCGCCCGCACCGGCACAGCAACAGGAGAATGCCATGGACAGCAACTGGTGGCATCGGGGTTCCACCGCATGTTCCGTGAAGTAACGCACGAACGCATGCTCCACCACGGCTTCGGCGCATGCCTTGCAGCCCAGCACTTCCAGCAGTACGCCATGCAGGGCCGGTGAATGCGCGTCGTAGGAGCGGGACACCAACGCTGGGTCCACAGCACGCAACGATCGGCGCATGTCCTGCGCAGCCACATACTTCGTTATCCGGTGCTTACACATGCGTGTGGGGACGAATGAACATCGGGCAGCTTGAGGGTAGGGGAGATGCACCTTCAGGGCCGTGCATGGTGGGCACACCTTCACACCGCGTTCAGCGTTCGCGCAGCAAGCTCCCGGCGGCCAACGAGAGCGCAAGGGTGGCGTAGATCGTTGCGAGGGCAGTGCCGGAAAGGCGCTTTTCGAAACCCGGTGTCAGACGCTTGGGCACCACGTGGTAGTCCACCGCGTAGGCAACGGCCGCGACCAGCACACCGGATGATAGCGCACGCGCCACCTCGGCTTCCGATCGCGCGGCATGAACACCTCATGCAGCCCTGCCCACATCGTGATGGCAGCAGCGTTCAGCGCGGCACCGGCGAGGGTGTGCGGTACATCCGCTGCATCCGTCCGCGCTGCTTCTTCACCCCAGAGGATGTGGCTTACCGCATTGATCGGACCCGCCGCACTGTTCTCTTCCGCCTTGCCGAGAACCGCTAAGGCGACGGTGGTGGTGGACGTGGCCACTGCGCCCGTGGCAAGGGTGTCTTTGATCCAAGTGCTCATGGCCTATGCTGTTCAGTGATCGAGGTGTGCCTGTGTGCGTTCGTGTTGTCACCAACGATCATGGTCGGTGCGGCAGGGCGCCAACGTGCCGGACGTTCGCATGGGCGGTGCGTTCGTTGGTGATGAACGCGAGTACATCGCGCTGGATCTCTTCCTTATGCGTGGCCAACAGCCCGTGGGCAGCACCGGGGTATTCCTTGAGGGTCGCGTTGGGAATGGCCTTCACGGCGACACGCGCGGTGGCGTCGATCGGAACGGTCTTATCCGCCGTGCCGTGGATGATCAGCGTGGGCACGGTGAAGGACGCCATGTCCGGCCGGAAGTCGGTGGTGCCGAACGCCGTGGCACAGTCGAGCGTGGCCTTCAAGCCCCCTTGCATGGCCATGTGGTTGTTCCAGTACAACACTTCATCGCTCACGGGTTTGGCCAGCACACCCACACCGTAGAAGTCCTTGAAGAATCCCGCCCAGAAGTGGGGCCGATCCTCCTTGATGCCGCGGGCGATGGCGCTGAGTGTTTCCCCAGGCACGCCTTCCGGGTTGTCATCGGTCTTCAGCAGGTAAGGCACCACGGCGCTGATCAGGATGGTGTCGCGCACACGCCCTGCACCGTGGCGGGTCAGGTAGCGGGCCACTTCGCCACCACCCATGGAGAAGCCGATCAGCGTGCAATCGCTCAGATCCAGTTCATCCATGACCGCGGTCAGGTCGTCGACCAGGGTGTTATAGTCGTAGCCCGAGGCGGGCTGATCGCTGCGGCCGAAACCACGGCGGTCGTAGGCGATGGCGCGCAGGCCGGCTTCGGCCAAGGCAAGGCCGAGGTCGTCGAAGGTGTCGGCTTGCAGCGGCCAACCGTGGATCATCAGCACCGGACGACCGGTTCCTTGTTCCTTCACAAAAAGCTCGGTGCCGTCGTTGCTCGTGATGCGCATGATCGATGAGTTTGACCACCTCATCACATACCCCATGCCGCAGGCGCATCGGGCACCCACCAGCACCAGGCACCGCTGTTCGTGGGTATGGAACGGGGCACAACGGCCTCATGCGTGGAATTGCGACCCGTAGCATGTTCATGAACTTCCACACACGCCGTCGGCGAGGTCGCGCAGGGGATCCATTGGTGCGCGGACGGTCGCAGTGCGTTTCGTGCCATAGTAGAGGCTGCGGGGGTTTGGGCAAGAGAAAGGCCGCCATGCTGTTTCCATGGCGGCCTTAGCGTGTGGTGTTCGTTGCCCTTCTTAGTGAACAGTGATCGTCATCTGGTCAACGGAACCATCAGGATAGGTCATGCTGCAGTGGTATAGACCCGATGGCCAGGGAATGTCCATTCGTACCTCGTGTTCGTATGCTCCATCACGCGCGATACGCAGTGTTTCGGCGTGATATTCCACGCCCATGTTGTTCACAATGCGCAGCTCCAGGTCCGCTGGGCTGGGCAATTCAAGGCCAATGGTGAAGGCACTTCCAGTAACGGGAACAGGGAAGATGTTCATCTGCGCGAAGTCTGCATACTCGTCCCGTAACGTCACTTCATTACGGAAGTCCTGATAATGGCGATAGATGGAGCCGTCGTCGTAGATGAGGATGAACTCATACAGGCCGGGTTGCAAGGTGATGGGCGGTATGGGTACCGATGACGCTTCCAGTACCCCGGAGAACGGAACTGTGAGTATGCGTCTTCCATTCCCCGTCGGGGTCCACTGGTTCACGATCAGTCCAGCATTCTTCACATAGTGCGGTGTGGCCACATCGCACTCAACGGTGGTCATCACCCAATTGTTGGTACTGATGGAACCACCATCGGTCGGTACGGTTATCTCAGTACACACCCCCGTTGAACCATCCCCCCAGGATTGGCCACCACCAGCCTCCAGGAATGCGACACAATTCAACGGGTCCAGTCCATTCGCGATCAGTTGGGTCTGTACGAGGTCATCCGCATTGTACCTGTCCGTTAGTAGACCGGGCGATACGCAATACTCACCGGCGCCGCCAATCAACATGTCCGTATAAGCTACAAAGCCCCTCCAGGGTCCCTTGTCCTTGCGGATGGCGTGGAAACCAGGCGGACTATTGGCCAAGCTGTAGCCTTGCCAATCGGTGGCACCTGCTGGGGCAATTCCATTGATGTCAAGCACATAGTTCTGATTGACATTTCCGTCATATTCGGACCAGTCGTAGCTCAATCCAAACGACGATGGGTTGATATGCTCGATCCACCATTGCCAGCCATTAGGGCCATCATCCGGCACGTAGAAGTAGTAGTACGATCCGCCCGTCGTGGCCTCCACCAAGCTGATCGTGGTTTGTGCCTGGTCCGAATAGGCGACCACGGCATAGGCATAGGCAGGTGCTACGCAGGTTTCCCGGCAGATCTCGGGCAGGCCACTACCCCCATCCTGCGATCGGCTGAACTCCTCTACGATCGCGCCGTTCGCGTCCCAAGCCTTCAGTGCATAGCTCAGGAAATCCGTGTCAGGAAGTCGGGGTATGAGAGCGTGGTCCACCTTGCCGAACCACGAGGTGGCCGGTATGGAAATGGTCTGGTTCAATTGCGCGGCATACCGGCCGTCTCTGCTGCTGTTCGTTGATGAAGACATCCACCGATATGCGTGTGGCACGCAGTGCTTGGCGCTGTTCATCATCAACGATGAAATATCCGCCGGACATGAACGGGTCCGTGCGGAGGATCGCGGAATGGTCGGCTTGCCCGATGGCCAGCTGATCAAAGAGCGACAGGGCGATGATCAAGATCTTCTTCATGTTGTGTGATTTGGTTGAACCATCGAAACACCCGACATCCCTAAGACGCTGGGTGATCCGCGGGTTGCCTACGCACAAGCGATCCACACTGCGCACGGCAACAAGCACATCCATACGTGGCATGAATGCACCGGTCACGTCAGCACTGCACCGTCCCGAACGGATCGAAGTAGTGTAGCATACTTCCTTCACGAAAGGACCTGGCAACTAATTGCTGTTCGACGTGGAGTGGCGAGTGAATGGCCGGTGCGATCGCATGCTTTCCGCAGTGTCCCGAGGACAGCAAGCCTATGACGTTGGTATGTCTGTGCCAAACGCGACTGCGCATCGCGCAGTGGGAGAGGACACGGGGTGAATTCGTCCGCTCAGTGAAGGTGTGCGATCAGTTCTTCAGTTCTGCAGGCGCTGCTGAGTCCCAGATGGCATCGAACGAATCGACCAGTTCACGTCCGAATTGGGAATCGCGTCGAACCTCGAGTGCAGCGCCAGTGGTCTTGGAGTTACGATGGTTCCATAAGGGCGCATACCAGATGTAGTTGCCATGCGCGACCATGCTCCCAAAGGGAAAGATGCGGTGTTCCACGATCTGATAGACGTCGCTCGCCTTCGGTTCATCGGAACCGATGCCAAGCATCTCACGCAGATCCTTCAGGCCATTACTGTTCCTGGCGCGATACTCGACTTCACTGTTCGCATCGAATTTGTCGTCCAGGATGGAATGGAATCGCAGATGGGTCACGTCGCTACTCGAGGTATGTAGGATCTGGTAACGTTTCGGTCTGGTGTGCAGTTTGGCGTGTTCCCGCATATCCTTTGAAACGAAGCTGGGTAAGAGGTGTGGTGCCACGCCGATGAACATGGATCTTGGTATCACCGTAGAGCTGACGATCCAACTCGAAGTCCTTGGGTCGTTCATCGATCTCCCCGAATACATGCATGGTCCGGTACTGCCGCATGATACCGGTGGAAGTACATGGTTCAGCGCGGATCTCCTCTTTGAATACTTCGTTCACGCGTGGTTCATGCCCTGCGATCGCTAACGAGACGTTCTTCTGGATGTCGTTCGCCTGGTCCGTGGTTCGTACGGTCAGTTTCTCCAGGAACGAATCCGTGGAGCGCAGGAACTTCCATTTCTCAATGGCCCATGTGAAGACCGCGTAAAGCGCGGGCACGAGCAGGATGTTTCCCCATTCCCTGAAGAGCGGATAATTGTTGAAGCCCATGGAGAGCAACAAGCCGACCAGCACCACGGATAGGATGACCACCGTAACGACGAGGCCCATGACGCGCGTGTTGCGCCCCGCACCTGTGGGGTCATTCGACATAGCGGGTCGCCTTTAGCGTGAAGTACATCAGTTGTGCGTTCTTCATCGATCGTCGTTGTGGAAGTGTGCGCAGCGTGCCACATCGGCAGACCTCCTATTACATGGTACCAAACTAGTAGCCTTCAACGTGCGACACTACGTGTTTTTACACGGGGCTGAAAACTTGTTCCGCCAGCAACCGATCGCTGTCGGTCATGGAAAGGCGACTCGCGAAGAGGTGAGGAACAAGGAGGAGGGGCCGCCGCGGCGCAATGGCGCGAAGAAGCAAGTTCAAGACAATAGAACCAAGGGTTCACGGTTCAACGGCCTGCATTGCCGAACGACCACACACCACTGGCGCTCCGCGCACCCACCGAAACCATCAGCCGTGTAGTAGTGGCCGGAGGCTCCCGGGAAAGCCCAGGGGCTTTGTCATTCTGGGGGGGCGCTGGGGTGGGCCGAAGGTCCTGAGGACGGCGCCCTGCGGAGGGTTCAGGGTCTGGACGGTCCCCCAAGCACACCGTGCCTGGCCAGTGCAACCCGACCCACCACCCCTGCGTTGAACCGGACACAAAAGCATCCATGTAGCACACCCACCCCAAACACCTCCCGCCATGAAGCGCCTCATCACCTACCTCAAGAAGAAACCCATCCCCGTTCGCCTCTACGCGCCCGGCGAACCGGGCCAGCATGAACAGCTCTACTGGTTGGTGCGCTTCGTACAGGAACTGAAGGCGCAGGTGAAGCAGCTCACGGAAGAGAAGAACGTGCTGCTGCTGCAGGTGAAAGGCCAGGAGCCCATCACCGATGTGGAGCAGGAAGTGCTGGACCTCCGCTACCAAGTGCAGATGCTGTGGCATGAACATGCCCGCCTGCATGCCAAGGCCGAATGGCTGCGCAAGCGCAACGCGGAACTGAACCGCGAGATCGACCAGCGCGACTGGGAGGCCTTGATGGCAGCGGCCTAAGGGGACGCAAGGGCCTAGTGCAGCCGTGAGCGGCCGCACCAGCGTGCGCATCACGGACCTGGCACGTTCTTCTGCTTCCGCGTATACCGCTCTCCTGTTACACAGCGACATCGCCCCTTGGATAACCCGGGGGCGTTGTCGTTGGTGGGGTGAAGTGATCAGGATCTTCCAACATCCGCGTCCACAATTGGGCATTGGATAAGTGCGCAGGTGTAGCGTTTGGAACACAATTTGCCATTCAAAGGCGACGACGAAACATAGGATGGTAAAAGTCAACTACAAAATAACTCGTACAAGCACTGCGGAACCCGCCAAGTTCTTTTAACCACAATTCATCTATGCTGAAATTGCGATACTAATAGCCCAATCATGTCCACTCTCACGTAAGCAGCATTTTACGGCTGCTGAATATTCCGAAAATTTGCCTGCCATGCTAATTAACTCCAATAATTTGGCCTTTATCACTTGATGTCTTGCCATACTATGTTTTGCCAGCTGCGAGGTAGATAGTTCTTCAATTTCATTAATCAATAATGCAGTTCTGCGGTATATATCTCGTCTTCCTTCAACTAAGCCTTCATGGTTCAAGTTCAACCTTTGATTGTATACTCAGCTTGGCGAGAATTTCTGGACGTGATATCGCTAGATTTCGAAATAACTTTTCCTTCATTATCAAACTTCAATTTATCCGGATCACTGGGATCGGTGGGATCCAAGAAAAGAATGTCCTCATCTTCTAACGAATCAGTTGGCCCATTTGCCTTATTAGCCAACACATGAAAATAGTCTCTTTTTCTAATGTTGCCAGCAGGCGCCGAATATCTGTAATTTCTCCAATTAAAAGTCAACCACCAGTAGCCTCCTTGGTCTTTCCCCATCTCATCAATTGCATTTGACTTTGGACGAAAGTGGTCGATATGGCAATGCGAGTAATCATTTTTTGATTCTGAATACCAACATTTACGTCGATGGATAGCACAAAATGCTTCTTTTAGCTCAAGCCAAAGTGCTGCATTATTGTCAATTATTAATTTGCGCTCTGCAGTGTTGCGAGCCGCAATTAGATCAGCAGTTAATTTGTTAGCCCGATTAAGCCACTCCTTATTTGGTTCATAGCCTTGAAGATTAACAAAAATCATTGTTCGGTGGATTTGTTCCTAAGAATTTCATCAAGCACATCCATGGCAACTTTGTTTTGCTCTTTCAACTGTTCTATAGTATAATTATGAGTTTTTAGCATATTCCGTTTACCCATGGCAATAATGAATTTTTGGTACCACGGGTCACGATCGGTTGTGTTAATGCCTAAGCTATTTAGAGTGTGAAATATTTGATTCAATTCTAACTTGTTTGAATCTGATAGTGGTTCTTCGTCCTGCATAACAAGCAGTTCATTGCGTCTGTTGAGTAATTCCATGGTATGAACATCTAAAGTGGACCGTAACCCAAAAAGTTCACTTGTAAGAATTCCGGCAAAACCTTGTCCTTTGGGATCAAAGTCAGGTTCATAGACCGTAGTAACACCGGCAACATCTCTTAATACCTGACCTGATTTTTAACAGTCCACCAATAATGATTGGATCATGAGTTGAAATTATAAATTGAGTATTTGGAAACACCTCACGCAAAACGTCAACGAATGATACTTGCCAAATAGGATGCATAGATATATCTACTTCATCTATAATGACAATAGCATTTTCTTTGAAGGCTTTGTGTGGGTTGGAAAGAGGAAATGTATCAATGAACCTCTGCATAAGATATCCAACCCAGCTAATGATAATTTTAAATCCTTGACTAATTAGTGATAATGGTATGCCATTCGGCATCGGGTGTTTCGACCCATATTTCTGGAGGATTGACTTTAGTTACAGTAATAAACCTTACCTCCTTCTTAGTAATTTTGAAATAATACTAAAGACAGCATTAATGAGATACTCTTCTGGAACTCGAGAGCAACATGCTCCTTATTAGTCTTTATATGTGAAATACAAATTGGCTATCCAACCTGTGAATGACTTTAGTCGAAAATCATCCCGCCCGTTAATTAAAGGTATTAAATCATCAACGTGCGGTTGGAGCTTTCTATTCTGCAGTAGTTCGGACTCGTGTATCTCAAAACCCCTGTCCTGAGGGAAACCGACAATCAGAGATTTCAAATAATATTCATTGTAAACTATTTTTGAATTTTCTTGCATTACGAAATCAATGTCATTGCCATTATCCTTGGGGTATATATCTATTCTAGTATGTAATAGTTCTCCATCAATGGTATATCCAAGAATTATACATCCTGGGATATGCATAATCCCATCTTGTGTATACTTAATTATTCTCAATAGACTTATCTTTGCCTTTTCATCGATTTTTTGAAATCAGAGCCTATGAGACCTAATGCGAGTGTTTTTAAAATTGTACTCTTGCCGGAACCATTTTCGCCCACTAGTGTTACATCGCGGTCAAAATTTAATTCAAGATTATTAAAGTGGCCGATATTTTCAAGTTTAATATTCGTTAATCTTATGTCAGGTTTATGC
>JADKCV010000025.1 GCA_016718655.1 Flavobacteriales bacterium | reverse complement strand
GTAGGCGGCATTCAGGTTGTTGGTGGCGGGCAGGAAGCTGCCCACACCACCGGACCATACACCGCCGAGCGCATTGAGGATGGAGCCGTTGAGCGTCACCTGCGGGTTATTGGAGCAGATCAGCTGGTCGGCACCTGCTTCGGGCAGTGGGCGCGGTGCGAAGGTGATCACCCGCGTGTCGCTCACGGGGGTGCAGTTGCCTGTGGACGTCAGCGTGAGGGTCACCGTGCCCAATGCGATGTCGCCCAGGCTCGGCTCGTACGTGGCGTTCAGGGTATTCGCGTTAGGGGTGAACGTACCGCTGCCATTGGTGGTCCAGATGCCGGTCGTGCTTCCACCCGTAACGGTACCCGCGAGTGGGACTTGTTGATCAGCGCACAGAGTGACATCCGGTCCCGCGTTCACATCGATACGCCCGGAGAACTCGGAGAAGAAGCCGTAGCGGCAACCACTCGAGCCACCGCCGTTGATGATGGCCAGGGAGAACACATCCGTGGTATTGGTGACCGAGAAGGCCTGGTTGACCGGTACCTCGGTCGTGTTGTATTGGATGCGCGCAGCCATCCACAGGCCACCGGTACCCGGCACGGCTTGGAAAGCGCTGGCTGGGATCGTCGCAGACGCTGGACTCACCACGAAGTCATCCTGCGACCCATTGCGTACCAGCAGGTTCAGGAAGAAGGCCTCACTGGTGGAACGAGTAAAGCTCAAGTTCGTGCTTCCTGCACAGTTCAATGGTGGTAGGATGGCCATGCCCTGCTCGCAACCGAATCCGGTGACATGGATGGCGTACAGCGGCTTGGAACCCGATACGAACGTGGAATTGTTCGCCGCACCGGACAAGTAATCCATGTCGTGGCGATAGTATTGGCCTGCAAAGAGCGTGGCTACCGGGGTCGCATTGCCATCGATGAAGACCTGCGTGTTGTTCTCCACCGCCATCAGGAACAAGGACTCATCACCGGTCGCGTTCAAAGCCCCTTTCACAGCGATATAATCCGTGCCCAGAATATCCACGGGAACGATCTGGTCCAACATCAGATCATAGCACCCACCAGAGGGGTTATGGTTCGAGTCGTCCTTGATGGAAATGGCGATGGGCTTGTCCGAAAGAACTACAGCACCCGAAGGGTGTGTCAAGGGGTCGAAGTGCGTGGCAGGAGCCGTATTGGCGCACGAGTACGTCTGTCCCTGTTGCAACGTGATCGTGAAGGGGACCAGGGCCGGATGACCATCCACGGCCACCGGCGAATAGATCATGACCAAGGTGTTGTTCTCCGTGGCCACGATATCAAATGAAGCGAACGCCAGATCGGCGTCGTTCGGCGAGAAGTTGTGGTTGTAGAACGGCGCGTGCTTATGGAGCGGGATATAGAACTCGGTGCCCAGTCCGTTGGCGCCCTTCAGCGCCATGATGTCCGGATTGTTCGTGTTACTGGGCTCGTAATAACAGGTGATGTTGGCCGTACTCTGGATACGCAGACCCGTATTCAGCACAGCGTTCGTGGGACGCGTTTCCAACTGCGCCTTCAACGCCGTCAGGTTGTACCGCGTGGATGTGTTCGCTGCAAGGTTCAGAACGATGGGAACGCCCCCGTTGAAACCGGCATTGGCGGGCTGGGAGATCGTCACCGTGGCAGGCGCATTGCCCGCAGCCACGTTGATGAAGATGGGCTCGTCACCAGGCATGTTATGCCGAAGCGTGACATCGGGAGGAGCCATCCAGAACTCCGTTCCCGTTTGCGCCTGGACGAGCTCGGTCAGAAGCAGTCCAAGCACCAAGAGCAGTGCCTTTTTCATTCGATAAGGTCCCGGCCCATGAGTGGTGGACCGTGACCGTTCTACGTGAGTGGTCATGAAAAAGGTTCTCGGAACGACGAATGCTCCATTCTGTCGGTCGTGTCGCGCACAAGCGCAGGGGCTTCTCGTACTTTGGCCCGACCCTTGCCGCCGACAAGCGCCATGTCACGCCCCTTGATCCGCATCCTATTGGCCGCCTTGGCCTTGGTGCTTTCCTTCAGCATCCAGGAGCCGAATGGGGACGCGTACCTCGTGCAAGTCACGGAAAAGGCCCAAAAGGACCTGCTCGACCATCGCAGGGCGCTCGGATCGGCAGCGCAGCGCTGGGCCGATAGGCTTCAGAGGATCGGCCCGGACAACTGGATGATCGACCATATCCAGGAATTGGAGGCTGAACACCGCCGCACCGGGACCCTCTTTCTCGGATACCTGGATGACAGTTTGGTCTGTTGGAGCGGCCAAGTTCCCGTCGAACTTTCAAAAGGCCCACCTTCCTCGAAAGGATCGCTCGAGCTGACCTCCGCGACCTATCTGCATGAGCAAATGGTGCGACCGCCGTACACGCTAGTTGCGCTGAGACCGCTTTTGCTCACCCCTACGATCGAGAACGCCTACCTCAAGCACCGCTTCCATCCGTCACTGCGAATTCCCGCGAGCATCACGGCGGCCTCCCCGGATAGCTCCCCCCACATCCTACATGACTTCGACGACCAAGCGCTCCTGGCCTTGCAATTGAAGGACGGTGCGTTGGAACTCGGTCCTTGGATCATCCAACGAATGGCCTTGCTGATCGTGGGCATCATCCTTCTTGTTGCGGCGCTCTGGTCCGGTTTCCTGCGACCCACCAACAGTTGGGGTGGGCGAACGGCTGCATTCGCTTTCATTCTGGTAACGCTCTTCCTGCGTTGGGTGCAGCTCATTGCGGTACCCACTTCTCCTTTTGACCGCCTCCCCTTGTTCGATCCCGCCATCTACGCCACCTCCATGGCCTTCCCGTCGTTGGGTGACATGGTGCTCAATGCAGGTCTGTTGCTCACCATGGCCCTGTTCACGCTCAAGGTCACTTCCATTCACCGGGAACATGAACGTCCAAGGCCGTACGTGATCATCCTGTTATGGGCCACAGTCCTCCTTTTTGGAGCGTGGACCACCCAGCTGATCATCGGGCTGGTGGACAATAGCAGTGTGGACCTCGACCTGTTCCATATCGAGGGGCTCAGTCTGTTGAGCGCCCTGGCCTTATTGGCCATCGCCATGCTCCATGCGGCTTGGTGGGTAGGGGCACTCATCGCCATGCGTGTCACATGGAGCGCAGGATCGTCCCGGCCTTGGGCGATACCGTTGGGTGTGTTCGTGGTATCCGTGGTCATTCATCATCTGGTCGGCGAACTGGACACCGTATTGTTCTTGTGGCCATTGCCGATACTGGCGATACTCCTTTGGGCCAAGGGACGCCAACTCCGCTTCGTTCAAGCGGTGCTAACAGTGGCCCTCTTCGCAGCTACCACTGCTCACTTGCTGATCAAGTACACGCGCCACCGCGAGGAACGGGAACGCCCAGTGCTCGCTGAACGCTTGGCCGTGCGTGAAGACCCTGTGGTGGAGCTGCTCTTTCGAGGCACTGCTCCCCTCTTGCGCTCTGACCAAGCACTCAACGAACTGCTTGTACGACCTACCGGTTGCGATGCCACGCTCCTTGATCAACAGGTCAGACAGCGCTTCTTCAACGGGTACTGGGAGCGGTTCGATGTCCGCCTCTTCGCCCTGGACGCCATCGGCAACCTGCGATGCGCCACCACCAGCGCTCCACCGCTCAGCTCTTCCCTATCGGTAGGCGCATTCAATGACCCACTGGCCATGGCCGATATGCCCGACCTGTTCATCGAGGAACAGCCCGGTCGAAGCCCGTTCTACCATGCACGCATCGCTGTGATGGCAAACGATACCACGGCTTCCGGTCAGCTCATCCTGGAGATACACCCTCGCTCAACCGCACAAGGACCTGGCTTTCCGGACCTTCTGATCTCCGGCGAGGACCCCTTGGACCGTCGAACCGAACTCTATGGCATGGCACGATACGAGGGTGGGCAACTTGCTGAGCGGTCCGGTCATTTGGATCATCCAAGACGCTGGACCCGACACATGCCCACTGATCACCTGTTGTGGTACACGGACCAGGGCTACAGGTGCATGGCCAAAGGGGATCCCCAAGGCACCCTCATCGTGCTGGCCACCCTTGCTCCCTCGCTTCTTGACCAGGCCACCACGTTCAGCTACCTGTTCGCCCTGTTCGGTGTGTTGGTCCTGCTGGCTCTGGCCCTGCGATCCATTGGTCGCAACCGTGGTCCAGTGGGACTTGGTATCGGGGCCAAGGTGCGCCTGGCGTTGCTGCTCTTCACCATCGTGGGGCTCGTTTTCTTCGGGCTGGGCACCCAACGCTTGCTTACCGAACAATTCGAACAACGCACGCAAGCCACCGTTCTCCAAAAGGCCCGGTCCGTGGCCCAAGAGCTCCAGCAACGCTTCGCTGGGGAGACCCGATTGTCCACCGATCAAGCCGGGTACCTCGACCATCTTCTTGCACGTGCCAGCAATGTGTTCTTCACCGATATCACCGTACATGGTCTCGATGGCAGACTGCTCTCCACCTCCAGACCGCAGGTCTTTTCCAGTGGACTTCTGGGACCCCTGATGGACCCCATGGCGTATTCCCGACTGGCGCTCAACGGTTCAAGCGGTTACGTGCACGAGGAGCAGATCGGCACCGCCAACTACAGCTCGGCTTATGTGCCTTTGAACGATAGGGACGGCCGGACCATGGCTTACGTTTCCCTACCCAGTTTCGCAGACCGCGTACAGTTGGAAGAGGAGCGTGCCGGTGTGCTCATCGCCGTGGTGAACCTCTTCGTGCTCTTCTTCGCACTCAGCGTGCTGGTGGCCGTTTTCATCAGCAACTGGACCACACGCCCCCTGGACCTGCTGAAGAATGCCTTGAGCCGCGTGGCCCTGCAGGGTGCCAACGTGCCCATCCGCTACCAGGGCAACGACGAGGTGGGTCAGCTGGTGGAGGTGTACAACCGAAAGGTGGAGGAGCTGCGCGCCAGTGCCGAACTGCTCGCCCGCAGCGAACGCGAGAGCGCTTGGCGCGAGATGGCGCGGCAGGTGGCCCACGAGATCAAGAACCCGCTCACCCCGATGAAGCTCAGCATCCAGCACTTCCAGCGCACGTGGAAGCCTGATGCACCCGATGCCGCCGAACGCCTCGAACGCTTCAGCCGCGGGCTGGTGGAGCAGATCGACACCCTCAGCGGCATCGCAGGCGCCTTCAGCAACTTCGCGCAGCTGCCCAAGGCCCGCCCCGAACCGCTGGACCTGGCCCAGGTCGCGGAAGCCGCGGTGAGCGTATTCCAGGCCATGCCCGGCCTGCATTGCACCCTCGAGCGCCTCAGCGAACAGCCCCAGGATGTGCTCGCCGACCGCGACCACTTGATGCGTGTGTTCAACAACCTGTTGAAGAACGCCCAGCAGGCCATCCCGGAGGACCGCGCAGGCCGGGTGGAAGTGCGGCTGCGCAGCACCGACACGGAGGCCATCGCCGAAGTGCGCGACAACGGAACCGGCATCGCTGAAAAGGACCGCGAGCGCATCTTCCGACCCAACTTCACCACCAAGAGCAGTGGCATGGGCCTGGGCTTGGCCATGGTGCAACGCATGGTGGAAAGCGCGGGGGGCAGGGTGTGGTTCGAAAGCCGCGAAGGCGCTGGCAGCAGCTTCTTCGTGGCCTTGCCCTTGCGGAAGTAGCCGATACCTTTGGCCATGCCGATCACATGATCAGACGATCAGGTGATCAGAAAACGACCGAACATCCATGTCCTACACGAACCTTTTGGTCGCTAACGACGGCCCTGTCCGCACCATCACCATCAACCGCCCAGACCAGCTCAACGCGCTGAACCGAGCCACCATCGACGAGCTGGACCGAGCGCTCAGCGAGGCCGAGGGTGATACCAGCGTGCGCGTGCTCATGCTCACCGGTAGTGGGGCCAAGGCCTTCGTGGCGGGTGCCGACATCAAGGAGTTCGCCCACTTCGGCGTGGAGGAAGGCAAGGCCCTGAGCGCCGACGGGCACCAGAAGCTCTTCAACCATGTGGAACGCCTCAACAAGCCCGTGATCGCCGCGGTGAACGGCTTCGCGCTGGGCGGCGGACTGGAACTTGCGATGAGCTGTCATTTCCGCGTGGCCAGCGAGACCGCCAAACTGGGCCTGCCCGAAGTGGGCCTGGGTGTGATCCCCGGTTATGGCGGCACGCAGCGCTTGGCACAACTGGTTGGCAAGGGCAAGGCCTTGGAGATTATCCTCCTCGGCAGCTCGGGCATGATCCCCGCCGCCGAAGCCCACCAATGGGGACTGGTGAACCATGTTGTACCTGCTGACCAACTCATCAGCACCTGCATGGAGCTCGCCAGCAAGATCGCGCGCAACAGCCCCACCGCCCTGGGTGCCGCCATCCGCGCAGTGAACGCCGGCTACGAACCCGGCGCCAACGGCCTGCAACGCGAGATCGAGGAGTTCGGCAAGTGTTTCGGCACCGCGGATTTCAAGGAGGGCACGAGCGCGTTCATGGAGAAGCGGAAGGCGGAGGGAATTACATGGACGAGTTCTTGCGCCGCAGATGACGCAGATGGCGGGCGCAGATGGGCTGCTCGCCGGCTCGAGGAACCTAGTCGCCACCATCAAGCAGACCAGATATCTGGCACGTCTTCATCGCTTTCTTGTTGTCCCCATCGTCCCATCGAGGACCTTCCTGGAAGCATCCCTCGGAGGTTCAGGTATTCTGGATCTGCGTAATCTGCGGCGCGTGTCTTGAGGGGGCCAGGGTGGCCAGTAATGAGCGCCCTCCGCAAACTCGCCGGCCAAACGGCCATCTACGGGCTCAGCAGCATCGTTGCGCGCTTCCTCAACTTCCTGTTGGTGCCGCTGTACACCAGCAAATTCGTCTTCGAGCCTGCCGAGTACGGGGTGGTCACCGCGCTCTATTCCTGGACGGCCCTGCTCAACGTGGTGCTCACCTTCGGCTTCGAGACCACCTTCTTCCGCTTCGCCAACAAGGATCATGTGAAGGACAACCCCGACGGCGGACGGGTGCTCTACGCCACCGCCACCTGGGGCCTCTTCTTCCCGGCGTTGGTCTTCATGCTGCTCGGCGGGCTGTTCTCCGGGCAACTCGCGAACGGCCTGCACTTCGGTGCTTACGCGAGCTCCGTGCTGATGCTCGTGATGATCATCGGCATCGATGCCATCACCGCCATCCCCATGGCGCGGTTGCGGCAACAGGGCCGTCCGTGGAAGTACGCCGCCATCAACCTGCTCAGCGTGGGGGTGAACATCGGGCTCAGCCTGTTCTTCCTGCTGTACTGCATGAAGCGGTACAACATGGGGCAGAGCAACGCGCTGATCGATGCGGTGTACGACCCCTCGCTCGGCGTGGGCTACGTGTTCGCCATCAACCTGGTGGCCACCGCGGTGAAGCTGCTGGTGCTGTTGCCCTCCTGGCCCTCGTTCAAGCCCCTGGACCGCGACCTGCTGCGCGCCATGGCGGCGTTCGGTGCACCGCTGATGATCGCGGGTCTCGCCGGCATGGTGAACGAGACCGCCGACCGCGTGATCCTCAAGTACCTGCTGCCTGCCGATGTCGCCGATGCGCAGATCGGGATCTACGGCGCGTGCTACAAACTGGCCGTGCTCATCACGCTCTTCATCCAGGCCTTCCGCATGGGCGCCGAGCCCTTCTTCTTCAGCCACGCCAAGGAAAAGAACAGCCGCGAGACCTTCGCCCGCATCATGAACATCTTCGTGGCGGTGTGCATGAGCGCCTTCCTGGTGGTGATGCTCTTCCTCGACCTCTTCAAGTGGTTCATCCCCAACCCGGCCTACCACGAAGGGCTGCGCGTGGTGCCCATCCTGATGCTCGCCAACGTGTTCCTCGGCATCTACTACAACCAGAGCGTGTGGTACAAGCTCACCGACCGGCCGCGTGTGGGCAGCACCATCAGCCTCATCGGCGCCGCCATCACCATCGTGCTGCTTTTCGCACTGATACCGCACATGGGCTACATGGGCGCGGCCTGGACCACCTTGATCTGCTACTTCAGCATGGCGGCCATCAGCTACGTGTGGGGGCAGCGGCACTACCCGATCCCCTACAACGTGAGCCGCGTGCTGCTGTACATGGCGGGGGCGGTGGTGCTGTGGTGGGGTTGCGAGCAGGTGGCGTTGGAGGGCATTGGGAAATATGCAATGAGAACGGCCGCACTGTTGATCTTTATTGGACTGGCCTGGAGGTCAGAGAAGGACGCGCTGCGACCTTTGCCCGCATGAACGAGGTCCTCATGCCAACCACCGAAGTCCGCATCACCAACCGGAGCCGACACCCCCTCCCCAGCTACGCCACCGACCACAGTGCCGGCCTCGACCTCCGCGCCAACATCGACGCGCCCATCATCCTCGCCCCCGGACAGCGCAGCCTGATCCCCACCGGCCTCTTCCTGGAGCTGCCCGAAGGCACCGAGGCCCAGGTGCGCCCCCGCAGCGGTCTGGCCTTCAAACACGGCGTCACAGTGCTCAACAGCCCAGGCACCATCGACGCCGATTACCGCGGCGAAGTGGGCGTGCTCCTGATCAACCACGGCCACGATCCCTTCACGGTGAACGACGGCGATCGCATCGCCCAATTGGTCGTTGCGCGCTATGTCCGGGTGACTTTCGCGGAAAGTGCGGACCTTCGCGCCTCGGAACGCGGCGCAGGGGGCTTCGGCCATACCGGCACGCACTGAGCAAGAACACGCAATGAAGATCATCGTCCCCATGGCGGGTATGGGCAAGCGCATGCGCCCGCACACCCACACCACCGCCAAGCCCCTGCTGCCCATCGCCGGCAAGCCCATCGTTCAACGCCTCGTGGAGGACCTGGCCGCCGTGGCCGGTGAGCCCGTGGAGGAGGTCGCCTTCGTGGTGCACCCCAGCTTCGGTGCCAAGGTGGAACAAGGCCTCATCGCCATCGCCGAGAAGGTGGGCGCCAAAGGCTCCATCCACTACCAGGAGGTGGCCCTCGGCACCGCCCACGCCATCCTCTGCGCCCAACAAGCCCTCTCCGGCCGTGTCATCGTGGCCTTCGCCGATACGCTGTTCCGCGCCGAACTGAAGCTGGACAAGGACTGCGACGGCGTGATCTGGGTGAACAAGGTGGACGACCCCAAGCCGTTCGGGGTGGTGAAGCTCGACCCCGCCGGCATCATCACCGAGTTCGTGGAGAAGCCGGTGACCTTCGTGAGCGACCTGGCCATCATCGGCATCTACTACTTCGCCGATGGCGAGCGCCTCCGCAAGGAGATGCAGTACCTGATCGACAACGACATCAAGGACAAGGGCGAGTACCAGCTCACCAACGCCATGGAGAACATGAAGCAGAAGGGTGCGCGCTTCAAGGCCGGTGCGGTGGATGTGTGGATGGACTGCGGCAACAAGAACGCCATGGTGGATACCAACACCAAGGTCCTCGGTTTCCTGAAGAATGACAAGGGACTGGTGAGCCCCAAGGCCAACCTCAACGGCAGCCTGGTCATCTCGCCCTGCTTCATCGGCGAGAACGTGACGCTGGTGAACAGCATCGTGGGTCCGAACGTCTCCATTGAGCCCAACGCCGTGATCACCAACAGTGTGGTACGGAATTCGATCATCCGTTCCGCAGTGCAGGTCACCGATGCCGTCATCGACAACAGCATGCTCGGCGAGCGTGCCAGCGTCACCGGCAAGGCCATGGACCTGAGCCTGAGCGACGACAGTACCGTGGCCTGAGCCACCGAACAGACCCCATGACCCGACCCCTCCACCCCGGCCTTTGGGCGCTCGTGCTGCTGCTGGCCGCCTGTGGCGGGGCCAAACCTGTGACCACCGCCCCGCCACCCGAGGAGGGCGGCGCAGGCGTGGTGAACGACAAGCGCGCCGACATCATGCGCCTGTTCATGGAGGGTACCCAGGCCCGCCTGGGTGGACAACCCGCCAAGGCCGTGGCCGCGTTCGAACAGTGCCTGAAGCTGGACCCCGCCAACGGCGCCGCGCACTTCGAGCTCAGCAAGCTCTACCACCAGGGGCAGAACTTCCCCAAAGCCGTGGCGCATGCCAAGAGCGCGGTGGCCGCCGACAAAGCGAACATCTGGTATCGCTTCCTACTGGCGGATCTCTATCAGCAGAACCAGCAGGTAGGCGATGCGGTGGAGGTCTATAAGGGCATTGTGGACGGATGGCCTGATCGCTATGAGGTCTATTTCGACCTGGCCAACTCCTTGGCCTTCACCGGCAAGGTATCCGAGGCTCAAAAGGTCTACACCGACCTGGAGAAGCGCATCGGACTCAACGAGGAGCTGATCATGCAGCAATACGGCATGCTCGCCAACAACGGCAAGCTCGATGAGGCCGAACAACTGGCCTTGCGCGCCGTTGCCGCCTTCCCGGGAGAACCGCAGTACATCGGATTGCTCGCCGAACTCTACGACCAACGTGGCGACCATGACAAGGCCCTCGCTCAATACCAGAAGGCCTTGGAGCTGGACCCCGGAAACAGTATGCTGCGCATCGGCCTTGCGGAGCACTATTATGCCACGGGCCGCATGGACGAGGCCTATGACCAACTCGGGCAGGCATTCCTGGATCCAGAACTCGACATCGACGCCAAGATGCAAGTGCTGATCGGGTTCTTCGAAATGACCAATAGCGAGGGGGAGAAGGCCGAGGACCGGCCCACCATGGTGAACCGTGCCTATGGCCTTATCGATGCCCTGGAGAAGGCCCATCCTGAGAGCGGTAAGCCACACACGATCCACGGCGACTACCTCCTGCGTGATGGCCGTTCCTCCGAGGCCCGCGACCAGTTCCGTCAAGCCCTGCGTACCGAACAGGACCGTTTCCCCATTCATATGCAGTTGCTCCAGTTGGACCTGCAACTGGCCGACTACGCCGCACTGATCACCGATGCGGATAGTGCCATCGCCCTCTTCCCCACCACCCCCGAACTATTCCTCTACAAAGGCATCGGTCATTCCCAACTCGAGCAGCACGATGCCGCCATCGAGGCACTGGTGATGGGTCGCGACCTGGTGGTGGACAATCCGCCGCTGGCCACCCAGTTCTGGAGCAGCTTGGGCGATGCCTACAACGAGGCCGGGCAATATGCCGAGAGCGACAAGGCCTACGACAAGGTCCTCGCCGCAGAGCCGGACAACATCGCCACCCTCAACAACTACGCCTACTACCTCAGCCTCCGCGGCGACCAGTTGGAAAAGGCCGAACGCATGAGCAAGCGCTCCAACGAGCTCGCCCCCGGCCAAGCCACCTATCAGGACACCTACGCTTGGGTGCTCTTCCGCATGGGCAAGCATGCCGATGCCAAACTGTGGATGGAGAAGGCCTTGGCCGGTTCCCCGGAACCCGACGGTGTGCTGCTGGAACACTTCGGGGACATCCTCTTCGAACTGGGCGATGCCACGGGTGCCAAGGAACAGTGGACCAAGGCCAAGGCCCGCGGTGGTGCCAGCGACCTCATCGACCGCAAGATCAACGAAGGCCGACGCGTGGAATGAACAGCAAGGCCCTGGCATGGACGCTGGTGGCCGTGAGCCTGGGCGCGGGGTGCAAGCCCGGTCGCACCATCACCCTCTTGGACCGCGACCTGCCACCCCGATCACCCGAGAAGGTGCTGGAACGCGTGCTGGCCTCCGACCCCGGGCCCACCCGCTACTACAGCGCCAAGGCCAACGTGGAATTGAGCATGCCCGATGGCGGCCGTAGTTTCAAGGCCCAGCTCCGCTCGGTGCAGGACAGTGCCGCCTGGGTCAGCATCATCCCCGCCCTGGGCATCGAAGTGGCCCGCGTGCTCATGACCCCCGACAGCCTGAAGCTGTTGGACAAGGTCAACGACCACTACTTCCTAGGAGATAGCGCCAGCACCCAACAGCGCTTCGGCCTCAGCCCCACCCTCACCCTGCTGCAGCGCGCCCTCCAAGGCCTTCCCGTGGGCCTGGACCCCAACGAGAAGTACCGGTCCGACCGCGAAGAGGGCCACTATGTGCTCACCAGCAAGGAGAAACGCCGCTTCGTGCGGGCCGCCGAGGACATCGCCCCGGGGGACACCCTGGACCGCGACCGCGACATGGGCGACCGCCGCTTGGAACGCACCCTGCGCAAGGCCGAGGAGAAGGAGGCCATCGTGCATCGTTTCTGGGTGGAACCCGACAGCTTCCGCGTGGCCCGGGTGCAGATCAGCGACCTGGTGCACGACCGCATAGCCGATGTGCGTTATGAGGAACGGGGCGGGGCCGAAGCGCACTTCCTTCCCACCCGCATCCGCATCACCCTCAGCGAAGGCGAACGGCAAGCCACCGGTATCCTGGAACTCTCGAAGATCAGCACCGAAGGCCCCCTGAGCCTCCCCTTCCGCGTACCGGAGAAGTTCACCCCCCTACCCGCCACCCCATGAGCATCCTGCGCCCCCTGCTCCTGTGCCTGCTGATCCTGGTGGGCCATGCATCGTACACGCACAAGGCCGCAAGGACCTGGAGAAGAAGCGCGAGGCCCTGGACAAGCAGATCCGCACCACCACGGCCCTCATCGAGCAGGCGCGCAAGGAGCAACGGGTCACCCAGGAGCAACTGCAACTGCTGGAAAGCCAGATCCAGGCCCGCGAAGCGCTCATCCGCGCCATGAACGGGGAGCTGCGCCAGGTGGACGGCAAGATCCAGGAGGACCAGGCCATGGTCGTCAGCCTCCAGGAGGACCTCGCCACGCTCAAGGAGGAGTACGCCCGCATGCTCCAGTTCGCCTACCGCAACCGCAGCAGCTACGACCGCATGAGCTACCTCTTCGCGGCCAGCAGCTTCCAACAGGCCTACAAACGCAGCCGCTACCTGGACCAGATCGCCGCCCAGCGCACCCGCCAGGCCAAGCTCATCGAGGAGACCCGGCTGGAGATCGAGGCCCGGCTGAACGGCCTCAAGGAACAGCGTGCCGAGAAGAGCCGCATCATGGCCCAGGAACAGGCCGAGAAACAGAAACTCGCCGCCGACCGCAACGGCCAGCAGAGCGCCCTCAGCACACTGCGCAAGGAGGAAGGACGCCTGAAGGAGACCCAGCGCAAGCAGCAGAAACAGCGCAACGACCTGGATGCCGCCATCCGTAAGGCCATCGAGGAAAGCCTCAAGCCCAAGGCCAAACCCGCCGCCAAAGGGGGCAGCGCACCGGCCAGCACCGGCAAGCTGGACCTCACCCTCACCCCTGAGGCCAAGGAGCTCAACGCCGACTTCGAGAAGAACAAGGGCAAGCTCCCCTGGCCGGTTGAGAAGGGCGTCATCACCAGCCGCTTCGGCAAACAGCCCCACCCGGTGCTACCCGGCATCACCATAGAGAACAACGGCATCGACATCACCACCGAGAAAGGCTCGGGCGTGCGGGCGCTCTTCCGTGGCGAGGTGAGCAGCGTGATCGTCATCCCCGGCGCGGGCAAGGCCGTCATCCTCAGCCACGGCGCCTACCGCACCGTGTACAGCAACCTACGCGAGGTGAGCGTGGCCAAGGGCCAGAAGGTGGATACCAAGCAGACCGTGGGCTCCGTGCTCACGGACGATACAGGCTCCATCGCCCACATCGAAGTGTGGAAGATCACCGCCGATGGCCTGGTGAAGGTGGATCCGGGGCCGTGGTTGGTGCGGTGAGGGAGGGTGCTACTGCTAACGTTTTGCAGCTACCCGAAGGGCGGGACTTTTACCACAAAACTTGATTTGAAAAACTAATGTTTGTTTAACCACAAAACTGTCTTTGGAACACGAACCCCCGCCTTTTGGGTAGGTGCTGTTAGCAGTAGTTTTATTCTGTCCAAAATTCTCCAATTGAATATGTTTTTGCTTGTCCACTAATAATCACTCGGTCTCCTTTGTCTTCACAATACAACTTGCCCAATCGTTCAGAAACTTGTTGAGCATAAAGTTCTTTTTTATTTAGTCTTTTCGCCCAAAATGGAATTAAAGAACAATGTGCAGAACCTGTTACAGGGTCTTCTAAAATTGATGCTTGCGGTGTGAAAAATCTTGAAATGAAATCGCAATTGTCTCCAATTGCTGTTACAATTACACCTCCTGGGTCAAGATTTATTTGGTCGAATAATTGTCTGTCAATTTTTATGTTTCTAACTTCTGTTTCATTTTCATACACCAAAACATAGTCTCTTGATTTCAAAATTTCTTTCGGTTGAATATTTAAGGATTTTGAAATTGTCGGTGGTAAGATGTCGACAATAGGCATTCTTGATGGGAAGTTCATTTTATATTTTCCATTTTCAATTTTGACAATTAAGTCGCCACTTAAAGTTTCAAACACAATTTTATCTTTCTTATAGTCAAGAATTGTCGCTAAACTATGAGCAGTTGCAAGTGTAGCGTGACCGCACAAATCCATTTCAATTTCAGGCGTAAACCATCGTAAATGGATTTTTTCTCCTTTGTCAACAAAAAAAGCAGTTTCAGCAACTGCGTTTTCTTTTGCTATTTTCAACAAGATTTCGTCTGACAACCAATTGTCAAGTGGCACAACACAAGCAGGATTTCCTCCAAAAATTGTGTCCGTAAATGCGTCAATTTGATATATATTATGTTTCACTATGTTCTGTTTAAAATTACTGCTAACTAGCGAATTGTTTGACCTAGTATGACAAGATTGCCTATCCCAAGTACGACTATTCCACTATTGGAGATGGTAAAACCTACCTCGTACGTTGGTCCCCAGCTCATCGCGTCTACGGTCAGCCCCCATTGCCCTCGTTCCTACAGGGTAGGTGGGATACAATGCTACAACGACCTGATCATTTTTCCAACCTGGCCTCAACCTGGTAAGGGCTGCACCGATCCACCACACGATACCCCTGCGGTCATCCGCAGCCACAGCGCCGACCGCACCGTGTACAGCAACCTGCGCGAAATGAGCGTGGCCAAGGGCCAGAAGGTGGATACCAAGCAGACCGTGGGCTCCGTGCTCACGGACGATACCGGCTCCATCGCTCACATCGAAGTGTGGAAGATCACCGCCGAGGGCCTGGTGAAGGTGGACCCGGGGCCGTGGTTGGTGCGGTGAGGGAGGAACGCCTAGTGCACGACCAATCGATGTACGTGGGTCTGAACGGTGGTGTGTATCCGGACCGCATAGAAACCGGGCATCAGACCACGTAGATCGAGGGTGCTCCGGGTACCAGTCGGAGATGCGGTCAGGACCAGCCTACCTTGCGCGTCCAGCAGTTCAAGGCCTTTCACAGGCGTGTCCGCCATCACCGTGACCCGGTCGTGCGCCGGATTGGGAAAGAGCCGCACCTGCTCGTGCGCCTGAACATCCGGAACAGAGACCATGCTCGGGTAGCTGCCGCAGCCAATACCATAAGCATCGTATGCCGCCTGCACCGAATCGGCCCGCAGCTTCAAGGCTTCCACGCTGGCATAGGCGCCACCACTGCCCGCACGGGCATAGATGAAGGCCAGGTCCATGCACAGGGTATCCCCAGGGCCCATGGTGAAGGGGCCGGAGGCGCCGACGGATCTGCGGTCCGGGGTAAGGGTATCTCTTCCAAAAAGCGCCGCCAGGACTGAAAATGGGTCGGGTAGCCTAGCTGTTGGAAGGGCTCGCCAAGCTCCAACCCGTACATCACGTCGTCCATGGTCACCGGTTCGAGGGAGAGCCTGGGATGGATCCGATGCGAAAGCATGGGCTGGTCGAGGAATTTGACCGCGACAGCTGGCGGTTGTTCACCATACCCTGGAAATGCCGTCGTTTCATCCATTTCGTCCCAGTTATAGATGAAGAACATGTTCCGGGTGCTGTCGCAACCAGCAAAGTCATCATCCGGGTTTCCGATATCGATGTCCGCGAACTGCGCGAAGCGGACGTCGGTGAACGTTTCCTCCGATCGGTTCACGTACTGATAGTTCACGAATACGGTGTTTGCCAGGGCCGGATCATTCGCTCCTTCATATGCGTAGTGCATGATATGCAGGTCGAAGGGGAAGGCCAACAGCGAGTCCGTGAAAAAGCCCCATTGGTCATTGGTGTGTGTGATCGCATAGATCGCCTGGTCGCCCTTGATCAGGGGATACTCCCCTTGCGCTGGCTCATAGATGGCATTGCCGTTCAGGTCCATGAACGGTGCTACCAGCCCAGGCTCTCCATTGGATACATCGCCATTACCCGGCCAGCTGGCAATGGCTTCGGGCATCACATAGCCCGGCGCACTCCAACCCAGAACATGTGCCTGTACCTGCGCGCGGTCCAGCTTCCATACGCGGTGATAGTTCTCCAGGAATGGTGTGTCGATATCCGTGCTCAACGGACCTGCCCAATCCCGCACTTCATAGAACCATGGCAAGGGGGCATACGCAGTGATCGCTCCATGGCGCACATTGTCCTTTTCACCCAAGAGCCAAGGCGCCGCCGCGAAGACGGCATCCACACCTTGACCCTGCGGCGCCTCGAAGCGGACCGGTCCATCCCACCAGGTGCTACCTGGCTCCAATCGCGCGATCCGGTTGCACGGAACGAAGGAGTCGCCTCCTGACCCCCTGCCCAGCACGTAACGCGTGCCGTTCAGATCATGCACGCCGATCACCTCGGCTAACGGCACGTCGTGCTCGAGTGCTTCGCCCATGTACAGCTGAGCGGAACTTGCGACGGCCAGCACCCCATCGGTGGTCCTGCCGATGTACCGAACGTTGTTCTCGCGGACGTTCGGCATCGCATTGAACGCCTCACCATCCCATCTGGCCAATGCCGGCAATAGCTGCAGGTCATCCGCCGTGGCTGTGAACACACCACCGACCAACAGTCCAGAAGCGTCGCTGTAGAGCGCAAGCACCGCACCATTCAGATCAGGACCCACGGCCTCCCAGTCCGTGCCATCCCATGCCGCCAATCGAACGGGTCCCAACGCGTTCATATAGCTCATTCCGGCGTAGAGGATACCGCTATGGAACGTGAGGGCTTCCACCCTTCCAGGGATGGGGGAACCGAGCAACTGCCACACCGTTCCGTCCCAACGCGCAACATGACCTTCTGAGCCGCCGACATAGAGCACATCAGCATGCACATGTAATGAGCGCACCTGACCGGGGAACCCCCATTGCAGGTCGGTCCATGTAGCGCCTTCCCAAGCAGCCACATCACCATGGACCGATCCGGTCATCGCCACGATGAGCCGATCGGTCAACACCGCCAACTTCCTGACCTGTCCGGATACGCTAGTGAATCCGGCATCCAATGGTTCCACGGTCTGTCCATCCCAAGAACACAGGTCTTCGACAGCAACACCATTGAATAGCGTGAACGACCCGCCCATTACGAGCTTGTCTGAAGATCGCGCATCGTTGACCCCATACCACCCTGCAAGCCTGCCCCAACGGGCACCACCGCTGCGCATAGCACGGCCAAGGCTGCTCAACGCGAACACCACGGCATGTGTGATGGTCATTGTTCGTCTTCATTGGTCCAACGAGTTTCGAAGCGATCAACCTACGCCGCTTCCGGCAGGCTTGCTGTTTCCCAGGCCGATGGAGCATCGGTACGGGAACAGCGACTTCAGCCCGGGCCCCGATCGCTTCTGTTCCCACCGATCGAACGTGGCAGACCCCCCTCCCCTCCGCCGCCCTACCTTTGCCGCACATCCTCGCCCCCATGGCATTCCCTTCCCTTCCCTTGTCCATCCTACTCGGCGTCATCGGCCCTTGGCAGATCGTGCTCGTGGTGGTGGTGTTACTGCTCCTGTTCGGTGGCAAGAAGATCCCCGAGCTCATGCGCGGCCTGGGCCAGGGCATGAAGGAGTTCAAGAACGCCAAGGACGGCCTGAACGAGGAGAAAAAGGAGGAGGGCAAGTAGGCCCCCGCGTTCCGGCGTGAGCACCACCAAGACCTTTACCGAGGCCCGCGCGGCCCTTGCCCAAGGCGCCACGGTCACCGCAGCCACCGAGGCCGCATTGGCCACCGCCCGCCAGCATGCGGACCTCAATGCCTTCCTGGAACTCTTCGACGAGAGCGCCCTGCAGCAAGCCAACGCAGTGGATGCCCGTGTGAAGGCCGGCAATGCCGGTGCGCTGGCCGGTCTGGTGCTCAGCATCAAGGACAACATCTGCTACAAGGACCACAAGGTCAGCGCCAGTTCGCGCATCCTGCAGGGCTTCACCAGCCTGTACAGCGCCACCGTGGTGGAACGCCTGCTCGCGGCCGACGCCGTCATCATCGGCCGCACCAACTGCGACGAGTTCGCCATGGGCAGCAGCAACGAGAACAGCGCCTTTGGCCCGGTGAAGAACCCCGTGGATACACGCATGGTGCCCGGCGGCAGCAGCGGCGGCGCAGCGGCCAGCGTGGCGGCCGGTATCGTACATGCCGCCCTGGGCAGCGATACGGGCGGCTCCATCCGCCAACCTGCTTCGTTCACAGGTACCGTGGGCTTCAAACCCACGTACGGCCGCATCAGCCGCTACGGGCTCATCGCCTTCGCCAGCAGCTTCGACCAGATCGGACCCTTCGCCCATACCGTCGCCGATACCGCCGCACTCTACACGGCCATGGCCGGTGCCGACCCGCGGGATAGCACCACCAGTCGACGTCCCGTGGAGGCCGTGACCCTGGCCCACCCCGGCAAGCTCCGCATCGGCTACTTCCGCGAGGGGCTCGAGCGTGCTGGTATGGACCCCGTTGTGGTGGCCCACCTCCAAGCGCAGATCGACCGCTTGAAGGCCGATGGGCATACCGTGGAGCCGGTGGACGTGCCCCTGCTGGACCACCAGGTGCCCACCTACTACATCCTGGCCACGGCCGAGGCCAGCAGCAACCTGGCGCGCTTCGATGGCATCCACTACGGCCACCGCAGCAAGGCCGCACAGGGCGTGGAGGAGACCTACCGCTTGAGCCGCACCGAAGGCTTCGGGCCCGAGGTGAAGCGCCGGATCCTCCTGGGCACCTTCGTGCTCAGCGCGGGCTACTACGACGCCTACTACGCCCAGGCCCAGCGCGTGCGCCGCATCCTACGCGACCGCACCTTGGAGGCCACCAGCCGATACGACCTGCTGCTGGGTCCTACCTGCCCCACCACGGCCTTCGCGCCCGGGGAGGTGACCGACCCGGTGGCCATGTACCTGCAGGACATCTTCACCGTGCAGGCCAACCTGGCCGGGGTACCCGCCATCAGCCTGCCCACCGGCACCCACCCCAACGGCCTGCCCTTCGGCATCCAGCTGACCGCGGCCCCCTTCGCCGAGGCCAAGCTGCTGGCGGCCGCGGAGCACTTGTTCTGAAGGGGTCCCTCCTCATTATCCGTTAGATCCGCGCAGCCGATCGGGGGCCACGCGGCAACCCTCCACCCTCTGGACGTCTACCTTACGTCCTGATCCTCCGCCATGCGCAACTCCCTCACCCTCCTGTTCTGCCTATCGATCCTTCGCTCGATGGCGCAGTGGGGACCGCCTACTACCATTGCCCGCTCGGAGCTGGATCAGGTATACCAGTCCTCAGTGGGCGATCTGGATGGCGATGGCGATCTGGATGTGATCACCATAAATGACTATCCACCGAACTCCAGCTTCTATGCCTACCTGAACGAAGGCGAATGGCAGTTCAGTACATCCTTTGAGTTGGACCTCTCTTGGGATCAGGAATGGACGACATGGCAGCTTGTGGATGTTGACAGCGATGGACGTGCGGACCTGATCAAAGACGGCCCCGAGTGGTACCGTAACCTGGGCGGCCTGCAGTTCGCGGAACCCCAATCGCTTATCGATGGCTTCGCAGGGCACCTGTTCTGCGATCTGGATGGGCAGTATGGTTTGGACCTCCTGCTGATCGACCTGAACGGGAACCAAGGGTATTCCTATGCCCATCAACTCCCGAACGGGACATACACGGAACCCGAACAATTCACCGACATGGGGTCAGGACCGAACGATTTTCAAGGTAGTCCCTTCCACCTGCTCGACCTGAACGGTGACGGCATCAATGACCTGTTGTTCATTGACTCTGAGGAACCCGGTATGAGGACCTTGCAGGTAGCGACCGGGACCGCTCAAGGCGCTTTCAACGCTCCCCAGCTGTATTTCACCCTAGGTGCCGGACAAGGTATTCGCGAACTCACTATTACCGATCGTGACCCCAGTAATGGCAACACTGGTTTCAAGCTGGATCTCCATACTCCGAACGAGAGCATCTGGTTCGAACCCACCATCGGGCTTGAATACATAAGCACGACCACCGGTCTTGCCATGGGTTACGGAGTGGACCTGAACGGCGATGGCGCTCAAGACCTGCTCTGCTTTGATGGCGGAGGTCCGTCGGTCACCATCCGCTTGAATGATGGCAGCGGCACCTTCGCTGATCACCAGGATGTGCTTACAGCAAGAGGAATGCTGGCGAATGGCGATCATCCTGCAGACATGGACGGCGACGGTGACCTGGACGTGGTGATCCGTCAATGGGAATTGGACCGGGTGGCCATTTTGGAGAACGACGGTTCCGGCACCTTGAACACCCGCCATGAGGTCGCCGCCAATGCCGTTCCCAATCCGGAACAAATGGACCTCGTGGACCTGGACGCTGATGGGGACCTTGACCTGTTGACCCACAGCTGGAATGACATCCGAGTGTTGTTCAATGACGGGGCCGGGGGCTTCGTAACCCGCATCATCCTGGATGAAGAGCGCCGGGTGAGCAGCTTCGCACATGGCGATATGGATGGGGATGGCGACCTCGATATCATCTACACGGGTTATGACGAAGGTGTGGTCCTGCTTCTCCAAGGCCCTAGCGGGCAGTTCACGCGTCAGGAGATCGGCGTGGTTCTCTACGGCCTACGCAATTCCCGCCTGATCGATGCCGACCTGGATGGTGATCTGGATGTGGTGGTGGCAGAGGACGAGCTATCGACACAGACCCCCCGGGCGTTTCTTATCCAGAACGAAGGTGGGGGGTCTTTTGCACCTCCGGTCTTGCTCGGCGACGCGCAGACCTTCCTGATGGTGTGCCTGGTGGTGGATGTGAACGACGATGGCCTCTTGGACCATGTTGGAGAGATCGGTGGGACCATCGGGGTGACGATCAATGCGGGAGGCACATTTGATGCGCCGATCCTGTTCGATGGCACCTATGGCCGGCCCGCTCATATCAGTGACCTGAACGGCGATGGCCTGTTGGACATGATCGCCGACGCCGGAGGAACACTCATCATCTGGCACGCCACCACTCCGTTCGTATTTGAAGCCGCACAGACCGTCGCCTTGCTCGGTGGCATGGAATACGCGGACCTGCGGGACATCGACGGTGATGGCCGATTGGACCTGGTGCAGTCGTTCGCTCAACAGGTCATTTTGCAGCGTTGTGCGCCCGATGGGCTGTTCGGTCAAGCGTCCCTGGTGTGGAACTTTGATCTCGGCTTCGGCTTCTCTTCATTCGCAAAGGCAGGCGATGTGAGCGGCGACGGCAATTCGGATATCATCGTTGGCTCGCAGTTGAGCAGTCGAGTGGAACTCCTCACCAACCTGTCCAGCTCCGACTACCAGATCAGTGGCCGCATTTTCCACGACCTCAATGGAGACCAGCTGTACCAGCCCGAGGAGCCACCCCTTCCCTGGGTGAACCTCCAAGTGGCACCGGAAGCCAGTTCCCCCTACACCGATGTGAACGGCGTCTATACCGTCAACGCCACGCCGGGCACGTACACGTTGCAGCCCGCGATGGACCCACAGCTCTGGACGGTGACCAGCACCACGCCCCTGCAGGCCACGCTCACCAACCCTGAGCCACTCGCCGCAGGGTTCGACTTCGCCATCGTACCCGCCCAAGAGATCAGTCTGCTCCACGCCTCCATGGTCCAA
The DNA here is from genome assembly GCA_016718655.1 of Flavobacteriales bacterium. Classification (GTDB taxonomy): domain Bacteria; phylum Bacteroidota; class Bacteroidia; order Flavobacteriales_F; family PHOS-HE28; genus PHOS-HE28. The sequence goes on along the minus strand of JADKCV010000025.1, from coordinate 30,117 downwards.
GGCACTACAGCATGCGGCGATACCACCTACCTCTCGCTCAACATCGCCAATGCCGGCACACGCGTCGAACAGGGAACGGTCATTCTACAATTGGGCCAACACTCCTCATTCCTAAGCAGCACATCAACGCCTTCGTCCGTGGTGGGTAATACCATTACCTGGACCTTCGAGGAACTCAACTTCCATGAGGTGCGTTCCATCGTCGCACACGTGACCACACCCAGCGTCGGATACATCGGCGAACCATGGCTCCATCAACTCCAAGTGGACGCCCTTGATGATGGTGGAGACATCCTGAGCACGACCAATGCCACACTGGGCGGAGCGGTGAACTGTGCCTACGACCCCAACGACAAGCAGGTATACCCCGCCGGTTATGGCGAAGCAGGTGCCATCGACCTCGATACGCCCTATCTGGACTACACCATCCGTTTCCAGAACACCGGCACCGCACCGGCCTTTGATGTGGTGATCATGGACCAACTCGATGCGGACCTCGACCCGGAGCGCGTGGAGGTCCTGGGCTTCTCCCACACCCCCACCCAGGTGGCCATCACCGCCAATGGCAGCATCCAGTTCAAGTTACTGGACATCATGCTCCCCGACAGCGCTACGGACCAACTGGGCAGCCAGGGCTTCATCCACTTCCGCATCCACCTGCGCGAAGGCCTTCCCCACCTCACCGAGATCCCCAACACCGCGGCCATCTACTTCGATCTGAACCCGCCCATCATCACCAACACCGTGCACAGCACCCTGGTGGACTGCAACACCTGGCAGCCCGAGCTGGAGGCCGACACATACGGCGTACTCCGAGCACCGGCCGGCGACCTGTACCAGTGGTTCCTCAACGGTGACCCCATCCCCGGTGCCGTGGCGGACTCCATCCAGCTCACCACCAACGGCAGCTACACCGTGGAGGTCACCAGCACCCTGGGTTGCGTGGCCACCACACCCGCCATCATCGCCACCGACCTGCCGGAGACCATGGCCGAAAGCGGCTTCCTGGTGGTGCCCAACCCCTTCACCCAGCACGGCCGACTGATCGCCGACGAGATCCTTCCCAACGGCACCACGGTGACCCTGATCGACCGCTTGGGGCGCGTACTGAACACCCTGAACGCCAGTGGTACCCGCACCATCGACATCCACCGGGGCGAGGCGCCTCCAGGACTCTACCTGCTGCGCCTGGACAGACCCGGACGGGCCACTGTCACCCAGCGTGTGGTGATCCAGTGACCGCGCTACACACCACCCTATGAAGTAGAAGCTTGCCTCCTACATCCCTTCAACCTCCGCCATGCGCAGCTCCCTCACCCTCCTGTTCTGCCTGTCCATCCTCACTTCGATGGCGCAGTGGGGGCCACCAACAACCATTGCCAGCTCAGACCTGATCTGGGCTTCGGGCATGATGACCGGCGATCTGGATGGAGATGGTGACCTCGATGTTCTGGCCAGTCCACTATATGCACCTGAGGTCCACTATCTCGCCTACATGAACGAAGGTGAATGGCAGTTCAGTGGGGCTAATTCCGTGACACTTCCAGCGGATCTGACCGACTGGCCGGAATTCGCCTCTGTGATCGACGTGAATGGTGATGGCCTTGCGGACTTGACTGAATATTCCGGCAGTCCGATCTGGTACCGGAACCTCGGGAACTTGCAATTCGGAGACCCCCAATTGATAGTGGCCTCGTCAGCTTACCAATTCTGCGATCTGGATGGTCAGTACGGTCTGGACCTTATCCTGGTGGGGCCGAACGGGAGCCCGGGCTACTACTACGCACACCAACTGCCGGGTGGGGGATTCACCGAACCCGTGCAGATCTCTGACGCAGCGCTGGGTCCTTTCGACGACCCGGACGAACTGCCATTCCTGCTGATCGACCTCAACGGGGACGCGATCGATGACCTGCTGTACAAGGCGAGCGGCGTAGCGCCCCTTCAAGTGGCCACAGGAACCGCCTTGGGTGGGTTCGATCCACCCCAGGCCTACTACACGGTCCCGACCGGTTTGGCGATCCGAAGATTCACGCTTATCGATCGTGACCCGAGCAACGACAATAACGGGTTCAAGGTGGACGTCACCTCACCGGATCAGAGCATCTGGTTTGAACCGACCATAGGGCTCGCTTACACTACCTCGGTCACCGAGTTGATCGTGGGGGACGGCATCGACCTGAACGGAGATGGTGCCCAGGACCTATGGATCAGCAGCGGTGAATACGCCTCCATTCGTTTGAATGATGGGAGCGGAACATTCCTGGATGCCGTTCCTGTGGGCACGGCCAATCTTCATTTAAAACATGAGTTTGCTGATATGGACAATGATGGCGATCGGGATGTCACGATCCTCCAATACTATGCGGACAGGGTGGCCATCCTGGAGAACGATGGGTCGGGAACGCTCAATACCCGGCATAACGTCACCAGCGGGGACCTGCCCCACCTCGAAAAATTGGATATCGTGGATCTGGATTCAGATGGGGACCTGGACCTGCTCGGCTCCAATTACGGTGACCTTCGTGTACTGCTGAACGATGGGTCCGGAACATTCGGAGTGCCGCTCATCATCGATGAAAACTATACGAAGTTCGACTTCACGCACATCGATATTGACCAGGACGGTGATCTGGATGTCGTTTCCATCGGTTATTGGAATACTGTCAAATTGCATGTGCAAGTGGCTGCCGGTCAATTCACAACCCTTGTACTCAACAGCTTCGATTCACCTGTGGAGTCCATCTCAGGGCCACGTCTTGTGCGCACCATTGATGTTGACCTTGATGGTGACTTGGATATCATGGTGGCCCAGAATGAGAATGTGGCCGCGACACCGCTTGTCTATCTCATCGAGAACCTGGGGGCGATGACCTTTGCTGAGGCGACCGAATTGGGTGCTTTGGATGGGTCGTTGAGATTCCTGATGGAGTGCCTGGTGGTGGACATGAACAACGATGGCCTGTTGGACCGGTTAGGGAACATCGGGGGTAACCTCGGCGTGTACTTGAACATCGGATCCGCACTGGATGATCCCCTGCTTTTCAATGGCACCTACGGAAAGCCCGTTATGGTCAGCGACCTCAATGGGGACGGTGTGCTCGACATCATCGCCGATGTCGGTGCCTCTCTTGTCCTTTGGCATGCCACGGCGCCGTTCGCCTATGAAGCTGCTCAAACCGTCGCCCTGCCTGGCGAAGGGCTCAGCTATCAAACCCTGAAGGACGTGGACAACGATGGGCGAGTGGACCTGGTACTGGCGAATGGACAGCAACTCCTGCTACACCGTTGCGGGTCCGATGGGCTTTTCGGCCAACCTTCCCTGGTCTGGGATTTTCAGTCCAGCGGAGAACCATTGAGCATGGCATATTGGGGTTTCGCCAAAGCAGGCGATCTGACCGGTGATGGACTGGTGGACCTCCTGGTCGCGACCAACCAAGGCCAGGGCGAACTCCTCACCAACTTGTCGAACTCCAACTACCAGATCAGCGGCCGCATTTTTTTGACCTTAATGGAGACCAGGTGTACCAGCCCGAGGAGCCACCCCTTCCATGGGTGAACCTGCAGGTGACCCCGGACGCCAGTTCCCCCTTCACCGATGTGGACGGCGTCTATACCGTGTATGCCACGCCGGGCACCTACACGTTACAGCCCGCGGTGGACCCGGAGCTATGGACGGTGACAAGCACCACGCCCCTACAGGCCACGCTTACCGGTGGCTCGCCCATAGCAACGGACATGGACTTCGCCGTGGCGCCAGCACAGGACATTAGCCTTATCGATGCATCGCTGACCTTGGGCACAGGGCCATGCGGGGACAGCACCTACCTGTCCATATCCATCATCAACACAGGCACGCGTATCGAGCAAGGGACGATCGCCCTGCAACTACACCCCTCGTTCTTCTTCGTGGCTAGTTCAACAATACCGGAGTCACAAGTGGGGAACACCATCACATGGACATTCGATGATCTGGGGGTTCAAGAGGTCCGATCCATCGTTGCTGTTGTGACCACTCCACCTATGACAATGGCCGGGGAGCTATGGTTCCATTCCCTTCAAGTGAACGTCTTGGATGATGATGGTGCTGTCCTGACCAGCGCGAACAGCACGCTCGAAGGCACTGTGCGCTGCGCCTATGACCCCAACGACAAGCAGGTGCACCCCGCCGGTTATGGCGAGGCCGGGGCCATCGACCTCGATACGCCCTTCCTGGACTACACCGTCCGTTTCCAGAACACCGGCACGGCACCGGCCTTTGATGTGGTGATCATGGACCAACTGGACACCGACCTGGACCCGGAGCGGGTGGAGGTCCTGGGCTTCTCCCACACACCCACCCAGGTGGCCATCACCGCCAACGGCAGCATCCAGTTCAAGTTCCTGGACATCATGCTCCCCGACAGCGCTACGGACCAACTGGGAAGCCAGGGCTTCATCCACTTCCGCATCCACTTGCGCGAAGGCCTTCCCCACCTCACCGCCATCCCCAACACCGCGGCCATCTACTTCGACCTCAACCCGCCCATCATCACCAACACCGTGCACAGCACCCTGGTGGACTGCAACACCTGGCAGCCCATGCTGGAGGCCAACGAATACGGCGTACTCCGAGCACCGGCCGGCGACCTGTACCAGTGGTTCCTCAACGGTGACCCCATCCCCGGTGCCGTGGCGGACTCCATCCAGCTCACCACCAACGGCAGCTACACCGTGGAGGTCACCAGCACCCTGGGTTGCGTGGCCACCACACCGGCCATCATCGCCACCGATCTCCCCGAAACCCACATGGAACTCGGGTTGATGCTGGTGCCCAACCCCTTCACCCGACACGCCCGACTGATCGCCACGACACCGCTGGGAACGGGCGGACAGGTCAGCCTGCTGGACCTCCACGGTCGAGTGCTCTGGACACGCGCCACACCCGGAGGACCTTCTTTGGACCTGGACTTCGAAGGACTCGCACCGGGACCCTACTTGCTGCGGGTGGAGCAGGCGGGAGCCGCGCCGCGCGTACTGCGGGCCCTGCTCCAGTGACCCCCGTCCACACCTCCTTGTGGACGACCAACGATCACAACATCGGCGGGCGTGCTGCGTATTACGGGTAACTTCGGCTCGCTCCTGAACGAGACCATCGACCATGGCCCCGCTGAAACACCTCTCCCTGCTCGCGCTGTTACTGCCCGCGCTGGTGCTGGCCCAGCCCGAAGGGACCGTGCCGCAGCCCGTGGCCCTTACCCCGGACGATCCGGTGGTGGCCCGCCTCGATGACCTGGCCTTGGTCCCCTGGATCAAGCACTCTCCCTTCAGCACCGACACCGCACACCACAACGTGCACGGGTTCACCCCCGGACAGGTGCCCACCTGGCCGGAAGCGACCCTGCGTCAGCGCTTGGCCGACCTCGATGCCACCACCCCTTTCAACCTGAGCTACAACGAGGTGGTGCGCTCGTACATGGGTCTCTATGTGGACCGGAAGCGTGAGATGAGCTCCCGTATGCTGGGCCTGGCCGAGTTGTACTTCCCGGTGTTCGAGGAGTACCTGGACCGCCACGGCATGCCCTTGGAACTGAAGTACCTGGCCGTGGTTGAGAGTGCCCTGAACCCTGCCGCGCGCAGCCGCGCCGGTGCGGTGGGACTCTGGCAGTTCATGCTGCCCACCGGTAAGATGTACGGCCTGCAGGCCAACAGCTACGTGGATGAGCGCCACGACCTGTACAAGAGCACCGAGGCCGCGTGCCGCTACCTGAAGTACCTGTATGGCCTCTACGACAACTGGGAAATGGCCCTGGCCGCCTACAACTGTGGACCGGGGAACGTGAACAAAGCCATCCGTCGTAGCGGGGGACGCAAGGACTATTGGGCCATCTACGATCACCTTCCACGGGAGACGCGGGGCTATGTGCCTGCCTTCATCGCGGTGAACTACCTCTTCGCCCACCATGCCGACCACAACCTCTATCCCGTTGCTCCGAGCTACTGCGCCCATGAAGTGGATACCGTGCAAGTGTGCTACCCGCTGGACCTGCAGGACCTTGCCAAGCTCACCGGAGCCAACCCGGATGAGTTGCGTTCGCTGAACCCTACCCTGAAGCTTGGCGTGCTCCCATACACGTCCACGGACCCCGTGAGCATCTACCTGCCGCAGGACTTGATCGGCGTGGTGGTGGCGAACGAGGATATGCTGCGCGAACGAGGTATCCCAGCAGTAGTGGAGGCCGGTCCGACACCAACCCTGGCGGAGAACCGATCGACAACTGCATCCACCACCACCAAGCGCTACCATACGGTTCGTCGAGGCGAGTCACTTGGGAAGATCGCAGGGCGCTACCGACTATCAGTGAGCGAACTCAAGCGGATGAACGGACTGCGGAGTGACATGATCAAGCCCGGACAGAAACTGGTGGTGGGTAAGCAGACCGTGACAGCCACCGCGCCACCCGTTGATAAGGTCCCTGCGGACGGGTCCTTCATCTACCATGTGGTACAGCCGGGCGATACACTTTGGGACATTGCCAAGCGTTATCCCGGTGTGAGCGTGGACGACCTCAAGCGCCTGAACGACGGCCAACTGGAATTGAAGCCAGGCGACCGCATCAAGGTGAGCAAGCAAGAGGGCTGATCCCCTACCACGGCCGTATGCGATCATATACCCTCCTCCTTGTCACTTCCCTTTTCCTGATCGCTTGCAGCGAGTCCCGTCAACGCAAGCCCAATGCGCTCGGCGGCGATAGCGAAGTGTTGGTGGTGATGGCCAAGGCCCACTGGGATGGTGCACCTGGGGCGGCCGTTCGCCAGTTATTGGAGCAGGACATGCCCCACATGACCCAACCCGAGGCCCGTTTCAAAGTAGCCCAATGCGCACCCGAGCACTTCGCGAGCTTGTTGGAAGGGCATCATAGTGTGCTCTTCGCGGAGATCAGCGGAACCGTGGATAGTGCAGCGGTGCGGGAGCTGCGCGATCTTCATGCACAGGGTCAGCGCTTCGTGCGCATCAGTGCGTTCGACCCCGAGACCTGGATCGGCCTGTTGCAACAAGCAGCGCTACCGGTGGTCGATGGATTCGAGGAACACCAACGGGCCCGCACCATGGCACGCGTGCTCCGCGAACAGGATAAGGAGTTGGTCAACACATTGAGAGAAACCCAACACCTGACGATGGCCGTACCCGCGGGTTTCCGGGAGATGAAGCGAACACCACGCTTCACGTGGTTGCAGCGTGACCGGATCGTGAGCGGCGGCGGCTTGGAACACAACGTTATCGAGGGGCTCCTCATCCACCGCCACCCCTACCGGAGCGATAGCACATTCAGCGTACCCTTCCTCGTGGAGCAACGCGATTCGGTGACCCGGGCCTTCGTAGAGGGCCCCGACCCGGGTTCATTCATGATCGTGCAACGCGCATTCGAACAATTGGACCTGATGCCCACCGGTCGCGGTACCCGCCTGAAGGAACACTTCGCCTACCAGATGAACGGGCTATACGGTATGCATGGTGCCAAGATGGGCGGACCGTTCGCCAGCCTTTCGACCGTGGATGAGGAGCGCCAGGAACTCGTGACCGTTGAAGGGTTCGTGTATGCGCCCCAGTTCAACAAAAGGGAGTACCTCCGCGAGTTGGAAGCCATTCTTTATTCCCTCACCCTCATACCGAAGGCTTCGTCCTGACCCTCAGTCGGTCGCGTGGACCACATGCCAATGCTTGTGAACAGGTTCGGGTCCGATGTTGAAAAATCATCGACGAAAAGCCGATCGAAGCACCCTAATTTGCGGTTGCCCGATCGACAAGAATCATGGATATCTCCCACCTCAGTTCCTTCACCCACAAGCACTGCCGCTTCAAGCTGCGCTCCGGCAAGGAGGTTTTCGGCGTGGTGTGGGAGGTGGAGACCACCAATGGCGAAGGGGATCCGACCACCAGCTTGTACTTCGCAAGCGTGCGCGACTATGAACGTCTCCAACAGGAGGGCTCACCGGTTCAGGTGATCCCCATGCAGCCCGAGGAAATTGTTTGGGCGGAGAGCATGGCGAGCTGAAGCGAGTTTCTCGACCCAACAGATCTCGAGGTCGCGCTGGATGAACGTGTTCGTCGAAACACAACGTGATCTTCAAGGGCCAGGCCATTCCACGATCAGACCGGTACGCACCCGTTCAGCCAACTGCACCACGGTTGTTCCGCTGACGCTTCATTTCCGTTGCACCACGTGACCTGCACCAGCGTGCATCGAACAATGTTCGTATGGACCCATTCCGTACCCTCCTGCCCTGCTATCCTTGGACACAGGAAGTTCGTTCCCTATTCCAACACGATCATCCTCGTGATCCGGCCCGTTCGACCTTGTAGGCGAAGCCCGTACATCCCAGCAGGAATGCCGCTCAAGTCCAAGCGTTGCGCCAGGGTGGGGGCTAGTGGGGCACCCCGTATCACAGCGCCCCGGACATCGATCAATTCCCAGCGCTCCAGTTCGGTTGTCAGGACTATCTGCACATGTTCCTTGGCGGGAACCGGAAAGATCCGCACCTCCGGCGCGGCGATCCACTCCGCCACCCCCACGCTCAATTGCTGGTGCACCACTTGGAGCAGCGCAGCTGCGATCGGACCCCTGGGTGCATTGTTGCGGTTGATGCCCAAGGCCAGGGTCACACTGTCCGTGGGTCCATGGATGGTGAGCATGGTGTAGCCGTTGATGTCACCTCCGTGACCGAAGTACGTGCGCCCGCCGAACACATGGCGCATGGTGCCATGACCATAGCCTGTGCAGCCCTGACCCAAGGGAACCGTGGTACACACCTGCATGGTATCCATTGTGGCTTGTGCGAGCAACGCACCGCTGAACAAGGCCCGGTTGAAGCGGGCCATGTCATCGGGCCGTGAGACCAGCGCTCCGGCACCCGACACCATGCTCGCATAGCAGGGACCTAGAAAGAAGGTCATGTCGTCCGTGAACGTGTTGGGGGTGCTCAAGGAGCTCCAGCCCGGAACCAGTTGGCCGACGAGAGCCTCTGCGGGACGATAGAACGTATGCTCCAACCCCAGTGGATCGAGGATACGCGTGCGCAGCGCCTGATCGAACGGTAGTCCGGTAACGGCCTCCACCAGGAGTGCGAGCACCACGTAATTGGTGTTCGAATAGGCGAATGCCGAGCCTTGGGGAAAGGTGGGTGCATCGCCGAACGTGGCGATGGCCTGCTCCGGCTCCCAAATGAAATTTGGGTTGAGCAACCAGGAGTTGGCTGCGCCCGGGTCGCCGAGGAGGTCGGACAGTCCGCTGCGATGCCTGAGCAGGTGACGTACCTTGATATCGCCCGGCACGTGGGCAATGGGCGGCAGGAAGGTGCCAACACTATCGTCGAGTGCAAGGTCCCCGTCCTCTACCAGCCCCATGATCAGCGCTGCCGTGAAGAGCTTGGTGACGCTGGCCTGCTGGAAGAGCAGGCTCGTATCCATGGACGTACCGGTGTAGATGTGGGCCAGTCCCGAAGCCCCGTTCCAATAGCGGTCGCCCGGCAGGAGCAAGGTGGCGCTGATGCCGGGGATATCGTAGGTGTTCACACAGCTGTCCAGCTTCTCCTGCAAGGCCACGGCGAAGGCAGGCGAAACAGGTACCTGGCCTCGCACGGGGGCCGGGCCGCGGTAGACCACGGCAATAAGGAGGATGGGGGCGACAGCGCGGACGAGGTCTAGGATCTTGCTCATACCCAAAGCAAGTCCGGCAAGGAGCGCTTCGGCTTGTCAATTCCTGCGCAATGTGCTGGTCCAGGCCGAAGGGGCTAGTCCGAAGCGTCGCTTGAAGGCTTTCGTGAAGGTGGGGTGGTCCGCGAACCCACACATCAGGGCCACGTCGGCCACCTCGTACAGCCCCCTACGCAGAAGATCCTGTGCGTGGCGGAGTCGCAGGTCCAAGAGGTATTGGTGGGGACTCTGGTCATGGACCGCCCGAAAAGCCCGGAAGAAGTGATAATCGGACATGGCCGCTGCACCCGCCATATCGGCCACCTCCAAGCGCTCGTGGAAGCGGCCATGGATCAGGGCACGCCCCAACTCCACCCGCCGGTAGATGTCCTTGCGGGTACCCGTGCGTACGGCCTGAACACGGCGAAGACCGGGAATGACCTGCAAATGATCCAGCACCACCGCTTCCGCAAGGGCCATATACACCGACCCGGTCACTTCATGCGGACCACCGGGTTCCATTCGGAACCGCTCCATCAAGGACCGCATCAAGGACCCCACACGCGTACCCTGGGCGGAATAGCGGTTCTCCAGGAACTCCTCCGACGTGAAGAAGGAGGTGAGCCCCTGTACGTCGAGGGCCTCCGCCTGTTGCATGGCGTTCAACATACCGTCCATCAACGCGGGATCGAGGTCGGCGCAGAGTCCCATCACCGGGGTCGTCGCATCGATGTCCACCCGGCCTTGGCAATGCGCGTTCACCAACAGGTACTCGCCCGGGCGAACGGGGTAGTGGCGGCCGTTCACCTGATAATGCTCCACCCCGTGCTCCACATACTTGATACCGAAGCGCCTGAACGGCACTGGCGTGGCCAATGCGCTCAGCAAGGAGAACCCGAGCACGGAGCCTTCCACCGGAGCGCGCGAACGCCCCACATCCTTCTGCTGGGTGAAGAGGTACATGAAGGCCCGAACCTAGGCTGTGGTCCATTGCAGCGCATGCCCGCTGCGAAGAACGGCGGCCCAGCAACAACAAGCGGCTACTCCAGGGACGGACCGTGTTCACTCCACCACCCCCGCCTGCCATAGCAGGAAGGCGTAGTTCAAGGCCACCTCCTTGAGCATCTCGAACCGGCCCGAGGCACCGCCGTGACCCGCGTCCATATTGGTGTGCAACAGGATGGGCGCCGGGCCTTGATGGTGCTTGCGCAGACGGGCCACCCACTTGGCCGGCTCCCAGTATTGCACCTGGCTGTCGTGCAGGCCGGTGGTGACCAAGAGCGCGGGATAGGCCTGGCTCTTCACATTGTCATAAGGTGAATAGGCCAGCATGCGGTCGTAGGCCTCCTTCTCCTTGGGGTCGCCCCACTCATCGAACTCGCCGGTGGTGAGGGGGATGCTCTCATCCAACATGGTGGTGACCACGTCCACGAAGGGCACGGCGGCCACCGCGGCCTTCCAGCGGTCGGGGCGCATGTTCACCACGGCACCCACCAACAGGCCACCCGCGCTGCCGCCCAGGCAGAACAAGCGCTTGGGGTCCGCGTAGCGCTGCTTGTCCAAGTGGTCGGCCACATCGATGAAGTCCGTGAAGGTGTTCATCTTGTGCTCCATCTTACCGGTCTCGTACCAGTCGCGCCCCATCTCCTCGCCGCCACGGATGTGGGCGATGGCGAAAATGAAGCCGCGGTCCAGCAGACTGAGACGGGCGCTGCTGAATGTGGGTTCGATGCTGTGGCCGTAACTGCCGTATCCGTATAGGAGCAAAGGGGCACTGCCATTGAGGGGCGTGCCCTTGCGGTACACGATGCTCACCGGCACTTGTACGCCGTCACGCGCGGGAGCCCAGATGCGCTCGCTCGCATAGTCACCGGCCTGGAACCCACCCACCACCTCCTGCTGCTTGAGCAACATGGTGGCGCGTGTGTTGAGGTCGTACTCGAACACGCTGCTGGGCGTGGTGAGGCTGGTGTAGCCATAGCGCAGCTTGTCCGTGTCCCATTCGGGGTTGGTACCGGTGTAGGCCACGTACGCGGGGTCGTTGAAGGCGATCTCATGCTCCTGCCCATCGCTCAGGCGACGGATGCGCAGGTGCGTGAGGCCCTCCCTACGTTCGCTGAAGACCAGGTGATCACGAAAGGCATCCACATCCTCCAGCAACACCTCCTGGCGGTGGGCCAGCACCTCCTTCCACTTGCGTTTGTCCCGGGTGTCGCTCTCGGCGCATTCCATCAGGCGGAAGTTCAAGGCCTTCCAGTTGGTGACGATGTACCATTTGCCGGGCTGGCCGTCGTGGGCCTTCACGTGCATGACGCTGTGCTCGTGTTCCTCTTCGCGGGGCAGGAACAGCCGGAACTCCTCCAAGGGCTGGGCCACGGGGAGGTAACGGTGCTCGCTGCTCAGCGTGCTCTCCGTGGTGATGATGACGAACTGGTCCGACTGGCTGCGATAGACGTCGCAGCTGTACGCCGGGTCCTTCTCCTCGAAGACCACCACATCGGTGACCGGGTCGGTACCCAGGATGTGGCGGTAGATGCGGTAGCTGCGCAGGGTGCTATCCTTGCGGGGGTAGAACACGGTGCGGTCATCGGCGAACGCACAGCCCCCACCGGTGTTGGTGATCACATCGGGCAGGTCGGTGCCGGTGGCCAGGTCGCGGAAGCGGATGTCGTACTGCCGGCGACCCACGGTGTCCACACTGTAGCCCACGATGCCGTTGCCCGGCGAAACCTCGAAGTCGCCCAGATCGAAGTAGCTGGTGCCCTCGGCCAGGACGTTCTCGTTCAGGAAGTCCTGCTCGGAGGCCCCTTCCCCATCGGCGCGCCGCACGTGGATGGGGTACTCCTTGCCCTCCTCGTAGCGGTAGTGGTACCAGTAGCCGTTCTCGCGGTAGGGCACACTCAGGTCGGTCTCCTTCATACGACCCTTCATCTCCTGGAAGAGCGTTTCCCGCAGGGACTTGATCGGGGTGAGGACGGCTTCGGTGTATGCGTTCTCGGCGGTAAGGTGGTCGATGACCTGACGGGTGTGCGCGTCGGGTTCGGCGGCGTTGCGCTGGTCCTCGCTCAGGCGCATCCAGAAGTACTCGTCGCTGCGGGTGTGGCCGTGAGCCGTGATGGCGTGGGGCTTCTCCAGAGCCACGGGGGGCTGGGGAGCAGGGGTGTTGGACATGGGGTCGGGTGCGTTCTGGCAGCCTGCGGCGATCAGGGCCAGCAACGGGGTGATGGCGGAGGCGCGGGGGGACATGGGGGGCGAAGGTACTCAGGACCCAAGGGTCGGGGCCCCTTGGGTCCTCGCGTGATCGCAAGGGGTCGGCGACCCTCGCAATTACCCGAGGACCTGTTGCAGCACCGCCGGTGAGCGCAGTTCGCCCAAGCCGTCGAGGTGCAAGCGGTAGTAGAGTAACAGGTGGTCCAGCAGGTCGCGTCGTAGGGGGGCACCGAGAGGCGGGTCAGGAGCGGTGCCCAAGGGCAAGTACAGCAGACTGGCAAGGGCCGCACTGAGTATCGGGGGCAAGGTGTGACCATGTTGTGCGGCGCCTCGGGTGAAGTGTCCCTCCTTCAGGTCGAAGCGGTCCTCACCAGGCAAGGGGGGCTCGGGCATGAAGCCCAAGTGGCCGGAGAGCTGCACCAGGAACAACAGCGGGAAGTGGGCGAGCTCCTCTGTGGAGTCCAAAGCTTCCAGCAACTCCTCGATGAATGCGTACAGGACCGGGTCGGCCGACTCCTCGCGGAGCACCTTGTACAGTACCTCTTGAACGAACAGGGCGATGGTACCACGGACGGGATCGTACGGTAGCCGTTGGTAGGGGCGCTCGACGCGTAGTTCGCGCAACAGGTGAAGGTCGCGTTCGGCGGTCTCATCGGCCACAAGGTCCACCCGGTTCAGGGCCTGCAAGGCAGCAACCGAAGCAGTGCCCCGTTTGCCGGTGCGCACCACGTAGCTCCGCATGCCATGTGCCACGGTATAGGCCTTGAGGATCACCCGATGATCCGCGAAGCGCACCGTACGGATGACGATGGCACGCGTGGTCTGTAACATGGGCCTTGGGCCAAGGGTCTAGCGCACCACGAGCACCTTGGTATTGCACTTGGTGACCCCGAACTGGTCGGCGGCGAAGATCAGGTAGACCCCTGTGCTCACCCGGTTGCCCTCCATGTCGGTGGCCGGCCAGAGCGCCTGACCACCCAGTGAGGTGGTCCGGTACACCAGGTTGCCGCTCACGTCGGTGATCTTCACTTCGCTATCGCGGACGAGTCCATCAATGGCCACATTGCCCGTATAGCTCTCGCTCACGGGGTTCGGGAACACGGTGGCACAGGTGTTCTCCGCGAGCCCTTCGATGGCATCGCTGCGGTAGCTCATGATCCCTCGGTCAGTGGCCATGAACACTTCGCCTGTTCCCTCGTCGATGGTCACCGCATACACGGTATTGCTTGGCAGTGGGCTATTGTCCTGGGTGAAGTGCTGGATCTGCGTCCGGCCATCGGGCGACACGAGGAACACCCCTCCCGTCTGCGTGCCGATCCACTTCCGGTTGGCGCCGTCCACCACGATGCTGCTGACCGTTTCGGTCTCCAACAAGTATTGGAAGTTGCCGTCCTGCTCGAGCAGGATCTGCTGAGCGTCGAAGCCACTACTGCTGAAGATGTTCTCCGGGGAGTAGAAAACGGCCACTCCCTTGCTGGTCCCCACCCATATCTGACCCTCCTTATCCTCGGCCACTGTGAGCACGTCGGGCGCTGGCAGACCACCGCTACCCTCGGTGCTGTTCAGCAACTTCCACCGATCATCGCTGGTCACATCCAGCGTGCCATTGTCATCGAACACAAGCAGTGCATTACCCCTGGGGCGCACGATCCACTTGAACCCGTTACTAGCCGCCAGAATGCTTGCGATCAGCTGATTGTTGTTGAGCAGGGAACCCGGGGAATAACTGTACCACGATCCGCTCTTGGTGCGCACCGAGAGCGGCGCGGCCGACCACGCGTTGGTCATCCATAAGTTGCCGTCCTGATCATGGTCCATGCCCCCTACATTGAGTCGCCCTTCGAACCCGAGCACATCGAGACCCAGTGAGCTATTGTCCGCATTATAGATCTCCACGGCGATCCCATTGCGGACCTCGATCAGCCCGTCATCCCAGCTTCCCAACCAGACGTGTTCCTTGTCCTCGGGGTCGACCTCCACGGCAACGATGTCGTTCACCTCTGCCCCATAGGAATTCCTCCCGGTCAGCATCAAGGGGCTCGTACGTGCATCGATCGTGGTCCATCGACCGTCCTTGAACATATGCGCTCCTTCCTTCAAGAATTCGTTGGACCAGTTGCCGGCCAGCGCACCACTGGCCACCAGGACCACACCTTGATCACTGGTCATGGACCATGTATTGGCCCCTTTGGGACCATTCGGTGCATAGGAAGCCGGTGACGGGGAGGCGAGACGCACCAACCCCACTTCCCGGTCGGCCACCCATAGGTCACCGAATCTGCCGATGGCCTGCTGGGGACGTGCTACCGTACCCACGTATGAATCGATGTACGCGATCGGAACCAGGTTGGTATCGAACACGTCGAGGTTCTCGTTGTGAGTGACCGTCAACTGTTGGCCATCAGTACTCACGTCCATGCCGCGGTTCGCCCGGTCGAACACCCCTGCGAAACGCTCCCAACCGTTCTGGTCGTTGAGCATGAAGAGCGTGTCCCTGGAGGTCTGCACGCTCTTGAAATTCAGCAGCAGTCGACCGGCGAAGGACACCACCTTGTTGAAGGGACCGTCCTGCGCGGAACTTGCGATATCGCGCCGTTGGTGCCAATTGCTGAAGGCCGCAAGATTGGCAGCATCGCGCGATGCCACGAACAGGCCGGTGGAGGTGGCCGCGTAGATGGAATCGCCATGGAACGCGATCCCTCCCACTTGCACCTGAGCCCCATTGGGCCCTATGCGCCAGGTATCCCGCACCTCCTTTCGGGCAAGGTCCAGAACCACGATACCGAAGCCACAACCCAGGTAGGCCGTGGTCCCGTCGAAGATCACCGAATTGATCGTCTTATCCCCCAGAAGGCTGCTCCGTTTGATATCACCGAGGTTCGTGGAGGTGTTCCCTTGGATCAGATCCAGGTTACCATTGGTATAGTACACCACTAGCATACCCAACGGTTCATTCCAGGCCAGACCCTGGATGCCCACATCGCTCAGGACGGTTGCTTTGGACAGCTTGTCCATTTCGCCCGTGGCCTTGTCGAATCGGAACATGCTGTTGGCCGTGGCGGCATAGACATGTTGCGCGCTTTGGGCGACTGCGATACACTGCCTGTATGGGAAATGGTCCTGCCACTGGCCAATGGCCAAGGTGCTTTGGGCCCACCCGCTGAGCGAGGCAAGTACCATGGTGGTCAGCAGGAGTATTCGTGGAAGGTGCATGGTTCGAGGTTCAGCAGAGCACACAACGCAGAAAGGGGTCGATCGGTATGCAACGACCACCTTCCACAAAGATGGTCCGATCCATCCTACGGTCGTACCGGAAAGGATGAACGCCCCGGGAGTCCGGAGCGTTCATCGGGAGGTCGCGTGCGGATTCGAACCGCAGTAGCAGCTTTTGCAGAGCTGTGCCTAGCCACTCGGCCACGCGACCGGGAAAGTGGGCTGCGAAGATAGGAGGATCGGACTATCCCTCCACGCTGTACACCGCTTCGGCCACATCGCCATTGATCGGTGGGCGCTCCTTCACCAGGCGTACATGCCAGTGCAACGCGGGATCCCACTCGGCCTTCAGGGCATCGAGGATGCGGCGCGCCACATGCTCGATGAGGTTGGCACGCACCGCCATCTGCTCCTTCACGATGGCGGTCACACGGCCATAATCCACGGCATGTTCCAGGCGGTCACTGGTCTCGGCGCGGTCCAGGTCGCCCTCCACGGCGATGTCCACCCTGAAGTGGCCACCGATGCGGCCCTCCTCCTCCAGGCAGCCGTGGTAGGCGAACACCCGGATGCCGTTCACCTCCATCAGGCCCATGCGCGGCAGTGTTGCAGGCCGGCGTTCAGGCGGGCCATCACTTCATCCCTGCCCAGCAGGGCGCTCACATCGAACATTCCCGGACCCTGCATGCGGCCGGCCACGAACAGGCGGTACAAGGGCATCAATTGGCCGATCTTCAGGCCATGCTGCTGCAGCACCGCGTTGAAGGTGGCCTCCAGCACGGCCGGTGTCAGTGCGGGCAGGGTGGCCAGCTGAGCGATGTAGGCCTCCAGCGCCGGAGCGGCCTCGGGCTTCCAGCGCTTGCGCAGCTCCTCCTCGGCCGGAGCGTTGTCCTTCAGCGGCGATCCGCTGGTGAACAGGTAGATCCCTTCCAACATGTCCCCCACGAAGGTGGCGCGCTCCTTCAGCAGCACGGCCGCGGCGGTGGCACGCTCCACGGTGGTGTCGATGCCCTGGTCCTTCAACTTGGTCTGCAGCTGCGCACCCAGCTCGGCGTCGGGCCGCATGCGCAAGTACTGCTGGTTGAACCACTTGGTCTTCTCCGGATCGAACTTGGCGCCGCCCTTGTGCACGCGTTCCAGGTCGAAGTGCTTCACCAGTTCATCCTTGCTCATCAGCTCCACATCGCCGCCGGGGTTCCAGCCCAGTAAGGCCAGCATGTTGATGAAGGCGTCTGGGTAGTAGCCACGTTCGCGGTAGCCGCTGCTCTGCTCGCCGCTGGTGGGGTCCGTCCAATTCAGGGGGAACACCGGGAACCCCAGTCGGTCGCCGTCGCGCTTGCTGAGCTTGCCGTTGCCGTCGGGCTTCAGGATCAGCGGCAGGTGGGCGAACTGCGGGCGCTCCCAACCGAAAGCCTCGTAGAGCAGCACGTGCAGCGGCGCACTGGGCAGCCACTCCTCCCCGCGGATCACGTGGGTGATGCGCATCAGGTGGTCGTCCACGATGTTGGCCAAGTGATAGGTGGGCATGCCGTCGCTCTTGAACAGCACCTTGTCGTCGATGTTGGCGCTGTGCACCACCACCCAGCCACGGATGATGTCCTCGAAACGTACCTCGGTGTGGCGCGGCACCTTCAGGCGGATCACATGCTCATCGCCCCGCGCCAGCCGCTCCTTCACCTCATCGGCGCTCAGCGTCAGGCTGTTCTTCATGTGCTCTCGCGTCACAGCGTTGTAGGCCGGGGATGCCGAGCCCGCAGCCTTCAGCCGTTCGCGCATGGCCTCCAGTTCCTCCGAAGTGTCGAAGGCGTAATAGGCCTTGTCCGAGGCGATCAACTGGTCGGCGTACTGCCGGTACAGGTCCTTGCGGTCGCTCTGGCGGTAGGGGCCGTCCGGGCCGCCGGTCCAAGGGCTCTCATCAGGCGTGATGCCACACCAGTCCAGCGCCTCGCGGATATAGTCCTCCGCCCCGGGCACGAAGCGCGCTTGGTCCGTGTCCTCGATTCGCAGCAGGAATTGGCCGCCGTGCTTGCGGGCGAAGAGGTAGTTGTACAGGGCGGTGCGCACACCGCCCATGTGCAGGGGACCGGTGGGGCTGGGGGCGAAACGGACGCGGACGGACATGCGGAACGGGGCGATTGGAGGTCGGAACGCGGCAAGCGGTCCGGGGCCGCGAAGGTAGGAGGGCGTTGCGGGTGGAATAAGCTACTCACCGGCAGCGCACGTCACCGAGCACGGTCAACGTAACTGGACCCCTTTCAGCAAGAGCCTCTGCCAGGCCGAGTTCTGACGGAGGTAGTCCTTGATCGCGGGGTGCGTGGGGATGAGTTTCCACCGCTTATCCTCCACATGTGTAAGGACCTTCTCCATCAAGACACCCTTCATTCCAAGAGGCTCCAATGTCTTGGGGACATCGATACTGGTGAGGAAGATCCTGTCGCCATCCCGATCATATTCCACCCGGGCGCGATGTCCATCCACACGCACCACGAACTGGCGTGCATCGGTCTCGTCATGCAACTCCAGTGTCGCGGGATCGAAGGGGGCTTCTTTCTTGGCCATGGGACCGCAAAGGTACCGCCTCATCGGGGCCTCGCCAAAGGACCTGACCGAGAACGGACCATCCCTCCGCACACCGATCCCCTTCGCAACCTATTACCTTGTACCCTATGGGACGCCGAACGACCTTCACGATAGTGGCCTTGATACTTCATCGCTTGGCCATTGCACAATGTGGGACCTGCGCACCTGACATCACCTGTGTAAGCGACCCACCGTTCCCTACCGTGTGTCCGGCACAGGCGCCGGACGCAGTTGCAGGGGAACCCTATGACCAACAGCTCACCTTCTGGATACCTCCCATGTTCACCGATCCCAACACCGGATTCCAGGTGACCGTGCAGGAAGTGCGCGTGACCAGTGTGAGCGGTGTGCCCTTGGGCCTCGATTACCAGACCGATTCCCCCGACCAAGTGTACTTTCCCCAAGTGGCCCCGCATGGATGTGTCCGCGTTTGTGGGATCCCGGTCGTACCCGGTTCCTATACGGCCTCCGTAAGCGTGGATGCGGATGTGGTCCTCGGTGGCATCACCTTGACGGTGCCTCAGAGCCTTGGATTCTTCCTGGAGGTGCTGCCGGGCATCGGTGGTAACAGTGGCTTCTCCTTCACCCCCACCTTCGGCTGCGCTCCGCTCTCCGTGGACCTCCAGGCGCTGGTCATCGGTTCGGGGTCGAACGTTACGCACGAATGGACGTTGGGCAACGGCAGCTCCGATACCGGAACCGTGGTGCAGACCAACTATCCCCTGCCCGGCCATTACCCGATCGACCTGACCACCACCGTACGATCCCTTCGTTTGAACGCGCTAACGGTGCAAGAGGTCAATGAGGATTGGTGCGGCGGTATCGAGGAACCCGTGTTTCTAGGCCAGTGCCTTGGTGCGCCGGACCTGTACTTCACGTTGAGCACTGCCGGCAGTACCGTGTTCACCTCCGATGTGGCGATCGACGAGCTCACCCACATTTGGAATGGCCTGGAGGTGATACTCAGCGCCCCGCCCTACACCTTGAACATCATCGACCAGGACCCTCTGTTGGATGGCAACGACACCTTGGGTACGTACCTGCTCACCGATCTTGCACCGGGCATCATCCCGTTCTCAGGCAATGGTACGAGCGGAAGCATGGATCTTTCCTGGACCACATTACAGGTACTTCTCTATAGCGATACGGTTCATGTCCATCCTCCTCCGGATGTGATCATCGGGACCAACAGCACCAACGACAGCCTGTGCGTTGAAGTCTTCGACGCCCTTTCCGTGACCTGGACCCTTGATGGGGAACTTGTGGAAGACCAAGGGCCATGTGTGGCTGCTGCTCCGGGGTCCTGGAGTGTGACGGTCATCGATCCCTACGGTTGTTCCGGCACTGCTTCAATCGTTCTACCCGAGGTCTCCGTACCGACGATCAGCGGGAACGCACCACGTTTGACGATCACCCCTCAACCTGCTTCGGACCGGGTCATCGTAGAGCTTATCGATGGTTCGCTCAGCGGGCGGACCATCTTGACCTTACTTGATGCTCATGGCCGAGCCATATACAGCCAAGGACTGGACCCTACTTCCCGAGGGCAACGCGTAGAAGTGGACCTGATATCGATCCCCAATGGCGTCTACGTTCTGCGCATTGTTGACGCGGACCGATCGATACAGGGCCGGGTAGTGGTCCAGCATTGATCGGCCAGGGGGTCGACTTAGAAGTTGAGCGTGGCTGCGATGAATGGCAGCCCCCAGGAGAACGTACGATCGCTCAAGCGCTCATTGTACAGTGCACCGATGTCGATGGCCAAGTGATCACCCACCACGCGCAGTCCCAAGCTGTGCGTGAACAAGTCATCCGCTTCATCGAGGATGGCCCAATGCTCGGTGATGAGTTGAACGTTGGCGAATACCCGCTTCGCACCGGATATGGTGACGATCGGTCGCTGCTCCTCGGTGCTGACCACGTGTGCAACACCTCCTGCGAACGTGACCTGGTCATCCGCGTTCCCCCATGTGAATTGTGCCTGCACCACCGCCAAGCCACGCTCATCCGCAGCTCCAGCGGCCTCGGGGTCCTTGGGCAAGGGTAGGTCCAGGTAGAACACGGTACCACCCAAGTGGGTATTCTCAGACAGCGGTCCACAGTACTGTAAGCGCGCGGTCCACACTGGCGAAAGGCGGGCAGCGTTGATGGTGGAATACAGGTCCATACCTCCGCCGATCATGAGGCGTTTGCTGGCCGCATAGTTCACACTGTTCCACGAAACCAGCACGTTGCGGTACTGACCGGTACCGGACTTCAAGGGGATGGCGGAATTGGCATGGAAGTACTGGTTGCCATAGGCATTGGGTGAGCGCCGGAGCGTGAGGGTCTTTCGCGGGAGCGGCTGACCAGCGGAGTAGAGGTCCACCACCGGGGTAAGGGCCATCAGCAGCAACACCGACCGCAGGATGAAGGAGCGTGAGGGGTCGAGGAGGCTGCAGGGCATGGCACCAAGACGCAAGGCGCGGTGAAAGGCTGCTTTCACGGTGTTCATTACCTTGCCCGTTCACCTCCGACCGCATGCGATCGACATTACGCTTGGCCGTATTTCCCATCATCGCACTGGCACAATTGGCCACTGCGCGCGCGCAGTGTCCCGGGTGCACACCGGACCTGAGCTGCGTTTCGGACCCAGCCTTCCCCACCCTGTGCCCGCTGTCCCCACCCGATGCCACAGCTGGCGTGACCTACCAGGCCGATATCACCTTCTGGCTGCCCCCCATCTTCACCGACCCGGGTACCGGCTTCACCGTGGACTTCGAGCAGATGACCGTGACCGGTGTGGAGGGTATGCCCTTCGGTTTGGAACTCGAGACCAACGCACCGGGCAGCGTATACTACCCACAACAGAACGCCTATGGATGTGCGCGGCTGTGTGGCACTCCTCTGGTGGCCGGTACCTATGCCGTGGACATCAACATCCTGGCCGGGGTCAACTTCAATGGGTTCGACCTGGATGTGCCCCAGACCTTCTCCATTGTGTTGAACGTGCTCCCGGGTATCGGCGGCAATGCCAGCTTCACCTACGGACCGACTTCGGGCTGCGGCAGCGTAACGGCCAGCTTCGAGGCGCTCATTGATGGAAGTCCGGCCCCCACGTTCTATCAGTGGGCCTTCGGCAATGGCGGCATCAGCGACCTGGCTGTGCCTCCCGCCCAGACATTCACGGAACCCGGAACCTACGTCATCAGCCTGCAGACCTCCATCGGCGGCCTGGTACTGAACAGTGTCACACTCACCGGCGTGAACGGCAATTGGTGCGGCGATGTGGAAGAACCCGATGTACCCTTCGTAGGATGCACCGGTGACCCGGACCCCTACTTCGTGCTCACCGATGCCACCGGAGGCACCTTCACCAGCACAACCTTGGACAATACGTTCACCGGCTCTTGGAACGACCTGGGCTTGCTCTTGGACGCTCCCCCCTACTCCATCAGCTTCTACGACGAGGATGCGGTGAGCCAGAACGACCTGCTCGGCACCTACAATATCCCTGCGAACGGGGATGGCACCTACTTCATCAATGTGGCCGGTGGCACCACGGGCAGCCTGTCCATCAGTACGGAGGTGCAGCAGACCTTCTTCGATACGGACACCATTGCTGTGTATGCCCTACCCACCATCGCCCTTGCTGCGAACGAGGTGACCGGGGAGCTCTGCGCCACTCCGGACACGCTTGTGACCTACACCTGGTTCCACGATGGGGATACGGTGCCCGGTGCCTCGGACCCATGCCTATTGCCCGATGGACCCGGCCTGTGGTGGGTGAGCGGCACCACCGCCCAAGGCTGCAGCGCATTGAGCGACACCGCGGTGGTCTGCCCCACCGTCACCATTGAACGCGACGGCCTCACCCTCTTCGTGCCCAATGTGTTCACCTCCTACGCTTGGAGCTCCAACGGCATGCCCATCGGCGGCGACCAGCCCTTCCTCATCGCCCCGGAGGACGGCACCTACACCCTGACCGTGACCGATGCCAACGGCTGCGAAGTGACGGTGACCTACGTGCTGAGTACGGTGGGCATGGCGGAAGTAACGGGGGGCCGGCATTTGCCGATCTTCCCCAACCCGAACAATGGCAACTTCATCCTGACCCTACCTGCCGACCTCGGCCCCGCTCAGGCCCATCTGCTGGATGCCAGCGGGCGTGTGGTGCAGCAGTACTTCCTGGCCGGTAGCACGGAGCAGCAGGAGCTGAGCACCACTGCGGAAGCGGGCACTTACCTACTGCTGGTGGAAGCGCCGGATCGGCAAGGGTGGCAGGCGCGGGTGGTGGTGGAATAGACCTTCCGGCTGAACCGTATGCAACCCTTCCGTGT
The DNA here is from genome assembly GCA_016718655.1 of Flavobacteriales bacterium. Taxonomy (GTDB): domain Bacteria; phylum Bacteroidota; class Bacteroidia; order Flavobacteriales_F; family PHOS-HE28; genus PHOS-HE28. The sequence continues at coordinate 7,122 of JADKCV010000025.1, read as the reverse complement.
ACCATTGCGGTACCGGGGTTGCGCACGCCGTAGCTTTGTTCGGCAACAAGACCCTTGGCTTGTCCGTTGAGGGGATCATCGCACCCATGCGCACCGACTACGACCACCTGATCACGAAGCTCGATGGCTTCATCCGCAAGTATTACGCGGATCAGGCCATCCGTGGTGCGCTCTACAGCGTTGGGCTGTTGGTGGTGGTGTTCCTAGGGGCCACCCTACTGGAGCACATGGGCCACTTCGGGACCGGCGTGCGCACGGCACTTTTCTGGTCGACTGTCGCGGCCACTGCGGTGATCCTGGGTCGCTTCGTGGTGGTGCCGCTCTTCAAGCGCTATCGCTTGGGCGCTGTGATCAGCCATGCCGAGGCGGCGCGCATCGTGGGCACGCACTTCGGGGAGGTGAAGGACAAGTTGCTGAACACGCTGCAGCTGCGCGAGATGGCCGATGCCCAGCCCGACCAGCGCGCCCTGATCGAAGCGGCCGTGGACCAGCGTAGCCGCGAGCTGGGTCCGGTGCCCTTCTCCAGTGCGATCGACCTGCGCCGCAACACGCGCTACCTGCGCTACGCACTGCCACCCTTGGCCGTGCTGCTGGTGCTGTTGGTGGCCGCGCCCAGCCTCATCACCGGTCCCACCCAACGCATCCTGGAACACCGCAGCGAGTTCCTGCCTGTTGCCCCCTTCGACTTCGTGCTGCTCAACGACAGCCTCACCGTGCCGGAACAACAAGACTTCGAGGTGCTGTTGGAATTACGTGGCGAGGTGATCCCCCAGCAGGTGGAGGTGGAGGTTGACGGCCAACGGATCCCCTTGGTGCGCAGCGACGCCACCCACTTCACGCACCGTTTCCGCAACGTACAACAGCCCATCGCCTTCACCTTCGTGGCCGAAGGATTCCGAGATAGCACCTACACCCTCACCACCGTTCCCGATCCCCTGCTGCTGGACCTGCGCATGCAGCTGGAACATCCCCCCTACCTGGGCCTGCCGAACACCGTAGTGGCGAACAGCGGCGACCTGAGCGTGCCCGCCGGCACCCGGGTGACCTGGACCATGCGCGCCCGCAGTGCCGACCGCTTGGACCTGGCCTTCGACGATACCACCTACGCGCTGCGTCCAACCAGCACCGACGCGGGCACCAGCACCTTCAACGGCAGTCGGCGCCTGTTGCAGAGCCGCACCTACCGGATGGCCCCGCACGCCGGCACCCGCGCCGCCAACACCGCTCTGCAATACCGCTTGGAGGTGATCCCCGACCTGCACCCCACCATCCAGGTGGAGACCCGCACGGACAGCACCGCGCTCAAGCGCCTCTTCTACCGCGGCGAGGTGGGTGACGACCATGGTTTCAAACGTCTGCTGTTCCACTACCGCTTCGTGAGCGGTGGCGACAGCGTGGCCCCCGAACTGCGCAGCGGCACCACCGAGCTTGCATTGGCGCCAAACCCGGCAGGAGTTCTTCCACAGCTGGGAGCTGTACGGCCTCACCATCAATCCGGGCGACCGCGTGGAGCACTGGTTCGAGGTGTGGGACAACGACGGCGTGAACGGTAGCAAGAGCGCCCGTAGCGCACCCCAGGTCTTCGAGGCACCCACCCTGAAGGAGCTGGCCCAGCAGCAGGACCAGCAGAACGAAGCATTGAAAGGCGACCTGAAGGACAACATCCGCGAGGCCCAGGAGCTGCAGGAGGAACTGGACAAGTTGCGCAGGGAGCTCCTGGACAAGAAGGAGGTGAACTGGCAGGACAAGCAGAAGTTGGAGAACGTGATGCAGCGCCAGAAGGACCTCCAGCAGCGTATCGAGCAGAACACCCAGCAGCTGCGTGAGGACCAGCAGCGCCAGCAGGAGTTCCGTCCGCAGGAGGAGCGGATCCTGGAGAAGCAGAAGCAGGTGCAGGAGCTCTTCGAGAACGTGCTGAGCGAGGAGATGAAGGAGCTGTACCGGAAGGTGCAGGAGATGATGGAGAAGGTGAACAAGGAGGAGCTCCAGGAGTCCTTGCAAGAGATGAAGATGGACCAGCAGGACATCGAGAAGGAGCTGGACCGTGCGCTGGAGCAGTTCAAGCGCCTGGAGGTGGAGCAGAAGGCCGAGGACATCGCCAAGCAGCTGGAGGAGTTGGCGAAGAGCAGGAGGAGCTTGAACAAGGAGATGGACGAGTTGCGCAAGGAGATGGACGAGTTGGAGAAGAAGAACGCGGAACTGGAGACCCCGATGGACCTACCGAAGACGGACGAGCAGGAGCAACAGATCCAGGACGAGCAGCAGCAGAGCAGCGAACAGCTGGAGAAGAAGCAGAACCAGAAGGCCGGTGAAAGCCAGAAGAAGGCCGCCGAGCAGATGGAGCAGCTCGCCTTCCAGATGCAGAGCGCCATGCAGAGCGGTGCCCAGGAGCAGCAGGAGGAGGACATGGACGCGCTGCGCCAGGTGCTGGAGAACATCGTACACCTGAGCTTCGAACAGGAAGGACTGATGGACGAGCTCACCGGGACCTCGGTGCGGGACCCACGCTTCGTGCAGCACGGACGCACCCAGCGCAAGCTGCGCGATGATGCCAAGGTGATCGAGGACAGCCTCTATGCCCTGAGCAAACGCGTGCCCCAGTTGGAAGCCATCGTGAACCGGGAGATGACGGCAGTGAACGGTAACATGGACGAGGCCACCCGCCTGCTGGGCGAGGCCCGCGCCAACGAACGTTACAAGCCCATGGCCGCCGACAAACAGCAGCACGCCATGACCAGCCTGAACAACCTGGCCCTGCTGTTGAACGAGGCCCTGCAACAGATGCAGCAGCAGATGAACCAGAGCATGCCCGGCAGCGGTGAATGCAACAAGCCTGGAGGTAGTGGCGGGGAAAGGGTAAGAAGCCGAGCATGGCCAAGATGAAGGCTCAACAGGAAGCCTTGCAGAAGCAATTGGAGGAGATGCGCAAGGCCATGGAGAAAGGCAAGAAACCCGGCGAAAAGCCCGGTGAGAAGAACCCTGGAGGAATGGGCATGCCCGGAATGAGCCAGCAATTGGCCAACCTGGCCGCTCAGCAGGCCGCCATCCGCAAGGAGATGCAGAAGATGGCCCAAGAGCTGAACAAGGATGGCAGCGGTAGTGGAAATGGTCTGACCAAGTTGGCCGAGGAGATGGAGAAGAACGAGAAGGACATCGTCAACAAGAACATCTCCCCGGAGACCTTGCGCCGCCAGCAGGACATCATGACCCGCCTGTTGGAGCATGAAAAAGGCCGAGCGGGAGCGCGAACTGGACCAGAAACGCACCAGTAACGAGGGTCGCGACCAGCCACCACCCGATCCGGCACGCTACTTCGACCACCAACGGCAACGGGCCCGCGAGGCGGAGCTGTTACGAACAGTGCCCCGGGATTGAAGCCGTACTACCGCGATCGCGTCAATGCGTATTTCGGTACCTTTGACCGACCCTGAACCGCCCATGGGAGCATTGACCGAACAGTTGGAATTACCCAGCGCATCGACTTCCCCGCGAAAGCCGAGAACATCGCCCTTGCCGAGAACTTGATCGATGAAGCCTGCTCCAAGCACAACGTGCATGAGAGCCATTACGGCAACATCCTCATCGCACTTACCGAGGCCGTGAACAACGCCATCCACCACGGCAACCGTTTGGACCCTACCAAACAGGTGACCTTGGGTTACGAGGTGAAGGAAGGTCGGATCATCTTCCTGGTGCAGGACCAGGGTCCCGGCTTCGACTTCGAGCACCTGCCCGACCCCACCGACCCCAGGACCTGGAGAAGCCCCATGGACGTGGGTGTTCCTGATGCGTGCCTTGGCCGACGGCGTGGAGTTCAGCGATAATGGCGCCACGGTGGCCATGGCCTTCAGCCTGCAACCCGTGCAAGCATAGCACCAACGAGCATGCCCACCATCGCGTTCAGGCCGTGGATGTTCCCAACGCCTTCCGCGACCGTGCGCTCCTTCGCCGCTGGTTACAAGGTGTGGCTCGAGACCACGGTCATAGTATCAACGAGCTCATTTATGTGCTCATGACCGATGCGGCACTCCTCGCCTACAACCAGCGTTACCTGGGTCACGACGACTATACGGACGTGATCACCTTCGATGGTCAGACGGGGACCGGCGTGAGTGGCGACATCCTCATGAGCCATGAGCGCATCAAGGACAACGCAGCCAGCTTCGAGTGCCCGCCCAACAGGAGCTTCGCCGGGTGATGGTCCATGGCTTGCTGCACCTGTTGGGGCACGGGGACAAGACCAAGGCCCAGAAGGAGGCGATGCGTGCCTTGGAGGACAAGTACTTGGCGCGACTGTGAAGCGCCTTGAACGATGAAGGCCCGGCATCTCCAGGATGCCGGGCCTTCTTGCTTGTAGCGCCTTGGGTCAGGCGCGGTCGCTGCTGCGCTGCACGCCCACGAGGTCCTCGATCTTGCATAGTGCACCGGCCACGGCTGCATACCCGGTGATGGCCACGGCCTTCGCCTTGCTTCCGCCTTTGCGGAAGTCCCATACGTCCTTGAGGAAGTCTGGGAAGTTCTCCGCGTTCATCAGGTCATAGGCTACGGACATGGACGTGGTGAGCGAGCGTGCTGTGTGCCAAAGACCGAATGGCACATAGAGTGATTCGCCCGCCTTGATCGCAACTTGTACGGGGTCACGTTCTTGAACAGGGGAAGCGGTCGTAATCCGGGTTCTCCGGGTCATTGATGTTGACTTCCACGGATCGGTTGGGGTCCGCATACATCATATGCGCCTGCTCGCGGTACACGGTGAACTCCCCTTCTCCCCGTACAACTGGTTGATCCAGGCGCTGAGGTGGTAGTAGTCGATATGGATGTGGGGAACTGCCCACCGGGGCCGCCGATGAACAACTCGGTGGCGTTGCCCCAGTTGCCGCGCTGGAACCAGCGGCTTCCAACCAATTGGGCCGGGCATAACCAGGGTCAAGGGGTTCATGTGGCCGGCCAGCTCAGGTAGCTGACCACGGATGTGGTACTTGCACGGATAGGGCACAGGACGGCTCGTATCCTTGCCTTCGACCAGGTCCAGGATCCCGGTCATGGTGTACTCCACCCCGTTCACCCACCGTCTTGCGGTCGCCGAATCGGTCGGGAAGAACTCCGGCGTGAAGGTCCCCGAGGCCTTCCACTTCTTGCTGGCATCCTTGAAGACCAGGGGAATGCCTTTCTTCCAGTATTCGTTGTAGAACTCCTTATGGGTAAGCTCCCCTTCTGCAACGCGTCTGATCTCCATGGAACGTGTCTATTGGTTAGTGGTCCGATCGGGTATAACGAAGTTCGGTGCCGGAAGGATACCTCGCCACGCCGATAGAGGCAGAGGATGAACACGGCCGACCCCCAACTGGGATCGGCCCGTGCAATAGGATAGGAGGATTATTTGCCAGCCGGGGCAACACCCTTCACCTTGGCGACCAACGCATTGGCCAACTCGATGCTGGCCTGAGCATCCGTCCGGGCAGCGGCAAGGCCATCAGGGCTGGCCGTGTTCACGGCGGTCAGGTTCTTCTCCAGGCGGGTCATCATGCCCGCGATCTCGGTGCGCAACTGGCCCAAACGATCCAGTTCGGCGCCCGTTGCGGTCTTCAACTGCTTGTTGTTGGAAATGCTGAGTTGCTGCACGGTGCCCAAGGTCTCCTTCAATTGACCGGAGAGGGCACGCACCTCTTGCTGCTGAGGGGTCTGTACGGTGGCTGTGGCGGCCGTACCGGATTGGGCCTGGGCCGACGTGAAGCTGAGGAACAGAGCGGTGGCGATCAAAGCGAAAGTGCGCATGGGATGGGGTTGTATGGCGGTATGACGTGGTATCGAACTCCGGCGGTGCCTGAGGGCCGATGGAAATACGAAGATAGGGGGTTGTACGGGTCAATACACCACCAAGCGCAGCGGTCGCTCTTCCGGACCCGACCATCGCACCACGTAGGTGCCGGCCGGTATACCATGGAGGGTGAACGCCTCGGAGCCTTGGGGGAAGGTCCGAGGCGTTCGGCGGTCGGGAGAGACCTGTTCTTCGGATCATCGCGCAGGCGCTGCAATACCGCTGGTCGGTAGCTGCGCTCGATGGCAGGTCACTGCTTCATGAAACGGAACGCACGGTAGGTATCGTCCGCAATGCGCACCGTGTGAAGGCCGTCTGGCAGCGCATCCACGGCGATCGGCGCGCCATCGTTCAACATGCCCTGGAGCACAACGCGCCCGCCAGCGTCGTGGATCGTGTAGGCGTCACGCTCGATGGCCCGTTGATCCAAATGTGGTCCGTTGCCGGGTTGGGAAGCACCTGCAATGTTCCCGTTCATGCGCTGCAACGTCCGTGGTGATCTCCACGACCACGTTCACGTTCACCGTGTAAAAGCAGAAGTTAGCGTCCATCACCAAGCAACTGTACAGGCCACCGGCGGTAATGGTGATGGTTGGTGTGGTGGCGCCCGTGCTCCATTGGTAGCTGTTGAAACTGGCCGGCAGGCCCAACTCGTAAGGTAGTTGGGTCTGGTCGATGATGACCGGTGGTGTTCCCACGACCGACTCCGGGTCGAACTCATCCGCCCCCATATCGCAAGCGGGGTTCCCGCGCGCTTCACTGTCGATATCGGCGGCCACCACGAAGAAATACTCGCCCAGGTCGTTCAGCCTGCGGTTGTTCATGTGCAGGTCGGGTTGCCCGGGGAAGACGGGACCGATGTCGCTATCGCCGCGTTACCCCTGCCCTGGTACCAGTCTGGTGTGCGGCAACTGTTGCGTAGCCGTTGCCACCTACTTGGGAAAGCAGGCTACCCGTGCTGAACAGGCAGTTGTGGTCTTCCGTAGCGACGTTGTCCGTCGCCCCACGTTATAGGCCAGGCCACCAGCGTTGTTCGCGAATATGTTGTTGCGCACAGAGGCATCCTAACCGTCGTTGAAATTGCTGAGGTGGTAGAAGGCATAGCTCTGGAACTCGTTGCCTGCGGCCACCAGCACGCTACAATAACATCTTCATGTCCCACGGTTGTACACGGCCAAGCCTCTCGCTCACCGGTGCCGTTCACGTACACCATGTTGTTGCTGATCATGTTGCCGGTGGGTGCTCTGTGTGTTACCGCCTCGATACCGAGTGCACCCATTGATGTAAGCGCGGATGTCGTTGCG
>JADKCV010000024.1 GCA_016718655.1 Flavobacteriales bacterium | reverse complement strand
CCTGGCATTGCCCGGTACACCTTGCGATGACGGGGACCCGCTCACTGCCAACGATACATGGACCGCCAACTGCACATGCGTGGGCCAGCCGGTGGACTGTGCTGGGGTGATCAACGGGATCGCCTTCGTGGACGGGTGTGGCGTGTGCGCGGGTGGCACCACGGGCATCGCGCCGAACCCCGACCAGGATGAGGACGACGTTCTGGATTGCGTGGACCTTTGTGTGACGGTGTTTGATCCTCAGCAAGGTGATCTCGATCTGGATGGCGTGGGCGACCCGTGTGACAATTGTCCTTGGGTGAACAACCCGACCCAGGACGATACGGATGGCAATGGAGTTGGCGATGCGTGTGATGGGATCGGAATACCGGAGTTGCACAGCACACCTGATCTGGTCCTGCAGCCGAACCCTACGACAGGGTCGCTGCGCTTGACCGGTATCGACGAACGGGCCCATGGCATACTCATCCATGATGCCGTCGGTGCCTTGGTGTTACGGCTGACCTATCGCCCGGTCATCGACTTGCATCAACTTCCCGCAGGAACCTACTTCCTGATGGTGGAAGCGCGCGATGGGGAACTCCTCGGCAAGGGCCGGGTGGTCCGGTTGTAAAGAGCGATCATCCTTCGGGCATTTCTGTGTGACCGCATCCGTTTCGGTGGGCGGCACCGCGTATGGATGTAACCCCGGTGCGGGTCGATGGGTATAAGGGCCCGACCCGGTCATGGTCATTCCTGGTGAAGTGCACACTGCCATGTGCTCCTCGCTGCCGACGGCAAAGGGATGGTCAAGGGCGGGTCGACATCCAACCTATCGAACCTGCCATGTTGCGATACGTCCTGCTCCTAGCGGGAACGGCACTGGGGCTCCTTGTGAGCGCACAGAGCGTTTCCCTGACCGCCACGGTCCAACTGACCGCCACTGTCCAGGTATCGCCCCCCGCGATCACCCTGTCATGGGCGTCGCATCCGAACACCAATTCGTTCACCATCTATCGGAAGCTGCGGTCCGCCACCAGTTGGGGAACGGCGCTTGCCACACCAGCCGGAACGGCAACATCCTACACGGATAATACCATTTCTACCGGTGTGGGATATGAATACCGGGTCGTGCGGAGCGCATCCAGCGGCACCGGCAATGGCTACATCAGTACCGGCGTGAACATTCCCTTGGAGGACTACCGGGGGAAGATGGTGCTCCTTGTCGATGATCAGTTGGCAGGGCCGCTGTCCCCGGAATTGCAGCAACTCGCTGCGGACCTGCGTGCCGATGGTTGGGTGGTGCTGCGTTCCGATGTGAGCCGCACGGCTGCGGTCACCGCTGTACGCAACGTGGTCATCAACCACTACAACAGTGATCCCACCAATGTGAAAGCGGTCTACATCATCGGCCACGTGCCTGTGCCGTACTCCGGGAACATCAGCCCTGATGGGCATGGTGAACACACCGGAGCATGGCCATGTGACGGGTACTATGGGGATGTCAATGGCACATGGACGGACAACAGCGTCAACAGCAGTAGTGCACAGCGTGTGGAGAACCGGAACATCCCCGGGGATGGGAAGTTCGACCACAGCAGCTTTCCATCGGCACTTGAACTGCAGGTGGGTCGTGTGGACATGTACGACATGCCTGCATTCGGACAGAGCGAGGCACAACTCATGAGCGCCTACCTGAACAAGGTGCATCAGTTCAAGTTGAAGGCGTGGGCCCCGCAGGTCCGGGGTATCGTCTTCGACAACCTTCAATGGGTGAGCAATCCATTGGCGGGAAGCGGATGGCGCAACATCGCACCCTTGGTGGGTTCTTCGAACATCACCGAGGCGTATCCTTATGGCAGTGCGTTCCACACCTATGTGAACGGGCAGAGCTACCTCTGGACCTATTCCTCCGGTGGCGGTTCCCAGTGGTACGAAGGAAGTGTGCTCACGTTCAATGGTGCGAACAATGTGGCGACAACACAGGACTACGCCGCAACGGTGAGCATGGGTGGTGTGTTCAACATGGCTTTCGGTAGCTACTTCGGAGATTGGGACAACAAGAACAACTTCCTGCGCGCACCATTGGCCAGCGGACAAGCCTTGACGAATTGTTGGGCTGCGATCCCTGCATGGTATTTCCACCATATGGGTATGGGGGAGCCGATCGGTGCGAGTACCCTGACCTCGATGAACAATGCGGGCCTCTACGTGCCCCAAACAGAGGGTTGGCAAGGCACGATGGGCAAGACCCACTTGGCCCTGATGGGCGATCCCAGCCTGCGTATGTACATGATCACACCGCCTTCCAACCTCGCTATCGCGAATGCGGGTGGCGTGGCATCGTTCAGCTGGACGGCTTCTCCCGATGCGGTGGATGGATACCATGTGTACATGATCGATCCTGCGACGCAAGCCCCGAGCAGGCTTACAGCGACACCGATCGTCGAGGCATCCTATTTGAATCCGGCCATTCCGTTCATCGCCGGACGTGAGTTCATGGTACGGGCGGTGAAGAACCAGGTCAGCCACAGTGGTCGGTACCAGAACCTCTCTCTGGGTGCGATGGCCGTGGCTTCTGGAACACCTGCACCTGATTGTGCAGGGGTGACCGGAGGACCTGCTATGCCAGGAACAGGATGCAACGATGGCAACGCCTGTACGGTGAACGATACGTGGAACGCGAGCTGCCAGTGCGTGGGCACGGTGAGCCCTGACAGCGATGGTGACGGCGTCTGCAACGCGCAGGACAACTGCCCCAACGTGGCGGGCCAGATCGGATCCAGCTGCAACGACGGCAACCCATGCACCACGAACGATGTGCTGAACGCGAGCTGCCAGTGCGCAGGCACGACCAGTCCGGATAGCGATGGGGACGGCATCTGCAACGCGCAGGACAACTGTCCGAACGCAGCAGGTCAGATCGGATCCAGCTGCAACGACGGCAACCCCTGCACCACGAACGATGTGCTTAACGCGAGTTGCCAGTGCGTAGGCACGACCAGCCCTGACAGCGATGGCGATGGCGTCTGCAATGCCCAGGACAACTGCCCCAACGTGGCGGGCCAGATCGGATCGAGCTGCAACGACGGCAACCCCTGCACCACGAACGATGTGCTGAACGCGGGCTGCCAGTGTGTGGGCACGACCAGCCCTGACAGCGATGGTGACGGCGTCTGCAATGCCCAGGACAACTGCCCCAACGTGTCGGGCCAGATCGGATCGAGCTGCAACGACGGCAACCCCTGCACCACGAACGATGTGCTGAACGCCAGCTGCCAGTGCGCAGGCACGACCAGCCCTGACAGCGATGGGGACGGCATCTGCAACGCGCAGGACAACTGCCCGAACGTGGCAGGCCAGATCGGATCCAGCTGCAACGACGGCAACGCGTGCACCACGAACGATGTGCTGAACGCGAGCTGCCAGTGCTTGGGCACGACCAGCCCTGACAGCGATGGTGACGGCGTCTGCAACGCGCAGGACAACTGCCCGAACGTTGCAGGCCAGATCGGATCGAGCTGCAACGACGGCAACCCCTGCACCACGAACGATGTGCTGAACGCGAGCTGCCAGTGCGTGGGCACGACCAGCCCTGACAGCGATGGCGATGGCGTCTGCAACGCGCAGGACAACTGCCCGAACGTGGCGGGCCAGATCGGATCGAGCTGCAACGATGGCAACCCCTGCACCACGAACGATGTGCTGAACGCGAGCTGCCAGTGCGTAGGCACGACCAGCCCTGACAGCGATGGCGATGGCGTCTGCAACGCGCAGGACAACTGCCCCAACGGTGCGGGCCAGATCGGATCGAGCTGCAACGACGGCAACCCCTGCACCACGAACGATGTGCTGAACCCGAGCTGCCAGTGCGCTGGCACGACCAGCCCTGACAGCGATGGTGACGGCGTCTGCAACGCCCAGGACAACTGCCCGAACGTGGCGAGGCCGGTCGGGCTGCAACGACGGCAACCTGCACCACGAACGATGTGCTGAACGCCAACTGCCAGTGCGTGGGCACGCAGCTGACGGCGATGGTGAGGCGTCTGCAACGGGCAGAACTGCCCGACGGGCAGGCCGCCTGGTACGAGCTGCAATGACGGGAACACGAACACCACCGATGGCGTCACCTTAAACTGCACCTGCGCTGGCACGCTTGTGACCTTCGACTGCGAAGGCTTGGCGAACGGAACGGCCCTGCCCGGCACCGCCTGCAACGACAGCAATGCGAACACGATCAACGATGCGTGGGATGCGAACTGCACCTGCTCCGGCACGCCTGTGACCTTCGACTGCGAAGGCGTGGCGTGCCGGCGAGCGGTGGGTGGGCGAATGGATCGGCTTGCCCGGCACCGCCTGCAACGACAACAATGCGAACACGATCAACGATGTGTGGAGCGCGAACTGCACCTGCGCTGGAACGCTTGTGACCTTTGATTGTGAAGGCGTGGCGAATGGATCTGCGCTGCCCGGAACGGCTTGCAACGACGGCAATGCTTCCACCGGCAACGATACCTGGAACGCCAACTGTCAGTGCGTGGGTCAAGTGATCGACTGCATGGGTGTTGCTGGTGGAACGGCTTTGCCCGGAACCGCCTGCAACGACAACAATGCGAACACGATCAACGATGTGTGGAGACGCGAACTGCACCTGTGCTGGCACGGCTGTGACCTTCGATTGCGAAGGCGTGCGAATGAACGGCGCTGCCCGGAACGGCCTGGCAACGGCAATGCTTCCACCGGCAACGATACCTGGAACGCCAACTGCGCCAGTGCGTGGGTCAATTGACTGCGACGCTTGGGTGTTGCTGGTGGAACGGCCTTGCCGGGCACTGCCTGCAACGACAACAATGCGAACACCATCAACGATGTTTGGAGCGCGAACTGCACCTGCTCTGGCACGGCTGTGACCTTCGACTGTGAAGGCGTAGCGAACGGATCTGCGCTACCGGGAACGTCCTGCGATGACGGTAATGCTTCTACTGGCAACGATACCTGGACCGCCAACTGCCAATGCGTGGGTCAATTGATCGACTGCATGGGTGTTGCTGGTGGAACGGCGCTGCCCGGCACCTCTTGCAACGACAACAATGCGAACACCATCAACGATGTTTGGAGCGCGAACTGCACCTGCGCTGGAACGCTTGTGACCTTCGACTGCGAAGGCGTCGCGAATGGATCTGCGCTGCCCGGCACCGCCTGCAACGACAACAATACGAACACCATCAACGATGTTTGGAGCGCGAACTGCACCTGCGCCGGCACGGCTGTGACCTTCGATTGTGAAGGCGTGGCGAATGGAACTGCACAGCCAGGCACCTCCTGCGATGACGGCAATGCTTCCACCGGCAACGACACGTGGAACGCCAACTGCCAGTGCGTGGGTCAAGTGATCGACTGCATGGGCGTGGCCGGTGGAACGGCGCTGCCCGGCACCTCTTGCAACGACAACAACGCGAACACCATCAACGATGTGTGGAGCGCGAACTGCACCTGTTCTGGCACGGCTGTGACCTTCGACTGTGAAGGCGTGGCGAACGGAATCGGCCTGCCCGGGACCGTCCTGCGATGACGGCAATGCTTCTACCGGCAACGATACCTGGAACACCAACTGCCAGTGCGTGGGTCAAGTGATCGACTGCATGGGTGTTGCTGGTGGAACGGCCCTGCCCGGCACCGCCTGCAACGACAACAATGCGAACACGATCAACGATGTATGGGGCGCGAACTGCACCTGCGCTGGCACGGCTGTGACCTTCGACTGCGAAGGCGTAGCGAACGCAGCGCGCGCGGCGCTCCGCGCGTACCGACGGGAATGCTTCACCGGCAACGAGACCTGGAATGCCAACTGCCAGTGCGTGGGTCAGGTGATCGACTGCCTCGGCGTGGCCGGTGGAAGCGCTTTGCCCGGTACGGCCTGCAACGACAACAACGCGAACACCATCAACGATGTGTGGAGCGCGAACTGCACCTGCGCTGGCACACTTGTGACCTTCGATTGTGAAGGCGTCGCGAATGGATCGGCACTGCCTGGAAGCTCCTGCAACGACGGCAATGCCTCCACCGGAAACGATACTTGGAACGCCAACTGCCAGTGCGTGGGTCAAGTGATCGACTGCATGGGTGTTGCTGGTGGAACGGCACTGCCTGGAACCGCCTGCAACGACAACAACGCGAACACCATCAACGATGTGTTGGAGCGCGAACTGCACCTGTTCTGGCACGGCTGTGACCTTCGACTGCGAAGGCGTCGCGAATGGATCTGCGCTGCCCGGAACGGCTTGCAACGACGGCAATGCTTCCACGGGCAACGACTGGAACGCCAACTGCCGTGCGGCTGGAGACGCTGCGTGGTCAGTGATCGACTGCATGGGCGTGGCAGGTGGATCGGCCTTGCCGGGCACTGCCTGCAACGACAACACTGCGAACACGATCAACGATGTGTGGAGTGCGAACTGCACCTGCGCTGGTACGGCTGTGACCTTTGATTGTGAAGGCGTAGCGAATGGATCTGCGCTGCCAGGAACGTCCTGTGATGACGGCAATGCTTCCACGGGCAACGACACCTGGAATGCCAACTGCCAGTGCGTGGGTCAAGCCATCGACTGCATGGGCATGGCGGGTGGAACGGCGCTGCCCGGCACCGCCTGCAACGACAACAATGCGAACACGATCAACGATGTATGGGACGCGAACTGCATCTGTGCTGGAACGCTCGTGACCTTTGATTGTGAAGGCGTCGCGAATGGAACTGCACTACCGGGAACGTCCTGCGATGATGGCAATGCTTCCACCGGCAACGATACCTGGAACGCCAACTGCCAGTGCGCGGGTCAAGTGATCGACTGCATGGGTGTGGCTGGTGGAACGGCGCTGCCCGGCACCTCTTGCAACGACAACATTGCGAACACCATCAACGATGTGTGGAGTGCGAACTGCACCTGCGCTGGCATGGCTGTGAGCTTCGACTGTGAAGGTGTCGCGAACGGATCGGCCCTGCCTGGCACGGCCTGCAACGACAACAACGCGAACACGATCAACGATGTGTGGAGTGCGAACTGCACCTGCGCTGGCACGGCTGTGACCTTCGACTGCGAGGGTGTGGCGAATGGATCGGCGCTGCCTGGCACCGCCTGCAACGACAACAATGCGAATACGATCAACGATGTGTGGGACGCGAACTGCAATTGCACGGGAACGGCTGTGACCTTCGACTGCGAGGGTGTGGCGAATGGCTCGGCCCTGCCTGGAACCTCCTGCAACGACAACAATGCGAACACCATCAACGATGTGTGGGACGCGAACTGCACGTGCGCTGGCACGGCTGTCACCTTCGACTGCGAAGGCGTCGCGAATGGATCGGCCTTGCCGGGAACGTCCTGTGATGACGGCAATGCCTCCACCGGCAACGATACTTGGAACGCCAACTGTCAGTGCGTGGGTCAAGTCATCGACTGCATGGGCATGGTGGGTGGAACGGCGCTGCCAAGCACCTCCTGCAACGACAACAATGCGAACACCATCAACGATGTGTGGGTGCGAACTGCGCTGGCACGGCTGTGACCTTCGACTGCGAAGGTGTCGCGAACGGATCGGCTTTGCCCGGAACCTCATGCAACGACAACAACGCGAACACCATCAACGATGTGTGGGACGCGAACTGCACCTGCGCTGGCACGCTTGTGACCTTCGACTGCGAAGGCGTCGCGAATGGATCGGCCTTGCCAGGAACGTCCTGTGATGACGGTAATGCTTCCACCGGCAACGATACCTGGAACACCAACTGCCTGTGCGTGGGTCAAGTGATCGACTGCATGGGCATGGTGGGTGGAACGGCTTTGCCAGGTACCGGCTGCAACGACAACAACGCGAACACGATCAACGATGTTTGGAGCGCGAACTGCACCTGCGCTGGAACACTTGTGACCTTCGATTGCGAAGGCGTGGCGAACGGATCGGCCTTGCCAGGAACGTCTTGCGATGACGGCAATGCCTCCACCGGCAACGACACCTGGAATGCCAACTGTCAGTGCGTGGGTCAAGTGATCGACTGCATGGGCGTGGCGGGTGGAACGGCGCTGCCCGGCACCGCTTGCAACGACAATGATGCGAACACCATCAACGACGTATGGGACGCGAACTGCACCTGCGCTGGAACAGTTGTGACCTTCGATTGCGAAGGCGTGGCGAACGGATCGGCCTTGCCAGGAACGTCCTGCGATGACGGCAATGCCTCCACCGGAAACGATACCTGGAACGCCAACTGCCAGTGCGTGGGTCAAGTGATCGACTGCATGGGCATGGCGGGTGGAACGGCGCTGCCCGGCACCGCCTGCAACGACAACAATGCGAACACCATCAACGATGTGTGGAGTGCGAACTGCACCTGCGCTGGCACGGCTGTGACCTTCGACTGCGAAGGTGTCGCGAACGGATCGGCTTTGCCCGGAACCGCCTGCAACGACAACAACGCGAACACCATCAACGATGTGTGGAGCGCGAACTGCACCTGCGCTGGAACGGCTGTGACCTTCGATTGTGAAGGTGTAACGAACGGAACTGCACTACCGGGAACGTCCTGCGATGACGGTAATGCTTCCACCGGCAACGATACCTGGAACGTCAACTGCCAATGTGTGGGTCAGGTGATCGACTGCATGGGTGTGGCTGGTGGAACGGCGCTGCCCGGCACCGCCTGCAACGATGGGGACCCCATGACCTTGAACGATCAATGGGATGCGAACTGCAATTGCTTTGGTTTCCTATGGCTCGTCGACTGCGCTGGTGAGATCGGAGGCTACGCCATACCAGGCACTCCATGTGACGACGGTAATGCCACGACCGGCAATGACACCTGGAACACCCAATGTACCTGCATCGGCCAGGTCATGGATTGTGCTGGAGTTCCTGGAGGGACTGCGTTCCTGGACCAGTGTGGTACCTGCGTAGGTGGCGATACTGGACTGGAGGCCAATGCCGATGTCGATGATGATGGGATCATCGCTTGCGAGGACAACTGTAGCACCGCGTTCAATCCGACCCAGGCCGACTACGATCAGGACGGAGTGGGAGATGCTTGCGACAATTGCGTGTGGGTCTCGAACTCGGGTCAAACGGATGCCAACGGCAATGGTATCGGTGATGCATGTGAAGCCGGTGTCGGATTGAGTGAGGTGGATGGACTTTCCGGCTTTGCGGTATATCCCAATCCTTCGCGTGGACCGGTCCATATCAAGACCGGTGACCTTGCCGTCGAGCGGTTACAGATATATAGTGCCACGGGTGAACTGGTGCGCGACCTGGCGTACCGCACCATGGTGGATCTTGATGCCCATGCACCGGGCATCTACACGATGATCGCGCTGGATGCGGAAGGCAGGCCGCTGGCGCGAGTGAGGCTCATTAGGCAGTAATGGGCTGATGTTGGATGAAAGGGCCTCGACCATGTCGGGGCTCTTTTCATTTCAAGAGTGTCACCGTACCGATGAACTCCTTACGTTCTGCACCGAATTGGTCGCGTGCCAGAAGCCGCCAGACGTACACGTCCTGTGGTAGGAGCTCTCCCGCGTTGTTCATACTGCCATTCCAGGCTTCAGCGGGATCGGTGCTAGCGAACACTGGGATACCCCATCGGTCGGCAATGATCAACTCGTAGCTCTCCGGCTCCAGGCCGATCACGGATGGTTGGAAGTACTCGTTCACATCGTCCCCATTGGGTGTGAACGCATTGGGAACGAAGACGGTCAGAACATCATCCACCAATACATCCAAGCAAATGCTGTTCGAGCAGCCCATGCTATCCGTGGCGATCAAGCACACCGGGTAATACCCCACCTCGGCAGATGGGATGGTCCAGGTGAACGGCGCTTGGACCTCCAGTGTGTCGTAGGGTACCACCCACTGGTAGTACTCATCGTCAGAACCGGTATGGAAGACCCCGATGGTCGGGGCTTCCACACTGATACGATCAGCGCTCAACGTGAACGTGGGGGTGGGGCCTCCGGAAACGAATACCGCGCCACTCTGAAGCATCGTACCCACACAACCATGCACATCCACCACCGTCAGCCGGACGGGGAAGGACCCCGGCTGGCTGAAGGTGTAGATCGCTTCGATACCATTCGGTCCCGCGCCACCATTGCCGAACTCCCATTGATAGGTCTGAAAGGATGGATCGGGGAGCGCCGTGAATAGGACCTCGAGCGGTGCGCAACCACTCGCGTTCTGCACCGTGAAACCAGGCACCGGTGTCGGGTTCACGGTCAGTGTGAGCAGGGCGCTGTCGAACAACGAAGCACAAGGGCCCGTGCCTTGAACCGTATAGGTGAGCATGGTTTCGTCACCTGGTACCGGGTCGAAGTTCGATATGGTAGTGCCCGATCCATCGGTCCATTGTCCCCCGTTCGACGCACCGCTCAGCAGGCTCGCGCTCAGCACCAAGGGCGCATCCCCGGCACAGAGGTCCACCGTTCCATCGGCACCAGCGACAGGAGGTGCCGTGATGCTTAGTTGCACCGTGGTGTTGGAATCCGGGCACGGTGCGGTCCCTGCCACTGTATAACTGTAGGTGCCATTCACAGCGCTACCAGGGTCGACGGATGTGATCGTCGCACCATCTGGATCGGTCCATGCACCTCCTGGATCGGGTGATCCACCCAACCAGAGGGATGGGTCGACCGCACTCTCGTTACTACAAAGGGATACGACACCGCCTGTTCCACTCCACGCTGCTTGAACGACCTCCACCGTGACCGATGCTTGGTCATCCGGGCAGATGCCACCACCGGAGACCGTGTACTCGAACACACCGCCAGCGCTGGTAGAAGGATCCAATACGTTGGACGTCGCGCTGCCGAGCGGGTTCGTCCAGGTTCCCCCAGCATCGGGAGTGCCCGTCAACCCGTCACTCAAGTCCACAGCGGAAGCGCTACTGCAAAGGGTCATTGAGCCATCGATACCCGCATCAGGGGCTTCTTGGATACTGATCGTGACGAGGTGGATCCCGTCCGAGCAAGGTGATGTGGCCTCCAACGTGTAGGTGTATACGCCCGATGGGGTGGATCCTGGTGTGAATGTCCCGCCAACGGGAGCGCCAGCAGCGTTGGTCCAAGTACCACCGACCGGCACTGTCGGATCGAACGCATCAAAAAGCAGGAACGCAGGGTCGATGCTGCAATAGGTCAAGTCAACATTCGAGCCTGTGGGCGGTGGATCGATGACACCGATGGTGACAGTGCTCGAAGCACTTGGACACGGTAAGGGTGCGTTCAGTGTATAGGTGTATGTTCCGGGGAGGTCGGATGCGGCATCGAACGTAGGGCCGTGGACGGTCCCCATCGGATCGGTCCAGATCCCTCCCAAGGTCGGAGTTCCACCCAACTGGTCGATGAGATCTACGGGTGCTGTGCCATCGTCGCAGAGGTCCAAGCTGCCATCCACACCCGCATCGGGTATCGTGAAGACGGAAACCTCGACCTCGGCCGATGCGTCCGGACAGGGTGCGTTCCCTGCTACCAGGTAGGTGTATGTACCGTTCAACGCATCTGCCGCGGGGATCACGCCATCAACAGGTGATCCGCTCGGGTCGGTCCAAGTCCCGCCAACGTCAGGTGCACCGCCCAGAGCAGCGAACAGGTCCACATCCGGCCCACTGGCGCAGATGCTCAGTGTACCATTGGTTCCCGGCGATGGTGGCGCGAGCAGGTCGACTTCGATGGTAGAAGAGGATATGATGCAAGGAGCGGGTGCATCGAGCGTGTAGGTATATGCTCCGGGATCCGCGCTGCTCGGGTCGATGTTACCCGTGCTGGGTGATCCATCCGGACCGATCCACTCCCCACCGGCCTGGACCGTGGGGCCGAGCAAGGGGAAGAGATCGAATGGCTCCCCCGAACTGCATAACGTCACAGCGCCATCATTCCCGGCATCGGGCTGGTCCACCTCGGTCACCTCCACAGCAGCACTGCTGTTCAGGCAAGGGGCAATGCCAATGATCGTATAGAGATACGTGCCAGCCACATCGACACCCGGGGTGAACACGCCATCGACAGCGGTATTGTCGGGTCCGGTCCAACCACCACCAACATCAGGGGTTCCGCCCAGGCCAGTGAACAGGTCCACATCCGACCCACTTGCACAGATGGTCAATGTTCCATCGTTACCGGGATCCGGCGCAGCGATGATGTCCACCACGATCGATGCGCTCGACTGGACGCACGGAGCAGGAGCCACGAGCGTGTAGGAATACGAACCCGCGTCCGCACTACTTGGGTCGATCGTGCCATTGTTGGACGTTCCACCGGGTCCCGTCCATTGCCCACCTACCTGCGCATCGGGACCGAGGAGCGGGAAGAGGTCAGTGGGGTCGCTCGCACTACACAAGGTCACAGCGCCATCCGCACCTGCATCGGGCTGGTCCACAACGGTCACCTCAACGGTTGAACTGCTGTTCGAACACGGAGCGGTCGCATTGACGGTATAGAGATACGTGCCCGGAGCATCGGTGCCTGGCGTGAACACATCCGTCACCGGAACGCCAGTGGGTCCCGTCCAAACACCACCGGCATCCGGTGCGCCGGTCAGCCCATCGGACAATGCGCTGGGGCCACCGGTCGCGCAAAGCAACAGCGTTCCATCCGTTCCTGCATCGGGCTGGTCCACCAAGGTGATGGTAAGTTCCGCCGAAGCGCTGGTGCACGGGGCAAGGCCATTCACCGTGTACGTGTAGATGCCTGATGATCCGGAGGCCGTATTGATGTTGGCGCCAATGGGGTTGCCAGCCGGGTTGGTCCATGACCCACCTGGCGTTGGACTTCCGCCGAGCAGTGGCAACAAGGGCTGAAGCCCATTCGTACGACAGAACGTGGCGGTGGCATCGGTGCCTGCATCGGCTTGCGTGTTCACAACAACGGTGAGCACGGCCTGGTCGGCCGAACAGGGTGCGGTGCCGGGAACGGTGTAGGTGTAGACCCCTGCGGCGTCCGTGGAAGGGTCGAACGTATCCGGGAATGGTGCGCTGCCAGGTGTTGTCCAGGATCCGCCCAAGGCCGGGGAACCTCCCAGTGCGTCCACCAGCGTCACAGGTGCGTCGGTCGAACAGATCGTTAGTGTAGCATCGGATCCTGCGTTCGCGGCGGAGGCAATGGTGATGGTGACGGTAGCACTGGCGGATACACAAGGTGCCACCGCAGCGATCGTGTAGGTGTAGGCGCCCGGAACATCGCTACTTGGATCGAATGGACCTGTGAACACAGCACCGGACGGGTCGAGCCAGGTGCCACCCGGTTCAGGTGTCCCGTTCAGTGCGGTCAGCAGGTTGACCGTGACACCCGTGGAGCAAAGGCTGAGTATGGCGTCCGCGCCGGCGTCCGGCTGATCGGTGAAGCTGACGGTGACCGTGCTTGTGGCCGTGCAGGGCGGAACGGCGTTGGTCAAGGTGTAGGTGTACACACCGGCCACATCCGTTGCGGGGTCGAACTGTCCTGGATGCGATCCTCCGCCAGGATCCGTCCAACTGCCACCCGCATCCGGCGTACCGCCCAGCGTGGTGAAGAGGTCCAGTACAGGACTTCCTTCGCACAGGTCCGCCGTTCCACTGGTGCCGGCATCCAACGGACAACTTAGGATCACAGCGGGATCGGAGGGGATGATGGCATCGCCGTTGCATGCCGTGCTTCCCCACGACCCCGTCTCACTGTCCCCGAACGTGTTGAAGGAGACACCAAGCCCCAAACCGTTCACGCAGGCGGGAGGACTGAGCACACTGATCGTCCAGCAGAACTGCCAATTGGTTGCGCCCACGCAGAAGTCACCGAAGTTGTTGCCCGGGTTGCCATCATTGTCCAGGTCGAAGAAGAAGCCCGGTCCTTGCGCACCGATATTGGTGCCTGCAGTGCCTTGTACGTTACCATACCAGCCCCATGTGCCCGTGCTTCCACCGCAGGTCGCCGGGGGCGTTCCGGGGCTCAACGTGGCCAGGTCCCAACCCGGACCGAAGTTGGCCACGATGCCGTGGAACCAGTTCGCGTTCGTTGAATTCCAGCCCGTGACCGTGAAACAGAAGGTGACACTCTGCCCACACGCATAAGTGCCGTTCGTGGGAAGTGGTGACTGCGTCAGCGTATAGGCGGTAGCGCACGGTTGCGCAAGAATGAACATGCCCGGCAAGCAGAGCACGATCATCATGACCGATCGGAGGAGAGAAGCTCTGGTCATGGCACGGATCCAGCACCAATATACTGGACTTGGATACACCGAGGATGGTTGCCTGCCCGAAGGCGGCCGGGCCGACGATCAAGTGGCCAACACGGTGAGCACGTGGAAGAGCTCCTGAGGCAAGGCCTTTTGGTTACCGATCGCATCAGCAAAGGGGGTGAGCACCACGTTCTCGTTGACCAGTCCCACCATGGCATCATGATCCCCTTGGAGGAGGTGTTCCACCGCAGCAACCCCGGTGCGACTGGCGAGGATCCTATCGTTCACCGAAGGCGTGCCACCACGTTGGATATGGCCAAGGACCGATACCCGGATATCATACCCCGGAGAACGTTCCTTCACCTTGCGCGCGATCTGGAACGCGCCCCCTTCCTCATCGCCTTCAGCCACGACCACGATGCTGGAGGATTTCATGCCCGATGCTTCGGACAAGGCCACTACGAGGGCTTCGATGGACTGTGCCACCTCCGGCACCAGGACGTATTCCGCACCGGCCGCAACCGCGCACTGCAGGGCGATATGTCCGGTGTTCCGTCCCATCACCTCAACGACGAACAAGCGATCGTGCGACGATGCCGTATCGCGGATCCGGTCGATCGCCTCCACGGCCGTGTTGAGGGCGGTGTCGAAGCCGATGGTCCGGTCCGTGCCGTAGAGGTCGTTGTCTATGGTACCCGGAAGGCCGATGACGCGTGTGCCGAATTCCTCGAATAGGATATGTGCACCGGTGAATGTCCCGTCCCCACCGATGGCCACCAATCCGTCGATACCATGGCGCTGCAAGGTGGCATGTGCCGTTGCTCGTCCTTCTCGGGTGCGGAATGCCTCGCTGCGCGCCGTGCGCAGGATGGTTCCACCGCGTTGCACGATGTTGCTCACATCCCGAGGACCAAGCGCGCGGACCCGGTCGTTCACCAACCCATCATATCCACCCAGGATACCCACGACCTCCACACCGTTCAAAGCGGCGGTACGAACCACGGCCCGAATGGCCGCGTTCATTCCAGGCCCGTCACCTCCGGAGGTGAACACACCGATGCGTTCGATCGGCGTGGACATGGTCACTCCGCCACCACTGGACCGAGTCCTTTCAACCGCGAGCCGTCAGCACCGATGAGCACGGCCTGATAGAGGCCGGCGCTCAAGCCGTTCCGTTCCACGCGAACACGGCCGCTGGCGGTGATCCGATGCCGCAATGCGATGCGACCCGTTGCATCCAGGAGTACCACCTCATCGGCCAACATATCCTCGGGAAGCATCAACGTGAACCCGTCGTTGAACAGGGTGGGTTGGATGTGCGCTTCGGATAGGTCGGTCGGACCACTCACGTCGACAGTGGTCCCTCCGATGTTGTAGATATCGAAGAGCGCTCCGAGATAAAGATCCTCGCCATTGGCATGGAACTCCTCCTGTGAGATCGCATCGAACTCGGTGAGACCGACGTTATAGGCTTGCCAACTCACACCTTGGTTGGTGGAGCGATAGACGCCGGCGACGTTACCGGAGATCGCGTAGTAGATGTTGTTGTACAGGATCAGCTGGGCGGTGTTGCTCACGGCCGGTGCACCGGTGGCATTGGTCCACGTGGATCCTCCGTTGTTGGAATAGCGGTAGCCGAAGTCGGAGATGCAGACCAACCGGGTCGGTGTCCCTTGGATACCGTACATGGCGAAGTTGGAACCGGTCACCAGCTGCCAGTTCTGTGCGTTGTTCACCGAACGGAACAGCCCGCCGCTCGTCGCTGCATAAAGCGCACCGTCGATCGCAGCGATCTGGTAGACGGTCATGTTGGTGCTCATGCCGTTCGCCCCTTGGATCCACGTGGTACCGTTGTTGTTCGTGGCGAAGATGCCACCCCCGTTGGCAATGGAGCCACTGAAGATCGCCAGGATCGAGCTCCCGGTCTTGAACCACTTGTTGGCATAGATGGAACTGCTCGCTGCAAGCGGTCCATTGGACAAGGTCCATGTCGCACCGTCATCAGCCGATCGGTAGACACCCGAACTGGTCCCGCACATCAAGTAGGCTCCGTTGGAGCCCACCGATTCGGCATAGATGAACTCGACCTCATCGATGATCTCCACTGGAAGTCCTTGGTTCATGGGCTCCCAGGTCACTCCATCGGTTGTGCGGTAGATCCCGTAGGGGTAGCTGGCCACATACACGTTGCCATCGTGCACGGTGATGCTCCTGATACTCTGAAGCCCACTGTTACCGGGAGCCCACTGGGCTTGAGCCACGCAGGTTGACAGGATGGACACCGACAGGAACAGGGTACGTGTCAAGCTCATGTAGAGGGATTTGAGGCGAATTTACATCAACTGGAGGCTTGGTCGCTCCAACTCTTGGAATGGTCATGGTCACAACCGGCTCTTGGCGAGCTACTGGCCTACCTTTACACCATGAACGGGGGCACGGGCCAAGGTCCGAAGCGCGTGGCTTGGCTGATCGTGATCATGCACTTGGTGCTGCCTGCATTGCATTCCGTAGGCCATGCCCATGCTACGGACCGTGGTCACCACGCACAAGAGCATGTGTCCTGTCCGCTCTGCACATGGGCCGACGACCCCGATGCGTTGCCCGACCCCGCGATGGTGATGGTGCCCGTTCCACGACCAGGGACCATCTCGGTCAATGATGGTGCTGTTGCGATCCTGTGCCTGCATGGACGTGAACACGGTAGGGGGCCTCCTTCCTGCTGAACGTTCGCACGTTCCGGAGCGGGTCCGTTGGGACCGCCCTTTTCGAGGCGCCAGCGCCTCCCTAGTCAGTTCCGTCCAGGTCATGTCCCCGATAAGCAAGTTCCTGCTGTTCACTTTTCTTTTCCTGCCGCTGGGTTTGGCGGCGCAGGGCGAACATACCCTGTCCGGTTTCGTGGTGGATGACCACGACGCCGGGCCGCTGTCGTTCGCCGAGATCCACCTGCCTGCCCTCGAACGCGGTACCGTGGCCGATGCACAGGGGCTCTTCCGGATCGAACGGATCCCGACCGGTACGTACCTGATCAGGGTGATGCACCTGGGTTGCGACCCGGTGGAACGTAGGGTGCTCGTGAACAAGGACCTGGAGATCACTTTCCGCCTGGAGCACCACGCGGCCGAATTGCATGAACTGGAGGTGATCGCTGAACGTCCGGACGAGAACGTGGGCATGGTGGCCACCACCTTGGAAAGCGAAGCCATGGAACAGGGCTCAGGACGCACCATGGCCGAGATGATCGCATCCATACCCGGGGTGAACATGGTGAGCAGCGGTCCCACCATCGGCAAGCCCATGATCCATGGACTGTATGGTAACCGGGTCTTGGTGCTCAACCAAGGGATCCGTCAAGAGGACCAACAATGGGGTACGGAGCACGCTCCCAACCTCGACCCCTTTTCCACGGATCGCATCACGGTCGTGAAGGGAGCCGCCTCCGTACAGTATGGGGCCGATGCGATCGGTGGTGTGGTCATCACCGAGCCGGTCGACCTGCCGAGCAAGGCGGGCTGGGGTGGGGAGTTCCGCGGCGTGGGTTTGTACAATGGCAGGGGCGGTGGGGCCAATGGCATGGTGCAGGTGGGCAGTGCGCGTGTGCGCGGCCTGGGTGCACGGGTCCAGGGTTCCTATCGGCTATTGGGCGATTCCGAAGCCCCGGGCTATGTGCTGAGCAACACGGGGTTGAACGAATCGGGGGTCTCGGCTACCATCGGGCTGAAGCGCCATTGGGGCCACGCAACGGTCTACTACAGTTACTTCCAGCGCGAACTGGGCATCCTACGCGCCGCCCACATCGGCAACCTTACCGACCTGCGCAACGCCGTGGAGCGCGGTGAACCGTGGTACCAAGCACCGTTCGGCTATGCCATCGATGCACCTCGGCAGACCGTGGCTCACCACCTGGCCAAGGCCGAGCTCGCCTACCGCATCACCGATACCGATCAGCTGGTCCTCACGTATGGCTATCAGGCCGATGACCGGCAGGAATACGATACGCGCCGTGGTGGTCGCAGTGCTGTCCCAAGTATCGACCTGTTCCTCTTCACCCATACGGCCGACCTCACCTGGAAACACTGGCTAGGCTCCAAGCTTCACGGCAAATTGGGCGTATCGGGCAATTTCCAGGACAACTTCAATGTGCCCGGCACCGGTGTCCGCCCGCTGCTCCCTGATCACATCGAACGCAATGGCGGTGTGTATCTCTTGGAGCATTACCCGGTGAATGACCGACTGGAGTTGGAGGCCGGTCTGCGGATCGAGGGCACCTTCATCCGCGTCGCCAAGTTCGACGCGGATGACGTCTACATCACCCCCGAACACCGCTTCACCAATCATGCCTTCAGTGTGGGAGGCAATTGGGCCATCCACCCCGACTTGCGCATGCGGTTCGACCTGAGCAGCGCCTTTCGTCCACCGCATGTGAGCGAACTGTACAGCGAAGGGTTGCACCACGGCTCGGCAGCGATCGAACAGGGCGATCGCACCTTGGTGAGCGAGCGTGCGCTGCGCGGCTCCGTGGACCTCGAAGGGCGGCACTTGAAGCAGCGCCTCACCACCAACCTCACCCTCCATAGCGGCATTATCGACAACTACATATACTTGCGTCCAGCAGGATATCGCCTCACCATCCGAGGTGCCTTCCCCGTGTTCGACTACGTCGCCACGGATGCATATATCTCCGGTTTGGATGCCAGCGCGACCTATCGCCTTTTAGGCCCACTTTCCGCTAGGTCCCGCTTCACCTTGGTGCGCGGCCGCGATCAGGTACGCGAAGAAGACCTGTTCCAGATGCCGGCGGACCGGTGGGAGAACGCGTTGTTGGTGGAGGTGGATCCACCGGGTGGCTGGCGAGGGGCCAACGTGGCCATCACCAGCACATGGGTCATGCAACAAACGCGCATGCCGGTCGGGCTGGACTTCACCGGGCCACCGCGCGCCTATCATCTCCTCGGGTTCAGCGCGAGCGTCGCCCGACCTTTGGGTAGCGGCGAATGGCGGATCGGACTCACCGCCAGCAACCTGCTCAACACCGCCTATCGCGACTACCTCGACCGGTTCCGGTACTACACCGATGCGCGCGGGCTGGACCTCGCGGTCTGGGTGCGCTGGTCCTTCGGTAATGCGGTGGGGCGCTGAGCATCCGTGTCGCGGTATGCGGCGTAACGGCTTTTTCATCATTCAAGGAGGGCGGGACCTTGGACCATACGAGAACGGTCTTGGCCACGTTCATCGATCATGCGCTGCTTCCTCGCCAGGCCGATCGGGATACTCTGTTCCTCTTGGCCGTTCCTGCTTGCTTGTCAGGATCATCATGTGGGTCGACAGGGATCGGCGCGAACGACCACGGCATCACTGGATGGGCTCCCCTTGCAGGAGGTATTGGACAGCCTGGGTATCCCGGCCGACAGCATACGGTTCGAGGTGGACAAGTCGGATCGCAGGTTCTTCGTGCTTGCCGGTGATCGTGCAGTCAGGGATTATCCCTGTGTTCTGGGTACCGTTCCGGATGGGGATAAGATGCAAGAAGGGGACCGGCGGACCCCGGAAGGAAGCTTCCTGTTCCGTGACAAGTACCCGCATACGAAGTGGCATAAGTTCATATGGATCGACTACCCCAATGCGGAGAGTCGGGAACGGTTCCAGCGCCGGAAAGAGGAAGGGCTACTGCCCGCTTCGGCCACCATCGGGGGAGAGGTGGGTATCCATGGCACACCGGAAGGCATGGACCACTGGATCATGGAAGGCACGGACTGGACCTGGGGATGCATCGCACTCCGCAACGCGGACCTCGACGAGGTCTATCCGTTCATCCGACCGCGATGGACCCGGTTGGACATCCGGCCTTGATGTGCTCAGGGAAGCGCCTCCGGGAACAGCTCGTCGAAGCCGGTGCGTTCATCACGGCGACGTATGAACCGCAAGCCACCGATCTCCTGTACCACTACTTCAAGGGTGGTGCGCACCAAGGTGCCGGTCAACAAGTGGCCGCCCTTAGTGACACCGGCTGCGTCGCTCACCGCGAGATGCAGGTGGCCACCGTGACGGGAAAGGGTTCCGGACAGGGCCACCACTTCCAGGTCCCCGGTGGTCATCGTTCCTTCGTCACGTCCTCCGTAACGCAGGTGGGCACGGGTCACGCTGCCGACGGCGCTCACCACACAAGCAGCTTCGATGGACCCCTCGGTACACCAAGACTCCAAGGACCGTCGCACATCCTCTCCGGGCAATAAGCGCAGCACATGCACCTGGTAAGGCCTGCCCTTGGCCGAGATCATTGGTCGAAGCCGTTGGGATAATGTTGCTTCAGGGCGGCGATGCCGTCGCGCACCTTGTCCTCTTGTTCGCCTTTGAAGGCCAATAGTCGTTCGGCGAGTTCCGCATTGCTGGTCGCCAGGATCTGCACAGCGAGAAGGCCGGCATTGCGTGAACCGTTCACCGCCACCGTGGCCACGGGCACTCCGGCGGGCATCTGCACGATGGAGAGGAGCGAATCCCAGCCATCGATGGAATTCCGGCTCTTGATGGGTACACCGATCACCGGCAGCGTGGTCAAGGAGGCCACCATGCCAGGCAGGTGTGCAGCGCCGCCAGCACCTGCGATGATGACCTTGATGCCCCGGTCGGCAGCACCCTTGGCGTAGGTGAACATGCGTTCGGGGGTCCGGTGCGCGCTCACCACGGTCAGCTCATGGGCCACACCGAACTCGTTCATCGTATCGACGGCCTCGCGCATCACTTCCAGATCGCTGCGGCTTCCCATGATGATCCCTACCATTGGCGTTATCGTTGGGTTGGTTCGTGTTCTTGGTGTGCTCGGGGCACCACGCGTGCGTGGTCCTTGGCCAGTGCAAGACCCTCGTCCAGCGATCCGGCATCCGGCGCGCACACCGTGATGTGGCCCATCTTCCTTCCCGTGCGTGTCTCGTGCTTACCGTACAGGTGCATGAAGGTGCCGGCAAAGGCCAGCACGTCGTCCAATCCCTGCACCTCCGGTTCGCCTGTTCCCCCTTCGCCCACCAGGTTGATCATGGCGGCGTGGCCGTTCAGACGGGGCGATCCCGGAGGAAGTCCCAGGTAGAGGCGCAGTAATTGATCGAACTGCGAACTGGCGCAGGCCTCGATGCTGTGATGTCCGCTGTTGTGCGCGCGTGGTGCGGTCTCGTTCACGAGCACGCGGCCGTCGGTGGTCAGGAAGAGTTCCACGGCATATAGCCCGGGTGCGGCGAAGGCATTGGCCACGCGTTCCGCAAGCGCCCGGGCTTCCTCATCGATGCGCGCGCTCACCTGTGCAGGGGTGCGCAAGTGGTCCACCAGATTGAAGCGCGGGTCGAAGACCATCTCGACCGGATCGTACACCACGGTGGTGCCGTTATCGGCCCTTACGACCAGAACAGCGAGTTCCTTCGCGATGCTCACCTGGTGCTCCAACACACAAGGGCCGGCAAAGGCTTGCTCGGCATCCGCGGCGGTCCGCAACGCCATCACCCCCTTGCCGTCATAGCCCCCGCGCCGCGCCTTCAGGAACGCAGGGAACCGGTCGGTATGGTGCCTCGCATCACGGCCATCGTCCAACAAGGAGAACGGCGCCGAAGGGATGCCATGATCGGCGTAGAACGACTTCTGCGCGCCCTTATCCTGGATGATGCGCAATACGCGGGGATCGGGGATCACGCGCTTACCCATCGCAACCAGCTCCTCCAACGCTTCCACGCTCACATGTTCGATCTCGATGCCCACCACATCGGCGTCCGCAGCGAAGGCAAGTACGGTGGCGCGATCATCGTACCGTCCTGGTACGAACCGGTGGGCAAGCGCCGCACACGGGGCCTTGGGGTCGGGGTCCAGTACATGCACCAAGGCATCGTACCGGAGCGCGTTCTCGATGAACATGCGGCCCAATTGGCCACCACCGAGCAACGCGATCACAGGCTTGTGCGACATCGCCCCAAAGATAGCGGGCACCGGCCTGGTGCCTCTACCTGCGCCGGGCAGGAAGGCGTGGGGCACGGAAGGCGAACACCCGATAACCAACGGTGAGCATCATGGCCTGGTTCCTGGGGAAGAGCGCATTGTCGTTCACCAGTATGGGCGTGAGTCCATTGTGATAGCGCAGGGTGAGGTCCAAACCCGAACGCAGGTCGGCTCCGGCACCCAACAGCAGGGCCAACTCGTTCTGGTCGTAACTACCGGTGATGTCCGATGAACCGTTGGGGTCGGTCTGTTCGGCAAGGATGAGCTTGGATGCCTGCACCCCCACTTGCAGATTGATCGTATTGGTGAAGTAGATCTTGGCCGAAAGAGGTACCTGTGCGTAGATGGTCCGCACGCTGTAGCGTTCCCCTTCCGGTGAGGTATGCCCGGAACCGAACGCGGTGATCAGCACCTCAGGCTGTAGTTCGAACCGGGAGCCACCCAGGATGGGAGCGTAGATGCCGGCAGTGGCGCCGGGCACGTACTGGCTGGAGAAGACCGCGGACCGGGTGTGGGCGGCCAATGGTCCTCCCTTGATCCCGATTCCCGAGCGCTGTGCCAGCGCAGGCATCGTTGCGAGCAACAGGGGGATGAGGAAGGTCGAGGGTACGGGTACGAACCGCATGGTACAACGGGGTGTAGGTGCGTCGTGTACGCCCCCTGATCGGCCCTGGTTCCGCGCTGGAATGGACCTTTCGCCCCGCACCGTTCAATGCTCGACGAACCCGTGGATACCACCCACCGGCGCACGGAACGGGTTCGCCCGGTCAAGGCATCCGTTCCAGGCGCAACGCGGTGGTTCCAGCCGACCCGCTCACCTGCACCACATAGTGCCCGGCCGCCAATCCATTGACCGGAAGCTCGATCCGCGGACCCATGCCGGACATGCGTAACACCTCGCGGCCTTGAAGATCGCGGATCACGATGTGTTGGAGGCCGACCTCAGCGCTGTTCAGGACACATCGGTCGCGCGCCGGGTTCGGTAACAGGAAGGTGTTCTGTCCAACGGCACCGTCCACACCGGTGCTCAGTTCAACGGTGATCCCGTAATCCTCCGTCTCTCCATAGGCGTAGTTGAAGCAAGGGTCGGTCGGGGTGGGCTCACCTTGGTTGTGGAACACGCCTCGGACCCGCATCGTGGTGGAACCCAAGGGCGCCGTCTGGGCCAAGGAGAAGGTCCAACCGAGCGTCTCATAGGGCGCCGTGCTGGTCAGTTCCCCGATCTTCTCGTTCGTCTCAAAGACATCGTCCTGGTCCAGGTCGATCCATGCCGCGAAGTGGTCCGCCTCATAGGCACCTGACTCCAGGATGAGGTCATACTCCACACCGCGCAACAATCCGGTGGAATGCTGGGCGGAGAAGTTGGTGTACGTCGGTGCCGCGGTGGACCCGGAGTTGGTGTTGGCGATCTCCGCCAGTTGCACGCTATTGATGAAGTCACCATCCCCGGTTCCGAAGGTGGACGTGGGTATGCAAGGCCCGGTTGCCGCCGCCGCGATGACGATGCCGTAGTCCTCCGTTTCGCCGTAGGTGTAGTTGAAGCAGGGATCGGTGGGAGTGGGCTCCCCGGTATCGTGGTACACGCCGCGCACGCGCAGTGTGGTGGTGCCCAATGTGGCACCCACAGGCACCGTGAATGTCAAGCTGCCCGACTGTCCGACAGTGGTATTGGTGAACTCTCCCAACTTCTCCGAGGCTTCGAACACCTGGTCCTGGTCCATGTCGATCCAGGCGGCATAATGGTCCGGTTGATAGTTGCCCGATTGGATGGTGATCGTGTAGGAGGCACCCCTGTTCAACGTGGTGCTCAACGTGCCGCTGTAGTCCGTGTAGCTCGGGCCGCCTTCGCTTCCGCTGTTCGCGTTCGCGATGGTGCCCAGCACCACGCCATTGATGAAGTCACCATCGCCCGTCCCTTGGGCGGATGTGGGTATGCAGAAGCCCACCGGGGCGGTCGTGCACGCGTCGTTGTTCAGCAGACCCGAGCGGACACCGTTCAGGATACCTTGCATGTAGGCGGCCTGTTGATCGGTGAACATCACGGTGCAGCTGCTGTAGTCCATGAAGTTCTCGTACTGGGTCAGCACACCGCACTTCATCAGGTTGCTGTTCGCACAACTGAAGGTCGGACTGTCGCTCGTTGGCGTATCGGCGAATCCGTCGGTATTGGAGCAAGTGCCGTTGTCGTTGAAGCTGTGTTGCAGGCCGAAGTAGTGGCCGATCTCATGCGTGGCGGTCCGCGCACCCACGTCCATGCCGTAGTTGTAGTCGATCACCAGGCCATCGATGCCCGTGCCCACCACACCGCCCACGGGCAGGTAGGCATAACCCACGGTGATCAATCCACCCGGCGCTTGACTGGTGATGTCACACACCCAGATGTTCAGGTATTGGTTCGGGTTCCACGGGGCCTTGCCCAAGGGTGCGGACTTCATGGCATTGGTCTGGGTGTCCGGGTCGAACCAGGTGGCTGTCGTCTGCGTACGGGTGATCCCCGTGGTGGCGGCACCTGTTGGATCCACCTGGGCCAGACAGAATTGGAAGCCAACGTTACCGATGCTGTTCACGAACGGGCTGCGCACCCCGTTGAGGTCCGTATTGTTCTGCGAATAGTCGCGGTTCAACTCATCGATGATGGCGTTGATGGCCGAGTTGGGCACGTTCTCCGAAGCCGTGTTCCACACCACGTGTACCACGACCGGCACGGTGTAAATGCCACCGCGTTCCACCGGGGCCACCCGGGGCAGGTGCTCCTGCACATCGGTGGATAGTCCCTGTTCGGCCAGGAAACGCTGGGTGAGGGTGTGTGCCCCGCAGGTGCGGTGGTCGTGGTCCTGAGCGATGGTGGCGGAGCCCACGAACAGGGCGATGGCCAAGAGCAGGGAACGGTTCATGGCGCGAAAGTAGGGCGCCCGTACCGCTCAGAAGGCGCTCAATGAGCGGATGGCCGCTCTGGGGTCCTCGGCGCCGAACACGCTGTTGCCGGCGACGAGCACATCGGCACCCGTGGCTACCAGTTGAGCGGCATTGGCAGCGCTCACCCCCCCATCGATCTCGATCAGGGCCTTGGACCCGGTCCGGGTGCGCAACTCCACCAGATCCGCGATCTTGGCGTAGGTGCGGGCGATGAATTGCTGACCACCGAAGCCGGGGTTCACGCTCATCATGCACACCACGTCGATGTCCGCCAGCACATCCTCCAGCGACCGCACCGTGGTGTGGGGATTGATGGCCACCCCGGCCTTCATGCCCGCCGCCTTGATGGCCTGGATGCTGCGGTGCAGGTGGGTGCAGGCTTCGAGGTGTACCGTCAGGATGTCGGCGCCGGCATCGCGGAAGGCCCCGATGAACTGGTCCGGGTTCACGATCATCAGGTGCACATCGAAGGGCTTCTTGGCATGCTTGCGGATGGCCTTGATCACCGGCAGCCCGAAGCTGATGTTGGGCACGAACACCCCGTCCATCACGTCCAGGTGATGCCATGCGGCCTCGCTGCCCTCGATCAGTTCCACATCGCGTTGCAGGTTGGCGAAGTCGGCGGAAAGGAGGGAGGGGGCGAGGATGTGGGGCATGGTGGCGCGAAGGTACCGCAGCCCGGAAATGAAGTGTCCGCCACCCGCTCAACAGCAGGTGACGGACACGGTGTCGGTATTCGCTTATCAGCCCAGGTAGGCCTTCAACACGCCGCTGCGGCTGGTGTGCTTCATGCGGCGAATGGCCTTCTCCTTGATCTGGCGTACCCGTTCGCGCGTCAGTTCGAACTTCTGGCCGATCTCCTCCAGGGTGTGCGGCTGGTTGCCGTTCAACCCGAAGTACAAGCGGATCACATCGGCCTCGCGCCCGGCCAGTGCGGCCAACGAGCGCTCGATCTCCGTGCGCAGGCTGTCGGTCATCAGGCTTTCCAACGGATTGGGCATGTCGTCGTTGGCCATCACATCCATCATGGTTCCACTGTCCCCATCGTCGCGCAGGGGAGCGTCCATGCTCAGGTGCTTGCCGGTGTTGTTCAGGCTGGTCTTCACCTCTTCCAAGGTCATCTCCAGCACTTCGGCCAGTTCCGCTGCGGTGGGCGGGCGCTCGTGCTCCTGTTCCAACTTGGCGAAGGCCTTGTTGATCTTGTTGATCGAACCGATCTTGTTCAGGGGAAGGCGCACGATGCGGGCTTGCTCGGCCAAGCTCTGCAGGATCTGCTGGCGGATCCACCACACGGCATAGCTGATGAACTTGAAGCCGCGCGTCTCATCGAAGCGTCCCGCCGCCTTGATCAAGCCCAGGTTGCCTTCGCTGATCAGGTCGGGCAGGCTCAGTCCCTGACCTTGGTACTGCTTGGCCACGCTCACCACGAAGCGCAGGTTGGCCTTGGCCAGTTGCTCCAACGCGATGGTGTCGCCTTGTTTGATGCGGCGCGCCAATTCCACCTCCTCTTGAGCGGTGATCAACTTCACCTTCCCGATCTCCTGGAGGTACTTGTCCAGGGAGGGAGTGTCCCTGTTCGTCACCTGCTTGGTGATCTTCAACTGCCGCATCCGTGCCATGTTCCGCGCTGTGTATGGAGTGTCCGGTTTGAACGGCAGTGCACGGATGAAGGTTACCCGGGCCCGCGCTTTCACCGGTATGTACGGAGGAATGCAGCGCGCGGATCGATGGCATGGAACGCAGAAGCCGCCCCGTAAAGGGCGGCTTCTGATCAGGTATCGCGTTCTGCTTAGTTGCTGCTCGGTCCGCGGTCGTCGCGGCGGGGACGGTCATCGCGACGGGGGCGGTCGTCACGGCGTGGGCGGTCACCACGGTCGCGGCGATCACCTTCCATGGCGGGTTCGCGTTCCACGTAGCCTTCGGGCTTTGGCAACAGCACACGGCGGCTCAGCTTCAGCTTGCCACTGCGTGGATCTTTTCCGGTCACCTGGAACTCGATCACGTCACCTTCCTTCAGCACTTCCTCCACACGGTCGATGCGGCGCCACTCCAGCTCGCTCACGTGCAGCAGGCCGTCCACGCCGGGCATCACTTCCACGAAGGCGCCATAGGGCATGATGGTCTTCACCTTGCCCTTGTAGGTGGCGCCCACTTCGGCCTGGGGCGGGTTGGCGATCGCGTTCACACGGGCGAGGGCCGCGTCGATGCTGGCCTTGTTCTCGCTCATGATCTCCACGTGGCCCATGCCGTCGATCTCGTCGATGCTGATGTGCGCACCGGTCTCGGCCTGGATCTCCTGGATCACACGGCCACCGGGTCCGATCACGGCACCGATGCTCTCTTTCGGGATGGTGATGGTGATGATGCGTGGCGCGTGCTCTTTGTAATCGGCGCGTGGTGCGTCCAGCACTTTGTTCATCTCACCCAGGATGTGCAGGCGGCCCACACGGGCTTGCTCCAGGGCTTGGGCCAGCACCTCGTAGGGAAGGCCGTCCACCTTCATGTCCATCTGGGTGGCGGTCACACCTTTCGCGGTGCCGCAGATCTTGAAGTCCATATCGCCCAGGAAGTCCTCGTCGCCGAGGATGTCGCTGAGGATCGCGTGGCGGCTGCCGTCGCTGATCATGCCCATGGCGATACCGCTCACGGGTGCCTTGATCTTCACACCGGCGTCCATCAGGGCCAAGGTGCCGCTGCACACGGTGGCCATGGAGCTGCTACCGTTGCTCTCCAGGATGTCGCAGTTCAGGCGGATGGTGTACGGATTCTCCGTTCCGGTGGGGATCACCGGCTTCAAGGCGCGGAGCGCCAGGTTGCCGTGGCCGATCTCACGACGACCGGGACCGCGCATGGGGCGGGCCTCACCGGTGCTGAAGCTCGGGAAGTTGTAGTGCAGCATGAAGTTCTCGCTGCCCTTCTTGGTGGCGAGGTCCACGGTCTGCTCGTCCATGGAACTGCCCAAGGTCACCGCATTGATGGCCTGGGTCTCTCCGCGGGTGAAGATGGCGCTGCCGTGCGTGCCGGGCAGTACGTCCACTTCGCCCCAGATCGGGCGGATCTGATCGGTCTTGCGGCCGTCCAGGCGCTTGCCATGGTCCAGGACCACGTTGCGCACACCCTTCTTCATGGCCTTCTTGAAGTAGCGGGCCAGCATCACGCTGTCCGTCCGCTCCTCCTCGCTGAGGGTGGCCATGCACTCCTCCTTGATGGCCTTGAACTTGTCGGCGCGCACTTCCTTGGCGCTGGCTTCCATGGCCACATCGTAGTACTTCTGGTAGCAGAAGTCCATGATCTTCTTCTCCAGGTCCGCGTTGGCGTTCTCGTGGCTGTAGGTGCGCTTCACATGGCTCTTCACCACGGCCTCGCCCAGTTCCTTGATCACGCGGCACTGGTCCTTGATGGCCTCGTGCGCCAACCGGATCGCTTCGATCATATCGGCCTCCTGCACTTCCTTCATCTCACCCTCCACCATCATGATATCGCTGGCGGTGCCGGCCACCACCATCTCGATGTCGGCGCGCTCGATGTCGGCCACCATGGGGTTGATGACGAACTTACCGTCCACACGGGCCACGCGCACTTCGCTCACGGGGCCGTCGAAGGGGATGTCGCTCACGGCGATGCAGGCGGATGCCGCGAGGCAGGCCAGCGAATCACCGGGGTTCTTCTTGTCGCTGCTCATCATGGAGATCACCACCTGGGTGTCGCCATGGAAATCATCGGGGAAGAGCGGACGGATGGCGCGGTCCACCAGGCGGCAGGTCAGCGTCTCGTGGTCGCTCATGCGGGCCTCACGCTTGAAGAAGCCACCGGGGAAACGGCCGGCGGCGCTGAATTTCTCGCGGTACTCCACGGTCAGCGGCAGGAAGTCGATGCCGTCGCGGGCCTCCTTGGTGCTCACCACGGTGGCGAGTAGGATGGTGTCGCCCAAGCGCACCGTAACGGCGCCATCGGCTTGTTTGGCCAGCACACCGGTCTCGATGCTGATGGTCCTTCCATCACCCATTGTGATGGTCTTGGTAATTCCTTGTGGTTTCATCTTCGTGTCTTCTGTTTACCTCTGTTGGGGCGCGAGATCTCGAGCCCATGCCTCTTGTTCGGTCAAACAGCGGTAGATCTCCCGCCGGTATCAACGAAAAGGGCGATCGTGCTCACGATCGCCCCCTTATCGTTCAGGATGTGGTACGCCGACCGGCCGCAGGGCGGCGCAGGGGCGTGCTATTACTTACGCAGACCAAGTTTCGCGAGGATCGCACGGTAGCGCTCGATGTCGTACATCCGCAGGTAGTTCAACTGCTGCTTGCGCTTTCCGACCAGGGCCATCAGCGACTTCTCCGTCGCGTGGTCCTTCTTGTTGGTCTTCAGGTGCCCGGTCAGGTGGTTGATGCGCTCGGTCAGGAGTGCGATCTGGCTCTCAGCCCCACCGGTGTTCTTCTCGGAACCGCCGTGCTGCGTGAAAATGGCCTTTTTGGCTTCGCTCGTCAGGTACATGGTCATTCGTAACAGGCGGCAAAGATAGGGATCTTCCCGATCCGGTCGTCATCCCCGGTTCCTTTTTGCCTGAGTGCGCTTGCTGGCCGGCGAAGCGCTGATGCTCAGTGGGTTGTCGTGGATGACGGGGGTAGAGGTTAGGATAGCGCGCGAGTGAGGCTCGTGTCTGGGGGCCACCGGGTGGTCAGGTGGATAGCGAACAGGTACTGCCTCGTGGTGGACCTGCTCGAACTCCTTGGGTGGATGCCATGTCAGAGCTTGAATGGGCCCTTGGGACACGGTCATTCCGGTTCCCGTTTCACCGCATACTCGCGGTAGCTCTGCCTGAAGTAAGGAACCCCATCATCCACGTAGAAGGCGATGTTGTCCTTTAAATAGGAGAGGCGCAGGGTGTCGTTGACGAGACTGTTATACTGAAACGCAGGATCGTAGTCTGAGTAAAGAGCCCATCGATGGCCCATATGATCTTGGATCCCAAAGTCACCGACAAAATTGAGGTAGTTGGAAGTGTTTCCTTGATTTCTCTGCACGTACACGTCAAAAGCATCTCCCCATCCCTGGATCAAAAGTGAATCAAAAGGGCTAACGTCTTGGTAAACCAGGATCTTCATTTCGTACTGCCAGTTCCCAAGCGTGTCATACACATCGTAGACCCCCACGAATTGCTGCCTTCCATCCACCGGCGTAGGTGGTCCTATGGGCCCAACGGGCTTGTCGGGCTTGCAGGATGCCATACCTACCAAGATCGAGCTGAACAATACACACGCTCCGATGGGTTTCATTGCTTGATCAATTTACGGTTGTGTACCATGCCATGAATGTCCAACGCCACTAGGAAATAGGTGGCCGGGGCCAATGACTCCAAATGCAAGATAGCGGTTGATGCACCTTGGGTGGCCTGTTCCAGTATGGGTTCAGCAGCTTACGGGTGGACATCGAATACAACGTAACGATCACGATGTGGAGCCCGCAGGCTTTCCTGGCGGAGGCAGGGTCCCCTTCGAGAGACCTGCGGAGGTCTGGCTACAGGTGGAACTTATGGCGGACACCCTGCATGTGTCTAAAGCCTCACAGCGGTCATGGTCATTTACTTTTGAACGTATAGCCGAGATCCACTCCGAACCAAAGACCGTTCGGCTCTTGTCCT
Organism: Flavobacteriales bacterium; assembly: GCA_016718655.1. Lineage (GTDB taxonomy): Bacteria > Bacteroidota > Bacteroidia > Flavobacteriales_F > PHOS-HE28 > PHOS-HE28. The sequence goes on along the minus strand of JADKCV010000024.1, from coordinate 26,935 downwards.
CCACCACTGCTCTCGTAGAGACCCCATGCTTCATTAAACTCAACTAACTTAACGGCCAAGAGCGCACTGGCTCGAATGAACAAGCCGCCCTTTTCATGTTGGTACCGTACCCCATGGGTTTGAGAAAGAGATGCAGTGCTTCGGAATGAACGCCTCCCGGCGTGGTCGCACCCCATCCACTTCCGTAAGTCAGCCCAGCCATGCTCCATACTACTCTGCCCCTGGAAATAATTGAACTGAACTGGCAAAGAATTTGAAAAATTCGTGGATCCTTCCAGGCAAAAAGGTCAATCCACCACTTAACGAAATCCAACGTGTGGAGTGAATATGCCAACATCGGTCCCAATTAACCGAATAGAGCAGACCATTGCCGAGCGCCGATGCAAAAATGGTTGTCTTGGCGAATGCGGTGCTGTCTGGGGCACATTGGCGACTGCCACCGGTAGCCATAGAATGCATAGCCTGGAGTGGCACTCGAAATAGATTCTGTGTTCCATTCTTGTGCTCGCTAGTGATTTGATCCAGCATGAACTCGAGAGGTTGGTCCGCTTGGGCTTTGAGCGATAAGACCTGGACCAACGACAGCCGACATATCGTGTAAGTTCATAGGCCTGGCCTTTCAAGGAGTTGCAGCAGGCGGGTCTCCAACGCCTTGATCCGTTCTTCCTGTGAGATCGTATGCAGGGTCAACTCCTCGATCTTCTCAAGCAACAAGGCATCGGTCTTCACCACATCCAGCCCTTGCTCCACCATGCGCTCCGCAGAGGGTACGCCAGGCAGGTGTCCATGGCGCTTGCTGTAGGCCGAACCCTCGTTCGGCGGCACCAGACGGTAGTTGGATACTAGGGCGTGAACGGCCTTCATTACATCGAATGTAAGGACCTCTGGGTTTGATCGGGCTTTCAGCCCGACCACCACATCAAGGGACCAGGCCCATGGTCGGCGGAACGATCCCCTTAACCCCTCAGCATCGCAAAGGTCTTGGCCAGGAAAGGCTTCAGCTCCTTGCGGTGTACGATCTTGTCCAAGAAGCCGTGCTCCAGGACGAACTCGCTGGTTTGGAAGCCCTCGGGCAGGTCGCGGCCGATGGTCTCGCGCACCACGCGCGGTCCGGCGAAGGCCACCAGGGCCTTGGGTTCGGCGATGTTCAGGTCGCCCAGCATGGCGAAGCTGGCGGTAACGCCTCCGGTGGTGGGGTCGGTGACGATGCTGATGTAGGGCAGCTTCTTCTTGGCCAGCAGGGTGAGCTTGGCGCTGGTCTTGGCCATCTGCATCAGGCTGAAGCCGGCCTCCATCATGCGGGCACCGCCGCTCTTGCTGATGACGATGAGGGGGCACTTGCGCTTGATGGCCTGGTCGGCGGCGCGGGCGATCTTCTCACCCACCACACTGCCCATGCTGCCGCCGATGAAGCGGAAGTCCATGCAGGCGATCACCACCAGGTGCTTGTCCAATTTGCCCTCGGCCGCACGCAACGCATCGTTCAGGCCGGTGTCCTGGCGCGTCTTGGCCAAGCGGTCGGTGTACTTCTTGGTGTCCTCGAACTGCAAGGGATCACCGGCGATCAGGTCGGCCGCGATCTCCGTGTAGGTCTGATCATCGAACAGCAGGGCGAAGTACTCGGCACTGCCGATCTTCTCGTGGTGCTCGCACTTGTTACAGACCCAGAGGTTGTTCTCGTGGTCCTCGGCGGTCATCACCTCCTTGCACTCCGGGCACTTGTACCAGAGGCCTTCGGGGGTCTCCTTCTTCTCCTCCGTACTGGTGGTGATGCCTTCCTTGACGCGTGTGAACCAACCCATGGTATGGACTTAGTAGGACGAAGTTAGGGGATGATGCATACGGTCGGAGGCGGGTCTATTCCGAGGGTCGACGACCCTCGGCGTAACCCGCCTTCGACCGAGGATCTGTTACGCGATGGTCACGCCCTTGTCCAGGTACACGTCCTGGATGGCGTTGAGCAGACCGATGCCCTCGTTCATGGGGCGCTGGAAGGCCTTGCGGCCGCTGATGAGGCCCTGGCCACCCGCGCGCTTGTTCACCACGGCGGTCTTCACAGCCTCGGCCATGTCGCTGGCCCCGCTGCTGGCACCACCGCTGTTGATCAGGCCGATGCGGCCCATGTAGCAGTTGGCCACTTGGTAACGGCACAGGTCGATCGGGTGGTCGGTGGTGAGCTCGCTGTACACCTTCGGGTGGGTCTTGCCGTAGCCCTTGATGGCATTGTATCCGCCGTTGGTCTCGGGCAGCTTCTGCTTGATGATGTCGGCCTGGATGGTGACACCGAGGTGGTTGGCCTGGCCGGTGAGGTCGGTGGCGGTGTGGTAGTCCTTGCCGTCCACCTTGAAGCCGTTGTTGCGGATGTAGCACCACAGGATGGTGGCCATGCCCAACTCGTGCGCATGCTGGAACGCATCGGCGATCTCGGTGATCTGGCGGGTGCTTTCTTCACTACCGAAGTAGATCGTGGCGCCCACGGCCACGGCGCCCATGTCCCATGCGTCCTTCACGTTGCCGAAGAGCACCTGGTCGAACTTGTTCGGCAGGGTCATCAGCTCGTTGTGGTTGATCTTCACGATGAAGGGGATCTTGTGGGCGTACTTGCGCGCCACACTGCCGAGCACGCCATAGGTGCTGGCCACTGCGTTGCAACCGCCCTCCACTGCGAGCTTCACGATGTTCTCCCCGTCGAAGTAGATGGGATTGGGTGCGAAGCTTGCGGCCGCGCTGTGCTCGATGCCCTGGTCCACCGGCAGGATGCTCATGTAGCCGGTATTCGCCAAACGCCCGGTGCCATAGAGGGCCTGCAGGCTGCGCATCACCTGAGGACTGCGGTTGCTGTAGGCGAAACTGCGGTCCACGAAGTCGCCACCGGGTAGGTGGATCATCGACTTGTCGATGGTCTTGCACTGGTGTTCCAACAGGCTCTTGGCGTCGTTGCCCAACAGCTCCTCGATCTTTCCGGTGTTGATGGTCTGCATGCGGATCGGTCCTTTTTGAACGGGCGGCAAAGCTAACGAAAGGGCCGGGGTGGCGCCAGTACCGGACCTTTTCCGATCACCGCTTGAACGCCCCACGTGTGAAAAGAAGGTCCGCTGGACAGCGGTCGTACCATGGACCGGTTCAGAACGGGTAACCGATGCCCAGGTTGAAATTGACCTGTGGCCGGTAGGAGGCGGCCACACCGGTGGTGGCATCGGGCAGCTCGAAGGTGTCCTTGGGTTGGAAGATCCAGCGCTCGCCTTTGGCCAGTGCAGGGTCCTTGGTCTGCAGGCCCAGGTCGAAGCGGAGGATGAAGAAGTCGAAGTTGAGGCGGGCACCCACCCCGGTACCCACGGCCAACTCGCTGATGAAGTCGGTGGTGAACTCCCCGCCGGGTCGACGCGGGTCGGCGCTGCGGTTCCAGATGTTGCCCACATCGGCGAAGAACGCCCCCTCCAGGTACCAGAACAGCTTGAACCGGTATTCGGCGTTGGCCTCGATACGGATCTCCCCGATGCGGTCGAACGCCAGCAGCGGCCCGTTGTACGATCCCGGCCCGATGGATCGTGCCCTCCAAGCACGGAGGCCGTTGGCACCACCCACGAAGAAGCTGCTTTCGAAGGGCAGTACCGGGAGGTTCCCATAAGGCACCCCGATGCCGGCCGCCACCCGGTAGGCCATGCTGCTCTTCTCGTGCAATTGGTGCAACCACCGGAAGTCGCTGTCCAGCTTCACGAACTCGGCGTAGCGGATGCCTGCCAGTTCCTCGTAGGTGACACCTGCCGTGTCGGTGACCGAGGAGCTCAACAGGGTGAGTGGCATGAACAGGGGGTGCCCCGCCCATTCCACGGTGATGCGGTTGAAGAAGGTGTTGCGTTGGCGGGCCGAGGCCTGGGTGTTCAGCACGAACTGGCCGCGCATGCCGGTGATCAGGTGGTCGGTGTAGCTGTCGGAGAGCACCGGATCGTTCGCCCGTGCCAGGTAATCATTGAAGGCGCCGCTACGGATGGGGATCTTGATGATGTTCACCTCCAAGGGGAAGATGCCGAACGACCGGGTGGGGCTCTCCTGCCACTCGTAGCCGTACGACACCTTGGCCAGGGTGCGGGTGAAGTCCGGACGCTGTTGGTAGTTGTACAGGGCGGAGACCGTGGTGCGCGGCGCGGCCGATCGTGCGAAGCGTTCGCGTTTGATGGGGAGCAGGAAGTGGGGGAACCGGACAGTGAGTTCGGGTCCGATGTCAACGGTATTGAACAAGCCGGCCTGGCTGGCCCCCCCCAAGGTCTGGCCAGTGGTGCTGGCATCGCTGGTGGTGAAGCTCTGTTGCGCCTCCAGGCCCAGCGTGAGCTGCAATTGCAGTGAGGTCATGTTCCGGAACAGGTTGCGGTGCCGGTAACCCAGGCTCACCGAGGTGCCCAGGAACCCACCGCGGTTGGTGCCGAAGCCCTCCAGGGCCATGCTCTGTTCCTTGCCGGGATACAGGGCGATGCGTGCGTTGGCGCGGTCCGCGCGGCCGGTGCCCGTGGTATCGTAGGTGATGTCCACCCGATCGAAGACGCGCAGGCCCGAGAGGCGCCGGTAGGTCCGGTCGGAATTGCTCTGCCGGTACTGGTCGCCGGGGTGCAGGAACAGCGAACGAAGCAAGGCCTGCGGTTCATGTGTGATACGGCCCCCGTAGCGAAGGAGGTAGCCGTCCACCATCAGGGTGTCGGTCAGTTGGATCCTGCCCCGGTCACTGGTCCGTTGGGTGATCACCTCCACCTGGTCGATCCAGTAGGGGCGGGCCTCGGCGGTCCCTTGCAGGCCCTTGTCCCCACCCCCCGCGCGCTCCATGCGCAGGGTGATGTCCACGGAATCGCCGGCCAGCGCGGTATCCGCGTTGAAGAGGATGAGCTCCTTGTTGAAGAACAGGTAGCCTTGTTCACGCAACCGGGTGGTGATGCGTTCCCGTTCACGGTCCAAGGCATCGGCATCGAAGCGGTCGCCACGGCGCAAGGTCCAATTGGCGCTGTCGCGGGCCAGGATGGCATTGATCGCGGGGTCGTCGATCTGATGCCGAACACGACGCAAGTGATAGGAGGACCCCGGTTCGATGTGGTAGAACACCACGGCCTTGGGTTGTTTGAACGGCACATCCCTACCGATCCCCAGTATCCCGCGGTGGCTGAAGTACGTGGTGTCTGTCACCCGTGCGCGGAACCACCCTTCCTTCTGCATGTACAGTTGGAGCTGGTCGGTGGAGCGTTCGGTCTGGGCGGGGTCCAGGATCACTGGTGGTTCACCCACCACATCGCGCATCCACTCGCCCATGGTGCGTTTGTAGGGCAGGGGCTTCCTGCCACGTGCCTGGCGGTCCTCGTTGCGTTCGTCCGTGCGAGCGTCCTTGTGGGCCTTCTTACGGGCGATGCGCTCCGGGTCGGGCAGGTTGTACATGCTCAGGTAGAAGCGCAGGCCCAGCACCTTCTTGTTGGGCTTCTGTTTTACAATGGCCTCCAGTTCATCAGCGGGGACACTTCGCTTGGATACCTCGATGCCATGGCGTTTGAGGAGGTGGGACCCTTGGGGCACACGACGCGTGGGATCGCATGAGGTCGCCGCGGTCAGGACCACGAGCAGGGCGATATGCGTGTTGCGGAACGTCAACGGAGCGCCGGGTGCTGCCTAATTTGCGCTCCTTCCGGGCCGCCGCAGGCAGGGCAGCGCCAAAGATATCCGACCGTGACCACGCAAGCAGACCTCAAACGCATCAGGGCGCTTCAGCAAAGAAAGGGCCGCGATGAACAGGGCTTGTTCCTGGTGCAAGGCCCCAAGCTGGTGGCCGAGTTGCGGCGCAGCCAGTGGCCGGTGGAGGCCATCTACGCCACGGCCCGCGCCGCCGAGGAGCACGTCATCCCCGAGGCCATCATCCTGCCCGACCATGAGGTGGAACGCTTGGGCACGTTGGAGAGTGGCAATGTGTTGGTGGCCGTGGTGCGCCAACCGAGCGACGCGCCCCTGCACGTGCCCAGCGCGAACGAACTGGTGCTGGCCTTGGATGGTATCAACGACCCCGGCAACCTGGGTACGGTGCTCCGCATCGCGGATTGGTTCGGCATCGGTCGGGTGATCTGCACGCCCAAGAGCGTGGAGCGCTTCAACCCCAAGTGTGTGCAGGCCACCATGGGTGCGTTGTTCCGGGTACAGGTGGCCTATGCGGAGCTGCCCCCGCTCCTCGCAGAGTGGCAGGCTGCTGGAACGGCACTGTACCTGGCCTCCATGGAAGGGGCGAACGTGTTCACCACCGGACTGCGCCGTCCTGCCGTGTTGGTGCTGGGCAGCGAATCGCATGGGATCTCGGAGGCGGTCCGCAGCTTGAATGCCGAGCTCATCGGTATTCCCCAGGTGGGTGCGGGAGAATCGCTGAACGTGGCCGCCGCCGCTTCGGCCCTGTGCATGGAGTTCACGCGTCAGGCCGGGACGACCTTGTAGTTCATGGCCACTGCATCGGCCACGCGCTGTCCGTCCATGGCCGCGCTCACGATACCGCCCGCATGGCCACCACCTTCGCCACAGGGGTAGAGGCCGGCCACTTCCACATGTTCCAAGGTCGTCGGGTCGCGGGGGATGCGCACGGGGGAGCTGGTGCGTGATTCCACGGCCACCACCACGGCCTCATTGGTCAGGTAACCACGCATCTTCTGCCCGAAGGCCTTGAACCCGGCGCGTAAGCGGGTCGCGATCTCCGGTGGAAGCACCTCATGCATCGGTACAGGCACGATCCCGGGCGGGTAGCTGCACGGCGGAAGGTCGGTGGAGGACTTGCCGCGGACCAGGTCCTCCAGGCGCTGTGCCGGCGCTTGTTGCGTGCGTCCACCCGCTTGCCAGGCCTGGTGTTCCACGGCGCGCTGGTAGTCCATGCCCCACAACGGATCGTCGGGATCGGCGCCACTGGGGTGTTGCTTGACCAGTTCAGGACCGAAGGCCACCACGATACCGCTGTTCGCGTAGGGATTGTTGCGTTTGCTCGGGCTCCAGCCGTTGGTCACCACCTCATCGGGCGCCGTGGCACAGGGGGCGATGATACCGCCGGGGCACATGCAGAAGGAGTACACGCCGGTGCCCTCCACCTGCTGCACCAGGCTGTAGCTGGCGGGCGGCAGGTAGGGGTCGCGGACGGAACAGTGGTATTGTGCCGCGTCGATCACCGCTTGGGGATGTTCCACCCGCACCCCCAGGGCGAAGTCCTTGCGTTCCACCCGCACCCCTCGCGTTACCAACAGTCGGAAGATGTCGCGTGCCGAATGTCCGGTGGCCAGCACCACGGCACGGGCGCGGTGTTCCGTGCCGTCGTTCGTCACCACTCCGTGGATACGCCTGTTGTCCAGGAGCAGGTCGGTCACGCGTTGGTTGAAGTGCACTTCGCCCCCTGATGCGATCACCGCTTCGCGCATGGCCGTGATGATGCCGGGCAGCTTGTTGGTGCCGATGTGCGGATGGGCATCCACCAGGATGTCCGGGCTGGCGCCGAAGTCCACCAGCGTGCGCAGGACGGCGCCCACATCGCCCCGTTTGTGGCTGCGGGTGTAGAGCTTGCCGTCGCTGTAGGTGCCCGCGCCGCCCTCGCCGAAGCAGTAGTTGCTGTCCGGGTCCACGGTGTGCAAGCGGTTGATAGCGGCCAGGTCACGGCGGCGATCACGCACGTTCTTACCGCGCTCCAACACCACGGGTCGCAGGCCATGTTCCATGCAGCGCAGGGCGGCGAAGAGCCCGGCCGGGCCGCACCCCACGATGATCACCGGATCCGCGCGGTGCACATCGGGCAGGGTGGGCGGCGAAGCGGGGGCCTCGGGGTGCGCTTCCGTGTCCACCGCGACCCGCAGCCGGAACAGCGGTTGTTTGGAGCGGGAGTCGATGGAGCGCTTCAGGACCCGGGCCTGCTGCACCTGGTCCAACGGGATACCAGCCGCCTCGGCCGCTGCAGCCCGCACCAGTACGGGATCATGGGCCTCGGCGGGTACCAAGGCGATGTCCACGGTGCGCTCCATGGCGCGAAGATCGGTGCTGCGCGGTGTACGGGCACCGGCACGTTCCGCTCCCACCAGCCAGGACAAGGTCCCCCCGCCCCCCCCGGGGGGAACCACAACAAGAGCTGGGGTCGTGGGACCACTACCCCTCGAACGTGAAGGTGAGCACCCAGGTCTTGGAGCGCAGGCTTTGCAGGGGCAGGTCGAACCGCGTGCCGTCGCGCACCAGCAGGTTGGGTATACCTATGCCGGTCTTCAGCTCGATGCCGAATTTGAAGTATTGGAGGAAGAAGTCGAAGCCACCACCCACCTCAGCGGAGTAGTCGTATTTGCTCAGCTTCACGATGGTCTCGTCGTCCAGGGCCTGGTTCACGTCCTTCTGGCTGGCCATGTCGATGCTGAACTTGCCTCCGCCCAGCAGGTATACGGCAAAGTTGGTGATCCGGTCGCTGCGCAGTTTCATCAGCAGGGGGAACTCCAGGTAGGTGCTCTCGATGGGCTTTTGGAAGTAGTCGATCTCGCCCTCGGCGGTGCGGAACTGGTATTGGAGGATACGTTCCTGGAAGGACAGGGTGGGCAGGAAACGCAGGCTGAGGTGGTCGGTCATGTTCAGCGAGGCGACGATGCCCAGGTTGAAACCCGGTTGTTTCAAGTGGTCCAGCACCAGGAGTGAATCGGTGAACGGTGCGCGGGTGTTGAGCCGGGTGTAGAAGTCGCTGGTGTTGTAGCTGAGCAGGAATCCGAAGTGGAACCGGCGCAGGTCGAAGTTGGGGAGGTTCTCCACCTTCACCCCGGCTTGGCTTTGCGCCCGCAGCAGCGGAGCGCAGGCAAGCACCAACAAGAGGACGAACGAACGGAATGCAGCGGAGCGGATCATCGGACAGGCAACGAAATTAGGGCGGGATCCGTGTGTGTCCGACCGCACTATTTGCGTGCGATGTACAAGGACGCGATGCCACCCGTGAGCGCTTCGGCCGAACATTCGCGTCCACCCGCACCGCGGAGCACCTTCAGGAAGTCCTCGCCTTCGGGGAAGGCATCCACGCTCTTGGGCAGGTAGGTGTATGCGGCGCTGTCCTTGCTCACCGACCGGCCGATGGTGGGCATCACCCGGTGGAAGTAGAAGCGGAAGAGCTGGCGCATGGGCGTGTGCTGGGGCTTGGAGAACTCCAGTACGAAGAGCCGCCCATTGGGCTTCAGCACACGGAGCATCTCGCGCACACCCTGTTCCAAGTGCTCGAAGTTGCGCACCCCGAAGGCCACGGTCACGGCATCGAAGGTGGCGTCCGGGAAGGGGAGTGCAGCGCTGTCCGCACGTTGCAACACCACCCGTTGGTCCAGTCCCCGCTTGGTCACTTTGGTGCGACCATGGGAGAGCATGCCCTCGCTGATGTCCACACCGGTGACGCGCTTGGCCTTGGTGCTACCCAGGATCGCCAGGTCGGCCGTTCCGGTGGCCACGTCCAACAGGTGTTCAACGGGCTCCCGGCCCATCAAGCGGATCACCTTACGGCGCCAGCCCTGGTCGATGCCCAAGGAGAAGAGCCGGTTGAGGAGGTCGTACTTCGGCGAGATGGCGTCGAACATCTGTTCGACCTGTTCGCGCTTGCTGCCTTCCGGCGAGTAGGGGGTGACGGTCATGCCGGGAGGTTGAGGCGCACACATTCGGTGCGGAATCGTTCTGGGTCGATGGGGACCACACCCACCTCTTCGCATACCAGCCCACCGGCGAGGTTGGCCAGTTGGGCGATGGTCGGCGCCGGAAGGCCTTGCGCCAAGGCCAGCGCGGCCACGGTGATGACGGTGTCGCCCGCGCCGCTCACGTCCACGATCTTGCGTTTGTGGGCCGCGACGCGGTGTTCGTGCTGCCGTTGTGGACCTGCACGCCGTGCTCGCTGAGGGTGATCATGGAGATGCGGTTGCCCAATCTGGTCTGCAGTTCGCTGATCGCAGCGGTCATGGCCGTTCCGTCGGCGGCGTTCAGGTCGATCTTCAGTCCGTCGCGCAATTCCTTCAGGTTGGGCTTGAACAGGTCAACACCCCGGAAGGTGAAGAAGTTCTTGCGCTTGGGGTCCACGGCCACCGGAACGCCAGCCGCCTTGGCCAGCGCGATGATGCCGGTGATGACCGCTTCGGTGAGCACGCCCTTGTTGTAATCCTCGAGCACCACCACCTCGGGTCGTTCAGCACGCAGCAGTTCGGCCACCTGATCGAGCAATCGCTGTTCATCCGAGGCGTTCAGGTCGTCCTCCTGTTCCTCGTCCACGCGCACCACATGCTGGTGACCGCTGATGATGCGTGTCTTCACGGTGGTCCGGCGCAGTGGCGAACGCACCAGTGCATCGGTGCGCAGGCCCTGTTCGCCACCACGGGACGTGCGCCAAGCACATGCGCGTTGATGGCCACGTTGGCGGCACCACCCAGACGGGCGCTGCGCTCGGTGACTTGTACAACAGGCACAGGAGCCTCGGGACTGATGCGGTCCACGCGGCCCCAGAGGTAGGCGTCCACCATCACATCACCCACTACCAGCATGCGGGTCGTCCGCACACGGTCCAGGAAGGTGTCGATGGCGGCCATGGCTCAGTGCAGTTCGGCCACGGCCTTGGCCACGCGGGACATGGCCTCGGTGAGCTTGTTGTCGCTGGTGGCGTAGCTGATCCGCAGGGTGCCCTCGGCGCCGAAGGAGGCTCCTTCCACCAAGGCCACGCCAACGGCGTCCAGCAGGTGCAGGCTCAGGTCCACCGAGCCTTTGATGGTCTTGCCGTCTATGGAGCTGCTCACGTCGGGCAGCAGGTAGAAGGCGCCCTGTGGCACGTTGCAACGCCAGCCGGGGATGTTCCGCACTGCTGCCAGCACAAGGTCGCGGCGACGCAGGAAGTCCTGGCGCATGGGAAGCAATTGGGCCGGGTCCGCTTCCACGCAGGCTTTGGCCACACGTTGGGCGATGCTGTTGGTGCCGCTGGTGAACTGGCCCTGCACCTTCATGGCCGCCTGGGCGATCCACAGCGGGGCGCCGATGTAGCCCACGCGCCAGCCGGTCAGCGCCCACGCCTTACTGAGCCCGTTCACCGTGATGGTACGTTCCAGCATGCCTGGCAGTGCACCGAAACTCTCGTGCTTGCCGTCGAACACGATGTGCTCGTAGATCTCGTCCGCGATGACGTACAGCTGGGGGTGCTTGGCCACCACAGCCGCCAGGTCCTGCAGTTCCTTCAGGCTCAACACCGACCCGCTGGGATTGCACGGCGAGCTGAACATGAGCAGGCGCGTGCGGGGGGTGATGGCGGCCGCGATGCGCTCCACCGGGGGCTTCCAATCCTCATCCAGGGTGGAATGCACCAGCACGGGCGTGCCACCGGCCAGGCGCACCTGCTCGGAGTAGCTCACCCAGTAGGGTGCGGGGATCACCACTTCATCGCCGGGGCCCACGAGGCTCATCACCACGTTCATGATCGACTGCTTGGCGCCGGTGCTCACCACGATCTGGTCGGGTGCGTACGTGAGTCCGTTGTCCCGCTGGAACTTGTGGCTGATGGACTCGCGCAGGTCCAAGTAGCCGTTGACGGGCGTGTACTTGTGCCAAGGGCCGCGTAGGGCTTCGTGTGCGGACTCCAAGGCGAAGGCGGGCGGATCGTGGTCGGGTTCGCCGAGGCTCAGGTCGATGATGTCGCGGCCCTGTGCCCGGAGTTCACGGCTGCGGCGGGCCATGAGCAGGGTAGCGGGTTCAACGATGTTCGCAACGGTGGGGGAAAGATGCATGCGGGCACACGGAAGGTGGCATTCGTTCGGCCGGGCCTTCCGGAAGGGGGCAAAACTAATCAAGTGGTTCCGCGCGTTATCCCGAATGCCCGGTGGTATGCCGATATTCGTCCACCGCTTTATCAACCATGAACGATCCTCTTGTCCTTGTCCTGGTGGCCATCCTGCCCTCCGTGGTGGTCTTCCTCACCGCCTTCTACACCCTCAAGCAATTCATGAACGCCAGCATCAGCGAGCGCATGACGGACCTGCGCAAGGAGGATCACCGGCAGACGCTGCCGCTGCGCCTACAGGCCTATGAACGCGTCACGCTCTTCCTGGAGCGCATCTCTCCGGGGCCGCTGGTGCTCCGGGTGCACAAGAGCAACATGAGCTCCCGGATGCTGCATGCCGAGTTGATCGCCACGGTGCGCGAGGAACTGGAACACAATGTGACCCAGCAGGTGTACATGAGCGAAAAGGCCTGGGCCAAGGTGAAGCAGGCCAAGGAAGAGACCATCCGCTTGATCAACCTGAGCTACGAGCAGACCGGGGATGAGCAATCGGCCACGGAATTGAGCCGCCGCATCTTCGAGAACGTGGGTAGGTTGACGCACACACCCTCACAAGAAGCGCTGGTGTTCGTCAAGGACGAGGTGCGCCGCCTGTTCTGAAACGGGTCAGCACCTGCTCCGCCGCTTCGGTTGGGCTCAGGAACCCTTCTGCGACCTGGGCTTCCAAACGGGCCCGTAGCTCGGCGATCACCGGGTCATGGTCCAGGAGATCACGCAGGCCGTCCAACAGTTGGTGGTGCATGGCATGGAGTCCTTGCTCCGCTCGGTTCTGCATGAAACGGCCCGAAGCCAACAACGCGTTGTAACGCTCCTCCAGGTGACGTGCCAGGTCCGGCATGCCTTCCCCGCCGATCGCACTGACAAGGAACACCTGCGGATGAACGCCGGATGGGCGGACCGGCAGGAGGTGGATGGCGTTGCGCAGGTCGCGTGCAGCGGTCTCCGCCCGGGATCGTCCTTCCCCTTCCACTTTGGTTAGCACCACCACATCGGCCGTTTCCATGATGCCGCGTTTGATGCCTTGCAGTTCATCGCCCGCCCCTGCGATCATCAACAGTACGGTGAGGTCGGTCATGCGGTCCACCTCCAACTCGCTCTGGCCCACGCCCACGGTCTCGATCAGGATACGGTCGTAGCCGGCCGCTTCGCAGAGCAGGATGGACTCGCGGGTGCGGCGGGCCACTCCGCCGAGCGCTCCACCGGTCGCTGTGGGCCGGATGAAGGCGTCGGGGTGCTGGGAAAGGCGTTCCATGCGGGTCTTGTCGCCCAGGATGCTTCCGCCGCTGCGCACACTGCTGGGGTCCACCGCCAACACCGCCACACGGTGTCCGGCAGCGATCACCGCGATACCAAGTGCATCGATCAGGGTGCTCTTGCCCACGCCGGGGATCCCGGTGATGCCGATACGCAGTGCAGGTGTCGTGGGCGTGGAGCATAGAGCCAACAACGCGCGGGCCTGTTCCTGGTCCGCAGGTCGTGCGCTTTCCACCAAGGTGATGGCCCGGCCCAGTGCGGCGCGGTCCCCGGACTGAAGGTGGTGAGCGAGGTCGGCCAGCGGCAGGGGTGCGCTCATGGTGTTCAGTAACCCTTGCGGTAGTTATCCACCCAGGCACTGTCACCCACGTCGTGGAGCAGCCTGAACACGTCATCCCCCTTGGCCATGCCGTTGAGCGTGAGGATGCCGTAGTCGGTGAGCAGGAGCAGTTGGCGTGAGGAAGGTGATTCGCGCTTCTCGGCCCAGCCTTTTCCCGGATGCTGGCCTTCCTTCAACACGAAGGGGTATTCCCAGAAGCGAAGTTTCCACAGCTGGTCGAACACCTCGCAGTCGCGGAGGAGGCGGGTTCCGGTGTTATCGTCGGGATGCAGGCAGAGGCCTACCTGATGGCGGTGGAAGAGATTGACCCCATCCAAGTTGGCCTTGCTCGGGATGGCACCTTGGGCTTGGAGCACGAATTGTTCACGGGTGATGCCCTCGGACTGAATGACCTGGCCCTCGAATTCCTTCACCAGGAACAGGGAGAACAATTGGCTGTTTGGACCTGGGCTCAAGGACAGGCCGAACGTGTAAGTGGCCAACGGCCGGAGAACCAGCGCGCCGCCACGGGTGGGGAGCAGCACCAGCAGCAGTGGGAGTACCAGAAAGGCCTTGCGGACCGGCATGCCACAAAGATATCGCTGGCACAAGGGCGCGTCCATGATCGGGACGCGCCCTCGTGATCACTGCTTAACGAAGCGGGCCTGGCCGAGCAGGTTCCCCTTGGCATCGCGCACCACCACCAAGTAGGTGCCACCATCGAGACGGTCCACCGGAATGGTCATGCGCGGTTCCTCTTTGGGCAGCACCTGTCCACCTTGCGCCACTTGACGGAGGCTGGCGTCCAACAAGGACCAACGCAGGTCGACATCCCCTTCGGGTGCATCGATCAGCACGTTGATCAGGTCATTGGCCGGGTTGGGGTAGATGTCCAAGGCCGACGGACGGTCCTCCATCAGCACGGTGCGCACCTCGGAGTAGGTGTGGCCCGCATCCTTGTCCACCTGCTTCAGGCGGTAGTAGTTCCAGCCCTTCAGGGGGGTACGGTCCGGGAAGTTGTACTCCACCTGTACCGCGCTATTGCCAGCAGCGTTCACTTGGCCGAGCGGCACGAAGTCCACACCATTGGCCGAACGTTCCACCACCCAATGGGCGCTGTTCTCCTCACTGCCGGTGCTCCACGTGAGCAAGGCTTGGTCGCCTTGTGGACGGGCGTTGAACGCGAGGAGTTCGACCGGGAGCGGACAGGCGATGGATGCGCAGGGGAACGGGATCGTATTGGGCAGCAACACGCACCCGGGTTGGAACTGGAAGGTCAGGTTGAACGGTGTACCCCAGAAGAAGGTGTAGAAATTGTCCACGAAGAGCAGGAACCGGTCCCCGGCATTAGCGGTGATGTAGCGTGTCCAGCTATCCCCTGCAGCACCTTCCGTGAAGTCCGTGGCGGTCCAGTTGAGGCCGGTGAGCACCGGTCCATCGCCCCAGGAGCAGCGCAGGGGCGGTCCTGTCGGTGGGCAGGTGGGTGTACCGGAATAGGGCCCCCAGAGACCATAATCGTAGTCTGCGCCACCGTAGGGGAACGCATCGATGGTGAACCCGACCTGACCGGGTTGACTGACGGTGAAGTTGTACCAGACCCCACGCCGTTCGTTCGCGATGAGGCAGCCGCGGTTGGGCAAGGTGAGGTCCACCACACTACCGGTGTTCTGCGGATTGTTGCTCACCGCGATGTCCGCACAGATCTGGATGGAACCGATGCAGTCCTCGATCGGAGCGGGAGGTCTGTTGCAGTTGGCATCCACGATGAACGCCGTCTGGACCCCGGGAGTGGGCAATGGGGTCGAGCTTACCGCGATCTGCCCGCTATTATCCGCCAGCAACAGGAAGCTGATCTGGTTCTCGGTGCTGCTGGCCGCAGTGTAGGACACCGTGATCACAGCACCCACGTTGGCTCCGAAGGTGACGGAACCGGTGGAGCCGATGATGGAATAGTTGGTGCAGACGTTCGGTGGTGGGCCAGGGGGGTTGATGCAGACCGTCACGAAGCTGCCGGCCCAACCATCGCCGAAGCTGTCGTTCATGCGCAACGTGTAGTTGCAGTTGCCCGGGGGCGCATCCGTACGGCTCGCACACAGGGAGAAGGTTCCGGTGCTGCCGGTCTGGCGCCACATGCGGATGTACAGCGTCTCGCCGGGTACCAGACTTCCAGCAGCGATGGAGGTACTGGGCATGGTGGCCGCGGTGGGGCTGCCGTTGAGCGTGCACGCCAGTTGGGTCAGCACCAGGTTACTGCCACCGCAGGTGCCGGAAGCCACGCGGTAGATCGCGAACGCACCATCGGTCATGGACCCATCATCCGAATCGAAGAACAGGGCTCCGGTGGTGAAGGGGTTGGGCACTTGAACGGTGAACCAAACGTCCGCCGTGGCGGTGGCTGCACAAGTGGGGTTGGGAACGTTGATGACACCGGCCGGGTTGGTGGGGGTGATGCTGGCGTTCTCGTTGCTATAGCTGGAGAAGAGGCAGCCATAGTTCACCGGCAAGGCGATGGCACCACAGGGATCGTCGTTGGGCGGGGGCGTGGTGGGTGTGGCGCAGATCTGGAAGTTGCCGAACACGCCGGTCTTGTTCCACACGCGCACATACAGGATCGTACCGGCCACGATGGTGGTGCCGTTCTGGTTCACGGTGATACCGGGCATGGTCGCACCTGCGGGATCACTGCAGGATACCGCTGCCAGCGTGTTGCAGTCCGGGTTCATCCGATATACCGCCATGGCGGCATCGTTGAGCACGGAACTGCTCAGGTCGATCTCCACGCCCACGCCTGCAGGGGCGAGCGGGATCTGTACCGTGAACCACACGTCGTTGATGGGGGGCACGTTACCACATGCGGGGACCGGCGCCCCACCGGACACCGTGGCGGCTTCCGTGGTGCCGTTCACCGGCGTATACGCCGGGGTCACCGGCACGGAAGTGGCGGTGCACGGGTTGTCGTTGACAGGCGGAGTGGGCTCGAACGCACAGATCTCGAAGTTGCCTCCGTTGGCAGGGCCGCTCTGTGGCCATACACGGATGTAGACCGTTTGGCCGGCGAGTAGTGGGTCGTTGATGGCGATGAACGGGTCCGGCACTCCCGCCGCGATGTCCGCGTTGCACGAAAGGGCCACCGGCCAGACGTTCACCTGCATGTTGTTGGTGATATTGGCCGTGGAGTTGTTGCTCAGGGTGAAGTCCGTCCCGTTGATGATGGAGGCCACCGTGGTACCGGCAGGGATACCGGTGCCCGTGACAAGCATGTCAACCACCATACCCGTGGTGTTGGAACCCGTGACCAGGTTGGAGCCAAGTGTACGCGCTCCGGAGAGGATGTAGGCGGTCGTACAGGATGGCACGGCATACACGGCCATGGCCAGGTCGGTGGCGGAGATCAGGTTGGTCTGGATGGCGAGTGCACCGCTAGCGGGCACCACGGCACTGTACCATACGTCATAACCACCCCATACCCCGCAGACCGGAGGGGGCACCGAAGTGGCCGTGGACCAGGACGTGGTGGAGGTCGTGGGAGAGGTACAGGTGGGGTTCACCGGCAGGGCCTGGGCCCCGCATGGATTGTCGTTGGCCGGGGGAGGGGGAATGGTGGCGCAGGAGATGGACAGCGTGCCGCACAGCGTGTGGCTCGGGATACATGGGTCCACACCGTTATTGGACAGGATCCGGATGAAACGGACACCCGAGGTGGTCGGTGTGTATGTCAACTGGGCGTGCCCCCCGGGTGTTCCGCACCCATCATCGTCGAAGGTGGTGAAGCCATCCGCCACCGGGAAGGCAGTGGTACCACCGGTGATGCTGATGGTGGAGTTCCAGGAAGTGGCCGAAGGGCACATGCTGACCGTGTACAGGTTGCCAGCACACATGTACATCCGCGCATACTGGTTGCCACAGAGGTCCACCGTGAAGAGCGAAGGGCACACGGCGCAGAAGGTGGAGCCCACCGGCGGGAAGTTCGACGTGTAGACCGGTACAGCAGGCACCGTGGCAGGCTGCCAGGTGGCATTGGGCACCAGCGTTGTCAAGTTGATCGCCGTGGCACTGGTGGCGGTCGCCGGAAGGCTCATCACGAAGGTGGTCGCGTTCGTGATGGAGGCCACGACCGCACCTGCTGCGATGCCCGTGCCCTGGATCGGCATACCGACCGACAACAACGTCGTATTACTTCCGGTCACGATCGTGGATGTGACGAGCCTCGAGCCAGGTATAGCCGTGGTGGCCGTGCCGTTGCATTGGGCATAAGCCGATGCCTGCAGCAACATACCCAGCACCGCTGCCAGGAGCAGTGCGCAGGACCATGAGCTGGCGGTGCGCATGGCACGCCAAACGCGTGGCTGTCGGTCGATCGCGTTGCGTTCCATCGGGGATCCTTCACATGCGGGGGGTACCAGTGGTGTCATGGCGCTAGTTCGGATGGATGGCTATCATACTGCCCGGCTTCAGGAACAGGACGTAACAACAGTAAAAGGGTTGTCCGCGTCGGTTGTTCAATTCACCAAGGTACATCATTGGCGACCGGATGCGTGGAACCCGCGTGGGGCGCGGCATCTGGAGGCGGTTGGCGCATACCCTGTTGATGGATCGTGGAAAAGAGAACGGGGATCCCCGATCCGCCTTCCGGCACCAGGGATCCCCGTTCGGGAGGAACAAGCAGGCTACTGCTTCATGAAGCGCGTATTGCCCATGTGCACACCGGAAGCATCCATCAGTTCCAACATGTAACTGCCGGATTCCACGCGGGTGAGGTTGACGTCCATGCGGTTCGTGCCGTTCTGCGCACTGAAGGTCCCGCGTTCCACGGTCCGGCCGCTCATATCCAATACACGCCACTGCATCGCACCGTCCACATCGGACGTGAAGGAAGCGGAGATGCTCTCCTTGGCGGGGTTCGGATAGACCTCGATGGGCATTCCCGTGCGACGGAAGGTCACCTGAACGTGCTCGGTGAAGGTCTCGTCGCCGTTGGTGTCCACCTGACGCAGGCGGTAGTAGTTGACACCACTGAAGGGGGACTCATCAAGGAAGGCATAGTTCGAGGTGTTCTGGGTGTTGCCGCGTGCGGTCACTTCACCCAAACGCTCCCAGATGTCACCGTCCTGGCTGCGTTGCACCTCGAAGAAGGCGCTGTTGCGTTCGCTGGCCGTGGCCCAGGTCACATCCACCATGCGTTGCTTGGGCTTGGCATCGAAGGTCAGCATCTGTACAGGCAGCACCAAGCAGTTGATGTCGGCACCACCTCCCAGGTTCCACGTGAGGGCGAAGGGCGTGTTGGTGCTGGCGAACCGGTCCACGTAGAGGAGGAAGGTCTGCCCAGCGAGCGCATCGATGTAGCGCACGTAGCGGTCACCACCGGCTCCTTCGCTGAGGTCGGCCGAGGTCAGGTTCATACCCGTGGGTCCACCGCCGGCCGCATAGCTACAACGCAGTGGGGGGCCAGCTGGAGGGCAGCTCGGAGCGCCGACGTAGGGCCCCCAGATGGCCCAGTCGTAATCGCGGCAGGCACACCCGGCGCGATGTTAAAGGCGATGGTGCCGCCCACATAGGCCGTGAAGCGGAACCATTGACCCCGCACCTCGTTGGAGGAGAGGCAACCCCGGTTCGTAGGGCCAAGGTCCGCGGTGTTGCCCGTATTGCCGGGCAGACCGGTGATCACTTGGTTGGTACATACCTCCACGCTTCCGATACAATCCGAAGGTGGTGCCGGTGGAACGTTACAATCGGTATTGATGGTGAACGTGCCGTTCGGACCGGTGGGAGGGGGCTGGGGCTCGCATAGATGGCGAAGCCGTTGTTGGCCTGGATCTGGTAGGAGATCTGGTTCTGGAAGCCACCTGAGGGGAAGTATTGGTAGGTCACGATCTGTGCCAGGAGCGCCGCCGAAGGTGATGAAGCCGGTGCTGCCCACGATGGTGTAGTTGGTGCAGCCGCCGGGAACGCGGCATATCCGCACGTAGCCGCCGTTCCAGCCATCGCCGCCGGTATCGGTCATGCGGAGCGTGTAATCACAGATGCCGGGAGGGCTGTTGGTGCGGCGAGCGCAGAGCTGGAAGTTGCCAGTGGAGCCGGCAGCGCGCCACACCCGGATGTACACCGTGCTGCCCGGTGTGAGGCCCGTGGCATTGATGAACGGCATGATGCCCGATTGGGGGCTCCCACCGATGGCACAGCCGCCGGCGCCGGCTACCTGGGTCAGGCTCAGGTTGTTACCCGCGCATGTGCCCGTGGCGGTGTAGATCGCCATGCTCGCATCGGTCATCAGACCATCATCCGTATCCAACTGCAGGTTACCATCGGGTGGCACCACAGCGGTGAACCACACATCGTTCTGTGGGTTCGCCGCAGCGCAAGGTGCGATCGGGTTCGGGGCACTGGTCCACGATGGCCCGGGCACTCCTCCGCAGGCGTGGTCTGTGTCGCGAAGGAGGTGGTGTAGTTGTCAAAGAGGCAACCGTAACGCACGGTCAATGCGATCGCACCACACGGGTTGTCGTTGGGTGGCGGGGTGTTGGGAATGGCGCAGATGCCGAAGGTGCCGAAGGCGGCGGTCAGGTTCCATACCCGTACATAATAGACGTTACCCGCTGCACCTGCGATGGTGAGGCTGGGCATCAGGTTGGTCACCGACGCATTGTCATTGCAGGCACCGGCCACCTGGGTGAGGGTACCCGGGCCGCATAGCGCACCAGCGGTAAGGGTATAGGCGGCCATGGCCATGTTGTTCAGCGTACCGGAAACGGTGCTGATGGTCATGGACCCCGTGGCGGGCATGGTCACCTGGAACCACACATCACCACCGCCCAAGGTGCCGCATGCAGGAAGTGGATTCGCGGTCATCGACGCGGCCAGGGGCGTGGCGCTCTCCGTGCTATAGGTGCTGGGGGTGCAGGTGGGCAGCACCGGCACCACGATGGCACCGCAGGGGTTGTCGTTGGGTGGGGGCACCGGCTCGTAGGCACAGATCTGGAAGGTACCGCCGGCAGCTACGTTGGCCTGGGGGAACATCCGAATGTAGACTGTGCTGGGCCAGGGCAAACCACTGAAGGTCTGGAACGGTTCGGGCACACCGGGTACCGCGTCCGCATTGCACGCGATCTCCGTCCACACGTTCACCTGTATGGCCGTCGCACTGTTGCCCGATGCAGGAAGGCTGATGGTGAAGGTCGTCGCATTGACGATGGAGGTGATGACCGCACCGGCCGGGATCGACGTACCCGTTACCCGCATCCCGATGACCATGCCTGCCGTATTGGACCCAACGATCGTGGTGGAGCCCAAGGTCCGGACACCACCAGTCACGTTAAAGGCGTCACACAGGAAGGTACCGGAATACACCGCCAAGGCCATGTCCGTGGCACTCACCAGGTCGGTCTGGATGGAGAGGTTGCCCGAAGCGGGCACCACGGCGCTGAACCAGACATCATAACCCGGATAGGCACCGCAGGAAGGTGGCGGAATGCTCGTGGCCGTGGCGAAGGAGTTGCTCTCGACCGTGTAGGTACACACCGTGGAAACCGGCAGGGCGATGGCCGCACAGGGGTTGTCGTTCGCGGGGGGCGGAGGCACCGGCGAACAGCTGATCTCCAAGGTGCCGCACATGGCGGGGTTGGCGATGCAGGGGTCCTCGAAGATCCGGATGCGATAGGTCTGCGTGATGGCAGGTACGAAGGTGATGGTGGAAAGACCGTTCACCGGGCCGCAACCGTCATCGTCGTAGGCGTAGGAAGTGGTGCCCGTGTACCTGGTGATGGTCATCGTGGTGTTCACCACGGCGGCACTGCCGCAGAGGGTGATGGTGTACACGTTGCCCGCGCACATGTACATGGTGGCGAAGTTGGTCGCGCACAGGTCCACGGAGAACAGGGAAGGGCAGGCGGTACACGCGGCGTTGAACTGTCCGGCTTGGTTGGGGAAGGCCACGTTTGCTGGTGGATGTGGACCGGCCCAAGGGGGTAAGGTCAATTGGTATGCTACCGGTCCACCGCTGCCTGTGGCCGCATTGCTCAGGGTCAGGGTCGGGGTGGCCACGGCCGTTACCGTGGTTCCGGCTGGAAGGTTGGGTCCGCGATCACGGTGCCTACAGGGACCGTGGTAACGGCTACACCCATGGTGATCACGTTGTTCCCACCGACCGTGGTCCCGGTGATGGTCGCGGTCATGGTGGGCGGCACCACTGCGGGGTCCCAAGCGGTATTGGGCACCGCGGTCTGTCCGGTGAAAGGCACCAATGGAGTAAGGCACTGCGCCACGGCCCGGTGACCGAGCGCGAGCAGTGCCAGCGAGGAAAGAAGGAGCGCGTAGCGTGCTTTCATGGGTCGGATCACTCGTTGGTCAGGTGTACGGGAGCGGCGATGGGCGCTTCGGGGTGGTTGCTGTTCCAGACCTCCACCGCGGTGCGGTAGCGTGCCTGATCGGCCTCGGTGTCACCGGTGACGATGTAGACCGGCTCCACGTTGGGGTCCGGTGCAGGGGTCAAAGGAAGCAGGGTCGATGAGCCCGGGTTGGAGGGTCACACCGGCGGAGGCGATGGCGGCACGCACCTGGGCCTCGGACACGCTGGGGTTGCGTCGTACCTGGATGATGGTCATGTCATCGCTGTGGCCCACCTTGGCCATGGGGTCGATGTCCACCATGGCCTGGATCACGAACTTCAGGTCTGAAGCGTCCATGGGAGCAGCGGCCTGGAAGTACAGGGCATCGGTACTTTGGGCCATGCCGATGGTGGAGGCGAAGAGCGCCAGAGCGGGTAGGATGGTGCGGAGTGACATGTGTCCTGTAGCTGATGTGCGCGTTAAAGATAGGTACGAAAGTAACGGATCGTCCAGTTCCATGGAACAGTTGCCTGTCGGTGGTCCGGTGGTGATCCCCAGGTCATTCGAGATGACCTGAAGACGCACGGATGAACGGAGGGTTGCCTGAAGGTGACCTCTGGTAGGTGAACAGGGGTCCTGGCCGGGCAGGACACGGATGAACGGCTCATTCCACGATGAACCGTCCGCCGTTGGTGGTCTCTCCGTGGCTATCGGTCACCAGCAGGTGATAGGCACCGGGCTCCAGGTCACCCACGGGGGCGACGAAGGGGTGGGTGCCGGCCTCCTGACGGTGGCTGAAGGTGCGCACCAGGCGTCCCGATGCATCGAGCACCGTGATGTCCAAGGCTTCGGCCTCCTCCACGGTGATGTCGATGGCGATGCGGTCGGCCGTGGGATTGGGGTAGGGCTTTCCGAGGTCCACGGCCCGGTCGAAGGGCAGGGTCACCACTTCGGAAAGGTCGGTGGTGCCGTCCAGGTCCACCTGCTTGATCCGGTAGTAGTTGAGGCCGCGCTCGGGCTGTGCGTCGGTGAATTGGTAGGTGAGGGTGGAGTAGGAGTTGCCGGCAGCGGGCAGCTGTCCGATGGCTTCGAAGGTGTACCCGTCGGAGGAGCGTTCCACGATGTAGTGGGAGCTACCGGTCTCGGTGGCCGTCACCCATTCGAGCTCCGCGGTCCGGTCCACAGGGCGCCCCTCGAAGGAGAGCCACTCCACGGGAAGTACGAGGCAGCTGATGTCGGCGCCATTGGTGAATTGCCAACTGAGCGTGAAGGCAAGGCCGCTGCGGGAGAAGTTGGAGATGTACATGGTATAGACCTCTCCCACCAGGACGGGCATCGTGCTCACCCATTTGTCACCGGAGGGGTCCTCGGAGGTGTCGGAAGCGCCATTTCCCAGGCCGGTATTTCCGGTATTTCCACTGAACGAGCAGCGGTATGGCGAGGTATTGGGCGGGCATTGTTTGGTGATCGCCGGGCCCCAGATGGCGAAGTCGTAATCATCGGCGGGATCGCTGGGTGCGATGGTCATTCCGATGGTACCCGAAGCGGAAGGAATGAAGTGGTACCAGTTGCCTTGGCGTTCATCCGCTGCCAAGCAACCGCGGGTCTGGAAATTGAGGTCGGCGATGGTGCCTGTGTTGGACGGACTGCCGGTGAACGACGTACCGGTACAGAGCCGGTCGCCACCTGAACAGTCGCTGGCGGGCGGAGGTATGGACCCACAGGATGGTAAGGCAGCATAGACCAGTCCGGCCGCTGGGTTAGGGCCACCGCTGAACAGGATGCCGGAACCGATCTGGAGGAAGTAATAGATCTGGCCCTGGTTGGGGGCACCCATAGTGGCATAGGAAACCTGTATGAGTTGACCCGCGGTGAAGGGGATGTAGAAGATGTTGGCCCCTTCGGTGGTGAGCGTGTAGTTCACCGCAGGTGCGGCCCCGACCTGTACGGTGACGCGAGAACCACCCCAGCCGTTGTTACCATCATCGAAGAGGCGCAGGGCCACGAAACAGCTGGCACCGGTCGTGAACGCACAGAGGTTGAACGTGCCTTGTGAACCGGTGGCGTTCCATACCCGGAGGTAGTAGGTCTGGCCGGTGACCAGGTTGCCCGGGGTGAAGGTGAGGAAGGGCTCGTTGCCCAATCCGAGGTTGTCGTCGCACTGCATGAGCGTCATGGCACCACCGCATGCGGGTGCACTGTAGAGCGCCATGGCGGGGTCGGTCATGGTGCCCGGGGTGATACGCAGGGTGAGGAACTCATTCGCGGGCGCCACAATGGCGAACCACACATCACCAACGATGGTATTGCCACAGCCAGGGTTGGGGATACCGGCCGTGAGGGTCGCACCCGAGTTGGTGGTCGTGGTGGTGGTGCAGGAGGTGTTCACCGCCAATGCGATCGCGCCACACGGGTTGTCGTTGGCCGGAGGAGGTGGAGGTTCCCACGCGCAGATGTTGAAGGTGCCCGTGCCTCCGCCATAACGCCAGACCCGGACATAGTACGTGGTGCCAGGGGTCAGGCCGGTCTGGTTGATGGTGCTCATCAGGTTCACTCCATTATCGTCGTTGCACGCGAGCTGGGTGAATGTCCCACCGCAGGCCGTGGCGCTGTAAAGGGCAAGACCGGAGTCATTGATGGTCCCGCCGGATGTTTCGATGTTCACCGAACCGCTGGCAGGGGCCACGATGGTGAACCAGACATCGGAACCGCTGTAGTTGGCACACGTGGGGGCGGGTGGACCTGCGGTGTTGGTGGCGAATGCATTTGTTCCTGCGGTATTGGTGCAACTGCTGTTCACACTGGAGTGCAACGGCTCCACGAGGATGTCGTTCGCTGGTACGGTTGGCGACCAAACGCACAATGTCCCGTTCATCGCGGTGTTATTGCCTGCTTGGATACGTATCATGTAGTTCACCCCGATGGTGGTGGCGTACGTGAGCGTTTCCGCTACGCCGTTTCCGCCCGCGTTCATGCACGCGAGTTGGTTGAGTGAACCACAGGCCCCGTCGAAGAGGTGTATCCTGGGGTTGCCACTTCCAGGCGTGTAGGTGATGATCGTATTGGTGGCCGTGGCTGTGAACCAGCCCCAGGCATCATCATTAGCGCTAGCGCCACATCCAGTTGGAGTATAGGTAGGGGTGAAGGCGTTCGGCTTGTTGAACGTCTGTGGCGAGCACGATGCTCCCACAGTGTACTGGTTGCCTGCTGCGTAAGTGCAGGCATCGGTGGCCGTTTGGGCGGAAACCATGGTCGTAGCTGCGCAGAGCAGGAGCGCACCGAACGAACGGCGAAGGGCCAACACGGGCAGGCGGGTGGTCATGGATTGGGTAGTGTTCCGGTTCATGGTCCTTGGCATCATTCGGCGGTGTGGAGCGCGCTATGGATGTCGGTCCGGTTGCGCAGGGTCAGTGCCAGTCCAAGCTGCACGCTGCGTTCCTCGAGGCGTTCCACGATGAGCGGAACAGTGGTCCGCACCACCACGATCTCGGCCTCCACGTCCATGAGCACCGAGGCTTCGGGGTTCACATCCACCACGGCCTGGGTGATGTGTTTCTCCATGATCCCTTCCTGCAGACCGGGCGCGGCGAAGCTGTACCAGTATTCACCGGAGGCGGTCTGGGCCAGGGCCGCGGAAGTGCCCACGAGGGTGAAGCCCAGGAACAGGAGTGCGGTCAGGAAGGTGTTGGAGCGCATGGTCGTTCAACGGTTGCGATGGATCTTCTTCGATCCGATCGGCCCGTTGTACGCCGGTCCTTAAAAAGGGGTTACAGAGCGATCCGAATCGCTCATTCGTCGAAAGATCAATGATCCCGCTTCGATAGCCTGCTCAGGCGTTGACGGAAGCGTTCCGTTCGGCAGGCTTCCGTGTGCCCGGATACACCTGAAGGGCTGCAGCCAGCACTTGAACGGCCTTGCGCAGCAGGGGTTGTTCGAGGACGTAGGCCAGTCGTACCTGGTACTTCCCGGTTGCTGGGTCGGCATAGAAACCGCTGCACGGGGCCATCATCACGGTCGACCCTTCATGGGCGAAGTCCTCGAGGAGCCATTGGCAGAACCGGTCGGCATCGTCGATGGGGAGTTCGGCCACGCAGTAGAACGCGCCCTGTGGCTTGGGGCAGCGGACACCCGGAATGGCATTGAGCCCATCGACCAGGATGTCGCGGCGTTGCACGTACTCGGCGATCACCCCATCGAAGTAGGACCGGGGGGTGCGCAGGGCGGCCTCGCTGGCGATCTGGCCGAAGGTGGGCGGGCTCAGGCGGGCCTGGGCGAACTTCAGTACGGTGGCGTAGAGCTCGGCATTGCGTGTGATGAAGGCCCCTACGCGTGCCCCGCACATGCTGTAGCGCTTGCTCACACTGTCCACCAGGATCACGTGTTGCTCCAAGCCGGGCAGGGTCATGGCGCTCACATGGGTGGCTCCTTCGTAGCAGAATTCACGGTACACCTCATCGGCGAAGAGGTAGAGGTCATGCTTCAGCACGATGGCGCGTAAGGTGTCCAGTTCCTCGCGGCTGTAGAGCGTGCCGGTGGGGTTGCCGGGGTTGCAGATGAGGATGCCCTTGGTGCGCGGGGTGATCAGGGACTCGAATGCGCTGATGGGTGGCAGCGCGAACCCGTCCTCGATGGTGGAGCGCACCGGAACCACCTTCACACCGGCCGAGAGCGCGAAGCTGTTGTAATTAGCGTAGTAGGGTTCGGGGATGATGAGTTCATCTCCGGGTTCGAAACAGGCCATCATGCCGAATAGCAGCGCCTCACTACCTCCGTTGGTGATGATGATCTGTTCAGCGGTCACGTGGATGTCGTGCTGGGCATAGTAGTTCACGAGCCCTTTACGGTAGCTTTCGTACCCGGCGGAATGGCTGTACTCGATCACGGTGCGGTCCAGGTGCCGGATGGCGTCCAAGGCCACTTCGGGCGTAGCGATGTCCGGTTGCCCGATGTTCAGGTGAATGACCTGGGTGCCTCGCTTCTTGGCCGCCTCGGCAAAGGGCACGAGCTTGCGGATGGGTGAGGCGGGCATCTGGCGGCCTTTGCTGGATATCGCGGGCATGGGTGTGTTCCTTGGATGAGGGTACGAAGATCGGCGTTCGGTGTGGCACCTGGAAATGGAACGCCCCGCTTCGGACTGAAGCGGGGCGTTCGGATGGGTCGTGGACCGTGGCTTAGTTCGGCTTGGCCACGGGTGTCATGGGGCTGGCCTCCTTCTCTGGCGACGCAGGGGTGACGGCTGTG
>JADKCV010000023.1 GCA_016718655.1 Flavobacteriales bacterium | reverse complement strand
AACCGCCATTGCTCACTGCTGATCGCAATAGAACGATCCCTGAGCGAAGCCAAATCGTTCTCGACAACGGCCTGCGCCATTGCGAGGACGCTGACGGTCAACACAAGAGCCGCGCTTGCCGTGATGACCGCTCGGCGACGGATGGCGCGTCGTTTCTCACGCTGCCAGAGGCTATCGAAGGACACATCGAGCAGACCAGCGACCGTGCGGATGAACACCCGCGAAAAGCCCTCGGCGGTGAGGTCTGCTGCCAAGGGCGGGTCCGCAAGGTCCGAAGTGATGGTGCCATCCGGCAAAGATCGATACTTTGAGCTGGGGAGAAAGCACTCGACTGCCATCATCGGACAGAGGTCTACCGCGTGCAATAATGACGAAAACCCTCGCCGTGCCGCGGCGCTTGAATCGGGCTATCTCCTTGTTGACCCAAACGGATTGCGCGGCATCAGGGCTGGCGACAACGATGAGATCTTTGGATTCATCTATGGCACCATCCAGTGCCGCCCCCAAATGTTCGGATGCCCTAAGTTCGTCATCATCCAAGAAGAACCGACCAAGTCTTCCCCTTTCATCAGCCCCACTCACACCCTTCGGCACGCGGTATTGTTCGAGGGTGCGGTGCAGCCATCTTTCAGAATTGCGAGTGTCCTTACGACTGTATGTGATGAACGCCCGGTACTTCACGAGGACGCTCCTAAAGGTTGAATACACAGGCGGAAAATCAGCTTTAGATGTTGAACTCGGTCTTTGGACCAGTCGAATCTAACCAAACACCACCTTGTACTCCGGACACATCGCCAGTGAGTCACTTACGCTGCTGGTGATGATGTTGAGCATGATCTCCGGGAAGTGGAATGTGCTGCTGAGGATGCCGGGCTTCACTCTTTGATCAACTTACCCGCCACCGTCCTTCCATCCGGGGCCACCACGTGGTACAGATAAACACCAACAGGTAGTGCTTCAAGGTCAATGATCGTCTCCCACGATGATAGTTCGGTTCTATTGACCTGTCTTCCCATCATATCAATGATGTTGAGCACGGTGCCATCCCAGTGATTATTTGTTCTTACCGAGACCGTGCCCGAGGTTGGATTGGGATACACAAAGAGGGTCCTGTGTTCGCAGAAGATCCACAAGTCCAACCACGTCCGAGAAAAGACAGGTGTCGATGAGTGTCGGGTTCGTGGATGTAGAATCGTTCACATACAGCGGCTGTGAGATCATCGGACTTTCAAACTCATCAAGCACCACATCGACCAAGGAGAGTGAAGGGCTCTTCAGTCAACAAGCACTTCACGGACGTCATGCAATCATTCATACCCACGGCGTCCAATTGACTCATGTAATTGTGGACCGATGAATTTGCGAGCTGTGTACTACTGAGCATCGTGAACGTACTATCCCAGTTTTGCACTAGGTCAACTAACGACTCAGAATGCGAATTGCCATAGGCCCGCTGCCATTGTGCAGTACCTAAGGAGTCCACTTTGAAGAAGAACACATCAGCGGACCCGGTACTATCCGGCATCAGTGCCGTTAGAACGAAACCATGGTCGCGTGTCGGGACAATGCTCGCGCCCCAAGTCCACAAGGGGAAAGTCAAAGCGTAGCGCTTGCCCCACAATGGAATCCCCGACGTGTCCAATTCCCAAGATGTAGATGCTCGCCGAGTCCATTGCACTGACCGCATAGTTCCCGTTCACCATCGCGGAGCCGGTCAACCGCCCGTTGAATCCATCGAGCCGCTTGCTCCATATCGTGCTCCCGTTCGGGGCGATCTTAGTTAGAATATTGTTGTCGCTCACGATCGCATTGGGAGTGTCCGCATGGAACCCCAACAGTATGGTTCCGACATCATCGACATGCGATGTGATATGCCATCCGTAGGTCTCGCCGAGGTTATAAGTCTTATTCCATTGGACGTTTCCCACGGAGTCCAATTTGATGGTCATCGGAGCTAGGGTATCGGTATCCGATCCGGAAGGATATCTTCTTAATGCAGTGATCAAGTAACCGCCATCAGGGGATTCCTCGAACGCCGGTTCCATAGCACCTGAGTAGTGAACGGAGTAGTCCGAGTTGATGTATTCGATCTTTCTATTCCAATTCATACCTCCTAATGATGTGACATTGAACAAGCGCAGCGATGTTCTATATGGTCCGTTGTACGGGTGACTCCCGAACAGCAGCGAGAATGTGCCATTGGAGCGGTAGCGTGCAAGGGCAACCCCCTGCATGACTTCATAGATCGGCCCGGTGGAGAAGCTTTTGGTGGAGAGCACGCTTCCAGTGGAATCGAACCTAGTGAACTGAAAACCGCCGATGTTATCAGACGGCCCGAAGCGAACTGTAGCGCAAATGAGGAAGCCCTGAGGGTCTGAAACCGGCTCGAGATTGCCCATGTAGCCTTCGTACCAGAACGCCTTGTTGAACAAGTTCTGAGCAGAGGTGGATAGTGGCTGCAAGCAGCTTGAAAGGATCAACGGCAGCAGCAAGAGGGAGCGGAGAGCCTTGGTCATTACTGTCGGCTTAAAAAGTGCCTTGGGATGAATCACACCTTCTCCACCACCTCCCCGCCTCCCCGAATGCGCCTTCTTCGCCTTCCTGCCGCCCCCCCGCACCCCCCCCCCTTGTACGCGGGCACCTCCCGGGGATCGCTCACGCTGCTGGTGATGAGGTTGAGCATCATTTCCGGGAAGTGGAAGGTGCTGCTGAGGATGCCGGGCTTCACCTCGTCGGTGATGCGCGCCTTGATGTCCACCTTGCCGCGCGGGCTTTCCACGCAGACCATGTCGCCCTCGGCGATGCCGTTCTTGGCGGCGTCCTCGGGGTTGATCATCAGCACGTCCTCGGTGAGGATCTCGCCGTTGCCGGTGCGCCGCGTCATGGCGCCGCAGTTGTAGTGCTCCAGCTCGCGGTTGGTGGTGATGATGTAGGGGTAATCCTTCTCGTTGGTGCGCACCTCGGGGCTCTTCTCCCAGTTGTTGAAGATGAACTTGCCGAGCCCGCGCTTGAAGGTGTCGGTGTGCAGGATCTTGGTGTCGGTGCCGTCGGCGTTCACGGGCCATTGCTTGCCTTGCTCGCCGAGCTCGTCCCACTTCACGCCTTTGAAGAAGGGCGCGATGCGGCTGATCTCCTGCAGCACCCACTCGGGGTGGTAGGTGGTCTTCTCGTTGCCGCTCTTCCTGCCGGTCTTCTGCGCGTAGCGCTCCATGATGTCGCAGGTGATCTGGCCGTCGCTCTTGGTGCCTTCCATCGGTTCCACGGCGGCGTTCACGCGTTGGATGCGGCGCTCGCCGTTGGTGAAGGTGCCGCTCTTCTCCAGGAAGCTGGCGCCGGGCAGCACGACGTGGGCCATCTTGGCGGTCTCCGTCATGAAGAGCTCCTGCACCACGAAGAGCTCGAGCTCGCCG
This sequence comes from Flavobacteriales bacterium, assembly GCA_016718655.1. GTDB lineage: Bacteria > Bacteroidota > Bacteroidia > Flavobacteriales_F > PHOS-HE28 > PHOS-HE28. The sequence continues at coordinate 54,371 of JADKCV010000023.1, read as the reverse complement.
AGGGCCTTGCGCACGTGCAGCGTGTTGGGATCCGTCTGGCCCATGTCCTCGCCGGCCACCCAGAACGCTTTCAGGGTGCCATCGAGCATGGCATCATACATCTGCGGGATCTTCTTGCCGGCGACGTGCGGCAGCTCCACGCCGTAGAAGTTCTCGTACAGGCTGATGTTCGCGGGTTCGTCCACCGCGAAGTAGCCGGCGCCCTGGTGCGGCTGGCAGCCCATGTCGGCCGCGCCCTGCACGTTGTTCTGTCCGCGCAGCGGGTTCACGCCCACGCCGCGGCGGCCGATGTTGCCGGTCATCATCGCGATGTCGGCGATCTGCATCACGGTGAAGGTGCCCTGGTAATGCTCGGTGACGCCCAGTCCGTGGAAGCTCATGGCGGCGGGTGAGCTCGCGTAGGCGATCGCCGCCTTGCGCACCAGCTCGCGGTCCACGCCCGTGACCTTCTCCATCTCGGCGATGTCCACGCTGAGCAGTTCCTTCTTGAAGTCTTCGTAGCCCTCCGTGCGCGTGTCGATGAACTCCTGCTTCACCAGGCCCTCGCTCACGATGTAGTACATGAACATGTTGAGCAGCGCCACGTTGGTGCCGGGGCGCAACTGCAGGTGGTACTTCGCGTAGCGGGCCAGCTCGGTGCGGCGCGGGTCGATCACGATCAGGGTCTTCCCCTTCATGATCTGCTGCTTGATCTTGGCGCCGGTCACCGGGTGCGCGTCCGTGGGGTTCGCACCGATCACCATGATCGTGTGCGTGTCCTTCAGGTCGTCGATGCTGTTCGTCGCAGCGCCGGTGCCGAAGGTCTTCTGCATGCCGAGGGCCGTGGGGCTGTGGCACACGCGCGCGCACGCTGTCGATGTTGTTGGTGCCCACCTGCACGCGGAAGAATTTCTGCATGAGGTAGTTCTCCTCGTTCGGGCAGCGCGCGCTGCTCACGCCGGCCAGCGCATCGGGGCCGTGCTTCTCCACGATGTCGGCGAAGCGGTCCACGATGAAGTCGTAGGCTTCGTCCCAGCTCACCTCCTCGAATACGCCGTTGCGTTTGATCAGCGGTGTGCGCAGCCGCTCCGGGTGATCGTAGAACTTGAAGGCGTAGCGGCCCTTGAGGCAGGTGTGCCCCTGGTTCGCCTCCGCATCGTAGGGCGCGGTGATGCCGGCGATCCTTGCCGTCCTTCACCTTCACCTCCAGGTTGCAGCCCACGCCGCAGTAGGTGCACACCGTGCGCGCCACACTGTCGGGCTTGGTCTCCTTGGCGCGGAACACATCGGTGATGGCGCTGGTGGGGCAGGCCTGTGCACAGGCGCCGCAGCTCACGCAATCGCTGTCCTTGAAACTCTCGCCGGTGCCTTTCGCGATCCAGCTGTTGAAGCCGCGGCCGGCCATGGTGAGCACCATCTCGCCCTGCACTTCGTCGCAGGCACGCACGCAGCGGTAGCAGTTGATGCAACTGCTGAGGTCGCTGACCATATAAGGATGCGTGGTGTCCTTCGCGAAGGCGGCATCGGGGCCGGCGGCATCCAGTGGCAGTGCGCCCTTGGGGTAGCGCACGCTATCGATGTCGAAGCGCACCTGTTGAACCACGTTGTACAGCTCGTTCGCGCCGTGGTCCTCGGTCTTGAGCTTTTCGGTGTCGTAATTGGTGAGCACCAGCTCCACGATGTTCTTGCGCAGGCGCTTCATGCGCTCGCTGTGGGTGGTGATGAACTGCCCCTTGGCCACGGGCGTGTGGCAGCTGGCCATCACGCGGGTGGGGCCATCTGCCGAAGCGCCACCTCCACGCTGCACACGCGGCAGCTGCCGAAGGGTTCCAGGTTGGGCGCATCGCAAAGGGTAGGAAATGATGGGGTGCGCTTCGCCGTTGATGTAGGCGACATCGGTGCCGGTGGCGGTGATGGGAGTGGCCTCAGCTTTCGCGCGGGCATCGGGCATCCGGGTCATGGGCGGGTGTGGTTGACGTACGAAGATAGGAAGGAGTGGGTATGGCCGTAGATAGTGAGGGTGCGCCTGCGGCGCTTTGAATGCGGCCGCAGATTTCTCGGATGGCGCAGATTTGAACGGCTACAGCCGCTTGGCACGCAGATGCGGATGGGGGATGGAGGGAAATGCGGCCGCAGATCTCGCAGATGACGCAGATCTTAGCGGCAACCGCCGCTTAGGAGGAAAGGAGTGGAGAGGGGAAGAGACTGCAGGTATGCTTTCGACGTGCGCATTCATCTGCGTCATCTGCGGCTCGTACTCTGAGCGGATCGCGCATTCACTGCCGTGTGCCGGTCACTCCTCGTATCCCAATACTTTGCGGTGGTATTGCAGGCTCTTCGCCCCGAAGTTCAGCAGTAGGCCGCGTTGCAGGTCCGTTGTCTTGAGGTAGTGGAGGAGTTGTGCTTCGTCAGCCTTGGTCGTGTTGCTGATGGCTTTCAGTTTCACAACGACCTCGCCGTAGCAGATGAAGTCGGCCCGGAAGAACGCATCGAGCCGCTGGCCTTTGTAGAAGACGGGAAGCATTACTTCGCGTTCGAATGGGATGCCGAGCAGAGCCATTTCTATGGCAAGTGCTTGATGATAGACGCTCTCCAAGAACCCCGGCCCAAGCTCGGAGTGGACGGTCATGGCGGCGCCGATGATGGCGTGGGTCTGAGGGTCGCGGATATCCATGATGTGAAAACAAAAGAAGCCACTGATAGGGCGGGAAGAAAATGCGGCTGCAGAATGCTATGAGAAATTCAGCCGCAGATCACGCAGATGACGCAGATCTTAGCGGCTACCGCCGCTGAGGAAGTGAAGGCAATGTGTGGAAGAGCCTGCAGGTGTGTTCTCGAAGTGCGCATTCATCTGCGCCATCTGCGTGATCTGCGGCTTGCATTCAGCATTCCACAGCGCACACGGTGTATTCATCTGCGTCATCTGCGAAATCTGCGGCTGCAATTGGCATTTCACCGCGCCAGCGGTGCATTCATCTGCGGTTCGATCAGCGGAAGTACCCATCCAGCTCCCCCCTGAAATACTGCAACGCATTCTTCACGCCCAGCGGCAAACCACCACCGAGGGCACACAAGCTGCCGATCTCCATCGTTTCGAGCAGGTCGTTGAAGAGCGCACGGTCGATCTTGACGTTCGCGGTGCGTGCGCGGTGCAGCAACTCCTCGCCGCGCTTGCTGCCGATGCGGCAGGGGAAACACTTGCCGCAGCTCTCCACGGCCGTGAATTCGAACAGGTGCTCGAGGTATTCGACCATCGGGAAATCCTCGGGGATGCACAGCACGCTGGCGTGGCCGAGCAGGAAGCCTTCCTTCTGGAACGATTCGAAGTCGATGCTGAGCGCGTCGATCTTGTGCAAGGGAACGATGCCGCCGAGCGGGCCACCGATGTGTAACGCTTTCACTTTCTTCTTGAAGCCCTGGCCGAGTTCATCGATCACGGTGCACAAGGGAGTGCCGCATTCCACCTCGTAAAGGCCGGGCCGGTTGAAGGCGCTATCCAGCGAAACGAGCTTGCTGCCGTTGGTCTTCTCGGTACCGATCCTGGTGTAGGCCACCCCGCCGTTCGCGATCACCCAGGGCACACAGGCGAGCGTCTCCACGTTGTTCACCACCGTGGGGCGGTTGAAGAGGCCTTGTTGGGCGGGGTAGGGTGGACGTGTGCGCACTTCGCCGCGCTTGCCTTCGATGCTGTTGAGCAGGGCCGTCTCCTCGCCACACACGTAGGCACCAGCGGCTTTGATCACTTTGAAGCGGTAGCTGAAGCCACTGCCCTTGATGTTCTTGCCGATCCAGCCCCTGGCTTCGATCTCCGCCACGGCCTGCTTCACGATCGCCACGGCTTCCGGGTACTCGGCGCGGATGTATAGCACACCGGTATCTGCGCCCACGCAATAACCGGCGATCATCATACCGAGAAGCACCAAGTGTGGCCGTTGTTCCAGCAGGTAACGATCGCTGAAGGCGGCGGGATCACCCTCGTCGGCGTTGCAGACGATGTACTTGCGCGGGGTGCCATTGCCCGTGGTATCCTCGGCGTTGCGGCAGGCCTCCAGTTTGAAGCCCATGGGGAAACCGGCGCCCCCGCGTCCGCGGATGGTGGCGGTCTTGATCTCGTGGAGGATGTCGGCACTGTCGCTCTTCAGCACCCGCTCCCAGGTGGCATAGAACGCATCCAACGCCGGCATTGGTGCGGTGAGGATGGGCTGCGCCATCGAGGTGCCGACATGGTGTTCGCCGCCTGCCGGTTCGAACCGGTGCGATGGGCCTGCAGCGGACTTGTCGATCACCTCATCCAACCGATCGATGGCGTCACCACTGTAGTTACGCCCGCCTACATGGAACGCGCTGTTCTCGTGGCAACGCCCCAGGCAGCACATGTGCCCGATCTCCTCTTCCTTGAAATGCTTGCCTAGTTCATCGTGCACCCGACCTTGTGTGCCCGCAACAAGGCACGTGCTGCCGTTGCACACGTAGGCCTTCTTGCCGTGGTTCTCGCGTCGTAGAAAATCGTAGAACGAGGAAGTGCCGTAGGCCACGGCTTCACCCACCAGCAGGGCATCGGCCACCTGCGTCAGTTGTGCGGTCGCTGGTGTGCCACCGTTCTGTTCAGCGGCCTGTTGCAGGCGATCCCATAGGGCGTCGTCGAGTTCCTTGCCGTCGCGACCGCTGAGCGATGTGATGTTCTTGGACATGGGAGCCCCAAGGTAAGAACGGCCGACGTCACCTAGCGTTCTTCGTCGATGGCAGTGTCCCGTTTCGGGGGTTTCCGCTTCTTGTTCGGCACCACTTTCGGACGGAAGCGGCCGTCCAAGGCACCGGCCTCCTTCTGCTCCTTGCGCTTGGCGGCCCGCTCGATGTCATCGAGCTCCTTCCTGCCGATCTTCTTCTTGGCCATGGGGTCACTGTTCGTCCGCACGCCGCAGCGCCGCAAGGCGCATGTTCCGTGCTTGCTCCTGACCAAGATAACGCTCCACCCCCGCATGCACCAGGTACACCAGTGGGGTGCTCAACAGCGCCACCACAAGCTTGTAGCTGTAAGCGGTCAACACCAGCGCCGTGGCCATGGGAAAGCTCATGTCCTTGAAGATCCAGAAGGCCACATACGTGACCACCACACTATCGATGAGCTGGCTCACCAGAGTGCTGCCCGTGGCACGCAGCCAGATGCGTCGGTCGCCCGTGATCCGCTTGATCCGCCTGAAGATGAAAGCATCCACCAGCTGCCCCACCACGAAGGCCGTGAGCGAGCCGAGGATGATGTTCATGCCCTGGCCGAAGATGCTGGAGAAGGCGGCCTGCATGTCGGGCACGCCCTGTGCCGTACTGCTGCCCAGCCACCAGCCCTGTTCCGGTGGCATGTGGATGGCGAAGTACATCATCGCAAAGGCGAAGGTGATCAGCGCGGTGGTCAAGAGCGTGAGGAAGCGCACGCCACGCACGCCGTAGTAATCGTTGATCACATCGGTCATGATGAACACGATGGGCCAGGGCAGCACACCCACGCTGAGCACGAAGCTCAGGTGCGGTTGACCGAGCAGTGTGAAGTCGGCCTTGGTGATCCCCAACAGGTCCTCCAATTGGAAGAGCTTCACGCCGATCATTTCCGCGATCAGGGCGTTGGTCACGAAGAAACCTCCAAGGACCAGGAAGAGGCGCGTAGCCTTGTCGGCGAGGATGGAGTGGATCATGGGTGCACAAGATCACCCACGCGGATCGATCCCGACGCGGGGCCCATCGTGTTCATGCCGAACAGCACCTTGTTGGCATTGCTGCGGTAAGTGGCCAAGGTGCGCAACGGTTCTTGTTGTCGGGCCCCGGTGGCCTGGTCGGTGGTGATGATCGTACACCGCGCACAGGGCTTCACCAGGTCGAAGCGCAAACCACCGATGGTGATGCTACGCCAATCGTCCTCTTGGAAGGGCGTGCCACCGGCGATCACCAGGTTGGGACGGAAGCGTTCCATACCGACGGGATCCTTCAAGCGGGTGTTCAGCTCATCCAAGGAGGCTTGTGAGATGATCAGGTAGGGGAAGCCATCGCTCAGTGAGGTGAGGCCCTTCGCATAGCGTCCATCGGTGTGCCGTCGGGTGCTGTCGGGCATGTTCACCAAGGTGAGGTCAAGATCCAGACGTGCACTGAACCAAGCGCTCCATTCCGGCGCGCCCACTCGTGTTCGTACCCGGTCGCTCCATACGGTGCACATGCGCTCCTCGCCATCGGGCAGGCTCCAGGGCAGTTCCAGCGCTTCTCCGGTCCGACGATCGGTGACCGCGAAGCCCTTCGCCAGGGGCTCGGTATGCAAGCAGGCCATCCCCGGGATCTCCCGTTGGGTCATGAAGCGGCCTTCGCGATCCACAAGCATCCAGCGCCGATCATGCGAGGGGCCACGGTCGCTGAGCAACGTTTCCTGCACCGTGAAGCCCCCGAGCGACTTCACGGGATGGATGCGGATCTCGGACAGGACCAGGTTGCTCATGGGGTCCGTACAACGCGCTGAAGTACATCGGCGTCCCCTAAACGCATCAACACGTAGTAGATACCCGCCGCTTCGGGGAGCTGGATACGACAACGCGTGTCGTGGTATTCGGTCCGGTATCGTACCAAGGCACCGCGCGCATCGTGAACGCTGATCACCAGAGGACGTTCCCCTTGCGGTGCGCTCAGGTTCACCCAACCGTCGGAGGTGGGGTTCGGGTGCACGTGGATCCGATCACCAACCGGCGCTCCCACATTCAACGGTCCCAACAGTACGGAGTCGGAGGCCACCAAGGTCGGCGTCCCGTCCGAAGCCGCGAGCATATCACGGAACTGGTCGATGGGTCCACTGTGTGCGCTGAACATCTCGGCGTTCCAGAGCGGGGGCATGGGCTGGTAGTACACCCGGACGAATGCGCGCAAGGCCGCGCTCTCCCCGTTCAGGGGGACGTGGTAGCGTACGATGTCACTACCGCTGCCCTCCGTGCCGTTCGCATCGCGATTGAAGTCGGGATCGATGAGCGCCGCCCCTGCTATCCGGGTGGTGTCGTAGCTCGGATGCCCCATGCTGAAGCCCAGCGGCACCAGCCGGTTGTCCTTGATGGGGTCCTTGGCGCGTTCCAGCACGGTGGTGACGTTGCCGTTCACATCGCCCATCACCAGCTCATAGATCTGCACCTCATCGCCTGCGCGTATGATGTTGTAGTGGGGCTCGTAACCTTCGTCATGCCCTTCCACCTCGTAGGTTCCATCGGTGCGCCCGCTCTTGAACACGGTATCGCCGAACGTGTCCAACACTACGAATTCGATGAAGGCACGGCGCGAGGGATAGCCGCTCGGGAAGCGATGCCCGGCGCGGTTCGTGAGCTGCACGCTGTAGTACGCCGTATCCATTGTACGCTCCACCAGGTCCAGGTCGATGTCCAAGCTGCGCTGGGTGAGGAGGTGTCGCGTGCGGGCGATGGTGCTGTCGAACTGCGCGTCCGTGGCCGGGATCCCCAAGGTGCTCTTGTTGGCCTTCATCAGTTCGAGCATGTGCACGTTCGCGCCGGCCAGGTGGTGCAGCCCGAAGGGTGTCTGTGGGTTCAGGAACGCATAGTCAGCGGCCAGGATGATCGGATCCTGGATCCGTGGCATGTGGCAGGTGTTGCAATTCACCTCGGTACTGCTGTAGATGCTGTTCTTCCACTCGTGGTAGGTGGCCTGCTCCACGAATTTGTCGCCGGTGATGTTGCCTTCCAGGTCCAGCGTTTCGGTGATCAGCGTATGGCAACCGGCGCAGACCTTGCTGTTCAGGATGTGCGACCCGAAGCCCGGCGTGAAGTTCACGAAGAACTGCATGATGGCCGGGTTGATCTGGTCATCGGCATACGGCCCGTAGACGCGTGCCGAATCGAACTGCAGTTCGCCGCTGAAGTAGCTGCCGGCCAATGACTCGGATTGCATGTGACAGGAGAGGCAGCTCACACCGTCCTGACCCATGATGCTGGTGTCCAACATGGCCATGGTGAAGGGTGGGTTGCCGAGCATCCGCTCCTCGTGCATACCCAGCGGCGCGTGGCAACTCAGGCATTTGTTCTCGATCGCCGTCTGATGCCCGGGGTTCACCAGCACCTCATGGCTCACCTTGGCCTTGAAGAAGGGGTCCCGCGCGCTGTTGGCCATCAGCGTGCTGCGCCAGTCGTCGGCCACGTTCACATCGCGTCCTTGTCCGTCGATGCTGGCCAGGCCCACGGGGTCGTGCCCGTGGCATCCGGCGCAACGACCAGCGGTGGTGAAGTAGGTACTGAAGAGCACTGGAAGGTCGCCCTCGCTGCGCAACAGGGCCAGTTCAAGCGAGCCATGCGGTCCCTTCACGGGGCGAACCGCCTCCTTCCACGCGGCGAAGAGCGCGACCACGCCTAGCAATCCCAAACCAACGATCACGTTCCTATGGTGCATCCGGTCGGTCCGCCGCCTGACTGGCGTTGGACATTACAAAGGAACACGCTAAGGGCCTTCCGGTTCAAGCGTCCGTCCACCAGTTCGGGCTTGTATGGTAAGGCTGGCCACCTCAGGTCAATGCAAGCAGGCCCAAGGCGAGTGCTGCCAGGGTGATCAATACTTCCAAGGCACGGGGATGGCGGACCATGGCGTTCACGGGACTTCCGACGAGTGTTCGCATCGACGGTCACATCAGCGATCATCAGCGCAGCGTTGTTCATCACGTCACGCTCCTCCGGTGCCCATGCCGTGCACCGATATCTACTTTCGCCCCATGACCCGGCTCCTCGGCATCCTGTTCGGCATCCTACTCGCCCTTTCCGCCATGGCCCAATCCGTGGAACCCTTCGTGGACCATTGGGATGCCAAGAAGACCATCAAGCGTAGCGAAGGCCTGATGGTGAACGGCCGGGAGTGGGGCGAATGGAAGTTCTACGATCGGGAAGGTCGCTTGGCTGAACAGGCCGAGTTCAAGTCGGGTGAACGTGACGGGCGGGTGCGCATCTATTACGAGAATGGTCAGGTGCAGCACGACGGCTGGTTCAAGCGGGGCCAAGAGGACAGCCTGCGCGTGAGCCGTTACCGCAACGGCAGCATCATGGAGCGGGGCCTGCACAAGAACGGTCGCAAGACCGGTGTGTGGGCCTATTTCCATCCGGACAGCATCCCCATGCTGCGCGAGGTGTGGCAGGATTCCCTGGTGCTCGTCACCGACGCGTGGGACAGCACGGGCGTGGCCACCATCCGGGAAGGCAATGGCGTGCTGCGCACCTGGTTCCCCAGCGGTACCCTGCAGGAGGAATGCTCCTATGCCATGGGCGTGCGCGACGGACCCTGCGTGCTGAACCACCCGGCTGGCAACCACCAGCAGAAGGGACAGTACCGCGGCGGGGTGAAGGTGGGGCGCTGGGAATACGGCTACTCCAGCGGCAAGCCGGAGAAGATCGAGCACTACGTGCAGGGCCGCCTCACCGGCACCTTCCGGCACTGGACCAAGGCCGGCGTCATGGACATTTCCGGACGGTATGCCGATGGCCTCAAGGACAGCACCTGGACCTGGTACCGCGCCGATGGCAGCCGCGAGATGGAAGGACCCTTCCTGAACGACCGGCGCGAAGGGGTCTGGAAACTTTGGCACCCCAATACGCAATTACAGGGCACCGGTGCCTACTCCGCGGACAAGGAGGAGGGCGAATGGGTCTATTTCTACGAAGGCGGCCAGTTCTGGAAGAAGGGCCCCTTCACGGCAGGGGTGAAGAACGGCGTGTGGACCACCTGGTATGAAAGCGGACAGAAGCTCCAGGAAGGCCCTTATGTGATGGGTGTGGAGGAAGGGAAATGGACGAGTTGGTTCGAGAACGGTAACCGGAAGACCGAAGGAAGCTTCAAGGCCGGTCGCATGGACGGCATCTGGGTGGGCTTCTTTCCCGACGGACAGCCCGATTTTGAAGGCACCTACAAGGACGACCTGAAGAACGGTCCGTGGAAGTTCTACTTCGAATCGGTGCCCGAGAAGCCCATCGGTGGGCGGGTGCGCGAAGAGGGCAGCTACGCCGAGGGCCGCAAGAGCGGGCGCTGGGTCAGCTACAGCGTGAACGGACTGCCCATCAGCGAGGGGCTCTATGCCAACGGCACCCCCACCGGTGCGTGGACCTACTACGATGATGCCGGCGTAAAGATGAGGGAGCAGAGCTTCCTCCTGGGTGACCCCGATGGCCCCTGCACCGTGTACGACCAGCGCGGCAGGGTGGTGCAGCAGATGAACTACCGCAATGGCCGCCTGCACGGCACCATGACCTTTTACGACCGCAGCGGCAAGGTCTCCAGGACCGTGGAGTATGAGGATGGCCAGGTGAAGAAGGCTGCGCCACCAGCAGTACCAGGAGGTAACACCGGCCCAGGTGCCAGGGAGGCGGAGATCAATGGACACGGTCTTCGCTTCAAGGGTCCTCAGCGCCGTATACCGCATTTGATCCTTCAATTCGGTCACTTTCAAGACACCGTCCTTCTTCACGGATACCAGATGAACATGGGTATGGTCCGAATTGGACGGAACATTCACCTACCATATCGCCCGCTTGTGTGCTCAAGACCACTTGATCACCCGCCCGGGGCTAGTGCGAAGCTGGTCCATTATCCTTTACCCAAGGTTCGTTTGCCCCACGCGAACAGCTTGTCTTCACCGTCGTTCCTGGTTCGGAGAAACGACTGAGCCAGAATACATGCTGTGAATACGACATGGTGATCATGGAACTATCACGCATGACAAGGTTCCCGGTGAGCATGTCCAGATCGAATCGTACCCTGGGTCCGGGTTCACTTGACATAGCCCCAATTACCGCACCGCCGATCGCGCCGAAGAGCAGCCCACCACCCAACACGGTCAAAGGAACCACGGTGCCCGGGAACTGAACATAGGCATGGAATCCTTTCCTCGGGTTCGAGGCGCAATGAATTCGGTTGCTTCTCGGATGTACAGGCGCTTTCAACTACTTAGGCCCCGGGACGAATTCAAGACGCATCCGGTACGTTGCTCAACGGCAATCGTTCCGCCGATACATACTCCAAGTCCTCGCCTCGGATGTCGAACTGGAATGAGTATCGGGCTTGTTCAGGCGCATGTCCATAAGTCCGGAAGATCCGCGTTTCGGTTTGCTGATGGTCAGTATCGGGGTGTTCGCTGGCGTTATGTCGAAGCTGGGCCGTTATCTCGGCATTGTATCAGCTTGGGGTACACAGGGAGTCCCCGAGGTAGCCTTCACGTAAGCATCGAAGAACGAACGCAAGGCATTCAAAAGACCCCTGCTCACAGGAAGCCATACTTCGGTCGCTGACTTCAGTGGGAGCCATTGCCGAAAATTCGAACCGACGCCGGTACCCCTCCGCGGACCGTTCCAGCACTTCCGCGTGCAGTGCACATATGGAGCGGTCTCCTTGGTCACTGAACTTCAGTCCGTTCACCTTCAATAAAGCGTCCTTGCGTGGTATCGTTTGGACCGCCCAATCCCAATACTCCGTCGGAACATGGTGACCGGGTGGTCCTTAGGACCATGTGCAAGGTGTTGGTTTCTCCAAATCTGCTCACGCGATAGAAGCGCCCACGGGCTCCAAGCGGATAGTATGCTAGGAGAACCATATCTGCCCACTGCCCGGGAGGAAGGACCACCAGTCCCTTGGGGTCCAGCGAAGAGCCGCGTGACGAAGCCCAAACCCAAGGAAGGCGATCACGAGTTGGACCGATCGGCATTTCATGGGCGGCAAGGGATCGTTCACGGGCAAGTTAGCACTTGGACCGTGGTCAATTTCTTATACCTATCTTTGCGCCGTCAGAAGGCGGAAGAGGAAGAGGGGACCGCCCCTCTTTTTTGTTCTCCACCCCTGCGGTTCGCTGGTGTATATGGTTACGGAGCAGCAAGTTCGGCACAGCCTGGAAAGGCACCTGGAGGGCACCACGCACTTCTTGGTGGATGTGGCCGTGCGCCCCGGTCCGAAGGTGGTGGTGGAGGTGGACAACGACAAGGCGATCACCCTGGAGGAGCTGGCCCGCCTGAACAAAGCGGTGCGCGAGGACCTGGGCGATGCCGCCGATGATTGTGAACTGCAGTTCAGCAGCCCGGGCATGGGCCGCCCCTTCAAGGTGGCCCGGCAATTCCACAAGCATGTGGGCCGCGTGGTGGAACTGCTGTTCACCGATGGCCGCGTGCTCGAGGGCATGCTGGTCAGTTATACCGAGAATGAGATGGGCATCCGCATCCAACACCCCAGCAAGGTGAAGGGTCGACTGCCCAAATTGGACGAGGAGGTCACCACCTTCCCCCTCGCCGAGATCAAAGCCACGAAAGCAACCTTCAAGTTCAATTGATCGTGCCATGAGCACCGTGAACCTCATCGAATCCTTCGGGGAATTCAAGGACAACAAGAACATTGACCGTGTCACCATGATGGGCATCCTGGAGGATGTCTTCCGTGGTGTGGTGAAACGCCGCTTCGGGGAAGAGGCCAATGTGGACATCATCATCAACCCGGACAAGGGTGACCTGGAGATCTGGCTGAACCGCATCATCGTCGAGGACGGCATGAGCGAGGATGACAACCTGGAGATCGAGCTGGCCGAGGCCAAGAAGATCGAGCCCGACTTCGAAGTGGGCGAGGAGGTGAGCCAGGAGGTGAAGATCGAGGACTTCGGTCGCCGCAACATCCTGAGCCTGAAGCAGAACCTCCAGAGCCGGATCATGGAGCTGGAGAAGGACCACCTGTACAACAAGTACAAGGAGCGGGTGGGCGAGATCATCACCGGCGAGGTGTACCAGATCTGGAAGCGCGAGACGCTGATCCTGGACGACGAGGGCAACGAGCTGATCATGCCCAAGGACCAGCAGATCAAGACCGACTTCTTCAAGAAGGGCGACAACGTGCGTGCCGTGGTGTGGAAGGTGGAGATGCGCAACAACACCCCCACGGTCATCCTGAGCCGCACCGCTCCGGAGTTCCTGGCCAAGTTGTTCGAGCAGGAGGTGCCCGAAGTGGCCGATGGCCTCATCACCATCAAGCGCATCGTGCGTGAGCCCGGTGAGCGCGCCAAGGTGGCGGTGGAGAGCTACGACGACCGCATCGATCCGGTCGGAGCGTGCGTGGGGATGAAGGGAAGCCGCATCCATGGTATCGTCCGTGAACTGCGCAACGAGAACATCGACGTGATCAACTTCACGGCCAACGAACAACTCCTCATCCAGCGTGCGTTGAGCCCCGCCAAGGTGGGTAGCATCAAATTGGACAACGAACACAAGCGTGCCGAGGTGTACATGAAGCCCGACCAAGTGGCCTTGGCCATCGGCAAGGGCGGACACAACATCAAGCTTGCAGGCCGCCTGACGGGCTACGACATCGATGTATACCGCGAGACGGACGAAGTGACGGATGACGTGAGCATCGATGACTTCGCGGACGAGATCGATCAGTGGATCATCGACGTGCTCAAGGGCATCGGTTGCGACACGGCCCGCTCGGTACTCGATATACCACCTACCGAATTGGCCAAGCGAACGGATCTGGAAGAAGAGACCATCCACGAGGTCGTACGGATCCTCCGTGCCGAACTCGAAGCATGACCGTAAGGGAACCGATCGACGACAGGGGAACAGGGCCACGCACCAACGACCACAGGATACACGCACTGCATGAGCGAATCGACGGATAAGGGCATACGATTGAGCAAGGTGGCTCGGGAATTCAACCTGGGGTTGCACACCGTGGTGGAGTTCCTTGAACAGAAGGGCCACAAGGTGGAAAGTAACCCGAACACCAAGATCGCGGGCGACCTCTACGACCTGCTGCTCCAGCAGTTCGGCACCGACAAGGAGATCAAGGCCAAGAGCCAGCAGGTGGTACAGCAACGCCAGGAGCGGGAGACCATTTCCCTGGTGGTTCCTGCCGCACCGAAGGAGGAGCCCGCCGTGGCGAAGGAGCAGCCTGCACCTGTGGCTGCACCGCCTGTGGCCGTAGCGCCGATCGTTCCCGCTGCGCCAGCCCCCACGCCCCCTCCTCCGCCCACCGCCCCAGTGGTCGAGGAGGATATGGTGATCAAGGCCCGCGCCGAAAAGGTGACCGGCCCCAAGACCCTCGGCAAGATCGACCTGGACGCCCCCCGCAAGGGCGCCAAGAAGGCCGAGGCCCCAGCGCCAGCACCCGAAGCCCCGGCCCCTGCGCCTCTGGAACCCGCAGCGGTGCAAGCTGTGGCACCCGAAGCCCCAGCTGCGGCACCCGAAGCACCCGCCGCACCCGCTGGTCCGGTAGAGCCGGAGACCATCCGTGTGAACGTTCAGAAGCTTGCAGGCCTGAAGACCCTGGGCAAGATCGAGCTTCCTGTGGAGCGCGACCGGAAGCCATCGGACAAGAACGCGGCCGCCAACGAACGTGGTCGACGCAAGCGGATCGTGAAGCCAGGCCCGGTGAACGTGGAACGCACCGTGCAGCAGGAGCAGCGCAGCACCCCACCCGGTACAGGTCGACCGGGTGAGTTGGACGAGAACGCTGTGAAACGTAAGGTGAGCGAAACGCTCGCCCGCCTCACCGGTGGTGCCAAGAGCAAAGGCTCGAAGCTCCGTCGTGACAAGCGTGACCAACGTTACCAGCGCTTCGAGGAGGAACAGGCCGCCAAGGAATTGGCCGGTAAGGTCATCAAGGTCACCGAGTTCGTGACGGCTAGTGAATTGGCATCCATGGTCGGCGTGAACGTCACCGATATCATCAAGGCCTGTTTCAGCCTGGGTATGATGGTGAGCATCAACCAGCGCCTCGATGCCGAAACCCTATCGGTGATCGCCGAGGAGTATGGCTTCAAAGTGGAGTTCGTCGGTGCCGACGTACAGGAGAACCTTACCGAGGAGTCGGACGATCCCGATCGCGTGGCGCCACGGCCACCCATCGTCACCGTCATGGGTCACGTGGACCATGGTAAGACCTCCCTGCTCGACCATATCCGTAAGGCGAACGTCATCGCCGGTGAGGCCGGTGGCATCACCCAGCACATCGGGGCCTACAGCGTGATGCTGGAGAACGGCAAGCGGATCACCTTCTTGGATACACCGGGTCACGAGGCCTTCACCGCCATGCGTGCCCGTGGTGCCCAGGTCACCGACATTGCCATCATCGTCATCGCGGCGGATGACAGTGTGATGCCTCAAACCCGCGAGGCCATCAACCATGCGCAGGCCGCTGGCGTGCCAATGGTATTCGCCTTCAACAAGATCGATAAGCAGGGTGCCAATGCGGAGAAGATCCGTGAGGAGCTTTCGCAGATGAACATCTTGGTGGAAGAGTGGGGTGGAAAGTTCCAGACCCAGGAGATCAGTGCCAAGAAGGGTATGGGCATCGATCAACTGCTGGAGAAGGTGTTGCTCGAGGCCGAAATGCTCGACCTGAAGGCCGATGGTGGCAAACGCGCCCACGGTGTGGTGATCGAGAGCACATTGGAGCAAGGCCGCGGTTATGTCACCACCTTGCTGGTCGACGCCGGCACACTGCGTAAGGGTGATGTGCTATTGGCCGGACAATACAGTGGTCGTGTGCGGAACATGTTCAACGAGCGGGGCCAGCAGGTTGCCGAGGCCACACCCTCCACGCCGGTCTCCATTCTTGGTCTTGACGGTGCGCCCAATGCGGGCGACCAGTTCCACGTCTTCGAGGACGAACGTGAGGCCCGTCAGATCGCCACGCGCCGCCAGCAGTTGCAGCGCGAACAGGGCATCCGTACGCACAAGCACATCACACTGGACGAGATCGGCCGTCGTCTCGCGATCGGCGATTTCAAGGAATTGAACCTGATCGTGAAAGGCGACGTGGACGGCTCGGTGGAAGCACTGACCGATTCGTTGCTGAAGCTCAGTACCGAGAGCATCAAGGTGAACGTGATCCACCGCGCAGTAGGACCGATCGCCGAGAGCGATGTACTCCTGGCCACCGCGTCCAATGCCATCATCGTAGGCTTCCAAGTGCGGCCTACGCCGGGTGCGCGGAAATTGGCCGAGGCCGAGGAGATCGACATTCGGATGTATTCGATCATCTATGCCGCGATCGAGGAGATCAAGCAGGCCATGGAGGGCATGTTGGCGCCGAAGGAGGTGGAGAAGGTCACCGGTACCGCCGAGGTGCGCGAGACCTTCCGCATCAGCAAAGTGGGTACCGTGGCAGGCTGCTACGTGCTCGATGGCAAGATCGACCGCAAGAACAAGGTGCGCCTCATTCGCGACGGCATCGTGGTGTACACCGGCGAACTGGAGACCTTGAAACGGTTCAAGGACGATGTGAAGGAGGTCACCCATGGTTACGAGTGCGGCCTGAACATCAAGAACTTCAACGACATCAAGGTGGGCGATACGCTCGAAGCCTTTGAGATGACCGAGGTCAAGCGCACCTTGGAGGGATCATAGTTCGTTTTGATCGGACCCACGCACAAGGCCGGGGCGACCCGGCCTTGTGCATTTCCAAAAACGTCGCGCCAGAACATCTACTTGCCTGATGCGCACGCAAGGTCAAGGGCACCCATCCGGTCCATGGGTCTGCACGTGCGCGGCCTTACTTCCCAGGCACAAGGGTAGGCGAGGTGGTCGTGTACCGTTCGAGTCGAAGGGAAGAAGGATGCGACGGGGCTGGTCGGTGTTCGACCATTCATTCTCGTGGACCTGACCTCAGCGGGCATCGAGACGCATAGAGCGTACACCCGGATGCTCGACTGGTCGGCAGTTGATCCCGGCACGAATGGGCTTCCGACGTGCGGCGCCGCATGATGAATTCCGCGTCCGTCAAGGCCGCTGTCAATACCCCACGGGCGCTTGTGGAATGCGCTGCATCTCGATCTCGTCGGACACGATGTAGCTTCCGGGGTAGGTCGTCTTCAATCCACGCAACAGGTGTTCCGCCTCCAACCGGGTCCGCAGATCTCCGACACGCAGTCGGAAATTGGGCGCCAGCCAACTCAGGTATGCCGGCGTGTCCGGATTGAGTTGTAGGAAGGTGCGTTTCGTTTCTTCAGCTGACCGGCGATCGCCCAGGAAGATCTGCACACGGAACCCCTGTTGCACATGCTTCACATCACTGAACCGCTCCATGGTGCGCTCGATCCCGGGTCCCTCCTGCAAGGAAATGGAGCCCGGTCGGGTGGTACCAGGTGTGGGGATCGCAACAGGATCCGTCGTCCCGGACCGTGGCTGGTAGGTGCGCACAGGCGGAACGTCCTGTGCGAAAAGAGCGAGGCTCATGGCCACGAAGTGGAAAAGAAACAGCGCGATCCGCATGGTCAGAACAGGGTCAAAAGTATGTCGGAACCATCGTGGCGATGGGCTACTTGGAGGTCACTCGGAGAGCTCGCTTTGTTTAGACCTGTTCTAAATAGTGACATCCACATGGCAAGGACCGTTCCGTTCTGTTCCACGAACGGTTCGCCGCGTATTTTTGCCGCCGGTCCATAGGGCCCTCGTCCCTCCAAAACTGCTCGGAATGCCGCTTGTAGCAAGGATCTCAGAACGTTCAACCGGGCTTCTTTACGCAACCCTCGCGCTCTTCCTGTCCCTTTCCTTCTCGGTTGTGCGTGCACAACCAGCGGACGCGGCGTTGTATGCCTCCGGTGAGAAGCTTTTCAAAGGCAACTGTGGCTCGTGCCACAAACCCGACAAGGACCTCACCGGTCCTGCCATGAAGGGTGCGCGAGCACGCTGGGAAGGCAAGGGCGATATCTATGCTTGGATCAAGAACAGCACCGACTACCTGAAAACGGGTAACGGCTACGCGAACGACCTTTTTGCCAAGTGGAACAAGAGTGTGATGACCTCACAGGCCGTCACCAACGAGGAGATCGACGCCATCCTCTATTACGCCGATAATTACGCACCTCCGGCTCCCCCAACGCCTCCTCCTGGCGGTGATGTCGCACAAGGCCCGAACGACGCGGGTCCGGCTTGGCCTTGGTTGGTGGTGCTGGCATTGCTCTTCCTGGTCGTTGCGTTGAGCCTGGGCGGTGTGCGCAAGGGGCTATCGAACGCGGTGTCCGAAGCGGAAGGCAAGCAGCCCGAGCCGGACCGTGGTTTCGGTGAGAGCATCCGGAACTGGGCATGGAACAACAAGGCCATGGCCAGTATCATCGGTCTGTTCTTCGTGGTGTTCATCGTGTTGAAGTTGTGGGACGCTGCCTGGGTCGTCGGTGTCTATGGTGGTGATGAGGTGGAACACTACAAGCCCGAACAGCCGATCCTCTTCAACCACACCCTGCACGCGGGCAAGGTGGAAGCAGGTAACCTGGCGATCAATTGCCAATATTGCCACAGCAGTGCTGAGAAGAGCAAGCATGCTGGCATTCCTAGCACCAACGTCTGCATGAATTGTCACCAGGCCGTGGAGGAGGGGCGTTCACCGGAAGGTACCAAGGAGATCGCCAAGATCTACGCGGCCGTCGGCTGGGATCCCGCCACCAAGAAGTATACCGGCAAGGAGGAGCCGGTGAAGTGGGTGAAGGTGCACAACCTGCCCGACCACGCTTATTTCAACCACGCCCAACACGTGGCGGTCGGCAAGCTTGAATGCCAGGAGTGCCATGGCCCCATCGATGAGAAGATGGATGTGGCCGAGCAGTGGGCACCCCTTACCATGGGTTGGTGCATCGATTGCCACAACACCAAGGAAGTGAAGATGGCCGGTAACGGCTATTACGACGAAACAATGAAGCGCCTGCACGACACCAAGTTGGGTGAGCGCGAGTTGAAGCAGTACTTGGAGGACGACAAGATCACCGTGAAGGAACTTGGTGGCTGGGAATGCGCCAAGTGCCACTACTAAGACCGAACACAGCGCCGCGCATGTCGAGCACGAAGCGATACTGGATGGATCTCGGGGACCTGCATCAGGCTCCTGAAGTGATCAAGGGTAGGGAGAACGAGTTCCCCACCGACCTGGCCATCGACCAGGTCCTGGCCGATCCCAACCTGCAAGGCGCCAGCACCGGGCGCCGCGACTTCCTCAAATTCCTGGGCTTCTCCTTGGGCGCCGCCACGTTGGCCGCCTGCGAGACCCCGGTGGTGAGGTCGATCCCCTACGTCAACAAGCCGGAGGACATCACACCCGGTGTGCCCAACTGGTACGCCAGCACCTTCTATGATGGTGAGGATTATGCCAGCATCCTGGTGAAGACCCGGGAAGGCCGCCCCATCCATGTCAAGGGCAACCCCCGCTTCGGGATCAACCACAATCCCAAAGTGGGCAAGGGTAGCATCAATGCGCGCATCAACAGCTCCGTGCTGTCGCTGTACGACAACGAGCGCCTGAAGGCCCCCATGACCAGGAGCACCGATGGCTTGGCCACGAGCACCTGGGCCGATGCCGACAAGGCCATCGCCACCCAGCTCGGAGCCACGGCGACCGCGGGCAAACGCATCGTGGTCCTCACGGGCACGATCATCAGCCCTAGCACCAAGGCCACCATTGCTGCCCTGCGCAACAAGTATGGTACCCCGATGACCGCTGCCGATGGACAGACCGCGGTGGGCGGCGTGGACCACGTGCAGTACGATACCATCAGCTACAGCGGTCTCACGAACGCCAACGGGAAGAGCTTCGGCAAGCGTGTGATGCCGAGCTACGACCTCACCAAGGCCGATGTGGTGGTGAGCGTGGACGCCGACTTCCTCAGCAGTTGGGGCAGCACCACCGAGCATGCCTGGCAGTACGCCAACCGTCGCGACCCGAAGGGCGCGATGAACAAGCATTTCCAGTTCGAGTCGCGCATGAGCCTCAGCGGTGCCAACGCCGATGTGCGTGTGCCGATGAAGCCCAGCGAACTGCCCCTGGCGGTGATCAGCCTGCACGACCACATCGCCAAGAAGATGGGCGGGACGGCGGTGGGCGGCAGCAATGCCACCATCGACACGCACACCGCTGCTGCAGCGGACGCCCTGATGGCGGCCCGTGGCCGGAGCGTGGTCCTCTGCGGAAGCAACAACGAAGGTGTGCAGGTGCTGGTGAACAGCATCAACAGCATGCTGGGCAACTACGGAAGCACGATCGACCTCGCCGGTCATACCACCTTCAAGCAGGGTGATGATGCCGCTGTGGCGCAATTGGTGAAGGACATGAACGCGGGTACGGTGGGCGCCCTGCTCATCGCTGGCGTCAACCCCGCATACAGCCTGCCGAACGCTGCTGAGTTCAAGTCAGGCTTGGCCAAGGTGGGTCTCACGGTGAGCTTCAACGGATACGCGGATGAGACCGCCAGTCTCTGCAATTGGATCTGCCCGGACCACCACTACCTGGAGAGCTGGAACGATCTGATGCCGAAGGTGGGCCACTACGCGCTCGCCCAGCCGGCCATCCGCAACCTGTTCGACACCCGTCAGTGGCAGGAGAGCCTGCTGCTTTGGAGCGGTTCGACACAGAACTACCACGACTTCATCCGCAGCACTTGGGAGGCCAACATGACCACCCCGGAAACGCTCGGGCTCTTCACGGACCGTTGGAACCAGGCCCTGCACGATGGTGTGTATGTGGCCGCCACAGCCGCTGCGGAAGCGGTGGTGTTCGCCGGTGATGTGAACGCCGCTGCCAGCGCTGCCAAACAGGCGACCAGCGGTGCCGGTGAGTTCGAACTCTCGCTCTACACCACCGAGGCCATCGGCAACGGCCAGCATGCCAACAACCCTTGGCTGCAGGAGATGCCCGATCCGCTGACCAAGATCACGTGGGACAACTACGTGTGCATGAGCCCCACGGACGTGGAGCGCATGGGTCTGAACATGTACCTCGGCGAGCAGGCCCCGGCCAGCGTCGTCACGGTGAAGGCCGGCGAACGTGAGATCACCCTGCCGGTGGTCGCCGCCCCTGGCCAGAAGCCCGGCACCATCGCCATCGCCCTGGGCTATGGCCGCGGCGAGAACGGCGAGAAGGTGGGCAAGGCCGCCTGCGTCACCAATGAGAACGGCGACCTGATGCCGGTCGGTAAGAACGCCTATCCGCTGGTGAACATGGCCGGTGGCGCGCTGCGCTACGATGTGCTGAACGTGAGCGTGTCGGCCACGGGTGCTACTTACCCGATCGCCATCACGCAGACGCACCTCACGCATATGGACCGCCACAGCGTGGTGAAGGAGACCTCTCTGGCCACCTACGTGGGCGGCAATGTGAAGGAGTTCAACCATGCCCACGAGCTGGCCGTGCACGAGGATGTGAACGGCGATGGCGTGATCAACGCGCAGGACAAGAAGTCCGTGCTGGAGTTCGACCTTTGGGACCAGCATCCGGTGGAAGGTGTCGGTCACCGCTGGGGACTGAGCATCGACCTGAACAGCTGCAGTGGTTGCGGAGCCTGCGTCACGGCCTGCAACAGCGAGAACAACATCTCGGTGGTCGGCAAGGACGAGGTTCGACGCAGCCGTGAGATGCACTGGTTGCGGATCGACCGTTATTTCAGTTCGGACACCACGAAGGAGACCGCGAAAGAGGATGATCTGGGCAAGATCGACATGTACCTGAAGATGGAGGTGCCGAGCGAGAGCCCGAAGGTGGTGTTCATGCCGGTGATGTGCCAGCATTGCAACCACGCTCCCTGCGAGACGGTCTGCCCCGTGGCGGCCACCACGCACAGCAACGAGGGTCTCAACCAGATGACCTAC
Source organism: Flavobacteriales bacterium (assembly GCA_016718655.1). GTDB lineage: Bacteria > Bacteroidota > Bacteroidia > Flavobacteriales_F > PHOS-HE28 > PHOS-HE28. The sequence goes on along the minus strand of JADKCV010000023.1, from coordinate 32,784 downwards.
AACCGCTGCATCGGCACGCGGTACTGCGCGAACAACTGCCCCTACAAGGTGCGTCGCTTCAACTGGTTCAATTATGTGAGCGACCAGTTCAGCGAGGTGAACCCCGCGTGGGACGACCTCGGCCGCATGGTGCTGAACCCGGATGTGACGGTGCGCGCCCGTGGCGTCATCGAGAAGTGCAGCCTCTGCGTGCAGACCATCCAGGCCGGCAAGTTGCAAGCCAAGAAGGAAGGACGCCCGGTGAAGGACGGTGACATCGAGACCGCCTGCAGCGCAGCGTGCGGCAACGGTGCCATCATCTTCGGCGACCTGAACGATACCACCAGCAAGGTGCGTGCTAAGGCTACGAGCGACCGCAGCTACCACATGCTGGAGGAGATCGGTGTACAGCCCAATGTGAACTACCTCGTGAAGGTGCGCAACGTCGAGGAGGAAGCCGCCCATCACGCATAAGGATAACGACCAGGACCCCATGCATTCAGAAGCAGCGATCCGACAACCGCTCATCCTGGGTCACAAGACCTACCACGATATCACCAATGATATCGTCGGCCCCATTGAGAACAAGGCTTCTCGAGGGTGGTACATCCTATTCACCATCGCCGCCATCGTCGCCGCCTATGGTACGGGCTGCATCCTGTACCTGATCAGCAAAGGGATCGGTGCATGGGGGTTGAACAAGACGGTGGACTGGGCGTGGGACATCACCAACTTCGTTTGGTGGGTCGGTATCGGTCACGCCGGTACGCTGATCAGCGCGGTGCTCCTGTTGTTCCGTCAAAAATGGCGGATGGCGATCAACCGTTCGGCAGAGGCGATGACCATTTTCGCGGTGATCATGGCTGCGACGTTCCCCGGTATCCACATGGGTCGTATCTGGATGAGCTACTGGGTGCTTCCCCTGCCCAACCAGTTCGGTTCGTTGTGGGTGAACTTCAACAGTCCACTGTTGTGGGACGTGTTCGCGATCAGCACCTATTTCAGCGTATCGCTGGTGTTCTGGTACATCGGCCTGATCCCTGACTTCGCGACCATCCGCGACAAGGTGACCAGCCCGGGTATGAAGAAGGTCTACAGCATCCTGAGCTTCGGCTGGACCGGAAATGCCAAGGCTTGGACGCGTTTCGAGGAGGTAAGCCTGGTCCTGGCCGGGATCGCGACCCCGCTGGTGTTCTCGGTCCACTCGGTGGTGAGCTTCGACTTCGCCACTTCGGTGATCCCCGGTTGGCACACCACCATCTTCCCGCCCTATTTCGTGAGCGGTGCCGTGTTCAGCGGTTTCGCCATGGTACAGACCCTCCTGCTGATCATGCGAAAGGTGATGCACTTGGAGGCGTACATCACGAGAAAGCATGTGGAGTACATGAACATCGTGATCATCGTCACGGGTTCCATCGTGGGCGTGGCCTACATCACCGAGCTCTTCATCAGCTGGTACAGCGGGGTGGAATACGAGAGCTACGCCTTCATCAACCGCGCGACCGGTCCATACTGGTGGGCGTACTGGGCGATGATGACCTGCAACGTGGTGAGCCCCCAGGTGTTCTGGTTCAAGAAGCTTCGCACACACTTGGGCTTCACCTTCTTCATGAGCATCATCGTGAACATCGGCATGTGGTTCGAGCGCTTCGTGATCATTGTCACCAGCTTGCACCGTGACTACCTGCCCAGCAGCTGGAACATGTTCCATCCCACTTGGGTGGATGTCGGGGTCTTCCTGGGCACCTTGGGCATCTTCTCCACACTTTACTTGTTGTTCGCCCGCTTCTTCCCGGTGCTGGCGTTGAACGAGGTCAAGTCCATCCTGAAGGGTAGCGGCGAGAGCTACAAGAACGACGCCGCCAAACACCATCACCATTGATCGATATGTCGAACACGGTCATCTACGCGGTCTACGAGGACCCAGAGCAACTGAAGGACGGAGCGCGCAAGCTGGTGTCCAACGGCATCAAGGTGAAGGATGTTTACTCGCCCTTCCCGGTGCACGGATTGGACCCGATCATCGGGATCAAGCGCACCCGGCTGGCCATCGTGGCCTTCATGTTCGGCATCTTCGGCATGAGCTTGGCGTTGCTGGGGATCTGGTACTTCAACATCTTCGACTGGCCGATGAACATCGGCGGGAAGCCCAGCCAGGCCTTCTACAAGAACCTGCCCGCCTTCATCCCTGTCACCTTCGAGTTCACGGTGCTCTGTGCCGCTCACGGTATGGCCATCACCTACCTGATCCGCAATAAGACGCTTCCCGGCATGCCTGCCCGTAACCCGGACCCACGCAGCACGGACGATAAATTCATCATCGAGGTGCGTACCGCCGACAACCATGGCCATAGCGTGGAGGCCATCGGCGGATTGCTTCGCAGCACGTCGGTGTTCGAGATCAACGAACGCCACTATTGATCATGAGCCAGTACAAGCAGAGTTCAGGGATCGTTCTGAGTGGCCTCACTGCCATGGTGCTCGTGATGGCATCGTGCGGTGGTGATCCGAACAGTCCAGGTGTCGAATACATGCCCGACATGTACCGCAGCCCCGCGATGGAGGCCTATGTGGACTTCGGTCAGGATCCGTATCATTTCGGTGAGGACGTTGCCAAGGAGCAGCGTCTACGCCAAAGCGCGCGTAAGCCTGTGGAAGGTACGATCGCTTTCAGCAACGATCCGACGAAGGCGCAGTTCAACATGCCGTATCCCTTCCCCGGAACCCCGGAAGGTTATGAAGCTGCCGGTCTTCAGTTGAAGAGCCCGATCACAATGACCGAAGCCACGGTGGAACAGGGCAAGGTGATCTATACGAAGTTCTGCCAGCACTGCCATGGCGAGAAGGGAGAGGGGGATGGTGGAGTGGTCAAGAACGGCAACTATCCACAACCACCCAGCTATACCGGGGCCTTGAAGGACCTTCCCGAAGGCAAGATCTTCCACAGCCTGGTATACGGCAAGAACCTCGCCATGGGCTCACATGCGTCGCAGTTGAACAAGGAGGAACGGTGGTTGGTGACGCACTACGTGAAATACCTTCAGGCCGGAGGTACCATGCCTGGCCAGGCAACGGCTCAACCCGCCGATACCACTGCCGCCGCCGCACTTTGACCCTAGCACGCTAACGGAACAGCAGCGATGAACTTCACCTTCAGCAAACGGGCCCGCACATTGACCATGACCTTGATCGGGGTGGGCTTGGTGGCCGCCGTCGTCGGGATCCTTGGCGACCATACCGATCATCACCAGCGGACCTGGGCGAACCTGCTCGTGAACGGCTTCTTCTTCCTCGGCATCTCCCTTGGCGCCCTGTTCTTCTTCGCCTTGCAGAATGCCACCGAAACGGGTTGGACGGTGCTGGTGAAGCGCATCTTCGAAGGCATCATGTCCTTCGTGCCCGTCGGTGCGATCGTGATGATCGTGGTGCTCGCAGCGGGTTCTGCCCATGTGCACCACCTCTATCACTGGATGGACCATACGCTTTACCATCCGTACATGGTCGGCGAGGGTGCCGCAGCTGAGTACGTGGATGAAGCGGTGCAGGGCGCTGTCGCGAATCCGAACTATGACCATCTGATCGCTGGCAAGAAGGCCTTCCTGAACCAACCGTTCTTCTGGCTCCGATCATTGTTGTACATCGCGGTGTTCGTCCTGTTCGGTCGATGGTTCCGTCAACAGAGCCTTCAGATGGACAAGGAGACCGGTGATACGCTGGTGAAACGCCACCTGTTGAACTACCGCCGCAGCGCGTTGTTCCTGGTCTTCTTCGCAGTGTTCAGCAGCACCTTGGCATGGGATTGGTTGATGAGCATCGATACGCACTGGTTCAGTACGCTCTATGGTTGGTATGCGTTCAGCGGTATGTGGGTGAGCGCCATGGTCACGGCGGTCATCCTTGCCTTGTACCTCAAACGCAAAGGCCTTCTCCCGCAAGTAAGCAACAGCCATATCCACGATATGGGCAAGTGGGTGTTCGCCATCAGTTTCCTATGGAGCTATCTGTACTTCAGCCAGTTCATGCTGATCTGGTACAGCAACATCCCCGAGGAGGTCACCTACTTCCAACAACGGATCGATCATCATCCGATGCTCTTGTGGGGCACGTTCTTCATCAATTTCGCCATCCCCATGGTGATGCTGATGAGTCGTGACGCCAAGCGCAACCCGCGCTTCCTCATCGGTGTAGGCAGCGTGATCTTCGTTGGTCACTGGTTGGATGTGAACATGATGGTGATGCCGGGTGCACTTGGACACGATTTCCACGGGATCGGCCTGCTTGAGGCCGGTATGTTCCTGGCGTTCCTGGGTGTGTTCATTCATACCGTCCTCACCGCCCTCACCAAGGCGCCACTTACTCCGGTGAACCATCCGTACCTGGACGAAAGCGTGCATCACCAGATCTGATACAGACCGTCCCAAGAACAACATCCCCGTCAGGGGTTGATAGAAAGAGCGAACGATGATGAAGTTGTTGATCCTGCTCGTTGTGGTACTGGGGGTGATGGCCATCGCCCAGTTGGCCCGGGTGTATGAGCTCACCGCACGTCTACGTGGCAAGCGCGAAGAGGATATCTCCGCAGCGGACAACCGGATGAACGCACGCTTGATGTGGGCGTTCCTGATCGCCTATTTCGCCTTCTTCCTGTGGCTGGTCATGGCGTATGGCGATAAGATGTTGCCTGTCGCTGCCAGCGAACATGGGGCCGAGACGGATTGGCTCCTGAACTTCAACTGGATCATCCTCCTGATCGCCTTCGTGCTGACCAATGTCCTCCTGTTCTGGTTCGCTGGAAAGTACATCTACAGCAAGGATCGCAAGGCATTCTGGCAGCCACACAACAACAAGCTCGAGTTGATCTGGACGGTGATCCCCGCCGGTGTACTTGCGGTCATCATCATCATGGGTCTCACCACGTGGGGAAAGATCACCGCACCAGCGGGACCAGGTGCAGTGGAAGTGGAACTCTACGCCAAACAGTTCGACTGGACAGCGCGGTATCCAGGTGCCGATGGCGTGCTCGGCGCCACCGACTTCCGCTTGATCAATGGTACCAACCCCTTGGGTATCGTCACCAAGGAGAGCATCCAGCTACGCATGGACGAGATCGATGCTTCCATTGCTGGATCGGACAGCCTGTTGGCGAACACGATCATGGCCGATAACAAGCGTGCTGAGGTGACCGAACAGGTGGAGCGCCTGCGTCGGACACAGGCCCGGATCGTCAACCTGCGGACCGTGATGGAGTTGGACATCAAGGAAAAGGGTTCTGCCAGCCAATACCTCTACGGTGCTGATGATATCGTGACGAAGGATTTCTACCTCCCGGTCAGGAAGGAAGCGAAGATCCTGATCCGCAGCCGTGATGTCATCCATAGCGCGTACATCCCACACCTGCGCAGTCAGATGAACGCGGTACCGGGCATGACCACCACCATGAAGATGGTTCCGACCATCACCACGGATAGCATGCGCACCCACGTGATGAAGGACGACACCTTCGATTTCATCTTGTTATGCAACAAGATCTGTGGTGCATCCCACTACAACATGCAGATGCCATTGACGGTGACGACCGCAACGGATTACGAGAAGTGGATGGCCGAGCAGTTCAAGAAACCGTTCCAAGCCCCGCCTGCTGATGCGACCCCGGCAGCACCCGCTGTCGTGGATAGCACGACCGTGACCGTTCCCGTCACCGCACAAGCGTCAGTGATCACGAATTGAACCCGTTAAGGAGCTGTTGACCATGGGTGCCACTACCGCACATTCCGCCGAACACGCGCACACTGCGCACCATCACCACGAGGAGAGCTTCATTTCGAAGTACATCTTCTCCCATGATCACAAGATGATCGGGAAGCAGTTCCTGGTCACCGCGATATTCATGGCTTGGGTGGCGGTGATCATGTCCTTGATCTTCCGTCTTCAGTTGGCCTGGCCGGGTGAGGGCTTCGCGTTCACCAGCTTCTTCCTCGGGGAGAAATGGGCACCCGGTGGCGTACTGGATCCCAACATGTATTTGGCCTTGGTCACCATCCACGGTACCATCATGGTGTTCTTCGTGCTCACGGGCGGTTTGTCGGGCACCTTCGCCAACCTGTTGATCCCCTTGCAGATCGGAGCGCGTGACATGGCTTCGGGCTTCATCAACATGTTGAGCTATTGGTTCTTCTTGATGAGCAGCGTCGTCATGCTCGCTTCGTTGTTCGTGGAAGGTGGTCCTGCCTCTTCCGGTTGGACGGTCTACCCACCGCTGAGCGCACTTCCGCAGACCATCCCGGGCTCGGGCGCGGGAATGACGCTTTGGCTCGTGAGCATGACGCTGTTCATTGCAAGCTCTTTGCTCGGTGGTCTCAACTATGTGGCCACCATCCTGAACCTGCGGACGAAGGGCATGAAGATGACGCGCCTGCCGCTGACGATGTGGGCCATTTTGATCACCGCCGTATTGGGTGTTCTCAGCTTCCCGGTGCTCCTGAGCGCTGCCCTGCTGCTACTCATGGACCGCTCCATGGGTACCAGCTTCTACCTCAGTGATATCCATGTGGCGGGTGAAGCGTTGGACCATGTGGGCGGAAGCCCCGTGCTGTTCCAGCACTTGTTCTGGTTCCTGGGTCACCCGGAGGTGTACATCGTGTTGTTACCTGCATTGGGTATCACTTCCGAGATCATCTCCACCAATGCCCGCAAGCCCATTTTCGGCTATCGGGCCATGATCGGGTCCATCCTGGCGATCGGGTTCCTGAGCTTCATCGTGTGGGGTCACCACATGTTCGTCACAGGCATGAACCCGTTCCTGGGTTCGGTGTTCGTGGCCACCACACTGTTGATCGCCATCCCTAGCGCCGTGAAGGTGTTCAACTACATCACCACCTTGTGGCGTGGCAACATCATCTTCACGCCGGCCATGTTGTTCAGTGTGGGGCTGGTCGCCACCTTCATCGCGGGTGGTCTCACGGGTATCATCCTTGCGGATAGCGCGTTGGACATCAATGTGCACGACACCTATTTCGTTGTGGCGCACTTCCACATCGTGATGGGCATGAGCGCCATCTTCGGCATGTTCGCAGGCATCTACCACTGGTTCCCCAAGATGTATGGCAGGATGATGAACACCAAGCTGGGTTACGCCCACTTCTGGATCACGTTCGTCTGCGCGTTCGGCGTGTTCTTCCCGATGCACTTCATCGGATTGGCAGGTGCTCCTCGTCGGTATTACAGCTACAGCGAGTTCCCCATGTTCAACGGGGTGATGGACCTGAACATCCTGGTGACCGTGTTCGCGATCATAGGCGCGCTGGCACAAGTGATCTTCACCTACAACTTCTTCTATAGCATGAAGCGCGGACCCAAGGCGGTCCAGAACCCTTGGAAGAGCAATACGCTGGAGTGGACCACGCCCGTTGAGCACCTTCATGGCAACTGGCCGGGACCGCTTCCTGTGGTGCATCGCTGGCCTTACGATTACAGCAAGCCGGGTAAGCAGGAGGACTGGGTCAGCCAGATCACCCCGCTCGAGCACGACGAGGAAGAACATTGAACGTGGAATAGGCGACGAGCGTCGTCCGCCTGCCTTGGGAATGTCCGCACCTTTGTGCGGACATTCCGCGTTCTGATGGGTCTCCGTTATGTGCTCTTGGTCTCCGTGTTGGTCTGTGCTTCCGCACAGGCACAACTCATGGACAGTATCCGGATCTTCCTCCAGGAGCAGCCCAGGATCGTTGCGAAGTTGGACTTCCGCGGGTCGTTCGTCAGCAATAGCCGTGTGAGCATGTGGGGGGCGAAGGTGGGTCTTGAACATGCCCGTCGGTTCCAGTATGGACTGGGTTACAGCTTCCTGTTCACCGATGTGGAGCGCGTGCGTGAGGTTGCAGGCGTCGGCACGGTGAACACGGGTTTGAACATGGGTTACCTGACCCCTTATGTGGACTATGCCTTCTACCAGCGGGGCCCTTGGGAGGCTCGGATCCCCGTGCAACTCGGGATCGGTCGAGGTTCCATTCACTACCGGGATACTGCCGGGCGTCGCCAGGTGGTCCAGCGCAGTGCCCTGTTGCTCTATGAGCCAGCCATGACCATACAGTATCGCTTCGGGCGCTATTTCGGATTGGGGGCGGGGTGGGGTTTCCGTATCGCCTTCCGGTTGAGTGGAGCTCTCGATGAGCGGATCACAGCACCGATATACACCGCCGGTGTGCGCGTGTTCCTTGGCGAGATCTGGAGGGACCATCGCTCGTCGGAAGAGTAGGCGTGGCGTCAGCTACTTTTGTAGGACCATCCATGGCCGAAGACTTCGATCCGCGCAGTGAACAACGCACCGCCTCCGATAAGGAGTTGGAGCAAGTGCTGAGGCCCCGTCAATTCGGGGAATTCGCGGGCCAACGTGCGGTCACCGACAACCTGAAGGTCTTTGTACAGGCCGCCAAGCAACGTGGCGAAGCCCTGGACCATGTGTTGCTCCATGGCCCCCCCGGTCTGGGCAAGACCACCCTGGCCAACATCATCGCACAGGAGATGGGTGTGGGTATCCGGATCACCAGTGGACCAGTGCTTGACAAGCCCGCGGACCTGGCCGGACTGCTCACCAACCTGGAGCCTCATGACGTCCTCTTCATCGATGAGATCCACCGCCTCACTCCGGTGATCGAGGAGTACCTCTACAGCGCCATGGAGGACTACCGCATCGACCTGGTGATCGATGCAGGTCCCAATGCACGCACCGTACAGATCGCACTGAACCCCTTCACCTTGGTCGGTGCCACTACGCGTAGTGGCCTGCTGACCGCACCCCTGCGGGCGCGATTCGGCATCAATAGCCGCTTGGACTACTACGACAGTGCAACGCTCAAGGGCATCATCAAGCGCAGTGCAGGCCTGTTGAACGTGCCCATCATCGACGAGGCAGCCGACGAGATCGCGCGTCGTAGTCGAGGAACTCCGCGCATCGCCAATGCACTCCTGCGCCGTGTACGCGACTTCGCCCAGATCCAGAGCGACGGTACCATCGAACTCCCCATCGCCCAGCATGCGCTGAAGGCCCTGAACGTGGACGCACACGGCTTGGACGAGATGGACAACCGCATCCTTGGCGCCATCATCGACAAGTTCGCTGGTGGGCCCGTGGGATTGAACACCGTGGCCACCGCCGTGGGTGAGGAGGCGGGCACCATCGAGGAGGTCTACGAACCCTTCCTGATCATGGAGGGCTACTTGCAGCGCACCCCGCGGGGTCGCCAAGCCACCGAAAGGGCCTACCGTCACTTGGGCCGCGTACCGCTGGTGAAGCCCGGGAGCCTGTTCGAATGAACAGCGCTGATCCCTCTGACCGGTGATGGCCAGGTAACCCGGTCCTAACTTCCCGCCATGTCCGACCCCCGCCAGCGCGCGGCCATGATCAAGGCCAAGGCCCACGAGCTGGGCTTCTTGGCTTGTGGTATGGCACGGGCAGGCTTCCTGGAGGAGGAGGCGCCACGCTTGGAACAGTGGTTGCGCCAAGGGAAGCAGGGCAGCATGGGCTACATGGAACGCAACTTCGACATGCGCCTGGATCCGACCAAGCTCGTGCCCGGCGCCAAGAGCGTGATCAGCCTGGCCTACAACTACTTCACCCCACCGAAGCAGTTGGACCCGGAGGCACCCAAACTGAGCACCTATGCCTACGGTCGCGACTACCACAAGGTGGTGAAGCAACGCCTGAAGCCCTTGGTGGAGCATATCACCGAGCAGTTCGGGCAGGTGGCGTTCCGCACCTTCGTGGACAGTGCCCCCGTACTGGAGAAGGCTTGGGCGGAGCGCGCAGGCTTAGGCTGGCGTGGCAAGAACACGAACGTGATCAGGCAAGGCGCCGGATCGTTCTTCTTCCTCTGCGAGATCATCCTGGACCTTGACCTGGAGCCCGATGCGCCGGCCACTGACCATTGCGGCACCTGCCGGCGTTGCATCGATGCCTGCCCCACTGAGGCCATCACGCCCTATGGGGTCGACGGCAGCCGCTGCATCAGCTACCTCACCATCGAACTGAAGGAGGCGATCCCTCAGGAGTTCGAAGGGCGCATGGCGGGTTGGACCTTCGGCTGCGACATCTGTCAGCAAGTGTGTCCGTGGAACAGGTTCAGCGCACAGCACCGGGAACCTGAATTCACGCCCAAGGCTGAACTGGTGGGACTCTCAGCGGACGAATGGCATGGGATGACCGAAGTGGTGTTCGACCGACTATTTGAAGGCAGTGCGGTCAAACGCACCGGATACGCGGGCCTCGTCCGCAACCTCGACCTCCTGCGTCGGACCGACTAACTACGCATGGTCGTTTGGAACACTTCGAGGATCACATCCTTGTAAAGGTGTCCGAAGGTGGCCAGGCACCAAGCCTTCAGCACGAGTTGATCGCTTTGGCCCACCCAACGGCGCGCCTTGATGAGTTCCTTCTTGAAGAGGAGCTTGTCAAAGCTCACTTTCTGCAGTACCTGCTTGCTGAACTCCATCATCTTCCTACCCTGGTCCATCATCACTCAACGGGTTTTGCGAGGTTGAAGGTAATACCGTGAGCGGCCCATAACAAGTGGTATCGCTCTGTCGGTCACCGACGCGGACAAGATTAACGTCGGGGCGCTCCGATCGGTGCTGGACCTGTGCCAAAAAGTGTTGTCAGGGTTGGAATTTCCGTTCTTCCGCCTGCATCACCTCATCCGTGGCCGTGTTGTACACCCAGGCCACCAGTGAACAGTTGTTCATGTTCACCACGTTGGCGGGCAACGTATAGGTGTAGGTGAATGGGATGGTATCACCAGCCGATGCACTCCCTGTGATAGCCGGCGCTCCCCAGGTCCCGTTCAAATTGCCCCGAAGGATGTGGCGATGCTCGTATAGCGGAAGGTCCGGAGGAGTGGACTCCGAATCGTACTGCCAATCGATCACATGATCCTCCAACAGGTAGACCACCAGGTTATGATCGCCTTGCACGTCCTCCAAGAGCCGCAACTCCACTTCAGTGGTCACATTGGTCCCGTCCACAATGATCGTATCGATCCGAAGCGCAAAGGCGGTGGGTTGTCCGATGATATCGGTCACGGCGGAACTCCAGCTACCATCGTTCACGAGAATGCTCCCGTTGTACGGTTTGCGGCTCACCAGTCCGATCGGATAGCTCTGAGCTCCATACTCAAGATTGTATGCGGTCCCGGCTTCCGTGCGGTTGTCGGTATCATACTGGCCATCGCCAAAGGGGGGTACCGGATTGCTGAAGAACCCGGCGTGGATGGCGACCAGGATGAGGTCATCGCCATAGGTGGTCTCCTTCAGTTCCTGGGCTGTGCGCGCAGCCCTAGGGCAATTGGGACAACGGTGCCCGGTGATGTCCTCCAGAAGTACTTTGCGGGTCACCTCTTCACCTCCGCCATTCCCACCACCGTTCCCATTCCCGTTCGGCGGTGTGGGGTCCTCCACGTAATCGCAACCGGCAAGTAACGCGCTGCTCGCGATAAGTATGGTCAAGGTTCGCAGCATGGATCAGAAGGTGCTGGTGATGGACAAGGTAAGACCGTTCGCCGCCGGGACCTGACGGCATACCCCGCCGACGCAGAAGATACCGGCGCGCTGGCGGCCATAGTTCATTTGGAAGCGGTTGCCGCCGCGGATGTAGCCTACGGAACCGATGGGGTAGTGGAGTTGTTCCTGACCCTTGGCCTCCAGTTCGGGGCTGCCGATGTAATTGTACTGGTCCATGGCGGCCACGAACCAATGGGGGCTGAAGGTGAGTTCGGCCAGTGCAGTGGCCCAGTTACCCTGGTCCTGCTTGGTGCTCAGGTGCTGGAGTTCGAAACGCAAGGAGGTGCGGTCACTGAAATTGTGAAGGCCTTCCAGAATGAACATATCGGTGTAGATCACGGACTTGCCTGGCTTGCCTTGGATGATATCGATGTCATAGGCCACGTTGAGGTAGGTGAGCGCGAGTTCCCAATGTTCGCTCACCTTCTTGCGCAGTTCCACGTTGATATCCTGGAAATAGCGTCGGTCGCCCGGCGTGAAGAATTCGGAGCGATAGCCCTTGCGGGCGGTGGTGTCGTCCACCGCGCCCAGTCGGGTGGTATCCTGGCTGTAGGCCAAGGAGGCGTTCAGGGCGATCTTGGTGCCGTACTTGCCACCGATGGCGGTGCCCTTCTTCCACTTGTAGAACAGCTCACCTTGTGCCGCCCATTCGCTATTGGGCTGGGTGGCATATGGGTACAGCGTGGCGGGCAGGTTGTAGGTATGCTGTTTGGCCAACGGGGGCAGGAAATTGATGTTCAGGTCGAACGGAGTGGCTGCACTGCGGTCGCTCTGGTAGAACATGTTGTCAAAGGAGTGGGCACCCAAGGAAAGGCCAAAGCCCTTGACGGAGTAGGTGGCATTGAGCAGCAACCCTTGTCCGTCCTTGTAGATGAACCCGTTCTTGTTGTTGGGGTCGTTGATCTTGTAAGCATACTCCGCATACAGGTTCCATTTCGGTGTGGTGAAGTTGGCCCGCACGGCGTACGCACCAACGTTCTCGGGAAGCTCCAGTAAGGGATCCCGGTCCTCTTGGTACTTGCTCACGAAGCTGCCACCGAGGATCAGGTTGTTCGCACTGGTCCAGGTGCTGTCGAAGAATTCACTGAGACTGATCTCCGCATCGAAACCGCGCACGGTCCCAGGCCCTTTCACCGCTTCATTGGCGAAGTTCAGTCGCTGTTGGCCCACGAACCCCTTGAGCATCAACCCGGGTACCGGACGGTATTTCACGCGAATACCATCCATGGCGTTGTCCACGCCCAGGTACCGTTCCTCGTAGCTGCGGAAGATCATGCCCTGCCCGAATTGCTCGAAGAAGTTACCGACCGTGACCTCGAGGTCGCTCATGGTGTACCGGGCATAGCGGAAACCGACGCCGGACCCGGAATAGGGAAGTCCGGCAGGATACCCGGCCAAGGGTGGGGTATAGCTCTCGAACCGCCCTCCGGCTTCGAACGCTCCGTTCGTGTAGATGAGGTTGGCCCATGCGTTGGCACCCATCTTCTGGGGTAGCACCACGGCACCGATCGCGGAGTCCTCGTTGTAATACTGGATGTCGGAACTGAAGTTGCCGTGTACCTGTCCACCATCCTGGGCGGCCAGTTCAGGGGCGTTCAGAAGCAGGGAAAGCAGGATCGGGCCATGCTTCAGGGCCGGAGTGATTCGCATACGTAAAGGTTCACTTCTTGCCGACGAGCTCCTTCACCTTCTGGTAAAGTTCATTCTCGTCACCGGGTTCGTAGTTGTTGTGTTGCCATACGATGGCGCCTTTTCCGTCGATCAGAAAGGTGTGAGGCACATTGTTCACGTTCAATGCGCGTTTGAGATCGCCGTTGGGATCCAGCACCACATCGTAGTCCCAGTCCTGGCCGTTGACATAAGGAGCCACGCGCGCCATGCTGCGGGCATCATCGATGGAAACGGCGATGAGCTTCACGCCGGTCTCCTGCTGCCAGGTATCGTATTTATCGGCAATGGCGCTCAATTCCCGCTTGCAGGGTGCACACCAAGTAGCCCAGAAGTTCACGATGATGGGCTTTCCGTTATTGGACCACGTGCTCGTGTTGATCTTCTTTCCGTCCAGGGTTTGCACCGTCACGGACGGCAGTTTGGCCTGTGCGATCAGCAACGAGGGAGCCAAGGCGATGAGCAGGGCGGTCAGCAGGTTCTTCATGCAGTTGGAGGGGTATGTTGAAATGAAAGGTCGGCGTCCGGGGATGCGAACATCGTACCGGAACGCCGACCTCATCATTTTTCTCCCGGAAGGGATCTTACTTGTTCAGGGTCACCTTGCGGCTGGCGCGGACGCCATCAGCAGTGATGTTCACGAAGTAGATACCATCGCTGAGGCTCGTCATGTCGAGGGTCTCGCGCTGGGTTCCAGCAGCCATGGAACGGGTGGCTTCGAACACGCGCTCGCCGAGCACGTTGATCACCTCGATCTGGGCGACGCCGGTCTTAGGAGCCTCATACTGAACGTTCAGCAGGCCCTCCGTGGGGTTCGGGAACACGAGCAAACGCTGGTCCAGGCTGTTCTCGTTCACACCCACGTTCAATAGCACGGGCAGGAAGTTGGCCTGCAGGATGTTCTTGGTGCTGGTGTTCTGCACGAACGCCACCACGGTCAGATTCTCGAGGTTCTGGCCCCAGGTATTGTAGTTGCCTTGGGCAGGGCCACCGAGTGTGATCGTGTGCGAAAGGTTGAACGTCTGGGTCTGGTCACCGGTGAGGGTGGCCAAGTTGGTCCCTTGTCCGTTCGGCATCATCTTGCGCTGGACATAGTGGAACTCATCCTGCGTTGTGGTGGATGCAGCATAGGCATAGCTGTTCTCCACGATACCCACGTGCAGCTTGTGTGCACCGGTGAAGGTGGCGTAAGGCGTCACGTCAGCCGTCACCGTGATCTGGTTACCGACCAAGGTGTAGCTCAGGCCCAGGTTCAGGAAGGCATCACGGTCGGCCTGGTCCTGGATGTACAATGCGGACGTAGCGGTCATCGGCTTACCGTCGATGAACAGGTCCGGGATACCGCTCACACCGTAGTAGGACTTACGGGTGTTGCCATCGGGGTTGTAGCTGGGGTCGTTACCGGGGCTGGGCCAGTTCATATGGTACTTGATGGCCGACACGTTGCTGCCCAGGTCGTTCGTATTCAGGCCGGACAAGGTCGGGCCGAACGTGGTGTTGAGGCTGGCGCAAGGAGGGCAGGTCGAGCTGGTGAACTGCTCGATGATGGTGATGCGGTCCACACTTTGGCTGGCTACTCCGATAGTGCCATCGTAGCTGTTGTTGTTGGCCACGCCATCACTGTTCATGCCACTGATGGACACATTGAGCGTGTGGTTACCCACAGTGGCGTTCCACGGGGTGGGGTGGTTGTAAGTGTACACATCACCGGGCTGCAGGGTAGCGCTGATCTCCGTGCTTTCGGCAGCTCCACCATCCACGCTGTAGCTCAGGGTGAAACCGGTAACAGGGGTGATACCGGTATTCACCACGGTACCGCTGATGGTCACCGCGCCTTGAGCAACAACCGATTCCAGACCCAACGTGCCGAGGCCGAGGTCCGAACCGATGAACACGCTGGAGGATTGGGTCGTGGCGAAGGTCCCACCACTGGCCACTTCATTACCGGCCACCAGGACGGAGTACCCGCCGGCGCCGTATGCACAGCACATGCCATCGCCATAGGAATCATCCACGGTGACGATGAGCTGGGTGTTATCGGGCACGCAGATCAGCACAGGGGTCTGCGGACGTACCCCATTGGCGGTCGCATCGGTGTATGGTCCACCAGAGGCGTATACCGGTGAGCCACCGGGGCCGGTCGCCTCCCACGTGGTCTCAGTACCATACCGATCCAAGTTGATCTGGATCGTCACTTGTGTTTCGCCCGAAGGGCACTGGGCCTGGGCTTGGGTCAAACCCAAGCTGAGCCCTCCGATCAAGAGTAAAGACTTCTTCATCTACGTTAGGGGGGGATTAGGATCGAACAGTGAACAGCGCTCTAAGGACCGCCGTTGGTCAAATGTAGGGCAGGGGGGTACCCAATGGTAGAGTTTGTCCCATGTTCCTTGGGATCCTAGTCGTCCTATCGATGCGCCCTTCCAACCTGTTCGAGCCACCTCAGGAGAGTGGGTCGGCACTACCTTTGCACGTAGTGGTCCGATAACGGATCGCACGACAATCGAAACACCATGGTACAACGTTACGCTTCCCTCGCCTCACTGGTCCTGGCCACTGGTCTTGCTTCAGCCCAATCCCCGATCGAACTGAGGGACCACGATGGGGTACTGGTCAACGGTCAATTGGTCGAGGTCGTCGGCGGCGCCGAGGAATTCGTACTGGAGGAGAGTATCATCGTGACGCTCGCCTCCGGTGACCCGGTCACGGTGAACGTTCGCCGTTACGAATTGGACGTTCAACCCACGACCTACAACTATTTCTGCTGGGGGCAGTGTTACGCGCCTCGTGAAGCGGGCCAGACCGTCGCATGGCAGGGTGCAGGCCAGGATGCGTTGGAACTCGTGGTCGATGTGCCCAACACGAATTTCCACGCCTACCATATGCCGAGTGGCCTTGTCGGGAACAGCACCTACCGGTATGTTTGGTTCAACGTGACCTCGTTCACCGATTCGGTCTGGTGCGACATCCAGTTCCGTGCGATCGACAACGTCGGAGTGGAGGAATTGATCCCGGCGGTCACGTTGAGCGCCTATCCCAACCCGAGCCAAGGTTCCGATATCCAGTTCCAGATGGATGTGCGCAATGTGGACCAAGCGCTCGATCTCGTCGTGTTCAATGCACTGGGTGAGCGGGTCCGCACCATCACCGTGCGTCCCGGTCAGACCTTGGCGCGCCTCGGCACCGTGAACATGTCCGAAGGCCTGTACTTCGCCAGTGTGCAACGCAATGGCGATACGTTGGCCACCAAGCGATTCGTGGTCACCGGCCGCTGAGAAGCGCGTTCCGAAGGGAAGAGGCCAGCATGGGGAGACCGATGCTGGCCTTTTCCTTGATGTGGTTGTAGGTGCGTGCCGGAAGGTCAGGCATGACCGGGTCCACCAGATGGAGTTCTGCGTTCGGAGGGAGTGCATGCACCAGCCCCGCAGCCGGGTACACCTGTAAGGAGGTGCCCACGATGATCAGTATATGGGCCTGACCGATGAGTGCGGCGGCCGCGGAAAGCAACGGGACGGGCTCGCCGAACCACACGATGTGCGGACGCAATTGGGATCCCAATGGGCAACGATCACCCGGACCGAGTGATGGGCCGTTCACCGACACGATCACGTCGGGGTCGGCCGTACTTCGTGCCTTGGTGATCTCGCCATGCAGGTGAAGCACCCGAGTGCTACCAGCGCGTTCGTGCAGGTCGTCGATGTTCTGGGTGATCACGTGTACATCGAACTCCTGCTCCAGTCCAGCGATCGTATGGTGGGCGGCATTCGGAGCCGCAGCAAGGACCTGTGCCCGGCGTTGGTCGTAGAAGTGGAATACCAGCGCGGGGTCACGGGCGAACGCTTCGGGTGTGGCCACGTCCTCGATCCGGTACTGTTCCCAAAGCCCATCGCTATCGCGGAAGGTGCGTAGACCGCTCTCCGCGCTCACACCGGCGCCACTCAGGACCACGACCCGCTTTCTGACCATGTCCCGAAAGGTAACGGACCAAGGCTTGACGCCCATCCCCTCCGGAACTACGAGGTCCATGCTGATGGGGATCGCAGCATTCCCTTATTTTCGTGCCCTTCGTTCCCGAAACCCTTCGCCCATAAGCGCACTTTACCCCCTTCCGACCAGGACCATTTTCATGCAGAAGGGACAGGATGATCGACAGCCTGAACGGTGAGCTATTGGAGCGTGGCCAGGACCATGTGGTGCTGGACTGCCATGGTGTGGGCTACCTGGTGCAGGTGAGTGCCAATACCCTTGGCCGGTTACCTGCAAAGGGTGTGGTACGGATGCATGTGCATTATGCCGTGACCGTGGACGTACGCTCCGGCTCGAGCGAACATCGGCTCTATGGGTTCCTGAATGCCGATGAGCGCCAATTGTTCAGGCGTTTGATCGACGTGCAGGGGGTGTCGGCCACCATCGGCATGTCCATCCTGAGCGCCCGTAGTGCCGAGGATGTGCACACTGCGGTGCTTACAGGCAATGTGCAAGTGCTACAGTCGGTGAAGGGCATCGGACCCAAGTTGGCCCAGCGGATCGTGACCGAATTGCAAGGCAAGTTGGCAGGGTCGGCCACCCCGATCGGCGCTTCCGGTCCCGTCGGGGGCAATACCGTCAAGGCCGAAGCGTTATCGGCACTGGTCTCTCTGGGGCTGGACCGCATGAAAGCCGAACGCGCGCTTCACGCAGTGCTCCAGGAGCATGGTGACGCCCCCCCGACCTTGGAAACAGTGATCAAACTGGCGCTGAAGAACCTTTGAGCGAGAGCACGTGATGAAGGAGCGTCAGCTATTCCGATCCGCCGTTGGCGCGGGTGCCAAGAGGTCTTGGGGCTTGGTCCTGCTGGTACTTGTGCTGTGTGCCACGAATACCATGGCCTCGCGCAGCCTCATCCTGCAGGTGGACTCCCCCGAGGTTGATCTGGTATGGCCCATCACCGACCCGCTGACCCCCGGTGATCAAGGCTCTGGCCGCTTGAACCTGGGTGATCCCGAGAACATCCAGAACGACGTGATCTACGACCCGGTGACCGGGCAGTACATCATGCAGAGTTCCGTGGGTGGATCCTTCGACTTCCGGCCGCCCATGAGCCTCTCGTTGGAGGAATACCTACAGTATGACATGGAGCGATCCATGGAGAATTACTGGTTGGACCGGGTGGAGCAGGATAGTGAGAGCGCCCAGAAGGACCTCATCCCCAAGATCAAAGTGCGCGGTGAGGCGTTCGATCGCATCTTCGGTGGCAACACGATCGACATCAAACCGCGCGGTTCGGCCGAGGTCATCTTCGGGGTGAACATCAGCAAGACCGAGAACCCACGGATCCCGATCGACCAGCGCCGCATCACCACGTTCAACTTCGACCAGCGGATCCAATTGAACCTGGTGGGCAACATCGGAGAGAAGCTGAAGATCAACACCAACTACAACACACAAGCGACCTTCGACTTCGAGAACCAGGTGAAGCTGGACTACACCGGCTATGAGGACGAGATCATCCAGAAGATCGAAGCGGGTAACGTGAGCCTACCGTTGCGCGGGACACTGATACAGGGTAGCCAGAGCCTCTTCGGCCTGAAGACCGAACTGCGGTTCGGGCGCCTTACTGCAACAGCCATCTTCAGCCAGGAGAAGGGACAACGACGCAATGTGCAGACCCAGGGCGGGGCGCAGACCACCAACTTCGACATCAAGGCGGATGAGTACGAGGCCAACAAGCACTACTTCCTCAGCCATTTCTTCCGAGGGCAGTATGAGAACGCAATGCGGACCTTGCCCACGGTGAACAGCGGTGTGCAGATCACCCGCGTGGAGGTGTGGGTGACCAATGTGCGCCAGGATTTCCAGCAGAACAGGAACGTGGTGGCCTTCACCGACCTGGGCGAGGATGCGAGCGCCGCGGCCATCGCGGCCAACCAGCTCAGTGGTGACCTGCCTCCGGGGCTTGTTCTGGACGGCACGGTGAACGTGGCGAGCAACGCGGCCAACACCCTCTACCAACGGGTGAGCAACGATCCCGGGATCCGAGGGTTCTTCCAGGCCACCGGGGCGCTTCAAGTGCTGGGTCTCAGGGATGCCCGCCATTTCGAGCGGTTGGAGAACGCACGTTTGTTGCTCCAGAACGAATACACGATCAATGATCGGTTGGGATTCATCTCCTTGAACCAGTCCTTGAACAATGACGAGGTATTGGCCGTGGCCTACCAGTACACCTTTCAAGGCGAGACCTATCAGGTGGGTGAATTCTCCACGGATGGGATCGGACCTCCATCGGCATTGGTGCTGCGGTTGCTTAAGGCCACCATTACGGACCCCAAGCTACCCTTGTGGGACCTGATGATGAAGAACATCTATTCGTTGGGGGCCTTCCAGGTGAACAGGGATAACTTCCGGTTGGACCTGATCTACAACAACCCCACCACGGGTGTGGACATCAACTACATCCCGCGGGCCCCGCTGGACCAGATACCGCTCATCCAGGCGTTGGGGCTGGACCGGCTGGACCCGAACAATGCGCCCAACCCCGATGGCTGGTTCGACTTCATCGATGGAGCGGCCACGGTAGGAGGTACCATCCAGTCGCAATCAGGGCGGATCTTCTTCCCTGTGCTTGAACCGTTCGGGGAATTCCTGGACCGGCAGCTGGTCGGACCGGACCCCAATGCACCACTGAACCCGCCGCAGCTCCGCCGGACGATCACCTATCAGCAGCTTTACGACAGCACGAAGACCGCCGCGCAGAACCAGCCGGAGTTCAACCGCTTCCGGCTCAAGGGAAGTTACCGATCGGCCAGTAGTGACGTGATCTCGTTGAACAGCGTGAACATACCTCAAGGAAGTGTGGTGGTCACGGCCGGTGGTGTCCGATTGATCGAGAACCAGGACTATACCGTCGACTACAACCTGGGTCGCGTGCGTATCCTGAACCAGGGCATTCTGGAGAGCGGCACTCCGGTGGACATCGCCTTGGAGAGCAACTCCCTGTTCAGCATCCAGACAAAGACCTTGGCAGGCGCGCGCTTCGACTACAAGATCAGCAAGGACCTGGTATTCGGTGGTACCATCATGAACCTGTACGAGCGCCCATTGACCCAGAAGGTGAACGTGGGTGATGAGCCCATCTCGAACACCATCGTGGGTATCGATGGTTCGTGGCAGACCGGATCACGCTGGTTGACCGACCTGGTGGACAAGCTCCCGTTCTATGCCACCAAGGCGGAATCCAATATCTCGGCAAGTGCAGAGGCGGCCTACCTGATCCCGGGTCACAGCAAGGCCATCGGCGATGCAGGTACCAGTTACATCGACGACTTCGAGGGCAGTGTGAGCACCATCGATCTCCGCACCCAGAGCTTGTGGTTCCATGCGGCCACTCCACAGGGCCAACCCGACCTCTTCCCAGAGGGCGACCTGGTGAACGACCTACGCAATGGCTTCCGCCGTGCCCAACTCGCCTGGTACGTCATCGACCCGCTCTTCTTCCGCAACAACAACCTTACCCCGCAGAACATCGCGGATAGCGACGAGATCAGGAGCGACAACAGGATGCGCGAGGTGCTCGAGCAGGAGGTGTTCCCCAACCGACAGTTACCTGCGGGTACCCCGGCCAACATCCCGGCATTGGACCTCACGTACTACCCGTCCGAACGTGGTCCCTACAACTATAACACGGACCTCACCAATGATGGCGGGCTGTTCGATCCGGAAGCGAACTGGGCGGGCATCACCCGGCGGATCACCACCACGGATTTCGAGGCGAGCAACATCGAAACGGTCCAGTTCTGGATGATGGATCCGTTCTTCAACGCCAGCAACAGCAATGGGGAGCCCGCCACCAATGAGGATTCTCCGAACTCCACCGGCGGCGAGCTGTACATCGACCTGGGTAACATCAGCGAGGACGTCCTGCGCGACGGTCGTAAGTTCTTCGAGAACGGACTGCCTAAGGACCTTTCCGATGTTGCGCAAGCCACCGACACCACCGCATGGGGTGTGATCCCCACCACCCAGAGCGTGGTGAACGCCTTCGCGATCGTGGAGGACAACTCGAACCGCTACCAGGACGTGGGTATGGATGGTCTGGCCAGCACACAGACCGATCTGGAGGGCCGCAATGAGGTGGACTACTTCCGCGATGTGTTCCTGGACCAGTTGACCCCTTCGGCCCGTGCCCGTTGGCAGAACGACCCCTCCAATGATGACTACCGCTTCTTCCGCGGAACGGACTTCGACGATACCGGTGCGGACATCCTTGAGCGCTACAAGTACTTCAATGCACCCGAGGGGAACTCGGTCACGGACGAGGATTCACCGGAGGACTACCCTACCCAGCAGACCACCATCCCCACGGCCGAGGACATCAACCAGGACCAGAACCTGAGCGAGAGCGAGAGCTACTTCCACTACCGGGTCAGGTTGCGTCCCCAGGACATGGTGGTGGGTCGCAACTACATCGCAGACCGGATCCTGGCCACGGCCAATACCCCGGAGGGCCCCAAGCAGGTCTATTGGTACCAGTTCAAAGTACCGGTGCGCCAGCCCGATGCGGTGGTCAACGGGATACAGGACTTCCGCAGCATCCGCTTCATGCGCATGTATGTGAAGGGCTGGCAGCAGGAGGTGACCTTGCGCTTCGCCCGGTTGGAATTCGTGCGCGGGGAGTGGCGCAAGTACAACTTCAGCCTCAACACCCCGGTGAAGGACCCGTTATCGATCCAGCTGCCACGGTGTTCGAGGTGGCCGCGGTGAACATCGAGGAGAACGGCAACCGCACGCCGATCAACTACGTGCTTCCCCCGGACATCAACCAGGAGATCGACGTGGCCAGCGCGAACTTGCGCAACCTCAACGAGCAGAGCTTGCAGATGAAGACCTGCAACCTGCGCGACGGGGATGCGCGGGCAAGTTTCCGCAACGTGAGCTTCGACATCCGGAGCTACAAGAAGTTGCGCATGTACGTTCACGCGGAGAGCTCCGATCCGAACCGCCCCTTGAACTATGGTGATGTATCCGTGTTCATGCGCTTGGGCAACGACTACGACCAGAACTACTACGAGTACGAGATCCCCGTGGTGCCATCGGATTTCTTCGACCGCGATCCTTACAACGTCTGGCCGGAAGCGAACAACATGATCATCGAGTTCGCCAAGCTCAACGACATCAAGATCCAGCGGGACCAGGCGGGATTCCCGAAGAATTTCCGGTACGAAGGCGCCGATGGCGACCGTCGGGTGTTCGTGAAGGGCAATCCAAACCTGAGCCAGATGCGCACGGTGATGATCGGCATCCGCAACCCCAAGAAGGATGGTGAGGAGGCCAACCCGTGGCGCGCGGATGATGGTCAGCCCCAGTGTGTGGAGGTCTGGGTGAACGAGCTCCGACTGACGGACTTCGACCAGCGGGGTGGTTGGGCCGCATTGGCCCGGGTGAACGCCCAACTCGCCGACCTGGGTTCCGTCAGCGTGGCCGGTAACTACAGCACCCCGTTCTGGGGAAGCATCGACAAGCGGGTGAGCGAACGCCAACGCGATACCCGGTATGGGGTGGACCTTTCCGCCAACCTCGAACTCGGTAAGTTCCTGCCCGAAGCGAGCAACGTGAGGGTCCCCATGTACGTGGGTTATTCCGAACAGGTCATCAATCCCCAGTTCGACCCCCTGAACCCGGACATCGAGTTCAACGAGGCCACACGCACACTCACACGTGATGAGCGCAAGGAACGCCTCAAGCAGACCCGCACCTACACCCGTCGGCGAAGCATCAACTTCACCAACGTGCGCAAGGACCGCGGGGAAGGAGCCAAGGAACAGTTCTTCGACGTGGAGAACCTCACCTTGTCCTACGCCTATTCCGAGCAGGAGTACTTCGATGTGAACACGGCCTTCGAGAACACCCGGACCTACCGCGGTGCGTTGGGCTATCAATTCAATCCCAAGCCCTTGGCCATCGAGCCCTTCAAGAACATCGGCATCGTCAGCAAGAGCAAGTGGCTCAAGCTGATCAAGGACTTCAACGTGAACATGGGCTTCAAACAGGTGACCCTGCGCACCTCGGTGGACCGCATGTACCTGGAACGATTGGTGCGTCCCAACCCCGACATCGAATCGCTGCCGCCACGACCCACCTACAACAAGAACTTCAACTGGAGCAGCCAGTATGGGTTCCGCTACGAGCTCACCCGTTCCCTGAAGCTCGACTTCAACGCCAACAACCTGGCCGTCATCGGTGAGACACCGGGCCGTGTGAACCCCAAGATCAAGGACGAGTATGAGCTGTGGAAGGACAGCGTGCTCACCAGCATCCGCGATTTCGGTGAGGTCACCCGTTACGACCACACCATCGGGGTCAACTACACCCTCCCCTTGGACAAGTTCCCGCTCACCGACTGGATCACGGCCAACACCACCTACACCGCGGGTTACCAGTGGGACCGGGCCCCCTTTACGCAGGATACGTTGGGCAATACCATCCAGAACTCCCAGAACATCGCCATCAACGGGCAGCTCAACTTCGTGAACCTCTACAACAAGTCGAAGTGGCTAAAGAAGATCAACGACAAGGGCAAGGGGAAGGCCGCGTCCAAGGGAGGCAAGGCAGCCACCCCCACCAAGACCGACAGCACGAAAACGGCCAAGCCCACCGGTGAGCGGTTCAATGTGCTTGAAGGCTTGGCCCGTGTGATGATGACCTTGCGCAACGGCACCATCACCTACAGCCAGACGTCGGGTACCTTGCTTCCGGGCTATGCACGCAGTACGAACATCCTGGGTATGGACGGGTTCCAAGCACCTGGCTTCGGCTTCATCACCGGCCAGCAGAACCACGACCTCAGTGGGGACCTGGTCCGGGATTTCGCGACCACTGCGGCGGAGAACGATTGGTTGGTGCGAACGCCCTCCATCTTCAATCCGTACACGAACACCCGCACCGAGACCTTCAACGGAAGGGTTTCGTTGGAGCCCTTCAAGGGCATGCGGGTGGAAGTGACCGCCAACCGGACGCTCGCAGAGAACCGAAGCTCCTTCTTCCGGTGGGACGATAGCACTTCCTCCTACGTCAACGATAGCCCTCGTGACTACGGTAATTTCAGTGTGAGCATGCTCACTTGGCCCACCGCATTCGCCAGGGACGATGAGAATTTCGTGAACGAGGTCTTCGAACGGGTGCTCGAGTACCGTCCTCTGATCAGTGCTCGCTTGGCCGGGGCCAACCCCAACGCCATCTTGGACACCCAGACCGGGTTCTACACCGGCTATGGTCCCACCAACCAGGACGTGGTCATCCCCTCCTTCCTGGCGGCGTACACCGGCAAAGCCCCGGACAAGGTCAAGCTCGATCCCTTCAAGCAGTTGCCCATGCCGAACTGGGACATCACCTACGACGGATTGACCAAGGTGCCGCTCTTCGCCAAGTACTTCCGCACCTTCACCTTGAAGAACAGCTACCGCAGCAGCTTCAGCATCGCCAACTACCAGACCAACCTGCTGTATGAGGAGGGTGCCAACGTGGTGGATGCCGCGGGCAACTTCATCCCCCAGCGACAGATCTCCGTGATCACCATCCAGGAGGTGATGCGCCCCTTCGCCAGCTTCGATGCCACGCTGAAGAACAGCATGCTCCTGAAGTTCGAGTACAACCGTGACCGCAACCTGAGCCTCAGCCTCACCAACTACCAGGTCACCGAGATCCGCGGCAAGGAGTACGTGGTGGGCACCGGCTACCGGTTCAAGAACGTGAAGTTCCCCTTCGCCATCGGTGGCGTGGCACCCAAGAGCGATCTGAACCTGCGGGTGGACCTGAGCTTGCGTGACAATGCCACGGTGATCCGCAAGATGGAGGAACGCCAGAACCAGGTGACCGCCGGACAGAACATCCTGTCCATCAAGACCAGCGCCGATTACGTCATCAACCAGCGACTGAACATCCGGGCCTTCTATGAGCGCGTGGTGAACACCCCGGTCATCAGCACCAGCTTCCCGAGCGCCAACACCAACGCGGGTATCAGCCTGCGGTTCACCTTGGCGCAATGATCCCCAGCGGACGAAGACCTAATTTCGCCGCGCACAACCAACCCTAGCCATGAACTTTCCTGCTGAACTGAAGTACACCAAGGACCACGAGTGGATCCGCATCGAAGGGAACGAGGCCGTCATCGGCATCACCGAGTTCGCGCAGAGCGAATTGGGCGATATCGTTTTCGTGGACATCAACACAGTGGGGCAGGAAGTAGCCAAGGAAGCGGTGTTCGGAACGGTGGAGGCGGTGAAGACCGTGAGCGACCTGTTCATGCCCGTGAGCGGTACCGTGCTGGCCGTGAACGAGGCGCTGGGCAACGACCCGGCCGCAGTGAACACCGATCCCTACGGTGCCGGATGGATGGTACGCATCAGCGTGTCCGACCCGGCCGAGCTGGGCGACCTGTTGAGCGCCGAGCAGTACACCGCTGTGGTGGGCTGATGTCGTTGCGTGCGTGGTGGCCGTCCGTCACGTGGGCCTTGCTCATCCTGGTCCTGTGCCTCCTTCCCGGTAGTGAACTCCCATCGTGGGATTGGGCCGATCTCATCAGCTTGGACAAGCCCATCCATGCCTTCCTGTTCGGGGTGCTGACCCTACTGGTGGTCCGGGGCATGGTGCCCGATCGATCCCTCCACGTGTCGACGAAGGTGCTGGTGGGATCCGTTCTGGTCGCGGTGGGTTACGGGGTGGCCATGGAGGTGATGCAGGAACTGGAGGCCCTGGGCCGCCACGGCGATGTACCCGACGCCATTGCCAATACCACCGGTGCGTTGGCAGGTGCAGCCTATGTCCGGTGGCGCTCGATCCGGCAACGGTCCGCTGGATCAACGAAGGTTGTGTAGTTTTGAACCACCAAGGCGGTCCCGTGTACCGCATTGAAAAGAACCCACATGGAAGCCAGAAAGAATCCCGAGGCCGAATTGGAAAGCCGCAAGACCAGCTTCATGCTCATCGGCCTGCTGGCCGGTCTGGCCATGACCCTGGTAGCCTTCGAGTGGACCGCGTTCGAGGAGAAGTTGGATACGCTGGGTGCGCTCGAATTGGACCTGCTGGAGGAGGAGGTCATCCCCCCCAGCGCCGCCCCGCCCCCCCCGCCCCCGCCGCCCCCTGCTCCTACCACCGTCCTGGAGATCGTGGAGGACGATGAGGTCGTAGAGGAAGTGGAGCAGATCGACCAGGAGATCAAGGAGGACACCAAGATCGAAAAGGTGGAGCGTCAAGAAGAGGAAGTGGAGGAGGAGCAGATCTTCACCATTGTGGAGGAGATGCCCAGCTTCCCCGGTGGCGAGTCCGAGCTCTTCAAGTACCTCGGCAAGAACATCAAGTACCCCGCCATGGCCCAGGAGTCCGGTATCTCCGGTGTGGTCTATGTCACCTTCGTGGTGGACAAGGACGGCAAGATCCGCGATACCAAGGTGCTGCGTGGCATCGGTGGTGGTTGCGATGAGGAGGCCCTGCGCGTGGTGAAGAACATGCCGGCCTGGAAGGCGGGCAAGCAGCGTGGCAAGGCCGTAACCGTGCAGTACAACCTGCCCGTGCGCTTCACGCTGCGCTGATCGTTCCTTTATTGTTCTTTCGAGTGCCCCGGGAACGGGGCATTCGCATGTTCATACCCTCGGGTTCGGCGACCGCCTAAACGATCATACCGGCGGCCACCGTCTCGTTGGTGCCTTCGTCGATGAGGATGAGGCTGCCTGTGATGCGGTTGCGTGCGTAGGTATCCGTGTTCAACGGCACCGTGGTGCGCAGTTGCACCCGCCCGATGTCGTTCATCCGGATGGTGCCATCGCCCTCGGCCTTGCGCAGGGTGTTGATGTCCATCTTGTAACGCACCTCCTTGATCATGCACCGGGCATCGCGGGTGGTGTGTTTCAGCGCATACTTGCCGCCGGGCTGCAATGGGCGTTCATTGAACCAGCAGAGCATCACCTCCACGTCCTGTGAGGTCTCAGGTAGGTTGTTGGGGCTCACCAGCATGTCACCACGGCTGATATCGATCTCGTCCATGAGGGTGATCACCGCGCTCTGTGGGGCGAATGCTTCCTCCACGGCACGTTCACCGATGTGGATGCCCTTGATACTGCTCGTGAATCCACTGGGCAGAACCTGGATCGGGTCGCCCACGCGGAACACTCCGCCGGCCACACGGCCCGCGAAGCCCCGGAAATCATGGTGCTCGGTGGTCATCGGGCGGATCACGCACTGCACCGGGAAACGGCGGTCGATGTGGTTGTGATCACCCGCGATGTGGACGTTCTCCAGCAGGTACATCAGCGTGGGACCTTGGTACCACGGCATCTTTTCGCCGCGGTCCACCACCATGTCACCGTTCAGCGCACTGATGGGGATGTAGCGCACGTCCTTCACCTCCAGCTTGCTCGAGAAGTCCTCCAATTCGCGCTGGATCCGCGTGAACACGGCTTCGTCGTAGTCCACCAGGTCCATCTTATTGATGCAGAACACCACGTGCGGGATGCCCAGCAGCGAAGCGATGAACGCGTGCCGGTTCGTCTGCTCCTGGATGCCTTTGCGTGCATCCACCAGGATGATCGCCAGGTTGGCCGTGCTGGCCCCCGTGACCATGTTGCGGGTGTACTGGATGTGCCCCGGCGTATCGGCGATGATGAACTTGCGCTTCGGCGTGGCGAAGTAGCGGTAGGCCACGTCGATGGTGATGCCCTGTTCGCGCTCGGCGCGCAGGCCGTCGGTCAATAGGCTCAGATCCACTTCGCCGGTACCGCGCTTGGCACTGGCCTTCTCCACGGCCTCCAACTGGTCGTCGAAAATGGCCTTGCTGTCGTAAAGCAGCCGACCGATGAGCGTGCTTTTGCCGTCGTCCACACTACCTGCGGTCGTAAAGCGCAGGAGGTCCATATCCAAGTATCCGTCCTTCATTGTCTGATCTTCTGCTTGTCTGATCATCTGATCAGAAGTAGCCCTCCTTCTTACGATCCTCCATCGCCGCCTCGCTACGCTTGTCATCCTGGCGGCTGCCTCGCTCAGTGACGCGTGACGAAGCCACCTCGGCAATGATCTCCTCCAGCGTGCTCGCCGGTGAATCCACCGCACCGGTGCAGCTCATGTCACCGATCGTGCGGAAGCGTACCTGCATGCGGTAGGGTTTCTCCTCCGGCTTCAGGTTCATGAAGGGCGAGTTGGCGTAGATCACGCCATCGCGCAGGAAGACCTCCCGCTCGTGGCTGAAGTAGATGCTCGGGATGGGGATGTTCTCCAGCAGGATGTACTGCCACACGTCCATCTCCGTCCAGTTGCTGATGGGGAAGGCGCGGAAATGCTCGCCCACGCGCTTGCGTCCGTTGTAGAGGTTCCACAGTTCGGGCCGTTGCATCTTGGGGTCCCACTGCCCGAACTCGTCGCGGTGGCTGAAGACGCGTTCCTTGGCGCGGGCCTTCTCCTCATCGCGCCGGCCGCCACCGATGGCGCAATCGATCTTGTTCGCCTCGATGCTGTCCAGCAGCGTCACCGTTTGCAGCTTGTTGCGGCTGGCGTAGTAGCCGGTCTCCTCCGTCACCTTGCCCTGGTCAATGCTCTCTTGCACGCTGCCCACGATCAGCTTGGCACCGTGCTCCAGCACCAGCTTGTCACGGAAGACGATCGTTTCCTCGAAGTTGTGCCCCGTGTCCACGTGCAGCAGGGGGAAGGGCACACGGCTGGGAAAGAAGGCCTTGCGCGCCAGGTGGAAGCACA
The DNA here is from genome assembly GCA_016718655.1 of Flavobacteriales bacterium. Taxonomy (GTDB): domain Bacteria; phylum Bacteroidota; class Bacteroidia; order Flavobacteriales_F; family PHOS-HE28; genus PHOS-HE28. Next base: position 3,879 of record JADKCV010000023.1, on the reverse strand, counting down.
CGATACTGTCCTTGCCGCCGCTGAAGAGCAACGCAGGGTTCTCGAACTGGGCGTACACCTCGCGCAGGATGTGGATGCTCTCGCTCTCCAGTTCCTTCAGGTGGGTGAGTCGGTAGGAATGCATGGTCGAGTGTTCAAACCGCAGAGGGCGCGGAGGACGCGGAGGATTGCAAATGCAGGCCATGCCACGGCAAGACCTCTGCGCTTTCTGCGTTCTCTGCGGTGTCAGTCGTCCGGCGGCGGATCGATGGTGTCACCTGACAGGCTCACGGCCGGTGGTGGTCACAACGATATCGGCCTGCAGGTGCCTCGAAGGGTGCACTGATCCCCGTGAAGTCCTTCACCTCACCGGCGCGTGCCTTCGCGTAGAGGCCTTTCACATCGCGGCGTTCGCACTCTTCCAAGGGCGTGTCCACGAACACCTCCACGAAGTCGTTCGCACCGATGATCGCCTTCGCCTGTTCGCGGATCGCGATGGTCGGGCTCACGAAGCAGCAGATGGTCACGGTCCCGTTGCCTACGAAGAGCTTGGCCACTTCGGCGATGCGGCGGATGTTCTCCGTACGGTCCACCTCGCTGAAGCCCAGGTTGCTGTTGATGCCGGTGCGCACGTTGTCACCGTCGAGCACCATGCTGTGGATGCCAGATGCATGCAGCAGGCGCTCCAATTCCACCGCGATCGTGCTCTTGCCGCTACCACTGAGGCCGGTCATCCAGATGCACAAGCCGTGTTGGCCGAGCAGCGCCTCCTTATCACCGCGCTGCAGCAGGCGGTCGAAAACGGGATGGATGTGGGCGGTCCTGGGGCTCATCGAAAAGTGCCGCGAAGGTACTGAACTCCGAGGGGCTGCTGGGCGCCCTGTACTCAGGGGTGTTGCGGTCCGTTCTCAGCACTGTCGACCATGCCTGCTGCGTGAAAGGGACAGGGATGCGCGACATCAGTTGCTCATGCAAGCGGTTCAGGCGGAAAGGTGATCTGGAGCGCTTGCGCGGTGCATTCATCCGTGTGGATCCGCGTCCATCCGTGGTTGCCCTTCGCCCCCCTGTGGCTGCAACACAGGCGGCACACAACACCCCGCGATCAGGGGTCCTGTCGCTCAGGCCCGCCATCTATCTTTGACCAACGCACCATGGCTACCGCTACCAAGACCCCGGCACCCTCAGTCCCCAGCCCCCGCACGAGCCCCACCATCGACCAGGTGGGCATCGAGGAGCGCGTGGCCCGCATCAAGACGCGCAGCATCAAGAAGGAGACCAAGGTGCAGGGCATGAAGCTCGCCCTCAGCAAGATCGACCTGACCACGCTGGAGGGTGCCGACACGCCCAGCAAGGTGCAGCAGATGTGCTTCAAAGCCATGCATCCGCACGACAGCCTCCCCGGCCTCCCCACGGTGGCCGCAGTGTGCGTCTACCCATCGCTTGTGAAAGTGGCCAAGAAGGCCCTCGGCACGAGCGGCGTGAAGGTGGCCAGCGTTTCCACCGCCTTCCCCAGCGGCCAGGCACCGCGCAACGTGAAGATCACCGATACCAGGTTCGCCGTCAGCGAAGGTGCCGACGAGATCGACATGGTCATCAGTCGCGGCCGGTTCCACAGCGGCGAGTACGCCTACGTCTTCGACGAGATCGCCGCCACCAAGGAGGCCTGCGGCGATGCGCGCCTGAAGGTCATCCTGGAAACGGGCGAACTCGGCACTTACGACAAGGTCCGTCTGGCCAGCGACATCGCCATCGCCGCAGGTGCCGACTTCATCAAGACCAGCACGGGCAAGATCAACCCGGCGGCCACCATGGAGGTCACCCTCGTGATGCTCCACGCCATCCGCGATCATTACCTCAAGACCGGGCAGATGATCGCCATGAAACCCGCCGGTGGCATCCGGACCAGCAAGCAGGCCCTGCACTACTTGATGATGGTGAAGGAAGAACTCGGCCCCGAGTGGCTGGACAACCACTGGTTCCGCTTCGGCGCCAGCAGCCTCGCCAACGACATCCTGATGCAACTGCAGAAGGAGGCCGACGGGCACTACCAGAGCGGGGACTACTTCAGCATCGACCGAGGCATCCGCGCGGGTTCTCGGCATCTTCCGAACACTTGTGGTCGCGGCTTACTGTCGTAGCGGTGCTGGGCTTCTGGGCAGCAAGGCCACTTGCGCAGGGTCCGGTGCGGGTAGGGGGCGGGGGTGGGCCGTGCCCGTGACTGGAACGTTTCGAGGATGGCAGAGCGGATCTCGCTCTTGGTCTGTTCGATGCGGAACACGTTACGGCTCCAGAACAGCACCTCGAAGTCGAGCGTGTTCGCGCCGAAGCCGACAAGCCGCACCACCACGGGATGTTCCTGGTCCTCGGTGATCACCAAGGGGTGCTTGGTGGCGCAGTCCGCCAGCACGCTCCGCACCCGCTGTTCGTCCGACCCATAGGCCACGCTCAGGCCCACGCTGAAGCGCGTCAGGCTGGCGTGGTGCGACCAGTTCACCACGTTCTCATTGATGAAGCGACGGTTGGGGACCACGACGCTCATCCCTTCGTGCGTGTAGATCGTGGAGGTGCGCAGCCGGATGTCCTTCACCCGGCCCACGAGGGTGCCCAGTTCCAGTACATCACCTACACGGATGGTTCCTTCCACCAGCAGTACCACGCCCGAGAATACATCCGTGAAGGTTTGCTGCACGCTCAGGCTGATCACTACCAGCAGTGCGGCCGAGCTCGCCAGCAGCACTGTCACGTCGATGCGCAGCAGGGCCAAGCAGCCCATCGCCACCAGCACCCAGAGGGCATAGTTCACCAACAGCCGCGCGGAGTACAGCCGTGATCGCTGCTCGGGGTTCTTGGTGGCCCGCCGCTCCATTCCGGTCTTCAGCACGCGCATCAGCACGATGGCGAGCACCACCAGCACCACCGCGCTCAACGCATGCCGGACGCTCACGTCCTGTTCACCGATATGGAAGAGTACGTCGTTCATGGCCATCAAGGCGAGTTAGGAGATCTCGCGAAGGAGGTGCGCTCTACCTGTTCCATCAGTTGCCCGGGTCGTAGGTGAGGGAGCGCAGGGGTGAAGCGGCCATACACGAATGGCCCATCGGGTCGATGCCACACCGCCTCTCCGTACCCTGGTAGGATAAGCCGGTCGATCGGCCGGTGATCACGCAAGTGCTGAATCGCATCGACACGGCCTTCCCATCGGCTGCCATGGCATACCGATCATCACTGATGAAATCCACCAACCGATCGGCGTCGTCGAACACGAGCGTCGCGGAGATCGACAAGTTGCCATGGGTGAACGTGGCCTTGGCCGAATGGTCATCCCCATCTGCCCAGGTGATCCGCGACGATCAGGGCGCCGGGCGCGCAGGATGCATAGGTCATTGAACCAGGTCACCGTTTCGCCCTTGTCCACTTCCGGTCCGTGGGCTTCATCACCGGCACGGCACCGAGCAGCTCGACTGCATGGTGGCCTTTCCCTCCTCATACGCGTGCAGGCCCTTGGTCGGTAGCCTCATCATCGTCGCATCGAGCCAGAAGAACCGGGCCGGTCGATCGAAACTGTTGACCTGCACCGTAGTGAACGGCATCTAAGGACCATCGAAGCCGCGTATGGAACCTTCGAATGCGATGCGCATGGTGTGCGGCTTGATCGTACCCATCACACCCGTCGCGCGCAGGTAGCGTTGCACCGGTGGTGGCATAGGCGCCAGGTCCGCTTCGGAGATGCGTTGCGCTGGCAGTGCTTTCGTGCGTGCAACGGTTCGCGCCACCGCAGCCGTGTATCGCATGCGAAAGCTCCAGACCCCGGCACCCGCGATCACGGCGACCAGCAGCAGGGCATTGGCGATGGTGCCGAAGCGGGCCTCGTGCCAATGCGACACGATGAGCACCTGCGAG
>JADKCV010000022.1 GCA_016718655.1 Flavobacteriales bacterium | reverse complement strand
GAACCCTCATCCCCGCTGAATACCATGAAACGCTGGATCCCTGGATAGTGATCGCCGCCCTGCTGGTGTGACCGTTGTGAAAACTCTTTGGAAACAAGCGCACCGTGGAGAACGCATGTACCGCCATGACAAAGAGCGCGCCGGTACGTGGGCGTGGATGCCGTGCGCCTCCAGACCATGGCTTCCGGCCAGCGTTTCGGGGCACGGTGTTGGCGCGTAACCGAAGCCGTGTGATGGCCGAAGTGCCGAGGCCGCGTGGTGAGCGTGGGCGTCAGCGAGGGCAGTGGGTGGAGCGCGGTGCGTGATGCGCCCCGGTTGGACGGCAGTACCTGCGCGCCTGCAACAGGAGCCGCCCGCATAACGGTGCAAGGAGCTGGAGAAGGATGAGGCACGCTATCGGATACTGGCACAGGCGGATGCCGTGCAAGGCGTTCAACTAGGAAAGACCGAACAGGCCACGGAAGCGGCACGCGTCAACTGGCCAGCATGAACGAGCAGTTGCGCCGCACCACGGTCGACGCACCGTTCAGCGGACGGGTGATGCGGTTGCTGGTGAAGTGGGCTCCGTCGGTGGGGGCCGTCGGCACCCGTGTAGCAGCTGGGCGACCACCGCGGGTGGAAGTGCTTCTGCAGGTCTCGAACGGAGGTGGACCTCTTTCGCGGTGCTCCCGCACGTGTCGCCGGCGCGCGCATGTCGCAGCCATCCAGGGGACCATCACCCAGGGGTCGCCGTGGCGGCCACAGCCAGCGCCACCGTGCGCATCGAGCCTGCCGGAGCGACCGGACTGCGTGCCGGACTGCCGGCCTCTGTGCAGCTGCCCGTGCGCGGCAGGGAAGCCTTCCACCATTCCCACACGGGCCCTCGTGGGTTCCACCGTGACGGAGGTCTACCTGGTGCGCAATGGAAAAGCCCTCCCGCCAGGCCATCACCCACGGTATCCAGTGGCGACGGGATGGTGACCGTTTCCTCACCGGCTGAAAGCCAGGATGTGGTAATCGCGCAGCGGCTTCATCAGCATCACGGATGGATGTGCGTCACGACAGTGATCGCGACCATCGAAGAGACCCATCGCCATGGACCTCACCCGCATCGCCGGTGAGCGGCCATCGCTCATCATCGTCATCTTCGGTGTGCTGTTGCTGGGCGGCATCGTGGCCTACCGAGGCCTGGGCCTGGGCTCATGCCCGACTTCAACCATCCGGTGATCGCCCGTGCGCACCCTTACCCCGGTGCGGCGCCGGAGGAGGTGGCCACCAGCGTGACCCGTCCATGGAGGATGCCCTCAGCGCTGGAGCACGTGGATTACATCAGCAGCCGATGGTTGGCCAATGCCTCCATCGTCATCGTCAACTTCAAGTATGGCGCCGACCTGGACCTGGCCATGCAGGATGCGCAGCGCCGCATCGACAACATCCGGCAGGAACCGCCCGAAGGCCTTCAGGCCTCGTGTTGACGAAGGTCTCCCAACGACCTGCCCATCATGAGCGTGAGCGCCCAGAGCGGACAGGCGGCACCGGCCTTCCGCCAGCACATGGAGGACGATCTGCTCCCCCGCATCCAGCAATTGAAGGGTGTGGCGGAGATCACCCTGCTGGGTGGCGAGCAGCGTGAAGTGCTGGTGGAAGGTGGACCGGGAACGACTGCTGAACCACAGTATCGCCTTGCCACAGGTAACCGAGGCCATTCTGCGTGCAGGCCGCGGTGCCGGCCGGCACCGTGCGCACGGAAGGCGACCAACTGAGCGTGAAGCTCGCCGGCAAGCTCACCACCGTGCAGGACATCGAGGACGTGGTGGTGGCCATGCCCATGCCCGGCAGCGTGGTGCGCGTGAAGGATGTGGCCACCGTGGTGGACGGCATCGCGGACGCCACCTCGGTGAACCGCTACAACGGGCGGGAGGGGATCGGCCTGCTGATCAAGAAACAGGGCGATGCCAACGCCGTGGACATGAGCCGTGCCGTGCGCACCGAACTGGCCCGCATCGAACAGGAGGAGGCTGAGCTGGGCACCCACTTCATCGTGGCCGACGACAGCACCGACACCACCGTGGAGGCTGTGAACGCCGTGCTCTTCGACCTGGGTCTCGCCGTGGTGCTCGTCTCCCTGGTCATGCTGCTCTTCCTGCGCAGCCTGCGCAACTCGCTCATCGTGCTCATCGCCATCCCGGCATCGCTGGTCAGTGCCTTCGTCGCCATGGGCCTGCTGGGGTACACCCTCAATCTGATGACCCTGCTGGCCATGTCGCTCATCATCGGCATCCTGGTGGACGACAGCATCGTGATCCTCGAGAACATCCAGCGCTACCTGGACAAGGGCATGGACAAACGCAGCGCTGCGCTCACCGGGCGTGCCGAGATCGGCTTCTCCGCCCTGTCCATCACCTTGGTGGATGTGGTGGTGTTCCTGCCCATCATCTTCGTGCAGGTCTTCGTGGCCGATCTGCTCAAGCAGTTCAGCGTGGTGGTGGTGGTCTCCACGCTGATGAGCCTCTTCGTCAGCTTCACCCTCACCCCTTGGCTGGCCTCGCGCCTGGGCAAACGTGAGGAGCTGCTGCCCACCAACCCCTACAACCGTTTCCTACTCGCCACCGAGCGGCAGCTGGACCGACTGAACGAGTGGTACGCCGGCAAACTGCGTTGGGTGCTCAGCCACAAGCTTGCGTTCATCGGCATCATCCTCGCGCTCTTCGTCGGCACAGGCATCATGACCAAGCAGGGCATCATGGGCAAGGAGCTGATCGCGACGGGCGATCAAGGCAAATTCCGTCTCACGCTGGAATACGACAAGCAGACCACTGTGCGGGAGAACAACCTGCGCTCACGCGAAGTGGAGGCCTTCCTCCTGGCACAGCCCGAAGTACGGTCCGTGTTCAGCAATGTCGGCGGACCCAGCACCGGCATCGGCAGCATGGGCGTGGGCGCCGAATACCGCACGGAGCTCACCATCGACCTGGTGGGCCGGAAGGAGCGTGGTGATCGGAGCACCGAAGCGTACATGATGCAGGCGCGGCGTGATCTGCAGGAGCGCTTCGCGGCCATCGACATCACCATGTCGACCATCGGCCTGGTGCCCCGCAGTGCACCCGTGGAGATCACCCTGAGCGGTCCTGACGTTGCCGAGCTGGAACGGACCGCCCTACTGCTGAAGGACACCCTCGCGGGGATCCCCGGAGCGAACAACGTGCGCCTGAGCACCGAGCGCGGGGCACCCGAACTGCGCGTGCTGCTGGACCGTGATCGCATGGCACGACTGGGCCTGAACACCTCAGCCGTGGGGGCAACCCTGCGCAACGCACTGGCCGGCAACGACGATGCACGGCTATACGAGGACGGCACCGAATACACCATCCGGGTGCGCCTGGACGATCAGCAGCGCCGCGATGCCGTGGACCTGGAGCGGTTCGTGGTCATCAACGGTGCAGGCCTACCTGTGCGCTTGGGCCAGTTCGCCACCGTGGAACGCCACGCGCCACCCTCCCTTGTGGAACGCATGGACCGCATGAGCGCCGTGACACTCACCGCCGATGCGTTGGGCCGTGGATCGGGCAGCGTGGCGGACGATGTGGTGGCCTACCTGGCGAAGAACCCACTGCCTGCGGGGGTGCGCATGACCTGGGGGAGCGACGTGAAACGACAGAACGACAGCTTCGGCGCACTTGGTGGGGCGCTGCTGATCTCCTTCATCCTCGTGTACCTGGTGATGGTGGCGCTCTACGACAGCTTCCTCCACCCCTTCGTGGTGCTCTTCAGCATCCCTGTGGCGGTGATCGGCGCCTTCCTCGCCCTGAACCTCACCCTCTCCACCCTCAGCCTCTTCACGTTGCTGGGCCTCATCATGCTGCTGGGACTGGTGTCCAAGAACGCCATCCTCATCGTGGACCGAACGAACCAGCTGATCGCCGAGGGCATGCCCCGCCTGGAAGCATTGGTGGAGGCCGGGCGCACGCGGTTGCGGCCCATCATCATGACCACCATCGCCATGGCCTTAGGTATGCTCCCCATCGCGCTGGCCTCCGGCACGGGCAGCGAATGGAAGAACGGACTGGCCTGGGCGCTGATCGGCGGCCTCACCAGTTCGATGCTGCTCACCGTGTTCCTGGTGCCCGTGGTCTACCACATCGCTGAAAGCGGTCGCGAACGCCTGGCCTCTTGGTGGCAACGGACCTTCCGCAACAAGGCGGAACTGCCCAATACCCCTGCATGAACCGGTGCACAAGCGCCAACAAACACGTGAACCCCATGAACACAACGACCATCAACCCGAAGCTCCGTTCCGCCATCAAGCTGCGCCACCTGGTGGAGGCTATCAGCACCGACTGGCAACTGATCGCCACCATCCAAGGCAGCGTGAACAAGCAACTACAGCAGGCCGAAAGCCTCGCCGAACAGTATGGCGACAGCGCCTTCCAGGGCGAGTTCAACACCCTGATGGCAGCCCTGCGCGGTCATATGAAGGGCGTCTTTGCGCAACTGGAACAGGCCAAGGCAGTGCTGGCACAAGGCGACCCCATCGACCCGGCCATGGATTGGAACGGCATGCAGGCACGGCTCCATGCGGCCGAGGATGTCTTCCGTCGTATGAGCGAACTACCCTTCGCCACCACTGACAGCGCCAATGCCAACGATTGGAGCACCCTGTGGAAGGTTGTGCGCGCCAACCTCGATGCGGTGCAGGGTCTGTGCAGTGCGGCCTACCTCAAGGCCCGCATGATCGCCGACCTCGGCAAGGACGAGGCCGAAGCGCTAACCGCCACCATCCTCCAGCACATCCCACGCAGCTTCTCCCTTACCGAAGCTGACCAATACGAGCGCGACTACCTGGCCGCGATGGACCAGATCAAGGAGGATGCCTCCAAGAAGGCCAACCTCTGGGACCGCGTCCTGAACATCATCGCAGGTGCGATCCCCTTCGAGGAGAGCCCCGCCGAACGCGTGATGATGCAGCGCTGGATCAACGGGGAGAAGGGAGCACTGTGAACAGCTCAGACCAAGCGGTCGCATTCTGAACACACATCGATCCGTGGCGTGCCAAAACACATTCAGAGCCGTGTGACCTCCATCACCTTGGTGGTCGTCCAGATATCGGACATTTGTATCCGCTATAACAAACCAACCCGCACCATGGCCTACACCTTCAGTCGCATAGTGGACCACACCGATATGAACGCCCTGAAGGAAAGGACCGTGGCTGCCTTGAAGGCAGAGGGCTTCGGTGTGTTGACCGAGATCGACCTTGCCGGCACCCTCAAACAGAAACTGGGCAAGGACCACCTGCCCCACCTGATCCTTGGCGCCTGCAATCCGGGCTTCGCCGACCAGGTGATCACACTGGAGCCGCACATCAGTACGATGCTACCCTGCAACGTCACCCTGCGGGAACTTCCCGACGGGCGACATGAGGTGGCCGCCATAGACCCTTCGGCAGCGATGGAAGGCGTGGGCAACCCGGCCATCGCGTCCGTGGCCGCAGCGGTCAGTGCTGCGCTGAAACGCGTAGTTGAACAACTTTGACCGATCGATCACCGAACACCAACACCTTCATGAACGCACACACTTTCAACGTATCCGTCATCTGGGAACAAGGCCGCCAAGGTCGTCTCATCTCACCGGAGATCCCCGGTTCCATCGAGGTGGCAACCCCGCCGCAGTTCCCTGAAGGTATCCCGGAGAAATGGTCGCCGGAACACCTGTACACGGCAGCGGCCGTTTCCTGCTTCATGACCACTTTCCTGGCCATCGCTGATTTCTCCAAGTTCACCTACGATGGGCTGCGCTGCGATGCGGAAGGGATCCTGGACAAGGAGGAGGGCAAGTTCCGCATGACGGCCATCCGCCTCAAGCCAGTGCTGCGCATCGGTAACGAGAAGGACCGCGAACGCGGGCAGCGCATCCTGGAAAAGACCAAGGCCGCCTGCCTGATCTCCAACTCCATGATCACGGAGGTGAGCATGGAGCCCACCGTGGAGGTGGTGGAGGCCATGGAGGTGGAGGTTTGAAGAAGACCAGGAACTCCACTGCACTGCCGAACTGTAAGCGGGGATGACCCTCGTTGGACCGGGTCAATGGGTGCTCATCCGATCGATCGCATACCGTCCATCAAGTGAGTGAAGAGACGGTCAACGGGCTCCGCTTGCTTCCGCGCGACGATCACCTCCAGTGGTCGTGCATGACCTCACCATGATCAGTTCCCGCGAAAGCCTTAGGACCACTAGGGGAGTATCACCGGAAGTGCCTTTGAAACATGGGACATCCGGACACAACAAAGGCGCCCATGGGACGCCTTTGTCGCCTTTCACCAATTCCGGTCCGATCCATTCCGATCGGTCCGGCAGAGGATCCTTACTCGGCCGGTGGCAACAGCACCTTGTCGATGACCACCACCAAGCCATTGCTTGCGGCCACGGAACCCAGCACCTTGGCATCGTTCACCATCTGGGTACCGTCCTCGGCCACGGAGAACTTCACATTGTCGCCGTTCGCCATGCCCACGCTGCGGCCGTTGGTCATGCTCTCGGTCTTGAACACGCCCAGTGCCACGTGGTACTCCAGGATGTCCTCCAGCGTTGCCTTGTTCTCTGGCTTCAGCAGGTTGTCCAAGGTTCCCTCGGGCAGCGCGGCGAAGGCGGCGTCCGTGGGCGCATAGACGGTGAATGGCCCCGCGTTGGAGAGAACGTCCTGGTATTTCACATGCAGCACGGCGGCCACCAATGTCTTGTGGTCGGGCGACTTGGATGCCACACCCACCACGGTGGGTGTGCTCATCTCATCCACCACGGCGCTCTGTCCGGCACCGGGCTCACTGGTCGTTGCGGCTGCATCGGCAGCAGGCTCCGAAGCCCCTCCGCCACAGGCAACGAGAAAGGGGAGCAACAGGACACCCAGTGTCCATTTCTGTTTCATCGGGATCTTCATGGTCGGTTGGTTCGGTTTACAGGGGACAATTTCATCCTGTTCATGATATCCGCACATGATGATCGTCACGGATCGAAGAATTTGTGTGGCTTCCTATTGGAAGTAGCGATCGAACTCCGCCGAGGATGTGGCCAACTGCTGCAGGATGGTCCGCGCTTGCGCAGTGTCGGTGGTCTTCTCCAGGTCCTGCACCAATTGCATGTGCGGCATCAACCAATCGTGCAGTTCCTCATGCGCCTTGCCTTCCATGGTGCATCCCGCCACAAGTGCATCGAGGTCCACGAACAGGCTATCGGCCAGGACGGCATGGTCCAGGGTGATGGCCGCGCCGGGCTCAATGGCAGTAGCGATCCGCTGCTGCATGCGTCGAATCGGCACCAACATCGGGGGGCTCACCACCCAGCGTTCGCCGTTGTTCAGTTCCAGCAGCGGTCCCGATGCACTGTCCGGTACAGCCGTTACCGCATCCGTGCTGTGCGCGCCGTCCACAGGCTGCTCATCCTTGCCAGGACCGCAGGCATAGAAAAGGATGGACAGACCGATCAGGAAGGTGGATAGAGAAGGATGGTTATTCATGACCACTTGGTTCAAAGGTCCTTCCGACGGAACACACGGAATGCGAAGAGAACGGGGACCGCGACCCACAGCGCGAGGATCAGCGCGGCCACGATGGTGCCGCCCACACTTCCGAAGAAGTTCTTGTAGATGGCGCCGCTGTAGCCCATCATGGCGGCCAGGTCCACCTGCAGCATCACCATGATGCGCGCCAGGTCGATGGGGTTGATACCCGCCAGCGGCACCACGAAGGGCTCGATGGGATGGTCGCTGAGCGTGAACATGCCCCACATCAGCAGCGCATCGTACACCAGCACAAAGAGGAACCAGATGGCCAGTGCCACGCCCACCCCACGTGCCTTCTCCCGCTGCTTCAAAGCGATCAGCGCACCCAGCGCGGCGAAAACCAGCACCAGTGCCGAGCCCGAGAGGGACAACACCAGCGCCGCCACCGTGGGCGAATGCACCAACAGGGGAAGACCCAGCCCGATCGCCTGCGCCAAGAGCAACGCTGCGGCCAGGGCCAACAACTGCCCACCAAGGATGGCACTGCGCCGCATGGGCTGCACCGCCAGCAGCTGCGTGAACTCCAGCGTGTCATACATGTACACCACCGTGAAGACCAATGCGATCAAGGGCACCAAGGCCATCACCACCTGCACCAGGCTCAGCAGCGCCTTGGTCGGGTCGCCCTCCAGCGCGAACAGACCCTGTGCCACCAGGAGCATCAGCAGCGCATAGCCCAGCACGAAGCGGTTGCGCGCCAGATCGATCAGGGTGTATTTGAAGACTTTGAGCATGAGGGGAATGTCCTATGTCCTATGACTGTTGACAACTGTCATACATGTCCGAGGCAACAAGCAACGGTCAGTCGTCATAGGACATGGGACAAAGCATTGGACTCCAGCATCCTTGGCAGCGCTTCGGACAGCCGCGTGCTTCCCGTGGAGGAAAGGATCTCCTGCACCGGCAGCAGGAACTTCAGGTTGCCGTCCTCCAGGTAGGCCACGCGATCGGCGAGCGATTCCACCTCCTCCATCAGGTGCGAGGTGATGAGCACCGTGCCTCCGGCATCGCGCACGGCGGCCGCACGCTGCAACACGCGCTGGGAGGAGACCGGGTCCAGCCCTGCCGTGGGTTCGTCCATCACCAAAATGCCGGGCCGCGAGCGTAGTGCCAGCACCGCGCTGACCTTCTGTTTGGTGCCTCCGCTGAGGGTGGAGAGCCGCTTGTCCAGCTGGGCGCTCAGACCCAGTTCCTCCACCAGGCTGTCCTCCACCTCGTCCGCACGCAGCTCACGGATGTCGGCCATCATCTCCAACAACTGGCCGATGGTGAGCGTGGCCGGGAACTGCGAGATCTGCGGCATGTAGCCGATGGACCTGCGATAGGCGGGGTCCGTGCCGATCACCTGGCCGTTCACCGTGATGTGTCCTTCCGTGGGACTTGCCAGACCCAGCAGGCTCTTGACCAGTGTGGTCTTGCCGCTGGCGTTGGGGCCTATCAGCATCACCACCTCTCCGGCATGGAACGCGCAATCCACCTTGCGCAAGGCCCACAGCTTTCCGTAGCGCTTGCCCACACCGTGGTAGGTGATGCGTGCTTCAGCCATGATCCTGGTAGCGACCTCCAAGGGGGAAGATGCATGGATGCACCAGAACCACGGAATGCTCTGATGTTCTCCATTTTTCATTCAGCCCCATCCCAGCTGGAATGAAAAATGATGAATGAAAAATGACGAATGCTGAATGAGGGAAAAGCCTCTTGTTCGCCACGGCGACCGCTCGGTTCTTTCGCACCGGTGGTCGCATCAGGGGCCGGTCGTCCTTCATGCTCTCAGGCGTCAGCGAGGGGATCAAACGCTCCGCACGGTCCAGCAGCGAGACGAAGAGGCTGCGCGAGAACACCATGGCGTAGGGCTGCATCTCCACCAGCAGGGTGAAGAAGCCCAGCGGGCGGTGCGGTACATCGCCATGACCGTCGCGATCCAGGTCATAGCCCGCGTAGCGGTCCCAGTAGTTGCCGTTCATGGTGTTGGGGATCAGCGACCCGTTGGTGCTCACGTCGAAGGTATTGCCTGCGAAGGTGTTGCCCCGGAAGTCGCAGTCGATGGCATTGGCGAAGAGCCGAAGGGCCCATCCGTTCAGCCGGAACTCGTTGTCGCGCACGTTGATCCGGTTGCAACCGTCGATCATGATCCCCGTGGTGTTGTCCTGGAACGTATTGCCGATGATCTCGCCATCGTTGATCTCCTTCAACAGCAACCCATACGCACTGGCCCCACGATTGGCCAGGAAGCGGTTGCGGCGCATGGCGATCTCCTTGCTGAACATCACGGCCACGCCGGCCCCATTGTCCTCGAAATGGTTGTCCTCGTACGCATCACGGTGACTGAACATGAAGTGCAGCCCGTAGCGCAGATTGTGCAAGGAGGTATTGCCGGTGATGTGCGAGTCCGTCACGAACTCGAAGTAGATGCCGTCGCGGTGGTGCTCGATCCGGTTGTTGCGGATGGTGGCCTTGCTGCACTTCCACAGGTGGATGCCGTTGGCCATGTGGTCCTCCTCACCCGGCTCTCCCAGCACAGTATTGCCTTGGACCCGCGCATCCTTGACACCGCTGAGGTAGATCGCGAAGAAGCACTTGTCCAAGAAATTGTCTTCGATCACCACGCCACGGCATTCGTTCACCTTGATGCCCGACATGTCGTCCAGATTACTCCGGCGGGAGCCACGGATGGTGAAGCCCTTTACCGTCACATGATCGGCAGTGATCAGCAACGCGTCATCCTCCCCACCGCCGTCGATCACTGCATCGGCGCCGCCCAGCAGTACCAGCGGTCGGTCCACCCGGATGCTGCCTTCGCTCACAGTGCCTTCCACCAGCACGGTATCGCCCGCAGCAGTTCCGTTGATCACGGTCTGCAGCGAAGCACCGGCACCGCTGCGATACCTCCACGTTCGGGCACCCACATGCGTTACGCTCAGGCAGGCCAGTAGGAGGATCAACAGTTCCCTCATCCCCTGTCCATCACTCGGCCAGCAGTTGGCGCACGGCGTTCCAATCCATTGCTTCTGCGTCGCCTTGTGCGGCGGCGGTATTCCGCGCTTGTTCCCCGGCAAAGGCGGCCACATCACCCCGCATCGGACTGCGGAATGCCGGCCCATGGAGGTACAGCGCCGTGGTGGCATCGATCAAGGTGCCGGGAGCGGAGTGGTCGCACACGTACCAAGCGGATACCTGGCCTTCCGCCACCGTACCCTTGGCCACGAAGTGCACCATGCAGGACACATCATCGAACACGTACTGGCGGCCCTTTTCGGTCACCAGCGCGGCGCCGTACTGGCGGTCCACCACGTTCATGCGGCAGTGGGCACACTCCGCCTTCCCGAATTCAATGGTCGGTTCCGCTGGTGTGCAGGACAGCAGCGTAAGGGCTATGAACAGGATGAAGGAACTCATGCGCATCATGCAGTTATGGGCTTGGCCGGTCTCTTCCGACGAAGTTCAAGGAAATACACCCCGGCCAGCAGGGCCAGTACACCGAAAAGGATCCAGCCGCCGGTATCCGGCGTGGACCAGGCATCGAAGTTCAGCAGTTTCTTGTGGCCGATCAAGGGCGGCTGGTATGCCTGGCCCTCCACTTTGATCGCCGCGCGCGGATCCAGGTCGTGGCCATAGCTGTAGCCCCACTTGTACATGTCATAGAGCGCCCACAGCCCGAAGACCGTGAGGGTGATCAGGCCCGCGAAGAGCCCCTGCCGCTTGCCCCAAACGGCTGCGAGCACACCAAATACAGCCAGTCCGATGAGCACCTTGGGCAGATACTCGAACTCGGGGAACATCTCGTCATGGATGGTGCCCATGCCGATATAGTGGTTCAGGCCGTTGATCTTCTCCACATCACCGGCGAAGTGGTCGGCATAGATCTGGATGAACAGGCCTTCCGGATACTGAGGTGCGGCAAGATCAATGCGCCAGATGGGGACGAACAGGAGCACCAGCAGCGACAGTGCGGCCAGGGCGATCATCACACGGGAGATGGGCTTCATGGGCAATCAGGATCAAGAAGATGAGGGTTTGAGGACCAGCGGTGGGTGTTCCGGGCCGTGGTCACCCTCAGCGAGGAACCTTCCTACAGTT
The DNA here is from genome assembly GCA_016718655.1 of Flavobacteriales bacterium. Lineage (GTDB taxonomy): Bacteria > Bacteroidota > Bacteroidia > Flavobacteriales_F > PHOS-HE28 > PHOS-HE28. The sequence continues at coordinate 42,797 of JADKCV010000022.1, read as the reverse complement.
CCGCGTCCACGGAAACGGTCAATGCGGTCAGTGGTACTGTACTGTTGGCCGGTGATACCCGCACATAGCCCTGCATCTCCTGGTGGAGGGCAGAGCAGAAGTCCGTGCAATACATCGGTGTCACGCCCACACGGGTGGGTACCCATTTCAATGTCTGCGTCTCCCCGGGCATCAGCAGCAACTCGGCGTTGGCAGCACCCTTGATCGCGAAGCCGTGCGGTACGTCCCAGTCCTGCTCCAGGTTGGTCACGTGGAAGTACACCTCATCACCCAGCTTCACACCCTCGATATTGTCCGGTGCGAAGTGCGAGCGGATGGTGGTCATCCACACATGCACCTCCTTGCCGCGACGCTCGATCTTGGTCTCCTTCTCACCCTTGGCCACGAAGGGGTGCTCGTTCTCCTCGATCTTGAAGAACTTCACCTCACGCGGCTTCACCAGTTCGGCAGGGATGGACTGTGCATAGTGCGGCTCGCCCGTGGTGGGGAAGTCCAGCAGCAGTTCCATCTTATCGCCGTCGATGCTGTAAAGCTGTGCGCTCTGGGTCAGCTCGGGGCCGGTGGGCAGGTAACGGTCCTTGGTGATCTTGTTGTAGGCGATCACGTATTTGCCCCAGGGCTTCTTGCTGTCGCCACCGGGAACGCTCAGGTGACCGATGCTGTAGTAGGTGGGCACGCGGTCCAGCACCTCCAGTTTCTCCACGTTCCACTTCACGATCTCGCTGCTCACGAAGAAGCTGGTGTAGGCATTGCCGTTGTCATCGAACTCGGTGTGCAAGGGCCCGAGACCGGGCTTCTTCACCTCACCGTGGATCACGCTCTCATACTTCAGCACGGGGATGCCGGCGAAGTCTCCTTCCAGATCGTTGGCCGCAATGGCCTTCTGCATCTTCTCGAAGCTGAACACCGGGATCAGCGCGGCCAGCTTGCCGCTACCCACGATGTATTTGCCCGTGGGGTCCACATCGCAGCCGTGCGGGCTCTTGGGGCAGGGCATGAAGTACAACAGTCCGGGGTGGTCCTTGGGGTCCAGCTGCAGCACGTCATCGTACACGGTGGTCTCGGTGCTGTGCGTCTTGTGGTTCCACCAGTTGCTGTGGTGCTTGCCGGGCACACGCTTGCCCTTGCCTTCCTTGGCCAGCTGTTCGGCCAGCTTCCAGTTCACGGCCATGATGAAGTCCTTGTCGCGCTGGCTGGCGTTCACCTCCAGCAGGCTGTAGGCCTGTTCGGTATTGTAGCAGCTGAAGAAGAACCAGCCCTCGCTGGGTCCTTTACCGGCGTGGCTCAGGTCGAAGTTCACACCAGGGGTCACGATCTGGAAGGCGATGCTCATCTTCCCGGTCTCCGGTTCGGGGTGGATGAAGCTCACGTTGCCCTTGAAGTTCTCCTTGTAGGTCTTGATGGGCACATCGCGTGCCGCATCGTCACCCATGGGTACACTGAAGCGCGTGCCGGCCACCACGTACTCACTGTTGCCCGTGATGAAGGGCGAGCTGTGGTTGCCTGCGCTGTTCGGGATCTCGATGATGCTGCCCGTACGGAAGGTGCCCAGGTCGATCAGCGCGATGCGCGGCGTATTGTTGCCGTTGATGAAGCACCACTTGCCATCGGGAACACCGTCGGTCTGCGACAGTTCCGAATGGTGGCTGTCGTCCCAGGGAATGAATCCATGGCTGGTGGTGAGCATGCCCTTGGTCTCCTCGCTGTAGCCGTAGCCGCTCTCGGGATCGACGCTGAACACGGGGATCTCGCGCAGCAGACGCCCGCTGGGGATGCCGTACACGGCCATCTGTCCGCTGAAGCCTCCGCTTACGAAGTTGTAGAACTCATCATACTTGCCGGGGGCAACATACACCTTGGAGGCGGCATCGCCGGTCACCACGCTCTTGGTGGTTCCTGACGGACGGCAGCCAGGAAGGCTGTTCATCAGCAGGAACGCTCCTGCGATGACACCCAAGCTGGTGCCGGTAACGATAAGTGGACGTTTCATTGGTTGGGTTTTGGGTGATAGGCGTTATCGTGGATCAGAGCGTGCGCATGAATTCCAGCACTTCGCGGCCTTCCTCCTTGCTCAGGCCCTGGTTGGGCATGCGAACGAGACACTCTTCCAGGCCTTTCTGGGCCTCGGGGTCGGTCTCCAGCATCACATCGATGTTCAGCATCATATTCATGATCCATTCGGGCTTGCGGCGCTCGGTCACGCCCTTCCAGCCGGGTCCCACCACGCGGTTCGGGCCGGTGCTGTGGCAGGCCTGGCACTTCACGTCATAAGTGGCTCTTCCTTTCTCCACCATGCTCTTGTCGATGTCACCAAGTGTGATATCGGCGGGTGTGATCAGGTTCGCGGTCGAAGCCTGGTCCGACGGTTGTTCCGTGGAAGGAGGCCCACCTATGGCACCTGGAGGGCCATTCTTGGTGTCCGGTCCTCCTCCACATCGTATGAAAGCCACCGCCAGGACTCCTAGGGTCAAGCGGTTCACAAGGTGTTTCGTTCTCATGGGTGCAGTGCGTCGTTGGATTGCTTCGCGGTCAAATATTGTCGGATAAAAAGATCCGAATACTGATGCAGGTCATCTTTCGTCGAGCTTCCTACACACTAAGTTGGCACCTTCGCCCAGCTCACCTTCGTTCCATGCGCACTCCTCGTTCCTGGTTCCGACTGGCCATGGTCAACTTCCTGGCCGCAGCCATTCTTGGTCTGGTCCTTCGCTTGATTTATCTGGTGGAGATCCCCTTCGTTCAGTTCAGACCTTTCTTGCACGCGCACTCCCACGTGGCATTGCTGGGTTGGCTTTTCATCGCTGTGGTCGTGGCCATTTGGGATGATGGTGGAGGCGGTCGTCTGGATGTCCTGTTCCGCCAACTGCTGTTCGGCCTTCAACTTGCAGTGGTCATGATGTTGTTCGCCTTTCCCCTACAAGGCTATGGTCCCATATCGATCGCCGCGTCCATGGTGCATATGTTGTTGGCGTTCGCCATACTGTACAGGTTGTGGCAGAAGGCAAGCGATTGGCCAGCCAAGGGAAGTCGCGGATTAGTGCGATGGGCGATCACCTTCTTCTGCTTGTCCAACCTGGGGGTGATGGCCATCCCTATCATCATTTCAGCGGGTCTTCAAGCGAACGAGATCTACTATTGGTCGGTCCAGTTCTTCCTTCACTTCCAATTCAACGGTTGGTTCTGGTTCGCGGCCATGACCCTGGGGGCCAGGTGGGCCGAACGCAGAGGTGTCCGTTTGGATATTGACGGACTGACAATGGGGCTCTGGGTTGTTTCTGCCACGCTCACCTTCGCATTGGCGATCGCATGGAGCGAACCGCGTCCTATGGTCTTTGCAACGGTGGCGCTTGCGGTGGCCCTGCAGGTATGGGCGGCATTGCGGACCCTGCGTCTCCTGCGCCGGTCGAAGGCATATTCCCATACCGGAGTGCCCCGTTCAGTTCAAGTGTTCATCGGTGTTGCCTTCGTGAGCATGGCTCTCAAGGTTCTCGTTCAAGCGCTGGTCGCGGTCCCTCAAGTTGCCGTGATGGCCTTGACCATCCGTCACTTCGTCATGGGTTTCATCCATTTGAACACGCTGGGTACCATGACCATGTTGGTCTTTGCCTATGCCTTGGTGCAAGGCTGGCTCGACCATTCCCGTGTTCCAACGAAGATCGGATCAGGGTTACTGGTGATCGGTATCGTGCTCTCCGAGCTAATGTTGTTCCTTCAAGGTTCGTTCTTCTGGTCGGGTTGGGGTATGATACCAGGGCATTATCTTCATCTCGTGATCGCATCCGGGTTCATACCCATCGGAATTCTGTTCCTATTGTATGCGACCCTTTCGCCCCAACCACCCCGTGACGCGTCGCACATGGTCGGTGGTCAGCTACCTTAGACCCATAATAAGAAGATGTTCTCCAAGGCGTGTGAATATGCGATACGTGCGACGTTGTACATCGCCGGTGCAACAGCGAATGATCAGCGTGTCACCGTCAAGGACATTGCTTCAGAAGTGAATGCACCGGAGGCATTCACCGCCAAGATCCTCCAGAAGCTGGTGCGTGATGGTCATATCGCATCGCTGAAAGGTCCAGGGGGTGGGTTCTCATTGACCGAAGCAAGGGCAAGGAAACTCCACCTCGATCGGATCGTGATGTCCATTGATGGCGATGGTGTCTATACAGGATGCGCCCTGGGACTTTCGCATTGTTCAGACAAGCGCCCCTGCCCTCTTCACGAGCAGTTCAAGGAGGTCAGGAGCCGACTTCGAGATCTCCTTGAGAAGACCTCGGTTCATGAACTTTCGACCGGTCTGGGAGTAAGGATGAATACATTCTCATTGAAGGGATGACATGCGATCCACGGTTGCGGAGATGGATCCCCTAGGACCAGAGCGGTCCTTGTCCACTATGATACGGACCCATTGTAGTCCGGAATGGCGGGAGATGATCAGGCAATACTGTGTCACGATCGATCTGGAGAAAGGAGAGGCGCTTTTTCGAGAGGGTGACACCGCGGAGCATCTGTTCATCGTCAAGCGTGGGAAGATCAAAGTGTTCACCACTTTCAAGACGGGAACGCTTCGGATCCTCCGGTTCGCTGCCGATGGTCAGGTCGTTGGGCATAGAGGGCTGGGTGGTGATGGGACGTTCACCGCCTCGGCCACCGCGTTGGTCCCATCCACGGTTGACCGTTTGCCGATGAAGGTGTTCTTGAATACCCTGAAGTCCAATCCAGCTTTCAGTTTCCATCTCATGTTGTTCTTGGCAGAGGAATTGCGTCGTAGCGAGGAGTTCACGAAAGCGGCCGCTCAGCAGTCGGTCGCACAGCGAGTTGCCAAAGCGATCATATCCACCTACCGGTGTTTCGGCTTTGATCGCGATGATGATTCGTTGCTCGCTTTCACCCCTTCGCGTCAGGAGCTGGCTGATCACGCAGGTACCACCTACGAGAGTACCATTCGGGCATTGGGTGAACTGCAACGGTCGGGATGCATCCGAACGGTAGGGAAGGACATCCGTATCGTTGACGTTACGGCACTCACCTCATTCACCCGGTGAAGTGGTCGATCATCGCAGTGCCAAGGGAAGGTCCTCCAGTTCCCCACGTGCGTTCGGCCGTTGAATAAAGGTTTGGTGTTGCTATGCATCGCTCTCCGGGCTATGGTTTCTTGGCGCGAAGAGAAGGAGTTACGCGCATGTGATGATCATCACGGATATCCCCCAGCCGGGCCGGGTAGTTTTGACATGGACCAATTCCAAGAACGCCATGAGTACCGCGATGAACTTCCCCCGTACTGTTCTGGTCACTGCTATCATCGCTGCCGCGTTGAGCGGGTGTAGCAAGGAGGAGAGCTCCGGTCCTACGCCCAAGGTCAGCCTGACCGCCTCGGAACAGGACATGCTCCTGTTCATGCTTGAAGAGGAGAGGCTCGCCCGCGACACGTATATCGCACTGGATGCCCTTTGGGCGGCACCGCAGTTCACCAACATCACCAGCAGCGAGCAGTCGCACATGGACAAGATCGCCACACTGCTCGTCAAGTATGGTGTCGCCTACACCGTTCTTCCTGCGGGGACCTTTGCACATCCTGAGCTACAGGCGCTTTATGATCGGTTCATGATCGATGGTGCACTGAGCGAAGCGAACGCATTGCACATCGGCGCCACCATCGAGGACCTGGACATCGTGGACCTCCAACAGCGTATGGATGCCACGGCGAACGTGGATATCGACGCCGCATTCGCCAAACTGCAATGTGGTTCACGCAACCACCTGCGCTCCTTTGTGGGCGCTATCATCGCCAGCGGTGGCACCTATACCCCGCAGTTCATGGACCAGGCCAGCTACGATGCGATCCTGGCCTCGGAGAACGAGGGTTGTGGCGGTAATTGAACGTACTGTTGAACGGGACGGTGTTCCGGTTGAAGAACCAGCGTTGGACCGACACGTAGGTCCGTTATGTTGCACATCTGCCCGTGCAGGGTCACCGTTGGAACGGTGACCCTGCACGGGTTCTTCTTGGTGCCCCTCACGCTCTCCAGCAACCCTTACGGGGAGCACCGGAACTCACAACAGCTGTTAAGCCGCACTGCGCGCGGCAACGTCCCGACATGGGGCCACGTCTTGTTGGTGTGATCCCACAAAGCCATGATCTCCTTCTTCCGACGCATCCATCCTGATACCCTGGTATACGGGCTGTTCGTGCTGCTCATCGCTTTCGCGGTGGTGGCGTTCAACAACCCTCGCTAGGGACTTGCTCGGTCGCGGTGCATGATGCCGCTCGTGTTCCGCTCCGGTGCGTTCTGGCCAGGGCTGGGCAGCGCTGGACCGTTCAGCGGACCTGTTCCCGCGCCCGGTCCGCATAGAACCCACCTTCCCTGACGATCCGAGCGAACGCTTCCTGTGCTTCCGTCCGGCGCTCCATGCGCTGCAAGGTGAGCGCTGCATACCAATCGGCCTCTTCTTCGAACGCGGTGGAGGGGTTCGTGGCAGCGCGTTGCAGGAGCTGCAGTGCACGTGGGTAGAGGCCCAGGTTGTAGCAGCAAAGGCCCGCGTAGAACTGAGCGTTCACATCGTTGGGATACTGACCCAACAGGAATTGTAGTTCGGTGAGCGCCGCCTTGTGATCGCCGGCTACAAAGCGCTCCAGCGCGGCATCCACGAACGGGATGTACGCTTGCATGCGTGGAGGCTCGCTCTGTTGGGACTGTCCATTTCGGTCGGCATAACGAGCGTCCAAACCACCGGGTTGCAACGCCACCTCGGGGGAGCGGTTGTAGAGGGCTGCGGGGTGAACGAGTTTCAGGTCGTGCAGGTAGAGCAGTGGAGGCGCGGGGCGTGCAGTGCGAACGGGTGTGTTGCCCGGTATGCTGCGCAGGGTGGCCGTATCAGGGAGCCGCTCCTGCAAGCGTTCGGGCGCAGGTTCGCGCGCGATCGCTGGTGCCGTGGCGATGCTGTGGCGCTCATCCGGGCGATGACCGATCTGCTCGGCCACCGGAAGTTCACGCGCGGCGGCGATGGCCACGGCAGGAAGCGGTGCGAGCTCTGCGCTGTCCACGGTGGCGACCGGTGCTTCGTTGTGTTCGGAGGAGATCGGTGCAGGTGTGGATCCGCCGTCGTTGCGTGTGTTGGTCCACAGCCAAGCGGAGACCACCACCACCACGATGCCGACGCCCATTCCCCAGCGCACGCCTCCTGCACCTGCTCCTGGACGATGGCCCTCCAGTCGATCCAACCGGTCCAAGGCATTCGCCTCCTGAAGCCCTTCCATCGCTTCACGCAGTAAGGGGTCGGCCTCCAACGCACGTTCCACGACGTGCTGCTCGGCCGGTGCCAAGCGACCCTGCGCATAGGCCCGTAACTGGTCCATGCCAGGGGCCGTGTTCGCGAAGGGATGGTTCGTGTCGGGGCTCATGGGTTCATCCGGTCTTGCGCATGCGTTCCAACAGAAGCTTCAGGTTGCGGCGCCCGTTCTGCAGGTGGCTGCGGACCTGCTCGGTGCTGAAGCCGGTACGTTCTGCGCATTGGTGGTAGGTGTGGCGTTCCAGGTAGAAAAGGCGGATGCAGGTGTGCTGCGCTTCGTTCAAGTGTGTGATGGCCTCTTCCAATTGTTGCAGGCTGCTCTCCAGCAACACCGCATCATCATCCACTTCCGCCTCCATCTGCTCGGGCACGGTGCTTTGGATCCGGTGGTCGCTGCGCAACAGCATCAGGCAGCGGTTGCGCATCACCGTATGCACCCACGGGCGGAATCGCTCCACCGGCTTCTTGCCGAGCAGCTCGGGCAGTGCGGTGAAGAGTTCCACCACCATGTCCTTGCTGCGGTCCGGGTCCTTCAGGTACTTCATGCCCACGCCGTACAGCAGTTGCGCATAACGATCCCACAAGTGCCCCAACGCCGACCGGTGACCGTCGCACAGGGCGGTCACCAGTTCGGCATCACTGGCCGCATGGGGTTGTTTGCGCCGCAGGAACATACGCGGGGTGGGGTTCAACGCAGGCCGGCCTGGCGCTGCATGTAAAGGTCAAGGTAGCTCTTGGTCTCGATGGCCACCACACCGCCGGTGACGTCGCCGTAGCGAGCGGGCAATCCGCCGGTGTACATGGTGATGCTCGCAATGCCGTCCGAAGGAACACCGGTGAGTGATCCACTCACCTTCACACCGTCCACGAAGTAGGCCATGGCGTCGGAGCGGGAACCGCGGAAGTAGAGTTCGTTGCTGCCCGGTGCTTTATAGATGTCGGGTGAGAGGCTTGCGATCATCGACACGGGACTTTTCCGCAAAGGGTTGCTCTCGAACTGTGCGGCGATCACGGTGAGCTTGCTGGGCTCCTCGGGGTCGATCAACGGTGGCTCCCAGCGCCGTGCTTCCACACTGAACTCGGGGAGGGTGTTGTTGGCCACCAGCACTTCACCCATCAAGCGTGTGATCTTGTCCGGGTTGACCAGTACACCGGTGATCTCCTTCGGCAGCAGGCCCACATAGCTGATGCGCACGGTGTAGGTGCCCGGATTGAGCGGCTTCAGCACGAAACGACCGCGTTCGTCGGTGGTGGAGCCGATCAGCTGGTCTCCGTAGGTGGTCACCACATTGGCGAAGGGGAGGGGCTGCTGCGCTTCATCGAGCACGGTACCTTGGATCTCGCCCAAGGACTGGGCCATGGCGCCACAGCCGAGCACCAGGGCGATCAAGGGGAACAGGAGCTTCTTCATGGTCGTGTGTTTCCCTTAGGATGCAAGGATGACGTGGATCGCATAAGCCCCCGCTCGATCTTGTTCATGGGTTCACGCTGGACCAATGCGCTATCCGTGCGTGTCCTCCAATTCCGGTGGCGTAGAATGCCGCGCTGGAATGCGGGTAGTCTTCCGGGTGTGAAGCTAGTTTCCAGTGCTTCTGCAGTGGGTTCTGGTGGATATAGGACAACTTCTGCTCGATCATACGCTCATTGAAGCAGAGCTTGATGTCCGAGGAAGGTTCCCACGCCCGGAACCATTGCCCTTTGTTAAAACGTGAAGTATCCACATCGCGCTGTAGCCTGAACAACATGAACTGGTCCTTGGCTTCGGTCAACCGATCGATCATCACCTTCGCCAACCAACGTTTGCAATTGCTGAGCACATCGTTCACCGAATGCTGCTCCGGAACATGGATCAGGAGATGCACGTGGTTGGGCATGATCACGTAGCCGACCACGGTGCAGCCCTTGTCCACCCAGCGTTCCAGCTTCTCGTAGATCGCGTCGTACAGGTTGGTGCTGGCGATCAGGTGCAGGTGGTCCCAGCAGGTGAAGGTGCAGAAGTAGATCCCAGCCTGCTGGGGGAGTCGCTTCCCGACGGTCATGGGTGGAGGAGTTTGGTTCGAGGGTCGTCGACCCTCGAACGTGGTCGACCCGCGCGCCTACAACTCCTCCGCCACCACTTCCCGCACGCCCGGCACCTCGTGCTTCAACAGGTTCTCGATACCCTGCTTCAAGGTGACCATGCTGCTGGGACAACCGCTGCACGAGCCGCGCAACGACACCGTCACCACGCCCTCCTCGAAGCTACGGAAGGCGATGTGCCCACCATCACCCTCCACCGCTGGCCGGATGTACTCCTCCAACACACGGATGATCTTCTCGTCCTCCGGTCCCCTCGCGTCCGCGTGGCTGCTCGCGCGTTCGTTCGCATCGGCCAGGGCTTGCGCAGGAGCATCCTCGTATACCACACGACCATCGGTGTTCAGGAACTCCTGGATGTACTCGCGCAGCTCCAATTGGACCAGGTCCCAAGTGATGGAAGTGTTACGGGTTACGGAGATGAAGTTGCTGCTGATGAACACACCCGTGACGAAGGGCAGGTTGAACACGTGCTCGGCCAAGGGCGATACGCCCACCGTCTCTTCCGGGGTGCGGAACTCCAAGAGTCGCCCATCCTGCACCAGCAAGCGACTGCTGACGAAGCGCATGGTGCTGGGGTTCGGCGTGGACTCGGCGTAAACGGAGACCGGTGGACGTTTAACAGGCTGGGACATGGTACAAAAGTACGGCCCTTGGCCCGCTGGCTTCCCAAGCCCGGGCGCCCATCGGCTTGCCAGGCCCTCTTCACCCGACCTATCTTCGTCCCCGTAATGCGCCGCTTCCTTCATCGCCACCGCTGGGTATCCGTGCTCGCAGCCGCATTGCTGCTGCTGGCCACCAGCGTCACCGGCATCTCGCGCATGACCTGCTTGGAGGCCGGACACAGCGTGCTCAGCTTGGGCAAGGCCGTGGACTGCTGCCCCGAAGAGGATGCCAGCGGGGCCGCCAGCGTGCGCTCGGCCTGTTGCGCTTTCAGTGAAGTCCTGTCCGAAGGCGCTGAACAGCGCGTGGAACGTGAATTGGTATTGGACGTGGCCTTGGTGGCCTTGGATGCAGCCCCGCTCCTGCAAGTGGTTCTGCCTGCCCACCGCACCACCGCACCATTGGACTTCCGGCCGCCGCCTGACGAAGGCTCGGTGCGCCAAGCGCGTTTGCGCCGCCTGTTGATCTGAGCCCGGGACCACCGCGCAAAGCGGTGCTCCGGTCGGCCCAAGTCCGACCTGTTCCGTCCCTCCGCTCATCAACTCCATTCCTTCACGTGTTCCGAATAGCACTGTTGTTCCATCTCCTGTTGTGCGCGTCGCTCGGCCACACGCAAGGCTCCATCACGGGTCGCGTGCTGGGTGCCTCGTCCGAGGGTCCCGTGCCGCTCATCGGTGCCAATGTGTATTGGGCTGGCACCACCACCGGGGCGGCCACCGATACCGAGGGGCGCTTCCGCTTGGTACCGCCTGCCAACTGGCCTGCCACGCTCGTCACCACCTACGTGGGGCACCTTCCCGATAGCACCGTATTGAACAACGCGCCGACCGCCGCGCTCGCCATCGCCCTGCGGGCATCATTGGACCTCCAGGCCGTGGAGGTGGTGGAGCGCGTGAGCGGGACCCAACTCGACCTCCGCACCATCAACGCCACCGAACGGATCGGCCAGAAGGAACTGAAGCGCGCCGCCTGTTGCGATCTCAGCGAGAGCTTCGAGACGAACGCCACCGTCGACGTCAGTTACAGCGACGCCGTCTCCGGCACCAAGACCATCCGCATGCTCGGGCTGGACGGACGCTATGCGCAGATCAGCCTGGAGAACATCCCCTTCGTGCGAGGGCTCTCCAGCACCTCTGGCCTCACCCTCATCCCCGGCACCTGGATCAAGGACATCAACCTGAGCAAGGGTGCGGGCACGGCAGTGAACGGTCCGCACGCCATGACCGGCCAGATCGACCTGTGTCTGCTGAACCCCTTGGATGAACCGCCCCTCTTCGTCAACGTTTACGGCAACAACCAAGGCCGGCTGGAGGCCAACGTGCATGCCGCACAGCCCACGGGGAAACACAGTGCCAACCTGCTGCTCGTGCACGGCAATCTCAACCGCGTGGAGATGGACCAGAACCACGACGGATTCATGGACATGCCCCTTACCGAGCGCATCAACGTGATGGACCGCTGGATGTACATGAACGAGCGTCGCAGCGGTCAACTCACCGTGCGCTACGCCAATGATCGTCGAAGGGGTGGACAGAGCGCCATGCACGGCGCCGAACCCCTCGGCGAGGAACACGCAGGTCATCGCCCTTTGATGCTGTATGACATCGCCGTGGACAATGAACTGGTGGATGTGGTGGCCAAGCACGGACGCGTGTTCGAGCAGGACCCCACCAAGAGCATCGGGCTGTTGGTGGCCCTGCGCAGACACAGCGTCAGTTCGGTGTATGGCTTGCGGAACTACCAGGGCCTCCAACAGAGCGCCTACGCCAACCTTGTTTACCAACAACTCCTGGGCAAGGGCACCGATCAGCTCAAGGCCGGCCTTTCCTTCCAGTTCGATGACTACGACGAAATGCTGCGCGATACGCTGGTACAGCCGTTGGACGTGGGTCGTGTGGAGCGTATGCCCGGTGCCTTCGCTGAACATACCTTGGTGCGCAAAGGCTTCACGCTGGTCAGCGGCATCCGCGCCGATGTGAACGACCGCTACGGCACGGCCGTGAGTCCGCGCATGCACGCCAAGTTCGACCTGGGACCGCTCACCACCGCGCGCCTCTCCGTGGGCCATGGCTTCCGCAGCGCCAACCCCTTGGTGGAGAATGCTGCAGTAATGGCCAGTGCGCGCCGCGTGGTGGTGGAGGGTGAACTGGGCATGGAACGCGCGTGGAACCTCGGCGCCTCCTTCCTCCACAAGTTCAAATGGCTCGATCGCAAGTGGGCCTTCGGTATGGACGTGTACCGCACCACCTTCACCCAGCAAGTGGTGGCCGACCTGGACCGCTCCCCGCAGCAACTGGCGTTCTATATGTTGCGTGGCGCGTCCTTCGCCAACAGCCTGCTCACCGATGTGCAGGTGGAACTCACGCGTCGTTGGCAACTGAAGCTCAGCCACCGTTACTACGACGTGCGCACCACCTACGATGGCCGCCTGCTCGAACGCCCCTTCACACCGGTCCACCGCGGCCTCATCGACCTGGCCTATGCGGATCGCAAGGAGCGGTGGCGCTTCGATGTCACCTTGAACCTCTTCGGCGAAGGACGCCTGCCTTCCACCGCGCTCAATCCGGAGGATCTGCGCTTGCCGGAACGCTCGCCCGCCTACGCCACGGTGCACGCCCAGGTCACCTACAGCACCGGCCCATGGGAGTTCTACCTCGGAGGTGAGAACCTCACCGGTACGCTTCAACAACGCCAGATCCTCGCGGCCGACGATCCCTTCGGCCCGTTCTTTGACGCCTCCCTCATCTGGGGACCCACCAACCGCGCCATGGCTTACGCCGGGCTGCGCTTCACCCTTGCCAAACAGACACCCGCGACCGATCGACCATGAAGACCCTGTTCACCCTCGCATTTTGCATAGTGGCCCTCTCCAGCGATGCGCAGGACCGCAAGTTGGAGCACCTCGACATCCGCACGAGCACGGTGTGCGACATGTGTGAGAAGACCATCGAGGAGAACCTCATCTACGAACGCGGTGTCAAGTCCGTGTCGGTGGATCTGGCCACCAGTGCCATCCACGTGGAGTACGACGCCCGCAAGACCGATGCCGCGGCCATCCGCACCGCGGTGACCAAGCTGGGCTACGCTGCCGATGACCTACCCGGCGATGAGGCCGCCTTCAAGGAACTCCCCGCCTGTTGCCAGAAGGAGGGTTGCGGGAAGATGCCCGAGAAGAAGGAGTGATCCCCTGGATGCATCCGTTGGTGATCGACCTTCGGTCGGAAGGTTTGTTCTTAACCACGGATGCACACAGATACACACGGATCTGTTCAGGGAAAGTACTTGTAGCGACCTGCCGTCGGCTAGGTATTGTTAACCACGTTCCGAGGCCTCGGGAGGACACATCCAGAGGCTTCGGGAGCACACGGATCTGAAAGGTCTTGTTGCACGGTTGGATAGGTGCATTCATCCGTGTTGTCCCGGATCCTCGAGACGTGTGTAACCGTGGTTCCATCATTTCCTCGTATCCGCGGTTTGTTCCGTTGCTTTGAAGCCTGACACCGTTGCACCCATGGCCTTGATCCGCTCCGTCCGTGGCTTCGCGCCGCAGTTCGCTGATGAACCCTTCCTCGCCGAGACCGCCGTGGTGCTCGGTGATGTGGTGATGGGCACGGGTTGCAGTGTGTGGTACAACGCCGTGGTGCGCGGTGATGTCAACAGCATCCGCATCGGCGACCGCGTGAACATCCAGGACGGTGCCGTGCTGCACAGCACCTACCAGAAGTGCGGCCTCACCATCGGTAACGACGTCAGCATCGGCCACAACGCCATCGTACACGGCTGCACGGTGCACGACAAGGTGCTCATCGGCATGGGGGCCATCGTCATGGACCAGGCGGTGATCGGTGAAGGCAGCGTCATCGCCGCCGGTGCCGTGGTGCTGCAGAACACCGTGGTGGAACCCGGCAGCCTCATGGCCGGTGTACCCGCCAAACGCATCGGCCCCGTCAGCGCCGACCTCTCCAAGAACGAGATCGAACGCATCGCAGCGAACTACCGGCTGTATGCGAGTTGGTTCAAGGAAGGGTAAGAACACCCTCCCTCCACACCGCCTGCCGTACCTCCGCTTGGTGCAGGTGCAACCGTTCCATGAGCACCGCGAAGGTGGCGGGGTCGCCGCTGGTCCAGCAGGTGAGGCCGCCGGTCGCGTGGTCGGTGGCGCTCAACTCCAGGTTCTGCAGCAGGTGGTCCACGCGCCGCGCAATGGCGGGTGCAGGATCGATGATGCGTACACCCGGACCCACGATGCGTTCAATGACCGGGCGCACGATGGGGTAATGGGTGCAACCGAGCACCAGCGCATCGATGTGCTGCGCCAGCATGGGCTCCAACCAGCCACGCAGCATGGCCTCGGTAGCGGGGTGGTCGAAGGCGCCCGATTCGATCTGCCGCACCAGACCGGGGCAGGGTTGGTGGAGCACCGTGACATCACCTGCGAAACGCGAGACGATGCTGGCGTAGAGCTCGCTCTGGAAGGTGGCGGTGGTGGCGATGACACCCACGGTGCCGGTGCTGGTGTGCTCCACGGCGGGTTTCACGGCAGGTTCCATACCCACGAACGGGAAGCCGGGGTGTGCGGTACGTACGGCCGCCAATGCGGCTGCGGAGGCGGTGTTGCAGGCGATGACGATGAGCTTGCAATCCTGTGCCCGCAAGGCCTCCACGATCGCGAGGCTGAAGCGCTGGACCTCCTGCAGGGAGCGCTGCCCGTAGGGCATGTGCAGGTTGTCCCCGAAATAGATCAGGCGCTCCCGAGGGAGCGCCTGACGGATGGCTGCGGTGACGGTGAGCCCGCCGATGCCGGAATCGAAGATGCCGATGGGCCGGTCGTCGTGCCGCTCAAGCATGCCTTTACTGGATGCCGAGCTTGGTCTTCACCAAGGGCAGGATGTCCTCGCCCTTGTCGTAGAAGAGCACGAAGCCCGTGCTGGTGTCGAAGATGTAGGTGAAGTTGTTCTCATTGGCCACATCGCTGATGGCCTTGTTGGTCTTCTCCACCATGGGGCGCAACAGTTCCTCCTCCTGTTTGGCGAGGTCCTCCTGGGCCTTTTCCTGGGCGGCGGTGATGCGCTGCTCCAGCTCGCCGATCTCACGCACCACCATCTCCTTCTCGGTCTGCGTCATCGTCTCGGCCTTGGCCTGGGCATCGGCCACCTTGGTCTGGTACTCGGCGCCCATGGCTTTCAAGCGGTCGTCCAACGTCTTGGCGAATGCCTGCATCTGCGTCTCCGCCTTGGCACGCTCGGGTAGCACCAACATCAGTTTCTGACGGTCGATGTGACCGAGCTTCACGGGGGTCTGGGCCAGGGCGGGCACCGTGCTCAACAGCAGGCCAGCGGCCAGTACGAGGTTCTTCATTGATCGTGTGTTCATCGGGGTTGTTTCATGTCCTGCCCACCGGGTTTGGTCTCCGGCGATGGCGTACGTTGTTCGCTGTCCTTGGCGGGCTGTCCATCCGCCGGTGGTTCACCGAACTCCTTGTCCTCTTCTTCACCTTCACCCTCCTTGCCCGGGCGGATGCCCAGCTTGCGGAGGACGGTGTCGCTCTTGTCGTACTTCTCGCTGGCGAAGAGCAGGTTGCTGCTCTGTCCACCGATGTCGAACACGGCCACGTAGCTGGTGCCCGCCACTTCCTTCACGGCGGTGTACACCCGGTCCTGGATGGGCTGGATCAGCTCCTGCCGCTTTTTGAAGAGGTCTCCGTTGGGGCCGAAACGCTTCTTCTGCAGGTCGCGGGCCTCGCGCTCGCGGCGGTCGATCTCGTCCTGACGCGTGCGCTTCATCTCCTCCGTGAGCAGGATGGCCTCGGCGTTGTAGGAGTCGCGCATGCGTTTGATCTGCAAGTGACGCTCATCGATCTCCTCCTGCCACTGCTTGGAGAGGCGGTCCAGTTCCTTCTGCGCAGAGCTGTACTCGGGCATCTGGTCCAGGATGTACTTGGTGTTCACGAAGGCGATGCGTTGTGCGCGGGCCTCGTGGACCATCCCCAGCAGGACCGCCAGGAGGATGAGGGTGGGGAAGGTGCGTTTCATGCGTAGGCTCTCGAATGTAGGCGATCCGGACTACAGCTCGCCAAGATCTATGCCGATCGTGAAATGGAACTGGCTCTTGGCCATGCTGGGCAGGTCCGGTACATCGTCCAAGCGCCAACCATAGTCAAGGCCCATGGGCCCGAACATGGGTAGGAAGAGGCGCAAGCCGACCCCGGCGGAGCGGTACAGTTTGAAGGGGTCGAAGCCCTTGAGGTCGCTCCACGTGTTGCCCGCCTCCACGAAGCCCAGGGTGTAGATGGTGGCCGATGGGTTGAGCGACACGGGGAAGCGCAGTTCCGCGGTGTACTTGGCGATGGCGAAGTTCCCGGTGTTGGGGGCCAGTGAGAAGTCGTCGTAACCACGCAGACCAACGATCTCACGGCCATCCAGCTGGAAGCCGGTGAGCGCACTGCCACCCAGGTAGAAGCGCTCGAAAGGCGAATTGCCCACGTCGGCATTGTACCGGCCCAGGTACCCGAAGCCCGCGCGGGTCATCAGCACGAAGTTGTGCCCGCTCTTGCTGTTGGTGAGCTTGTTGTACCACTGGGTGGTGAACTTCCACTTGTGGAACTCGGCGAACTTGTAGCGCTCCGAAGCTTCCAGGCCGGCCCAATCGCGTTCAGGACCGAGCAACGAGAACGGTGGCGTCGCCTTCATGGTCAGGCTGATGTCCGATCCACTGCGCGCGAAGAAGGGCTGGTCGACCGAGTTGCGCGAGAGCTGCACCTGGTAGCTGAGCACGTTGCTGGTGCCGTTGGTGAAGCTGAAGATGACCCCCCCGCTGCTGTAGTTGTTCAGGTCGTACCGCTGGAAGCCCAAGGTCTGGCGCAGGATGAAGTAATCATCCGGTATGGTCAAGCGCTTGCCCAAGCCGATGGTGGCACCGCTGATGAGCAGGGATTGGCGGTCCGGATTGGGGATGCGGCCATCGTCGGAATCGATGAACCGGCCTTGCCCGTTGGTCTGTACGGAGTGAAAGACCGAGAAGCTGAGCGCATTGGCCTTGCGTCCTCCCAGCCAGGGTTCCACGAAGCTCATGCTGTAGCTTTGGAAGAAGCGTCCGTTGGTCTGTGCCCGCAGGTTCAGGGTCTGGCCATCGCCGCTGGGCAGGGGTTGCCAGGACTTGCCGTCGAAGGTCTTGCGCAGGGAGAAGTTGGTGAAGCTCAGGCCCAGTGACATCACCAAACGTCCCGCTCCCCAGCCGCCGCTCAATTCCAAGCGGTCGCTGGGCTTCTCCTCCACGGTGTACTCCAGGTCCACCGTGCCGGTGCGCGGGTCCTGGATGGGGTTCACGCCGAGGCTCTCGGGGTTGAAGTAGCCCAGGGTGGAGAGCTCCCGTTGGGTACGAATGACGTCGCTGCGGTTGAACAGCTGCCCGGGTTTGGTGCGGATCTCCCGGCGGATCACCCGCTCGTGGGTCTTGCTGTTGCCCTTGATGATGACGTTGCGGATGCGGTACTGCTTGCCCTCGCGGATGCGGATGTCCAGATCGATGCTATCGCCTTCCACAAGGAGCTCAACGGGGTCCACATAGAAGGACAGGTAACCATCGTCCATGTACAGGGAGCTCACGTCGCGTCCGCTCTGGTTCATATACAGGCGGCTATCCAGCACCTTCTTACTGTACAGGTCGCCCTTGCGAACGTTGAGGATGCTGCGCAACTCCTCGCTGGTGTGCTTGGTGTTCCCCGTGAAGTTGACGTTGCGGAAGTGGAACAGCGGGCCTTCCTCGATCACCAGGTCCACGTTCATGCGGTCGTCGCTCACGAAGTAGGTGGTGTCGCGCACGATGGACGCGTTGCGGTACCCTTCGTTGTTGTAAACGTCCAGCAGGCGGTTCTTGTCGTTCTTGAACTCCTGGCTGTCGAACTTGCTGGTGCCGAAGAAGTTCCACCAACGCTTGCGCTTGGTCTTCTTCAATGCCCGCCGCAGACGCTTGTCCTTGAGGGCCTCGTTACCCTCGAAGGTGACGTCCTTGATCTTCACCTTGCGCCCCTTGTCCACCTCGATGATGAGCAGCACACTGTTGCCCCGAAGGGTGTCCGGCCGTTCCACGATCACGGCCTTGGCCTTCAGGTAGCCCTTCTCGCTGTAGTAGCGTTGCACCTGGTAACGGGTGTTGGCCAGCAGCGCCTCGTTCACCTGTTGACCCACCACCAGGTCGATCTCCTCGCGCAGCTTATCACTCTCGCTGCGGGTGGCACCTTCGAACTTGAAGCGGCTCAACCGGGGCTTCTCCTCAACGATGATGTTGAGGAACATGGTCCGACCACGTACCTCGGCGGCCTCGATGCGCACGTCGCTGAAGAGCCGTTGCTCCCACAGGTTGCGGATGGCCCGTGAGATGCGATCGCCGGGTATGGTGATCTTGTCGCCCACCTGCAGGCCGGTGAACAGTTTCACAGCATTGGGGTCCGTGCTCAGGGTGCCGCTCACGGTGATGCCTCCGATCTCATACTCCTCGGGGAAGCCATAGTCCATGGCCGGAGTGGTCTGGGCGAACGACACGCCAAGGCGAACGAAGAGGAGCAGGGAAAGTAGCGCGCGTATCATCCGGGGGTGACCTGTTCACTGATGAGACCGAACCGCCGTTCGCGGTTCTGGAAGTCGAGAATGGCCTGGAACAGGTGCTCCTTGCGGAAGTCGGGCCAAAGGACGGAGGTGAACCACAGCTCGGCATAGGCGATCTGCCAGAGCAGGAAGTTGCTGATGCGCTGCTCGCCGCTGGTGCGGATGAGCAGTTCGGGGTCGGGCATGCCGGCGGTACAAAGGCTGGCGCTCACGCGATCCTCATCGATGCCCTCGGGGGCGATGGTGCCGGCGGCGGCGGCGGTCGCCAGGGTGCGCGCGGCTTGGACCAGTTCCCACCGGGCGCTATAGCTCAAGGCCAGGGTGAGGGTGATGCGGCTGTTGCCTGCGGTGCGTGCCATGGCCTCTCGTAGCGTCTCCCGGCAGCTCTCGGGCAGGCTCTCCAGGTCACCGATGGCATTGAGACGGACGGAGTTCTGGTCCAGCTCATCGAGTTCCTTCACCACCGTGTTCACCAGCAGGTCCATCAAGGCGTTCACCTCGCTCTGGGGCCGGTTCCAATTCTCCGTGCTGAAGGCATAGAGGGTGAGGTATTCGACCCCGAGCCCGGAGCAGCCTTGCAAGGCTTCACGCACGGCAGGCACCCCATTGGCATGGCCCACGATCCGGTGTTCCCCTTGTTGCTTGGCCCAACGCCCATTCCCATCCATGATGATGGCGATATGACGCGGGACCCGGGCGGGGTCGATCATGCCTTTGAGCTGCTCGGCGGTATGGAGGGTGTGGTCCAAGGGGCGGCAAAGATCGCAAAGTCCCGCAGTTCAGCGCTTTCGCTTCATCCAATCGTATTGCTCGTCGCAATCGGAGAAGCGGCTGATGATGTACGTGATGGTGAGACCGGAGTACACGTACCAGTCCCGGGTGCCACTATCGCCCCTTGCGCGATCGGCGCTGGTGTAGCCCGGTACGCCCACCAAGGGGCTACGGTCGGCCAAGTTTGCTGCCAGCGGCCCGTTCTCGAAGGCGAGCAGGTCGGGATCCACGTAAGTGCCGCTCACATCGTCGATATGGTCCGTGTAAGTGCGCCGGATCCCCCACTCGGCCTGCAGGTCGATCCTGCCAAGGTTCACCTTGATGCCCGCACCGATGGGAATGCCGATCTGGTCCAGCTTGTACCCTTCGCTGTTGCCCCTCGCCGTGGTTCCTTGGCCCTCGGTCCCCAGCGGCTGTAATTCGTACCAGGTGTCGTCCAATTGCGCCTTGGGATTGGTGCGGAAATAGCACAGGCCACCGAATACGAAGGGGGTCCACTTCTTGCCGTCCTTGCCCCGCTTGCGGTACTTGAAGAAGTTGATCTCCAGCAACAAGGAGGCCTCCACCAGCTTGGTGGTGAAGTGCAGGTTGCGCAGCTGCTGAAGGGTGTCCTCCGAATCGCTGTCGTATGCCTGTAACGCACCATACAGACCCTGTATCCGCAGTGCGTACCGGTCGTTGAAGTTGTGGCGGAACACGAGCCCGCCCGCCAGCTTGGTATCGCGGGGATAGTGCCGCAGCGGGTTCAGGTCACCGATGTAATAGGATGCTCCGATGGTACCCCCGATCTCATTGACCTGGCCGTGGAGGACCGGTGCGATGGACAGGAGAAGGAGCGCAACGAACGCACGTACCATGGCTTGCCTAACGTGGTGGAGCGCCGTGTGGTATACGGCCCATGTTCACGGGTCGAAGTTACCGGTCCGCCGCGAGTTGGGGCACCCGGCCTGTTAAGGAAGGTGAAACACGGTGCTGCACGAAAGGTCCGGCCCCGTCAGCCATCACGGCAATTGCTGGACGCGCACCGCAGTAGGTACCACCCCACCGATGCTGAGAAGCACCGGATCCCGGTCGTTGCTCGCCCCGGAATAACGGATGATCCCGTTCAGGTCCACATCGGCACCCAGGTATCCGAAGGTGACATTGGTGGGTACCGTGCCGCCGATGGCGGACAGGATGATGTCCCGGTCGTTGTTCAAGCCGGCATAGCGGATCACCCCGTCCCGGTTGCAATCCCCGGCCCAGAGCGCGGCCTTCCCGAGTACCGTTTCACGGGCGTTCGTGCCATAGGTGGGTACACCGGGGTCCGTGAGATCGAACGTCACGGTCGAAGCCGCGAAGGACAAGGGTGCTGCGCTCATGGCACCCAGGTGGTTCCGGTGTTTCACCGCGATGTGGTAGGTGGGCGCGTTCACCGTGAAGCGCAACGGCCCGGATCCCGTGGCCGCCACGATGTCGCCATCACGCTGCAACACGGCCGGTATCCGTTGTGCCACCTGGGCGGGGCTTGCGGCATTGCGCAGTTCGACCACCACCCAATCCACGATGGCGTTGGGTCCTGCGATGGTCTGGACCCCGGCCGAGAGCGTGGCGCCGGTACCCGAGGTCAGGGGAACACCGAGTGCGGTGTAGGGTTCAGTGGTAGGCAGGACACCATTGGTCCGCAATCCGTCCAACATGAGTTGGTCGGTGGAACGGTATGGACCTTTGAGCAGCACGCGGGCGGTCACCTCCACCTCACGGGCACAGGAGAACTGCATCGGACCGTTCGTGGCACTGAAGGCCGGGTCGGTGGGTTCGGGTAGGAGTGATCCGCCGCAGAGGCCCTGCCGCAGGTTCGGGGACAGGTCCTGCACAACTTGATCACCGGCTTCCTGGTCGAAACGCCAGTAGGCGTTCAATCCTGCGGAACCCGGTGCGACTTCCACCTGCTGGAACGCCTGAAGCTGCGTCGAGGACCGGGCCACGGTCCAGATCCGCAGTTCATCCAATCCGCCGGCATACCGCCCGGTGAAGGGCCCTCGCCCGAGGAACGCCACCGTGAAGGCCTCGGGCAAGGGTGCGGTGATGGCGCCTGCGTCGATCACCCCATTCACATATACCGTTAGACTGCCGCCACTGCGCACCACGGCATAATGGTTCCACTGGTTGGCCACCATGTTCACCGAAGAGATCAGTCGAGGAGTGCCATTGCTGAACAGGCGCAGCTTGCCACCGGCGAGGTCGAGGGAATTGGTGGTGGCATCGCCGAGCACGGCATCGCCTGAGGTGAAGCCGGGCAGCGGGCGTTGCCAGAACTCGATCGTGAAGTCGCCCGAAAGAGCGAACGGGGTGAATGTCACCAGATCATCAACGCCATCAAGGGAGAGGAACTGTCCACACGTGCCACATGCCCCTGTGGAATTGAAGCTG
This sequence comes from Flavobacteriales bacterium, assembly GCA_016718655.1. Taxonomy (GTDB): domain Bacteria; phylum Bacteroidota; class Bacteroidia; order Flavobacteriales_F; family PHOS-HE28; genus PHOS-HE28. Next base: position 20,982 of record JADKCV010000022.1, on the reverse strand, counting down.
GCATTGATGGTGCTGTTCGTCGTGGGCACCACATAGTTCTGGATCTGGGGTTGCCCATTGCTCCAGCCTGCGAAGGAATAGCCATTGCTGCCGAGGCATTGGTCACCGTCCATCACGGCCACTTGCATGCCGTATCCGATCGCTTGGTCGATGGTGTACGGCGTAAGCACCGGCAAGCCCTCCACCATCACCTCAAGCCCCGGTGGTGTGCTGGTGATCGTCACGTTCACCTTCTCCGGGAAGATCTGCACGCTATGGCTGAACTGCAAGCCATCCACATCCGTGACCGTGAGGGTAACGGTGTAGTAGGTGAGCCCGGAATATCCATGTCCGGTGGTCGGAACGATGAGGTCGAAGGAACTGGTTCCCGTGGCACCGGACTCCGGGTGGATGTGATCGTCGTGGTTGAACACAGCGGTCCAACTGTAGTTGGCCTCGGTCAACGGGTCATCGTCGAACCCGATACCCTCGAAGGTGATCACGTCACCGCTCCGGAACGTGGAACCGTCGCCGGGGGAGGTGATCTGTGCGAAAGGGGGCGTGCCCACCTTCACCTGCGCGGCGCCGCAGTAGATGCTCGAGTTACCATCGGAAACAACGACCTGTGCGAAATAGGTGCCCGGGGCTGAATAGGTATGGCCCACCGTTGCTCCGGTCACCGTGGGTGTCCCATCGCCGCGTGTCCAAGTGTAGGTGAGCGGATCCCCTTCCGTATCGGTGGCCGTGGCAGCGAGGGTGGTGGTGAGCGTCGGGCCCGGGCCGTCATTGGGGCTGGCGCTCACCGTGCCACAAGTGGGGGAGCGGTTCGGGGAATAGAAGATGCGGTGCACCCCTCCCGTATAGGTCACGAATTCCGAGACCAGATCGATGTAATAGATGGCACCATCGGGCCCTTGGAGCAACTTCACGATGGAGCGTGGGAAGGTACCCCCGGCCGATGCGTTCAGAAAGGCGTTGTCGCTGGTCACCTGGCCGCCAGGGCCCAAGGTGAGGTAGCGCATGGAGGAGCGTGCATAATCACCGTAGATGTACCGCCCCTGCCATTCGGGCGGGAACATGGTGCCCGTGTAGGTGAACCCCGCCGTGATGGAGGCTCCGGTGCCGGCGTGGGGGTACGCGAACACCGGGTCGCTGTAGAGCGGGTCCAAGCAAGCGCCCTGCGGCGTACGGCCACCATCCCCGCAGAATGGCCAACCGAAGTTCGCGGCGGGTGCAGCGATGTGAAGGTCCTCCCAAGCCACGCCGTGGTCGTTGCCACCCACCTCACCCACCAGGTAGGCACCCGTGGAAGCATTGAAGGAGGCACGGAACGGATTCCGGAGGCCCGAGGCGTAGACGGACTTGAGCACACCGTTCGCATTGAAGTTCCCCGGGGTGGCATCGTAGTAGGGATTATCGGTGGGGATCACGCCAGTGCGGGTGAAGCGATGGATCTTGCCATAAGGGGATGCCGGGTCCTGGGCAAGCGCCGGGGTGAAGTCATCGCCCACGGACAACAGGATGTGCTCGTTGTCCACGAAGGCCATACCACCGCCGATATGGCAACAACTACTGAACGGGGTGATGGTCTCGAAGATGACGGTCTCGCTCGCTGGGGATGCGCTGTTCCCTGCGTGTGTGAAACGCGACACGCGGTTCCTGTTGTTGAGCGTGCTGTAATAGAGGTAGATGAAGTTGTTGGTGGCGAAGCCCGGGTCCAGGATGACCTCCATCAGGCCGTGCTCCCCGGTGTTGTTGACATTGGGGACCTGCAGGTATTCGGTGTATTGGACGGGACGTTGGTCGACCGGGGTGGTGATGAACACGGTCCCCTGTAAGGTGATGATGAGCATTCGCCCATCGGGCAGGAACGCTCCTGAGGAAGGAAGACCGAACCCCTCCACCACCAATTCGTGCTGGAATGGCGCAGGCTGGGCGAACACGGTAGGTCCTCCGCAAAGGGCGAACACCATGGCCAGGACCATCATGGCCATGGTGCGGGTGTGTTCGATCGCGGGTTCCTGTTCGATCATCGGTGATCGCCCGTGGGTGGTGCAGTTATCCCAATGGGAACGCGAAGTTATCACCTTGTGATGGTGTGGCGGGTGATGGAGGTCAGCCGGTGAGCGGTCTACCGGTCGCCGGTGCTGCGTTGGTCCAATCCCCAGTTCAACTTGTTCCGAAGGGTATCCAGGAAGTCCTGGTCCTCCAACTGCACCATCTTCACCGGGAACGGGGCTCGGCGGATGGTGACGGTGCTGTCACCTTCAATGGTCACGCTGCGTGAATCCAGGTTCAACAGGCACCTGTCCGATCGGGCCTCCAACTGAAGGCGGATGGTGAAGTGATCAGGCACCACGAACGGGCGCACGTTCAGGTTATGGGGTGAGATGGGATTGATGACCAGCGCATCGCTGGTGGGGTAGACGATCGGTCCTCCACAGCTTAGTGAATAGGCTGTGGATCCGGTGGGTGTGGCCACGATGAGGCCATCCGCCCAGTACGTGTTCAAATACGCGGTACCGAGGTGAACGTGTACCGCGATCATGCTCGCACTGTCGCGCTTGCTGATGCTGACCTCGTTGAGGGCGAAGTTGTGCGTGCCAAGCGCGTCGGTCTGGTCCAGTACCTCCAGGAGCGTACGGTCCTGTAAGGCGTAATGGCCCGCGCTCAAGGCTGCCAAGGCGGCGTCCACCTCCTCCAGTCGAACGCTGGAAAGGAACCCGAGGCGTCCCAGGTTGATGCCCAGGACCGGGATCCCGGTACGGCCAACCATGGCCACCGTGTCCAGCAACGTGCCATCACCGCCCAATCCGATACAGAGGTCCAGATCGTCGAGTTCCAGGTGCCCTTCGGTGGTACGGGGAAGGGCCAACTGGACGCCATGGCGCTGCAGCCAATCCGCGATGCCACTGCTCAGGCGCGGCTCCAGTCCATGATGCAACATGCGTTGCAGCACATCCAACACCTTGGGGATGTTGTCCGAGGCCATCTCTCGGCCGTTCACGCCCACGCGCATGGTTCAAAAGGGTTGTGTGAAATGTAGGTAGAATCCGTGCTCGCCCAAGGCGTTCAAGGTGTATTCACCGCGCACCACCTGATCGTAGCTCGTCACCAGGTCCAGCCCGGCACCATAGCCGCTCTGCCATTGGTCGTTCAGGAAGTTGTGCGCGGCATACCGACTGTCCCAGACCCTCCCGGCATCGACGAAGACGTTCAGGTACAAGGCGACGTGGAGGGTGCGGAAGGATTCCAGTGGAATGGCCTCCACGCGGAAGGTGCGTGGTCTGTAGAGTGTGAACAGGTAATTGGCCCTGCCCAATGCATAATGCTCTCCATCGGCCACGTAATACTCGTAGCCACGTACCTGTGCGCTGTAGCCGAGTCCTTCTTGCACATAATACGGTGGTGTGCCTTGGGTCACCTTGCCACGGAGGGAGAGCGCAACGGTCGAGCGTTCTTTCACGGGCCACCAACGTTTCACGGTGCCATATAGCGTGGTCACATCCGGCTCCGCTTCGTCCAACACGCCGAGTCCCAAGCGGTCCAACCGCAGTTCGGCGTAATGCCCGGATCGGGGGAATATGCGGACATCGCGGCGGTCCCAGATGAGGGAATAGCCGAGGGTGAGGAACCGGGTGCGGGGCGAACGGTCTTCGAAGTAGTCCAGCGCACGCTGAACGATGGTGTCCCGTACTTCCGCCTGCAGGTAGCCGAGGCGCCACGAATGCCGCACATCATGCTCGCGGCGCAGGGTCACCTCCAGGTCGGCCCACCACTCGTCCCGGTTGCTACCATCCGGGTCGCGTACCAGGATCCGCTTGTTGTCCACCGTGCCCGTAGTGATCTCGGCCTGTTGCTCGTAACCACCACCGATGCTGAACCCCCACCGTTGCCTGCGGTCCACGAAAGGAACCCGATATCGTAAGGCGTATTGGTTGGTGTACCCGAATTGGGCCAAGGCATGGATGGTCTCGTTCCTGCCGCGGAAGTTGTACTTGTAGAGGTACAGACCATAGTTCACCCGGTCCAGGTCCTTGGTCAACCACCACGTGTTGAAGTTGGGGTCGGCCAGGTCGAACACGATGGCGGGCCACAAGTACCACCGCTCGTTCACGGTCACCTCCACGATCACCGAATGGCCATCCAGGAACAAGGGCAACAGGGTCACCGTGTTGAAGAGCCCCGTGTTAACGAGGTTCTGACGGCTCCTTTCCAACTGCTCATAGAACGGGCCTGTGCCAAGGGTGTCCCCTTCATGCATGAGCAGTTCGCGCAGGATGATACGGTCCTTGGTGACGTGGTTGCCCGAGATGGTGATCCCCATGACCCGGATGGAGGCGCCCACATGGCTCGTGTCGTTGGTAGGGCTGGCGGATGCGCTCCACGCGCAAACGACCATCACCAAGGCGGACAGGATCGAACGGCGCACCTGGCCCATGCCAAGGGAGGGGTCACAGATTGATGAAGCGCATGAGCTCGTCGTAGCGGCCGCGCAGGTCGTCATGGAACCGGGAACCCTGGTAGGTGGACTTCACGAAGTATTCGTAACGCTCGAAGGATTGCAGGATGTCGCTGATGTCCTCGCGATTGATCTTCAGGGTGACCTCCACGCGCACACTATCGGGCAGGGAATGGGTGTACACGCTGAGCACCTTGCCACCGTTGCCCTCCACGATACGTGCGATGGCATGAAGGCTGTAATCGACCTGGTTCATCTCCAGCACGACGATACTTCCGATCTCGTGGATGTTGGTGATCTCGGCCAACCGATGCAAGGCTTCGTGCTCCGTGATACTGCCCAGGTAGAGCCCCATGTCATCGAGCACGGGCACCACGGTCAGGCCCCGCTCGCTGAAGAGCTTCATCACTTCGTAGATGTGCTGGCCGCCACGCGCGAAGGGTAAGGCGACACGTTCCATCACATCGTTCACCGTGCCCCGCGGATCGTTAAGGTCCACCAGGTCCATGTCCTTCACCAGGCCTACCAAGCGTTGGTCCTCCACCACAGGAAGATGCGCCACCTTGAACTCCTCCATCCAGTCCAAGGCACGGCCCACCTCGTCCTGCGGACGCAGTGGCGGGATGTCGGCAGTGATCAGGTCTCGGGCATGCATGGCTGGAACCGTTGAAGAACGCGGGGTCCGTACTTTTGCGCACCCCCTTGGGGTCCAAAGTAACGCATCCGAAGGTGACCCGTCTCAGTGTGAATATCAACAAGCTGGCCACGCTGCGTAATGCGCGTGGCGGCAATGATCCGGATGTGGTGGCGCTGGCACTGCAGCTGGAGCGCTGGGGCGCACAGGGGATCACCGTCCATCCGCGACCCGATGAACGGCACATCCGTAGGTCCGATGTGCGTGCCCTTAGCCCCTTGCTCACCACGGAGTTCAATATCGAAGGCTACCCCGGTGCGGAGTTCATGGACCTGGTCCTGGAAGTGCGGCCGCACCAAGTGACGCTCGTTCCCGATCCTCCTGGCGTGCTTACGAGCAATGCCGGGTGGGATGCCCGCACCCATCGCCTGTTCCTGTCCGAAGTGGTCCATCGTCTCAAGGAGAACGCCATCCGCACATCCTTGTTCATGGGCACCGAGCTGGACCAATTGGAACATGCCGCAGCAACGGGCGTGGACCGCATCGAATTGTACACGGAACCATATGCGGCACATTACCACGAGGACCGGTATGCTGCGGTGGCCCCCTTCGTACGCGCTGCTCGACATGCGGCGGAACTCGGGCTCGGCCTCAACGCAGGGCACGATCTGAACCGGCACAACCTGGCCTTCTTCGCACAGCAGGTCCCCGGCCTGTTGGAAGTGTCCATCGGACATGCGTTGATCTGCGATGCACTACTATTCGGACTGGAGAACACGGTCCGGTTATACCTCCGCGAACTGCGATGATCGTCGATCTCCATTACCGTCGCATGGGTCCGGAAGGCGCTACACCGGTGGTGATCCTCCATGGCTTGTTCGGCACTTCTGATAACTGGGGCAGTATCGGCAAGGAGTTGGCCGAACCCGCCACCCCGGGAGCCCATGCGTTCGATGTGCTGTTGGTGGACCTCCGTGACCATGGCCGCTCGCCTCATACCGCTGCCACCTCATACCCGTTGATGGCGGCCGACGTGCACGCCTTGGTGGAAAGGCTGGGGCTGAACGATGTGGTGTTGGTGGGGCATTCCATGGGCGGGAAGGCCGCCATGGTGTTCGCCCAACGTTGGCCTCGACTGCTGCATCAACTTGTCATCGTCGACATCAGCCCGAAGGAGCACGCCAACAACCACGGTCACATCATCGAAGCGATCCTCACCGCGGACCTCTCACCCGGACGCACACGCAAGGAGGTGGAACAGCACATCGCGGCGCGGGTGAAGGAGCCCGGTGTGGTGCAGTTCCTGATGAAGAACCTTTACTGGCTCAAGGAGGACCAACTGGCCTGGCGGGTGAACGCGCCCTTGCTGGAACGTGAGCTCGATGCCATCCTGGCCGCCATCGGTCCCGAGGTGGTGAAGGTGCCTACGCTCTTCATCCGCGGCGGCCAGAGCGATTACATCCTGCGTGAGGACCTGCCAGCGATCAAGGAGCAGTTCCCCAACAGCCGGGTGGAGACCGTGCCATACGCCGGTCACTGGGTGCATGCCCAGGCACCGGACGAGGTGATCGGCATGATCCGTGCAACCGTTCGTTGATGCGTCTCCTCATCCTCCTCCTTGTCCTGGTGCCCCGATCGTTGTGGGCACAGATGGATACGGTCTGGGTGCCCTATGAAGCGGGCATGGACCTGCGCGATGGGCTTTACCGGGATTTCCGGGAGTTCCGTTCCAATGCTCCCGGTGTGCCCATGGATCGATTGCGCGACGAACAGGGGCTGCCGGTCAGGGACGTACGTGCAGTGCTGAGCCGCATGTACTGGCAACCGGACACCGGTGATCGTCAGGTTGTGCGGCCCGATAGGCTTTGGGGCTTCTGTCAGAACGATGTGATCTATGTGGCTGCAGGCAATGGCTTTTCGCGCATCGGGCTCATGGGTAGCCTGTGCCACATGGTACACGAGGTCAGTTATCGCGACATCGATCCGTACCTCTACCCGATGGGCGGCGTGACGCGCACCGCAGTGGTGCACCAATTGTTGGATACCCGCACCGGCGCCTTCCTTCCCTTTCTGGCCGGCGGTATGGCCGAAGCACTGAAGGCCGATCCCATCCTTGCTGAGGAATTCGGTCGACTTTCGAAGAAGGAACGGAACAAGGATGCCGTCCTCTTCCGGTTCCTGCACCTCTACAACACACGCCATCCGTTGCTGTTCCCGCAATGATCGGCACGCCGTTCGTACAACAGGCGCGGCGCATCGTCACACGTGAACAGCGGCCACTTCAACCTACTTTCGCCGTCCCCAACGCACCGATCATGTTCGCACGCACGTTGTCCATCCTCGCACTCATCCTGATCGCAGCGCCCGTGCATGCCCAAGGGACCAAGGCCGAATTCATCCCCTCGCTGGTGGGCTTCTGGAACATCGAGAACCTGTACGATACCCTGGACTCACCCGATACGGACGACCGGGAGTTCCTTCCTGAGAGCGGCAAACTTTGGGGTGCTCAACGCTACGGACGGAAGGTGGAGAAGATGGGCGAGGTCATCGCAGCCTTGGGCAAGGACCTCGACCCGCGGGGTGTGGCCCTCTTGGGATTGGCCGAGGTGGAGAACAGGAACGTGGTGGAGGACCTTACGCGTTCCACTGCCTTGAAGGCCCGGGGCTATCAGGTCGTGCATACGGATTCGCCGGACCGCCGAGGTGTGGATGTAGCGCTGATCCATGATCCCAAGCGTTATGTGGTGTATGCGCACAAGGCCTACCGCTTGCACATGCCCGACACGGCCTTCCGCACCCGCGACCAGTTGTTGGTGAGCGGCGTATTGGACGGTGACACCACCCACGTGATCGTGGCCCACTGGCCTTCGCGCCGAGGCGGGGAGAAGCGCTCCATGCCCAATCGCATGGCCGCTGGTGAGCTCGGTCGTCACATCGTGGATTCACTGCTCGCGCGCAACCCCGATGGACGCATCTTGTACATGGGCGACCTCAACGACGACCCCGTGAACAAGAGCATCACCATGGGGCTACGGGCCACCGGGGATCAAGCCGCAGCGCAGGGCACCACGCTCTTCAACCCCATGCATGCCCCGTTCAAGAAAGGGATCGGCTCCCTCGCTTGGCGCGATTCGTGGAACCTCTTCGACCAGATCATCATCAACCCTGCACTGGTCACCGGTGCTGGTGGACGCTACCGCTATTTCGGCACCCGGGTCTATAACGAACCGTACCTGCGCCAGGAGGAAGGCAACTTCGCGGGATACCCCAAGCGCACCTTCGTGGGGGATACCTACCAGGACGGCTACAGCGATCACTTTCCCGTGTACCTGATCCTGGTGCGGGATAAGTAGGACCACCTCCGGAGGCATCGGGGTTCCTATCGGTCAAGTCCGCCTGATCAACATACTTCAATTCCTGATGGGATACCCTCGCGCGGATCCTTGCGGCCTTCCGTTCGGGGTGGGGAGTGGTTCACTGTGCGATGCATTTCGGACCGGACATGGCACACGGCATTTGGACCATGTCCTGATCCAAAGCCCATGACCGCTTTCTGACCGGGTGGGTCGTTGACCGGCGAATGGTCCATCCGCTTGAAATGGACATACAATGAAGAAGCCCGCGATCGACAAGCGACCGCGGGCTTCCAATGAGAAGGGGCTCGATCAGTGCTGCACGCTCAGGCGTCCGGTGCTCACGGCGCCGTTGTTGCGCAGGGTCACTTGGTACAAGCCTGTTGCGAAACTGCTGGCATCGATCAGCAAGCGGTCATCACTGCTCACGCGGTTCAGCACCACGCGACCGGTCGCATCGCTCACACTCACTTCGCTGCGGCCACTCATGGCGCTCAGGTCGATGGTCACCAGTTCACTGGTCGGATTGGGATACATGGACAACGCAGCTGCATTCAACTCCTCCACGCTCGTACCGATCTCGATGTCGCTCTCCATGCGCGGCTCCAGCTTCCACTCGCTGAACGTGTAGGTCACCAGTCCGGTCACGGAGTAGTAGTTGCCCACTGCAGGTGTGGAATCGAAGATCAGGTCATCCACAAGCATACTGCCCTGCCAGTTGGAACCCAGCCACTGGAAGTTGTTGGTGGCGTCGGGCAGGTTCAAGCACTCCAGGTCGGCCACACGTACCAGCACTCCTTCCCAGGGTTCGGTGGAAGCTTCGGCTCCTGTCAGGTCCTGTGCTGGTGGCAGAGCGATGCCGGTGGAGTTCACGGTCACGCTCTGAAGCGCAATGATCTCGGTGAGGCTGTTGAACTCGTCCACACGGCCGACCACAGTGATGTTGTCGCCCATGGCCACTGCCGTGGAAGGGGTTCCGAACACATAGATACCGCTGAAGGTACCGGTGCCATCCTGCATGAAGAAGCTGGTGATGGTGCCACCCGTATTGGTGACCACACCAGTCACGATGCCACTGGTCTCCACCAATTCACCATCCAAGGGGGAAGCCCCGTCCGGTGCACTCGTGGTCTGGATCTCGCTGATGGTGGCCGGGGTCGGTACCTCAGGCACGCCGGTGGTGATGAGCACGTCATCGATCACGATGTGCTCCGGTCCGACCGTATTGATCACCGAGAAGATGAACTCACCCTCTGTGCTGCTGTTGGTGCAGGTGACGGACTGGGTCACTTGCTCCCACGTGCTGCCGTCGGTGAGCGTGTCGTACGCGTTATAGGAGGCGTAGCCCGAGCCGGTTGCACGACCATCATAGATGTTGGTGCGAACCTGTCCACGTCCACGCACCCAGAAGGAGATGTCGTACGTGGTCCCTGCGGTCACGGCCATGGGCTGGGTGGTGAAGCGCTTGTGTGAACCCGTGGCCAGTTGGAGGCGTACCGCGTAGGTGCCGCCGTGTACGTTCTCGGTCTCTTGGAACACGCTGTCCAGGACGAGGTTGGTGCGCAACCCACCCATGTCGGTGGGAACGTTATCGGTCCAGTTCTCGAAGCCGCTCTCGAAGACCGTCTGTGCCTGGGTGGGCAGGGACAATGCGGCGAGGATGCCTAGTGCGTAAAGGTGTTTCATGGGTCGGTTGTTGAGGTTCGGTCAGTTAAGGGTCACTGAATGACCACGTCGTCGATGCGGAAGTTGGTGGTCTGGGAATTCGCGCCACTTCCGGTGTAGCGGAATCCGATGACGAAGGATCCGGTGTAGCCTGCGGGCAGTACGGTGGAAAGGTCGATCGATCCGGAGTTGACCCAGACCTGATCGGCCGTGGCCGGAGTGGCATAGGCACAAGGGACAGCCACCCAGTTGGCCGTGGCCAAATTGGACAGGTTGAAGTTGGTGCTGATGCGCAGTGCGAACGGGTCGTGTGCGGCTACACCGAATCCGCGCTGGCTGCGGAACGAGAGGGACATGCCCGGAGTGAAGTTCACGGGCGGGCTGATCAACCAGGTCACATCGCTGGCATTGGTGGAGGCGAAGGCGGTGGCCTGGGCCGTAAGGTTGCCGCTCAGGTCCTCACCCCGCCAGTAGCGGCTTCCCACCTGTGGGATGTTGTTCCAGCAGGCCAGGTTGGTGATGTTCACATTGTCAACTGTGGTCGCGAAATCCTGTTGCACCGAACCCACCGCAGGGCAAAGCGTCGGTAATGGATCGCACCGGTCAGGGCTGGTGAGCTGCACTTCAGGCAGGCTGCGGTTCCCGAGTTGGATGGTGCTTCCGAACAAGCCTACCACGCATACGATGGAGCCATTTCCTTGGGGAAGAGGCTGCCCGGCATAACTGGCATACCCACTGGTCCGTACCATGATGGTATTGCCATCACAATCCGCCAAGTAGCGCTCTCCGGTCTGTTGGTTCACAGCATCGGCCCATGTTCCATTCGTGGCATCCTCCACTGTGAATTCCACATTCTCCAATTTGACCAGGGTGCTCTGCCAGGCCACCACGTTGGCCTCGATCTCGGCAATGGTGGCCACGCGCGGCGTCACCTGCACCTGGGTGGCTTGCTTGACGATGTTGTTGTCCACATCCACGCTGTCCAACTGCATCAGCCCGTTGTAGGGCGCCAGCACCGTTCCGGGCAGGTAGATCCGCACCGAATCACCCACATAGAGCCCACCGCTGTTCAAGAGCCGAAGGGTGATCCCTCCCGTGGCGTCCTGCACGGTGATGTTCTTGTAGAAGTTGCCGTCGTTCTCATCCGAGGTCACCACTGCATAGACACTCTTCTCGGTGCCGGCGAAACGCACCCGTTCCGTGGTGTAGAGCGCTTTGAGTTGTGCAATGGTCAGTACAGAACCCACCGGAATGGTGCGCAAGGGAGGCGAATCGAACTCCTTCTTGCAGCCTGCGAACACGACCGCGACCGAAGCGGCGATCAGAATGGTACGAACGTTCATATGAAAGGGGTGTCGTGTGGACATGGGGTTAGAAGCTGAAGGTCACCATGACGAAGTAGTTCCGTCCGAACAGGTAACTGTATTTCGGTGGGAAGCGGCCCACGTCCGTTCGGTCATAGCGGAGCTGTTCGAACCCGCCGATCCGGAAGTCCTGATTGTTCAAGAGGTTGCTGATGGTGCCATTCACAGCGATGCGATACCCCTTCACCATCCAGCTCTTGCCGGCAAAGAGGTCCACGGTCATGTTGGCGTCCAGCTTGGTCTGAGTGAGCAGATCATCCCACTGCGGGTCTGTATCCACGAAGTTGCCCAAGGCTTCCACCGTCCGGCGGTCCGGGTTCGGGTCCAAGTAGATGTCATCGAAGTAGTTCGCGTTCACCCCAGCGAACCAGAACTTGGGCGAATTGTAGCGGAGGCCCAACGACGCTGCGGTCTGTGGCATGCCTCCCACCTTGTAGTTCTCCCAGAACACGGTCCGGTCCGACGCGAACACCTCGGTGCTGTTGTCGCGGGTGATGTTGGCCACTGGACGTGATGCGTACCGGTAGTCACCAAGACCCAGTACCGCCGATGCCTGCCAGGTGCTCGTGATGTTCCCCTCCACACCCAGCTCAACACCTTGGTGCACTTGGTCCACGCCGGTCATCACGTAATTCACCAAGGTCAGGTACTCATCATGGTAGAAGCTGCGCGACCAGATCTGGTCACTGATGCGGGCGTAGTACAAGGTGGCGCGGCCCTTGATGCGCGGTGAACGGACGATGTAGCTGATGTCGCCGCTGTAGGCGTTCTCGTTGGTAAGACCGGGCACCGTGGTGTGGCGGGTGCGGGGCGATACGAACGCGGTGCGCGAGCTGGGCGGACGGGTTACGAACGCCGCATTGGCGCTGATGAACTGCCGGCCCGTGAGCTTGTAGGTGGCACCACCCTTCACCCCGAAGTGGAAGAAGTTCTCCTTGTCCGACTCCCCAGCGGAGTTGTCCGGGAAACGTCCGTTCTGGAAGCGACTGTCGCGCCAGAAGGAGGTTTGGCTGAGGTCCATACCAGCGTACACGTCAACCTTCTCGAACTTCCGTTCGTACTGGGAGAACACGTTGACCATCCGGGTGTGGATGTCGTAATCGTAGCCGAACAGGTCGCCTTCGCGCACCACCCGGTTGGGCGTGCTCAGATCGTTCTGCGAGATGTTGGGGTCGTTGAAGTCGCGGTCGGCGAACTGGTCGATGTCCACCCAGAATTCGCCGCCAAGCAGGTCCTCAACCGTCTTGAAGTAGTGCGTCTTCTGCTTGTGGAAGCTACCTCCCAATGTGAAATGTGAGCCATCCTCCAGTTCGATGGTATAGACACTGTTGATCCCGATCCGGGTGGGATCCGCACGCTGTTCCTCAACGATATACTTGCTCCGCAAGCCGGTGAGCGTTGACCCTGATCCGTTGGCGTTATCCAGAGAGAACAGGTTCTTGCTGTTGGCGAAGTAGAGCTGGTCCCAATCGATCTGCCGTGCGTTCTCATCGGTCTGCCAAGCATTGGTGAACTCGGTCGCGATGGAAGGGTTCTGCTCGGTGAAGTAGCTCGGCAGATAGCGGTAGTAGTCCGGTCGCGGGTCCTTGGCGTCGAACCAGTTCAAGTTGGTGAGCCCATCCCGGCCGAAGGTGTAGAACAGCGAGGAGGTCAGCTTCGCCTTCGCCTTGGGAGTGTACACGTGCGTGGCCATGATCATCGGCTTGTGGTCGAAGCTCATGCGGGCGTTGCGCTTCTCACCATCCTGGTAGCCCCAGTTCGGGTTGTAGTAGTTGCTGCCCACCAGGTCGAATGCCTCTTGGATGGCCAATCCTTGCCGACCTTGGATGATGGGTGCACCGAAAGCGCTGAGGCTGACACTGTGTTGCTCGTTGAACTTCTTCTCGGCACCCACGAAGTAGGCATAGGCATTGAAGGAGGTGCCATCCACGTAACCCTCCTCGGCCCATCGCTTCGAACCGGAGATGCTGAACGCCCATCCGTTCTTCTGCATACCGGTGTTGTAGGTGGCCATGATGCGGTTGCGGTAGGCCCGGTTGGTGGATGCGTAGGACACCCGCAGGCCTTTGCGCAAGGCACTGGGTTGTACGTTCATCTCGGTGTATCCACCGATGCCTCCGAAGTTGTAACGCGAGGGGTTCACACCGGCCCGTACCTGGTTCCAACGCGTGATGTCGTTAAGGCCTGCCCAATTGCTCCAGCTGGCCCACCCCGTCTCCAGATCGTTCATCAACACACCGTTGATGCTCACCAACATGTTCTCCGAGTCGAAGCCCCGTATGCGGAAGCGCGCTTGTCCGAAGGTGAAGCCAGCTGTGTTCGTGAACACATCCCGCGAGGATTGCAGGATCCCCGATATGTCCTGACTACCGAGTTCGCTGTCAAGATCGTCCGCCGTGATGGTGAAGACCGGGAGTTGAGGTTCGTTCCGCCGTAAGGTGTCCGGGCGCTCGATGGTGGTACTGTCCACTTGAGCGGCCAGGAACAAGCTGCCGAACAGGGCGAACGCTGAAGTGATGTACCGAAGCTGGGACTCACGTGCGCGTTGGTCGAACAAGGACAGGGTGCGAAGGGTCATGGGCTCAAGGGGTGCGCAGAACATGCCTGTATCCGGATCACCGTCCCGAACCCGGAGAAGGGTTGGTGTGGCGGGTTGTTCGGACGTGGTGCACGTGCTCGTGGGCGTTGGGGCCGCGAAGGTATGATTTCCCTTGCCCAGCCCGGTGTTCCCCCTGTGTTAAATCGTTGAGGGTTCGGGCAATGCCTGAGCATGCCCCGATTATCTTTGGCCGCCCCACAGCGAGGTCCACGTGCCCGAACGTCTGGTCATCATACCCACTTTCAACGAACGGGAGAACATCGCGGACATGCTGTCCCATGTGCTCCGTCTGGAACCCGCCTTCCATGTGTTGGTGGTGGATGACGGATCACCGGATGGTACCGCCCTGATCGTGAAGGAGTTCATGGCCCGTGAGCCGGAACGCGTCCACGTCATGGAACGCAGCGGAAAGCTTGGATTGGGCACAGCGTACATCGCAGGATTCAAGTGGGCCATCGCTCGCAACTACGCCTTTGTGTTCGAGATGGATGCCGACTTCTCCCACGACCCGGATGACCTGGTACGGCTATTCGACGCTTGCAGGGCGGATGGGGTCGGGATGTCCGTAGGTTCACGCTATGTCAAGGGTGGTCGTGTGTCGAACTGGTCCTGGAACCGTGTGTTGCTGAGCTATTGTGCCTCGCTTTACGTGCGCACCGTGCTTTGGCTCGGCGTAAGGGACACCACGGCCGGTTTCGTTTGTTACCGCAAGGAAGTGCTCCAGGGGATCCCATTGGATGAGATCAAGTTCATCGGATATGCGTTCCAGGTGGAGATGAAGTATCGTGTGACCCTCCATGGCTTCCGCATCGTGGAAGTGCCGATCACGTTCAAGGATCGCGAGAAGGGGCAGAGCAAGATGAGCATGAACATCTTCCACGAGGCCTTCCTCGGCGTGCTGAAGATGCGACTGCGTATCCGCAAGCCATGAACAACGTCCTGATCCGCGATTGCATCCTCGTGAATGAAGGGGTCGAACTCCAGGCCGATGTGCTGGTGCGCAATGGCCGCATCGAACGCATCGCCACGGAAGGCATCGGTTCCAACAACACCCACGAAGTGGATGCGCGCGGCCGATACCTGTTCCCCGGGGTGATCGATGATCAAGTGCATTTCCGTGAACCCGGATCGACGCACAAGGAGGATATCGCACACGCTAGCGCAGCAGCAGCAGCAGGTGGGGTCACCAGTTTCATGGAAATGCCCAACACGGTGCCCAATACGCTCACCCAGGAGCTGCTCGAGGATAAGTATCGAATGGGAGCGGCGTCATCGTTGGTCAACTACTCCTTCTACATGGGAGTGGGGAATGACAACCTCGATGAAGTACTTCGCACCGACCCACGAACGGTTTGTGGTCTGAAGGCTTTCCTGGGTTCCAGTACCGGTAACATGCTGGTGAACGATGAACACACGTTGGATGAATTGTTCCGACGCGCCCATATGATCCTTGCCGTTCATGCCGAGGATGAGAAGACCATCCGTAGCAATATGGCAAAGGCGGAGGCACGGTGGGGAGCGGACATCCCGGTGGATCAGCACCCGGTGATCCGTGATGCCGAGGCCTGCTACCTCAGCAGCTCCCGCGCTGTGGCAAGGGCGCGCGAACATGGGACCCGCCTTCACGTCCTGCATATCAGCACGGAACGGGAACTCGAGCTCTTCGATCCCGGACCGGTCCAGAACAAGCGGATCACCGCGGAGGCGTGCATCCATCACCTATGGTTCACAGCTGAGGATCATGCGAGCAAAGGATCCCTGATCAAGTGGAATCCTGCGGTGAAGAACGCCTCCGACCGCGCCGCCATCCGGCAGGCCGTGGTGGACGACCGCATCGACGTGGTGGCCACGGACCATGCTCCGCACACGTTGGAGGAGAAGGGACGGCCTTATGCCCAGTGCCCATCCGGTGGCCCACTGGTCCAACATTCCCTCGTGGCCATGTTGGATCTCATGCACCAGGGTGTGTTCACCCTGCATCAGGTGGTGGACAAGTTGTCCCATGCACCGGCCCGCCTCTTCCAAGTGGAAGGAAGGGGATACATCCGGGAAGGATACCACGCTGATCTGGTGCTTGTCGACCTCGATGCACCATGGACCGTGGACCGCGGCAATGTGTTGTCGAAGTGTGGTTGGTCACCCTTCGAAGGACACACCTTCCGTTCCCGTGTTCTTCGCACTTGGGTGAATGGCCAGGCGGTCTTTGTGGAAGGACGCGTGGATGGGTCCGTCCGGGGTGAACGTTTGCGCTTCGACCGATGAGGACCCTGTCGGCACTGATCCTATCCATCGCATTGATCGCATGCGAACAGGGTTCCATGCGACCTCCGGAAGTGCTGGCACGAGAACCGTTCACTGCGGTGCTCTGTGACCTGCAGCTCGTGGAGGCCCGCATCAACCATGAATTGGTCGTGGAGCCGATCGGCACGATCCCCTCCGACCGCTATGCCGAGGAGGTGTTCGCGCGCAACGGTGTCACCAAGGAGGAGTTCCGGACCAGTTTGGCCTACTACGGTGCCCGGCACGAGGAGATGACAGCCATCTACGAGGATGTCATCACGGAACTGACCAGGCGTAAGGACCGATCACCTACTGCGGTCGATCCGCAGCCTTGAGGAAGCGGGCCACATTGTCCACCGCCTCCTGCACCGGACGGAAACGCATCCCCAGGGCCTTGATCCGACCGGAGTCGTATGCCCGCTGGCCCATGGAACTGTGCACGGTATGCCGGGTGATCATGGGTCGCTGACGTGTGATGGCGGTACGCAACCGTTCGAACCGCCAAGCCAAGGCCAGGACCCAGGGCCACAGTGGTCGTGAAGATGGCGGTCGTCCGTACGCCGTGGCGTGCATACCGAAGAGCTCCGCGTAGCTGTGGTTACCGCCTACGATCAAGTGACGTTCGCCCGTGGCGCCTTGCTCCATCAGCAGCACGAGCGCTTGCGCCACATCGCGTGCATCCACGAACCCGTTACTGCCCGTGGGATGGAAGCGTGTGCCGCGGTGTAGCCGTTCGGCGAGGGTCATGGAACTGCGGCCTGGTGAACCGGGGCCGATGACAACGCTCGGGTTGGCGATCACCGCATCCAAGCCTTCGGCGATGCCACGCTGCACCTCCAGTTCCGATTCGTATTTGCTGAGCGCATAGGGTGAGGTGGTTCGATCCTCGACCCATGGCAACGATTCATCCACCGGTACTCCAGCCACTGCCCGACCCATACTGGCCGTGGAGCTCACGTGGCAGAGGCGGCTCACACCGGCGTTCAGTGCCGCGTTCACCACATTGGCAGTGCCCTCGATGTTGGTCCGGCGCAGTTCCCGCAGCTCGCGCGGATCGAACGATACCAGCGCAGCGGCATGGTAGACCCGTTCCACGCCGACCATGGCGTCCTCCAAGGACGACATGTCGTGCAGGTCGCCTTCCACCCAGGTGATCCGAGCAAGCAATTCATTGGGGTCCGTGGAGTAATGACGGAACACGCGTTCCACGATCCGGCGATCCGAACCAGGCCGCACCAAGGCACGTACCGAGTGCCCGCAGGACGTGAGCAGGTGTAACAGGTGGATACCCACTATCCCGGTTCCACCAGTGATCAATTGCATGTCGCGTTCGCTCGATCCAAGGTGCGCAAGGTACTCCGCACCGCCTCACCGCCCGGCTATCTTTGCCGCCGCTGTGACCGGAACTCGACCCATGTGGTCCCGGCCAGCGCTCATCATCATGGCGAACGGCTTCATCGACGAACTGCGCTGGCGCGGTATGCTGCAGGACAGCACCCCCGGCGTGGAGGAACACCTGGCGAAAGGTCCGCAGCGCGGCTACATCGGCTTCGATCCCACCGCCGATTCCCTGCACGTGGGCAACCTGGTGCAGATCATGTTCCTCACGCACTTCCAACGCTCGGGGCACCGCGCCGTGGCCCTGGTGGGTGGCGCCACCGGCATGGTGGGCGACCCCAGCGGAAAGAGCAGCGAGCGCAACCTGCTCGATGAGGAGGCCCTGCGCCACAACGTGGCCTGCATCAAGGCCCAGCTGCAGCGCTTCCTGGATTTCGAACACCCCACCAATCCGGCACAGCTGGTCAACAACTACGACTGGTTCAAGGACATGGGCTTCCTCCACTTCATCCGCGAGGTGGGCAAGCACATCACCGTCAACTACATGATGGCCAAGGACAGCGTGAAGAACCGCTTGGAGACGGGCATCAGCTTCACGGAGTTCTCCTATCAGCTGGTGCAAGGCTATGACTACGTCCACTTGAACAGGACCTTGGGTTGTACGCTACAGATGGGTGGTAGTGATCAATGGGGCAACATCACAACGGGCACGGAACTCATCCGTCGGATGGGAGGGGGCGAAGCCTATGCGGTCACCACTCCCTTGCTCACCAAGGCCGATGGCACCAAATTCGGCAAGAGCGAGGGCGGCAACATCTGGTTGGACGCGCAACGTACCTCACCCTACAAGTTCTACCAGTTCTGGTTGAATGCAAGTGATGATGACACGCCACGTTTCTTGCGGATCTTCAGCACTCGCGGCCAAGCGGAGTTGGAGGCGCTGATCACCGATCACGCAGTGGCACCGCACAAGCGCAACCTGCAGAAGGAGCTGGCCGCCGAGATCACGCGACGGGTGCATGGCGAACAGGAGCTCACAGGTGCCATCGCCGCCAGTGAGGTGCTCTTTGGCAACAGCGCCGATGGCCTATCCGGTCTCACGGCACAACAATGGGAAGACGTGTTCGAAGGCGTTCCGCAAGCCGATGTGGCGCGCAGTGCGCTGGATTCCGGCACTTCCATCATCGACCTGCTCACCGATCATACCGGCTTCCTGCCCAGCAAGGGTGAGGCGAAGCGTGCCTTGAAGGAGGGCAGCATCAGCGTGAACAAGGTGAAGGTGGATGAGCAGCGTATGGTGAGCGAAGCTGATCGCTTGGGCGGACGCTTCATCCTGCTGCAACGCGGGAAGAAGAACTACTTTCTGGTGAAGGTGGGGTAGTGTCATGTACCGCAAGCCGTTCTCGTTCCAAGGACGAACTCGAAGACTTGAACTTGTGATCAGTGTCGTGATCCTGTTCGCGATCTCGCTGGTAGTGGGGATCGCTTTCGCACCGAAGTTGCCGCCTTACCATGTCGGCCTGATCGCGTTGCCAGTTACGTGGTTATTCTTGGCACAAGGAGTCAAGCGCTGCCATGATCTTGGCAAGCCGTGGTGGTGGTTCTTCGTCCCCTTCTTTGTGCTGTGGATGTTGATCGCAGCGGGCGAGCAAAGGGTCAACCAATTCGGGCTATCTCCCAAGTCATAGGGCGTTCTTGGACCTCCAAGGGGTCTCCTGAGGCACGAACTCGCCTAGCGTGGCTGGGTGACCTAGCGGTTACACACTAAATTCATTGGTGATACGCTGGCCGCTGTCAAGGCTTGAAAAGCGCGTTGGGTGCAAGCGCAGGGTCCCTTGCAGGAGACCCGGCGCAGGTTTTAACTTTAAACCAACTCGTCACGGAACCATTGCAGCAACATACTGTTAGCGGTCGTTCTTTCAACCATTACTCGTTTGCAAACTCATTCAATTCATTCAATTCCTTTTTGATCAGATCCTCCCATTCGATCTGTTTCTCCTTGATCGTCCCGAAGTTTGAGTCCCTGTCGTATTGAACTCGTCTGTTCGAGAAGTCCGTCATGGCTTTTTGGTTCAGTCCGTCAATAAATTGTGTCCCTGATGCAATTTTCTTTCTGTTCTCCTTTAGAGCTTTTCGGAATTGCCGCGTATAGATTTCACAGATATCAAATAGTGTCTGCTGATACCTAAGTGAAGCTGTGACGTCAGAGGTTGTATCTATTGTCGATGCTGATCTGATCAAATAGTTTCGAACCTTTTTATTAAAGTTCTTTGTCATAAAGTCAAATCCACTTACTTGATAGTCAACCGAGAACTGTGCAAAAGACGAGTTGGTTTCATTGTCCATTGTTTTAATTCCGAAGTCATCAACGGTCAATTTTCTTGCAGAATTCCAGAATACAAGATTGTCATCGGTCGCATGTTGTCCCAAAAGAGTTAGTGTCGTGAGTGAAGAAATGATAAAAACTAAAAATCTCATTTTTTATATTGTTCTTAGTTAATGAATGACCGAAAACGGGCCTGCGCTTGCCGCAGGCCGCCTTTCGTGATCTTGTTCCTGGACGAAGTTATCATGCTTCAACGGGAGTTGGCACCGGGACGAGGGCGGCTTGCGGCAAGAAACATGTTAGCAGTTTCTTTACTTATGTGGCGAAATTGTTTTCTTCAATCTTTATATTATTAGGAACGCCCATGGATTGACGTTTATCCATAAACTCATTATAAGAATAAGTTTTGAATACGCTACACTCCTTATCTATGTCAACGATGTACCACCGTGGAAGCACTCTATAGTCAGAGGTCGTTGAGTCTGATTTTGTCTCTACGTAAGGATACCGAAGATGCATTTCCGCTACAATTGTTCCAAACATCTTGTCTATAGTGGAACAAAAGTAGAGCTATGTCCACGAGTCCTTTATTTCTCCTAAAGAGTATCCGAGATCCTATTGTATCAGTCGGGCATGCTATGAGGATATGGGTGCGATTGAGCAATGACAAAATCATCAGTCCAGCCAATTTTGGTGATAGAACTATTGATAATAGCACCAGAACTGCATTTCTTGTATAAAGCCATCTCTTCCATATGGAACATTGCGTCGAGGCGAAGTCCACCTGGTAGATCCTTGTTATAAACGGATGGATTATGACCGAAATAGCATCCTTGTAGAAGCAGAAGAAGTGCACTGACTATGAGTGAACGTTTCATACTTATTGGCTGCTAACTACTCGGTTGTGCCTCTATGGTTTATTTCCGCGTCATGCAGACCATGGCAGTGGGTACTATTCCACCATTTGGTAGGGTAAAACCAC
>JADKCV010000021.1 GCA_016718655.1 Flavobacteriales bacterium | reverse complement strand
CCCCAGCGTGTGGCCTTTGGAATGTGAGACCATGGAATCGAACCAGCGATCGGCATCGCGTTCCAGAATCACGAAGCGTGCATCAGGAAAACGATGGAATAGGACCTTGTAGAAATCGCTGATCCACCAGGGGTCATCCTCAAAGACCTGATAGCGGTTGAAATCCCGGGACCGGAAAATGCGTTCATGGTCCCCTTCCATCCAGGCCAAGCTCCATTCGTTGGCCCGAGAGACATGCCAGGTCGCCACCAAATGACCGTGATCGGCGAAGAATTTTCCGACAGACGTAGTGCCTGTGCGTTGGAACGAGATGCAGAACACCTTGGGGCGATGGCCGATGCCGATCGCCCGCAGCATGGTGCGTCCTCTTCCGATGAGCGTATCGATCAAGGTCATCCGGGATCAGGGTAGTGGGGTATGGGTCACTCCGTTCTCGGCGATGGATACCCGCTTCATGATGTGCGCCCAAGAGACCTTGTTGGAGGTGACCACCAACTCGATCAAGCCTTCCTTGCGATGGATCACCGTGCGGTCGCTCTTACGGCGCACGGTAGCGAGCAGGCCATAGCGCCCGGAGTTGAAATCAGCTGGACCCAGCGGCAGCACGAACCGGTGGGTGCCCGCAGCAAATACCCGGTCCTCACCGGCCTCCTCCACAGCGAAATGCACGAGGGGTATCGTACCTTGGGTCTGCAGGACGAACTGAAGGGTCACCGGCTCCTTCACCGTCAGGTCGACCTCCAGGTCGAGGACGGTCCCTTGGGCCACATGCACCCTGCCGTCAGCGTCCACGCGCACCGCATCGGAAAGGATGCGCGCCTCCACCTCGGCCCCTTCGCCGAACACGGTGCGCAGCGCGGGCGCCAGGGCCACATAGCGGGCGATGACCTCCTCCATGGGCTCGCCCACCTGCGAGACCAACTGCCCGCGGTGCATCATGTGCACGTGTGTACAGAAACTGGAGACAAGGGGCATGTTGTGCGAGACGAAGACGCACGCTGTGCGGTCCATGATGGAACGCATCAGGTTGAGGCATTTCAGGGTGAAGGCCATGTCACCCACGGCCAACACCTCGTCCAGGAAAAGAATGTCAGGCTCCAGCATCAGCGCGGCCACGGAGAAGCCCAGCCGCACGGTCATGCCCGAACTGTAATTGCGCACCGGTGTGTCGATGAAGGCCCTGATCTCGGAGAACTCGATGACCTCCTCGATGCGCGCCTCCACATCGGCACGGCGCATACCGAGTACCGATGCGTTGACGTAGATGTTCTCCCGGCCGGTGAGGATGGGATTGAAGCCAGCGCCCAACGCGATGAGCGCTCCTACACGCCCACGGATCTCGATGCGCCCCGTATCCGGTTTCACCAGTCCATTGAGCATGCGCAGCAGCGTGGTCTTCCCCGCGCCATTGTGGCCGATGAGGCCCAAGCACTCGCCCCGGCGGACCACCAGGTCCACGTTGCGCACCGCCCAGAATTCCTTCTCCCGCAGTTCACTGCCACGTGGCTTGCCGCGTACTTCACCGATCAGGTCCTCCATGCCGTAACGCAGGGACCGGCGCAGGTCCGTGCAGTACTTCTTGGAAACCCCCTCCACCCGTATGAGCTCTTCCCTACTCATGGTCGATCAAGAACCCATTCGTTCGACCAGGACGGTCATGGCCAATCGGAAAAGTACCCAGCCCAGCACGAGCATCACCACCAGGCTCCCAGCACGAGCAGGAACTGGGGACCATCAGGCTCGCCGATCCGGTCAACCAGGCCCGCCCGGTCACGATGAGTGAGGTAAGCGGGTTCAGTTGAAGCAGTGTTGCCATCGTACCGCTCTTGGGCAGGGCGTACACCACGGGGGTCAAGTACATCAGGAACTGGGTGGCCATCGGCACGATGCGCCCCACATCGGTGTACAACGTTCCGACGGGAACAAGCAACAATCCGATGGACGTGCCCACCACGACCAGGGCCAATAGTGCCAATGGGAAGAGCAGCAAGTGGACGTCCGGTGTGATGCCGAACAACAACACGACCGGTACGAGGATCGCCGTTTTGACCAACACGCTGAAGAGCACCTTCAGGATGCCGGCCATGATCAGTGCTTCGCGTGGGAAGTTCAGTTTCACCACCATGCTTTGCGAGGCGGTGACCTGGTTCTGTGGTGCGGTGATCGCTTCAGTGAGGATCTGCCAGAGCATGGTTCCCGTGAACACGAACACGGGATAGGGCATATCCGTGACGGCCACCTTGACCACGCCTGCCATGCTCATGAACACCCACATCAGCGTGGTGACCAGCGGGGTGATGAAGGCCCAGAGGTAGCTCAGGAAGGAGGCCCGGTACTGGGCGCTGATGTCGCGTACGGCCAACCGCCAGGCCAGGTCCCTCCCCTTCATCAGATCGCGCCCCATCTCCTTGATGAGGGTGCGGGGGTCGAGCAGGATGGCCTGCGGTGTATAGACCACAGTGGGCAGGGATGTACGATCCGCGGTGCTCATGGTACAGTAGGCTCAGGCGCTGGTATCCTTCTTGCGTCCCTCGTTCTCGCCCGCCCTGGAGCGCTTGCCGTAGCCATAGCCGTATCCATAACCGCTGCCATAGCCGTAGGCGTAGCGGTAGCCGTAGCCGTAGTTGGTGTTGTAGTAGTACTTGCTCTTCTTCATCCGCACCCCGTTCAGGATGAAGCCGATGTTGCTACCCTTGTTCTGTTGGAGCAGGTCCAGCGCGTTGTTCACATGGTCCTTGCTGGCGAACCGGGTATTCACCACGAACAGGGTGGCATCCACGTACCGCATCATCAACAAGGCATCCGTGATGAGGCCGACCGGGGGCGTGTCCACGATCACATAATCATATTCAGCCCGCGCATCCATGAAGATCTGCTCGAGGTGCTTGCTCAGCACCAGTTCGGAGGCATTGGGTGGTGTGGGCCCGGCCAGGATGACGGAGAAGTGTTCGAACTGGGTGGGCAGCACCACTTGGCGCCAGGGCAACTTCCCGATCAGCACGTTGCTCAGGCCCACCTCACTGTGCATCCCCAGACCGGTGGCCACCTTGGGCTTGTGCAGGTCGAACTCCAGCAGCAATACCCGCTTGCCCGCCTTGGCCAGGATGGCGCTCAGGTTCACCGAGCAGAAGGTCTTGCCCTCATTGGGCCGGTAGCTGGTCACCATCACCACCTTGCCCAGGCCCTCCGGACTGGGTACGTACTCCAAGTTGGTCCGCACGGTCCGGAAGCTCTCCGTGATGGCGGCCTTCGGGTCGCTATCCACCACCACGTAGTTGTCCTCGGCCTTCTCACTGGCGATGATCTCCCCGTAAATGGGCAGGATGGTCAGCTCCTTCAACTCGTCGGCGTTCTCGATGCGGTCGTAGAACATGATGCGGATGAAGATGACCACGGCCGCCACCAACAGACCGCCCAACAGGAAGGTGTAGACCACCTTGGCCTTGTCCGGCCGCACCACGCCCAGGCTTCGGGCGGTCTCAATGACCTTGGTCTGAGGGACGATACCGGCGCGGGAGATCACCGTGCTGGCCCGCTTCTCCAGCAAGAAGAGGTACATCTTCTCGTTCACCTGCAGGCGGCGTTGGATGTTGAGGATGTCCCGTTGGCTCTTGGGCAACTTGCGGATCATGCCCTCGTAATCGTTGATCTGACCTTGGAGGTCACGGATGCGGCCTTCCACCGCTTCCCGCGAGTTGCGTAGGTAGGTGAGCAGGTTCAGCTTGTTCAGTTGCAAGGTGGAGTCCAACAGCTGGATCGCGGAGTGGATCGGTTTACCCTCATAGAGCATGGAATTTCGCTCCATCTGCTGGGTGTACATCTGCTCCAAGGATGTTCGGATGAACTCATCGTCGGCAATGAAGATGGCCGGTGGTAGCAAGGTCTCCTCCCCGGAACCCAAGAGGTACTTTTCCAATGCTTGGAAGGATTGGATGCGGAGTTCCTCCGCGCGCACCTTGTGCTCATAACCCACCATTTCGTTGAAGAAGAGGTTCTCCTCCCGGGTCATGTCCAGGATGTCCTTGTTCTCCTTGTATTGCTGCAGTTCGTCCTCGTGCCGGGCCAGGATGACGGTGACCTCCTCCAACTGCTTGTCGATGTAGTTGACCGTGTTCTCGTTGATATCGAACTCGCTTTGCAGGGTGTAGTCGATGTAGACCTTCGAGAGGGTGTCCAGGAACATCTTGGCCCGGACCTCCACCTCGTCCTCCACGTTGATCCCCAGGATGGTGGTGAAGTCCTGGTTCTCCACATCGATCCGCGCCTTGTAACGCCCCACCAGCCGCTCCCGGGTGTGGCGCACGAACTGGTAATCGGTGCCCGCCACATTGCCCATGTTGGCCTCGGTCATCCACGGTGTCCGCTGTACGGTGAGGATGTACAGCAGGTCCTTCACCTCCTCATCGAACCGGTGGGACCGTTTCTGGAGCTCCCCGTTGTATTCGAAGCTGAGTTCATAGGTGTCCTTATCGACGATCTTCAGGTCGAAGATGCGTTCGTGGAGCTCCGGCTTGAGCAGCTCCATCTTGACGGTGAAGGGCAGGGTGCCATGCACCTGGGAGGTCTTGAACCGGCCAACGATGTAATAGGACACCTCGAAGTCCAAGCGGTCCAGGGTCTCGTCCACCAGGTCATAGGACGTGAGCACCCGCTTCTGGTTCACCAGGTCGCCATAGACACCGGCATATCCGAGGCTCTTGTACACCTGGGACTGGTAGTCATAGGCTTCCCGGTCCTTCAGCAAGAGTTGGGTGGTGGCGCCGTAGATGTTCGGCAGTTTATAGGTGTACAGGTACGACAGGACCAAGGAGAGCAGCAGGGCCACCACCACGAAGTACCAGTTCTTCGAGGCGATGCGGAGGAAATAGCGAAGGTCCTTGGCATCGATGATGCTGCCTCGCTGCTGGGGTTTGGGAGCTGCCATGCGTGTGCGGCCCCGCCCACGGGTGATCCGACGAACGAGGCATGCCTCCCGACGGAGGGACGGCAAATATAGCTGTCCGGGCCGCGCCCTGAGGGGTACAGCGCCCGGTGCACAAGGGCGTTGAAAACTCTGTGCTAGCTTCACTGGCATTGTTCGCCGGATCCGCCTACATTTGGACCCGCTGACAAGGACCATGAACAATTCGTTGCGTATCACCATCACGTTCCTGCTGATCGCGATCCCGTTCGCGAGCGCGCTGATGGCACAACCCCTGGACGGTCCTCCCCCGTGCTGGCCTCCTCCCTGTATCCCCATCGATGGCGGGCTTTCCGCACTGATCGCCGCTGGCGCGCTCTTCGGGGGTAAGAAGGCCTTGGAGTTGCGTCGTTCCGCCAAGCGCACCAACTGATGTCCACACCCTTCACCGCTTCGGTGGTGAAGCGGGATCCCGTGGTACGCTTCCTGGTCGTGGGAGCCATCGGATACTTGCTCTGGTACCTGGCCTATGAACTCTGGTTGCATCCTTGGGGCGTGCTCGACCGCGCTGTGATCGACAACCTGATCCGGGTGAGTGGAGGCCTACTCGAGGTGTTGGGTTATGAACTTCTACAGGAACCGCTCAATGCAGAGCAGATCCGGACCATCGGGGTCCAAGGCGGGCACTTGTTATGGATCGGTGATCCGTGCAACGGCGTGGGGCTCTTCGCGGTCTTCACCCTCTTCCTGCTGGCCTATCCGGGTCCCTGGCGACACAAGGCCTGGTTCATCGCCTTCGGTCTCCTGACCATCCACGTGATCAATGTGCTCCGCATCGCAGCGCTCTGCATCATCGTCACCATCGACTACGAGCTGCTGAACTTCAACCACGATTACACCTTCTATGTGATCGTCTATGGTTGGGTGTTCCTGCTGTGGTGGATCTGGGTGACCCGGTTCGCTGGACCTACCCGTCCGGTCACCGTTTGAACCCGGTCCGATGCGCAGTCACCGCACCCTGCTCGTATTCCTGATCCCGGTCTCCCTGTTGCTGGGCGCTGCCCGTGAGTTCCTCTTCTTGAACCTCAACTACCAGATCGACCACCTCGCGCGCAGGAGCGCCTTCTCGTATGCACACTCCGTGTTCCAACGTTGGACGGGTGGGATGGACCTGGACGCGTTGCTTCGCTGGAAATGGGGGCTGGCGGTGGCCTTCATCGCAGCGATGTGGACGCTGGCCATCCTCACTGCACGTGTGCTGGTCGGTGATCATCGGTACCTGCGCGTGATCACCCTGCTGTTCCTTGCTGTCGCCGGACTGGCCCTGATGTTGCACCTTACCGCGGTTCCCGCCTTGGAGGCCGTTTCCGTGAAGCTCCTGCACGCCCTGCAATACCCGGTGGTCCTGGTCGTCCTTTGGGTAGCCTTGCGGCTTCGGGTCCGTCCTGTGGGATAACGGCCACCGGCTACCTTTGGCAACCCCGCTCCGATGCGTGGGCCCAGGTCATGCACCCCGATACCGAGATCTTCAACCTGATCGAGCAGGAGAAATGGCGTCAGACCAAGGGTCTGGAACTCATCGCCAGTGAGAACTACGTG
This sequence comes from Flavobacteriales bacterium, assembly GCA_016718655.1. Taxonomy (GTDB): domain Bacteria; phylum Bacteroidota; class Bacteroidia; order Flavobacteriales_F; family PHOS-HE28; genus PHOS-HE28. Next base: position 64,405 of record JADKCV010000021.1, on the reverse strand, counting down.
AGCGAACAAGTGCTGGCCGCCATGGGATCGGTGCTCACCAACAAGTACGCCGAAGGGCTTCCTGCCAAGCGGTATTACGGGGGCTGTGAATTCGTGGACCAGGTGGAGAACCTGGCCATCGATCGGGTGAAGCGCCTCTTCGGCGCAGCGTGGGCCAACGTGCAGCCGCACAGTGGCGCCCAAGCCAATGCCGCGGTGATGCTGGCCTGCCTCAAACCCGGCGATACCATTCTTGGATTCGACCTCAGCCATGGGGGGCACCTGACCCATGGCAGTCCGGTGAACTTCAGCGGTAAGCTCTACCGCCCCACCTTCTATGGCGTGCGCCAGGAGACCGGGCCGGGTTCATCTGGAGGATGTGGCGGAGATGGCGCGCAAGGAGCGGCCGAAGATGATCATTTGCGGTGCCAGCGCCTACAGCCGCGACTGGGACTATGCCGGGTTCAGGGCGATCGCCGATGAGGTGGGCGCCATCCTCTTGGCCGACGTGAGCCACCCTGCGGGCCTCATCGCCGCCAAACTGCTGAACGACCCCCTGCCCCATTGCCACGTGGTGACCACCACCACCCACAAGACCCTGCGCGGTCCCCGTGGCGGCTTGATCATGATGGGCCAGGACATGCCCAACCCGTGGGGCCTCACCACGCCCAAGGGCGAGGTGCGTATGTTGAGCGCCATCATGGACAGTGCGGTGTTCCCAGGCACCCAGGGCGGTCCCTTGGAGCACGTCATCGCAGCCAAGGCCGTGGCGTTCGGCGAAGCGCTCGCACCCTCCTTCAAGCACTACGGCCAACAGGTCATCCTGAACGCCCAAGCCATGGCCAAAGCGTTCACCGAGAAGGGGTACCACATCATCAGCGGAGGAACGGACAACCATTCCATGCTGATCGACCTTCGCAACAAGGACATCACCGGCAAGGAAGCGGAACGGGTCCTGGGCATCGCGGACATCACCGTGAACAAGAACATGGTGCCCTTCGATACGCAGAGCCCCTTCGTGACCAGTGGCATCCGGATCGGTACCGCCGCGACCACCACACGCGGGTTGAAGGAGGCCGAATGCGCCCAGATCGTCCAACTGATCGACGCCGCTCTGATGCATAAGGACGACAAGGCCGAACTGGACCGCATCCGGTTCCAGGTGAACGGCATGATGCGGCTGCGGTCGCTGTATCCTGGATCATGAGCAACGGGCATCGCACCAAACTGAACCTGCGTTGGTCTGACATCGATGCCAACTTCCACCTGCGGCACTCGGTGTTCTACGACCTGTGTGCCCAGCAGCGCATGGATGTGCTTGCGGAGTTCGGGTTGACCATGGAGGTGATGCGCGCGCATGAATTCGGGCCGGTCCTGTTCCGCGAGGAATGCACGTTCCGTCGTGAGATCGGCCTGCATGACACGGTGTTCGTGGACCTGGAGATCCGTTCCATCAGCGCCGACCGGTCACGGTTCTCCTTCGCACATACCTTCACCAAGGAGGATGGCACACACTGCGCCTTATTGATCGTCGAAGGCGCTTGGATGAACACCCGCACCCGCAAGCTCACCGCTCCCCCGGAAATGGCCTTGAACATCCTGGATCGTATCCCACGTGCAGCAGCAGGATCCTCCCCAACGGTTTGAACCATGCCCTTAGGCTTGCTCGCACGCCCGTTGATGTCGGCTTGCCTGGCGTTGAGCTTGCTCACCTCCATGGCGCAGGCCCGGATGGAACACCGGGGTCGGCTCTTCCTGGCGTGGGGCTACAACCGGAGCGCGTTCACCACCAGTGATATCCACTTGGAAGGCCCCGGATACAGTTTGACACTTAAGGACGTGAAGGCCACCGATCGGCCGCACCGATTCGCCTTCGACACCTATTTCAACCCCAAGTACATCTGGTATCCGCAGTACAACTACCGCATCGGCTGGCAGTTCAAGGAGAACTGGTCGATCTCGCTGGGCTTGGACCATATGAAGTACGTGATGGTGCAGGACCAGGAGGTGGCCTGGACCGGTGAGCTTTCCACGAAGTGGGAGCGCACAGCGACCCCAACGCTGGTACTCGATACGAACGTGCTCCGCTACGAGCACACCGATGGGCTCAACCTGTTGAGCGTGGACCTGGACCATTACCACACACTCTGGACCGGTTCTGCTCAACGTTCCGACCTGCGCGCCTACCTCGGTGTGCATGCGGGACCCGTCATCGCGCGCAGCGATGTACGCGTGTTCGGTGATGGGCTGAACAATCGGTTCAACGTCGCCGGGGCCGGTGCGGGTATCCAAGCGGGCTTCCACGTCACCTTCTTGAAGCACTTCTTCGTGCGGAACATGGTCCGTACCGGGTACATCACCCTGCCGCACGTGCTCACCACCGGCCGAGCGGAGGACCATGCCTTTCAGCACTTCGGGTTCATCCAGCATGCCATCGTGGCGGGGGGAGCGGTGCGGTTGGGTAGGGATCGTACAAGGTGACCTGACAGAACCGAAGGGTTCGCGTTTTCTGTTCTTGGTGAGCCGTTGCCAGCATCGTATGATCGCCTTTGAACATCACCGACACGTACGCTAAGCTCGCATTTCGTTCCTTCGAGGACCCGTTCAGGTCGCGCTAACGATGCTATTCAACTCCATTGAGTTCGCTCTGTTCCTGCCGATCGTGTTCGGTGTGTTCTGGTTACTGGAGCGCACCTCTTACCAGCGCGGGAATGTCTGGCTTCTAGCTTCGAGCCTGTTCTTCTACGGCTGGTGGGACTGGCGTTTTCTCGGCTTGGTGATCGTCAATGGATCGCTGGATTTCTTCGCGGCACAACTTCTCGCTCGAAGTCGGACCATGCCATGGCGTCGGTTCTGGATGGGCGTCAGCTTGGTCGGGAACCTGGGCATGCTGGGTTTCTTCAAATACTACGATTTCTTCGTTCTGTCGTTCATCGACGCGTTCTCCCTGCTCGGCATGTCCTTCGATGCACGAACGCTCGGTATCGTGCTTCCCGTCGGCATCAGCTTCTACACGTTCCAGAGCCTGAGCTACACCATCGATGTGAAGCGGGGTGATCTCCAACCCACGAAGGACCCGATGGAATTCGGGGCGTACCTCATGTTCTTCCCACAACTGGTGGCAGGACCGATCGAACGGGGTACTGCACTACTACCGCAATTCCAACGTTCCCGAACATTCGACCGTCGTCAGGCAGTGGATGGCGCTCGCCAGATACTTTGGGGGTTCTTCAAGAAGGTGGTGATCGCGGACCAATGCGCACCATTGGTGAACCTGCTGTTCGAGAACCACCACGACCGCTCGGCCAGTGACCTGGTCCTGGGTGCAGTGCTCTTCGCATTCCAGATCTATGGGGACTTCGGTGGGTATAGTGATATCGCGATCGGAACTGCACGGCTCTTCGGCATCGATCTCATGCGCAACTTCGCATACCCCTATTTCAGCAGGGACATCGGTGAGTTCTGGCGCCGATGGCACATTTCCTTGAGCACGTGGTTCCGGGACTACCTCTACATACCTCTTGGTGGAAGCAGGGGCGGCACCCTACAACGGGTGCGGAACACGTTCATCATCTTCCTGGTGAGCGGATCCTGGCACGGTGCCAATTACACCTTCATCGCATGGGGTGCCTTCCATGCCATGTTATTCCTTCCGTTGCTTCTCGCCCGGTCGAACAGGGCCCACACAGGCACTGTCGCTCCTGGACGTTTCCTACCTTCCCTGATCGATGCGACCCGAATGGTCGTCACGTTCATTCTTGTCGATATCGCTTGGGTGTTCTTCCGCGCTCCGGACATCACCACTGCCATCTCCATTTTGAGTTCCATCCCTAGCGGTCTCCTACAGCACCCCGGTCAACTATTACTTCTGCTAAAGGACCTGCTGATCAGAGGACCAATGCCCTTCATATGGCTCTTGTTGGTCACGGAGTGGATCGCCCGTGAACGACAACATGCACTTGCGGAGTTGGACCAACGACTACCCGTAGTGTTACGTTGGCCGCTTTACTATACGATCATCATCACCGTGCTTTATCACACCGGGTCCGAGCAGACCTTCATCTACTTCCAGTTCTGACCATGTCCTGGTTCCTGCACCGATCCCTGAGGTTCGCACTACCCGTGTTGATGCTATTGGCCCTGGTCGAATTCGCTCTGCGTCGCATACCGAACAACTACGCCTATATCGATGACCAATTACTCGACCATGGCGACAGCGTGGAGGTCCTAATCCTTGGGAATTCACATGCATACAATGGTGTGGACCCCACACAACTGGGTTACCGCGGTTTCAATGCCGCACATCCTTCACAAGACCACCGGTTGGACCACCTGCTACTGAAGCGGTATATCGATCATCTACCTCATCTGAAGGCCATCGTCCTATCGACCTCCTATGCCTCCATTGGTAAGCAGATGGACCAGGACAAGGAAAGTTGGAGGCTTAAGAACTACGTCATCTACATGGGTCAATACGGACAAGGACGAGCGGCAAAGGATCATTTGGAACTACTCAACGGCCGGGCATCCGATCTTCTTCGTTCCATTCATGGGAATTGGTTCCACGGTAGGAACAACCTCACGGTGCAGCCTTGGGGAGGAGTGCTGGGCAAGACGCGGGACAATGTCGACTTCGAACTGGACGGTATCAAAGCCGCCGATCGTCACCACGCCAGAAGTCCCTTGACCTTCGCAACCAGTCTGAAGGAATTGGAAGCCATTGTTCGCATTGCCAAGCAGCATCGAACCCCAGTGCTCATGTTCGCACCTCCTGGTCATTCGTTGTATCGCAGACACCTCCACGCCACACAGCTTGCCCTCTCTCAGCGTATTCCGCGTGGGCTCGCCTCTCCTTCCGATCGCATCATGTACGTGGACCTTCTTGCCGATCCCCGTTTCGACACGGATGATTTCAGTGATGCCGACCACTTGAACGCTGCGGGGAATCGCAAGCTGACCAGCATCATCGCATCCAAGTTGGATTCGATCCTAAGGCAATGACGGAGTGCCCCGTGCCTGTCCGAGCCTGTTCATGATCCACTGACCCTCCGCCTCAGAGAGCTGGATCAGCAGCACCACACAGAAAGCGAAACCCATCTCCGGGATATCGAGCCAAATCGCCGTGGCCAGGTGGAACGCCATGGCGGCGAGCAGCCATGCAACGCGGGTGCGGCGCCACCACAGCGCGAACGGAATGGTACACTGCAAGACCAGCACAGCCCAAGTGACCAGGTGGCAGAGCACGGGCCAGTTCGCCACGAGCGATGGCGCGAAGGCCTCATCCGTGAGCACCACGCCAATGGCATCGCCGCTCGGCCAAAGCACTCCGGTGAGCTTGTGGACCGCAGTGACCGCATAGGCCAACACCAGCTGTGATCGGATCATCCAGAAGGACAAGGTGCGCAACCCGTTCCGCCATGAACCGGGGGAACCTTCGGCAACCGACAGGCCGATGTTCCAGAACAGGACCACGGCCATCAACTGTTGTCCGCCACTTCCTGCCAACCACGCCTGACCCATGAGGTTGATCTGGACCCACCAAAGGACCAGCGCGGCGATCACTCCAGAGCGACGGAAGAGCCCCACAAGAGCCAGAACAATGCCCACCGCCACCATCACCGGCGAGGCCATCGCCATCGATGCCGCCCCGATCGTATGCGTGATCCGAGCGAACGGACCCGGCGGGACCCAGCGCGGGGACAGGGGCTCGATATAGAGCACATCCAACACGGGAAGTACCGAGAGCAGGAAGCCCAACATCCAGAGGTGTAGCGCGAAACGGAACAGCCTGATGGTGGTGGGTGCGGCTGTCATCGCAGGACCAATGGTGTGATGCGTTCCTCCCGTTGGTGCGGCCGCTCGGGATCGGTGATGCAGCGCTCCACCAGCCGCACCGGACCGACGGATGATCCTTGATCACGGAGCAAGCGCCCGATGGCTTCGGCGATCACCGGCTCCACGCGTGTGTGGCCTTCCACCACCCCACGCTGCGCGTTCCACGCCATGCCCCTGACCATGCGGCGATACAGGTAATGCGGGTGGTCCTCACCCAAGCCTACCCATCTTCCATTCGCATCGGTCACTTGCAACTGGCATGAGCAAAGTGGAGGATCGGGTGCGAACAGACGCCATTGCTGGTGGAACAGTGGACGGACATAGGCGATGGCCAAAGCACGCGTCCGTAACGGGACAAGGTCGGCTGGCAGGGTATATGCCGCCAACAGCGCGGTATGCCCGGCCACGAGCAAGGGTATCGGCCAGCGAAGGCGCATGGTGGGGCAAGGATACGGCGGGTGATGTCCATGCAGCCGCACTTCGCACCTTTGTGCCATGAACGTCCCTGCCAACGACCCGGCCCTCCGCTCCTGGATCCCCGTGACCGCCGATAGTGATTTCCCCATCCAGAACCTGCCATTGGGCGTGGGCAGTTGGAACGGCGAACCACCAGTGCCGCTGACGCGTGTGGGTGATGTGATCGTGGACCTGAGCATCCTGGCGGACAGCGGCCTGCTTGACGGAACGGGCATTCCCCGCGAAGCCTTTCTGGCGCCGCACCTGAACGAGCTGATGAAAGGCGGTACGCCCTCCGTGCGGGCCCTGCGTGCGCGGCTGAGCGAACTGCTGCGCCACGACAACGCCGAACTGCGCGATGACAGCACACTGCGCGAGGATGCCCTGCTGGCCCCGGACCAGGTGACGATGCACCTGCCCGTGACCGTGGGCGACTACACGGACTTCTACAGCAGCCGCGACCACGCCACCAACGTGGGCACCATGTTCCGCGATCCGGCCAACGCGCTCCTGCCCAACTGGCTGCACCTGCCCGTGGGCTACCACGGCCGCGCCAGCAGCATCATCCCCAGCGGGGTGCCCGTGCGCCGTCCCATGGGACAGACCCGTCCGGACCCCAACGCGCCACCCGTTTTCGGCCCCACCAAACAACTGGACTTCGAACTGGAGGTGGCCTTCATCACCTACGCCGGCAAGCCGTTGGGCGAGCGCATCAGCACCGCCGAGGCCGAGGACCACATCCTGGGCCTGGTGCTCTTCAACGACTGGAGCGCACGCGATATCCAGGCGTGGGAATACGTGCCGCTGGGGCCTTTCCTGGCCAAGAACTTCGCCAGCAGCATCAGTCCCTGGGTGGTGCTGCTCGATGCCCTGGAACCCTTCCGTGTGCCCGGCCCTTTGCAGGAGCCCGAGCCCCTGCCCTACTTGCGTATCGAGCGCGACGGCTGCTACGACATTGCGTTGGAAGTGCTGATCACCCCCGAGGGCGGAAAGGCCAACAGCGTCTGCCGCAGCAACTTCCGGCACATGTACTGGAACATGGCCCAACAACTCGCGCACCACACGGTGAACGGCTGCAACATCCGCTGCGGCGACATGATGGCGAGCGGCACCATCAGTGGGCCGGAGCCCGGCAGCTATGGCAGCATGCTGGAGCTGAGCTGGCGGGGCACCAAGCCCCTGACCCTGGCCGACGGCAGCGAACGCAAGTTCATCCTGGACGGTGACACGGTGATCATCCGCGGACATGGTGAGCGCAACGGCGTTCGCATCGGCTTCGGGGAGGTGACGGCGAAGGTGCTGCCTGCGAAGTAGGCGAAGCCTGCTGTGGTGGGGGGAACGCCCAACTACATTTGCTGAACGAGCTTTCCCATGGATAAAGGTCCCCAACATCCCACGCGGCCCGCTGAGCCCACGGCAACGTCCGCCAGACCGGTGATCGACCTGGTGGCGGAGAAGGCGGAGATCCTGCGCCGCTACCGGGGATTGCTGCGTTCCATCAAGGGACAACGTACGGCCGAGGAGAGCCGCCAGATCCGCAAGGCCTTCAACATCGCCGTGGAAGCCCACAAGGACCAGCGGCGCAAGAGCGGTGAGCCGTACATCTACCACCCCATTGCCGTGGCGCGCATCTGTGCCGAGGAGATCGGGCTGGGTGCGACCAGTGTGGTGGCCGCGCTGCTGCACGACACGGTGGAGGACACCGACCTGACGCTGGACGATGTGAAGGACCTCTTCGGTCCCACGGTGGCCACCATCATCGATGGGCTCACCAAGATCAGCGGCATGCAGTTCAGCACGGACAGCATCCAGGCTGAGAATTTCCGCAAGGTGCTGCTCACCTTGGCTCAGGATGTACGTGTGATCCTGGTGAAGTTGGCCGACAGGCTGCACAACATGCGCACCCTGGAGAGCATGGCGCGCGACAAGCAGCTGAAGATCGCCAGCGAGACCATCTACCTCTACGCGCCCATGGCCCACCGGCTGGGCCTCTACAGCATCAAGAGCGAACTGGAGGACCTTTCCTTGAAGTTCAAGGAACCCACGGTGTACGAGGAGATCAGCCAGAAGCTGAAGAAGGGAGAGGCCGTGCGGAAACGCTTCATCAGCCGGTTCACCCTCCCCATCCGGGAATCATTGGATCGCGAGGGTTTCAGCTATGAGATCAAGGGGCGGCCCAAGAGCGTGCACAGCATCTACAACAAGATGCTCAAGAAGCACGTCACGTTCGAGGAGGTGTATGACGTGTTCGCCATCCGCATCATCATCACCTCCCGACCGGAATTGGAGAAGGCCGATTGCTGGAAGGTGTACAGCATCGTGACCGACTTCTACCAGCCGAGCCCTGATCGCTTGCGGGATTGGATCAGCCTACCGAAAGCAAATGGTTACGAGAGCCTGCATACCACGGTGATGAGCCCGGGTGGCCGTTGGGTGGAGGTGCAGATCCGCAGCCAACGGATGGACGAGATCGCCGAAATGGGCCTTGCTGCCCATTACCGGTACAAGGATGGTGAGGAACCTTCCTCGGCCTTGGACAACTGGCTGAACAGGATCCGTGAAATGCTGGAGGACCCCAACTCCAATGCCATCGATTTCGTCAATGATTTCAAGTTGGACCTGTTCAGTGACGAGATCGTGGTGTTCACGCCGAAGGGCGAGATGCGGAACCTGCCCGCGGGTGCGACCGCACTGGATTTCGCTTTCGACATACACACCCAGGTGGGCCGGCAGTGCATCGGAGCCAAGGTGAACCACAAGCTGGTCCCCTTGAGCCAACCGCTGCGGAGCGGCGATCAGATCGAGATCATCACGTCACGCAAACAGCAACCGAAGGAGGATTGGCTGAACCTGGTGGCAACGGCCAAGGCACGCCACCGCATCAAGCAGGCCCTACGTGATCAAAAGCAGAAACTGGCCGTTGTTGGACGGGAAAGTGTGCAACGGCAGTTGCGTACCTGGGGCGCCAAGGTGGATGACAACAATATCAAAACGCTGGTGGAACACCTCAACACGGCTTCCCCGACGGACCTGTTCTACCAGGTGGCCCGAGGGAAGCATGTGTTGGCCGACCTGAAGGCCCCGCATGTCAAGAACGGCCGACTGGTATTGCCCAAGACCAAACCACAACCGGACGAACGTTCATTGGAGGAGGTGGTGGCCGAGATCAGGGGACACGACCATGGTGGGCTCTCGTTGGGTGATGATCTCCAGCGCATCGAGTACAAACTCTCCCCCTGTTGCAACCCCATTGCCGGTGATGACGTGTTCGGGTTCATCACCATGAACGAAGGCATCAAGATCCACCGCGTGAATTGCCCGAACGCCGTGCAGCTCATGAGCAACTTCGCCTACCGCATCGTGAAGGCACGGTGGAAGGGCAAGGACACCGTGGAGTTCCTCGCGGGCATCCGCTTCAGCGGGATCGACGATGTGGGTCTGGTGAACAAGATCACGACCATCATCAGCCATGAGCACAATGTGAACATGCGCGCGATCAGCTTCGAGAGCCACGACGGCATCTTCGAAGGCAAGGTGATGGCCTATGTGCATGATACCGACCACTTGAACTCATTGATGGACAAGCTCAAGCGCGTGCGGGGTGTGCGGATCGTGGAACGGGTGGACCAATAGTGATCGGTAGCCTTGGTCGGCGGCCCGGAGTTACATTTGCACCATGGTGCAGGTCGAACAGCACGACAACGTGCAGCGGATCTTTACCGAGTATCTGGAACGGAACGGGCATCGTAAAACGCCTGAGCGCTTCGCCATACTCGGCGAGATCTACGCGCAAGAAGGCCACTTCGACATCGAACGGTTGTACGTTTGGATGAAGTCGAAGAACTACCGCGTGAGCCGTGCCACCCTTTACAACACCATGGACCTATTGATGGATTGCGACCTGGTCCGCAAGCATCGGTTCGCCAGTGAAAAAGCCCAATTCGAAAAGGCCCACGCCTTTCGCCAACACGATCACCTGATCTGCGAATCCTGCGGCAAGGTGCAGGAGTTCTGCGATCCCAGGATCCAACAGATACGCAATACCGTGAGTGATGTGCTCGGATTCAAGGTCCAGTATCACGCGCTCCATATCCATGGCATCTGTAGTACATGCCAAGCCAAACGCCAAGCCCCATGACCGTGACAGACAAACCGACCTTCGACCTGGCCATCTCCGACGCCGCGAACTGCAAGGTGTTCCATATGAAAGGACGCCTCATGGACCAGCAGCAGGCCGATCGGCTCATGTCCACCCTGGACACGGAATTGGCCTCTGGCATCCGATCGGTGATCCTGGACATGTCCGAACTGCAATACATGAACAGCACCGGGCTCAACATCCTGATCAATGTGCTCACCCGCACCCGCAACGCAGGTGGTGATACGCTGATCGCCGGGATGAGCAACAGCGTGCGCCAACTATTCATCGTGACCAAGTTGGACACGGTGTTCATCATCACGCCCACGGTGGACGAGGCGGTGGCGAAGATCCCCGCCTGATCCCGCATGAGCGCGCGCATGGATGTGCTGCTCGGCGCCCAATGGGGTGACGAGGGGAAAGGCAAAGTGGTGGATGTGATCGCTCCGGAGTATCCGGTGATCGCACGTTTCCAAGGCGGACCGAACGCCGGTCACACCCTGATCTTCGAGGGACGCAAACACGTGTTGCACACCATCCCCAGTGGTGTGTTCCGCGGTGGTACCATGAACCTTGTCGGCAATGGTGTGGTCATCGACCCCATCGTGCTCATGAAGGAGATCAGCGCGCTGGAGGCCGTGGGGGTGGATGTGCGCGATCGCCTCCTCCTATCACGCCGTGCCCACCTGATCCTACCCACGCATCGTACCCTCGATGCTGCAAGCGAGGCCGAGAAGGGCAAGCAACGGATCGGCAGCACGCTGAAGGGCATCGGACCCACCTACATGGACAAGACCGGACGGAACGGCCTCCGAGTAGGTGACCTTGAACGTTCCGACATGATGGACCGATATTCCGCGCTCGTGCGCAAACACGAACGCCTCCTCGGTCTCTATGAGCCCATGGAACGCCCCGTGGACGCGGAAACCGAGTGGCTCGATGCGGTGGCCCGGTTGCGTGAACTACGGTTCGTGGATAGCGAGAACTACCTGGACGATGTCCTTCGATCGGGGAAACGCGTGCTGGCCGAGGGCGCACAAGGCACGTTGCTCGACATCGACTTCGGCACCTACCCGTTCGTGACCAGTAGCAACACCATTTGCGCGGGCGCATGCACGGGCCTGGGCGTCGCTCCCAATCGCATCGAGAAGGTCGTAGGCATCTTCAAAGCGTATTGCACACGAGTAGGAAGTGGTCCTTTCCCAACCGAACTGAACGATGAACTGGGGGAAGCCATCCGCGCCAAGGGTCGTGAGTTCGGCAGTACCACAGGTCGGGCGCGCCGTTGCGGCTGGCTCGACCTCCCGGCCCTGCGCTATGCGGTCACCATCAACGGGGTCACTGAACTGGCCATGATGAAGGCCGATGTACTTGCCGGCATGAGCTCCGTGCGGGTCTGTACCGGTTACCGCCACCAAGGCCGGGTGACCGAGCGCATGCCCTATGACCTCACCACGGACATCGAACCCGTCTACCAGGAAATGGACGGATGGGGGGAGTGCAGCGCGAGCGACCCGTTACCCAAGGCATTGGAGCACTACATCGCCCACATCGAAGCCGCCGTGGGGGTCCCGGTGACCATCGTATCGCTGGGTCCGGACCGAGCAGAGACCTTGTTGCGGAACGCCGCCGCACTGCACTGAGCGCTCCATGGGCCGCACAAAGCCCGGTACCGCACCACCTCGCACAGGCCTACCCGAAGAGTTGGCCCTTCGGTTGCGCACCGATCACGGCGTGGACACCACGGCCCTGGACCTCGCGCTGGCCGCTTCGTCACCGGTAAGCTTCCGTACCAACCCGCTGAAACCCTCACCCGCCTGCGGCACCCCCGTGCCATGGTGCGGTGTCGGACACGTGCTACCGGACCGTCCGGCATTCACGTTCGATCCCTTCCTACATGCAGGTGCATACTATGTTCAAGAGGCGTCGAGCATGCTCCTTGAGGAGGCGTTCCGGGTTTGTGGACTTACCGATCGGACCGTTCTGGCCCTCGACCTCTGCGCCGCACCCGGGGGAAAGAGCACACACCTCCGGAGCCTGCTTACCCCTGCTTCCCTATTGGTGGCCAATGAGGTCGACGGACAACGACGATCGGTGCTACAAGAGAACCTCTGGAAGTGGGGCCACGGCAATGTGGTGGTGACGGCTGGTAACAACAACCACTTCCACTGTCTGCCCGGGACTTTCGATGTGGTGGTGTTGGATGCTCCCTGCTCCGGTGAAGGCATGTTCCGTAAGGACCCACATGCACTGACGCAATGGTCGCCCGGTCTTGTTCAGCAATGTGCACGTGTCCAACGCGACCTGGTGGACGTGGCTTGGAGGAGTTTGAGGCCTGGAGGAGTGTTGTTCTACAGCACGTGCACGTGGGAGGAGTGCGAGAACGAGGATCACGTGCGCCACTTGTTGGAACAAGGGGCGGAATCCATCCTCCCCACCGCAGCCCCATTGGGTGTGGTGACCTCCGGAGCACCTGGGCTCGGGTGGCGTTGCTACCCCCATCTCATCCAAGGCGAAGGTTTCTACTTGTCCGCGTTGCGGAAACCAGGACCATGGACCCCGCACGATGCAAGCATCCCGGCGCGTCGATCGTCATCACCTTGGTCGGAACACCTGGTGGACCCGAACGGGAGCCACCTGACCGAGCACAAGACGATACTGCACGCCGTGGACGTGCGCTGGCAACGGTCCTTGGATGCGCTCATGGCCGCGGTGCCTGTGGTGTCCCCAGGGATCCCCATCGCACAACCCAAGGGACCGGTCCTGCATCCACATCCCGCGCTGGCGTTGAGCCTTCTGTTGCGCCAGGACGCCTTCCCGGAACTGGATCTCGATGAACCGTCGGCGATCCGCTACTTGAAAGGGGAAGCCCTTCCCGCGTTGGATGCACGGGGTACCACCCGCGTGGTGCATCGTGGACTTGGACTCGGGTGGATGCAAGGAGCGGGCAGACGCTGGAACAACCAATGGCCTTCTGCGTGGCGCATACGGGCGGCACATCCTTCAGTGACGCGTGTATCTTGGTCCTCCATCCCGACCGGACAGGACAATTCAGAATAGCCGCGACCCCATGCTCCTCCGATTGCTTGATTGGTTCGAAGAGAACAAGGTGGGTGTGATCGGCACACTAACGCTGCATACGCTGGTCCTTTTCGCGTTCACCTGGCTCACGGTGCGAACCACACCTACCGAGGAGGAGCGCAGTGAGATGCGCATTGAAGTGGTGAGCGAGCCAGAAATGCAGGAGATCCTTGAGGAGATGGACCATCCGGACAGTGACGCCCCGCGTCAGGTGACCAATCTGACGAGCAACATAACCGCTGCCATGAAGCCGAATTTCTCCCAAGCCAAGTTGGAGGAACGGGTCGAGGAGGAGCTGCGGGCCATGGAACAGGAAGAATTCGAGCGGCTCGCCAAGGAACGAACCGAACGAGGCGAGGATGTGGAGATGCCACAACTGGACCCCAGCAAATGGAACAAGGAACTCTACCTCGATAAGGCTGCGGAGCCCGTGAAGGTGGAAGGGGCCACCACAGTGTGGCACGATCTGAAGGACCGCGTGCGGGCGAACGATGTCCCCGGCTACCTCTGCAAGGATCAGGGGCGTGTGGCAGTTGCCGTTCACGTGGACCAACAAGGTCGCGTGGTGAAGGCCGAAGTGAAGACGTCGGAGACCAGCACGACGAACGAATGCATGCTGGAGCACGCATTGACGTCGACGCGACGGGCCCGGTTCAACGCGAGTGGATCAGGATCGGGCATACAAAAAGGCACGGTCTACTTCCTGTTCCTACCTCAATAGTGCCATATAGTCAGTATAACTTGAAAGCAATTAGCCATATTGGCATGCTCTGAGCACTGGCATCGGGTTTGGCGAAAGGGTGTTATCAACCCAACAAACAACGTCAGCCATGACCCTAACGAAATTCAGCCCCCGCCCGGTCTTTGTAAGCCCCTTCAATGAACTGGTCAACGAGTTCTTCGGCCGGGATATCGGTCAACTCCTTGGCCAGGATGAACTCAAGCGGCCTACGACCCATGTGAACATCGTGGAACGCAACGATCATTTCGACCTGCAGGTGCTGGCCCCGGGCTTCGTCAAAGAGGACCTCAAGATCCACGTGGAGAACGAGGTACTGACGATCAGCGCGGAAAAGAAGCAGGAGCAGCTGGATCAGAACGAGCGCTTCACCCGCCGCGAGTTCGTCCTCAATGGGTTCAGCCGAAGCTTCCGCCTACCCGAAAAGGTGAACATCGATGCACTGGAGGCCAGTTTCGCGAACGGTATCCTGAAGGTGGTGATACCCAAGGCCGAACCGGTGAAACCCAAGGTGCGCGAGATCGGGATCGCCTGACCGGCGTACGAGGACCTAAAGAGAGCGGATCCGGAAGGGTCCGCTCTCGTCGTTCGGACCGAAACCTCCGCGGTCGGTAGGCGTAGAGAAGCTACCAACCATTCTCCCATGGCCTTGCATGCCCCCCACTTGAGCTACTATCGCACCATCCTGGACAAGATCAGTTGGGCGGATAGGGCGACCTTTCGAAAGGAACTCCGCAAGGCGTTCCGCCGATGTTCCGAGGAAGAACGTACTGAACTGAAGAACTGGTTCAGGAACACCTGCGTTTGCCGGAACGCCGCGCCTTCCTCAGGAGATGCAGGCCCTGATCAGTTGAAGTAGCGACTGTTCCAGTTCTCGTTGCTGAACTGGCCGAAGAAGGCGAACCATCCGAACACGGTGAAGCTGGTCATGACCAGTGCGTTCCAGACGAACATCAATGGCCTGTTGATCTGCCAAGCGGTGATCCATTCCGTGGGTATCGCAAGGGTGATCGCCAACGCCACGAGCAGCACGGTAGCGGCGAGGTGCACCGGGGTCCGCACGGGAAGGCCTAATAGGACCCGGAAGGGAGAAAGGTCGTTACCCCACTTGTGGACCAGGTAAAACCGGTCATCGCCAAGCGGCACGAACAACAGCGGATCCACCTCACTGTCACAAAGCTTGAAGCGTTCCGCAGGAGCCATGACCCGGAAGGCATGGATGGGTCCCCCTGCATGACGTTCCAACATGCGAATGGCATGAACTGCGTCATTGGGAAGTGGGCCTTTGAACAACCCGCTCTCCAGGAACCGTAACCTGTATTTGATGCACAAGGACCTGATGGTCCCACCGGAGAAGATCCTGGCGGGGTCGGGGTTGCGTACCTCCACGGGACCCTTGCCGCGTGAGGTCAGCACCACGGCACGAATGACATCATCATGCTTCTGCTCCTGCTCCAGCATGCCATATACCTCCTGCATGAATTCATGTTGTCCCAGGAGGATCCGTTCCAATCGCTGACGGTCGAGGTGAGTTGCCATGATCGAACAACGTTGAATGTGACCGATCAGTTCGTCAACCGTTCTCCTCTTGACCAGCGCTGAGTTCCAGCTCGCGCACATGGGCAGGGGCATCCGCAGCAAGGGAGGTCCGTACCTGGCTGTTCGGCATGGTGAGGCGACAACTGGCCGACACAGCCAGCGGCTGGCGCAACGTGCCTTTCTCGACCACCACGTTCCAGTTACCGTCATACGGGATCACGAACCGGACAGGGCTCTCCTCATAGGTACCGCCGAAGTACGAATGGGTCTTCCCATTGGTATATGCCTTGTATTCCTTGGCGGTCATGAACTTCACCTTGGTCGGCTTGTCGATCTCCACCTCGATGATCTCCTTCTTCTTGCCCTCGTAGGTCTTATGCAGGAATTTCATGCATTCACAGGTTTGCGTAAAGATAAGGCACGACCATCAAAGCTTCACGCTCAGGACCGGCATGGAAGTATGATTCACGATGTCCTCTGTGAGACTCCCGTTCACCACGTGGAAGAAGCCTGTCCTCCCATGGGTGGCCATGGCGATCAGGTCAGCATCCACACTCTGGGAGAAATGGAGGATGCCCTCCTCGATGCTGAGGTCGTTGTAGACCGTTGCCGTGTAACGCCGTAGCTCGTGCCGCTGGAGGAATGCCGCTATCGCTCGGTGGCTATCCTCGCTGCGCTCGAAATTCCTTGGCGTGTTCACTTTCAGCAGGTGGATCTTCGGGTCGAACAGGTCGAACAAGGGCCTGAAGGACTCGAATTTCTCCACGTCCTGGTCGGAGAAGTTCGAGGCGAACACCACATCGTTCAATTCGAACTGGTCGACACGGTGTTTGATGACCAGCACGGGCATGGGTGCCTGACGGACGATACGCTGGGTGTTCGAGCCGACGATCCCTTTCACACCACTGGCACCGTGCGTGCCCATCACGATCAGATCCGCGCTCGCAAGCCGTTCGTTCTTGAATATCTCGGTCACATTGAGCTGACGCAGCATGAACTTGCGAAGCTCCACCCCGTTGAGGAACGGCAGGTCGGGAACCCGCGCCAGCTTGGCCTCGATCTCCTCCCTCAGCCGTTGGTTCTCCGTGTGGAAATCGGTCATTTGCTCGTAGGCATGGACCACATCTATCAATGCGCCAGTGCGATGTGCGATGGCCGCAGCGACCCGCAACGCATCGGTGGCACAATCGGAGAAATCATAGGGTACGATGATCGTCTTGATGCTCATGTCATCACCGGTATTACCCGATCCGGTGCGCTGAAAGTAAGCCTTGAACGTCGATCGACAAATGACCCATCCATGGAACGGGTATACCACAGCGGTTACATTCGCGGTCGTCATGGACTATTTCGAGCTAGTCGCCACGGACCGTACCCCGACGGTGATCATCGATCCGCGCGCTGGAATGATGCAGCTTTCGGGTATCGCCATCCCCGAGAATGCCGACCGCTTCTTCACCCCGCTGCATGATCTGATCGATCGCTACGCCACCGCTCCTGCTGCGCGCACTACTGTGCGCGTTTCCCTTCAGTATTTCAATTCCAGCTCAGCGAAGTACCTGCTCGACCTGTTCCGACAATGGGAGGATGTGAATGCGGCAGGGCTTACGAAGGTCACTGTGGAATGGTGCCATGCGCACGGCGATGAGGATATGCGGGAAGCCGGGATGGACTACAAGTCCTTGTTGGAGATACCGGTCAAGCTCGTGGAACTCGACCGAACAGGTCCGTTGCAATGATCGGAGCGTCCGGTGGCACGACCTGACCAGGAACCGGGAGCGGTCCGTAGGAAGGTCTAGTGGTGTTGCCGATATCCGTCACGGATCGAAGCGTGCGCTCCATTGATGCTCGGAGACTGCTTTGCCATCCTTGAAGTACACGACCTCCCCCCATGGGTGTACCACTTTTCGCCACACCTGTGTCCGGGTTCCTTCGATGACCACCCGTTCATGGACCACCGCCCTACCCTCCTTGAAAATTCGATCAACGGCCTCGTTGGAAGGAGGAACGACAGGAGTTGTTAAGGACTTGCGCTTCACGGACCCTATCTCGACCGAAGGGGCCTGGGGCACTGGCACTGGCACCTTCACCGGACGTGCGGGGACCGTCTCCGTGGCAGGAAGTGGTTGGGCTTCGGCATCGCGACGAGCGATCAACGCTTCCAGGTCCTGGATCTTCACCTTCGGATGCACGTTATAGGGCCTCAGGGTCCGTGCCTCGTGATAGATGGATAGCGCATCGTCGAATCGCCCCTCCTTGAACAACCCCTCCGCTTCGGTCATACGACGTTGGTAGGCCGTATCGGCCTGGGCATCCAATTCCTCCTGGGCCGCGATACGGGCCCGTTGCTTGGCGCTCAGTCGGGCGAATTCCGGCGTTAGGCTTCCGTCCCGCTGGGCCATGCACACCACGGTCGACCCCATCAGGAGAGCGACTGCCAGGGTACGAAGCGCGATATGGAGGGCAACTGGGAACATGGTCAAGGCCAATGCCGGGCGGTCGGCTCACCGTTCTAACGATGCATCCCCGTTGTACGTATGTCCGGGTCCTGGGTTCGCTTCCCCTACCGATGTCACATGGTCCAGACCCGGCCGCATCTATCTTTCGCCCTTGGTACGCTGGAGCCATACGATAGGTACGGCCCGGAACGTTCCTTCAACCGTAATCCCCGATCATGAGGAAACACACCTTCACCCTCATCGCCCTTACCGCGTTGCTCTGGGCCTGTACCGAACAACCCGCCGTTGATCCCCGTGTGGATCAGCTGAAGGCAGACAATGAACAGAGCATGGCCAAGGTGGCCGAACGGGATTCCATGATCAATGACCTGTTCGGCACCATGAACCGGATCAGTGAGAACCTCCGTGCCATTCGAAGCAAGCAAGGTCAACTGCTGGCGCCTGCGGATGCGGCCGAGCAAGGTGGCGACATGGAAGAGCGGATCATGGGTGATCTGCAGAGCATCGACGGCCTGTTGAACGAGAACCGGCAGTTGCTCGATAAGCTCCGGAAGCAGGCCAAAGGCAACGCCGCCGCGATCAGTGAGCTGGAACGGACTGTGACCACCCTGGAAGCAAGCATGCAGGAGAAGGACCAGGAGATCGGCACGCTGAAGGAGCAGTTGGCGAGCACCAATAGCTCCCTCGCCACGCTCATCGAGATGTACCGGGACAAGTCCCAATTGAGCGACATGCAGCGCACCGAGTTGAACACAGCCTACTATATCGCAGGTACCTCCAAGGAGTTGCGCGATCGTGGTGTGCTCTCGAAAGAGGGTGGTGTGATCGGGATCGGAGGGGTGAACAAGTTGAACACCGCTTCACTACCGGTGGACGCCTTCACCCGGATCGATGTGGTTCGCACCACTGAGATCCTGTTGGGAGCGAAGAAGGCGAAATTGGCGACCTCGCATCCCGAAGGCAGCTATCGCTTGGAAGGAGGCAACAAACTGGTCGTGCTGGACGCCAATGCGTTCTGGAGCATCTCGAAGTACCTGGTCGTGGAAGTGGAGTAGCGATCGACCTTCAGACGCAAGAAGGGGCCGCCAAGTGAGGCGGCCCCTTCTTGCGCAGATTCATGCGGTCACTCCAGCGTGGCGTTCGGTGCGGGTGGAGCGGGCTTCGCTTGGGTGGCCTTGGTGCCAGCGCAACACGCCTTACCCTCTGCGGGTGCACATGACGCCGCCGTAGGGGGCGGACAGGGTTCCGAGCAGGCCTTCCAACCCTTCGCCTTGAGTTCCGCCAAACGAGCACGCTGCTCCTTGGAAAGTTGCTTCTCCACTGAAGCGTCATACGGTGCCATGGCCGCTTCGATACGGGCCTCCAGATCCTGGACCTGGGCGCGCAGCTCCAGTACCTCCAACTCTCCTGCCTCGAACGAAGCAGCCAACTTCCCGGTGGCTTTTTCATCCATCCCAACCGCTTGGGCATAGCATAGTGCGCGCCATTTCGCGTGGTCTTGAGGGGTGGTCTCCACGTCCTGTCCGAACAGTGGTGCCGTGAAGGCGAAGAGGAACAGTGCGGTGATGAATGTGGTCCGGCGCATCGTGCGTGGTATTTGAAGGTGAAAGTACATCATTGGCCTGGTCCGTTAAAACCAAGGGTGCTGGCAACACCCACGCTACATATGGTTCGGACCATTCAGGGATCAGTGTGTCAGGTGGGTCCTGCCGCCTGATGCCGGGTCCACCTTATCGGTGCGGCTACCCACTAACTTCGCTTCGGACGCGTTAGGTCCGAATATGCGCACCGAATACCCGGCAAAGGTCCTGTTGGCATGGGGCGAAGCGATCGCAGGTCACACCGGATTGCGCGATTGGCTGTCCAAGAACGGTTACCCCGAGCTCGGCATCTTCACGTTCGCGCTGCGCAACAAGCCGGATGCCCGTGCTTGGCTGATGAAGAACGGTCACCCGCACCTGATGGCCGTTATCACCGGGATCGAAGGCGACAAGAATGCCTTGCACTGGTTGGATGAACACGGATTCCAGGTGTTGAAACAGGTGGCACTTACTGGCGATGGTGATGAAGCGGCTTTCCAGTGGTTGGTAGGCCACGGGCACAAAGAGCTGGCCGTGATCGGCTATAAGATGTACCTGGTGAAGAGTGAGCTGGAGGATGACAACAAGGATCCGCACAAGTACGGTCAACGCTAGCGACGTGGCAACACCCTATTCCTCCCCCTCATCACCCAGGGTCCCGCTCAGCATGGAATTGAACAGGTCGCCGAACCGGACCGAACCTTGAAGCTGTTCGCGCCCGATCCTGCTATGCTCCGCCAAGCCATGCAGCACGAACTCGCACCATAGCCGGCGCTCTTCATCATCCAAGTAGGCGTGGTGGTCCTTGACCACTGAGAGCAACGTTGGTACTGCGGAAAGCCGCTTCGTGTAGGCCGTATCCGTGAGGTCCAATTCGAGATCGCAGGAATGCTCATCGAAGTAGGCCACGATGGCCGCATAGGGATCGGACACAGGCCGTGCACCCGACGCCTCGTTCTTGGGCTTCTTCCTGGTCTTCACGGGGTCGGGGAACAGTTCGGCGAACACATTTCGGATGGCCAAACCCAACAGATGCTCTGCCACCTTCTCCGGTCCTTCCTGCTCGCCTTCGTACACCAGTTCGATCTTACCGGTGATGGCTGGAACCACTGTTCGCAGGTCACCGATGCGTACCACGGTGTGTGACTCGCCGTTGCGGATAGCGCGACGCTCGGCCGCTCCGACAACGGTCTCCATTGCACTGATCGTCAATCGTGCGCTCACTCCGCTCTTACGGTCAACGAACTCGCTGGCACGCGCCTCCATGGCGATGCGTTCCACCAGCACCCTGATGAGATCGGGGACCCTCACCCGCTCGGCCTGTTCGGGTAGGCTACGGGTTTCCTGTCGGGTGATCCGCATCCCCAATTCAATGGAGGTGGGATAGTGCGTGAGGATCTGGGTCCCGATCCGATCCTTCAGCGGGGTGATGATCGCACCGCGATTCGTGTAATCCTCCGGGTTGGCTGTGAAGATGAACTGGATGTCGAGCGGCAAGCGCACCTTGAAACCACGCACCTGCACATCCCCCTCTTGCAGGATATTGAAGAGCGCGACCTGGATCCGCGGCTGCAGGTCCGGAAGTTCATTGATGACGAAGATGCCGCGATGGCTCCGAGGAATGAGGCCGAAATGAAGGACACGTTCATCACCATAGTCAAGCTTGAGGTTGGCAGCCTTGATGGGATCGCTGTCGCCGATCAGGTCGGCCACCGTGACATCCGGGGTGGCCAACTTCTCCGTGTAGCGCTGATCGCGGTGCAACCAGCTGATCGGGGTCGCGTCCCCATGTGCCGCGATCAGATCCTTCGCATAGCGCGACAGGGGCGCCATGGGGTCGTCGTTGATCTCACTGCCCTCCACGACAGGGACCCACTCATCCAATAGCTGGACCAAGGAACGGGCCATGCGCGTCTTTGCTTGACCGCGCAAGCCAAGCAGGTTGATGTTGTGGCCAGCCAGGATGGCCCGTTCCAAGGCGGGTACCACGGTGTCCTCGTAGCCATGGATATCCGTGAAGAGAGGCCGCTTCGCGCGCAGCCGGTCCATGAGGTTAGCGCGCAGCTCGGCCTTGACGCTGCGTGATGAATAACCGCTGGCCTTGAGCGCACCGAGCGTGGTGGGTAGCTTGTTCATGATTCCAATGTCGAGCGGCCTGGTCGGAAAGAACAAGCGCTGGTAGGGTTCGTTCAGGTCGATCGTCGGTTGCTGGTGTGGTCCCGGAACACCATATCGGCCAAGCCTTGGAGCCCGGTGTAGAATGCACGGCCCTGGTTGGCCTCGGTGAACCGCTCGATGAACCGCTGCAGGTAGCTGTCCTGAGCGATCATGAAGGTGGTGATGGGAATGCCCGCTTTCCTTGCGCGGACGGCAGCATCCAAGGTGCGCGATACGATCAGCTCATCCAATCCGAAACTGTTCATGTAGTACTCGCCGTTGCGTTTGATGCAACTGGGTTTCCCATCCGTGATCATCACGATCCGTCGGTTCTTGAGCTTCCGCCTGCGGAGGATGTCCATGGCCAACTCCAACCCGGCAACCGTGTTCGTATGGTAAGGACCGACCTGAAGGTAGGGCAGGTCCTTCAGGCTCACTTGCCAGGCATCGTTACCGAATACCACGATGTCCAACGTATCCTTCGGATAGCGTCTGCGGATCAATTCGGCGAGGGCCATGGCCACTTTCTTCGCAGGGGTGATCCGATCCTCGCCGTACAGGATCATACTGTGGCTGATGTCGATCATGAGCACGGTGGCACACGCGCTCTGGTGCTCGGTCTCTACCACCTCCAGATCGGACTCCCTCAGTTCCAGTCGATCCACCCCTCGGTGTTGGGCGTTCCGGATACTATCACTCATGGCCAATTGGTCCATACGGTCACCGAACCTGAACTCGCGTCGGTCACTTGTAGGTTCATCGCCTTGACCTGTGCGCCGAAGGGTATGGCTACCACGGTCGCTCTTCTTCAAGGTTCCGAAGACCTGCTGCAACGCCCGTTCACGAATGAGCTTTTCGGCCTTGCCCGTGAGCGGGGTGCGCCCCCCCTTCTCCGGTCGTTCACCTATGATGCCATGTTTCCGCAGGTCCGCCTCGAACTCCTTTCGACCGTAATCCTTCGAATAGAAGCCATGTTCCTTGTCCACCTGGTCCATCCAATCGAGCGCCTCCTCCACATCACCACTGGTATGGGTGAGCAGCTCCAGGAAAAGAGGTAGCAGCTTTTCGAACGGCGTGCGGTCATCCTCGGGAGGGGTGAACTTGCTGAAGCGATGACCGACCATGATGATGGTAAGATAACACCGAACACCACCTCCGGTTCACAAGGTACCGGAATGAAGTGGCCCGCTCGGATCCGAGCGGGCCACCCAACGGAGATCAGTGCTCGCTACTGGAGCACGATGCTACGGACACCTAGAGCGGCTCCGTTCAATGTGGTACGGATGGTGTAATTCCCTGGTGCAACCCCGAGGATGTTCATCACATGCACATCCGAAGTGACCCGCTCAGTACGTACGACCCGACCTTGCATGTCGAGCAGTTCCACTTGGTCCGCACGCTGATCACCGCTAAGGTCGAGCGTGACACGATCGGTGGCGGGATTGGGGAAGGCGGTGAATACCACGTCGGAAGCATCCAGTTCATCGAGCCCTACCAGCGCTGCATCGCCGATGTACTCCACCGAACGTGCGACCGTCCATGCCATACCCGTGGACGTTGAATCCTCGGTCAGCTTGAGCAAGGGGTGAGCGGAAGTGGCGGAGAAGTAGTACGTGATGTTCGCGATCCTGGTCACCACCGCCAACGCGCTGTTGTCGGTGACCCGGCGCCGCACCTTGACGCGCAGCACCTCCGTGTTCGACACATTGGGCAAGGTCAACGTGCCGTGCCCATCAGCCGCGCCCGTCAAGGAGACCAGACGCGTGACCGGGAAGCCCAAGGCCACGTAGTTCGCCGTCCCCGCATCGGACCATGACCCGCCAAAGGAAAGCGGGAGTTTCAATTCCACGACCGGATCGGTGTAGGTCAGTGCCCCTTCAAGGGTTCCGCGCAATCCAACCACCGTGAGGCCCTCAGAGGTCAATGACCAGAAGGTCGAATCACTCCCGCCATCGGTGCTGGCCAGCGAAGCAGTGGGAAAACCACTGGTCGCAGCCGCGTAGTAGAAATTGCGGTTGCCCGTCGCACTCGGGAACAGGTCCCAATAGTTGATCTCGACGTCGGCACCCGAAGGACCGTTCCACGTGAAGTTGGTAGCTGTTTTGAGGGCCACGGTCTGACCCACTACGGGTACATGGGTGGTGGTGGTCAGTGTGGGTTGTGCGACCACGGCTGTGGCGATCACAAGGGAAAGCGAAAACGACGCGTAGCGTTGGTTCATGGTGCTGGTGTTCAGTATCGGTCGGTGAAGGTAAGACGGCAACGGCGACAGGAACGCTGCCCGGGGGTGGAAAGGATCGTTTCTCTTTGTACCATGAAATTCAGCGTAAGCGAGATCACCGAACTGATCAAGCACCGACGTTCCATCCAGCCCAAGGACCAGAGCGGCCGGGAAGTGCACCGGGAGGTGGTGGAACGGATCCTGACCAATGCCACTTGGGCGCCTACCCATGGGATGACGCAGCCGTGGCGTTTCACCGTGTACACCGGCCCGGGTCGCGAACGGCTCTCGAAATTCCTGGGTGAGGTGTATACCCGCACGACCCCACCGGACAAGTTCCTACAGCGGAAATACGAGAACGTGACGCTTCGCCCGCTGCAAAGCGCGGTGGTGGTGGCGATCGGCATGGTGCGTGACCCACTGCGCAAGGTGAGCGAACGCGATGAACTGTTGGCCATGGCTTGCGCGGTACAGAACATGCATCTGACCTGCACAGCGTATGGGTTGGCCGGCTTCTGGGCGACCGGTGGACCCATGACAGGAGCCGATATGCGGGATCTCCTCGAACTGGGTCCCGATGACCTGGCACTCGGTCTGTTCCATATCGGATATCCCGCCATCCCTTGGCCGAAGAACCACCGGCGTCCCTTGGACCAGGTGGTGCGCTGGGCCGATCAATGATGCACCCATGGCCCTGCTGAACATCACCAATTACGACGATCATCCGGAGGACCCGAACTGGATCGTTTTCCGGTTCGGTCGGTCCGACCTGTCCGTTGAATTCCGTTCCGAGTTGGACAAGGTGGGCATCGCGTATCAAAGCGACGGAGCCTCGGAACCTCCTTTCCTGGTGGCCGTGAAGCAGCGGCATCGGGAGCTGGCGGTCCGAGCGAACTACCTCGTACTTGGCCGGCACCGGTCCCCCTTTCTTGCCGACGGTATCCTCCGCTGGTTGGTCCTGATCGGTGTGGGGGCCTTGGTCACATTGGCCCTGGTGGGGTACTTCATGGCCTCATAACGACCACACCCCGGTCGACCATTCCCATTCGGCGAACATTCCTGGTGATCGGATATCTTCACGCCCCTCCTGTCCGTTCAGGTCATATATGTATCGATGAGCACCCCGATCAAGTCCCCTCTCCCGTGGCTAGCCGCGGTCATGGCGACGGTGCTGTGTTCGCTGACGTTGACCTCGGCTGGACAGGGTCCCGCAGGCGAGGTGGTGGAGGCCACGGTGCTTTATGGGGATGGCCGATTGTTCGAGGATGACCTGTACTTGAGCGACGATGCCTTGTCGTGCCTGTGGGATAGTCTTTGTTCACTGCCCGATGCCTCGGAGGACCGGCTTCGCGACCTGGCGTTGTTCCGCCGGATCCGTGGCATGAAGGAGAACGACGTGTCCACCTTGGTCGATTCACTGTTCGCCTTGGATGATGTACCGTATGCGCTCATCAACGAGGTCGCTCTGAGTGCCCGTACCGCACCCACCCAGGATGAAATGGAACACAGTCATCCGGTAGGCTGGTCGGTGGACGGAGCCATACCCTGCCATGACCTGTACAAGACCTGGGATGTATCCAACGCCAATGCCTATGGCCCTGAACTCTCGGCCGGAGATAGCATGGCCCATCTCATTCTGACCAAGGAAATGGATGGTTGTGGGATGGCATTACCGGTACCCGGGGTCCTCACCTCCCGGTTCGGGTGGCGCAATGGACGAGCCCATAACGGGATCGACCTGGACCTGCGCACAGGGGAACCGGTCAGGGCCATGTTCCCAGGTGTGGTGCGCTTCGCCAATTCGTTCGGTAGCTATGGCAGACTGGTGGTGATCCGCCACTTCAATGGATTGGAGACCTACTACGCCCACTTGCACCGCATCAAGGTCGGTATCGGCATGGAGGTGGACGCCGGCACGGTCATCGGTACAGGGGGCAACACGGGTCGAAGCACGGGCCCTCACCTTCATTTGGAAGTGCGCTTCAAAGGTTTGCCCATAGACCCCTTACGGTTCTTGGACCTTTCCTCGGGTGCATTGACCACCAATGAATTCGTCCTGAAGCGCACCCGGTGGTCTTTCGTCGCGTTCCCCCGCGATGCCAATACCCATGTGGTGCAGCGGGGTGAACACCTTCAGGCTATCGCTGATCGTTACGGAACCAGCGTGGACGACCTGTGCTCCTTGAACGGTATCGGTCGCAGGACCCGTCTTTCCGTGGGTCAGGAACTCGTCGTCGGCCGAGACAAGGACCAGTGATGCGTCAACGCTTCCTTCTCCCGTTCGAATGGCACCCGTTCCTCTGTGCCGTATCGCTATTCACCGGGAGCCTGGTGCCCACGCTCATTGTAGCCCAAGCCGGAGTGACCACGCTAGGCATACAAGTGAAGCCCGTGGTACCCCTCGACCTTTTCGACCCTGAGATCACGCTGGAGCGTGTACATCTTTCCGGTGCCATCGAACTCACCGGAGGATATGCCTTCGGCATGTCGGTGCGCGTGGGTGTGAGCAATACCATCTCGTTCGAGACCGGGATCTCCCAGATCCAACGCAACTATGGCTATTCGCTGGTGAACGACACCAATGGCTACTCGGCATCGGAACGATTCCGGTACGTGGGATACGAGGTACCGGTGGCCGCTTTGGCCTATATCCGTTTGGGAGAACGGATGTGGATGAACGCAGCGCTGGGATTCTCCTTCGATGCATACCCGAGCGACGTGCAGAAGGATGTGGAGCGGGGCCGGATCTACGTGTTCCGGAACGACTGGGCCCAGTTCGCCACGTTGGCCAACCTGGGGGTGGAGTACCGCACCGAGGGTTCAGGATATTTCTACCTGGGGGCCAGCTTCCATCGGCCGTTCGGATCCATCGCCGTGGCGGACCTGACCTACTACGCTCAGAACTTCTTCCCGTACACGATGCGCGGAACGCTGGATGGGAGTTACCTCACGGTCGATCTGCGGTACTATTTCCATGAGGATGCCGATCGCATGAAGACCCGCAGGAAGTGAATACCCGGGTCCGGCCTGCCCTGCCCCACCCATTCGCTACCTTTCCACGGTCAATCCGACCCTCATGACCAGAACGCTACTACTCCTTCCAACACTGTTCCTCGGATACCTCACCGCACATGGCCAAGCGCCGTTGAACGATCAATGTGCGGATGCCATCCCGGTCACCTGCGGCAACAGTTATTCAGGGACCACCGTGGATGCCACGGCCGATGCGGTGGAGGACTGTGTCACCGGTATCACGGCGCCCGGCGTGTGGTACAGGCTGGAAGGCGTGGCCGGCCAGATCACGCTGAGCACCTGTGCTGCATTCGACTACGACACCAAGATCAATGTGTACCAGGGCACGTGTGATGCCCTGGTCTGCGTTACCGGTAATGATGATGCCTGTGAACTGGGCTCCACCACGTCATTCGCCGCCACTGCGGATATCACTTACCACATACTCGTTCAAGGGTACAACGCGCTTACCGGTACCTTCCTGCTCAGCGTGGCCTGCTTGGAACTTTCGCCCGATCTGTGTGAAGGGGCTGCAGCGATCGCGTGTGGCCAGACCATTCCAGGAACCACCACCGGTTCCACCGATGATCAGGTGGATGAATGCGGGACCTCCATTTCCGCGCCGGGAGTCTGGTTCACCTTCGCCGGTGATGGCGACCAGGTAACGCTCAGCACCTGCCCGTCCCCGAGCTATGACAGCAAGATCAACGTGTATTCAGGCGAATGCGGTGCGTTGACCTGCGTGATCGGGAACGACGACACCCCCGGGCTCGGCACGTGCTCCACAGTGACCTTCGAGACAGAGATCGGAGCCACCTATCATGCCTTGGTGCAAGGCTATAATGGCGCCACCGGCACGTTCGATCTGGTCCGGTCCTGCCAGACCTGCGGAACTCCCACGAACGTGAACGTGGTGGCATACGATGTGTTCGCCACGTTGGATTGGACCTCCAACGAGCCGGGTTCGACCTTTTCCGTGGAATACGGACCCTTGGGCTTCACGCCGGGAACGGGTACCGTGGTCACCGGTATCAGCGGCACGGATGGTCCACCGCTCACGATCACAGGACTCACCCTGGCCACGGAATACGAAGTGTACATCACGTTGGATTGCGGGAACGGGGACCTGAGCACCCCGGTGGGTCCCTTAGCTTTCACCACGGTGGAAGAGGCACTGGCAGCGAACGCGCTTTGCAGCAACGCCCTCCCGTTGACCTGTGGGGCAGGTCTGGACGGCAACACCACCTTGGGTCTGGTGCCGGAAGGCCCGACCTGTGGCCCTTCCAACATCACCACCAAGGGTGTTTGGTACAGCTTCATCGGTACCGGTGAGACGATCACCATGGCCACCTGCGGGGCCACCAACTTCGACAGCAAGATCAGTGTGTTCACCGGTGGGTGCGAGGCGTTGACCTGTGTCGGCGGCAATGATGACTCTCCGGGTTGTGCCGGCAATAGCAGCCAGGTGATCTTCCCAAGCACGATCGGCACTGAATACCTCGTACTGGTGCATGGATACCAACAAGCGCAAGGGACGTTCACGTTGAGCGTAACGTGCGCACCTGGTTGCGACATCGCCGAGAACGATGAATGCGCCGTGGCCACCCTACTCGCGATACAGCCCATCGGTGGTTGCGAAGCAAGCACCGGTGACAACACCTGTGCCTATGGTTCACCGGTACCGAATCCGGAGTGCGACCCGTTCGCGCCCATCATCGATCTCTGGTACTCGTTCAATTCCGGTTTCGCAACCAGCATCAGCATCCAGGCCGAAGCCCTTACCGCTGAGGTGGTGAACCTGGCCTTGTATACGAGTTGTGCGGAACTGACCTACATCGCGTGTTGGACGGAGGTGACCGACCCCATCAACGTGGCCGGTCTTCCAGCGAACACGGACTTCCTGATCCGCGCATGGAACGGGGGCGGTCCCCAAGCCGGCACCTTCTCACTTTGCATCGAATCGGACATCAATACGGCCATCCACGGTCCTTCCACGTCCCCCACCGTTACCCTCTCCCCTGTACCTGTGACGGATGTGCTACGGATCAATGGGACGAGCACGATCCAGACCTTGCGAATTGTCGATGCACAGGGCCGTAACCTGGGTGAACATTCCGTGAACGGTATGGACCAGGTCTCGATGGATGTGTACCACCTATCCACTGGCACCTATCTCTTGCAAGACGGCACCGGCCGCTATCTCGGCCGATTCGTGAAAGCCGATTAGTGCTGTCGGCGTGTGTGAATGGGAAAGCCCGGACAAGGTCCGGGCTTTCCCATTCACACACGTGGGCCGATCAATTCTTGACCAACGGCCTGACCGCACGCGCACCTTGGCTCTTCACGATGACCAGGTAGCTGCCGGATGGCACGCTGCTGAGATCAGCGAACACGCGCCGATCAGCATGGACGGGACCACGATGCAGGACCTTCACTGAACGTCCAAGCACATCGACCAGGTCGACCTCGGCGGTGTGCGCGCCGGGACCATCGAGCGTGACCATCACTAACGAGGAGGTCGGATTGGGGAACACATCGACCACCACTGTGCTTGCGATCGGCCCGACCGAAGTATTCAGATCAAGCACGTTGAAACGCCACCAACCCTGCGGTGCGACAAGCGGACGCACTTGGACCTTGCCTGCATTGGCAGTGGCCTCGATGTAGTAGTACACCACGGAGCCCGCAGGCTGCGCTGGAAGTGCAGCGGTCCAGACATCACCTTCCGTGGCGGTCATCGGGACCGGAGAATAACCCAGCAGGGTATCGATGGTCCAGTACACCTGTGCCGATGCGATGCCGCTCTTATGCCGGATGTAGGCCTCCACGGGATACGGATCCACAGTGTTGTAGGTATCCGCCAGCCGCTGATGGCGGATCAGCAACGGATCGGGAACACCGATACACTTGGTGATGCAATGGATGGCACCACTTGCGCTGATGATATTCTGTGCCTGCTCATCACAATCGATGCCGACCACGTTGTACCCAGGCAGTGCCTCGCGCAGGATCCGTAGACCGGTGGTGTCATACTCCGTGCGGTAGGTGGGAACGAGCACTGTCCCATTGATGAAGACATTATTGGCATAGGTGCGGTAACTGGCATTCGGGGGGAGCCCACCGCTCGTA
The DNA here is from genome assembly GCA_016718655.1 of Flavobacteriales bacterium. GTDB lineage: Bacteria > Bacteroidota > Bacteroidia > Flavobacteriales_F > PHOS-HE28 > PHOS-HE28. The sequence continues at coordinate 34,080 of JADKCV010000021.1, read as the reverse complement.
CTGGGCGGCATGGGCACGCGCACGACCCGATAGGGATCGCCGAACACGGAAGGAACATCGTTGATGATGCCTTGCAGATTGGCCTCGATGCGCGGGCCGTCGCTCTGTCCCAGCGGGAACTCACCCACGAGCAGGGTCTCCTCATCGATCAGCTTCATATGCATGTCGATGTGGTTGATATTGTCGTACAGCAACTGCTGCATCTTCACATAGCGACCCGGAACGATACCCATGAACTGCTGCATCATCTGGTCCACGCCGGCCTCATCACGACTGGTCTGGTTGAATTCACCGATCGGGCCGTTCTCCTCCAGCACCAGCTCACTGCTGAACGCCGTTCCAAAACCGTCGCTCATGAAGTTCCCTCCGGTATGCACCAGGTCATAAGGCGCTTGTGACGTGCTGAACACTTCGATCCCTTTGGCTGTGCCCAGCGCATCACTGAGCGCATCATCCTCCGGACGTGGGCGATTGTAGATCCAATCCAACAGGAAGAGCGAATCGACCTCATTGGCATAGATGGTCTCCGGCCCGAAATCCCGTACCCAGATGCTGTTGTAATCGGCCTCCAGGAAGGTGATACCGTCCAGATCGGACAGGGGACCGCCGTAGCTACCGTTGAGCAGCACCGATGTGACCTCGGATGGGTCCTGGCATACGATGATGACCTCGCACTCCTCCTTTGCAGCACGTACGATCTGCTTCAGGATACCCGTGTAGCTCGCCCACGTGATGACCACACTCTGCACCTCCTCCCACTCGGCCATGGTCCGCACAGGGAACGCAGGGGGCGTGGTGATGCCGCGGGCTTGCCCTGCCCTGGTATCGCGGTACTCCCTGATCAAGGGGAGCTCATGTGGTGCAAGACCTATGGGCAGGTCCTGAGCGAAAAGAGGGGGGACGCTCACGATGGCGACCGCTAGGATGGAGAAGGACCGGAGCATGGATGATGTGTGCATGTGCGGATGCAAGTTATGTGCTTGGCGAGAGGCGACCCGCCCGACCACTCGGATCAAGGCTTCACGGGTCGCGCATCGGCCTTGGGGACATCGCGTTCCAATTCCCGATAGAGGGAGACCACGTCACGCACATAGTGGAAGACCTGGGCCCCGTTGCAATAACCATTGCGTATGCCAGGGCGCATGTAATAGTGGGGTCGAGCGAGCAACAGCACGGCACGTTCCACATGATGCTCCCACCGCTGTGGATCGAGGCCCAACTGTTCGGCCAACCGTTGTGCATCGATGACATGGCCTGGGCCTGCATTGTAGGAGGCCAACACGAACCGCAACCGCTGTTCGGGATCGGGCACCGCGCGCCGCCATAGTGTATCCAGCTTATTGACAAAGCGTACCGCCGCCCCGATGTGTGCTTCCACCGCATGGCTGCTATCCACCCCTAGCCGCTCCGCCGTCCTGGGCATCAGCTGCATGATACCATGTGCTCCTTTGGTGCTGACGGCCGTACTGTCGAAACGCGATTCCTTGTACGCCATGGCCACCAGGAGGTGCCAGTCCCATGTAAGTTCACCTGCATAGGAACGAAAGGCATTGTCATAGGGCGAAATGCTGTCGCCGTTGACCGGTATGGCGCGCTTGGAACGAATAGGACCCGTGGTGGGCTTCTTCGCCGCCTTGTATCCTTTGAACAACTGTTCCAGTGCCCCATTGCGCTCATCCGTGTCAAGTCCATCGTTCAGTGCCTTCAAGAGGGCTGGTGCGTTCTTGCGAACAGCGAAGCTCAGCGGTTGGGAGGATCCGATCGGTCCACTGAACTCCACCAGCGGGAGACGCACGGCCTCAAAGGCAGCATGTGCCTCCGTGACCACGACAGCCGATACCCGACCCAATACCAGGTCCCTCAACAGGTCGTCGGCAGTATGCGTGCTATCGGATGCAGGATGTTTGGCCACGCACACCTCCTCCTTGAATCGATACTGCCTATCGCGATAGGGTGATGCGGACCCGAGCATGAGGCTGTCCATCGCAGGCCTCACGGTGGAAGTGGGCCTACCCTTGGCCGGGAAGGGGTCGCGCCTCATGATGGCCATGACCGGCGCCACATGCCGGTAGGGTCTCGTGAAACGCACCCAGCGACGATGGTCCTTTCGCGGTGTGAGCTGCGCGGCTATGATATCCCCCCTACCCTGTTGCAATGCCATCCAAAGGCTATCGGGGTGTCGCACCTCCACCGCGATGACCGGCACATCCAACCGGTCGGCAATGCGTTCGAGCAGTTCCCACTCCAAACCGGAAACCGCCTTGGGGCGCTTCTCCCAAATGAGGGGATCACGCATGACCAGTACCCTCAACGTATCGGACATGACCTCAGGTAGGTCACGCTCCACGAAGGGTTCGGCCCAGGGCACGGGTGGGCCCGGTTCCCGTTCGAATGCCCGTGACCGAATGATGGCGAAGGCCACCAAAGCAGCTGCGAGACCGAACAGGGTCATCCGTAGGAACCTCCGGTCCTTCATCGCATGGGTGCTGTATGGACGGCGATATCCGCTATGAATCCCATGAATTCCTCGCGATAGTCGGCAATATGCTCCGCCAGTACCGTCTCCGCTCCCACCATCACATGACCTTCGGGAACGCGACGCGCCAGTCCGGCCAATGCTTGACCGATACCGTCCAATCGTGCATAACCTGTCAGCCAGTCGCCTTTGGCCATGTAGTGGAGCATCTGCCGGGTCCGTTCGTCCATGCTGTCCTTGTTGGCATTCAACAAGGTGTACATACGGGATGCGAATTCCGGCAGCGGTGTGGCATGAAGCCTGGACCATTGCTCGGCAAGAAGATGGTCGAAGAACAGGTCCATCACCACCCCCGAGTAACGTCCCGCGTGGGCACGAACGCGTTCCCTACCCGCGCGTTGTGCCGGGTGGGTATCGGTGAACGAATCGATCGCCCGGTGCAGGCGGATCCCTTTCACCACCTGTGCCGGGAACCGATCCAGTCGACCACCCTTGACCGCATCCGCCATGAAGTTGCCCACGATGACCAATGGGTCGTCGCCGCTCAGGAACAGGTGTCCGAGGTAGTTCATACGCGTGCCGCAAGGTACTTCAACCGCTTGGCAGCACTTTTCGTTCCGATCCCATGTAACGCACCCATCCCACAGGATCATTGGCTCATCCTTTACTGGTACGATACATGTCGATGCACACCAGCCGTCCTCTTCATGCCACCGCTCGTGTAAGTACACGATGAACGACCGGCCATCCGGGTACATTCGCAGTACCACGGACCATGCGCCTTTCCTTCCTGCATACCCCGTTCCTCAACGGACCCAGGCCGATCTATTGGCTGATGCAGGTGTTCACCTGGTCGATGTACGTCGGCATGTTCTATGTCTGGAACTCGCTGAACGGCAGGCAGCAATCGGGCATCGAACTGCTGCTCCTGATGGAGGTCATCACGGGGATGGCCGCAAGCCATCTCCTGCGGTATATCATCCTGAAGAAAAGACTGTTGAACACCGACATTGGCGACCTTCTCCCTCGACTGGCGTTGTACGCCAGCCTGGTTGCCATATTCGCCACGCTCTTGGAGATGGCACTGCATGACCTGCTGCTGACCGGATTCAAGCCACTCTCTTCCGAGCCGTTCCTGACCCATGTGAACCGGACGATCAATTGGGGGCTGCTCTTGATCATCTGGGCCATCTCCTACCTGGCCTATTGCTACTTCATCCAGAACCGACGTGAGGAGATCCGTAGCCTGCGCATGGAAACGGCGAACCGGGAGAACCAGTTGAACACCTTGCGTGCACAGATGAACCCGCACTTCATGTTCAATGCGCTCAACGGGATACGCGCTCTGATCGACGAGGATCCGGACCAGGCCAAACGAGCGATCACGCAATTGAGCGCGATCCTACGCAACGCCATGTCCACCGTGAAGCGCCGCACGGTACCCTTGGGTGAGGAGATCGACATTGTGAAGGCCTACCTGGCCTTGGAGGCCATGCGGTATGAAGAGCGGCTCAACACCCGGATCTCCGTGGAACCCTCGCTTGAACGCAGCCCTGTGCCTCCCATGCTCCTGCAGACCCTGGTGGAGAACGCGGTACGCCATGGTATCGCCCACCTGCCCCAGGGTGGTGTGTTGGAGATCGATGCCGCGCACAGTTTGAACGGCATGGTGATCACCGTTCGGAACAGCGGCAGCTTCAAACCGGGTCGGGGAAAAGGATCCGGCATCGGCCTTCGCAACACGCGTCGTAGGCTGGAACTGATCTATGGCCCACAAGCCCACCTGGACATCCGTGAACAGGATGGAATGGTGGTCACGGAGGTCACCATACCATTCAACATCGACAAGGCCTCGATCGACCCGCACGAACCGAACATCTGAACCACACAGGACCAACACCCCATCACAGCATGAAAGCCCTGATCATCGATGACGAGCGACTGGCGCGGAAGGAACTCATCTCGCTCCTGGCCGTGCATGAGCACATCACCATCGTAGGCGAGGCGGCCAATGCCGACGAGGCCGAGGCGCTCATTGCAGAGAAACAACCGGACCTGGTCTTCCTGGACATCAATATGCCCGGACGCAGCGGATTCGAGTTACTGGAAGCCTTGGATCAATCGCCGCAGGTGATCTTCGTGACCGCCTATGATGAACATGCCTTGAAGGCCTTCTCGGTGAACGCGTTGGACTATCTGTTGAAGCCCATCGATCCTCAACGGCTGGCCGGAGCGGTCGCGAAATTGCAAGAGTTCCATGCGCAGGATGGCCCGCAGCGTGAACTCCTGCGCGAAACGGACCAGATCTTCCTGAAGGACGGGGAAAAGTGCTGGTTCGTGACGCTCAAGGACGTCCGCTCCTTCGAGAGCGAGGGCAACTATGTGCGGGTGCGCTTCAACGATCAGAAACCGTTGGTCCTGCGCAGCTTGAACAAGTTGGAGGAGAAGCTGGACCCGTTGGTCTTCTTCCGTGCCAACCGCAAACACATCATCAACCTGCGCTGGGTGGAAAGCATCGAACCCTGGTTCAGCGGCGGACTGATGGTGAAGTTGAAACACCACGGCAAGGACGGTCAGCCCGAGACCATCGAGGTCAGCCGCCGGCAAGCAGCACGCTTCAAGGAATTATTGAGCCTTTGAAGCTTCGGATGGTCTGAACCGGTGGGTCGGGGAGCGCCAACCTGAATGACAGGTGTGAGGATCCCCCTGTCACCATGTGATGCCCACCGGGCAATGATCGCTACCCATCACCTCGTTCAGGATGAACGCCTCCTTCAGTTTGGAGAGGTGTGCCTTTGAAACAAGGGCATAGTCGATCCGCCAGCCGATGTTCTTGGAACGCGCGCCACCTCTGAAGCTCCACCAACTGTACTTGATCGTATCCGGGTTCAATGAACGGAACGAATCCACGAAGCCCGCCGCGAGCAAGGCATCCATGCCATCGATCTCCTGTTGGGTGAACCCGGCGGTCTTGTTGTAGTTGGCCTTGGGCCGGGCGATATCGATGTGCTGATGCGCGACGTTCAAGTCCCCACAAAGCACAACAGGCCTCCCGTGCTTCAGCAGTCCGGATGCGTACGAGCGGAACGCAGCATCCCATTCCCCCCTGTACGGCAAACGCTTGAGGCCTTCACCGCTGTTCGGGGTATAAACCGTGACCACTATGGCCTCCTTGAACCAAGCGGTGACCACCCTTCCTTCGTCGTCGTGGCCAGGCATGCCGATACCATACTCCACCCGTTCCGGTGCGATCCTGCTCACAATGGCCGTACCACTATACCCGGCCTTCTGGGCACCATAAGCATGCACTTGATATCCGCTCAAACCGGCCAATGCCTCAACCACTTGTTCCGGGGTGGCCTTCGTCTCTTGAAAACCGAACACATCCGCATCAAGGGCTTGGAGCGCCGGGACCAAGCCCTTACCTACCGCGGCCCGTATGCCATTCACATTGAAAGAAACGATCTTCATGTGCACGTGTACAAGGCTCCGAAGGTAACCAGGATGTAGCTGCTCAGCGAACGATGGACATCCGGAGCGCTCGGTGCGTATCGCCTTGGTCCACCCACAGCACGTGGTGTCCCGCAGGTAGATCCGACACCGCGATCGTCAAGGATCCGCCGCCATGTGTCCCTTGCCAAGTGCGCAACATGCGACCTGAAAGATCGAGCAACCGAAGCTGGTATGCACCGCTTGCAAGGCCTTTCACATGGATCACGTCATTGGCCGGTACAGGCACCAACCCGAGTCCTATGCTGGTCACGACCTGCACACCCGTGGGAAGCTCACATGCTGTTCCAGTGACCGTGATGCCATAAGGTCCTATGCTCTGAGAGAACTCATCGAGCAGTACCGGCAGGTAGTAGGTGCCCGCAGGCAGTGCGTTGAAGAACAGGGTCCGTTCACCGAACGAGCAGAGCGCATCGTTCACATCCACTGGGAACACGGGATCGCCTGCCGGACAGGATGTGAACAACAAGTCCCAATAGTTGGACAATACCGGCTCGGTCCCGCAATACGCGACACGGACGTCCTGACAGGACGATGTGGAGAACGCATGCCAGACGGTCGGAAGGCCACTCGTATCCAATAAGCCACCTGGCTCACCGTCACCCTCCACCGTGGCACCGGTGTTGTTGCCTACGAAGAGTACTGGCAGTTCCGTGAGCGGTAACACCTCAACGGCATCACACCGATCGTTCGGCGGCCCCTCATCCGTGCAGTTCATGGCCAATACGGAGATCGCATAGCGACCGGAGGATCCACTGAACGCATCGAGTAGCACGGGCAGGTAGTAGGTCCCTGCGGTCAGATCACCGAAGTAAAGCGTACGGCGCCCGTTGCTGCAATCCACATCGGAGTATGTGACCGGACTGATCGTGGAGACGGCATCGCACGCGGTCACCAAGAGGTCCCAGTAATTGGAGAACCCTTCTTCCGTACCGCAGTAGTCGACCGTGATCCGGGAGCAGCGATCAATGGAGAATGCATGCCAGACCGTGCCGAGGCCGGAGTCGCCGATGAGGGATCCGGGTGGACCATCGTCCGTGGTGGTGGCGCCACGATTATCGCCAACGAACCGCGCCGGAACGCCCTGTGCAAGCGCCTTGGGCTGCACCGTTGAGCACAGGTCGTTGGGAGGGGTTCCGCCAAGGCATACGCCCGTTCGGACGCGCACCTGATAAGGACCCTCAGCGCCCGAGAACGGATCATAGAGCACCGGGAGATGGTATACGCCAGGATCCAAGGATGCATAGAACATGGAGCGATTGCCATTGCCACATTCGTCGTCGAGGACCTGTGTGGGGTTGATGGTCAGGCCGGCTGGACATCCGATCGCCAGCAGGTTCCAATAATTGGATTGAGCATTCATCGTACCGCAGAAATCCACCACGATCGAGGCGCAATGGTCCAATACGAACGCATGCCAGACCGTCGGTACCGCCGATGACCCGATGATCGTACCCACCGCACCATCATTGGTGAACGTAGCTCCCGTGTTATCTCCGATGAACGTATGATCCCCCCCGATGGGAATGGGCACAGGTGCAACATCGGAGCAGCGGTCATTGGGAGGCACGCCTCCCGAGCACACCTTGGCGCTCACCGTGAGCTGGTAAGGACCATTAGCTGTTCCGAACACCTCCGATAACACCGGGATGTAATAGGTACCGGGTTGAAGACCATCGAACACCAGCGTCCTGTTCCCATCGCCGCAGATGGCATCATCCGTTCCGGTGGCCGCGATGAACGAGGTGGCCGGACAGCCTTGCCCGAGCAGGTTCCAATGACTGGTGAACACCGGATCCGTGCCGCAATAGGCGATGGTGACCTTCGAACAACTGGCCACGGTGAACGCATGCCACACCGTCGGTAGACCGGAGTCCGCGACCTCTGTCCCTTGGACGGCATCGTCCGTATTGGTAGCCCCCGTGTTATCCCCGGTGAAGAACAGTGAACCTCCCATGGGCAACGCTCGGGGCAACACATGGTCGCAACGATCATTGGGTGGTGCCGAAAACGTGATCAACGGAACGGCGATGACCATGGTCAACGCGCTCAGCCGTAGGTGCGTGAATAGCCGGGGCGAACTGTAATTAGCCATGAGGGTACAGAGGAAAGACGGGAGAGCGATGCAAGGTTGCTCAAGTATCGCCCGGCATCCACATTTCCGCACGAAATAGTAACGAACACTGTGTTCATAGAGTTCACGTTGGGGTTACACCGAGTTGGCACGGGATGTGCCAACTTCGGGACCTGAACGCACCTGTCGATGAACCCGACGCATCCATCCTTCAAGAGGTATCGGTCGGCTAATTCCACACCCGTGGCCAATAGACCGATCGAACTTTAGGTCCCACCCTCCGTCCAACGACAACGAAACCACCCATCATGCCGATCCAAGCCTACACCGGACCCTTCGGTCGCGAGGAGATGAAGCACCTGTTGCGCCGGACATTGTTCGGTGTCACGCGAGCGGACCTTGTCCATTTCGAAGGCCAGTCCCTCGATCAAGTGATCGATGCCTTGTTGAACGTGGTGAACGATACCACGCCGCCGATCAAAGCCTATACGGGTGGGCCTGACAATGCTCCCGACCCCGATGCGTTGGACCCGCTGGTACCCTTCGGAAGCACCTGGGTGGATACGGTACGATATGGCGCGAACGACGAGGAGCTGACCGATCTGACCGCAGCGAGGATCGGGAGCTACGTGTGGTGGCGGACCGGGTTGATGGTGGAGCAGGAACGGACGATACGGGAGAAGATGGTGCTCTTCTGGTACAACCAGATGCCCTCACAGGTGTTCAGTATCTTCAATCCTCGATTGAGCTACCAATACGACCAGCTCCTCCGGGATCAATGCTTGGGCAACCATCGGAGCTTCATGTACGATGTGACGACAAGTGGCTCGATGTTGGTCTTCCTGAACGGATACCTGAACACGGCCAATGCCCCGGACGAGAACTATGCGCGGGAATTGATGGAGCTGTTCACCCTTGGCGAAGGCAGTGGTTATACGGAGGAGGATGTTCAAGCGGCTGCGCGGGTGCTGACAGGATGGTCGGTTTTCGAGCAGGACCAGATCGGGGAGATCGTGCTGCCGTTCGTGGCCTTCCGCCCGAGCCAGCATGAAACGGCCAACAAACAGTTCAGCGCCTTCTTCAACAACACGGTGATCACCGGTCAGAGTGGCGCGGCAGCGGGCCCGGCCGAGTTGAACGCATTGCTGGATATGATCTACACCAAGGAGGAGGTCTCGAAGTTCATTTGTCGTGAGATCTATCGCTTCTTCGTACACGGGGAGATCGATGCTGCCATTGAAACCGGGGTGATCGAACCCTTGGCCGAGATCTTCCGACTCAATCAGGGAGCTCCTGACCAGCTACGACTGGTCATGCGCGCGCTGCTGACCAGCGAGCACTTCTTCAGCCCGGAGATACGTGCCTGCATGGTCATGAGCCCGGTGGACCTGGTGATCGGCGCTTTGCGCAAACTGGAGATGCCGCGGCCCACACCCGCGCAGTTCCAAGCCCAGTATCTGTTCTGGCGGGACGTCTACTACCTCACCGCCTATACCGGTCAAGAGATCCTGGCACCACCCAATGTGGCGGGATGGCCGGCGTACTACCAGTTCCCTACTTACGACAATACGTGGTTGGATTCCGCCACCTACCCGGCCCGTAACAATGCGATGCTCGGTATCATCTACACCGGCTTCGCCACATCGGCCAACCTCTACCATGTGCCCAGTCGCGACCTGGAGTTCAAAGTGGACCTCCTTGCACTGGTGGCTGGCTTCAGTGACCCTATGAACCCCAATGCGGTGGTGGCCGATGCAGCTGACCTGCTCATGGCGGTGCCCATCTCCCAGACCGTACGCGCCCAGCTCAAGACGAACTACCTCCTCTTGGGACAGCAGAGCGATGTCTATTGGAGCGATGCCTACGAGATCTATATGAACGACCCCAACACCACGAACATGACAGCGCAGCTTGTGCCGAACCTGCTGCTCTGGCTCTTCCTGGACATGGCCCAAGCGGCAGAGACCCAGATCCACTGATCCATAGCACACCACTCCCATGAACAGAAGGAACTTCCTCCGCTCTTCCGCAGTGGCCACCATCGGTGGGCTAACCGTGCGCGGCTCGAGCAGCCCATTGCTCGCCCCCTTGCTCAGTGATGTGACCGAGGATCGCGTGTTGGTGATCGTCCAGTTGTATGGTGGTAATGATGGTTTGAACACTGTCATCCCGCTGGATCAATACACCACTCTGGCGGTCAAACGTCCGAACGTGCTCATCCCCCCTTCACAGGTACTGCCCTTGACCGGCCTGCCCAACACAGGCCTGCATCCCTCCTTGGGCGGCTTGCGCGATCTCTGGGAGGATGGTAAACTCGCCATCGTGCAAGGGGTGAGCTATCCCGACCCGAACTTCTCGCACTTCAGGGCCACTGATATCATGGAGACCGGGGCCAACTCCGATCAGGTGCTGAGTTCAGGATGGACCGGTCGTTACCTGAACATGGAGTATCCCAACTTCCCTGCTGGGTATCCCAACGTGGACATGCCTGACCCACTTGCGATCCGGATCGGTGGTCCCATAGGCCCAGGATTGCAGTTCCAAGGAGTGAGCATGGGCACTGCCATCTACGGTACGGACGACCCGCTCAACCTCACGGGCAATATCTACAACGACCCCGTCAGCGCATCATGCAGCGGAGGAAAGTTGGACTTCGTAAGACAGGTGCAGCGGCAGACGGATCTGTATGGCGACGTGATCCAAGCGGCTGCCGCATCCGGGTGCACCCACAGCGACCAGTATCCAGGGGAGAACGATCCGGGCGCGGAACTCGGCGCTGCCTTGCGCATCGTGGCACAATTGATCTGCGGTGGCTTGAAGACCAAGATCTACTGGGTGAGCATCGATGGGTTCGACACGCATGCACAACAGGTGGTGGCCGATGATCATACGATGGGCACCCATGCCGGTTTGTTGCAAGGCCTGAGCGAGTCCATCCGTGCATTCCAGGACGACCTTGCGCAACTGGGGTTGGAGGATCGTGTGCTGGGGATGACGTTCAGTGAGTTCGGTCGCCGCATCGTGGACAATGCATCCCTGGGTACCGACCATGGCAGTGCGCAGCCGATGTTCCTTTTCGGGACCCCGGTGATCAGCGGCATGATGGGTACCAACCCCAACATCCCGGCCAATGCCAACTTCCAGACCAATCTGGCCATGCAATACGATTTCCGGTCGGTCTATGCCAGTGTGTTGAAGGACTGGTTCTGCCTTTCGGATCAGGACATCGACGCGATCCTACTGGACAACTACCAACCCCTCAACCTGGTGGATCCCGCGGGTTGCTTGAGCGCTGGTGTGCATGCCATCAATCAGGGAGCCGGCACCAACGTGATGAGCGCCTACCCCAACCCTTTCACGGATCGTACCACACTGAGCTATACCAGCAGTGGTGGTCGCTTGATGATCCAGGTGTTCGATGAACAAGGCAGGTTGGTCAGTACCGTGGTGAACCAACCCACTCCCGCAGGTACGTATACCGTGGACGTGGACCTGGGCGATCGACCCGCAGGGATCTACTACGCGCGCTTGCAGAACGAAGGCACCCAGCAGGTGAGGAACCTGTTGAAGGTGCGTTGAGCCGCACCGCTCCCAAGTTATCTTTCCGGCATGTCCCAACAAGATCCGGAGCGACCTCCAGCAGAGCCCATACTTGGTCCCCTCCAGGCAACCTCCACACGCTCCTATGAGGATGTGGATCCCTACACGGCGGATCACCGGGACTACCTGTTGATCCAATCGCGTGTGAACTTGATGGCGGTGAGCCAGATGAGCGATCTGAAGGCCAACCTCATCCTCACACTATCCGCCGTGATGCTCCAATTCGCATTGGTGAAGGCCTTGGATGGACCGACAGGCTCATCCAGCTTGACCTATTGGAGCTTGGCCATCGGCTCGTTGGTGACGATCGCCCTTTGCGCATGGTCCACGATCCCCAAGACCCCGCTCCGGTTCACGGAAATGCCCGACGACGGTAGCCAGGGGCCGCTACCCAACCTTCTGCATTTCAGCACATTCAACCAATTGCCGCTCACGGCTTTCAAGCGACAGATGAACCATGTGATGCGCTCTCCGCCGCACACCCATGAAGCGATCCTGGAAGAGATCCATGCACATGGCCGCTACATCGCCCGTCGCAAGTACCTTCCCTTACGTCTGGCCTATATCACATTCCTGTTGACCTGGTTGATAGGGGCGGCACTCTACCTGACGGGTAGCTGATCGATCGCCGAACAACGCGTATCCGTGACCACCCGGTTGCCGTGCTGAGCGGCGGGGATGGCTCATGAACCGGTCCGACGGAAGGCATCACTGCGGAAACGCGACGGTCGATCAACGTGGCTGCCGCCAGTCGTAGTTCCATCGACCGAACGGACCGTTGCCGTCGGCCGTACCCAGGCACGACCACCAGGCAACCGATCAGGAAGGTCGTTTCCGAAGCAGGCCTACCGAAGCCAAGCTCGACCCGACATCACACGAACGACCCGATCATTCCCCTCCCTTCAATGCTGCCTGCACCATGCGCAGCACCCCGTAGGAATAGCGCTCGCCAAAATGCACGCGGGCCTCGTTCACGCTCTTGTCGGCATGGGCCTGCATCCACTCCGCGATCTCCTCATACTGCGCGCGCGGCATCATCGTGTCGATATCGATCACGCCCTCCGCAATGCCTCTGGCCGCATGTCCCTCGATGGTACCGAGCGACAATCCACGTTCAGCAGCGATGGCCGCCAGGTCCTTACCCTCCTTCACCAGCACATAGGTGCGCAGGTAGGTCTCTCCCTTGATCTTCCTCTCCCCTTTCGGCTTGCGTTCGCGCACCGCGATGGTCCCGTCCTCATTCGAGCGTACCCGCTTACGGCCAGTTCGGTTGCCGGACTTGGGGCGATTGTCCACCAGCCAAAGGCGGACCTGCTCCACCAGGGCTGTTCGTTGCTCTGCCAAGCGCTTCTCCACCTCAGGCCTTCGTGTGACCTCGAAGCCGTTCAGGATGCACGCTGTCACATGCGCGGCCTTGTCCAAGGAACCGAGCTTCTTCACCAACATGCCATCAAGCTCGCGGAGGTCATCGGCGTATTGCTTGGAGCGGCTCAAGACCTCCACCTGGGCCAGGTGTTGCAGGAGTTCCTTCATGCGTTGCCGCACCACGGCATCGAAATAGGCTGCTCCCTTGACCACCCGTTCCTCCAGTTGGGTCCGATCATCCGCATGGAGCAGGCGCACCAGTTGACCTTGGAACTTCTGTGCAGTGGCTTCCTCGTTGCGCAGCGCATCGATCAGGCCGGGTAAGGCTCTACGCATGCCTTCATCCTCGAACGCTTCCACGGCCGCATGATCATGCTGCACCACCTCGGCCCGCTTCAACAGGTCGCCCAAGGCGAACGTGCTGGTGAGCATGGCCTGCAAGTACCTGTGCTGTTCAGTATGCAACTGCTCGGGAAGCGGTTGTTGGTCATGCCTGCGCTGGCTGAAGGCCACGACTTCCTGGTCGGTACTGACCACCACTGGTGATATGCGCGTGCGCAGAATGAGCCCATCCAGCGAACGCAAGCGCGAAAGGGCCACGTACACCTGCCCCGGTGCAAAGGCCTGCCCCACATCGATGATGGCCTTATCGAACGTGAGGCCTTGGCTCTTGTGCACCGTGATGGCCCATGCCAACTTCACCGGGAATTGGGTGAACGTGCCCAGGACCTCTTCCTTCTGTTCCTTGGTCACCTGATCCACAACGTAGCGCTTGTTCTCCCACACCACCTTCCGAAGCATGTAGGTGGCATCGTCATCCACCATACGCACTTGGATCCCCTCCTCGTCGATCCGATCCACACGTGCCAACTTGCCATTGAAGTAGGCCTTCTCCGGGTCATTCCGGGTGAACATGATCTGAGCGCCCTCCTTCAGTTCCAGGTCACGCGCCACCGGGAACATGCTCTCGGGGAACTCCTCCTCCACCTCGGCTTGAAAACGATGGATCCGACCGGGCGTTCGGGACAATGCGCGTTGATTGATATCATCGGCCTGTCGGTTGTGCGTGGCCAGGGTGATGACCCCATCGGTATCGGCAGTGGTCAACTCCGCACGGTAGTGTGCATTGAGCGCCTCCACATCGGCCGGTGTCACCGTGTTCTCGCGCAGGTTGTTCAGGATCCGTATGAAGGTGTCATCGCTCTGGCGGAAGATGCGATCCAATTCGATGTGGGCATAGCCTGCCTCTTTCAATGCGCGCGCCTCGAAGAAATGGGGACTCCGGTACCACCGTTGAAGTACACGCCATTCTTCATCCTTGACCACTGGTGGCAACTGATACAGGTCGCCGATCATCAATACCTGTACCCCGCCGAAAGGCTTGTCCCAGCGCTGTCGCACACCACGCATCCGATGGTCGATCGCATCGAGCAGGTCGGCGCGCAACATGCTCACCTCATCGATGATCAGCAGGTCCACCCCACCAAGCACTTGCCTGCGAATGGCATTGAGCGGGTGGCGGCGTGTCAGTGTATCACGGTCGTGGAACTGCCCGTACTCCGGGATCCCGTCCGGCAGTTTGCGCTCGGGGACGAACGAACCGAAGGGAAGCAGGAATTGGGAATGGATGGTGACACCGCCTGCATTCAATGCAGCGATACCGGTTGGCGCCAGGATGATGTATCGCTTGTGCGTCTGTTCGGCCAGTCGGCGCAGGAAGGTCGTCTTGCCGGTGCCCGCCTTACCCGTAAGGAAGATGAGCCTGTCCGTGCTATTGACGAACCGTGCGGCCAAGGTGGCCATCTCGGTCTCCACATGGGATGGACTGGCGGACATGGTGTGCAAGATCGCACTTGCCGCGTTGGTCAGCTCTGAAGGAACACTGTGTATTGGAGATCGGTAGTGGGAGGAGGACGATACTACTTCACGATGCATGGGGTTGAAAGTGATCGGAACGGCTCCGGGGATCGACGACTTATTCGTCACCGGCACGGCCATAATGTAAGCACCCAGGCCGAAAAAAAGGGTGGGATGCTCAACACCCCACCCCTTTTCGTTCACGTCCTGTTCAGTGAGTGACAACAATGCGTTGCATGCGCGCACCGATCCGGACCAGGTATACACCCTGCTCAAGGTCGCCGACCGCCAGGCTTGCCGCTCCACCCGTTATCAGGCCAGTGCGCACCACACGTGCTTCAGCATCAAGAACCTCCACCATGGCAGCGACGTCCGATCGTGCCAAGCGTACCTCCAAGCGATCGGTCGCGGGAACGGGGAATACGGAAAGGTCGGTGTCGCCTTCGATCTCCACAGTGCTGTTCAGGACATTGCTGATGGAGGAGAGACCAGTGCTCGTTGCCACCCAAACGTCCTCACCACCCACGATCAGCACGCGACGTACGTTGGGGCCGGCCAAGCCGTCACTCGTTTCGAACTGACGCCACGTGGTTCCATCGTACACGCTCACACCTCCTTCGGTCACGAGGTAATCCACATAAACACCCGCCCACACCAGACCGCTCTCACTCACTGCGATGTCCGTGATGGGGTTCAACTCGTCGGGAGGGGGCAACAGGAAGACCTGAACGTGATCGGTCACGTGCGCATCGTTCGCATCGAGCACCGATATGCCTTCCGCGGTAGCCACCCACTTGTTGTCGGCGTCATCGAAGGCGATGGCGCGGATACGGTTGGCGATGAGGCCCTGCGTGGTGGAGATGGTGGTGAAGTTGGACCCGTCATACACGATGATACCGAACAAGCCACCGCTCATCCAGACATCCCCGTTCGGTGCGAAGGCGAAGTTCAGCACCCCACCGAACGGGATGTCCGGTGATCCGAACGCAGTGAAGGTCCCACCGGTATATCGGGTCGCTCCATTGATCGTACCGATCCATAGGTCGCCGTTCGGTGCTTGCTTGATGTTCTTCACTTGATCATCACCCAGACCATCCGCACTGGTGTAGGTCACATAGTCCGATCCGTTCAATACACTGACACCGAAGTCGGTTCCGGCCCATACCGTGCCATCGTCCGTGACCGCAATGGTCAACACATCGTCACTCGCCAATCCGGGGTGGCTGGCGGTGGTGTGAACGGTGAACCCCACCCCATCGTAATTCGCAACACCGGATGCTGTAGCCATCCACAACGTTCCATCGGGTGCCAAAGCAAGGTCGCGAACATCATTGGATGGAAGGCCATCCGCCACGGTGAACGTGGTGAACGTCTGTGCGCTGAGCGCACCGCTGAGGAACAACGCGGACAGGGTCAATTGGTTGATCATGGGACCAGGATGAAAGGAAGGTGTATGGTGCTTTCGGCGTTCGTGATGGACAGCACATAGTGCCCGGCCGATAGGCCCTGGGTACCGATGCGAACGAGTTCATTGGTGGTTCGTTCCACCGCAGCGGATACGGCCCGACCATCACTTCGGAGCACTTGAAGGGTGAATGGTGCAGCGAGCCGGACGACAGCATTGACCTCGATCGTCGCCGGGTTCGGATACAGCACCACGGCTCGGTCCAACCCATCCTCCATGGTGATCCGGTTGGTGGCCATGGGGGTGGGCACCAGTTCTTGGAAAGGGCCACTCCCATTGGGATAGCGGGCCGTGGAATAGATCGGGTACTGCGCGCTGAAACGAACGCGGTCCATCACGTATCCACTATCATAGGCAAGCGTCAGTTCCTCTCCCGTGGTCGCAAGACGGAAGTCGCAATGGAGATCACCCAGATCGGTCCGTTCATCAGCCCAGAGCAAGAGATAGCCATGCGCGGTGACCATCGTTGCGGGCAGCGGCCATTTCAAGGGATCCACTGTGTCGTCGCTCAGGTACAGGCCATCCGTCCGCACGTCGGCTTCGGTGGGGTTGTACAGTTCGATCCAATCGGCGGCCTCACCGGCCTCGTTCAGGACCTGGCCACCGTTATCGGCCATCACTTCATTGATCACCAAAGCACCCAAGGGAAGTCGGGCCAGGAAACGATGCACGTCATGGGCCGCACGTTCCGGGGAGAAGGCTCCGGCCGATGCATTCTCCGCATAGATGTAGTACTGGATATCCGCCGATGTGGTGGTGAAGGTGCACGTATGGATGCCGTCACCCGCAAACGCATCACCGTGCGTGCCATCGTCATGGAGGGGCCAACGCGTGAACGCGCCGAATTCACCGGATCGGACCGCCAAGAAGGCCGTATCCGCACCGGTGATCCCAACTTGAACGGTCACGTCCTGTCCGATGATGACATCCGATGGAGCGTGAACAGGTGGACCGATCACCGGTTGGCCCGTGAATCCAGGATAGGTGGTCAGGAAGGCGACCCGTTGGTCCATCAACTCCCCGATGCCCGGATAGCTTGTGATGGCATTGACCGTGCCATCCAGGTTGGCAACGAAATCCGCATTGCTGAAGAACTTGTTCGTGTCAGCCACCACTGAAGCATCGATCAAGGAACGATACTCCTCGGCCCTATCACGGTACCAGCCGTTGGCGAAGCGTTCTTGGATGATGGTCCTGAGATGGGCGATGTACATGCGTCGATACATCGGTGTGGCGAACAGGTTACGCAATAGGGGCCGTGGGAAGACCGAAACGCTGTTGTGGTGCATCAACGGATCCATGGTGATGGCCTGAGGAATGTTGAACCCGTTCCAATACAACGAGGCATCGGTGAGCCTGAAGCTCGCAAAGGCCATGTTCAAGTCCCACACGATAGGGTTCCACTGCCCATTGTCATCGCGGTAGAGGTAATAGTTCTGTGCATAACCCACGTAGCTATCGAAGTTGATCAGTGCGTAGTTGAACGCATGCATCCAAAGGGTACGGTCCACATTGAGCAGATGCTCCACCTGTGCGGGGTCGTTGTTGAGCACATCGATGAGCTCAAGGAGATCGTCCCAGCCCTGATCCGACTCAAGTTCGTAGTAGGAATAGTAGTCACTCGGGTCGGTCCCGGGGTTGGTGCTCAGGTTACTGTTCTCACCGAAAAGGGAGACCACTGCAGGGTTCCCCTTGAAGAACGGGTTCCCTGCGCTACCGAAGGATCGGCGTAGGAAGTCCTTGTCGAGGTCCTCGACATTCACGTAGAGGCCTTGGAGCGTATCATTCACGTACACGTTTACGAAGCAGGTGCGTGAGGCCGGCATGTAGTTGCGCGCGACCTCATAGGCGAGCGTTTCCCGCAAGAAGGACGGGTCGGATGTCACATTGCTCAACTTCAACTTACCGAAGCCTTGGTGGTCCTGTCCATCCACAACGTGGTCCAGTTCGATGTTGAAAGGGTTCTTCACCTGGTCCGGGCTGTAGGAGCTATAGCCTTTGAAACGCACCCCGACATCGGAATAGGATACCCCATCAATGGTCAGGTCGCCGATCAAGCGGTCGGTACCGAGCACGTAGAGGGCATCCATACGTTGGCGCCAATCCGGCTCGGCGAATTCGAGTCGAACCTCGTGCACCACGCTGTTGTCGAACAAGGCGCTCTGTGCCAACACCTCCGTCGGTGGGACCATCAGCAACAACCCTGACCACAGCGGGTATCGCCCCCTCATCACTGTTGCACCACGATACGACGCATGTCGCGCGAGCCGTTGCTGTGCTCCACGGCTACTTGATACACTCCGTTCGGCAGATCACTGATATCCAGCGTCCAATCGGGAAGCGTGTGCTTCACCTCTCGCCCTGACACGTCCAACACCACGAACCGTTCCATGGTCGCGAAATCCACACCGGTGAGATTGAGTGTCCCCTGCACGGGATTGGGGTACACCCCCCAAGCTGGCTCTGCCGCGAGGTCGTCGGCGCTGGTGGTCAGACCGCAGGGATCCTCGCCGAGCAGGGCGGTGATGCCAGGGAAGTCGCAGGTGTACCGGAACGCCTTCTGCGGGCTCGCATTGTATTGCCATACCACGTTGTTGCTCGCATCCACCTCGTACATGTACTGTTGGCTGATGGCAACGAACGTATTCCCGTTGGGCATCCGATCGGCTGCACTCTGGCCACTGGAATAGGCTAGGCAGGTATGGCGCCAGTCGTAGGTGGCCGGCCCCCAAACCGTGCCTGGTGTCCAGGGATAATTATACCCATCGCGAACGGGGTTGATGGCGTCGATGGTGGTGGTGTTCCCACCCCCCCCGTTGTTGTTCACGAACATGAGCCAACCCGCATTCGGTGCATCCGAACGGACCCACTTCACATCATGGACCGCCGAAGGGATCCGCTGTGTTCCTGTGATCCCATAGTTCGCCGGCTTACCCCAACGGAACAGGAAGTCACCCCCCCGGCCAGCATTGCCACCGGTGTGGCCCGCCGCCTCTTCGGTGGTGGTGCTATGGTCGATGATGAAGATCTCGCTGAGGTAGCGTGCACTGAAGGCGATCTGATCGAGCTCGGCATTGTAGTCGACACCGTTCTCATGGAACCAATCGATCCCTCCACCGGGTCCTCCGCCACCTCCAGTAACGGTCACATTGATGTTCATCCGTTCAGGATGCTCAGCGATGGGCAGGTAGCTCGGCTTGCTGGCATCGGTATACTGGATGAACCGATCCTCCATGTTCCACTCCCACACCACGGAAGCGGAGTTCCCGGAAGGCTGGATCTCGATGATCCGCCCAGGGTATTTGGCCGTTGACCCGGTGTAACCCAAGGCTTGCAGCTGTGCGGCAGTGCGACGCACATAGGCCAGTAGCAGAACGTTCCCGTTCGGCATCAGTTCCATATCGTGGTGGGTCACATGGTCCGCTGAAGAATAGGTGAACGACCATACGACCTGCCCGTTGGCATCCAACTCCTGCACCAGACCACTCACTGCGGCCGTGTTGATGGCATTGCCGGAGTTGACCGCAGTTCGAACGATGTTCCCATTGGGCTTCATCGCCATGGAGTAACTGAAGGTCGAAGGACAGGTCCAGGTCTTCACGATCTGCCCCCCACTGTTCACCAATCGCGCCGTGGTCTGGTTGGACAGGTTATAGAGCGCGTACCCGTCGAACTGGGCGGCCCCATCGGTTGCGAACAGGCCGGTGAACAAAAAGGCGAGAACGATCAGGCGTGGTTTCATGGCGTGGGGTTCGAACCAGTGACGACGCAGCACGGGCTGCGGCGGCGCAAGGTTAACGGATTGGACACATTTGCTTCACATTGGTTTGATCGCTTAGGAACAAGGCACCCATGGGATCCGACCATTTCTCAGGATCGTTCGGCAGATCCGCTCCGATCAACGACCAGTGTTCGAAATGCTGATCATTGAAAACCTCGGCTTCCATGATCCTGGTGAACCACCCGCGTCAGGAAGTAGGATCCTGGTCGACGAACTTTGTAGCATGCGCTGGCAGCCGCTGACCACCAAAGAAGACCTCCACGACCTGGACCAGCGGTCCATGGCCGGCCCCATCCTGCTGTTCAAACACAGCATCCGATGTAGCATCAGCAGTGCCACCAAGGCCAGAATGGAGCGGGCATGGACCGAGCAGGATGACCTTGACCGAACGGCATATCTACTGGACCTGATCAACCACCGGGCGTTGTCCAACTTCATCGCCGAGCGCTATGGGATCGAACACGCATCCCCCCAGGCATTGATCATTCACCGCGGAACATGCATTCACGTGGAAACGCATTTCGGTATCACCTACGATCGGATCGAACAAGCGCTCGACCTCGCATGATCCGCTTGATCATCCCGTTCATGTTGCTCGGCACCGCGCTACCCCTGTGCGCCCAAGGCCCGTTGAGGCTGGATGCGATACCGGCCACCGAACGCCTCCCTACCCTGACCAGATCGCAGCTCCCAGCCCCTTGGGAATACCAGAAGCTCGGTCTGTTCTGCAAACTGGACATCCAGTTGGAGCGCAGGTCCCCCATTCCGGTGGTCATCCGGTTGGGCGATGTGCGCGCGGTGGACCGATGGGAAGGGAAGGGACCGATCCTACTACCCTAAGGGGCCGTTGCCTTGGAACGCGTAACCTTGCGCCATGGCATTGAACAGCAGGATCTTCGCATTGGTCGTGACATTGGGCATCGGAAGTACCATGGTTCACGCCCAACGCCCATTGAAGCCCTTGTTCACGGGTGAGGAACATCTGATGCCCTGCGTGGTGGACCTACCCTTGACGTACCGGCGCAAACATGAAGAGCGCTACATGCAGGCCGCGAGCGAATTGAAGGATGTCGAACTCATCTACCTGCAGTGGGACAAGCGACGAAGCAAAGCCGCTTTCAAACGTGTTTTCGTGGTGCTGAACGAAAGCGCGATGGGTACCTCCACCGTGTTCCTCGAAGGGGTCGATAGCCATAAGCGCATCGGTCACCTCACGGAGGTGATCTACCCTCAATTCGATGAACGGAAGGAGCGCTTCTACCGGGCAGAGGGTTTCGATGCGGTACTCGTGGAACACCCTGAGATCAAGGCGATGCTCGTCCAGCGTCGCTGAGCGAGCACAGGAACAAGAACGACAAAGCCCCGTCCCGCAAGGGACAGGGCTTTGCACGTATCGGTCGTTGGAAAGGCCTTAGGCCTTGCGCACGTTCACTGCGTTCAGACCCTTGGGGGACTGCTCCACATCGAAGCTGACGCTGTCACCTTCGTACAGCGCATCCCGCGTTCCGGTCTTGTGCACGAAGATGTCCTTTCCACCCTCATCCGGGGTGATGAAACCAAAACCTTTCTCCGTGTTGAAGAACTTCACTTTACCACTTGACATGTACTCACCGTATTACGCCCCGGCTTCCGCTGGGGCTTGTAGGACCCGACAAAGCGCCGGGGTATCGGGTGCAAGGTAGGTCTGTTTGTACTCGGCCCCGACGATCAACGCTAAATAAACAGGGACTGATCGAGCCCATCGGCCTGCTTACTCCTACTACCGACCATGATCCTCTCGGGGTGACCATACGCACGTACCTTACACCCCACACCCATCACTGCTCTTGGATCATGGAACACACCTCGAACGCTCCCGGGGCGGTCCCGTTGGTCATTGCACCAGGCACCTGGGGCCACAAGAAGTTCCTGTTGCGCAACATGCATGCATCCCTTTCGGACAGCGACCTGTTGTATGTGGTAGGTGAAGAGCAGCAACTGCTGGGCAGGATCATGGCGCGTTTGAACTTGAGCGCTCAGGCGGTGACCATGCTGATCCATAGGCTGTAGTAATCATATGGCATCGTCCGGAGGCCATTGGAACGAACACGAGTAGGTCGTCCAGACGGCCCTCGTGTTTCCACATCACCTTCGATCATCCATAGGTAAGCGAATGCTAAAGCCATTCCATCGGGCCGAAATGGAATCGCCCAGACACCAATGGCTCCAGGCCACTTGTTTGGAGAACAAGGGGAGCGCGATGCTTTCGTAGCCCACCATGCCCACTTTCCCGCCGAGACCGGACCGATGTCGTAGCAGACGAGGATGTCGAGCACGGTCTGCATGAGGAAGTTGTTGATTGGCATTCGGCCCATCGGTGCGAGCACCAGCAGATGCTAGTTCCAATACGGATGGGTACATAGGAGTGCGAACCCGGAGGCATAGGCCAATACTAGTGGCACCAGGCCCAGTGCGTAGTGCATAAAGCCCAGCGCTTCAGGGAGGGGCGGCAGCCATCGGATGACCTACCAATTCAGCACACAGAAAGCCAGGCCGATAGCGACGCCAGCGAACATGTCGCGCCTGAACAGATAGCGGTGTTCCGCTGGGTCGATGAGGAGCTTTCGCCGCGCGACCCGGAGACCAATGAGGAAAAGTGCGAGGACCTTCTGTGCGCGGTTGCTGTCCACGATGACCCAGATGCGGAATAGCCAAGAACGCTCGCATCCGTCGGTGAACTCCGCCCGAACGCCTGCAAGCACACCCCGCAGGACCTGCCATAGGCTGCCATGTGTTGCGTCATCAGCGGCTAGTGCCTCGGTGAGCGCCGACGTGGGGTAGAACCCATCATCGGTGAGCACCCGAGAAGCGTCCACTGCTATGGGCGACAACACAAGCACCGAGGCTATGATCAGGAATGCACGATCGCCCACGACCCGGAACAATGGGAGCAGAAGGCTCAGGGTCGCATACAGGGTAAGGATATCACCTGCCCACAGGAAGCGCAGGTGCAACCCACCGATCATTATTAAGATCAGATGCGACGCAGGAACCGCGAATGTCCGGATGCACCCTTGTCCAGAAAGAAGCCGAAGTAGATCCCGAATAGCAGCGAGAAGTTCGAGTCGAACTCGCCGTCGATCAGGACGTCGTGGGAGGGACCGAGAGTGATATCCCAAGCAGTGCCAGGTAGGGCTTCATGCTCTTCCGGCGAGAAGAAGACCCAAGTGGAAAGAAGACGTAGTTGCTCCACACCACACCGAAAAGGGCGATGCCGCGCAGGGGCATCGAGAAGGGTGGTGCGTTCAATGGCTGGAAAAATGGCGTAGGCGGCCGGGGTTGTGATTCGATTGGTCCTATCTCTCACTTGCCCTTGTCAGGCATTATGGCTCTAATCCGTCCACGACTATGGTACGCGTTGTCGCCGCAGCCTGTCGGATCGACGCCACGGTCTTGTACGCAGGGTCAGCGACGAACCGTTCGAGATGTGTGCGCGATGGGAACTCGATGACGATGATCCTGTCCGGAAGCCAGTTCCCCTCGGGACTCGCGATCGGTATTGCGGGATCATTCCCGAACGTGGCAGCACCGGAACGAACAAGGTATCGGCCATTGTGACGATCGATTAGTGGTGCCACTTGCTTGCGATATTCCTCGTACCGCTCCTTGTCGTGTACCTCGATCTCCGCAATGATGTACACGGATGTCGCACCAGCAATCAGGTCATGCTGGGCCATGGCGGCGGACCCAGTGAACCATAACCCGCAAACCAGTATGAGGGCGATGGGTGGATGCATGATCAATTCAAAACAGGTTTGTAAGGCGGACCTTTTCAATTTAAGGGGCCGGTCACTCCTACGACCGGCCCCTTTCTCCTCAATGCTGCACCATCAGTTTCATCACCTCTTGGCTGCCATCCCGGGTGGCGATCAGGTAGTATGAGCCACTGGGCACATCATTCAGATCAAGGAAGACCATGCCACTGCCAGAGAGCATGAAAGGCGCCTTCATAACGCGGCCGATCCCGTCATGCACGGTCATATTGATGGGTGAACCATCCGATCGGGTTGGCACGAGTTGGAACACTCCGCTTGAAGGGTTGGGTTGCACGGTGAACCACGCCTCGCTACCCGTGGTGGCTTCGGGGGCCAGGCCGGTGTTGAAGTCCACGTTCACGGTGATGCAGCTGGTGAGTTCGCAGCCACCCACGGTGGCAGTGACACAGAGCTGCACAGGACCCGCGGTGTTGGCGGCTTCGGCCACGAGGGCGAAGGCGCTGTTGTCGTTGGTGGTCCATCCGTTGGGCAGGGCCCAGGTGTAGCTGGTGGCGTTGGCCACGGGCGTTACGATGTAGGCGTTGCTGCTGAGGCCCACCACGGAGCTGGGGCCGGTGACGGTGCCGATGGTGAGCGTGGTGCCACTGCAGGCACAGTCGGTGCCGCGCACATCGTTCACGGTGCAGGCGAGCCCATCATCGCAGGGCGTGCCGGGCAAGGCGTTGCCGCCGACGGTGCCGGTGCAATCGATCAGCTGTCCGGCGCAATCGCAAGCGGCGGAGTAGACATCGTTGCCGGTGTTTGCATCGCCGTCATCGCAGGGCGTGCCGGGCTGTGCGCTGCCGCCGGCCACGCCTTCGCAATCGTTGGTGAGCACGCCGGCGCAGACGCAGCTGGCGGTGTACACATCGTTGCTGGTGGCGGTGTTGCCATCATCGCAGGCGGTGCCCACGGTGTTGGGGCCGCCGGGTGTGCCGGTGCAATCGAAGGGCAGACCTGCACAAATGCAGGCACCATCGAGCACATCGTTGCCGGTGGTGGCATCCTCGTCATCGCAGGGGAAGCCGGGCAGTGCGGTGCCGCCCACCACGCCGTTGCAATCGATCAGCTGACCGATGCATTCGCAGAAGGCGTTGTAGACATCGTTGTCGGTGGCGGGGTTGCCATCGTTGCAGGAGGTGCTGGGTTGGGCCGTGCCACCGGGCACACCGGCGCAATCCAACGGCAGGATGCCCACGCACTGGCAGTTGGCGTTGTAGGCATCTTCCGTGCTGGAGGGGTTGCCATCGTCGCAGGGTGCACCGGGCAGGGCGCTACCACCGGGCGTTCCGGCACAATCGTAGGGTAGGCCGGCGCAGAGGCAGCTGGGGTTGTACACGTCGTTGCCGGTGTTGGGGTCATTGTCATCGCAGGGGCTGCCGGGTTGGGCGGTGCCATCGGGCACACCGGTGCAATCCACCGCGAAGGTGCCCGCGCATTGGCAGTTGCTGTTGAACTGGTCGCCGCCGCTGAGGGGGTTGCCATCATCGCACGGCGTACCGGGCACGGTGGTGCCACCGATCACACCGGCACAATCGATGGGCAGGCCGAGGCATTGGCAGTTGAAGTTGTACGCATCAGCTCCGGTGTCGGCGTTACCATCGTCGCACGCGGTGCCGGGCGGCGCGGTACCGCCCGCCACACCGAGGGCAGTCGTACTGCACGCCGAGGCACTGGCAGTTGACCGTGTACACATCGCCCACGGTGTTGGGGTTGCCATCGTCGCAGGGCGAACCGGCCACGGTGGTGCCGCCGGGCACGCCAACGCAATCGACGGGTACGCCGATGCAGTCGCAGTTGGCGTTCCAGGTGTCGTTGCCGGTGCTGGCGTTGCCATCATCGCAAGCCATACCGGGCAGCGCGAGGCCGTTGTTCACGCCCAGGCAGTCCTGCGGGGTATTGGCGTCGATGACCACATTGTAGTCCTCCGTTTCACCCTGCGCGTAGTTGAAGCACGGGTCCAGCGGAAGCGGTCCCCCATCGGCGGTGCCGGCCACGCGCACCCGCAGGCGTGCCGTGCCCAGTGCGGCGTCGGCCGGTACGATGAAGAATAGGGTGCGCACCTCTCCGGGGGCGTCGTTGATGAACTCCCCGATCTTCTCGGCCAGCGCGAAGCTGCCGTTGCGATCGAAGTCGATCCATGCCGAGTAGCGATCGCCGACCTTGGCACCAGTGGTGATGTTCATGCCCGTGAGTTCGTCGCGTGAAAGGGCCGTGCTGAACTGCGCGCTGTAGTTGGTGTAGGTGGGCCCTGCACTGCCGCCGGTGCCGGTGTTGTTGATGGCGCCCAGTTGCACCCCGTCGATGAAGCTGCCTTCTGCGGTGCCCGTGGTGCTTACCGGCGTGCAGAACGAGCCGACGTTCCCTTCGCCGTAATAGGCGGAGAGAGTGATATAGGAACGGATGAAGGGCGGGTACTCCTCATCGCACAGGGAGTAGAGATAGAAGGTGACGTTGCTGAAATTGAGCGCGCCGGGATTGGGTTGGGTGAGGTAGAGGGGTGCCGAAACGCACTGGTTACCGAGGAAGTTGAGCTGGATACCCTGATCGGTCTCGCCCGGATCATCGCCGAAGGCCTCCCAATGGCCACCACCTTCAGCGTTGGAAATGGAGTTGATCTTGAGGTGGTAGGTGCGGCTGGTGTCGCTGTTGTTGCAGGCGATGAGCGGGAACGTGACCGTGGAGCCGATGGGCGCTTCGGTAATGGTCATGGTGGTGTTGCCCGGTGTGCCCACGGAAAGCACGGGCTGATCGATCTGGAAGCCACCATCGTAGCGACAACTGGTGCGGCTGTTGGCCGAATCCAGCGTGAACACGTAGGTACCGAAGACGTTATCGGCTTTCACATCGATGGAGTATGCGTCGTACACGTCGCTGTCCTCCAGGTGATAAGCCATGGTGTTGGTGTTCACGTTGGAAGCGTTCTGCGTACTTCCATACTCGGTGCGCATCTTCAATGAACCACCACCCGACACGCCGGAGCCACCGATCTTCACCCCGAACTCCAGGCTGAGCCCCGCTTCCAAGCTCACCTTGTAGTCGATGGCGCGCACTTCGGACGTGGTGCGGGTGATGGAATAGTCGAAGCCACTGTTCCCCCCGTTGATCTGCCGGTTGATGACGAAGGGCGCGTTGGCTTTGATGGAGTCGTTCATCGCCAGGGTCTGGTACCACACGCTGAGCTGTTCCTCGGCCTTGTTGCGAATGATGGAACCCGCGGTGAGCGTGCCGATGTATTCCTCCAGGTCGGGGATCACTATACTGCGGATGTAGCTCTCCGTCCACGTGTAACTGTTGTTCACCTGCACGGGAACGGATGCCAGGTAAGCGTCCTTCACCACTTCGCCGCAGGTGTTGCGCGTGATCGCCTTCCCACGCCATAGGCATACCGGATGCCGGACAGGATGAACAGGTCGTCGGGTGTGCCGCTGGTGGGTGTCTTGTATTCCGAGGTGGCCTCCACACAGGTCTCGTACTCGAAGGTGGAAGTTTCGGACTGCGAGGCCGTGAGGGCCACGCCGGCTTCCACGAAGATCTCGTATTCCACCTCCACGCCCAGGCCAAAGGACCCTTCCACGCCCAAGCGCGCCTTGAACCACGCGTTCGCCTCTTCACTGGTGGAGACCGAGTTGGACATCACCCATGCAGGCACTGGTGCTCTGCGCGAACTTGCCATAGCTGTCGCCACCGGGCGGATCACGGAGGATGTAGAGCGGCAACGCGGGTGCATCGTAGTAACCGAGCGCGTCGGTGATGACAGCGCCCACGAAGACCACCTTGAAGCGCACATCGAAGAGCGCTGTATTGCCTTCGCGGTAGCGCAGGCCGATCTCGCGGATGCCGTTGTTCGGTTCGCTCCACGCATCGCCGGCCTGGTGGGTGACGGAGATCCGATCGGCCGAGCCGCCGCCGAAGAGGGGTGAGTGGCTGATGAGCGTGGCCGTGCAGCCCGCACAGAACTGCCCATCCACGAAGACCTGGTAGTTGGGGACGGCTCGTTGTAACCCGTATAGATGATGTTCATCTCGAAGGTCTGCTGCCCTCTTCCCGCCGGCAACGAGTAGTAGCTGCTCACCGGCCCGTAGTCACTGCCCCAGGGTGCGGAAGTGTTCGCGATGGTGAACCGGTAGTTGTTGATCCGCAGGCGGGACCCACATTGCCGAAGATGGTCAGGGAAGAACCGTCGTTGAAGGGCTGTGTACCGATCTGGTTGGATTGGGCGGATGCGCTGAAGGTGAGAACACCCAGCAGCAAGGCCAGCGCGTAGAGTCGGAGTAGAACGTTTTTCATAGCGGGAGGAGTTGGTCCGAGGATGGAGTCAAATGTCCCCTACCCGCTTCGCCGGGCAACTGGTAGAAATACCGGTTCTGGCGATCTGAGGATCAGATGATCAGAAGATGAGATGATCAGAAGATGAGATGAAGATCACTTCGCTGCCGCTCGCGGGATCAGAAAATGGAACGCCTGCTTCCGATGGAATGCGCACGATCTCCGCTGTTCCCGCGCTTGTGGCAATGAACGCACAAAGGGCCTTGCGGCCCTTCGTGGTGGCACGGGTGTGCCGGGTATCGTTGTGGCTACTTAAGCAGCACGGTGCGCATGAGCTTCTCGCCGTGGAAGATGCGCAGGTCGTTGATGTCGGAGCGAAAGGCCTTGACCTTATCCGCGCCGCCAAGCTTCTCGTTGAGCGTGTCGGTAATGGCCTTCCACTTCGCTTCACGTGCGGGATCGGGATCCAGGGCAGCCAAGTTGGGGAACTCCACCATCAGCATCACGTCGAAATCGTCCACGCCGCTGTAGGTACCGCTGAGGATGCGGTAATTGAGGATGAGGCCTTGGGCTTTGGCCGCTTCCATCTGCGGGATGTAGTAAGTGGTCAATTGGTTGAGGTATTCCTGCTTGGACATGGCTTCGGTGTGTACCATGCGCACGGTCCAGACACTACCGGTGGTGGTCTTGGCTTCGTCCTGCGCTTGAAGGTTCAACGCAAAGCAGCATGAGCATGGCGCACAAGGCGAATGTGGAGAGGGAACGGATGCACGTTCTTCATGGTGGTGGTGAGGTTGGTTGATGATCCAGAGGTGAACGCCGCCCATCACCGGTAGAAGTACCGGTTCTTTCGATCGAGATGATGAGATGATCAGAGGATCGCAGAAAATGGAATGCTTGCTGCCGATGGGAGGATGGTCGCTGTGGCGATGAGCGCATCATCCGATCGCCTGCTCGATGGCTGCGACCAGCTCTTCCTGCTTGAAGGGTTTTGGGATGAAGCCGTCCATGCCGGCGTCCTTGCACTGCTGCACCTCGGCTTCCATCACGTTGGCGGTCATGGCCACGATGGGGATGCGCGACGGTCACCACCCAGTGCGCGGATGGCGCGCGTGGCTTCGAAGCCGTCCATCACGGGCATCTGCACGTCCATGAGGATGACGTCGTAGGTGTTGGTGCGTAAGAGGTCCAGTGCGCGCTGGCCGTCGGTGGCCACCACCACCTGCGCTGTGGGAAAGGCGTTCGACAACTCCTCCTGCGCTACAAGCACGTTCAATTTATTGTCCTCCACGAGCAGGATGCGGAGATCGCGGCGCGATCTGTCGGGGCGGGAAAATTCCCGCCCGTGCAAGATATCCGTATCCTGCTTCTCATCCGAAGTGGCGTACGGAATGGTGAACGCGAACATGCTGCCCTTGCCCACTTCACTTACGGCAGTGATGGTGCCGCCTTGCATCTCCACCAGGCGTTTGCAGATGGTGAGGCCCAGACCTGTCCCTCCGAAACGGCGCGCGTGGTCGCTCTCGGCCTGCGTGAACTCATCGAAGACACGCACCAAGCGCTCGGGTGCGATACCGATGCCGGTGTCGGTGACGGTGGCGCGAAGCATCACGGCTTCGGTCAACTGCTCCTGAACATCCAGCGCCACACGCACATGACCGGTCTCGGTGAATTTGATGGCGTTGCCGACGAGGTTCATGAGCACTTGTTGCAGGCGCGTGGGATCACCCATTACATGCATGGGTACAGCCTCCGCTACCACCGCCTCCAAGTTCAACCCCTTCTCCTCGGCACGGAAGCGCATCACCTCCATCACACCGGCGATCACGCGGCGCGGTTCCATCGGCACCTTCTCCAACTCCAAGCGCCCCGCTTCGATCTTGCTGAGGTCGAGGATCTCGTTCACGATGCCGAGCAGGCTTTCGCTGCTGGTGGCGATGGCATCGAGGTGTTCCTGTTGCGCGGGCAGGTGCGCGTTGCGGCGCAGCACGTTGCTCATGCCCACGATGGCGTTCATTGGCGTGCGGATCTCGTGGCTCATGTTGGCCAGGAACTGCTGCTTCACCTTCTCGCTGCGTTCGGCGCGCTCCTTGGCCTTGCTCAACTCGGCGGTGCGCGCTGCCACGGTGCTTTCGAGCAAGCGCTTTTGCTGGGTGAGCAGCCGGATGTACAACAGGACGCCACCGCCCACGGCGAGCACGCACAAGGCATAGAACCACCACGTGCGGTACCACGGTGGCAGTACGGTCAAGCGGAACGTGGTGCCTGTGCTGTCCCAGATGCCATCGCGGTTGTCGCCGCGCACGCGGAAGGTGTAGGTGCCGGGATCGAGGTTGGTGTACACCGCGCTGTGGTCGGTGCCGGCCATGATCCAGTCGGGGTCGAAGCCTTCCAGCTTGTACTGGTACCGATGCTCTTCCGGCGCGGAGAACTCCATGCTGGCGAACTCGAAGGTGACCATGTTGGTGCTGTGCGGGATGGTGAGCGCTTCGCTCAGGTAGGCCGGCACGGTGAGCGGCGATCCTTCGGCGCGCGGATCAATGGGGCGGTTGATGAGCTTGATGCCTGTGATGCGGATGGCGCTGGCGGTACTGTCGTCCTGGATGTCCTTCGGGTGGAAGTAGTTGAAGCCCTTGACCCCACCGAAGAAGAGCGTGCCATCGGGCAGCTTGCAATACGAGTAGCGGTTGAACTCGTCGCTCTGCAATCCATCGCTCGCATCGAAGTTGCGGAAGGTGCCGGTGCCCGGATCGAATCGGGAGATGCCGCGGTTGGTGCTCATCCAGAGGCGTCCCTCATCATCTGCCAGGATCCCGTAGACCACGTTGTTCGGCAGGCCTTCGGTGGTGCTGTAGCGCTTCACCTGAACGGTGCGCGTATCGAAACGGTTCAGCCCACCGCCGTTGGTACCCACCCACAGGATGTACTCCTCCTGTGGATCTCCAGCGATGGTATACACGATGTCAGCTGACAGGGAGTTCGGATCGCGCCGGTCGTTCACGTACATCCTCCATCGGGCATGCTCCGCTGCGCGGCGGTCATAGGCCAACAGGCCGGTGGAGGTGCCGAGCCAGAGCACGCCATCGGGGGCGCGGTGGATGCTATGGAGGAACTGTTCGGTATCACCCAAGCGCGAACGTGGGTACGGCACGTGGTGGTAGGTCTTCGTGCGCCGATCGAAGCGGCACAAGGTGTGCGCCGTGCCCGACCAGATGTTCGAGTCGCCTTCGAAGAACAAGGCTTCGTGGTAGCGTTCATCCGGAAAAGCCGCTATGGCCGCAGCATCGCGCGGGTACCGGGTGATATGATCGGAGGCCTTGTCATAGCTCAGGATGCCCGCGTGGTTGAACCATAGGAGCCCATCCGCATCGGCCGTGGGCCAGCGGCTCGTCGCGTTCAATACACGGAACTCCGGATGATCCTCCTTCTCGGTCCACGGGATCCACACCGGCCAGCTGCGTGTGCGCGGATCGAACATGTTGAGGAAGCCGAAGGAGAAGGACACGAGCACACGGCTGTTCTGCGCGGCCTGCAATTTCCAACAGCTCTCGCTGTTCACGGTATTGAACCGACCGGTGCGTGGTTCGTAGGTGAAGGCCCCGTAACCCGACATGCCCATCCAGATCAAGCCGTTGCGGTCGCGGTACGCGCACTTGGCGAACTGGGCGGACGGCTGCTGGTCACGATCACGCGGTAGCACCAGTGCCCAGGTCCGCTGAATGGGATCGAACCGGTAGATCCCGGAATAGACACCGATCCACAACTGACCTTGCGCATCCACGGTTCCGTTCGCACCCCGCATCTGACCGAACTTCGATCCGAGCCGTGAGAGGGTCCTCACCTTCGTGGAATGTGCATCCAGCTCCACGATGCCGTACATGTACAGGCCGTACAGCCTATCGTTGATGGTGTCCTCCACCACGCTGAGCCCCGTGAGGTCGAGCAGGTCCCGTCCAGTGCGCACGGGCCCTCCGGATGATCCAAGTGCAGCGTATCGATGTGGTCCTTTCCCGCATGGTCAGGGTTGATCCGGAAACCGGACCGGTCCAATTGACCCACCCAGATGGTGCCGGAGCGGTCGGTGCTGGTGAAGCAGGTGCGATCCAGATGGTTCGTGCTGGTGCAGATCGGCAGTCCTTCGGCATCTTCTTCTCCGGTGAAAGTCAACTTCACCACGCCCTGGCTGTGGCCCACCCAGAGATCGCCGTGCTTGTCCTGGGTGATGGACTGAACGATGTCGCGGATGTGCTCCATGCCGGTGCGCATGTGCCGGAAAGTCTCCGTGGTGCGATCGAAGAGATCGATCCCTTCGGCCGTGCCCACCCACAACCGCCCTTGCCGATCCTCCATCAAGGTGTAGATGTAGTTGCTGCGCACGGTGGTGCTGTCCTCCGGGTCGTGGCGGAACACGGTGAAGGTGTAGCCGTCGTAGCGGTTGAGGCCGTCCTTGGTGGCGAGCCACATGTACCCGTAGCGGTCCTGCACGATGCTGTTCACCATGCCCTGCGAAAGACCATCCTCGATGGTGATCGCACGCAACGGCAACAACAGGGTATCCTCCTGCGCCTGCACAGGAAGCACACAAAGGCACAAGAGCACCCGGACCACGTGGCGCACCAGGATCCTCACGGTGCGAAGTGGCCTTTGGTGATGGCGTACACGACCAGGCCTGCGGCGTTCTTCGCACCGGTCTTCAGCAGCAGGTTGTTGCGGTGGAAATCCACCGTACGCGGACTGACGAAGAGCTTCGCCGCGATCTCCGCCGTGGTGAGTTCCTGGCAGATGCCGCGCAACACGTCGAGCTCGCGTTCGCTGAGCGGATCGATCTCGTTGAAGATGGGCTTCACCTGCTTCTTCTTCACTAGGCCGTGCAGCATCACGCGGCTCACCAGCTCGCTGAAGTAGAAGCCGTTCGCGGCCACGGAGCGGATGGCGATATCGATCTCGTCGGGCTCAGCGGTCTTCAGCATGTAGCCGTTGGCGCCCAGCTCCATCAATTGCGCGATCATGGCTTCCTCGTCGTGCGTGCTGAGGATGATCACCTTCACCTGTGGGAAGTCCTGCTTGATGCGCTTGGTGGTGGCGATGCCGTCGAGCACAGGCATCTGCAGGTCCAGCAGCACGATGTCCACCGGCGTATGCGCCAGCGCCTTCAGCAGTTCTTCGCCGTTCGCGCACTCCAGCACCACTTGCGCATCGGCCATGTCCTGCAAGAGCATGGCCAGTCCTTTCCGGAAGAGGACCTGGTCATCGGCGAGGGCGAGGCGGATCATGGCGAAAGGTCGTGCTGTGTTTGGCGCTGGCACCCGGTATTTCCACCAGTTCTGCTACGAACTCAATTCCTCTTGGAAATGCTGCTGCAACTCCAACGACACCGACCGGGCTTCCTCCATCAGCTCCTGAAGAACCGGTCCACAGGCTGCAACGCCTGCTGTCCGGGCCTTCCTGCGCCAACCGCACCAGCAGCTCCTGCATCCGTTGCGCGCCTCAGGTAGTGCATGGTGGGCTTCAGGTCGTGGACGATGGCCAGCAGCCCTTCCAGTTCCGCGCGCTCCACGCAGGCCACCAGGCGCTGCAACTGACCGGGGGTCTCTTCCAAGTAGATGCCCACCCAGCGGGCCATGCGGGTGCGGTCGCCTTTGTAGAGGCGGTCGAGTTGGGAGAGGTCGGTGTGGGGGCATGCGTCGCAGAAAAGTAAAGCATTGCGCGCAGACGGACGCAACAGCCAGCGGTTGTTCTGCCAAAGCTCGCGGAACAGCTTTCGTGAACTAGTGAACTACACTTGCATCCATGACCTACACACTGTGAGCGCCCATCGAACGAACACGCTCACTGCCGCACAACCGGAGGTGAGGTCAGTTGAGGGATTGTACTGGAAGATCCGTTCTG
>JADKCV010000020.1 GCA_016718655.1 Flavobacteriales bacterium | reverse complement strand
TCCAGCACATCGCGCTGTTCGTACGTGAGGTTGCGGCCGAACTTGTAGCGCAGGTTGGAGTTGGTATTGCGGTCGCCCACCACCTTGCTGGGCTCGCCCACGCGGATGGTGCCGTGGTCGGTGGTGATGACCAATCGGCCACCGCGCTCGGCGATGCCTTTGAGGATGTCGAACAGGGGCGAATGCTCGAACCAGCTCTTGGTGAGGCTGCGGTAGGCGGCATCGTCATCGGCCAGCTCGCGGATCACCTCCATCTCCGTACGGGCATGGCTGAGCATGTCCACGAAGTTGTAGACGATGACGTTGAGCGCATTGCCCATCAGGTTGTCCAGGCTGTCCGCCAGCTTGCGGCCGGTGTTCAGGTTGAGGATCTTGTGGTAGCTGTGCTTCACGTTCTTGCCGAGGCGCTTCAGCTGGTCCGCCACGAACTCATCCTCGTTGGCGTTCTTGCTGCCCTCCTCTTCCTCGCTCACCCACTTGCCAGGGAAGCGCTTCTCGATCTCGCTGGGCATGAGGCCGGCGAACAAGGCGTTGCGCGCGTACTGCGTGGCGGTGGGCAGGATGCTGTAGAACAAGCCTTGCTCCTCGATGCGGAAGAACTCGCCCACGATGGGCTCCAGCACGCGCCACTGGTCCAGCCGCAGGTTGTCGATGAGGACCATGAACAAGGGCGGCTGCTTCTCATCGATCAGCGGGGCCACCTTCACTTTGAAGAGCTGGTGGCTCATGAGGGGACTATCGCCCTTGCCCTGCAACCAGTCGAGGTAATTGCGTTCCACGAAGCGGCAGAACTGCTCGTTGGCCTCGGTCCATTGGCTGCGGAGGATCTCCGTCATGCCCTGGTCCTGACTGCCGCTGAGGTCCAGTTCCCACTTCACCAATTCGTCATAGAGTTGTTTCCAGTCCTCGGTGCCCAAGCGGTCGCTGAGGCGCATGGCGAGCTGACGGAACTGCTGCTGGTAGCTGCTGTTGGTCTTCTCGCTCACCAAGCGACGGCCCTCCAGGTGCTTCTTCAGGCTCAGCAGGATCTGGTTCGGGTTCACGGGCTTGATCAGGTAGTCGCTGATCTTGCCACCGATGGCCTCCTCCATGATGTGCTCCTCCTCGCTCTTGGTGATCATGATCACGGGCACGTGCGGCAGGACGTTCTTGATGCGATTGAGCGTCTCCAGCCCACTGAGGCCGGGCATGTTCTCGTCCAGGAAGATGATGTCGTATTCCTTGCCCTGGGCCTTTTCCACGGCATCGAGCCCGTTGTTCACGGTATCAACGGAGTAGCCTTTCTGCTGCAGGAAGAGCACATGCGGGCGAAGAAGGTCGATCTCGTCGTCGGCCCAAAGGATGGAAGCGGTCATCAGGGGAATGGTGGGGCCTTTCGGCGCTGCTGGGAGTGTGGGGGTTCGTAACATCCCAAGGGTAACGCGTGGCTTCGCGGCATGTTGCCCTTGGTGGCTTGGCCGTGAAGGTACGGGGTGCCCTACATTCGCGTTCCCTCAATTCGTAGCCATGCGCTTGCTCCCAGCCCTCTTGCTCCTCCTTACGATCCACACGTCGCATGCGCAGACCTGGGTGGAACAGATGCTGGACCCCGCCACGGACCTGCACACGGTGAAGCAGTCCTTCGACCAGGCCTGGGAAGGGCGTTCGTACCAGAAGGGCAAGGGCTGGAAACAGTTACACCGCTGGTACTGGTTCATGGACCAACGCACGTGGCCCAGTGGTGAGCGTTTGGACCCCGCCGTTCACATGGAAGCTGCCGCGGAGGTCAATGCCGCACGCGACCGGGCGTCCGGCCAACGCGACGTGTCGCTGTGGGAACCCTTGGGACCGACCTTCTGGAACAGCATCTCCTACAACCCCGGGAACGGACGTGTGAACGCGGTGGCGGTGGACCCGACCAACGACCAAGTGGTGTATGCGGGCACACCCGCCGCAGGCCTTTGGAAGAGCACCAATGGCGGCAACGGTTGGACGGCGTTGTTCACCGACCTTCCCTCCATGGGCGTGAGCGGGATCGCAGTGCATCCCACGGCGCCGGACACGGTGTACATCGCCACGGGTGATGGTGACGGCGGTGATACCTACAGTGCTGGTGTGTTGAAGAGCTACGACGGAGGCCTCACATGGAACGCCACCGGCCTTGATTGGACCGTGGGCCAGGCGCGCAACACCCGGGCGCTCCGCATGCACCCCTATGATCCGCAGCGCCTCGTATGCGCCACCACCAATGGCCTCTTCCGCACAGTGAACGGCGGCGCCTCCTGGGGCTTGTCCGTGCCCGGCAGCTTCTACGATGTGGAGTTCAAGCCCGGCGATAGCTTGATCACGTATGCCTGCACGGACCGGTTCTACCGCAGTGGCGCGAACGGTGTCAGCTTCTCCGCTGTGACGAACGGTCTGCCGAGCAGCGACCTGGTGGGACGCATGGCCATCGCGGTCACTCCGGCCGACCCCTGGTTGGTGTATGTACTGTGCAGCAAAGAGGAGGACGATTCCTTCCTGGGCCTGTACCGCAGCACCGACGGCGGCTTCTCCTTCGAGGAGATGTCGACCGCACCCAACCTGTTCGGCTACCAGGAGGATGGTTCGGACAGCGGTGGACAGGCGTGGTACGACATGGCACTGGCCGCCGACCCCAACGACCCACAGACGTTGTACGCAGGCGGTGTGAACGTGTGGAAGAGCACGAACGGCGGCCTCGGTTGGACCATCGTGTCGCATTGGACCAGCCCGTCGGAGATCGGCTACACCCACGCGGACATCCACGGATTGGAGGTGCTGAACGGCAAGTTGTACTGCGCCTCGGACGGCGGGCTCTACGTGAGCGAGGACGATGGCGAGGAATGGACGGACCTGAGCGCGGGGCTGGACATCACCCAGTTCTACCGCCTGGGTGGCAGCGAACTGGAGAGCGACTTGATCATGGCCGGTGCGCAGGACAACGGATCGAACCGGTACGTGGATGGTCAGTGGACGCATGTGTTCGGCGCGGATGGCATGGAGGCGGCCGTGGACCCCACGGACCCCTTCACCGTGTACGCCTCCTACCAACTCGGTGGCATCATGCGCTCGGTGGACCGGGGCGTGAACTGGGACTTCATCGGGGACAATGTGGGGGAGGAAGGTCCGTGGGTGACCCCGTTCGCCATCGACCCCTTCAACCCCTATCGCATCGTGGCCGGCTATACCAACGTATGGATCAGCGATGACCAGGGCGATTCCTGGGGCATGGCGAGCAATTGGTCCGATGAGGAGCAGGTGCGTTGCCTGGCGATCGCGCCATCGGATGGGAACGTGATCTACGTGGGGCGCAATGACCTGCTGATGCGTAGCACCCTGGGCGGTGCCAACTGGGTACCCATCAACGGGGTGGAGCTTCCGCAACTCACTCCCACGTCCTTTGCGGTGGACCCTACCGATCCCCTGCACGTGTGGCTGAGCTACTCCGGCACCACCAACGGCCAGAAGGTGTTCGAGAGCATGGATGGTGGGGACACCTGGACGAACCGCAGCTTCGGTCTGCCGAACGTGCCGGTGAACAGCATCGCGTTGAACCCCGGCGTGGTCGATGGCGTGTATGTGGGTACCGACCTCGGTGTGTTCTACCGCGACGACATCCTCAATGCGTGGGAGCCCTTCGGCGAAGGCATGCCCAACGTGGTGGTGACGGAATTGGAGGTGAACCAGGCCAGCGGGAAGCTCCGCGCCGCCACCTTCGGCCGGGGGATCTGGCAGGCGGACCTGTACGTGCCCATCATCGCTGGGGTGGCGGAACAGGATGCATCGACCGGGCCCCGGTTGCAACGCTTGGACGATGCAGGCCGCTACCGCATCCTCACCACCGATGCGCATGGCACGGTGCGTACGGTCGTGCTCACGGATACGCGCGGTCGTACGGTCACCGACCGGGTGGGCACGGACATCAACTCGATCGACCTCAGCGACCGTGCGGCAGGTGCTTACGTGGCCACTGTCACCACCACACACGGCACCTGGACCTACCGCATCAGCCGCTAGGCTTGCAGTGCATGAAGATCCTGAACGACCCCATCTACGGATTCATCAGTGTTCCGGACCCGCTATTGTTGCGGATCATCGATCATCCATGGTTCCAGCGCCTGCGCTACATCAAGCAACTCGGATTGGGTCACCTGGTCTACCCTGGCGCGCTGCACACGCGCTTCCACCATGCGTTGGGCGCCATGCACCTGATGGGCGAGGCCATCGCCACCCTGCGTAGCAAGGGACACGTGATCACGGAGGAGGAAGCGTTGGGTGCGCGCATCGCGATCCTGCTGCACGATGTGGGGCATGGCCCCTTCAGCCACGCGCTGGAACACAGCCTGGTGGAAGGCATCGGTCACGAGGCGGTGAGCGCCTTGGTGATGGACGCGCTGAACGACGAGTTCGCGGGAGCGTTGACCTTGGGCATCCGCATCTTCCGTGACGAGCACCCCAAGCGCTTCCTGCATCAACTGGTGAGCGGTCAGTTGGATGTGGACCGCATCGACTACCTGAACCGCGACAGCTTCTACACCGGCGTCAGCGAAGGCGTCATCGGTGGCGAACGCATCATCAAGATGTTGCAGGTGGTGGAGGATAAATTGGTGGTGGAGGAGAAGGCCATCTACAGCATCGAGAAGTTCCTGGTGGCGCGGCGCTTGATGTACTGGCAGGTGTACCTGCACAAGACCGTGGTGGCCTGTGAGCTGATGTTGGTGGAAACGTTGCGACGCGCCAAGCACCTGGCCATGTCCGGTGTGCCCGTGTTCGCCTCCCCTGCCCTGCTGCGCTTCCTATCCGCGGAGCACGACCGTTCCTCCTTCCACGATCCACAGGTGTTGGCGGACTTCCTGAAGCTCGACGACCACGACGTGATGGGTGCCGTGAAAGTATGGGGTGACCACTCCGATCCGGTGCTGTCGCGGTTGGCCGGTGACCTCGTGCATCGTCGCAACCTGCGGATCAAACTGCAGAACGACGAGTGGCCACCCTCCAAGATCGATGAGCTGCGGCGCACCGTGGCCACACAACTGGGCATCTCCGAGACCGATGCAGCGCACTTCGTCCTCACGGGCAGTATCGTCAACAACGCCTACGACCCGGGGAAGGACCGGATCGAGCTTCGCTACAAGGACGGCACCCTGCGTGACATCGCGGAGGCCAGTGACAACCTAGGGATCCAAGCGTTGGCCCGGCCGGTGACCAAATGGTACTTGGCATGGCCGCGGTGGCTAACCATGTGAACTCTGGGGCAACGCCGCCACTGGGGTCGTGTCAACAACTCCCCAGCAGCATATACACGATCACGAAGACGATGACGGTGCCGAAGCAGCCACCACCCCATTTGTAAGCTGCGCCACCAGCCAATAATCCGCGGAATAGGTTGTTCATGGGAAGATGTTCTTGTTGGAATTGGAACTGTTCAAGGTACGTGATGTCTTAGCGGAGGGCCAACAAATGTGCCTCGGAAGTTCGAACACATGGAGCCTCACCGACAGCTTCACGCGTTCCTTTGCACCATGCCCCAGACCATCCTCATCACCGGTGCCACCTCCGGCTTCGGCGAGTCCACCGCGCAACGCTTTGCCAGCGAAGGCTGGCGCGTCATCATCACAGGCCGTCGCAAGGAACGCCTAGCTGTGTTGCAACGCGAGCTCGAGGGACTTTACGGCAGCATCGATGCACATGACAAGGTCCACGCCTTGCACTTCGACGTGCGCGATGCGTCGGCGGTGGAACAGGCCATAGGCGGACTGCCCGAGGCATGGCAGCGCATCGATGTGCTGGTGAACAACGCTGGTCTTGCTGCTGGCCTGGACCCCATACAAACGGGCGACACCGGTGATTGGGAGCGGATGATCGATACCAACGTGAAAGGCTTGTTGTACGTGAGCCGTGCCATCATTCCCGGCATGATCGCGCGCGGCAAGGGTCACATCATCAACATCGGAAGCACCGCAGGCAAGGAGGTCTATCCGAAGGGGAACGTGTATTGTGCCAGCAAGCATGCGGTGGATGCGTTGAGCAAAGGGATGCGTCAGGACCTGTTACCCCATGGGATCAAGGTCACGCAGATCTGTCCCGGGCTGGCCGAAACGGAATTCAGTCTGGTGCGCTTCGGCGGTGACGAGGCCAAGGCGAAGGCACCCTACGCTGGGATCGAGCCCTTGCGTGGCGCCGACATCGCCAACCTCGTGCACTTCGCTGCCACACTGCCCGCACACGTGTGCATCAACGACCTGGTGGTGACACCCACGGCCCAGGCCAGCAGCATGCTCGTGCACCGCGCGGGCTGAGCTACCTTCGCGCACCAACCTAGCCGCCATGCCCAAGCTCTTGAAGTGGATCCTCCTCAGCGTCGCCGTGTTGGCCGTGATCGCCTTCGCGGGCTTCCAGTACATGAAGGCCCAGACCAAGAAGGCGAGCCCCGAGGAAACGGTCTCCTTCTTCCTGAACGACCTCCTGGTGGAAGTGACCTACAGCCGCCCGACCAAGAAGAGCCGTGCGATCTTCGGTTCACTGGTGCCCTACGGGAAGGTCTGGCGTACCGGGGCCAACGAGGCCACCACCTTCACAGTGAACAAGGACATCGTCTTCGGCGATAAGCCGGTGAAGGCGGGTACGTACACGCTGTGGACCATACCCGGCCCCGAGGAATGGACCGTGATCCTCAACAGCAAGATGTATGGCTGGGGCGTGAACTTCGACGGCGAGAGCCCGCGCGATGCGATGGCCGACGTGGCCCGGTTCAACGCCGTCGTGGAGCGTCCTGCAAGCCCGTTGGAACAATTCACCATCAGCATGGACCAAGGTGATGCGCCGCGGCTGGTGCTTGCTTGGGATGATGTCCAAGTGGCCGTTCCGGTAGCACACTAGGTCCCTGCCGAAAGCGTTCCAGCAGCATGCAATTCACAGCCGCACAGATCGCCGAGCTCCTGCAAGGGGAAGTGGATGGCGATCCACAGGTGCTGGTGAACGACCTCGCCAAGATCGAGGAGGCGCGGAGCGGAACCCTCACCTTCCTGGCGAACTCCAAGTACACCGAGTTCATCTACACCACGAAGGCCACCATCGCCATCGTGGACCACGGGTTCCAAGCCACCAAGGCCATTCCCAAGAGCCTCACGCTCATCCGTGTGACGGACCCGCGCATGGCCTTCACGCAACTGCTGGAGCGGAACTACCAGTTGCAGTATGAGAAGAAGGGCATCGAGCAGCCCAGCTTCGTGAGCCCCAAGGCCCGGATCGGGAAGGGCGTGTACATCGGTGCCTTCTGCTACATCAGCGATGAGGTGGTGTTGGGCGATGGCGTGAAGGTCTTCCCGAATTCCTTCATCGGCGAACGCACCACGGTGGGTGACGGAACACGCATCCACGCCGGGGTCAAGATCTATCACCAGTCGGTGATAGGGGCGCAATGCGTGATCCACAGTGGGGCGGTGATCGGGGCGGATGGCTTCGGCTTCGTACCGAACACCGAAGGGGTGTATGAGAAGATGCCCCAGGTGGGCAACGTGATCCTGGAGGACCATGTGGAGATCGGCGCGAACACCACGGTGGATCGTGCCACCATCGGCCACACCATCATCCGCCAAGGAACCAAGTTGGACAACCTGATCCAGGTGGGCCACAACGCCGAGATCGGCAAGCACAATGTGGTCGTGTCGCAAACGGGCATTGCGGGCAGCACCAAGGTGGGCGACCACAACCAGATCGGCGGTCAAGTGGGCATTGCAGGCCACCTCACCATCGGCAACAAGGTGCGCATCGCTGCGCAGAGCGGGATCGGTGCCACCGTGGAGGATGGAGCCACCTTGCAGGGATCGCCCGCGTTCGCCAAAGGGCTCTATGACCGCAGTTATGTCGTGTTCCGTAATCTGCCTTCGCTCCAGCGCCGCATCGATGCGTTGGAGAAGGAACTGGCTGCCTTGCGCCAGGCGTTCGGAGACACCCCCCGATAGGCCAACGGGCGCGGAGTTCTACCTTCGCCGGGCAGCAACGAGGGCCATACGCCCGCTGCCACGAGCAGGTCATGAGCGAATTCCAACACACCCTCAAAGGCAGCGCCACCATCAAGGGCGTGGGCCTCCACACCGGCGAACCCGTGACCCTCACCTTGCGTCCAGCACCGGTGGGTCATGGATACAAGTTCCAGCGCACCGACCTGGAAGGTGAACCCATCATCGATGCCGACGCCGACCTGGTGGTGAGCACCGCACGAGGCACCACCTTGGGCAAGGGTGACGTGACCGTGAACACGACCGAGCACGTCCTCAGTGCGTTGTATGCGTTGGGCGTGGACAACTGCTTGTTGCAGATCACCGGTCCCGAGATGCCGATCATGGATGGCAGCGCCATGCCCTTCGTGAACGCCATCGAGAGTGTCGGGTTGGAGCCTCAGGATGCCCCCGCAACTGGTTCGTGCTGAAGGAGCCGATCTGGTTCGAGACCGCGGAACGCGGCACCGAGATGCTCGGTGTTCCCACGCCGGGTGGAGAATTCCGCGTGACGGTGATGGTGGACTACAACAGCCCGGTGCTCGGCACACAACACGCCAGCATGTACCGGGCCGAGGAGTTCAAGGAGGAGATCGCACCGTGCCGCACCTTCGTGTTCCTGCGCGAACTGGAGCAACTGGCCAAGGCCGGCCTCATCAAGGGCGGCGACCTGGACAACGCCATTGTGCTGGAGGACCGCGAAGGCACCACACAAGAACAACTGAAGGACCTCGCCAAGGCCTTGGGCCGCGAGTATCGGGAGGTGGAGATCCGTCGCAACGGGGTGCTC
Source organism: Flavobacteriales bacterium (assembly GCA_016718655.1). Classification (GTDB taxonomy): domain Bacteria; phylum Bacteroidota; class Bacteroidia; order Flavobacteriales_F; family PHOS-HE28; genus PHOS-HE28. Next base: position 100,036 of record JADKCV010000020.1, on the reverse strand, counting down.
AACACCACCGACCTCAAGTACTTCAACGAACCTGCGCGCCACAAGCTCTTGGACATCGTCGGTGATCTGGCACTGGTGGGCCGTCCCATCAAAGGCCATATCCTAGCGGCACGCCCGGGGCACTTCGGCAACACCAGCTTCGCGAAACGGATCAAGGAGAAGATCAGGGAGGAGGAGAAGAACCCCGTGGCGCATGTGGACCTCACGAAGGAACCCTTGTACAACATCCAGGACATTGAACGGATGTTGCCCCACCGGTATCCCTTCCTCTTGGTGGACAAGGTGATGTCCATGGACAAGACGAGCATCGTGGGCGTGAAGAACGTGACCATGAACGAGCCGCACTTCACCGGCCACTTCCCGGGCAATCCGGTGATGCCCGGTGTCCTGCAGGTGGAGGCCATGGCCCAAGTGGGTGGCATCTTCGCACTCAGCCAGGTGCCTGATCCGGAGAACTACACCACCTACTTCCTGAAGACCGACGGCATCCGCTACCGACGAAAGGTCATCCCTGGTGATACGATCGTCTTCCACCTTCAACTGCTCACGCCCATCCGCCGCGGCCTCGTGCACATGTCCGGCAAAGGATATGTGAATGGACAAGTGGCCGTGGAGGCCGAGATGATGGCACAGATCGTGAAGGACAAGACACCCAAGGCGACCCCGGCCACAGCAACCGTCTGACACCACCAAGGATGAGCATCTCCCCTCTCGCATACGTCCATCCCGACGCCAAGCTGGGCACCGGTGTCACTGTGGAACCATTCGCCACCATCCAAGGCGATGTGGTGGTGGGTGAAGGCACCTGGATCGGCCCCAATGCGGTCCTCATGAACGGCGCGCGCATCGGTCGCAACTGCCGCATCTTCCCCGGCGCCGTGATCGGCGCCATTCCGCAGGACCTGAAGTTCGCCGGTGAGCACACCACTGCCGAGGTGGGTGACGGCACCACCATCCGCGAGTGCGTCACCATCAACCGGGGCACGGCCGACCGGCTGAAGACCGCGGTCGGTAGCAATTGCCTGTTGATGGCATACGTCCACCTGGCACACGATTGCATCCTGGGCAACAACATCGTCATCGCCAACAGTGTGAACCTGGCCGGCCACGTCACCATTGATGATTGGGCCATCCTGGAAGGCAACGTGGCGGTGCAACAGTTCATCCACATCGGTGCCCACAGCTTCATCGCCGGCGCCAGCCTGGTACGGAAGAACGTGCCACCCTATGTGAAGGCCGCTCGGGAGCCGCTCAGCTACGTGGGCGTGAACGTGGTGGGCCTGCGCCGTCGAGGTTTCGATGATGAGGCGGTGGCGCGGATCGAGGACATCTACCGCGAGATATTCGTGCGCAACACCAACGTGGACCGCGCCGTGCAGAACGTGGAACAGACCCTGCCCCGCAGTCCTGAACGGGGAAGCATCCTCGATTTCATCCGCAACAGTCCCAAGGGGATCATGCGGGGTCTGGCTGAATAGTCGTTGACGCCCGCCATGGAGATCCTCCTGCACGGCATCGCGAAACATTTCGGGCGCGAGGTGGTGTTCCAGAACGTGGACCTCTCCCTCGCTGCAGGCGGTCACACCGCCATCCTCGGTCCCAATGGTAGTGGGAAGAGCACCCTGCTACAACTGATCGGGGGAGCGTTGACCCCTACCAAAGGAACCATTGAGCACCGGCATCACGGACATCCGTTGGCCGAGGACGCGGTCTATCCGTATGTGGTGGTCGCCGCCCCTTACTTGGGACTGTACGAGGATCTCAGTCTGAACCAAACGTTGGAGTTCCACTTCCGCATCAAGCGGTTGCGGGAAGGGTTGACCATGGCCGACGTGGCCCGTATCGCCTACTTGGAACATGCGATGGAGAAGCCCGTGCTCCACTTCAGCAGTGGCATGAAGCAACGTTTGAAGCTCGCGCTCGCCATTCTGAGCGATACACCCCTATTACTTCTCGATGAGCCCACGAGCAACCTCGATGCCGATGCGATCGCATGGTACCGCGAACTGGTGCGGAAGCACATTGCCGGTCGCACGGTACTGATCGCCAGCAACGCCATCGCCGCGGAACATGATCTGTGCACCGCAGGTATCGATATCATGCGTTACAAGCCCGAGCAGGCGGTGGGCTGAGCCAGGGATCGGTCGGATCCGACGAGGATCACTTTACGCTCGCGAGCTTACCGTCCTGGTAGTGGTCCTCACGGACCACAGCTCCATCAAGACCATAGTGCTGCCACACGCCCATGCGCTGTGTATCCATGCGCGAGCGGTCATAGCGTGCACGTCCGGAGGTCTTCAATACGCCGCCGGGATGGTATTCCTTCAACTCGAACTCCAATTGCTTGCGATCCACGAGTTGGAACAAGCTCACGGGCTCACCCGCCGCAGTGAACAGGTCCATGCGTGTGAAGAAGCCTTCCTTGCGATCGCGCTCCTCCGCGTACCGCAACTTGCCGTTGACGTAATTGTCCTGGTAGCTAACGATGGCGCCATCCACATACCTGGCCTCGGAGCGCAGGGTCCCGTTGGGATGATAGGTCCGCATCAGGGATCGGATGGCGTCCACCTGCCGGAACTCGCGCTCCAAGGTGCCGGTCGAATAGTAGTTCCGGTAGAGCGTGAGGTAGCCCTCTTGATAATGGCCTCGATGCTTGAGGACACCATCCGGGTAAAGGTCCTGCACCCACCCCGAACAAGGAACTCCACCACAAAGCCGCACCGAGTCCGCACCGAGCGCCTTGTTCATGTGGTCGTAAGCGTGGAGCTCGGGTGAAGGATCCTCACCGGCATCACCCATGACATAGTGCTCATCCATGGACAGCATCAAGCTATCGGACTGGGCCATACCCTGCATGGAATACGTGGAAAGCAGCAGAATCAACGAACGGACGGAACACCTCATGGTGGCGTTGTACGTCCGATACCGGCGCGGGTTTCAGCTGGTGCGCACCGGAACCTTCAGGATCCGGTACCCGATGGCCGCGACCAGGACCGTCATCAGTGGGCTGATGAGGTTGAAGAAACAGAATGGGAGGTAGGTCATGGTGGCCACGCCCAGCACCCCGCTCATATAGGCCCCGCAGGTGTTCCAAGGCACCAGGGCCGACGTCACGGTTCCACTATCCTCCAAGGTACGGCTCAACACCCGTGGGTCCAGGCCTCGTTCAGCGAAGACAGGTGCGAACATGCGTCCTGGCACCACGATGCTCAGGTATTGGTCCGAAGCGGTGACATTGGTGAGCACACAACTGGCAGCGGTGGTGGCCACCAGGGAACCATCTCCACGGACCAGGCCCATGAGCGAACCGGTGATACGTTGCAAGAGGCCTGCGCCCTCCATCACCCCACCGAACGTCATCGCGCACAGGATGAGCCAGACGGTGCCCATCATTCCGGCCATCCCTCCGCTTGAAAGCAGCTCATCCACCGCCGGTTGGCCCGTGCTGATGCTCGCGCCCTTCCCTACTGCACTGACCAACACCTGGTACATGGCGCGTGGGCCAGTGGCACCGTCAGCGAGGTCTCGTAACAGGTCCTGCTGGAAGATGGCGGCGAACAACATGCCCAGGAGGATCCCTAGGAACAGGGCGGGGAGCGCGGGGACCTTGCGCCAGATGAGCAGGATGATCGCCACCGGGACGAGGTAGGACCACCACCCTACCGCGAACCGGCCGGTGATGGCCGCATGGATGGGACCGAGGCCTTCCACAGCACCGACCGGGGCGGTCCATAACCCGATCACCAGGAAGAGCAACAGGGTTATCGCCAAGGAAGGCACCGTGGTGATCAGCATGTACCGGATGTGCGCGAACAGCTCGGTACCGGCCACGGCTGGAGCGAGGTTGGTGGTATCGCTCAACGGACTCAGTTTATCGCCGAAATAAGCACCACTGATGATGGCACCGGCCACGAGGCCGGCATGGATGCCCAATGCAGTGCCGATGCCCATGAGCGCGATGCCCACCGTGGCAGCGGTGCTCCAGGAACTTCCTGTGGCCAATGACACGAATGAACAGGCGATGCACGCGGCCACCAGGAAATAGCTCGGATGAAGCAATAGGAGTCCATGGTGGATCATGGCAGGTACGATACCGGCCACCAACCAAGCAGCGGAAAGGGCTCCGATCAACAGCAGGATGAGCAGGGCGCCAAGAGCGGTGCGGATACTGGCATAGGCATGTTCCAACAGGTGTTCCACGGTGCCACCGTGGAACATGCCGACCACCATCGCCACGGCAGCGGCCAACAACAGTGCCAATTGGTTCGGTCCTTCCAGCCCGGCATCGCCGAATACCACCACATTGAGCACCAATAAAGCGATGAGCACCAGCAACGGGATCAACGCATGGAACAAGGGGACTTCTCGCGGGCCGGTCGACGGGTGCATGGTCGAAAGATAGCGGCATCACCTCGGAAGGGTACAAGGACCCTCAGCGCGAAAGATGCAAAGACGTAACGTTGGGTCAATGGTTGCCTAACACGAAAAAAAAGACTTCAACCCTTGCCTGTTATTGTCAAACTCCGATACATTCGATCACAGTGATCCGAATGGACGCCAGTCAACCAAGCCAACAAACCACCGTCACGTTTGACCGATCTGTACACAGTAGCCCTCCCATGAACATCCAGGCGTAACAAAGTCTCCTAGTTGCCTTTGTACCGCCGACAGCGGACCCATTTGCCCGAAACGGGCTGCTGAATGAAAGTGGTGAACTGCCCACACCATCGACCCAATCCAACCAAAACCCTATCTCATGAACGGAATCAAAAATCCACCAGGAAAACGAACGCGAGCCTCTCTTTGGCGCCGTTCGATCCTGAGCACGGCCTTGCTTGTAGCTGGAGGGCTGACAGCCCAGGTAACCGTCACCATCGACGGGGCTTCATACGCAGGACAAGGCACCTCGGGCTTGGCACCAATGGGCAGTGCTCAGAATCATGTCAGCGAGCATGTTTATTTGGCCACGGAGATCGCACAGGACTTCACGATCAACCGGATCGAGCTTTCGAAGAACACCTTCGCTTCACCGGCACCGCTGAATACGTACAACAACGTAGCCATTTACCTATACACCACGGCCAGCCCCACGTTGGCCGCTGGCGTCTACACCACAGTAGGCAAGACCTTGGTGTACAGCGGTTCCATCGCATGGTCCTCATTAGGATTCAGTGGTGTGGACCTGACCACCCCGTTCTCCTACACCCAAGCAGCCGGGAACCTGGCCATGCTGGTGGTACGAACGGACAACGTCACCCATACAGGCAACATCTTCAATTGTGCCCGGGGTAACGCCGCTTCCGGTGTAGCAGCCGTTACCTCACGCAGGTACAATGGCGCAGCAGCTCCTGTTTCCGGAACAACTGCTCTGGGGACAAGCGCTTTCCGCGCAGCAGCCCGGTTCATGTTCGTACCGCCTTGTTCTGGCACCCCTACCCCAGGCAACACGGTCGCTACAGTGGCCAGTGCCTGCACAGGACAAAGTTTCACGCTTAGCCTGCAGAATTCGATCGGGAATCTGGCCAACTACAGTTGGGAATTCGACAATGGCGGCGGATGGACCGCGTTCGGCACGAACGCACCGACGCAAGTGGTCACTCAAAGTGTGCCCACCTCCTACCGTTGCAACGTCGATTGTCCTGCCGGTGGAGGAAGCCCCACTACCGCCACAAGCACGCCCATCAGTGTGTCCATGGCCACCACCTTCCCGGTGGATTTCGCACCCGTCACCTACCCATCGAACTGTTGGAGCGCCACTGCGGCCGCAACGCTTCTTCGGAGTGCGGTGAATGCCTACGGTCTACCTGGCACCGGAGCCTCTCAATGGGATTTCTTCAATGCTGCGAACAACACGATCCTGACGATCACCAGCCCGACATTCACGGCGATAGGTGCTGGTCAGCAGATCCGCTTCGATGTCGCCGGCACGACCTTCACCGGTGGTGAGATCGATTCGATCGCTGTGGAGACCTCCTCGAACGGCGGTACCACCTGGGCCTTGCTGCAAGGCATGTCCAACGATGTAGGTGGTCTTCTGAACACCGCTGCACCCCTTGGGACGAACTTCGTTCCAAGCGCCGCACAATGGGCCACGCGCACGTTCGCGCTCCCAGCAGGCGTGGACCGTGTGCGTTTCCGCGGTCGTTCCAACTTCGGGAACAGTGTATACATCGATAACATCCTGATCGAACCGATCCCGACGTGCTTCGTACCCACGGGCATCTCGGTGTCCGGAACGAGCGGCACTTCCGCTGCCGTGAGCTTCACGCCGAACGGCTCCACCAGCTACATCATTGAATATGGTGCGCCAGGGTTCACCCCGGGTACCGCTGGCAGCGCAGGCGGAGGAACGATCATCACCACGACCACTTCCCCGGTCACCATCCCTGGGTTGGTGCATCCTACCCAGTATCAGGTCTACGTGCGTTCGTTCTGTGGTGGCGCTGACTACAGCGCCAACTCGAACGGCTTCCTGTTCTACTCGCAGCCACCCTACGATGCGTGCGGGTCCATCACCACGTTCCCGTCCGTTGCTCCCGGAGGCGCGATCCTCCTTTCCGGTAACAACTTCGGCGCCACGGATGGCGAGGGCTTCGGAGCACTGGTCTCCTGGGAAGCGTTCACGCTGACCGGTTGCACCGATCTGCTCACGATCGACTATTGCGCCAGCACGCCACCGCGTACCAACGCGTTCACGAACCTGTTCGTGGGCTGCCCACAATCCGCCGGCTTCATCCCGGCCACCACCGCTGTGTTGAGCTGCCCGAACGGGGGCGCTTCGCTCACCTACGCCAGTCTGCCAGCAGGTACCTATTACATCGGTGTGATGAACCAAGCGGGAGCCACCGGCCCCTATGGGATCAACGTCATCGCCGGTGCGGCCTGCCCGCCACCGCCCGCCAACGATGAGTGCGCCTCGGCCACTCCCATCGCGTGTGGAGATGTGCTGAGCGGCACTACGGTGAACGCCACCTCCACAGGTGCACCAGCCTCGTTGTGCAACGGCTTCCTGAACAATACTTCGGGAGGTGTATGGTATGTGGCCGAGAACCTCTGTGGTTCGGTCTCCGCCAGCATCTGCGGAACGTTACCCACCTGGGATTCCAAGATCGCTGTATACAGCGGTAGCTGCGGAGCCCTTGTCTGCGTGACCACCGACGATGACTTCTGTGCGCCATTGAGCCAAGCAACGTGGACAGCCGACGTCAACGAGACGTACTACATCTATGTGCTCGGTTTCGGTGCTGCGGACGAAGGAGCGTTCAGCCTGACGCTCAACTGCGCGAACACACCCGTTGCCGCTACGGCCACCGTGGTGGACGACTGCGGTACCAGTTCGTTCGATGTGGATGTGGATGTCACCGACCTGGGTGGCGCTGCATCGGTGACCATCGCATACAGTGTCAACGGTGTGGCCCAAACGCCACTCACCGGTGTCCTGGCCGGTGTCACCAACCTCGGTCCGTTCACGGCAGGTGATGAAGTAAGTATCACCGTCTCCAACGGTGCCACGGGTTGCACCGCTGACCTGGGAAGCCGGTTCAGCAACTGCCCGGTGGATGTGGTCTGCGGATCGACCGAGACCTATACGCACTGCTACCGGAACGGGGACACCCGGACCTGGACCTTCAACCCACCGAACGCGGGTGAGTCCGTTACGCTGACCTTCGTCGGCGGAACGATCAATACGAGTGATGTGGTCCGCATATTCAGCGGCACGAGCAACGCGGGCACCTTGCTCGCATCCAGCTCGGTGTCGAACCTGAACGGTCTCACGGGCACATCCGCTGCGGGTGAATCCATCTTCATGGAGATCCAGGCCACCAGCGGCAGCACCTGTGCCGATGGCGACCAGACCACTTGGGAGTTCGAGGTGGAATGCACCGCTGGCTGCACGGACCCCAACGGTACCGTGACCGAGAACGTGGATTGCGGCACCTACAGCTTCACGCTGGACGTGGAGGTGCTCGACACGGGTGACGGAGCCTCGACCGACCTGGTATACACCGTGAATGGTGGTGCTGCCACGACGGTCCCTGGACTGGTGGCGTTCGACATCGAGAACATCGGACCCTTCACGATCGGTGATGTGGTGAACGTGGTGCTCACGCACGAAACGGACGGCGCTTGCGACCGGAACCTGGGCAACTACCAGCCTGGTCTGGCCTGCCCCCCTCCCGGCACCTCTTGCGCACTGCCCTTGGTAGTGAGCAGCTTCCCCTACACACAGAGCAATACCACCTGCGGAAAGGGCAATGACCTGGTAGGCACACAATGCGGTCTGGGTGCCAACTACGGTGGTGGCGAGGACTTCGTCTACCAACTGAACATCGGCACGACCGGCGACTACCAGATCAACCTGCAGTTGTCGGGTGGTGCATCCTTCGCTGGCTGGTTCCTGAAGTCGAGCGGCAACTGCACCAATGCGGGTGCATGCGTATCGAATGCAGTGACCACCGCCGTGAACGGTCTGGCCTCGGGTATCGTGAACCTGACCGCAGGTACGTACTTCCTGATCATCGACTCGCGGCCACTGCCCAACTGCGTGGCATACACCGTGAGCGTGACCCCCTTCACCTTCCTTCCTGGTGACAACTGCAACAACGCCATCCCATTGACCACCGGTGCGAGCTGTGCTCCCACCGCGGGCAGCGTGGCTGGCATGACGCAGACCATCGTTGCAGGTCCGTGCGGAGGTACCGCCGATGACGATATCTGGTACAGCTTCGTGGCCAGTGCCACCAGCCAGATCGTGACCCTTGACGCCGACTTCGACGCCGTGTTGGAAGTGCGCAGCGGTGCATGCAACGGTGCGAACCTGGCCTGCGCGGACAACAACTTCGCCGCAGGTATCGAGGAACTCATCGCCACCGGGCTCACCATCGGTAACACCTACTTCGTGCGCATCTGGTCCTGGTCGGGTACGGTACAAGCCACCCCGGCCTTCGACATCTGTGTGGTGGATCCTCCCCCGCCACCGGCCAACGACGCGTGCGCCAACGCACAGGTGCTGACCGTGAACGACCCGGCCGATTGCCCCGCCAACGCGGTGTCCGGTGACAACTCCTTCGCGGACGATGAGGGCACCGCCTTCAGCTGCTTCGTGGGTGGACCGTACAACGATGTGTGGTACAGCTTCAACTCCGGCGCATTCACCTCGGTGAGCTACTCAGTGACCAACTTCACCCTCCTGTCCATCGTGGTGGAGGTGTACGAGGCCAACTGCGGTGGCACCTCGGTCTTCTGCGGTCTTGGTGTTGCCGGCCTTACCGGTAACATCCCGACCACACCCGGTACCGAATACCTGATGCGTATCGCATCGGAGGCCGGCGGTGGAGGCACGTTCGACCTGTGCTTGAACGCCACTCCTCCTCCTCCTGCCAACGACGATTGCGCGAATGCGATCGCCCTTGCCGGATGTAACACGAGCATTGCCGGTACCACGGTGGCCGCTAATGGTACCGATAGCCCTGGTGATAACTGCGGTACGACGTCCAACACGTCCCCTGGTGTATGGTACACCGTGGAAGGTTGGGGCGGTGGTATGACCGCCGGGGTATGCGGAAGCACCACGGCCGATTCCAAGATCGCGGTCTACACGGGTAGCTGCGGTGCGTTCACTTGTGTGGCTGGCAACGACGACTTCTGCGGGTTGCAGAGCGCGGTCAGTTGGAACGGCACACTGGGTACCACCTACTACATCTACGTGTTCGCGTTCGGTGCCACCACGGAGTACGACTTCACCTTGGAAGTGACCTGCGGTGACAACCAGCAGACCTGCCCGGACAATGGCCTGACGCTGGAGTTCCAGACCGATGAGTTCAGCGGTGAGACCACGTGGGAGATCGTTCCCGATGGCTTCAACACACCGGCTTGCGCTGGTGGTGGGGCCTTCCCGGCGGATGCCACGGTGACCGACTTCTGCTGCCTGCCCGACGGATGCTACCGTCTGCGTGTGCTGGATTCCTTCGGTGATGGTATGGTCTCCACCAACGGATACGTGGGTGGTTACATCCTCCGTACAACCGGTACCAACGACCGCATCATCGACAACCGCAACAACTTCGACGGCGTGTTCGATGGTGACGTGAGCGCGATCAGCGGTGGTCAAGGCTTCTGCCTGCCCATAAGCAACGATAAGCTCATCTACACCAGCTGCGACAAGCTGGATTGGATCACTGGCCAATACGTGGTGGCAGCCCCCAACGCTGCGGTGAGCGCCGAATGGGTGCTCAATGGTGCGAACAACGTGCAGGATGCGAACAGCGGCTATGAGTTCTGGATCTTCGATCCGAACGGCAGCTACAGCTTCCGCCGTTTCCGCAGCCACAACCAGAGCGACGGCTTCGGACCGGCCAGCGCCACGCGCGCCTGCCACATGAAGTTGAACAACTGGGGTGTTGCGAGCCAGGTACCTGCCAACACGTTGATGAACGTACGCGTACGTGCCCGCATCAACGGTGTGAACGGTCAGTTCGGATCGGCATGCCGCCTGGAAGTGAACCCCACCTTGGCAGCTTGCCCCCGTACCAACCTGATGGACATCCCGGGTAACCAGTACCTGAGCTGTGGGGCCACCCGCGCTTGGGGCACTGGCAACTTCGTGCATGCCCGTTCGGTGAGCGGTGCCAACCGCTACCAGTTCCGTTTCCGTCTGCCTGCAGAAGGATTCGAGGTGGTACGTACCACCACCACCTACTTCACGCAGCTGAACTGGGTCGTGTTGCCCCTGCAGGATGGCAAGACCTACGACGTGGATGTGCGCGTGAGCAAGGACGGCGGTGCCACCTGGTGCCATTCGGACGATCCATGGGGAACCGTCTGCCAGCTGACGATCGACAACACGCCCGCAGGCAACGGCAACCAGAACTTCGCTGGCATCAACGAAGCGGGTGAACTACGCATGTTCCCGAACCCGAACCGTGGTGATGTGCTGACCTTCAGCCTCAGCGCCATCGAAGAAGGTGTGAACACGGTGAGCGTGGACATCTACGATCTGACCGGCAAGCGCATGAGCGCCCGCACGATCGCTGTGGCCGACGGTAATGTGAACACGGTCATCGACCTGAATGGCGAACTCGCCGCAGGCATGTACCTGGTGAACATCACCGCTGGTGACAAGACCTATACCGAGCGTCTGGTGATCCAGCCGTAAGGTCATCCTGTTCGAAAGGGGAGCGCCCCGGACCAGCCAAACGGCAGGTCCGGGGCGCCTCACGTTCAGCAGGGACCGGCGCCTCCAGTGATCATGATCGATTCACCGATACGACATCCACACGTGAACTAGCGGTCATGTGCGCACCGGTGATCAGGCGCTACAAGGACAGTTGTAAAGCCTTCTGGAACCAACTATTTTGCACGTCCAAGTAGGGGATCATGCAACGACCAGAGACCGGTACGCACGGCTCACTGATCAGTTGCCTCCTGTTGATAAAAATTTTCAACTTGCTTCCGATGAACCACTCCGTTAATATTGCTCGATAAGCTCCTGCATTCCATCATACACGTATTGAAACTGCGATCATAGGATCGCGAACCCCACCTACGATCGCTTACAGCGAAGCACCGACCACCACCATGGTGAACCAACGGGAAGCAGCCCGGAACCTGCCACCAGAGCCAGAACCTAACAACCAAAACCAGAGACGATGATAAGAACTGAACGATCGAAGGAGCCCACGCGAACGCGTTGGTTCCAAAGGCTAACGGTGTACGCATCGACGTTGCTGTTCGCTGCAGGTGTATCCGCGCAGTGCATCAGCAGTACTGCGTACCAAGGCGCCGCCGTAGCCGCACCGGGTGGTAACGTCGACCTTACCACCTGTGCTTTCGGAGGTGAATACAGTCCTGCGACCGGTCTCGTGGGAGCCAACACTTATACCATTACAGGTACGGGTGGGGCTGGCAACTACTTGACCATCACGAACACGTCGAACACGGTTATCCAGCACGGTCTTTCGCCACGCGTGTTGACCGGTTACACGGGCGACATCCGCGTACATGTTCACACCAACGCGGCATGTGGTACCGAGTCGGCCTGCCATACCCTGAACGTGGCCACGGCCGGTGCGCCCCCGCCTCCTTGCGGTGGTACCACCTGTGCCTACACGCTCCGCCTCACGGACAGTTACGGTGATGGATGGAACGGTGCTACCATGCAGATCCGCGAAGGAACGAGTGTAATTGCAACGGTTGGAGGAACATTCACCACCGGACTTGGTCCAGTGGATGTTTCGGTCCCGAACCTTTGCAACGGCACAGCTTACAACCTTTACTGGAGTGCAGGTGGATCCTATCCCACCGAAGTGGGTATTCAGCTTATCGACCCCTTTGGCACCAGCTTGTACATCAAGCCACCAGGAACCGGAAGTGCGCTCACCCAACTATATGCGTTCTCCGCGAGCTGCACGCCACCAACCTGTGCCCCTGTGTCCGGACTATCAGCCAGCAACACCGGTGCCACCTCGGCTTCGGTGAACTGGACGTGCGCTTCCTGCTCGGGTAGCTTCATCGTGGAATACGGTGCTCCTGGCTTCACCCCAGGCACGGGTCTCACTGCTGGTGCTGGTGGAACAGTCGCCACCACAACCGCAGTGGCACCCTATGCATTGACCGGACTGACCGGTGGTTCGAACTACACCGTGGCGGTTCGTCAGAACTGTGGTGGTACGTTCAGCACCAACCAGACCGCGAACTTCACCACGCCCCCTGGTTGCGGAAGCAACTTCTACGATTCGGGTGGACCTGCGGGGAACTACCTGAACAACGAGAACCAGACCATCACCATCTGCCCGGATGTTCCTGGCGACGTGGTGACAGTGACGTTCTCCTTGGTGGATTTCGAAGCCTGCTGCGATTTCCTGACGGTGTACGACGCGAATACCGCGACCGGTACACCGACGGCCATTTCCACGGGTTCCACACCAACCTTCACGGCCAACAACCCATCGGGGTGCCTCACCTTCACATGGAGCCGGACATCTCCCTGGCCTACCAAGGTTGGGCCGCTGCAGTGACCTGTGCACCTGCGCCCACCTGCCCCACCCCCACCTCTGCTGCTGCCAGCACGATCACGACCAACTCGGCCGTGGCTAACTGGACGGATAACGGAGGCGCCGGAAGCTTCATCGTGGAATACGGTCCTGCTGCCACCTTCACCACACCGGGTACCGATGCGACCGCTGGTGCGGGCGGAACGGTGATCACCGGTGCTGTGAGCCCACAGGCCATCGGCGGCCTGAGCCCTGCCACCCAGTACCGTTACTTCGTCCGTCAGGACTGCGCTGGCAACGGCTTCAGCACCAACAGCGGTGCCCAGCTCTTCACCACGCTGGCCGAGCCGCCCAACTGCGCTACGGCCCCGACGCTGGCGTGCAACACGCCCGAGGTCATGACCATTGCACCCGGTACCGGTGTGTGGAACAGTGCGTTCTGCGGCTTCGGCGTACCCGGCAATGAGAAGGTCTACAAGTTCGTGGCCCCCATCGCTGGTACTTATCAATTGGCAGTGACCGCCACCAACAGCGTGTATGTGGACTACGCCTGGAAAGCTGAAGCAGGAGGCACCTGCGATGCCACGGGTTGGACCTGCATCGACGACATCATTTTCGCCACTACGGTGAACGTGACCTTCCCTGCAGCTGGCACCTACTGGATCTTGGCCGATCCCGAAGGAACGGCCGGAGCTTCCCAGACCTTCCAGATCAACTGCCCCTGCCTGCCAGGCGCAGCCACGGCTTCCGTGGTGGATGATTGCGGCAACAACCAGTACAGCATCGACGTGAACATCACGGACATCGGTTCGGGTGCCACGGCCGGTGTACGTTATAGCGTGAACGGTGGTGCCAACGTGGACGTGACGGGTCTTGGACTCGGTGTGGAGACCATCGGTCCCTTCACCCTCAGCGATGTGGTCGCCGTGACCCTGTTGCATGGCAGCGATGCCCAGTGCAACATCGCCCTCGGCACCTACGATTCCAGCTGCCCCATCGAACTGACCTGCGGTACGACGACCACGTTGAACTACTGCTACAAGAACAACGACACCAAGACGTGGACCTACACCTCACCAGTCCCAACGGAGACGGTGACCTTGACCTTCGTCAGCGGTTCGATCGACGAGATCGGTGATGTGGTGCGTATCTATGATGGTACGGATAATAGCGGCACCCTGCTGGCCTCCAGCTCGGTGAGCGACCTGACCGGTATCACGGGTACCTCCACTGGACCCTCCATCTACATGGAAGTGGTGTCCGACGGCAGCAACAGCTGCCAGGACGGCAACCAGACCTCCTGGGTGGTGGAGATCGAATGCACCCCCGGTTGCACCGACCCCGATGGTAGTGTGACCGTGACCACCGATTGCCCGAACTACCAGTTCAGCATGGCAGTGGAAGTGCTCGGCGTGGGTGATGCAACCACCACGACCCTGAGCTACTCCGTGAATGGTGGAGCACCGACGTTGGTGCCAGGCCTGATCGAGTTCGATATCGAGAACATCGGACCCTTCACCGTGGGTGATGATGTGGCCGTGTTCCTGAACCATGAAACCGATGGTGGTTGCAACCGCAACCTGGGTACGTTCACGGACAACGGCACGTGCCCGCCCTTGAGCGAGAACTGCCTGGGCGCACAGAACCTGGTGTCGTTGACCAATCCGTACAGCAGCACCACGGTCGGCTACGTGGATGACCTCTCCAGCTACCCGGGTGGTTGCCAGAGCAACACCTCACCCGACCGGATCTTCTTCATCGACGTGCCCAACGGCTTCACGCTGCAGATCGGCCAGACGGTGAACGGCTACGACAGCGAGAACTACGTCGGCTACGGCGGCTCTTGTCCCGGAGCCACGCAGATCGCCTGCTATGACGATTCTGACATTCAGAACATCACCTGGACCAACACCACGGGTTCCACCCAGCGCGTGTATTGGGTGCAGGATGGTTACTTCAACGCAAGTAACGCCGGCACCTTCACCCTGGCTTGGAGCCTGATCGCGCCCTGCACCGGCACACCCGCACCGGGAGCCACGCTCAGCACGGCCGCCAGTGCCTGTCCGCTGACCAACTTCACGCTCTCACTGTCGGCGCCGCCCACGGACCTGGGAATCACCTTCCAGTGGTTCGTGAGCACGGTTTCGGCTTCGGGACCTTGGACGCCTGTTTCGGGAGCCAGCAAGCCTACGCTGACCACCAACCAAAGCGTTCAGAGCTGGTACTACTGTGCAGCGACCTGCGTGACCGGGCCTTCCACGGGCAACAGCACCCCGGTACAGGTGGACATCAACAACGATCCGATCGCTTGCCTGTGCACGCCGACCTATACCATCGGCAAAACGGACGGTGACCTGATCAGCAACGTGGTGATCACAGGTACCACCTTGAGCAACAACAGCGGCACAGCTCCGGTAAACCCGGCCTACACCTACTTCAACACGCTGCCCAACCACACAGGAACCCTGCAGGCTGGAACGAGCTACACCATCCAAGTGACGGTGGGCACATACGGAAGCCAGAACGTGGCCGTTTGGATCGACTTCAACGAGAACGGGGTGTTCGAACCTGTCGAGCGCGTGGGCTTCACAAGCTCCTCCATCGCCAGCAATGGCACCGGCACCTTCACGCTGAGCCTGCCCTGCGACCCCACACCGGGAGTGAAGCGTATGCGGGTTCGCGATGTGTACGCCACTGCCGGCAACACCATCGACCCCTGTATCGACTACTTCTTCGGAGAAACGGAGGACTACGATGTGACCATCGCGCCTCCGCCACCCTGCCCCGCACCTGCAGGACTGGCCGCCAGCACTGTAACGGTGACCACCGCCACCCTGAACTGGAACGTGGGTTGCTCCGAAACCGCCTGGGTGGTCGAGTGGGGACAACGGCTTCACCTTGGCTCTGGTACCACGGTGAATGCGTCGGCGACCACCACCAACCTCAGCGGCCTGACCGGTGCCAGTACCTATCAGGCATACGTACGCGCCGACTGCGATGCGAACGGCCTGAGCCCCTGGCTCGGTCCGATCAGCTTCACCACACAGACCCCGCCCCCGGCGAACGACCTGTGTGAGAACGCCATCGCCATCGGCTGCAACAGCGTGACCACGGGCAGCACCATCGCTGCCACCACCACCGGTGCACCTACTGAGTTCTGCGGCACGAACCTGAACACCGCCGGCGGCGTGTGGTACACCATCGCCGGATGGGACGGCCCCATGACCGCCAGCCTCTGTGGTAGTGGCTTCGACACCAAGATGGGCGTGTTCACCGGCAGCTGCGGGGCGTTCACCTGCGTGACCGGAAACGACGACTTCTGCGGCCTGCAGAGCCAGGTGAGCTGGACCGGTACCAACGGTACCACCTACTACATCTACGTCACCGGCTTCAGCAGTGCTACGGGTGCCTTCACCCTCACCACCAACTGCGGCGACAACAACACCCTGTGCACCGAGAACGGCCTCACCCTGGAGTTCCAGACCGATGCAGCACCCTTCGAGACCACTTGGGAGATCCGCAACGAAGCAGGCAGCGTGGTGGCCACCAGCGGTGGTCCCCTCGTGGCGCCCTTCGGTGTGCAGACCGAGAACGGATGCGTGCCTGACGGCTGCTACACCCTGCGCGTCCTGGACGCTGCCGGCGATGGCATGACCACGGGTGGATACATCCTGCGTACGCAGGGTACCAACCAGCGCATCATCGACAACCGCAACAACTTCAGCACCGGTTCCATCAGCGCCATCAGCGGTGGACAAGGCTTCTGCCTGCCCATCAGCAACGACAAGGTGATCTTCACCAGCTGCGACAAGCTCGATTGGATCAACGGCCAGTACGTGGTCGCCAGCCCGAACCCAGCGGTGAGCGCCGAGTGGATCGTGGGAGGTGCCAACAGTGTGCAGGACAACAACTCCGGTTACGAGTTCTGGATCTTCGATCCCAACGGCAGCTACAGCTTCCGCAGGTTCCGCAGCCACAACGTCAGCGACGGTTTCGGACCGGCCAGCGCCACCCGCGCATGCCACATGAAACTGAACAACTGGGCTGTTGCCAGCCAGGTGCCCGCCAACGTGCTGATGAACGTGCGCGTCCGCGCCCGCATCAACGGGGTCAACGGTGAGTTCGGACCGGCCTGCCGCCTGGAGATCAACCCCGTACTGGCAGCCTGCCCACAGACCAACCTGATGGACGTGCCCGGAAGCAGCCAGTTCAGCTGCAACGTGATCCGTCAGTACGGAACCAACAACTACGTGTACGCCCGTCCTGTGGCCGGTGCCAACCGCTACCAGTTCCGCTTCCGCCTGCCTGCGGAAGGATTCGAGGTGGTGCGTCAGACCTCCAACTACATCCTGCAGCTCAACTGGACCGGACCTACCGCCCTCCAGGATGGCAAGACCTACGAAGTGGATGTACGCGTGAGCAAGGACGCAGGCGCCACCTGGTGCACCAGCGCTACCCCATGGGGCAACATCTGCTCGGTGACCATCGACCAGACCCCTGCCGGAAGCGGCAACCAGAACTTCGCAGCAGCGGGGCAGGGTGAGTTGCGCATGTTCCCCAACCCCAACCGTGGCGATCTGCTGAACTTCAGCATCAGCGACATCGAAGTGGGTGTGAACACCGTGAGCGTGGACATCTTCGACCTCTTCGGAAAGCGCATCAGCGCCCGCACCATCGCAGTGACCGACGGACATGTCAACACCACCCTTGACCTCAACGGCGAGCTCGCCGCTGGCATGTACCTGGTGAACATCACCGCCGGTGAGACCGTCTACACCGAGCGTCTGATGATCCAGCCGTAAGGTGACGGACCACAGGCTCCAAGCCTGTGCAGCACAACAACAAGGGAACGCCCCGGACCAATTGGTCCGGGGCGTTCTGCGTAATGGCCGGGCTGCCCACATGATTCCAGTGTGCAGTAGGATCCATCCTGGTATGTGAACGATGACGCTCCAGAAGGATCATCGATGCGAAGCAGCATTCACACAGCCACGTTGGCCATGGGGATCATGATCTCTGCACCCCTCCGGCGAATGTCCCTGATAGCTCAACGATCGACGTTTATCCGACCGAAGTACGATGAGGTGGACCAGATGCGATCCCACATCCAGGAAAACCTGTCGTTCGTCATGAACCCCAGCTCCGATCCACTTACATTTGAACCTCACCTGAATGTTCCGAAGAGGTAAAATTGCCCGACAAACGATAGCTTTCCTACCGACGAAGCACCCGAACACCACACACACATTTCGCATCGATCGAGACCGGCATCCCTGCCCTCCATCGCCTCTCTTGAACCACCAGTCCGCCGTACGGCGGACTTACCCCGTACCGGTGCCACGAACGGCACCAATGACCTGACTGAATTTTCAACCAAAACCTTTTCACATGAATTGTCGAAACTCTTCTACCACACTGCTGCGGCGAACGTCGCGGTGGTGTAATGGACTGCTCGGCCTAGCTGCCGCTTGTTCATGGCACCTGCAGCAAATGCCCAGGTGAGCTACTCCAACAATTTCGACGCGAACAATACGGGCTGGACCGGCAACTTTACCCGTTCTACGGCACAGGCATGCCAGGGAACTAATTCCATGCGCCGCAACGTTTTCACACCGACGGTCGGTAACCTAGTTAGCCCAACCACTGGCACAGCGGCGGGTGGTCTTGTTACCCTTACGTACGAATACAAGATCTATGCTTACAGCGGAAGTGCACCAGCTCCAACTCCTTGGGGATCTTTTGCCGTGCAGTATGGCGCAACTGCTTCTGGACCTTGGACAACGATCGCAACGATCACCGATGAGGCACAGACCGCTTCCTGCATTCCCAAGAGCCACACCTTTACCCCACCTGTTGGTGCGGTATTCTTGCGTTGGACAACAGCATGGACCGCAGGTGATAATTATTGGGCCATCGACAATGTTGTCGCACAAGAAGCGCTGCCCCCATGTGCTGGTACTCCTGCACCGGGCAACACCACTGGACCTGCCGCTGTAGGTAGCGGTGGAACCGTGAACTTGGGTCTTCAGAACCCCACCGTCCCTGGTGGTGGATTAGTATACACGTGGTATGTGAGCACCACCTCCGGGGTTGCTGGCTTCACCGCAGTGGGACCTAATGCTTCAACCTTCTCACCCACCCAGACGCAACAAAGCTGGTACTACGCCACAGTGGACTGCGGCGGTAACGTGGGAACGAGCAATGTCCTGCAAGTGGACATGACCTATTGCACACCGGCACCTACGAGTGTGGACGGAACGGGTATCACCCGCGTGGTATACAGCACGGTGAACAACCTAACAGGTGCTGAGGCCGGCAACTACGGCAACTACTCAGCCTTGATCGGCAACGTGACCCAAGGAACCACTGTCCCAGTTGATATCACCTACTCAGCTGGAGCTACATACGATACCAAGATCTGGATCGATTGGAACGATGATAAGGACTTCGATGATGCAGGTGAAGATGTGTACACCGGTGTTTCGTTGGCAACAAATCCTACGACTCTGAACGCTTCTTTCGCCGTTGGCATGAACCCGCTGGGAAACCACCGCATGCGAATTGGCGGCCGCGACCTTGGCGCACCCACACCCTGCTACGTCGGCAGCTGGGGCAGCTATGAGGACTACACGGTGAACGTGGTCGCGAACGCGGCCTGCACTGGCACACCTACCCCAGGTGGCACCACCGGACCTTCAGCCATCTGCGTTGGAGACCCTGTGAACTTGGGTCTTGGCGCTGCCACCATCGGCAGCGGCGTTACCTACCAGTGGTACGAGAGCACCACCTCCAGCACGGGTCCATGGACCCCTGTGGGAACAGGCTTGGCCACCTACAGCCCGGTCGGACAGACCGTGCAGACCTGGTACTATGCGGATGTGACCTGCAGCGGCAATACAGGTTCCAGCATCGTGCTGCAAGTGAGCATCAATGCTCCAAGTGCATGCTACTGCACACCAGGTAACTTCACGAGTGCCGTGGAGCCGATCACCTTGGTGAACTTCGCTGGCATCAACCAAAGCAGCTGTGCAGCTGTGGATTGCGATGGCGATGTGGTCGATTACACGGGCAGTACGCCTGGCGCAGTGATCGCGGGTCAGAGCTACACCATCACCGTGAAAGGGAACTCTGATGGCAGCTTTACGAATCTCTACACCGCGTTCTTCGACTGGGACCAGAACGGAACCTTGGAAACGACTGTGCCCATCGGCAGCATCGCGAACTCTACGGGAGTGGATGCCCTCCAAGCGAGCATCAGCATTGCTGTTCCATTGAGCGCAGTGGCAGGTAGCACGCGCATGCGGGTGATCAAGAACTTCAGCACCAGCCCCACGAACCCTTGCGGCACCTACGGTTTTGGTCAGGTAGAGGACTACACGATCAACGTTACAGTTCCTTCATGCACCGCACCTGCGGTTACGATCAACGTTACCCCGAACTGCCCAGCAGGATTCGATGTGGCTGTTGCCGTGGCCGATTTCGGTGATGGCGCATCAGCTACCATCAACTGGAGCCTGAACGGTGTTGCACAAACACCGATCGCGGCTGTAATGGATCCAACGTACTCCCTGGCGGACCATTCGCCAACGGTGCTGATGTGGATGTGACCGTATTGCACGAGAACGATAGCGACTGCAACGTGGCCTACAACAACAATACGTACGTATGCCCTCCAGCAAATGACAACTGCAGTGCGCCGATCGCTTTGACGGTGAACCCGAACTTCGCATGTGGCTCGGTAACTGCGGGAACGCTTGCGAATGCAACCGCGTCAGTTGATGTTATCTCTCCTTGCTTCGGCAATCCGAACAACGACGTGTGGTTCAGCTTCGTAGCCACCAACACATCACACCAAGTGAGCTTGCTGAACGTAACACCGTTCACGGATATGTACCATGCTGTTTACAGCGGAACCTGCGGCGCTTTGGTCAATAAGAACTGTAGCGACAATGACCTCAGTACCGTAACCGGCCTTACGGTCGGAGTTACCTACTTAGTACGTGTATACTCGTACGGAGCCGCGGCGGTCACCACCACATTCAATGTGTGTATTGGAACGCCTCCACCACCGCCTGCGAACGACGAGTGCGCAGCTGCGGTCAATTTGACAGTGAACGCTGATTATGATTGTGGTGCAGTAACAGCAGGTACGATCGCAAGTGCGACCGCTTCCGCTGAAGCGAATTCTTGCTTCGGCACGGATGATGACGACGTGTGGTACACCTTCACGGCGACCAGCACCGCACACCGCGTTTCGCTGATCAACATCACCGGTAGCACATCGGACATGTACATGGCGATCTCCAGCGGTAGCTGCGGTTCCCTGACCAACGTGCTGTGCAGCGATCCAGAGACCGCCAACCTGACGGGCCTCACCATCGGCGCCCCCTACACCGTTCGGGTGTATACCTACACGGCCACAGCTGGCCAGACGAGCAGTTTCAATATCTGCGTGGGCACCCAGCCTCCGCCACCTGCGAACGACCTGTGTGCGAATGCGATCCCGGTGAGCTGTAACAGCATCACGGCTGGAACGACCAGTGGTGGTTCGACCACGGGTGCACCTGCACTCACCTGCGGCGCAACGACCTTCACCAGCGCTCCTGGTGTGTGGTACACCGTGCAAGGATGGGGCGGCCCAATTACCGCCAGTCTCTGCGGAGCCAGCTTCGATACCAAGATCGGTATCTTCACGGGTAGCTGTGGCACATTTACCTGCATAGGCGGCAACGACGATTTCTGCAGCTTGCAGAGCCAAGTGAGCTGGGCCAGCACCGCTGCCACCACGTACTACATTTACGTGACCGCCTTCAGCACAAACTCGGGCCCCTTCAACCTGAGCGTGACCTGCGGCGACAACAACCCAGTGTGCACTGCGAATGGCCTGACCATGGAGTTCCAGACCGATGGCGCGCCTTTCCAGACCACCTGGGAGATCCGCAACGAAGCCGGAACGGTAGTGGCTACCAGCGGTGGACCTTTGGTCGCTCCCTTCGGTATTCAGACCGAGAACGGTTGCGTGCCTGACGGTTGCTACACCCTGCGTGTACTGGACAGCTTCGGCGATGGTATGACCACGGGTGGTTACATCCTGCGTACGCAGGGTACCAACCAGCGCATCATCGACAACCGGAACAACTTCAGCACCGGTAGCGTGAGCGCCATCAGCGGTGGACAAGGCTTCTGCCTGCCCTTGAGCAGCGACAAGCTGATCTTCACCAGCTGCGACAAGCTTGATTGGATCAACGGCCAGTATGTGGTCGCTAGCCCCAACGCAGCGGTCAGCGCGGAGTGGATCCCCAGCGGAGCCAACAGCGTGCAGGATGCCAACAGCGGTTACGAGTTCTGGATCTTCGATCCCAACGGCAGCTACAGCTTCCGTCGTTTCCGCAGCCACAACGTCAGCGACGGCTTCGCGGCCAGCGCCACACGTGCCTGTCACATGAAGCTCAACAACTGGGCAGCGGCCAGTCAGGTACCTGCCAACGTGTTGATGAACGTGCGTATCCGTGCCCGTGTGAACGGTGTGAATGGTGCGTTCGGTCCTGCCTGCCGCCTGGCGATCAACCCGACCTTGGCCGCTTGCCCACTGACCCAGCTGATGAACATCCCTGGCGACCCGAACTTCAGCTGCGGCGCCACCCGCCAGTGGGGTACCGGCAACCTGGTGCATGCGCGTCCTGTGAGCGGTGCGAACCGTTACCAGTTCCGTTTCCGCATCCCTGCCGAAGGATTCTCCGTGACCCGTACGGTGACGACCTACTTCACGCAGTTGAACTGGGCCGTGTTGCCCCTGCAGGATGGCAAGACCTACGATGTGGACGTGCGCGTGAGCAAGGATGGCGGTGCCACCTGGTGCAGCGCCAGCGACCCATGGGGCCCTGTCTGCCAGCTGACGATCGACAACACGCCTGCCGGCAACGGCAACCAGAACTTCGCTGGTATCAGCGAGGCTGCTGAGCTGCGTATGTTCCCGAACCCGAACCGTGGTGATGTGCTGAACTTCAGCATCAGCGCCATCGAAGAAGGTGTGAACACGGTGAGCGTGGACATCTACGATCTGACCGGTAAGCGCATGAGCGCCCGCACGATCGCTGTGGCCGACGGTAATGTGAACACGGTCATCGACCTGAACGGCGAACTCGCCGCAGGCATGTACCTGGTGAACATCACCGCAGGTGACAAGACCTATACCGAGCGTCTGGTGATCCAGCCGTAAGGTCGAACATCATTCAAGGGAACGCCCCGGACCTCACGGTCCGGGGCGTTCTGCGTTCGGGGGGTGATCATCCCGAAGTCCCCTTCATTCGGCGAAGGCTGTATAAAAAATCTTGACACGGCAGTCGCGCTTCTTCTACATTGCGTCGACGAATAGCCGATAGGGCGAAACGAACAGCCTAAAACTATCGACCAACGCACCAACCTTCACCGCGATGTACGACCTCTACCACTCCCCCAGGAAAGCGCTCGGGCCACCCTCCGCCCAGCGATCGGCACGCCTTCTTCACCGGTGGCTCCTGCTGTCCATGTGTTTCCTGCTCACGTTCTCCCTACGAGCGCAGGTGGCCACGGCTTATTCGTTCAGCGCCACGGCGGGCTCGTTCTCCGCGATCACCGGGGGTACGCTGCTCTGGAACAATACGTTCGACGACAATGTATCCGGTGCGCAGACCATCCCCTCGTTCCCTTTCAACGGCACGAACTACACCACGATGTACGTGTCGGCCAACGGGTTCATCACCTTCGGCAGCGCCCCGGGCGGGACGGAATACACACCGCTCAGCAGCACGGCCACCTACGCCCGTTGCATCTCCGCATTCGGCCAGGACCTGGTGAACCAGAGCTCCGGGACGCGCGATGTGCGCTGGCAGACCGTGGGGAGTGAGACGGTGATCCAGTGGCGGGGCATCCGACGGTATCGCAACGCCTTTCAGACCTGGGGCGAGAATTACAGCTTCCAGATCCGCTTGAACCATGCGAACGGCATCATCCGGGTGGTCTACGGACCCATCGCTCAAGGGCCTGCGAACTCCACCAACATGCCCCAAGTGGGCTTGCGGGGTCCGAACAACACCTTCGCGACGAACGTGAACAACGTGCGGGTGGAAAGCGGTGCCGAGACCTGGGCTGCCCCGCTGGCGGGTAATGCCAACAACAGCACCTTGCGTTTCACGGGTGCCTCACCGGCGAAGAGCTGGTCGGATGGACAGACCTATACGTGGACGCCCCCCTGTGTAACACCCACCGCGACCTTCAGTGTGGTGGACAATTGCGGTGGTGGGACCTTCAATGTATCGATGAACCTGACGGCCTTCGGCGTAGGCGCCACGGGCACCCTGAGCTACGAAGTGAACGGTGGCAGCACCGTGAACCAAGCTGTGACCGCTTTGGGAACCACGAGCGTCGGTCCATTCGCGACGACCGACGTGGTGACCGCCCGGTTCACCAATGCACTACCCGGGTGTTCCACCACGGACTACACAGCGAACTCCAATTGCCCGGTGGACGTGGTATGTGCCAACGTCCTGGAGGTGGACCATTGTTACTCGAACAACGATCCCCGCACATTCGCCTACACGGCAGAGCCCGGGAACACGGTGACGCTGCTCTTCGTGGATGGCACGATCGATCTGAACGACATCATCCGCATCTATGACGGCACCGACAATAGTGGCCCCCTGCTGGCCAGCAGTTCCAGCGCGAACCTGGCCGGCCTGACTGCCACATCGAGCGCGGAGGACATGTTCATGGAGATCGTGGCCGATGGCAGCAACAGCTGCGCCACCGGACAACAGACCACCTGGCAATTCGAAGTGCGGTGCACCCCTTCATGTACCAGCCCGGATGGTGCCGTTTCCGTGCTTACCGACTGCAACGACCTTTCCTTCAGCCTGGATGTGGAGGTGCTCTTCACAGGTGATGAACCCACGACCACCCTGTGGTACAGCGTGGATGGTGGCCCGGCACAGACGGTATCGGGCCTTATGGACCTGGATGTGCAGAACATCGGTCCCTTCGCACTCACCAGTACCGTGAACGTAAGGCTACTGCACGCCTCACAAGCCCTGTGCGACCGGAACCTCGGGAACTTCGTACGCGATCTCACCTGTCCACCCGCGAACGACCTGTGCGCTGCCGCTCAATTGCTCTCCGTGAAGACGCCGGCGCAATGCCCAGGTCAAGCGGTGACAGGTAGCACCTTCGATGCGGGTACCGAGAGCGGTGCTCCGGGCTGCAATGGAACGGGATCCATCAATGACGTATGGTACCAGTTCAACTCCGGTTACAACACCTCCCCGATCCAGATCGGGATGGCAGCGGGAACGGCCGGGCACTACGCGGTGGAATTGTATACCGCATGCGGTGGGACCTTGATCAGCTGCACCCCGAACAGCCCGAGTGTGGTGAACCTGGCCAATGCGACGGCTTACACCGACTACTGGATCCGGGTATTCACGAACACAACGCTCGGAGATCCCGGCACGTTCACCATCTGCGTTTCCGCTACGGCGGCCCCCACGGCATGTGGTCAGGTGGCGCGCGACCCAGGCGGCACCGGCAACTACAGCAACAACCAGAACGTGACGACCACGTACTGCTCCAGCAATGCCGGTGAGGTGGTACAGATGACCTTCACCCAGTTCGCCACGGAGGTCAACTTCGACTTCGTTCGGATCTACAACGGACCAACCACGGGGAGCCCGTTGTTGGGCACCTTCAGTGGCACCACGCTCCCAGGGACGTTCACGAGCACCCACCCCTCGGGTTGCCTCACGGTGAACTTCACCTCTGATGTGAGCAACGTTGCGGCAGGCTTTGCGGCCAACCTGACCTGCTGCGTGGCCCCGACCCCGACAGCGAGCGCGAGCAATGACGGTCCTTACTGTGCAGGACAGGACCTCCAACTGAATTGCAGCACCAACATCGGCACCGTATTCTCTTGGACCGGACCGAACGGATTCACCAGTGCCTTGCAGAACCCGGTGATCACGGGTGCGAGCGCCAGTGCCAATGGCACCTATACGGTGACGGTTCGCAATGGCGTGAACGGATGCCCTGTCACCGCCACCACCAACGTACAAGTGAGCGGTACACCAGGACCGGTCAACGCTGGTTCGGACCAGGTCATCTGTGCCACACCCGGCACGGCGACCATGGCCGCCGTGGCTCCCACGGCAGGTACCGGTGTGTGGACCCAGGTAGGAGGCGGTGCTGCTTCCATCACGAACGCGAGCCTGCGCACCACGACCATCACCGGCCTCAGCGTCGCGGGTAGCCCTTATACCTTCCGCTGGACGGTGAGCAATGCACCATGTGCGGCTGCGTTCGATGAGGTGACCGTGACCGTGAACCCGCTGCCGAGCGCGGCGAACGCAGGAGGTGCACAAACCATATGCAGCAACGGAAGTGCTGAATTGGACGCGAACGTTCCCAGCGTCGGGAACGGCGCCTGGAGCGTGGTCTCCGGACCGTCCACCTCGCTCGCACAATTCAGTGCGGTGAGCGCAGCGGACGCGACCTTCACACCTGCTGGTGGAGTAGGTACGTACACCCTTCGTTGGACCATCAGCAACAGCCCCTGCACCGCTACGAGCGATGTGGCCATCACGGTCGACATCGCCCCTGGTGATGTGGTGGTGAACACCGGATCCTATGCGATCTGCCAAGGCGGCACGGTGCCTGGTGGCCAAGGTCTATCGGCCACTTGTCCGGCGATCCCTCAAGCGAGCAGTACGGCATTCCCTGGAAGCAACTTCATCAGCGAAGGCACCACGATGACCACACGGGCCACGCTGGCCATGCCAGCACTGCCTCCTGGCGCCATCGTTACAGCCGCTCGTTTGAAGCTCTTCAACGTGGTGGCGAACACGAACTTCATCGGCAACGCCCAACGGCAGAATATCAGGGTCGCACTATCGGGTGCCTATACCCTGGCCGAGACCCAATTGACCACGGCCACCGGTGCCGGTACCGTGAGTCCCAATCCCGTGATCAACCTGACGGGCTTCCCGGTTGGTGGTGGTACCATCAACCTGCGCACACGCCAGACCACGGACAACTTCTGGACGAACCCGGATGCCACCATCGCAAGTGCCTTGATCGAAGTGGACTACACGGTCCCCTCGACTGTTCGGTGGTACGATGCCCCGACCAGTGGCACCTTGGTGTTCAGCGGCAACCTCTTCGACCCGATCGGCCAGGCCGTGGTGAGCAATGGCACCGCGAGCAGCAGCACGTTCCATGCGACCTGTGGGTTCAATGCCTGCGAGAGCATCCGGGAGCCGGCCACCTTCGATGTGATCGCCCCTGCTGATGCCGGTACGGACGGTTCCATCACGCTCTGTGGTTCGGATGCAGCGGTGTCGCTCTACGCTCAGCTTGGTGGCACGCCCGATAGCGGTGGCTCATGGAGTGGCCCGAGTGCTGTGGTCAATGGTCTGTTCGACCCTGCGACCATGACCGCAGGAACCTACACCTACACGGTGAACAGCCCGACTCCCTGCCCACCTGTCGCTGCGACCGTGACCGTGACCGTCATCGCTCCGCCCGACCCGGGTACCAACGGGACCATCACCGTCTGCAATTCGGACCCGGCCGTATCGCTCTTCGACCAACTCGGTGGTACCCCTGATTTGGGTGGTGCATGGAGCGGTCCCAGTGCGGTGATCAACGGACTCTTCGACCCTGCGACGATGACCGCCGGGGACTATACCTATACGGTGAACGGCATCGCACCCTGTCCGGCAGGTTCGGCCACGGTGACGGTGAACGTCAATACCCCGCCGGTCCCAGGCACGAACGGTGTGCTGACCGTATGCAGCATCGATGCTGCCTCGTCACTCTTCGCACAACTTGGCGGCACACCTGATGCCGGAGGTGCATGGACAGGGCCGAGTGCCGTGGTGAACGGTCAGTACGACCCGGCCACCATGGACCCTGGTGTATATACCTACACCGTGACCGGTAACAGTCCTTGCTTGGATGCCGCTGCGACCGTCACGGTGACGGAGATCACCGCCACACCGTGGTATGCCGACCAGGACAACGATGGCTTCGGTGATCCCGCAGTAAGCCAGCTTGCATGTACGCAACCTCCGGGTCACGTGGCGAACAACGATGACACCTGCCCGACGTTCAGCGGCCTGATCGGTGACGCGTGTGTAGCTGGACCCGGCTTCGTGCTCGGCCAGATCGATGGGAGCTGCGCGTGTGTGGGCCAGCAGTGCACCACCGACCTCGGTCTGGAGTTCAGCACGGACATGAACAGTTTCGAGACCACCTGGGAACTTCGGACGCAGGGCACGAACATCCTCGTACAGAGTGGTGGTGGATGGTATCCGCCGAACGCCACCCTGGATGACCAGACCTGCCTGCCCGATGGTTGCTACGTGTTGCGTGTGCTGGATGCGGGTGGTGATGGGATGACCAACGGTGGATATGTACTACGTACCATCGGCACCAACGAGCGCATCATCGACAATCGTAACAACTTCGCGACGGGTGCGGTGAGCATGATGAGCGGTGGCCAGAGTTTCTGTCTGCCCTTGGGCACCAACAAGCCGATCTACACAAGCTGTGACAAGTTGGATTGGACCACGGGCCAGTACATGGTGGCTGCACCTGATGCTGCCGTGAGCGCGCAATGGCAAGTGGGTAACCAGTCCGATGATGGATATGAGTTCTGGATCTTCGACCCGAACGGCAGCTACAGTTTCCGTCGCTTCCGCAGCCACCATCAGAGCGATGGATTCGGTCCTGCCAATGCGACCCGTGCTTGCCACATGCGGTTGAACAATTGGTCGCCAGCGAGCCATATCCCCGCCAACACACTGATGAACGTACGCATCCGCGCCCGCATCAACGGCGTGAACGGATCGTTCGGTCCGGCGTGCCGCATGGCCATCAACCCGGTCCTTGCCGCTTGCCCACGCACCAAGCTGATGGACATTCCCAATGATCCGGACCTGAGTTGCGGTGCGATCCGACCATGGGGCAATGGCAACTACGTGCATGCCCGCCCGGTGAGTGGTGCCAACCTCTACCAGTTCCGGTTCCGCATCACGGCTGAGGCCTTCGAAGTGGTGCGCACCTCGACCAGCTACTTCACGCAGTTGAACTGGACCAACCTGCCCTTGCAAGATGGCAAGACCTACGACGTGGATGTGCGTGTGAGCAAGAACAATGGCGCAACGTGGTGCAGCACCGGCGATACCTGGGGCGACATCTGCCAGTTCACCATCGACAACAC
Source organism: Flavobacteriales bacterium (assembly GCA_016718655.1). Classification (GTDB taxonomy): domain Bacteria; phylum Bacteroidota; class Bacteroidia; order Flavobacteriales_F; family PHOS-HE28; genus PHOS-HE28. Next base: position 70,795 of record JADKCV010000020.1, on the reverse strand, counting down.
GCCAGCGAACAATGGCAACCAGAACTTCGCCGTATCCTCAGAGGAGGTCCGTACGAACGAGGTGAAGCTCTTTCCTAACCCCAACCGGGGCGACCTGTTGAGCATTAGCCTCAGCGCTGTGGAGGAAGGTGTCACCACGGTGAGCGTGGACATCTACGACCTGACCGGCAAGCGGGTGAGTGCCCGGTCGATACCGGTCAACGATGGATTCATCAACACCGTGCTTGATCTCAATGGGAACCTCAATGCCGGTGTTTATCTGGTGAACATCACCGCTGGCAAGGCCGTCCATACGGAACGTCTGGTGATCCAGCCGTAGGTACGATCCGACCAATTGGGAACGCCCCGGGCCTCACGGTCCGGGGCGTTCGCCATTTCCGTATTGTCATGGCACGAAGTCGTCGTACAACAAGTACTTGTCCCGGATCTTACGGAAGCGCATCAGGTCGGTCAGCCATGAAGCACGGATCGTCCCTTCATCCTCCCCGGCAAGGATACGTTGCCGTAGTTCAGGGCCGCCCGCAAGCTTGTCGAAGAAGTTGTTGGCCAAGAAGAAGGCCTTCTGGTCCGGTGCCTCCCGGTAAAAGCCGATGAGCCAATGCAGGTCCACCTTACGCGCTGCCCAAGCCTCCTTCATCCCATAGTCACTAAGGTCGATGCCCGTGCAAAGCTGCCCGAGGTGTGGCGGGTCCTTCGCCCCCGGCATCGAACGTGGGGTGAACCGGTGGTCACCCACGCGCGCTCCAGGATGGCCGATGCATTGGAAGGCAAGGTCGGTACCACGCCCAACGCTCACGATGGTCCCTTCGAACAGCCCCAAGGATGGATACAACGCAACAGCAGCAGCGTTCGGCAGGTTCGGAGAAGGACGAACCGGAAGGACATAGCGCATGGTGTGGTCATAACCTTCACACGGCACCACGGTCAGGTCGCAACGCATTCCGTCCTTCAACCAACCCTCTCCATTGATCATTCCTGCGAATTCCCCGACCGTCATGCCGTGTACCAGCGGAACCGGATGCATGCCCACGAAGGAACGGTGCTCCATGTCCAGCACAGGTCCATCCACAAAGTGACCGTTGGGGTCTGGGCGATCCAACACCACCACGGACTTGCCGTTCTCCGCACAGGCTTCCATCACGTAATGCAACGTGCCGATGTAGGTGTAGAAGCGCACCCCCACATCCTGGATATCGAATACCACCACATCCACATCTGCCAACTGGGCTGCCGTGGGCTTCTTGTTGGCCCCATAGAGCGAGACCAGTGGTAGTCCGGTGCGCGCATCGCGCTGGTCCTTCACCTGTTCGCCAGCATCGGCCTCGCCCCGGAACCCATGCTCCGGTGCAAAGACCTTCACCACTGACAAGCCTGAAGCAAGGAGCGAATCCACCAAGTGGACACGACCGATCAGGCCGGTCTGATTGGTGACCACAGCGATGCGTTCGCCAGCTAGGTGTGGCACATAGAGTATGGTACGTTCGGCACCTACCGCCAATGTGATCGGTCGATCGATGACCGTCGCGACCGCCGGTGCGTTCCCCGCCGTGTCCGGCGCCGTCACGGGCACTGGCTCTTGCGCTTCGCAGCCAGGGAGGATCGGGAACAGGGCGCAAGCGGCCGCTATCTTCGCCCCACGCCCAATGGGCAGGCATCCTGTGAACTTCGCCCATTTCATCGCCCGCCGCATCCTGTTCGATAAGGACCGACGTGACCGGCTTTCGCGTCCGATCGTGGGCATCGCGGTGGGTGGTATCGTGGTAGGCATGGCAGTGATGATCCTGACCTTGGGTATCACACAGGGGTTCCAGCGTGAAGTGCGGGCGAAGGTAACCGGTGCCGGAGGCCACTTGCAGATCGGCGCCTTGGTCCAGACCGACCCCAAGGAGACCCCACGGGTGGTGATGGACCAGCCATTCTATCCGTGGCTGGATACCGTGCCCGGTATCACCCACATCCAGGTGCACGCCACCAAACCCGGCATCATCGAGACCGATCGCGACATTGAAGGTGTCATTGTGAAAGGCGTAGGCCAGGACCACGACTGGAGCTTCCTGCAACAACACCTGAAGGAGGGCGAACTACCTGCCATTGGGGACACCACGCGACCCATCGACATGCTATTGAGCAAGTGGATGGCCGCCCGTCTGGCCATCGGGGTGGATGACACCATCACCGTGTACCTGGTGAAGGACCGGGACGAGGTTCGTCCCCGCAAGTTCAGGGTCACTGGCTTGTATGAGACCGGGCTGGAACAATTGGACCACCAGCTTGTCTACACGGACATCGCACACATCCAGCGTTTCGCACAGTGGGGCCTGAAGGCCGAACTATTCGTGGGTGACAGTGCGGTCCGCTGGAAAAAAGTGGAAGCCATGGCGTTCGGCGGTGACCGGCGCTATCACTACGAATGGCCCGGTACCGACCTGCACGGCAAAGGCCCCCATGCCATCGAAGTGGTGCGGGACACCACGCTGACGGTGATCGTGAGCGATGGTGAGAACACCATCCCGGATACAGCATGGGTACGACTGGTTCCGAACCACTCGGAGGTCGAGGTGATGCGTGGTGGCAGCGGCGGAAGCCATACCAGATACTGCGGCGGCTTCGAGGTCACCATCGACCGGTTCGATGACCTGACCGCCATGGATGACGTGGTGTATCGTGACCATCTGCCCATGAACCTCAGAAGCGTCAGCGTCCGCGAACGGTTCCCGGAGATCTTCGCCTGGCTGGAACTCCTTGACAAGAACGTGGTGGTCGTCCTTTTGCTGATGGTCATTGTGGCGATCATCAACATGACCAGTGCATTGCTCATCATCATCCTGGAACGCACCAGTATGATCGGCGTGCTCAAGGCATTGGGCAGCAGCGATGGTGGCATCCGCCGCATTTTCCTCATTGACGCGGCGTACATGCTGGGGGTAGGCATCGTACTGGGCGATCTGTTCGGGATCGCGCTGGCGGTGATCCAGAAGAAGTTCGGGATCATCCGGCTGCCATTGGAAACCTACTATGTCGACGTGGTGGCCATCGACCTCCAGTGGTGGCCCATACTGCTATTGAACGTGGGAACCTTGGTGGTGTGTGTGGCAGCACTCATCCTACCGAGCATGCTCGTGACGCGGATCGCGCCCGCCAGGGCGATCTGGTTCGCATAAGCCAGAGGATCGACGACCCTCTCCGGGCTACCCTGCACCTGGCCGGATAACTTTGCCCATCCATGAAGATCCACGAGAACATCCTGAGCACCATCGGCAACACACCCATGGTGAAGCTCAATCGACTGACCAAGGACGTTGCCGCCACCGTTCTGGCCAAGGTCGAGACCTTCAACCCCGGCAACAGCATCAAGGACCGCATGGCGATCAAGATGATCGAGGATGCGGAGAAGGACGGTCGCCTGAAGCCCGGAGGCACCATCATCGAAGGCACCAGCGGCAACACCGGCATGGGCCTGGCCATTGCGGCCATCATCAAGGGTTACAAGTGCATTTTCACCACCACGGACAAGCAGAGTCGGGAGAAGGTGGATATCCTCCGTGCCTTCGGTGCCGAGGTCATCGTGTGCCCGACCAACGTGGACCCCGAGGACCCACGCAGCTACTACAGTGTTTCCTCACGTTTGGAGCGTGAAGTGCCCAACAGCTGGAAGCCCAACCAGTACGACAACCTGAGCAACTCGCAAGCGCACTATGAAAGCACCGGGCCGGAGATCTGGGAGCAGACCGGCGGCAAGGTGGACCACCTCGTGGTGGGCGTGGGCACCGGCGGCACCATCTGCGGCACCGGCAAGTTCCTGAAGGAGAAGAACCCGAAGCTGAAGATCTGGGGCATCGACACCTACGGCTCGGTCTTCAAGAAATTGAAGGAGACGGGCATCTTCGACAAGAACGAGATCTACCCCTACATCACCGAAGGCATCGGCGAGGATTTCGTGCCGGCCAACGTGGACATGGACCTCATCGACCATTTCGAGAAGGTGACCGATCGCGATGCCGCTGTCATGACACGCCGCATCGTGAAGGAGGAGGCAATCTTCGTGGGCAATAGCGCGGGCAGCGCCATGGCCGGCCTGCTGCAATTGAAGGATAGGTTCAAGAAGGGCGAAGTGGTGGTGGTGATCTTCCACGACCACGGCACGCGCTACGTGGGCAAGATGTTCAACGACGATTGGATGCGCGAGCGCGGTTTCCTTGTTGAAGAAAAGCCCACCGCTGGCGATCTGCTCAAGGGCAAAGATCTAGCACTCGTCAGTGTTGAAGCCGATGAGCCTGTGTTGTTGGCCATCGACCGCATGCGCAAGCACAACATCGATCAGCTACCCGTGATGGAAGGTGGCAAACCGGTGGGCACGATCACCGATGCGCGCCTCTTCGATGCGATCCTGGAAGATGCCGAAGTGCGCCACCAGAAAGTGCGCGTGGTCATGGGGCCTGCTCTTCCAGTGATGGACCCCGAGGCAACGCTGGCGGAGATCGCGAAGAAGCTGGGCAATGGGTCCCAAGCGGTGCTGGTGAAGATGAAAGAAGGCTTTGGGATCATTACGAAGCAGGATATCATCGGGAAGTTGAAGTGATGGACCTGAAAACGCTGTCGCTGGCAGCAGCCCTTCCATTGTTCGCCTGCAGCGCACAGCCAGGCAAGAAGAGCTCATACAATTCATCCGGCTTTGACCTTGCAAAGGACGAGGCAGCAAGAGCCGATGAGCGCGACACGATCGGCACACGCACCTCGAACCCTGCTGGAGCATTTTCTGCGGAAGCAAGCGGTTCATTCCTGCTGACCGAAGAGAGCAGCGGAGGCCTGCTCGACAGTTTACGCTGCGACCGACCGGATACCAGGAAACGATGGGCGCGGGCCTTGGCCAGAACATGGCCCACCTCTGATGGCGCGCTTTCCGAGACGATCAGCTACGGCGGCATGGAGTACACCCAACAGCACACTTTGGAGTTCCTGTCCTTGCTCGACGGGAATAGTAGCGCGGAGGACATGACATCATGGGCTGATCTCGTGGCTGGTGAACTGAAGATCGTCGAAGAGGACGAACCGATGTATGCCACTGAGATCTACGGCCATGGGCTGCTGCGGAACTGTTCGCGTTGCGGAACCGAAGATGTTGCAGCGTTGGAGAACTTCATCCGGGTCGTCAAGGAAAAGGTCGCATCGCCGCCCGGGGAGAAACGCCTAGCGCGATGATAGCGAGTGTCGAAGACCAGATGGGCCGTGCCGTGCAGGTCTCTGACCGGCCACAACGGATCATCTCCCTCGTCCCGTCGCAGACCGAACTGCTCTACGACCTCGGTCTCGGCGAGCGCGTGGTGGGCATCACCAAGTTCTGCGTGCACCCGGAGACCTGGTTCAGTTCCAAGCACCGCGTGGGTGGAACGAAGAAGGTGGACATGGACAAGGTGCGCGCGCTGAAGCCGGACCTGATCATCGGCAACAAGGAGGAGAACGAGCGGAAGGACATCCAGGCGCTGGAGCAGGAGTTCCCCGTGTGGATGAGCGACATCCGCGACCTGCCCGGTGCACTGGACATGATCACCCGCATGGGTGAACTCACCGGAACATCACTGAAAGCCACTGCGTTGGTAACGGAGATCTCCCAAGCATTCGGCATACTTCGCCCGCTGGATCCAAGCTATACGGCCGCCTACCTCATCTGGCGTGAGCCGTACATGGTTGCCGGACATGGTACGTTCATCAACGACATGTTGCTGCGGTGCGGCCTGCAGAACGTGTTCGACGAGGGCGATGCGCGTTACCCGGAGATCACGCCCCAGGAGCTCGCTGAGTCCGACCCCGACATCATCCTGCTCTCCTCAGAACCCTATCCGTTCAAGGAGGAACACATCCAAGAGCTGAACATGATCTGTCCAGGGACCCCGGTCCGTATCGTGGACGGAGAGTTGTTCAGTTGGTATGGAAGCAGACTCCTGCGGTCCCCGGCCTACTTCAGCGGGATCCTGAAGGGCTGAACGGTTGATCCGTGGCGATACCCGGCCCTACTTTTGCTCGGCCACGTACCCATGCGCACATTCGGTCCCATCATCCTGTTGCTCCTCGCAGGCTCACCATCGGTGATGGCGCAACGGGTGGGCCTGGTCTTGAGCGGTGGGGGTGCCACGGGTATGGCTCATATCGGTGTACTTCAGGCCTTGGAAGAGAACGGAGTTCCCATCGACCACATCACGGGCAGCAGCATGGGCGCCTTGGTGGGCGGGCTTTACGCCACTGGCCTTTCCCCGTGGGAGATCGACTCGCTGTTCCGCACGGAGCAGTTCCAGATCATGGCCGAAGGAGGCATAGAACCGGAATTCGACTATTACTTCAAACAGGACGCTCCGGATGCCTCTCTGATCAACCTTCGGTTCGACCTGGACACCACGCTCCAGACCTCCCTACCCACCAACCTGCGAAGCCCGGTATTATTGGATCTTGAGCAGATGCGGGGCTTCGCACCTGCCGCTGCGGCCGCCGGTTACGATATGGACAGCCTATTCGTGAACTTCCGTTGCGTGGCATCGGATATCACAGCTCAACGGTCGGTGGTGTTCAGGAAGGGTGATCTGGCTCAAGCCGTTCGCGCGAGCATGAGCTACCCGTTCTATTTCAAACCCATCCGTGTGAACGGGCATTTGATGATGGACGGTGGCTTGTACAACAACTTCCCGAGCGATGTGATGTACCAGGATTTCTTCCCTGACCTGATCATCGGCAGCAACGTTTCCAGCAACTCCACCCCACCCACGGAGGACGACCTGTTGAGCCAGTTGCGCGCCATGATGCAGGAGCCGACCAACTTTTCGGTGATCTGCGAGAACGGGGTCATCATCGAACCACGCACGAATACGACCATCTTCGATTTCTCCGACCCCACGGTCGCCATCCAGGACGGGTACCGGGAGGCCATGGCACGCATGCCCGAGATCCTGAAGCAAGTGACACGCACCGTATCACGTGCGGAGTTGACCGCGCGTCGCAAGGCTTTTCGTGACCGGTTCCCTCCCTTGGTCTTCGGCGATATCCGGATACACGGCGCCAATCGAAGCCAGACCAAGTACATCACACGTACCGTGCAGAACAAGTCCGGTTCCATTTCCTATTCCGAATTGAAGCCTGCCTATTTCCGCCTGTATGCGGACAAGAACATCGCCCATATCTATCCCCGCGCCACGTTCGATCGATCACGCCAGGTGTACGACCTTGACCTGCAGGTGAAGACCGAGAAGGACCTTGAGGTCCGCTTCGGTGGCATGTTCTCGTCCCGACCGATCAACACGGGCATGGCCGCCATCCGATACAACCTCTTCGGTCGCAGTTCGGCCCATATCGATGCGCTTTCCTATTTCGGGAAGTTCTATGCGGCCGGCCAGGTGAAGTTGCGCGTGGACCTCTCCACCCGATCACCGCTGTTCATCGAGCCGCTCTTCAACATCCACCGGTGGGACCACTTCCGCAGTTTCAGTACCTTCTTCGATGAGGTGAAGCCCTCGTTCGTGGTGATCCGTGAGACCTACGGTGGCATGAACGCAGGTCTTGGTTTGGGGAACAAGGGGTTGCTTCGCGTGGACATGAAGCTGGCCGAGACCAAGGACAGTTATTACCAGAGCGATGAATTCAACGGCTCGGACACCACTGATGTGACCTGGTTCCGTCAATTGAACGGAGGCGTGCAACTCACCCGCTACACGTTCAACCGGAAGCAACATCCGAATGCAGGACAGCGCATGGGGTTGTCCTTGCGGTATGTGATGGGCGATGAACTGACCGACCTGGGCAATACACGTCCTGATGGAACGCTGGAGTACCGTTCGTACCACGCGTGGTGGGTGCTCAAGGGCTGTATCGATCAGTACCTGATACCACGTGGAACCGTGCGGTTGGGGTACCTGCTGGAAGGGGTGTACAGTACCATGCCCATGTTCCAGAACTATACGGCCACCATCATCAGGGCTCCGGCCTTCCAGCCCACACCGGAGAGTCGCACCTACTTCATCCCGGAGTTTCGCACCACCAAGTACATGGCCGGCGGCATACGAGCGATCGTGGCAGTAGCGCGCAACAAGTTCGACCTGCGGTTGGAAGGGTACGTGTTCCAACCGTATGAGCCCATCGTGCGGGGCGAAGCCGACCAAGGCGTGAATTCACCTGGACTGATCGATCGTTACTTCATCGGATCCGGGTCGCTCATCTACCAGAGCCCGCTGGGGCCGGTGTGGTTCAATCTCAGCTATATCGATGGCCTTCGGAACGCGTGGGCGTGGAGTTTGAACTTCGGTTACATCCTCTTCAACCAGAAGGCTCAGGAATGATCGACCACACGTTACTCGATGCGTATGTCACCACAGCAGGTGATCCTGAACGATTGACCGCGGCACAACGACCGCTTCTGGGGCCGGATTGGACCAAGCTGGATGAACTGCTATTGGACCTCCACATGATGCGTCATGGGTACACCACCGAAAGCTATGATCGGCACTTGGAACGTGCGTTGGTGGAGGCCTGTGCCGATGTTTCCGTGGTCCAGCGAGTGAAGGACCTGAGGTTGTGACCGCGTTCGGTTGCACCCGGAACGTCAACGCCCTCCATAGCGGAGGGCGTTGACCAAGGAACGAAGCGATGATGATCAGGCCTGTGCCGTAGGCCCACCGAAGTTCATGGGGATCTCCGGCATGTCCGTCTCGCGAATGGTACCGTGTACCTGCTCGAATTTGCTGATGTTATCAGCCAATGCACGCATCAGGCGCTTGGCATGTTGAGGGGTGAGTAGCACACGCGCACGCACCTTCGCCTTGGGCACACCGGGCATCACCCGCACGAAGTCCAGCACGAACTCGGAATTGCTATGGGTGATGATCGCCAGGTTGCTGTAGATGCCATCAGCGACCTCCTCGCTGATCTCGATGTTCAATTGGTTCGGGCGGGGTTGGTTCTTTTCGTCTGCCATGGGTTCCTGTTGCTAGTGCGTTGTCCTCCATGCAGCGAGCGGCAGGTGGATCACCTGCCGCTCGTATGCTAGGGGTTCACCAGTTGGTGGTTCAATCGTTCACTTCCTGCTCGGCCATGCGATCGGCCATCAGGCGTTGGTATTCATCCTTATTGGCAACCACGGTCTGGCGATAGGCGCGACCACCGGTACCGGCAGGGATCAAGTGACCCACGATCACATTCTCCTTCAGGCCCACCAAGTGGTCCTCCTTCGCGTTCACAGCAGCCTCGTTCAGCACCTTGGTCGTTTCCTGGAAGGAAGCAGCACTGATGAAGCTCTCGGTTTGCAACGAAGCACGGGTGATACCCTGCAAGCGGATACGAGCCGTGGCTGGGCGCGCCGGACGGGCTTCCACACCCTTGGCGTCCTTGCGCTTCAGCACACTGTTCTCGTCGCGCAACTTGCGCATGGAGATCATCTGGCCTTCCTTCAGCTCGGAACTGTCTCCAGCTTCCGTCACCACCATCTTGTCATAGATGGCATCGTTCTCCTCCATGAACTCCGTCTTGTTCACGCTTTGGCGTTCCAGGAAGCGGGTATCCCCGGGATCCTCGATCTCCACCTTGCGCATCATTTGACGGACGATCACCTCGAAGTGCTTGTCGTTGATCTTCACACCCTGCATGCGGTACACTTCCTGTACCTCATCCACCAAGTACTCCTGCACCTTCGTAGGACCTTGGATATCCAGGATATCGCCAGGGGCGATGGAACCATCACTGAGTGGTGCTCCTGCCTTGATGAAGTCGTTCTCTTGAACAAGGATGTGCTTGCTCAGCGGAACCATGTAGGTCTTGCGCTCGCCGGTGCGGCTTTCCACGATGATCTCGCGGTTACCGCGCTTGATCTTGCCGTATGAGATGATGCCATCGATCTCGCTAACCACGGCAGGATTGCTGGGGTTACGGGCTTCGAACAACTCGGTCACACGGGGCAGACCACCTGTGATATCACCACCCTTGCCGGAGCTACGGGGGATCTTCACCAGGATGTCGCCGGCCTCGATCTTCTGGGCTTCGCTCACGATGATATGAGCACCTACGGGCAGGCTGTAGCTCTTCAGCTCCTCCTTGCCTTTGGCGTCCATGATCTTGATCGTCGGGTTCTTACGCTTATCGCGGCTCTCGATGATGACCTTCTCGGCGAAGCCGGTCTGTTCATCGATCTCCTCGCGGTAGGTGGCGTTCTCTTCGATGCTCTCGAACTCGACCTTACCGGCCAGTTCGGAGATGATCACCGCGTTGTAGGCGTCCCAGGTGCAGATCAGGTCGTTCTTGGCGATCGGCTGGTCCGCCTTCACATAGATGTAGGCTCCATAGGGTACGTTGCTCGTGGTGAGTACGATACCCGTATTGCTGTCCACGATGCGCATTTCGGTGCTGCGACTGATCACCACTTCGGCATCCTTGCCCTTACGGTCCTTACGCTTCACCGTACGCAGTTCGTCGATCTCCAGCATACCGTCGTACTTGGCGCGGATCTCGCTCTCCTCGGTGATCTTACCGGCCACACCACCTACGTGGAATGTCCGGAGGGTCAGCTGGGTACCTGGTTCACCGATGGACTGTGCTGCGATGACGCCCACGGCTTCACCGCGCTGCACCATACGACCTGTGGCCAGGTTGCGACCGTAACACTTGGCGCAAACGCCTTGTTTCATTTCGCAGGTCAGCACGCTACGGATCTCCACTTCTTCGATCGGACTCGAGGCGATGACCGAGGCGATGTCCTCGTTGATGTTCACACCACTGGTGACGATCAGTTCGCCCGTTTGTGGGTGGTACACATCGTGAACGGCAGTGCGTCCGAGGATACGATCGTAGAGTGTCTCCACGATCTCTTCGTTCTTCTTCAGCGCGGTGGCCACAAGACCACGCAGCGTGCCGCAGTCCTCCTCGGTGATCACCACGTCCTGGGCCACATCAACGAGACGACGGGTGAGGTAACCCGCATCAGCGGTCTTGAGCGCCGTATCAGCAAGACCCTTACGAGCACCGTGGGTCGAGATGAAGTACTCCAGGATGGACAGTCCTTCCTTGAAGTTCGAGAGGATGGGGTTCTCGATGATGTCCTGTCCGCCACCAGCACCGCTCTTCTGCGGCTTGGCCATCAGGCCTCGCATGCCACTCAGCTGACGGATCTGCTCCTTGGAACCACGGGCACCGGAATCCATCATCATGTAGATGGAATTGAAACCTTGGCGGTCGGTCTTGATGCGCTCCATCAAGGTGAAGGTCACCTTGCTGTTGGTGTGTGTCCAGATATCGATGGTCTGGTTGTAGCGCTCGTTGTTGGTGATGAGGCCCATGTTGTAGTTGCCCGTCACCTCGTCCACCTCCTTCTGGGCGGCGTTCACCAGCTTGTCCTTTTCCGGCGGGATGACCACGTCGTCCAAGTTGAAGCTGAGGCCTCCACGGTATGCGCTCATGAACCCGAGTTCCTTGATATCGTCAAGGAACTGCGCGGTACGCGCCACACCGGTCTCCTTCATCACGCGACCGATGATGTCACGGAGCGCCTTCTTGGTCAGCACCTCATTGATGAAACCGCACTCGTTGGGCACCACCTCATTGAAGAGGGTGCGACCGCAGGTGGTCTCGATCATCTGGTTCTTGCCATCGGCACCCATCCAACGGAGCTTGATCCAGGTATGCAGATCAAGGCGTTTCTCGTTGTAGGCGATGATCACCTCCTCGGGGCTGTAGAACGTATGCCCTTCGCCCTTCATGGTGCGCTCGGCATCGGTCTTACGGCCCTTGGTGATGTAATACAGGCCAAGCACCATGTCCTGGCTGGGTACCGCGATCGGAGCACCGTTCGCAGGGTTCAAGATGTTGTGGCTGGCCAGCATCAGCAGCTGGGCCTCAAGGATGGCGGCATTACCCAAGGGCAGGTGCACGGCCATCTGGTCACCGTCGAAGTCGGCGTTGAACGCGGTACATACCAGCGGATGGAGCTGGATGGCCTTGCCCTCGATCAACTTGGGTTGGAAGGCCTGGATACCGAGGCGGTGCAACGTGGGTGCGCGGTTCAGGAGCACAGGGTGGCCCTTCAGCACGTTCTCCAGGATGTCCCACACCACGGGCTCCTTCTTGTCCACGATCTTCTTGGCGCTCTTCACCGTCTTCACGATGCCGCGCTCGATGAGCTTGCGGATGATGAAGGGCTTGAAGAGCTCGGCGGCCATGTCCTTGGGCAGACCGCACTCATGCAGCTTCAGTTCGGGTCCCACCACGATGACGGAACGGGCGCTGTAGTCCACACGCTTACCGAGCAGGTTCTGACGGAAGCGACCCTGCTTGCCCTTGAGCGAATCGCTCAGGGACTTCAGCGGACGGTTGCTCTCGCTCTTCACGGCACTGCTCTTGCGGCTGTTGTCGAAGAGGCTGTCGACGGCCTCTTGGAGCATACGCTTCTCATTGCGCAGGATCACCTCGGGTGCCTTGATCTCCATCAATCGCTTCAAGCGGTTGTTGCGAATGATCACACGACGGTAGAGGTCGTTCAGATCGGACGTGGCGAAACGACCACCGTCCAAAGGCACCAGCGGGCGCAGTTCGGGCGGGATCACAGGCACCACTTTCACGATCATCCACTCGGGGTGGTTCGGGCGACGGGTGTTCGCATCGCGGAAGGCCTCCACCACATTGAGGCGCTTCAAGGCCTCGTTCTTGCGCTGTTGGCTGGTCTCGGTATTGGCCTTGTGACGCAGATCGTAGCTCAGACCGTCCAGGTCCAGACGCTTCAGCAGATCGTGCAGTGCGTCCGCGCCCATCTTGGCGATGAACTTGTTCGGATCACTGTCGTCCAGGTACTGATTGTCCTTGCCTTGCGCGTCGAGGATGTCCAAGTACTCCTCTTCCGTCAGGAAGTCGAGGTATTGGACAGCCACACCTTCCTTGTTCACGGCGGTACCGGCCTGGATGACCACGTAACGCTCGTAGTAGATGATCTGATCGAGCTTCTTGGTGGGCAGTCCCAACAGGTAACCGATCTTGTTAGGCAGGCTGCGGAAATACCAGATGTGCGCCACCGGCACCACCAATTGGATGTGTCCCATGCGCTCCCGACGCACCTTCTTCTCGGTGACCTCGACCCCGCAGCGATCGCACACGATACCCTTGTAGCGGATGCGCTTGTACTTGCCGCAATGGCACTCGAAATCCTTCACCGGACCGAAGATCCGTTCGCAGAAGAGACCATCCCGCTCAGGCTTGTACGTGCGGTAGTTGATCGTCTCCGGCTTGATCACCTCACCATGACTGCGCTCGAGGATCTGCTCGGGGCTGGCCAGGCTGACGACGATCTTGTTGAAGTTGCTGTTCAGCTTCACTTCCTTCTTCATGTGCTCTCGTTGCTTGCTTCCGTTCTACGTTCAGTTGCGCTTCCCTTGGAGGTTCACTCCAGGGAGACGTTCAGGGCCAGACCACGAAGCTCGTGGAGCAGCACGTTGAACGATTCAGGGATACCCGGTTGTGGGAGCGGCTCGCCCTTCACGATGGCCTCGTAGGCTTTCGCACGGCCGATCACGTCATCGCTCTTCACCGTCAGGATCTCCTGCAGGATATTGGCCGCACCGAATGCCTCCAGTGCCCACACTTCCATCTCACCGAAACGCTGGCCACCGAACTGGGCCTTACCGCCGAGCGGCTGCTGGGTGATCAGGCTGTAGGGACCGATGGAACGGGCGTGCATCTTGTCGTCCACCATGTGGGCCAGTTTGATCATGTAGATCACTCCCACTGTGGCCGGTTGATCGAAGCGATCGCCAGTGCCCCCGTCGTAGAGGTAGGTCTTTCCGTTCCGCGGGATACCCGCTTCGTCGGTCTCCGCATTGATCTGGTCGTGCGTGGCACCGTCGAAGATCGGAGTGGCATACTTGCGGCCCAGCTTCTTGCCGGCCCAGCCCAGTACGGTCTCGTAGATCTGCCCCAGGTTCATCCGGGAAGGCACACCCAGTGGGTTCAGCACGATGTCCACCGGAGTACCGTCCTCCATGAACGGCATATCGGCATCGCGAACGATCTTGGCAACGATACCCTTGTTACCGTGGCGACCCGCCATCTTATCACCCACCGTCAGCTTGCGCTTTGCGGCCAGGTAGACCTTGGCGAGCTTGATGATGCCCGTTGGCAGTTCATCGCCGATGCTCACTTGGAACTTCTTCCGCTTGTACACACCGCTGATGTCGCCATGGCGGATGTTGTAGTTGTGGATCAACTGACGGACCAGGTCGTTCAGGCGTTTGTCGGCTGTCCATTCCGTGGGATCCACCGTGATGAAGTCGATGCCTTGGAGGACCTTGGCACTGAACTTCACCCCCTTCTTGATCTGCTCCTCCTTGTACTTGTTGAAGACACCGTTGCTGGATTGGCCGTTCAACAGTAGCATCATCTTGTCGATGAGCTCGTTCTTGAGCGTACCCAGGTCCTTGTCCTGCTCCTTGTCGATCTGCTCCAGGATGGCCTTCTCGTTGGTCTTGGCCTTCTTGTCCTTCACGGCACGGCTGAAGAGCTTCTTGTCGATCACCACACCCTTGGTGCTGGGCGGCGCCTTCAAGCTGGCATCCTTCACATCACCGGCCTTGTCACCGAAGATGGCGCGAAGCAGCTTCTCCTCAGGGCTTGGGTCGGTCTCCCCTTTCGGCGTGATCTTGCCGATGAGGATATCCCCTTCCTTGATCTCAGCGCCGATGCGGATGAGACCATTCTCATCCAGGTCCTTGGTGGCTTCTTCGCTCACGTTCGGAATGTCCGCGGTCAGTTCCTCGAGGCCTCGCTTCGTATCGCGCACCTCCATGATGTACTCGTCGATGTGGATCGATGTGAAGATGTCCTCACTGGCGACCCGCTCGCTGATCACGATGGCATCCTCGAAGTTGTAACCCTTCCACGGCATGAACGCCACCTGCAGGTTGCGTCCGATCGCCAGTTCGCCATCCTGCGTGGCATAACCCTCGCAGAGGGTCTGGCCTTTGGTCACCTTCTCGCCCTTGCGCACGATGGGGCGCAGGTTCATGCAGGTGCTCTGGTTGGTCTTCAGGAACTTGGTCAGCTTGTACTCCTTTTCATCGCCATCAAAGCTCACGATCCGTTCCTCATCGGTGCGCTTGTACTCGATCACGATGCGGTCGCTGTCCACGGACTTCACGACACCTTCACCTTCAGCGGTCAGCAACACCCGGCTGTCGCGTGCCACGAGCTCCTCCAAACCGGTACCCACGAACGGCGCCTCGGGGCGCAGCAGCGGTACGGCCTGACGCATCATGTTCGATCCCATGAGCGCACGGTTGGCATCGTTGTGCTCCAAGAAGGGGATCAGCGACGCCGCTATGGAAGCGATCTGGTTCGGAGCAACGTCCATCAGATGCAATTCCTTGGGCTCCACCACTGGGAAATCGCCCATAAGACGGGCTTTGACACGGCTCGTGGTGAACTCGCCTTTGTCGTTCACCACGGCGTTCGCCTGGGCGATCATCTTGTTGTCCTCCTCTTCAGCGCTCAGGTAGATCACATCGGCCTTCACATCCACCTTACCTGCCGCAACCGGACGGTACGGGGTCTCGATGAAGCCCAGGTTGTTGATCTTGCTGTACACGCAGAGCGAACTGATCAGACCGATGTTCGGTCCCTCAGGGGTCTCGATGGTGCAAAGTCGACCGTAGTGGGTATAGTGTACGTCACGTACCTCGAAGCCTGCACGCTCACGGCTCAGACCACCGGGTCCAAGTGCCGAGAGGCGGCGCTTGTGGGTGATCTCGCTCAGCGGGTTGGTCTGGTCCATGAACTGGCTCAACTGGTTCGTTCCGAAGAACGAGTTGATCACCGAGCTCAGGGTCTTGGCGTTGATCAGGTCGGTGGGCGTGAACACCTCGTTATCGCGCACGTTCATACGCTCACGGATGGTACGGGCCATACGGGCCAGACCCACACCGAACTGGGCGTGCAACTGCTCACCCACGGTACGTACCCGACGGTTGCTCAAGTGGTCGATGTCGTCCACATCGGCCTTCGAGTTCACGAGCTCTATCAGGTACTTGATGATGAAGATGATGTCCTCCTTCGTGAGCACCCGCACACTTAGCTCGCTCTCCAGGCCCAGTTTCTTGTTGATGCGGTAACGCCCCACTTCACCGAGGTCGTAGCGCTGCTCACTGAAGAACAACTTGTCGATCACACCACGAGCCGTTTCCAGATCGGGTGGCTCCGCATTACGCAGCTGACGGTAGATCACCTCAACGGCCTCCTTTTCGGAGTTGGAGGTATCCTTCTGCAGCGTGTTGTAGATCAGCGCGTAATCGGCGGCGTTGATGTTCTCCTTGTGCAGGATGATGGTCTTGGCACCGCTTTCCACGATCTGGTCCACGTGCATGTCCTCGATCACGGTCTCCCGGTCGATGAGCACCTCGTTCCGCTCGATGCTCACCACCTCACCGGTATCCTCATCCACGAAGTCCTCCACCCAGGTCTTCAACACGCGCGCTGCGAGCTTGCGACCCACGGCCTCCTTCATGTTGGCCTTGGTCACCTTCACCTCGTCAGCCAGGTCGAAGATGGACAGGATGTCCTTATCGCTTTCGAACCCGATGGCACGCAACAGCGTGGTCACAGGCAATTTCTTCTTTCTATCGATATAGGCGTACATCACCCCGTTGATGTCCGTGGCGAATTCGATCCACGAACCCTTGAAGGGTATGACACGTGCGCTATACAGTTTGGTGCCGTTGGCGTGGCGGCTTTGGCCGAAGAACACGCCAGGGCTGCGATGCAGCTGGCTGACCACCACGCGCTCGGCGCCGTTCACGACGAACGAGCCCTTGGGGGTCATGTAAGGGATCTGCCCCAGATATACGTCCTGCACGATGGTCTCGAAGTCCTCGTGCTCGGGGTCGGTGCAGTAGAGTTTCAATTTGGCCTTCAGCGGAACGCTGTAGGTCAATCCGCGCTCGATACATTCATCAATGCTGTATCGGGGCGGATCGATGAAATAGTCCAGGAACTCCAGGACGAACTGGTTGCGGGTATCGGTGATCGGGAAGTTCTCGGAGAACACCTTGAACAGACCTTCCTGCTCGCGGTGTTCGGGGAGGGTCTCGATCTGGAAGAACTCCTCGAAGCTCTTCAGCTGGATATCGAGGAAATCGGGGTAATCGATCGACAGGGCACTGGAGCCGAAATCGATGCGCTTGCTTCGCTTGGAGCTGGTCTTCGCCTGGGCCATGGGTGCGTATGTAGGGAACGGAAGACGACCTGTCGACAGGGATCCGACTTGTCCAGGACTATCGCAGGTGGTGGATCAAGCCCACTGCGGTCATTGTGCGGCACTGCCGCCTTGGAACGACGCGATCACAGCACAGCCGGAAAGGCCCGCCGTGGGGCCTTTCCGTGCTGCTGTGACGCAGGCGCTGTGAGGATCTTACTTGACCTCAACTTCGGCGCCGGCTTCCGTCAGTTGCTGCTTCAGGCTTTCAGCGTCCTCTTTGGACACACCTTCCTTCAGCGGCTTGGGAGCGCCGTCGACCAGGTCCTTGGCCTCCTTCAGTCCGAGGCCGGTGAGCTCCTTCACGAGCTTCACCACGGCGAGCTTGTTCTGGCCGCCGGCCTTCAGGATCACGTCGAAGCTCGTCTTGGCTTCAGCGACTTCTCCACCACCAGCAGCAGGGCCAGCGGCCACGGCTACGGCAGCAGCTGCCGGTTCGATCTTGTATTCGTCCTTCAGGTACTGGGCCAGTTCGTTCACCTCTTTCACGGTGAGGCCTACGAGCTGATCGCCCAGGGCTTTGATGTCTGCCATCTTTCGGGGGTTGTTACTTTCGGTTGTAGAGAAGCTATCGGGAAGTGCGTAACGCGTTTGTCGAGGCGGCGGTATCGCCGTCCCGATTATGTCTTTTTATGCGGCCCTTTCCTGCAGGGTCTTCACCAGGCCAGCGATCTTGTGTGCACCGCTTCCTTGCAGGCCACTGATCACATTCTTCATCGGGCTTTGCAGCAGGCCGATGATCTCGCCGAGGAGTTCTTCCTTGCCTTTGAGGGTGCTCAGCATCACAAGTTGGTCATCGCCAACGAATACGGCCTCATCGATCCAAGCGCTCTTCAACGCAGGCTTCGTATCCTTCTTGCGGAAGTCCTTGATCAGTTTCGCAGGGGCGTTGCCCTTTTCGGCGAACAGGATGCTCGTCTGCCCTTTCAGCGTGGGGATGATGCCGCTGTAATCGCGACCTTCCACACGCTCCATGGCCTTCTGAAGCAAGCTGTTCTTCACCACTTTCATCCGGATACCGGCCTTGTTGCAGGCGCGACGCAGATTACTGGTGGCCTCCGCGTCCATGGACGTGGTATCGGCCAGGTACAGCACGCTGGTGGCCTTTATCTCTTCGACGAGGACGTTGATCGCCTGGTCTTTTTCGCTACGGGTTGCCATTGTTCAGTGCTGTTATCAGACCGTTACGGTGCGGGTGTCCACCTGCACGCCGGGGCTCATGGTACTGCTGATGCTGATGCTCTTGATGTAGGCTCCCTTGGCGGTGCTGGGCTTCAGCTTCACCAAGGTCTGCAGGATCTCGTTGGCGTTCTCGCTCAACTTGTTCGCATCGAAGGAGGCCTTGCCGATCACCGCGTGGATGATACCGGCCTTGTCCACCTTGAAATCGATCTTACCGGCCTTGACCTCCTTCACCGCCTTGGCAACATCCATGGTCACGGTTCCGGTCTTGGGGTTCGGCATCAGGCCGCGGGGACCGAGCACACGGCCCAGTGCACCCACTTTGGCCATCACGGCAGGTGTGCAGATGATCACATCCACGTTCGTCCAACCGCCCTTGATCTTCTCGATGTATTCATCCAGACCGGCCATGTCGGCACCAGCCGCCATCGCTTCCTCGCACTTGGCGGGATCGGCCAGCACCAGTACGTTCACCGTACGGCCCGTGCCATGCGGTAGGCTCACGGTACCACGCACCATTTCGGTGCTCTTACGCGGGTCCACGCCCAAGCGAACGGCGATATCCACCGTAGCATCGAACTTGGTCGTACTCACTTGTTTCACGATCTGGGTCGCTTCATCCAACGTGTACACCTTGGCGGTGTCGAACTTGGACAGCGCTGCTTTACGCTTCTTGGTCAGGGTTGCCATGGTGCTTGGTTCAGAAGGGTTTATCTCCGGTCACGGTTACACCCATGCTGCGTGCCGTACCAGCCACCATGCTCATGGCGCTCTCCAGTTTGAAGCAGTTCAGATCGGGCATCTTGTCCTCAGCGATGGCCTTCACTTGTTCCCAAGTGATGCTGCCTACTTTCTTACTATGTGGAACACCGCTGCCACCCTTGATCTTGGCCGCATCGATGATCTGCACCGCTGCGGGCGGGGTCTTGATGATGAAGTCGAACGACTTGTCGCCGTAAACGGTGATCACCACCGGTAATACCTTTCCTGGCTTGTCCTGCGTGCGCGCATTGAACTGCTTGCAGAACTCCATGATGTTCACGCCCTTGGCACCCAGTGCGGGGCCGATGGGGGGCGATGGGTTGGCCGCGCCACCCTTCACTTGCAGCTTGATCAACGCTGCGATCTCCTTTGCCATTGTTCTTGATTTGTGTCCTTCGTAACGCTTTCCTGACGGTCAGCTCGGACGGGTTTGCTTGCTATTCGTGGTTATCACGGTGATCAGACCTCCTTTTCCACCTGCATGAAGCTCAACTCCAGCGGGGTCTTACGTCCGAAGATCTTCACCATGACCTTCAATTTCTTCTTCTCCTCGTTGATCTCTTCGATCACTCCGTTGAAACCGTTGAAAGGACCATCGATCACTTTCACACCCTCCCCTACATGGTAGGGATTGTGGTTCGTAGCGTCCGCATCGGCCAACTCATCGACGGTTCCCAGGATACGGTTCACCTCGCTCTGACGCAAAGGCACCGGATCTCCACCCTTTTCTGCACCCAGGAAGCCGATCACGTTGGGCATGTTCTTGATGGTGTGGGCGATCTCGCCGGTGAGATCGGCCTCCATCAGCACATAACCGGGGAAGAAGTTGCGCTCCTTGCTCACCTTCTTGCCTTCGCGGATCTGGTAGAACTTCTCCATGGGGATGAGCACCTGTGAGATGTGTGTACCCATGTTCGAGCGGGACACTTCCAGATCCACCATCTCCTTCACCTTCTTCTCCTTGCCGCTGATGGCCCGGATCACATACCACTTCTTGGTGCCCGCTGCCATCTCAGTTCATGAGTTTGTAGATGAACCCCAACATCCCCTTCCAGGGATTGGTATCGCTCGGTCCCATGTTCTGGACCCCGAAGATGTAGTCCATCAGGAAGATGATCACCGAAAGGATGAGAGCAGAGACCAGAACGACGATGGCGCTGCCCTGGAGTTCCTTCCAGGTGGGCCAACTCACCTTGTTCATGAGCTCGTTATAGCTCTCGCTCAGGTATGTCTTGAAGCTTGCCACGTTGTTATGATCTTCGTTGGGCACGGGTGGCAGGAATCGAACCCGCAGCCTAAGGTTTTGGAGACCTTCGCTCTACCAATTGAGCTACACCCGTAGGGTATCTTTTCCTTCTCTCCTATCGGCGGCGAAGGCCGATCCACCTTACGGAGGATCGGCCCTGCCACCAATGGCTATGTGCGTTATTACTTGATGATCTCGGTCACCTGGCCGGCACCCACCGTACGACCACCCTCACGGATGGCGAAACGGAGACCCTTGTCCATGGCGATCGGAACGATCAGTTTCACCGTGATGGTCACGTTGTCACCGGGCATGATCATCTCACGTCCAGCTTCCATCGTGATCTCGCCCGTTACGTCCGTGGTACGGAAGTAGAACTGGGGACGATACTTGTTGTGGAAAGGAGTGTGACGGCCACCTTCCTCCTTCTTCAACACGTAGATCTCACCTTTGAACTCGGTGTGAGGGGTGATGCTACCGGGCTTCGCGATGACCATACCACGACGGATCTGGTCTTTCTCGATACCACGGAGCAACAGACCGCAGTTGTCGCCTGCCTCACCACGATCGAGGAGCTTACGGAACATCTCCACACCCGTGCAGGTGCTGTTCATCTTCTCCTCTTGCATACCGATGATCTCCACGTTGTCGCCAACCTTCACCACACCGGTCTCGATACGACCGGTGGCAACGGTACCACGACCTGTGATGGAGAACACGTCCTCCACGCTCATCAGGAAGGGCTTGTCAACCTCGCGGGGGGGAACGGGGATCCAGGTGTCGACGGCATCCATCAGGGCCATGATCGAATCCACCCACTTGGGCTCTCCGTTCAGGCCACCCAAGGCGGAACCGCGGATCACAGGGGTGTTGTCCCCATCATAGTCGTAGAACGAAAGCAGTTCGCGGATCTCCATTTCGACCAGGTCGAGGAGTTCAGCGTCGTCCACCATGTCCACTTTGTTCATGAATACCACCAGCTTGGGCACACCCACCTGACGGCCGAGCAGGATGTGCTCGCGGGTCTGGGGCATGGGTCCATCGGTGGCAGCGCACACCAGAATGGCACCGTCCATCTGAGCGGCACCGGTCACCATGTTCTTCACATAGTCGGCGTGGCCGGGGCAGTCCACGTGGGCATAGTGACGGCTTGCCGTCTGATACTCCACGTGAGCCGTGTTGATGGTGATACCGCGCTCCTTTTCCTCAGGGGCGTTGTCGATGGAGTCGAAGCTGCGCGCTTCGCTCAGGCCCTTGTCAGCAAGAACCTTGGTGATGGCCGCGGTCAACGTGGTCTTACCATGGTCAACGTGACCGATGGTGCCGATGTTGACGTGCGGCTTGGTGCGTACGAAAGTCTCCTTTGCCATTGTCGTTCGGTCGTTGGGTTGTTCGTGTTCTGTATCGGTCCTTCACTTTGCTGTACAGGGCCTCTCCGACCAGGGTCGGATGCAGCTTAGCCATTCAGAGCTACTGGAGCCTTTGCCGGGAATTGAACCCGGGACCTCTTCCTTACCAAGGAAGTGCTCTACCCCTGAGCTACAAAGGCCTTTATCGAAATTTCTCCGACCCCCTGGGTGGGGGACCGGTGTTGGAGCCTACCATGCGCCTGGATAATGGCGCCTGATCGACCTTAGAGCGGGAGACGAGACTCGAACCCGCGACGTTCAGCTTGGAAGGCTGATGCTCTACCAACTGAGCTACTCCCGCATAGTGCCGGCTTGGGATCCTCCTCCACTTCGGAATACCTGCCTGGAAGCGGCGGTATCGGCTCCGAACGAGTGGTGGGGAGAGCAGGATTCGAACCTACGAAGCTGTGAAGCAGCAGATTTACAGTCTGCCCCCGTTGGCCACTTGGGTATCTCCCCTTTGATCGGCTCTCGGAGCCAATGAAGGGACTCGAACCCCCGACCGGCTGATTACAAATCAGCTGCTCTACCAGCTGAGCTACATTGGCCTGTACAACAAGGAAAAGAACGCTCTTTCAAGTCCCCTCCACGACCGGATGGGCCGGAAAGGGGCTGCAAATGTAGCAAGATCCCGATCACCACCAAACAACAAGGCCACGAATTGCTTCGTGGCCTTGCCCCACCCGGCCTAGCGACAGGGTGACACGGATGTTTCCAAGCCTCAGGATGCCTGGCGTAGGCGCTCCTTGGCCCGTTCCACCTGGCTGCGTAGTGCTTCCACTGCTCCGATGGCGGCCTCTTCGAAACTCTTGCCTTGGCGCTTCGCAAAGTGCTCCCGACCGGGTACCGCTAGGCGGATCTCACCACCTTGTTCTCACGGTTCTCACCATCATGTTCCAAGCGCAGGAAGACCTCCCCGCTCAAGATGTTGTCGTGGAACTGATGAAGCTTGGACAGTTTGTCCTGAATGAAGGTGACCAGCTTGTTATCTGCGTCGAAATGGATCGAATGCACGTTCAAGTTCATGGTACTAGGGTTCATTTGGTTTCATGGGAACGCCCCCGCCCCCTCGTGGGTGCGCTTGAGCGTGGACTTTTCTGAGTTTTTCGACCGTATTGTGCGTGTACACCTGTGTGGCTGCCAATCCTGCATGTCCCAGCAATTCCTTTACGGCGTTGAGGTCAGCGCCATGTTCCAACAGGTGAGTAGCGAAGGTATGTCGAAGCACATGCGGCGATCGTTTATGCTGGGAGGTGACCCCACTAAGGTAATGCACTACCAAGCGTTGTACGCTGCGTCGGGCCAAGGGTTTCTCCTTTTCATCGACCAACAGCGGCTGCCGGGGCTCCAAGGTGCCAAAACGGCCTTTCCGCGTAGCCAGGTACCCTGCCAGCAGGTCCACCAGCCTGTCCCCGAGCGGAATGATGCGTTCCTTGTTCCTTTTGCCCAGGACCCGTACGGCACTCCTTTCCAGATCGACGTCCCCGACGGTCAATCCGAGAAGTTCGGCCAAACGCATTCCGGTACCGTAGAGGACCTCCAGGACCACCCTATCCGTATCCCCCTTGAATCCTTCGGGCCACTTCAGTTCTTCGAACAGCCGTTCCATCCGGACCTCCTCTACGAACTCAGGTAACCGTTTGGGGGTCTTGGGTGGGTCGATCAATGCGGTGGGCTCGCTGGTCACCTCGCCAACCAGCTTTGCGAACCGGTAGTATCCCCTCAATGCGCTCAATTTGCGGTTCACCGATCGCGGACCGGTTCCCTGCTCCATCAACTGCATCATCCACAGCCGGATCATCCGGTCGGTAGCCCGTTCGATCGGAACACCTCCATGACCGGAAAGAAAGGCCACGAACTGCACCAGGTCGCGCCGGTAGGCCAGCACGGTGTGCGCACTGCAGCGCTTCTCGTAAGCGAGATGGTCCAGGTAACGATCAATGGGCATCAACAACAAAGAAGGGGAAAAGTCCCATAGGACCTTTCCCCTTCTTCAACGCACGGACGACAGGATTATTCCTGTTCGGTCTGCATGCCGAGCTTGTACGCGGCTCGGATCATCTCCTTGCGACGGGACACGGAGGGCTTTGTGAAGCTCTGACGCTTACGCAGCTGACGCATCGTCTGGGTGCGCTCGAACTTCTTCTTGAATTTCTTGAGCGCCTTATCGATGCTCTCGCCTTCCTTCACTGGGATGATCAGCATGGTCGTTTTCTTCTTTCGGGGGCGCAAATATAGCACCCGTGATGAATAATCCAAGTGGTCTCGTGGAAAGCGTTGGGTGGTCCCGTCAACCTTTGAGCACATTTCGGCTGATCACCAGCTTTTGGATCTCACTGGTGCCTTCGCCGATCGTGCAGAGCTTGCTGTCGCGGTAGAACTTTTCGACCGGGAAGTCCTTGGTGTAACCGTACCCTCCGAAGATCTGCACCGCCTCGTTACTGGCCCACACGCACACCTCGCTGGCATAGTACTTGGCCATGGCGCTCTCGGTGGTCATCTTCTTATGCCTGTTCTTCAGGTCGGCTGCTTGCAAGGTCAACAACTCGGCGGCTTCGATCCGCGTGGCCATATCGGCCAACTTGAAGGCGATGGCTTGGAAGTTGGCGATGGGTTGGCCGAACTGCTCGCGTTCCTTGGCATACTTCACACTGGCTTCGTAGGCGCCTTTGGCGATGCCCAGGCTGAGGGCGGCTATGCTTATCCGCCCCCCGTCCAGGATCTTCATCGCCTGTTGGAAGCCCTCTCCCTCTTTGCCCAGGACATTATCAGCAGGGATACGGCACTCATCGAAGATGACCTCGGCGGTCTCGCTGGCGCGCATGCCCAGCTTATTCTCCTTCTTACCGGCTTTCAACCCTGGTGTACCACGCTCCACCACGAAAGCGGTCATGCCCTTGCTGTCCAGCAGCTCGCCGGTGCGGGCGATCACCACCACCACATCGCTGCTCTTCCCGTGCGTGATCCAACACTTCGTACCGTTCAACACCCACTCATTGCCCTCTTTACGCGCCGTGCACTTCATGCGCATGGCGTCGCTGCCGGTGTTGGGTTCGGTCAAGGCCCAGGCGCCCAGCCATTGGCCGGTGGCGAGCTTGGGTAGCCACTTCCGCTTCTGTTCCTCGTTGCCGAACTGTAGGATGTGGCCGGTGCACAGGCTGTTGTGCGCGGCCACGCTGAGGCCCACACTGCTGCATACCTTGGTCACCTCCACGATGGTGGTGATGTACTCGAAATAGCTGAGGCCGGCGCCTCCGTACTCCTCGGGCACCAACACACCCAACATGCCGGCCGGACCGAAGTGGTTCTTCAGTAGGTCGATGGGCAGGTGCTGGGCCTCGTCCCATTCCATCACATGGGGACGGAGCTCGCGTTCGCACAGGTCACGCACGGCCTGTGCGATCATGGTCTGACTTTCGGTGGTGTGGAATTCCATGGTTCAGTAGGTCACCAAGCGGGTGATGCCGGCGCCATAGGGCTTCAACCGGTCAACGCCTGCAAGGAAGGATAGTTCGATCAGGAAGGCGAACCCGGCGGTCCGTGCACCCTGCATGTGAATGAGTTCGGCGGTTGCTGCCGCTGTACCGCCGGTGGCCAGCAGATCGTCGTGCACCAGTACGTTCATGCCGGGCTTCAGCACATCCTCGTGCATCTCGATGGCCGCGCTGCCATATTCCAGGTCATAGCTGTAGCTGACGGTACGGTAAGGCAGCTTGCCCTTTTTGCGCACTGTGATGAAAGGCACACCGAGGCGCATGGCCAAAGGCAGTCCGAAGAGGAATCCACGGCTCTCCACCCCGGCCACCGCATCGATGGGTCCACCCTTAAGGGCATCCATGAATCCGTCCAACACAGCGTGACAGAGAACGGGGTCCTCCAGCACGGGGGTGATGTCGCGGAACAGGATGCCCGGCTTCGGAAAGTCGGGGACATCGCGTACGGCGGCCTTGAGCCGTTGTTCCAACGTTGGGATCACTCCACGGTGAGATAGGGCGCAAGTTTACGGAAGACGTCCTCTCCCACCGCCTGACAGGCTGTGATATCCTGAACGCTGGAGAATGGTCCGTGCTGATCGCGGTAGGCGATCAGAGGCTTGGCCACCTTCCAACCCGCATAGGGATGTGCCGCCAGTTCTTCAACGGAGCAGGTGTTGATCGGCACTTTGCGAACCATCATGCTATCCACCACCAACAGCGTGTTCAGTCGCGCAATGGCATCAGGCTTATCCTTCAACACATACACTTCGGCGAGTTGGTCCAATCGATGATAGCCGCCAAGGCGGTCGCGGTACTTCAGGATACCCTTTGCGAATGCTGGGCCGATCCCGGGCAAAGCGACCAAAACCGCGGAATCCGCCGTGTTCACTTCCACGGGTCGTCGCTCACGATACGTGCGTTCATCGGACTCTTTGGGCCGTTCCGCGAATGCGGGTCGTGGTTCAAAAGAGCGTTTTTGTTCGTGGCGGTCCCAAGTACGCTTCGGAAGACTATCCGGTAGCTGGATGAACGGCTCAAGTCGTGCATATTGTTCAGCCGGGATGCTATACATGCGGGCCAGGTCGCGCTTCGTTCGGAACCGCCCGCCCTTGTCGCGGTATCGTTCGATACCGTCCACCTGACGTTCACTGAGGCCCAGAGCGAGCCACTCCTCACGCTCCAGTACGTTCGGATCGAATGGGAATGGGTTCAATTCCGCCGCCACGACCGAAGTATCGGCCCGCGCATCGATCCATGCTTGGACCTTTCGCTCCATGGCTGCTACGTCACCGGGGGCCGGCGTACGCAACCACTGCTCATGGATCACCCATGCCAACATCACGGTGAAAAGCAGGACCAGAACGAACAGCCCGCGCCGTTCGCTTTGGTGGACGTTCAACACATCCTTGACCTCTTCCTTCCAGGAACCTGGCCTATCCATTCCCTATCCACGGATGAGTGGGGACCACGGATCACTCAGGGTCGTTCTCGCTGAAGCTGTCCGGTTCAGGACGCGGTGGCGTGGTGAACACCCGGTAGAAGAAGTAGCCCGTTATGGCGATGACCGACAGTTGGGTCAACACCATGAGGATCAATGCGGAGGTGTTCATGCGACCGTGGATGGGTTGGACTTCATGCGACGGAGTGCGGCAACATACACCAATGCGGATAGGCCTGCGAAGGTGAGCACCAGGATCATCCTGGCCATGTTGGTGTAGAACAGGCGGTCGGTCAGGCGTGTCACCTCAGCTGGGTCAGTAGCCGCGGCCAACTGTTGGTGAAGGCCGGTATTCGCGATGGTCTTGATGATGGAACTATTATCCAGCGCCCAGCCGTTCCCACTGAACAGGTCTTGGAAGGCCACGGTCCATTCGTTGTTCGCCGGGGTGAACAGGGCACCCAGGAACACCACGAGCAGCATGGCCGGTGTGATGTACTTGATGATGAACTTGTAGATCGTGGGCACCTGGAGGTCGGAACCGGACATCAGTTCCTTCCAACCCTTGTCCATACCGAACACCCACGCGAAGAGCACGGTCTCGGCCAAGGCGAACACGACCAACGCGACCGTACCGGCCCAGTAGTCGTATTCATCGAACACCCCTTCCTGGAAGAAGATCACGGTGGGCAAGCCAAGGACGAGGACGATCGCGCCGAAGCTCAGGGCACCTTTCATTCGCCCCCAACCGAACTCATCGCGCATGAAGCCCATCCACGGAGTACCCATGGCCAAGCTGGAGGTGATGCCTGCGAAGAAGAGCAGACCGAACCACATCACACCGGCCACGGCACTCAGCACTGGCCCCCATTTCTCGAACAGGAAGGGCATCGTCTGGAACGCCATGCCGAAGCCAGCATTCTCTTTCACCCAATCCAACCCGAGATAACCGGCGGCGATGGGGATCACGATCAAGCTGCCCAGCACCACTTCCACGAACTCATTCATAAAGCCCGCGCTGACCGCGTTCAACGCGATGTCATCCTTGCTGCGGACATAGGCCGCGTAGCAGTGGATGGTACCCATACCCACGCTCAAAGTGAAGAAGATCTGCCCGGCGGCGGCCAGCCACACCTTCGGGTTGCTAAGGCTATCGAATTGCGGGGTCCATAGGAAGTTGAGACCGTCCCAGGCGCTGGCCGTGGGGACTTCGGCACTTGCACCGCTGGTACCTAGGGTAAGACCGCGAAGGGCCAGGAACACCCCGAAGAGGATCAACAAGGGCATGCCGATCTTGGCCGCCTTCTCCACTCCGGCCAAGCCGCGCGAGAGGATCCAGGTGTTGAGGCCAAGGCAAAGGATGTAGAAGATCACCGCTTCGTAGGGGATACCAGTGGTGCTCACACCGATGTCCACGTACGAGGTGAAGAACTGCGCCACCTGCGTCTGAGAAAGACCATCGAAGGTGCCCACGATGCTGTGGTACACGTAGCTCATGGTCCAGCTCTCGATGTAGCAGTAATAGGCCGCCACAGCGA
This sequence comes from Flavobacteriales bacterium, assembly GCA_016718655.1. Taxonomy (GTDB): domain Bacteria; phylum Bacteroidota; class Bacteroidia; order Flavobacteriales_F; family PHOS-HE28; genus PHOS-HE28. Next base: position 42,490 of record JADKCV010000020.1, on the reverse strand, counting down.
TATTGGTGAAGATGCCGAACACACCGAAGTACTTCCAAAAGGAGCGCTTCGTCATGGTATCGAGGATGAAAGGCGTGCTGTGGTTATTGCTGCGCCCACCGAACCGGCCCATGCTCCACTCGATCCACAACAAGGGGATGCCCATGAGCAGGAAACACACCAGGTAAGGGATGATGAAGGCCCCGCCCCCGTTGTTCACCGCCTGCACGGGGAACCGCAGGAAGTTGCCCAAGCCCACTGCGTTGCCGGCCATTGCCAGGATCAGTCCCACGCGTGTCCCCCACGATTCCGTCTGCGTCAAGCTCATGTGTTCTGGTTAGCGGACGCCCAAGATAGAATTTCACCGATACGCCCCATGCATTTTTCAGAACGTGCGCAGGTCCCACAGCGCCATCACCTTGTCGCGGTACCGGCCGTTGGCCTCCAGGCAGCGCTCGTCGATCACCTGCACGGGTGCAGGCAGGTTGAAGGGCGCTCGCTGCAGGTTGAGCGGTCGCCAATCGCCGGTAACGATGTCGGTGTTCGTGGGGTGTTCAGTGAAGGTGGTCGCCAGCAGGTACTTCGCACCGGAAGCACGGATGTTGCCCAGCGCCCGTTCGATGTCCGCGAAGGAGAGGTGTACAAGGCAGTCGCGCACCATCACGAGGTCGCAGCTGGGCAGCGGATCGGCGATCAGGTCCAGCACACGGAACTCCAGCTCGGGGCGCTGCTTGAACCGCTCGTTGTTGGCTTCCACCAAGGCTTCCACGATATCGCCGCCGATGTAACGGACACCGCCGAGGTCGACCTCCTTCATCCAGTTGAAATCGCCGCAGGGAATATCCAGCATGGAGGTGATGGCGAAGGACTTGAACAGCGCGGGTAGTTCCTCGATGAGCGCAGCCGCCTGCCCCACTTCAGAACCGGTGCCCGACACACTTTCGGCGCTGTTCCAATAATTGCGGTCATGGATCAGGGTGAAGACCTCCTTGGCGCTGCGTTGCTGGAACTCCTCCACCTTCAGCGGACCGGCAGCGGACCTCGCCAGACCGGCCATTTCCAGGATCTTCTTGAGCAAGCGCTTCATGGCATGCGCATCAACGGACACCCTCCAGTTGCTTCTTCAGCACAGCCAACCCTTCTTCGAAGCCGCGTGGAGCGAAACCCAGTTCCCGGCGGGCCTTGTCCAACACGAAGCCTGTGCGCGGCGGACGTTTCGCAGGTTGCCCAAGGGTATCGCTCTTCACCGGCGTCACCACGGAAGTGTCCAGATGGAAGTAGGCGCCGACACGCTGCACCAGTTCCAGAATGCTCATGCCATCCGAACCGCTGAGGTTGAAGATGCCCGTGGCACCCCGTTTCGCGATGCGGATGCAGCCATCGGCAAGGTCCTCGGCCAGCGTGGGCATGCGCCATTGGTCGTCCACCACCTTGATGGGTTGGCCTTTCTCCAGTGCGCTCTTGGCCCACAGCACCACATTGCTGCGGCTCAATCCTTCAGCAATGCCGTACACGATGATCGTGCGACCGATGGCCCACTTGGCGAGCCCGGCATTCATCACCAAGTGCTCGGCGTCCAGCTTGCTTTGGCCGTAGATGCTCAAGGGTGCCGGCACATCCTCCTCGCGGTAGGGGCCGTTCTTGCCGTCGAAAATGAAGTCGGTGCTCAGGTGGATGAAGTGGCTGCCGTGCCGTTTGGCGGCCTGCACCAAAAGCCCGGTGGCCGTTACATTCTGCAGCTGACACGCTTCGGGGTCCAACTCGCAGGCATCCACATTGGTCATGGCCGCGGTGTGGATCACCACATCGGGTTGGGCAGCGGCGAACACGGCATCCACTTCCATTGGCGAGGTGATGTCCAATGCCGCGTAACGCTCCCCAAGCGGCTCGGGTGTGCGGTCGGCGCCACGGCTGGTGGCCAGCAACTGCACCTCGGCATCGTTGCGCAACGCACTGACCAGCTTCTGGCCCAGCAGGCCATTACTACCGGTGATCAAGATCTTCATCGCTCGCGAAGGAACGGAAGAGCAGGGGAATGGGGTGAGGAACTGTCCTTAACGGGTCTGCGCTTGCCGCAGGCCGCCTTTCGTGATCTTGATCTTGGACGAAGTGTTCATGCTTCAACGGGAGTTGTCATCTGAGCGAGGGCGGCTTGCGGCAAGAGCATTTTATAGGGCGTTCTTATTTCTGTTCTCCTATCCATACGTCACCGCGTCTAAACGAATAGGACTCCGTTGCGTCACCAACTGGTTGCTGGAACCTAGTCGTTCTGTGTGGCTTCTTCAACAAATGTTCAAACCATATTCTTGTGTCTTCATAATCTTGTCGTGAAGCATAAACTTCAGGTTTTCCTACTTCGGTATTGTCGTAATGGTCTTCGTCCAAATAATGCGACCAGCTGAAGGTTTCAATTTCGTCTTTCAAGTCACCGTAGTGGTCGGGACTGAGGTTCTTATGAATCTCCGGGGAGAAAAATGTTTTCTGGTAGAAGTCAATGTTGTCCCCAATTGCACAGACTACCTGCGATTGTGAAAATCTTGGATGAAAGAGCCAGACCTTCAAGTAATAAGGTTGTTCAACTCTGTCAAGTTGTTCCTTCCAAGCATTGTAGATGTCAAATAATGCTCGAGTATTTTCGTTGCGTTTTACTCGCCGGTTGTGGAATTTCACTATTTGTTATGGATATGCCGCTCCATGGATGCACCCGGATTTTTGCATAGTATCGACCTCTCCCGTTTATCAAAATATCCGGCACATTGACATCTAAATTGTCAAGGCGCCATCTTTCAACATCCTTCCATCTTCTCTTATGGCCGCGAATTTTCTTTTGTCTCACAGGTGTCTATTTGAATGCCCTATAACTGCGGATACACGCCACAATTCCGTTTATTTCCTCTATGCCCAATGATCCTATCATCTTGGTCTCCAACGCCAAAATTGTTTGTCGTCGTTTGTCAACGGCTTCCTAACTGCTCACAGATCCCACACCGTGCTCCGCCGCTTGAAGGGCTGTTTGATGCGCTCCTTGTGTTGGAGCACGAAGGCCATCACCAAGTAAGCCACTAGGTGCACCCCGGCGGTGATGAAGCTGAGGTAGATGAACGAGAGGCGCACCTGCTCGGCCTTGATGTTGAGCTTGCCGGCCCACCATTCGCACACGCCGAAGGCCTGTTGTTCGAAGTAGGTTTTGATGGGGGGGAGCATGGGTAGTAGTTGCTAGGTGGTAGTTGGTAGTTGGCGGTTGTTGGGGGGCGGGGATGTTCAACTTCCTATTTGACGGTGCTGCGGAGCAACTGGTTGCCGATGCCGCAAGATAAGCACCTGCGGGGGGTGCAGTAGGTGTTCTTCAGTTCGATGAGGGCCTGGCCACGGGCGGCGGTGTCGGCGGGAATGCCGAAGCTGACCCCAGGACCGGAGCAGTTGGTTGTGCTCGGCGGGGAGTTGCTCCAGCAGGTGCAGGGCGCGTTCACCGGCCTCAGGACGGCCTTGCAACCGGCCGAGGGCGAAGAGCGTGGGCACGATCGCGTTGATGATCAAATGGTCGGCACCGGCGCGGCCCAGGCGTTTGGGGCGTGGCGTGCTGGGGCGGTCGAAGGTGTAGTGGTCCGTCCAGTAGGCACTGGCCTCGATGTCGAGCAGGTGGTGCAGTTCGGCCACGGTATCGGTTTCCAACAAAGCTGTGAAACTGCCATCGCAGCGCATGAGCAACTGGGCTAGTTGGGCAATACGCACTGTGGGGAAGTTCACCGGCCGCATGCGCCCGAATTTCCACGCGGCCACCGGTGCGGGACGTAGGCCGTGCATGTGGGCGAGCAGGGCGTGCTCCTGTTGCAATTGGCGCGGGTGGTCGTCCACGAAATCCACGTGCAGCAGGCCGGCCTGGCCGAAGAGCAGGGCTTCGGTGCGCAGGGCATTGTCGCGGTACTTCAGCACGGTGCGCAAGGGCAGCGCATGGGCCAGCATACCGAAGGGCTCCGCGTTCACCTTCAGTCCGAAGGCGCGGGCCAGCATATGGTAGAGCGTTTCGGCCGGGTCGCCGTGGAGTTGTTTGTACAGTGCTTCCACCTCGATGGTCTTACGCTCGAGGCGTTCGATCAGCACACGTTCCAACCAGGTGCTGGTGCGCAGCGGATCCAGTTGGCCGAGCAGGTTGGCGCAGGGCACGAAGCCTTGGCCGCGCATGAGGGCGTGGTGCAGCGCGATGCTGTCGGTGCTCACGCGCGACATCAGTTCCACGGTGGGCAGGGCGCGTCCTTGGCGGGTCTTCACTTCGGCATCGTGCTCGTACACCACGTGCAGGGCCACGTTCTCGTAGGCGGGATCGAACTGGTGGCCATGAGCGTTCCACTCGCTGCTGCGGAGGTGTACTTCCACGGTCCCGGCCCAGGTCTGCCCATCGATGCGCAGTTCGGCACCGGTGAGGTCGGGCCCGCTGTTCTGCTGGATACGTCCGGGTTTCAGCACTTCCACCGGGCGGCCATCGGTGGTGCGCAGGGCGTGTTGTTCGAAGAGGCGTTGTTGCCAGATGAACTGGAGCAGGTCCTCGCCGTAGGGAAAGCCAGGCTCCAACAAACGATCGGCGTACGAGCGACCGGACTGCACCAACCGAAGCGTTGGAATGGCATCAGTGGCGGGCTTTTCTCCGTGGTTGCGGTGGATGATCGGGTAGGCCATGGGTGTGGGATGACGGATTATTCGACGATCAGGTGATGCATAATGTAACGATCCGCACGAACGATCACAAACCTGCTTTGATCCACAAGTCAATGAAATGCCGTCGACTTCGGCTGGAACGCTCCAGCCGTTCGGGACCGGTGTTGGCGGTACCTTGCCCGCTATGGAACTTGGTTCCCTTCGCTCGACATGGATCGTCCTTTCGTTGGTCTCAACGGAACTGCTCGGGCAACAGGTTCCCGACACCTTGTTCCACCCGACCATCGAAGCGCCGCGTTTCGCTGCGGGTATGGGTCCTGTGGTCATGTTGGACGAGGCGCACCACAACTTCCACACGCTGACTGGGCGCTACCGGGCATTTGCGACGGTGTTGCGAGCCGATGGCTACACCGTTGTGGCCAACCAATCCGCCTTCGAAAGCACAGCACTTTCTGCTGGGTCGGTGTTGGTGATCGCCAATGCGTTGCACAGCCGTAACGTCCAGGACTGGAGACTTCCATGTCCTTCGGCGTTCACTGCTAAAGAGATCGGTGCGGTAGTGGAATGGGTGCGGAGTGGGGGCGCGTTGTTCCTGATCGCCGATCACATGCCGATGGCCGGTGCAGCAGCGGACCTGGGCCGAGCTTTCGGTTTTGAGTTCCTCAACTGCTTCGCCATGGACCAACGGGAACGGACCACGGAACGGTTCCATGCCACTGAAGGATTGAACATGGCCCATGCCATCATCCGAGGCTCCCGACCAAGCGAACTGGTGGATACAGTGATCACCCTTACCGGCAGTGCATTCCAGATGCCCGAGGGTGCCGATGCCCTGATCTCGCTATCCGATCATTACCAGTTGTTGGAACCCGTGGAGGCTTGGGCGTTCCCAGCGGATACCCCGGGCCGCAGCGGCGCTGGCTGGCAGCAAGGCGCAGCGTTGGAATTCGGGAAAGGGCGTGTGGTGGTCTTTGGAGAAGCCGCGATGTTCAGTGCCCAACTGGCCGGCCCGCATGCCAAGCCGGTCGGCCTCAACCAACCGGGCATGAGGGGCAACATCCAATTGCTCAGGAACATCATGTCCTGGCTCAGTGGTTCACCGTGATCAGATCACACCCTTCGCACGCAAGGCACTTTCCATGACCTGTTGCAACTCTTTTGCAGCACGGCGGGCAGCGGGAATGGCCTCCTCCCCTGTTCCGGCATACAGCACACCACGACTGCTGTTGATGAGCAGTCCGCCGTCGGCGGTCATGCCTGCTTTCAGTACTTCGTTCAGGTCGCCACCTTGGGCACCTACGCCGGGTACAAGGAAGAAATGCTGTGGTGCAAGCGCACGTACCTCGGCCAACACTTCTGGACGGGTAGCCCCGACCACGAACATCAGATCATCGGTGCTGCACCACGTGGCAATGCGCTGGATGGCGGTCTCGTAAAGAGGGCGACCATTCACCGGTAGGAATTGGATGTCCTCTGCTCCGGCGTTGCTGGTGACGCCCAACACGATGGCCCATTTGCCGGCACGACCCACAAAGGGCGTCACACTATCGCGGCCCATGTAAGGCGAAAGCGTCACGGCGTCCACATCCAGCTTGTCGAAGAAGGCTTCGGCGTACTTGCGGGCGGTGTTACCGATGTCCCCACGCTTGGCATCGGCGATGATGAAACAGTCGCCCTTGCTGCGGATATAGGCGATGGTGGCCTCCAGGTCCAGCCAGCCTTGGTCGCCGAGCGCTTCGTAGAAGGCCAGGTTCAGCTTGTAGGCCACGGCCAGGTCGTGTGTCACTTCCACAACGGCCTCGTTGAAGGCGCGCACCGGATGGCTCTCTTCCTTGAAGTGGTCGGGGACCAGGTGTTCTTCGGTGTCGAGGCCCACGCAAAGCAGGCTGCGCTTGCGGCGGATGGTGGAAAGGAGTTCGGTGCGGGTCACGGGGGCAAAGATCAGATGAACAGCACTAGATCCCCGCTTCGGCCTTCAGCTTCTCGGTGCGTTCAGCGAGTTGCAGGGCATCGATCACTTCCTGCAGGTCACCGTTGAGCACCTGCGGCAGGTTGTGTACCGTGAATTCGATGCGGTGATCGGTGACGCGACTTTGCGGGTAATTGTAGGTGCGGATCTTGGCGCTGCGATCGCCGCTGCTCACCTGGCTCTTGCGTTGTGCGGCAATGGCGGCTTCCACCTCACGCACTTTGTCCTCGTAGAGCTTGGTGCGTAGCATGGTCATGGCCTTCAAGCGGTTGCCGAGCTGGCTGCGTTCGGTCTGGCACATCACCACCATGCCCGTAGGGATGTGTGTGAGGCGCACCTTGGTCTCCACCTTGTTCACGTTCTGGCCACCGGCACCACCGCTCCGAGCGGTCTCCATCTTCACGTCGCTTTCCTTCAGTTCCACATCAGCCTCCTCGGCTTCGGGTAGCACGTTCACAGTAGCCGCACTGGTGTGGATACGCCCGCTGGCCTCCGTGGTGGGAACACGTTGCACGCGGTGTACGCCGGCCTCGAACTTCAGCACACCGTAAGCACCATCGCCGATCACGTTGAAGATCACCTCCTTATATCCGCCTACGGTGCCTTCGCTCACATCCGCCACTTCGATCTTCCAACCGCGGCCTTCGCAGTAGCGGGCATACATGCGGTAGAGGTCACCGGCGAAGAGGCTGGCTTCGTCGCCACCTGTCCCGGCGCGTACTTCCACGGTGCAATTGCGGGCATCGTTGGGGTCCTTGGGCACCAGCATCAAGCGGACCTCCTCGTCCATGGCATCGATGGCGGCACGCATGGAATCGCGCTCGGCACGGGCCATCTCCAGCATCTCCGCATCCTTCTCGGTGCGCAACATCTCCTCCGCCCCGGCCATGTCGTCGTGCATCTGGCGGAAACGGAAGAATACCTGCTGGATGGCTTCGAGGTCGCGGTAGCTGCGGTTGAGCTCCACGAAGCGCTTCTGGTCGGCGATCACGCTGGGGTCGGCCAGTTGCTTACCGATCTCCTCGCGACGGTCGTGCAGGGCGGATAGTTTGGAAAGAAGGTCGCTCATGGGAATGCGGCCGGAGATGGCGCAGATAACGCAGATGAATGCCGGTGTGGCCTAGGCTTAGTGGTAGGTAAAAGTGCCGTGGGGGCTGGTGAGAACGACCTCTTTCGTTGGTGCTGCCTCCACCCTGCCGATCACTTTGGCCTCGATGCCGAAGGAAGTGGATATGGTGATGATCTCCTGGGCTTGTTCAGCAGGTACATAGAACTCCAGCCGATGGCCCATGTTGAAGACCTTGTACATCTCCATCCAGTCCGTGCCGCTCATGCGTTGGATGGCATTGAAGAGTGGCGGAATGGGAAGCGGATCATCCTTGATGATGCGAAGGCCTTCCACGAAGTGCAGCACCTTGGTCTGAGCTCCACCACTGCAATGCACCATACCGTGGATGTGCGGCCGCATGGCAGCGAGCACTTGGGCGACCACAGGGGCATAGGTCCGCGTGGGCGAGAGCACTGCCTTACCGAAGTCCAGCGGTGTGCCTTCCAAGGGATCGGTCAATCGGGCTTGACCGCTGTAAACGAGATCCGCAGGTGTGCCGGGATCGAAGGTCTCCGGGAATTTGGTAGCGAGGTCCTTCACGAAGACATCGTGGCGGGCGCTGGTGAGGCCGTTGCTGCCCATACCGGCGTTGTATGTGTCCTCGTAGATCGCTTGTCCGTAGCTCGCGAGGGCCACGACCACATCACCGGCCCGGATGCGGGCATTGTCGATCACGTCGCTGCGCTTCATCCGGCAGGTCACCGTGCTGTCCACGATCACGGTGCGCACCAGGTCGCCCACATCGGCGGTCTCACCACCGGTGCTTCTTATGCCGACGCCGAGGTCGCGCATCTTGGCCAGGAACCGTTCGGTGCCTTCGATCAACGCACTGATCACTTCGCCGGGGATCAGACGTTTGTTGCGGCCGATGGTGCTGCTAAGGAGGATGTTGTCGGTAGCACCCACGCAGAGCAGGTCGTCCAGGTTCATCACGATGGCATCCTGCGCAATGCCGTGCCATACGCTGGTGTCGCCGGTCTCCTTCCAGTATGCGTAAGCGAGCGAGGACTTGGTACCCGCCCCATCGGCATGCATGACGATGCAATGGTCCGTGCTGCCGGTGAGGGTATCGGGCACGATCTTGCAGAAGGCCTTGGGGAAAAGGCCCTTGTCCAGGCCGGCGATGGCCTTGTGGACGTCCTCTTTGCCGGAGGAGACGCCGCGTTGTGCGTAACGATCGCTGCTCATGGGTATGAACGAAGAAGAGCATCCCACGACAGCGGGATGCTCTTCCTTGTAGGGTAGACGCTAGTTCGTGGTTGGTGGCACTACGGGGCTATCCTTGGGAACGTAGTCATAGCTCAACACCCGGAATTCGGTACGGCGGTTCTGTTGGTGTGCGGCCTCCTGCTCCTCCTTGGTCTTCATGGCCTTGATCTGCGCGTCCGAGATACGCAGCTTGCTCTCGCCGTAGCCTTTGGGCACCATACGCGCAGGATCGATGCCTTTGGTGACGAGGTAGTTCACGCAGCTCTGGGCGCGGTTCTGGGAAAGGATCTGGTTGCGGGCGTCGGAGTCGCGGGAGTCGGTATGGGCGGAGAGTTCGATGATGATGGTCGGGTTATCGATCAACGTCTGGTACAAGGTCTCCAGGGAATCCTTGCCTTCGGGGCGTAGGTCGAATTTGCCCAGGTCGTATTGTACTTCAGGCAGTTTGATGACGATATCGCTCGTAGCGGGCTGCAGGAAGTACTCCTTCACGAAGGTGGTGCTCTCAGCGAGTCCCACGGTGGTCACCTGGTCCTTCACCACCAAATAGCCTTCCTTTTCGGCCAGGATGCTGTAGCTCGTGTTCTCCTTGATGTACCGATCCTTGCCGTTCTCGGCAAAGTTGAACCCGCCATTCTCATCGGTCATGGCGCTGAAGTTGGACCCATTGGTCCCCACCACACTGATCTTGGCGTTGGCCAACGGCTGACTGGTCATCTTGTCGTACGCGACGCCTTGCAGGGCGAACACCATGTCAGGCATATAGAAACGCCAGATATCATCCTGGCCTTTTCCGCCGGGGCGATTGCTGGTGAAGAAACCACGGTCATTCTCGCCATCGAAGGCAATACCGAAGTCATCGGCAGCACTGTTCAACGGGAATTTCATGTTCTCCACGAGGCCCCATTTGCCATCCCCGCTCTTCTCAGCGCGATAGATGTCCATACCGCCCATACCGGGGTGACCACTGGAGGAGAAGTACAAACTACCGTCGAAACGCAGGAACGGGAACATATCGTCCTTGGCCGTATTGATCTCAGGGCCAAGGTTCACAGGTGCTCCAGCGGGCATGCCTTCCGCATTCAGTTTCACATAGTACAGGTCCTTACCGCCCACATGGCCACTTCCCTTCATATTGCTCGAGAAGAGGAGCATGTCATCCGTGGAGGCAAGGGCCGGATGTCCCACGGTAAGGGTATCGTCCTTGGAACCAGCGGGTTTCAGTTCAAGTTTCACAGGTTCGCTGAATTCGGCACCCACCTTCTTGCTCATGTAGATGTCACACCCGTACACCTTCTTCTTTTCCATGGGGCAGCGTGTGAAATACAGCAGCGTCCGTTTGTCATTGAAAATGGGCGCCCCCTCATTGCCTTCCGTATTGATGGTGATCGGCAACTTCACGGGTTCGCTCCATTTTCCCAAGCGATCGCGTGTACTGGTGAACAGGTCACTGAACGCTTCGCCGACGATCTGATCGGTCTCAGCGCCCGTGGATGCTTCGCGCGTGCTGGTATACACCACCGTCTCGTTCTTCTTGTCCGCAAAAGCCGGAGTGAAATCATACTGTGCCGTATTGAGCAACACCTCGGGGTCAACGGTATACCGGGTAGGGTCATCCTTCCATTTCTGGGCCATCTGGCAAGCAGAAATGCCCGCTTCGGCACGCATATCGTTCGGACGCTTCTCCTTGTACTTGTTGTATGCGGCGATGGCCTCGGCGTATTTGCCCTGTTGCTTGAGCATCTCACCGATCCAGAAGTATCCTGTGGGGTCCTCCAGTTGGGCCTTGTTCGCCTTTTCATACCACACCTGCGCTTGCGCCGCATCACCCAACAAGCGGTAGCTCTCGGCCACCTTGTAGATGAGCTCCGCCTTGGTGGAGGCCTTCTTTTCCACGGTGTACGCCTTCTTGTACAGCTCGATGGCATTGAAGTAGAAGCCCTTCTGATAGGCCATATCGGCTTCCTCCGCCAACCGCCCTTGCGCCAGGATGGACGTGGTGCAAACGAGGCTGATGACGAGGGTCGCCAGGATCTTCCGTGTGATCATCGGGTGTGAATGGATGGTTCTTGGTTCCGGTTCCGGGCGAAGATAAGCAGATCCGCAAATGATGGCAGGAACGATCGAGCATAAGGAAGGGGGCTTCTGGCCCCCTCCCATTTTCAGGCATATACCGCGGTCAACGGGTGAACATCAGTTCGCGCATCTTGGGAAGCGGCCACAGTTCATCATCCACCAGCAGTTCCAGCTTGTCCACGTGGTAGCGAAGCTTCTCCAAGTGTGGCTTCACCTTGTCGCAATAAGCAATGGCCTTGTCCCGGGCGTCCTCCAGCACGTTGGCCGCCTTGCGAGCCTCGATCATCGAATCCGACAAGGATTTCACTTCGCCCAGGTGTTCGCTGATCTCTTCGATGAGCTTCACCGGGGTCTCGGTCGCCTTTTTGGCTTGAGCCGCAGGTAGCACGTCCCGCAAACCCCGCACATTCTCGATCAGCCGGTTCTGATAGGCGATGGCCGTCGGGATGATGTGGTTCTGGGCCAGGTCACCGGCCACGCGGCTTTCGATCTGGATCTTCAAGGTGTAGCTGTGCAACTCGATCTCGTGCCGGGCTTCCAATTCCACTGCGGAAAGGACTTCCATGTCGGCGAAAAGCTTCTTGGTCTCCTTCCGCTCCCACACATCGAGGGCGCGGGGCGTGTCCTTGATGTTGCTCAGGCCCCGTTTGGCAGCCTCCTTCACCCATTCGTCACCATAGCCATTGCCCTCGAACCGTATGAGCTTGCTATGGGCGATGAGGTCACGGATAACGCGCAGGATGGCCTCGTCCTTTTTGGTCCCTTTGGCGATGAGCGCATCCACCTGCTTCTTGAAGCTGCGGAGCTGATGGGCCACGATGGTGTTGAGGACGGTCATCGGACCCGCGCAGTTGGCGCTGCTTCCTACCGCGCGGAACTCGAACTTGTTGCCGGTGAAAGCGAACGGACTGGTCCGGTTGCGATCGGTGTTGTCCAACATCACCGAGGGTATGCGACCGATGTCCAGTTTCAATTCGGTCTTCAGGTCGGGCGACATGGCACCCTTGATGTTGCGCTCCAGCTCGTCCAGAAGTTTGCTCAAATGGTCACCGATGAATACGCTGATGATCGCAGGAGGAGCTTCGTTGGCACCCAGGCGGTGATCGTTGTTGGCACTGGCAATGCTGGCGCGAAGCACATCGGCATGGGCATGGATGGCCGCGATCGTGTTGACGAAGAAGGTGAGGAACTGGAGGTTCTCCTTGGGCGTCTTCGCTGGACGGAGCAGGTTGCGTCCGGTGTTGGTGGCCAGGCTCCAGTTGTTGTGCTTGCCGCTTCCGTTCACACCGGCATAGGGCTTCTCATGGAGCAACACCCGGAAGTCGTGCTTCTGGGCGGTCTTCTCCATGATGTCCATCAGCAGCACGTTGTGGTCCACGGCCAGGTTCATTTCCTCGAAGACAGGGGCGCACTCGAACTGGTTGGGGGCCACCTCGTTGTGGCGGGTCTTCACCGGTATCCCGAGCATCAGGGCCTCCGTTTCGAAGTCGCGCATGAAGGCACGGACGCGGTCCGGGATGCTTCCGAAATAATGGTCCTCCATCTGCTGGCCCTTGGCGGGGATGTGCCCGAAGAGCGCACGGCCGCACATCATGATGTCCGGACGCGCGTAGTACAGGGCCTTGTCGATGAGGAAGTACTCTTGCTCCCACCCCAGGGTGCTGATCACCTTGGTCACATCCTTGTCGAAGTACTGACAGACCTCGGTGGCCGCCTGGTCCACCGCGTGAATGGCGCGGAGCAGGGGCATCTTGAAGTCGAGGGCCTCACCGGTGTAGCTGATGAAGATCGTGGGGATGCACAGGGTGCGGCCCATGACGAAGGCGGGACTGCTGGGATCCCACGCCGTGTAACCGCGCGCCTCGAAGGTGTTGCGGATGCCGCCATTGGGGAAGCTGCTGGCATCGGGCTCCTGCTGCACGAGCATGCTGCCATCGAAACGCTCGATGCTGCGTCCGCCGCCGATGGGCTCGAAGAAGGCGTCGTGCTTCTCGGCGCTGAGGCCGGTAAGCGGTTGGAACCAGTGCGTGTAGTGGGTGGCCCCTTTGCTGGCCGCCCATTCCTTCATGCCGCTGGCCACCTGGTCGGCCAGTTTGCGATCGATACGGGCCCCATGTTGGGAAGCTTGCCGTACGGCATACCAAGCTTCTTCGGTGAGGAACATGCGCATGGCATCCTCATTGAACACGTTGGCGGCGAAGTAGTCGGAGATCTTGGGTGCTGGTGGCTCGACCAGTTGGGGGCGGCGACCGAGTACATCCTCAAGGGCTTTAGCACGAAGAAGGGGGGTGGACATGAGAATGGGTGGTTTTTCTGAGGCCAAAGGTAATTTTCAACGGGGGTACTCCACCAGATCGTGGATATTTTCAATCGTACCCCCCATCCGGAAGGACTCATCCCAAGAAAAATGGGTCCCATGAGCCATGGAGCATGGCGCCTTCAGGCTGTTCACATGAAACAGGGATCGTTCGACCGCGCTCAGCCGCGCTGAAGCACGAGGACCACGTAGCCTACATAAAAGGCCACGAGTATGGCGCCTTGCCAACGCCCAACGCGACCGCCGTAGCGCATCAAGGGGTAAAGAAGCAAGGAGGAAAGCAACATGGCCATCAGGTCGAGGAAGAAGGAGGATCGCTCCACTTCGATGGGCATGATCATGGAACTGACACCTATGATACCCAGCAGGTTGAACACATTACTTCCGATGAGGTTGCCCAGGCTGATATCCGCTTGTTTGCGGAATGCGGCCATGAGGGAGGTCACCAGTTCGGGCAACGAGGTTCCAACAGCGACCACCGTGACCCCGATAAGCTGTTCGCTCACGCCCATGCTACGCGAAATGGCCACGGCACCATCCACGAACCAATCGGCACCTTGGGATAGACCGGCGATCCCCACGATCAACAGGAGCACTGCCCGCCAAATGGGGTGTTTGGCAGCTTCGCGTTCGGCGGCTCCATCCGCTGCACTGGCCCTTCGAGAACTCCAGACCATCCAGCCCACATACACCACGAGTAGCACAACGAACAGTGTTCCTTCCCAGCTCGAGAAGTTCCCATCGCCAAGCAGATACCAGAACAGCAACGACGAGATCATCATCACCGGCCAATGGATGCGGCGAGCATCACGGTCCACGTCGATCGGAAAAATGAGCACACAAAGTCCGAGTATGAACGTGATGTTCACGATGTTGGATCCGACCACATTTCCTACTGCAATGGAGGAACTCCCTTTCATGGCAGCAAGTAAGCTCACGAGGAGCTCCGGTGCCGATGTACCCATCGAGACCACCGTGAGCCCGATCACCAAGGGGGAGATCCTGGCGCGGAGTGCCAGGTCCACGGCACCACGCACCATGGCCTCAGCGCCTAGTACCAGGACTACCAGACCACCAAGGGTGATCAACAGGTCCATCATTGGGGAGTCTCGTCCGACGCACCAGGGCTTGGAGGAGGTGGTGTGGTTGCACGCTCGATCGAGGTCCGGCGCTGGTCCTGCATGGTACGTGTCACATCGGATGCACCTTTCTGGATCTCTCGCTGAACCTCGTTGCTGGCGTCTCGGACCTGTCGCATGGTACGACCCAACGTTCGCGCGATGTCGGGTATGCCCTTACTGCCAAAGAAGAGCAGCACGAAGAGGAGGACCACCATGAGTTCCCCACCACTGATATCGAACAAGAGTGCGATGTGCATCACAGGCTAAAAGTAAGCGGTCCCGATATCCGCACCGGATATCGGGACCGCTCATTATCCAGTTCGATCAAACCTTGGCTTGCTTGCCCTTGAGCAGGTCCACCACCACGGAACTGGCGATGAACACGGAGGAGTAGGTTCCCACCAGGATACCCATGAGCAACGCGAAGATGAACCCCTTTATAGAGACTCCTCCGAACAGGAAGATCACGAACAGCACCAGCAAGGTGGTCAAGGAAGTGTTCATCGTACGGCCCAAGGTGGAATTGATGGCCTTGTTGACCACGATCTCGGTGCTTTCACGCTTGTGATCGGCGAGGTATTCGCGCAAGCGGTCGAACACCACCACGGTATCGTTGATGGAGTAACCGATCACGGTGAGGATGGCTGCGATGAACGCCTCGTCGATCTCCATGGAGAAGGGCATGATCTTCCACAGGAGCGAGTACAGACCGAGCAACGCCAATGCATCATGGAGCAAGGAGAGCAATGCCCCGAGACCATACTGCCAGTTGCTGAAGCGGACGGCGACATAGAGGAAGATCGCCAACAACGCCAACCCCACGGCGGTGAGTGCCGATAGCTTGATGTCATCGGAGATGGTGGCATCCACCTTGCGGGATTCGATGACCTCATAGGCATTGTTCAAACCTGCCAGACCTTCCGCAAGTTTGGCATCCACTTGTGCATCAATTCCTTCACCAGAGGCCTCCACCAGGTAGTTGGTGGTCACCTTCACCTGACGGGATCCGCCATAGCTCTTCACGTTCACCGTGCTTTGAACACCTTCGGCCGATCGGAAGCTAGGCTCCAATGCACCGCGCACCTGATCGACGGCCACATCATCAGCGAACTTCACCACATACGTGCGGCCACCGCTGAAATCGACCCCCCAATTGAAGCCCACGGTGACCATGGAAGCGATACCTGCAGCGATGAGAATGCCACTGATGCCATAGAACATCTTGCGCTTGCCCATGAAGTCGTAGTTGGCGTTCACGAAGATGTTCCGACTCCAGTTGTTCCAAACGCTGAAGTCCTTTCCTTTCTCCAACCGCCAGCTGATGATCATGCGGGAAAGGAAAAGTGCGGTGAACAAGGAGGTAAGGATACCCAGTCCGAGGGTAGTGGCGAAACCACGGATCGGACCTGAACCGAAGAGGTAGAGGATCACCGCGGTCATCAGTGTGGTGACGTTGGAGTCGATG
Source organism: Flavobacteriales bacterium (assembly GCA_016718655.1). Classification (GTDB taxonomy): domain Bacteria; phylum Bacteroidota; class Bacteroidia; order Flavobacteriales_F; family PHOS-HE28; genus PHOS-HE28. The sequence goes on along the minus strand of JADKCV010000020.1, from coordinate 26,593 downwards.
ATGGCGGACATGGCACCCTTGAATCCCAGGTCCACGGCCGACTTGAGCATTTTTCCGCTACGCAACTCCTCCCGGATACGTTCGTAGATGAGCACATTGGCATCGACGGCCATACCCATGGTAAGCACGATACCGGCGATCCCAGGCAGGGTCAGTGCCGCTTGGATGGATGCGAGGGAACCGATCAGCACGAAGAGGTTCACCAACAAGGCGAGGTCGGCAACCCAGCCACCACCTGCATAGTAGAGTACCATGTACGCCATCACCATCAGCAGGGCCACCAGGAACGAGAGCATGCCCAATCGGATGTTCTCACTACCCAGGCTCGGTCCTACCACGGTCTCATCGATGATCCGCGCAGGAGCAGGTAATGCGCCCGCCTTGAGGATATTGGCCAGATCATCCGCTTCCTGGATCTGGGAGTTCAGGTTACCCGTACCCATGGAGATGCTGGAGCGACCTCCGGCGATCTCCGATTGAACGATCGGAGCACTGTAGACCAGGTTGTCCAGGACGATGGCCACGGCCTTGCCCACATTGTCCCCGGTCATCACTTTCCAGGTCTGTGCACCTTCGGCGTCCATCTGCATGGTCACCTCAACGGCCCCTTTCATGTCGAAGTCCTGGGCGGCGTTCACGATGGTGCTACCATCCAGTTTGGGTTTACCACCGCGAGGCACCTTCAGTGCGAAGAGGTTGAGCAGGGGTACGGTCCCCCCCTCTTGCAATTCGCGCACATCGGGCTTTGCGGCCCACACCAGCTTCAGGTCCTGAGGCAGGGCCTTGATCAGTTCCGGGCTGACCAGGAACTGGTTCACTTGAGCGGTGTCGGAAAGTCGAGCCGTGCCAACGATAGCGCCTTTCGCGAGGTTGAATCCCCCACCCTGGCCTTGGACCAAGGACGGTGTTAGCACAGCGAAGAGCGGATTCTCCTTGGCGAAGTCCTCCGGGTTGAGTGAATCGGCAGCGGTACTGTCAGCGGTCGCCAGGCTATCCGTGGCCAGACTATCGGTCGCTGTGCTGTCCGCTTGAGCGGTAGCCTCGTTACCTGTCTCCATCACACGGAGGGCCATGCGGCGGTTCTTGGCCCGACCCTCTTCCGTATCGTTGGGGGCAACTGGGTACTGTGATCCGTAGCCTTCGCCATCAAGACGATCGGCGCCCACCCCCTTGGCGACCAGTGCGGCCACCACGGCATCAGCGCGTTTCTGGGAAAGCTTCAAGTTGGCAGCCTCATTGCCTGTGTTGTCGGTATAACCGCCGATCTTCAGTTTCACGCTCGGGTAGGCCTTCAGGATCTCCACCAGGTTGTTCAACTGCTCATCGGAATTGGCCGCATCGATCACGTCACTACCGCTCGGGAAGACCACACGGTCGAAGTCGAACCACGTGGTCTTGTCAGCCGGTTTCCCGCTCTCAAGGAAACCGACCAAGCCGCTTTCCACACCACCCTGCATCCCCTTCACAGAGAACCCGGTGGACAAGGTCCTGTCGAACGCACCCTCAGTTCCTCCTTCAGTGGAAACGTTGCCCTTCAGCTTATCGCGAAGGCGCACGTTCGCTGCCTCCAAAGCGGGATATACCTCGGTATTGTCATAGGTCTCCCAGAACTCCAGGTTGGCAGTGCTCTGGAGCACCTTGCGCACCCGGTCCTTGTCCTTCACACCGGGCAGTTCGATCTGGATCCTGCCGGTGAACTGCTGCTTCTGGATACTTGGCTGCGCCACGCCGAACTTATCGATACGCGTACGGAGGATACGCTCCGTGTTGTTCAACGCCGTCTCGGCTTCACGACGGAGGGCGTCCAGATATGCCGCATCATCCCCTTCGCGATCGAACATGTCCTTACGGTCCGGAGTGTAGAAGATGGCCGACAGTGGACCGCGTTCGGGGATCTTGGCATACTCCTCACCGAACAGTGTGATGAAATCGGCATCACTGTTCTTCTGGCGTTCGCGAGCGTTGGAAATGGCCTTCATGAAGGCTGGATCACTGCTATTGCCCGCGAGGTTGGTGATCAGTTCGGGGATGCTCACTTCAAGCGTCACGGCCATACCACCCTTCAGGTCAAGACCCAGGTTGATCTCCTTTTCCTTGCACTCGCGATAGGTGTAGCCCAGCACGGGATATACCTTCTGCTCGCCATTGGCACGGAGGTAGCTGTTCTCGAAGCCCAGCTTCACGGCTTCACGATCCAGGTTCTCATTGCCGGCGACCGCCAGCACGGAATCAGCCTTGTATTTGGCCTCATCGGCAGCTTTGCGCTCCAGACCTGAGGTGAAGATGGAGAAGGATAGCTGATACGCACACGCTAGCGCTAGAAGGATGGTGAATATCCAAAGCGCGCCTCTGTTCTGCATGACCGATGGGTTTTCCGTAAAAGAGGCGGCAAATATAGCGTTGTTGGCCTTGCACGGAAGGGGGAGGACAAGAAAGCCCTGAAGGTCCGCCTGTTGTAGGGCCTAAGGCATCCATCGGCAGCTATATTTGTACGTTCCTGTCCGTTCGATACGGATGTGACCATTCACACCACACGCCCATGTTGCACCTTATTCGTCCTGCTTTGTTACTGGCACTCATGCCCACCTTGGCCCCGTGTATGGCGCAGTGGGATCTTACGTTCCAAGGTCAGGTTCCGGTGACCGCCAACGGTGCCAATTTGGACCTCGCGTGGGCCGGAGGCTTGAACTTCGTCCAGGTCAGTGATGTGGACCTGAACGGCGATGGCTTGAAGGACCTGTTCCTCTTCGACCGGTCAGGCAATACGGTGACCACCTTGATGAATACGGGAGGCCAGGGGACCAATGCCTATCGCTTGGAGCGGCCGGACAACGCCAGTGCAACGTACAGTGGGCTGCATGACTGGGCCTTGTTCCGTGACTATGACTGCGACGGGAAGGCCGACCTGTTCACACAAGGCCAAGCCGGGTTCGGTGTCTACCGTAACACCAGCGTCGGCGATACGCCATCGTTCGAGCTCATCACGAGCCGCGTCAATTCCCGGTACGTTTCACCCTCGGGTACGGGCACTTTGGCCAATTTGTACGTGTCCCAAGTGGACCTTCCTGCGATCGATGATATTGACGGTGATGGCGACCTTGATGTACTGACCTTCAGTCTGTTGGGCTCATACATGGAGTACCACAAGAACTTGAGCATGGAACTTTACGGAACATGCGACAGCTTGGTCTTCGAACTGCGCAACAAGTGCTGGGGTTATTTCGCGGAGAACTTCAACAACAACTCGGTGACCCTGGATACCCCATGTGATTTCAACGTCCCGAACCCGGAACTGGGCGAACAAGGCGACCGCCCGGAAGCGACCGAGGATACCGAACGAGCCCATGCGGGCAGTACCATCCTTTCCTTGGACCTGAACGGTGATGGGGTGAAGGAGGTGTTGATCGGCGACATCTCCTACAACAACCTAGTCGGACTCTATAATGGAGGCTCCATCGAAGATGCTTACATGACCCAAGAGGATACGCTCTTCCCGAGTTACGACAACTCCGTGGACCTTGCGCTGTTCCCTGCGGGGTATTACGTCGATGTGGACCAGGACGGCAAGCGTGACCTATTGGTGGGCGGTAACGCCACTTCACTGTCGGAGAACAAGCGTAGTCTTTGGTATTACACCAACACCGGGACCGATGCCAGTCCGGTATTCGAGCATCAACAAGAAGACCTGTTCCAAGAGCGGATGATCGACGTGGGAGAGGGCGCCTTTCCCGTTTTCTTCGACCACGACCGTGATGGCCTGATGGACCTGATCGTAGCCAATCATGGTTACTTCGCTGCTGGTGGCGTGTACACAGGCAAGCTGGCACTGTTCCGGAACACGGGTACAACGGACGAGCCCTCCTTCGAATTGATCACGGATGATTACATGGGTCTATCCACCAGCGGGATCGGCATCAGCATGTACCCGGCCTTCGGGGATGTGGATGGCGATGGGGACTTGGACATGTATATCGGTGATCTGCAAGGCCGCATCCATGCTTACCGGAATACCGGCGGATCCGGTACCGCACAGTTCGAGTTGTTGCAGCCCAACGTCACGAACTCCAGCGGAGAACCGCTGGACGTAGGTCAGTTCGCCACGCCGGTGTTCGAGGACCTGGATGGGGATGGGCTGTTGGACCTGTTGATCGGTGAGCGCAACGGCAACTTGAACCATTACCGGAATACCGGTTCCGCATCACTCCCGGTTTGGAGCTTGGTGAACGAGAACGTGGGCGGGGTGAGCACCGTGGAATGGTGGAATGTCACGGGTTACAGTGTCCCCAGTGTTTTCCGCAATGCCAGTGGTGAGCGGGAATTGCTGTTGGGTTCCGAATCCGGTTGGCTCTACCACTATGGCGCTATCGACAATAACCTGAACGGTACGTGGACGTTGTTGGACAGCACCTTCCTGAACGTGCGCGACGGCATTCGGACCGGGGTGGCGATGCATGACCTCACGGGGGACGGGGAACTCGAACTGATCATCGGGAACTACCGCGGTGGGCTGAGCTTCTGGGGAAGTGAGCCGATCTTGGCAGGTATTGGCGAAATGAACACTGCGAGCGGGTTGCGGCTTGCGCCGAATCCCGCTGCTGGAACGGTAGAGGTGACGCTCGTACAAGAGATGACCGGCAACTGGCAACTGGATATAGTGAACGGTCAAGGGCAAGTGGTCATGTCCCGCTCGGGATCGGGTCAACGCTTGGTGGTGGATGTGGAAGGCTTGGCCAATGGCGTGTATACGCTCCGGGTATCGAGCGTAGAGGGTGAGCGGAAGGCCCGCCTCATGGTCATGGGACAGCGCTGATACCTTCAAGCTGAACAAGAAAGGGCGCCTTTCGGCGCCCTTTTCCATTCATCGTAGCGCGAGCTCAGGTCTATGCGGTCACACCCGAGCCCATGTTATCCAGCACATCCATCACCTCCTTCACTGCTTTGGCACTGGACTTCACCAATTCCATTTCCTCAGCGTTGAGCTTCAATTCGATGATCCGCTCCACTCCTTTGCGCCCCAAGATGACGGGGGCACCCATGTAGATGTCCTTCAGACCATATTCACCCTGAAGCAACACGCAGCATGGGAACACCCGCTTCTGATCACGAACGATGGCTTCCACCATCTGTGCAGCTGCGGTTCCTGGGGCATACCAAGCGCTGGTCCCCAACAAGTTAACGATCTCTCCTCCACCTTTCTTCGTGCGATCCACGATGGCATCCAACTTCTCCTTGGCGATCAGTTCAGTGACCGGTATACCCCCGACCGTCGTATAACGAGGAAGTGGGACCATGGTATCGCCGTGACCACCCATCAGTACAGCCTGGATATCCTTGGGGCTGACGTTCAGTTCGGTGGCGAGGAATGCGCGGTAGCGCGCGGTGTCCAGGATACCGGCCATACCGAAGACGCGTTGGCTGGGAAGCTTGCTGTTGATGTAGGAGCAGTACGTCATCACGTCGAGTGGATTGCTCACGACGATGATGATGGCCTCCGGAGAGTGTTTCACGACATTCTCGGTCACACTCTTCACAATGGCCGCATTCGTAGCGATGAGATCATCGCGGCTCATGCCCGGCTTGCGCGGTAGGCCACTGGTGATGACCACCACATCGCTGCCAGCGGTCTTGCTGTAATCGTTGGTGGAGCCCACTACCCGTGAATCGAACAGGTTGATCGGGGCTGTCTGCCAGATGTCCAAGGCCTTCCCTTCGGCGAAACCTTCCTTGATGTCGAGCAACACCACTTCGTTGGCGAGTTCCCAACGGGCTACGGCGTCAGCGCAAGTTGCGCCAACATTTCCGGCCCCTACCACAGTGACTTTCATGCGTTCGATGCGAATTGAGGGGTTAATGACAGGATGAACGAGAAGGCGCGAAGGTATGACAACGGCCCACCCAAGGTGGTTGATGGCCATCAGGCTACTTCGGCGGGAGAACTTTCAGTGCCCGAGGCATCCTTTTCCCGGCTCCAACGTCTACCCTCCAGAATGGCTACCTTGTCGGCTCCCATGACCGAGGCCTTGCCCCCACCCCTCGCCGATGACCGCAGAGGTTTTCGCCTGACACCTGCATGGATCAAAGGAGAGCAACCCGTGGACCCCTATGGCCCCCTCATCGATGGATGCTTGAATGGCGAACGCCGCTCTCAGCAGCGTGTATATGAGCTGTTCTATGGAAAGATGATGGCGGTCTGTCTGCGGTACACCAAGAACGCCGACCAAGCCAAGGATATCCTTCAGGACGGGTTCATCAAGGTGTTCGGCAGCATGGACCAGTTCAATCGGGCCGGCAGTTTTGAAGGCTGGATCCGACGCATCGTGGTCAACACCGCCATCGACCATTTCCGGCGGATGAAACATTCCTTCCTGCTTCTTGGAGAGGATCGCAGCGTGGAGGATTTCGGTGATCAGGACGCAGAGGATACGCTAGCAGACATCACCGAAGATGATGTGATGGAATACCGGCCTGCGGACATCATCAATGCCATGCAAAAGCTGACACCCGCCTACCGGACGGTGTTCAACCTGTACGTGTTCGAGGAACTCACCCATAAGGAGATCGCTGAAATGCTCGGGATCAACGTGGGCACCTCCAAGAGCAATCTCGCCAAGGCGAAACATAATTTGAAGAAGTTACTTACAAAGGGGCATTGACCCGCTAACGACCACGACGATGAATGCTCAGGATGCGTTCGAGCGATCGCTGAAAAAGACCTTGGAACCCTATGAGGTCCCTTACAACTCGGCCGATTGGGCCCAGTTGGAGGCCCGCATGGACCTCCCGAACAAGGTGGCACAGCGCGGTTCCTTGGGACTTTATGCGCTCCTGTTCGCAGGAGCGGTAGCTGTGGGCACCACGGCTTACCTACTCGCTTCGGATCCGTTGGAGCGTGATCCGCGCAGTTCCAGCAACGAGATCACGGTCCCCGAACAGTTGGATCAGGTCATCGTCGAGGATGACAAGACTGCACTGGACCAGCAGGTCGATCAAGTAAAGGACCTGACCGTTGTTGTGGGATCCGAAACGATGATCGACGCGAGCATGGCACGTGCCCGTTCCGGAGAGCAAGGGACCCCGAACCCTGAAACACCCCCGGTGACCAGTCCTACGCTGAATGAGGACCGGAGTAGTGCGGCCAGCATTCGTGCCAGCATTTCTGAAGGTTGCCCGGGCACGGCAGTGACCTTCGCCGTGGAGAACATGCCGGAAGAAGGGATCTATCTATGGAACTTCGGCGATGGCAGTTTCTCCAATCAATCGCGTCCGAGCCACGTGTTCTCCAAAGCTGGCACATTCGAGGTGATGTTGTCACATTCCTCCATCGGAGGCAGCACGGTGCAGAACAAACCTGCCGCCGACCGTATCGTTATCCATGAGATCCCGGAAGCTTCCTTCAAGTTCCTGAAGCAGGAATATGACAATACTGTGCCTTCCGTGCATTTCGAGAATCGGAGCCATGGTGCAGTGAGTTATCATTGGGATTTCGGTGATGGGCATACCTCGACGATCGCTCATCCGGACCACATCTTCAAGGCGGCAGGCGATCATACCGTGGTACTTACCGTTACGAATACCAAAGGCTGTACGGACCGGTCAGAGCGCACCATCCACATCGAAGATGGTTATAATCTACTGGCGATCAAGACCTTTTCTCCCAATGGCGATGGTGTGGACGACCTGTTCATCCCAGATGCCCTGAAAAGTCTAGGAGTACGATTCAAACTCTCCATCCATGATCCCCGCACGGGCCTGTTGGTCTACGAGACGAGCGATCCACAACGTCCTTGGAACGGTCGCATCGGGAATAAGGGCGAGCTCTGTTCCGCAGGTGAATACGTGTGGATGGTGGAAATGAAGGATGGTGAGAAGTTGGGTGGCACCTACAACGGCACGCTTGGATTGCTGCGTTGATCCACACTGGTCATCAAATCGTCCTACCACCAAGCCCGGGCATGCCCGGGCTTGGTATTTTTGTACACAGGCAACCTTTTGACGGGCAGGTCCATCAAGAGAACATACGGATGGTCGCAACTGTCCGATCGCTAGTCGTCCATTGTTCACCTTCCAGGATGAGCCAAGACATGAGGATAACGAACATCTCCCGACCCTTCAAGGGTGCTTTCATTCTAATGGGTCTGTGGTCCGCCTCGTTGGCCACCTTGAAGGCACAGCAGTTCAGCATTGCCACACCCACGATCACCACCTGTGCAGGTGTATTGGAGGATACCGGAGGCCCTGCCGGCCAGTATGGCAACGGGGAGAACTTCACGACCGTCATCTGTGCCGATGTTCCCGGCGATGGTATCTCGTTGAACTGGTTGGTCGCTGACCTTAGCAATGCTGGGCCAAATCCCCCCGACCGGATCCGTATCTGGGATGGTGATAACACAGGTGAGACGTTCCTTGGAGAATATACGGGCAGCTCGCTTCAAGGGCTTGTGGCTTCCGCGACCACCTTCAACACCACCGGTTGTCTTACGGTCCAGTTCATCTCGAATGCCAATGGCGTGGGCAACTTCGCCGCTGGTATCACCTGTTTCACTCCTTGTGAGCGTCCTACGGCAGTGGCGGTCATGAACGAACCGACGCCCGCTTTGGTTTGTGTCGGAGAGGAATTGACGTTCGATGGAACCGGTTCGTTCGCCGCCCCTGGCTTCAACATCGTGAATTACGAGTGGGATTTTGACGATGGTAGCACCCAAACCTCTCCTACTGCAACGCATTCCTTCGCCGTACCAGGTGAGTATATCGTGCAGTTGAACCTGATCGACGACAATGATTGTGTGAACTCCAACGTGGTGGACCTACAGATCCTCGTCAGCACGACCCCGCTCTTCTTAGGCACCGCTGAAAGTGTGGAGACCTGTTTGGGCGCCACGGTCGATCTTCTCGGGGTCGTCACGCCAGTGACCTGGATCGGCCTGCCCGACGCCAACTTCGGGGGACCCGTGTTCCTTCCGGATGAATTCGGATCACCGTTCACATCCGAACTGCTCTACACCCAGTTCGAGCCAGGTCAAACCTTGACCGATTGTGCCGACATCCTGTCCGTTTGCGTGGAAATGGAACATACGTTCATGGGTGACCTCGTGCTTCAGGTCATTTGTCCGAACGGCCAGACGACCATCCTGCATCAACAGGGTGGCGGCGGAACGTATATCGGTTCCCCGAATGACACCGACAGTAACGAGAATCCCATCCCTGGGGAATGTTGGAACTATTGTTGGAGCGAAACAGCGACCAACGGCACCTGGGTGGACAATGCCACGTTCGGCGCAGGAAATACCACACCCGCTGGGATACCCGAGAACGAGTCCTTGAACCCGGGCACCTATGAACCGATACAGTCGATGTGCAACCTGGTCGGTTGCCCATTGAACGGAACCTGGACCTACCAAAGCACAGACCTATGGGGTGCGGACAACGGGTTCATCTGTTCCTGGTCGTTGAACTTCGACCCTAGCATCATCCCGGAGGTGACCCAGTTCACGCCGACGATCGATACCACGGACATCGATTCCGTGGGTTGGAGTGGCCCCTTCCTGACCTTGGACGCCAACACCCCAACGGTTGCTTCAGCCGATCCGACGGGCCCAGGAAGCTACGATTACACATTCAGCGTGACCGATAATTTCGGTTGCACCTACGACACCACGATCACGGTCACCATCGCTCCTCAACTGGAGATCGACGCGGGTCCGGACGTCACCTTGTGCAGCGATCCAGAGCCCATGGCCGGTACCATTGTTGCCAACGGCCCTCCTACAACATGCATTTGGGTACTTGAGCTCTACGAGAGCTTCGGTGATTCCTGGAACGGTGGTGCCTCCCTGACCGTGACCATCAATGGGGTCAGTACCCCCTATACCATCGCAGGTAGCGGGATCGACGAACTCACGTTCAATTTGAACGTGAGCACCGGCGATGTGATATCGTTGAATTACACAGCGGGCACGATCTTCAATGGCGAGAATTCCTTCAGTCTATTCGACGATGCTGGAGGAACGGTCTATGCTTCGCCGAACGGCCCAAATACCGGTGTGGCATACCAAGGCGTTGTAGCCTGTGGTGGAGGCGCTCCAGTAACGGTATGGGAATGGACCCCGACCGATGGTCTCGATGACCCGAGCGATCCAGAGACCGATGTCTATGTCACGGCTCCTACTTGGTATTACCTCTCCGCCTATCCGATCGGCAATCCTGAGTGCGCGGTCATGGACAGCGTGCAGGTCATCCCGGACCCTTCTATCGATGCTGGTCTGAGCGCGGTCCTGGAATTCTGTGCTGGCACCCCCGACTTCCTGATGACGGATTCGCTGCTTGGCACACCTGACACCGACGGGGTATGGACGGATGCCACGGGTAACGTGTTCGCCAACACGTTCCAGACATTGATCGACTCCGGCGGTGTATATACCTACACCGTTACCAGCCAGAACGGATGCGTTGCGACCTCCACCCTGGATATCACTGTGATACCCGCTGATGATCCAACTTGCTGTGGCATACCGGATGCCGGGGAACCATTGATCTCATGCGACCTGACCAACCCCTTGACCGCCACTCCGGGAAATACCGGCGTGGGTGAATGGTCCGGTCCTGCCGGTGCCGTCTTCGAGGATCGGTTCGCTCCGCTGACCGTAGTGACCGTTGAACCCGGTATGGGCGGAACCCACTGGTTCTTCTGGAGGGAGAATGACGGTGCATTCTGTAATACGGTGGACAGTGTGCAAATGACCTTCACCGATCCGATCACGATCGACTTCATCTGGACGGATGCGATCTGTTACAACTACTGCGATGGGATGGCCCGGGCGGTGGTAGCTGGCGGAAACGTGGTAGGTGAGTTCGATTACGATTGGTCCAATGGGGTCTCTGGTGCAGGCGAGGATAGGATCGAGGACCTGTGCGATGGACTATACCTATTGACAGTGGCCGATGATAACGGATGCCTCGCGAGTGATTCGATCCTGATCAGTGAACCGGTGCAATTGGAAATCGACAACCTGACGTACGAACCGGTCATCTGCTCGGGAGATTGCAACGGTAAGGTGATCGTCCAGGACGCGCGCGCCGTGGAGTACAGCTTCGACAATGCCAATACTTGGTCCACCAGTTCCGTGCTGGACGGTGCCTGCGAGGTGCTCTATCAAGTATGGATCAAGGACCAGGCGGGTTGCTTCGGTTCGAACATCATCACAGTGACGGGTCCAGCACCTGTGGTCTCGGACTTCATGTGGGGTCCACAACCTTCCGATGTGAACAACCCGAGCATTCGATTCATCAACACCTCCACCGGAGCAACACGCTACGAGTGGGACATCGCTGGACTGCTACAGACCACCGAACCGGATGTGGCCTATGTGTTCTCCAACAAGGAGCCCGGGAACTATGAGGTGTGCTTGACCAGCTACAATGAGAACGAGTGTGTGGACACGCTCTGCCGCACGGTGATCATCGACGACATCCTGCTCCCCTACATCCCCAACTCCTTCACACCTGATGGCGATCTGTTGAATGATACTTGGGGCATGAGCGTGAACATCGGCAGCATCACCGACTTTGAAATGCTCGTGTATGACCGTTGGGGCCAGGTGGTGTTCACCTCCGTGGACCCCATGTTGCATTGGCTTGGAAGCGCCCAGAACAGCGGCGAAGTACTGCCACAGGGGGTCTATACGTATCGCGTCACATTCGAGATCATCGAGACCCAAACGCGTAAGGAACTGATGGGCCACGTGACCCTGATCAAGTAAGCACAGCCATATACCCTGCGCAATGGAACGCGGTGATGTGACCCATGACCGCGTTCCGCATTGTATAGGGCCCATGCTGGGAATACCATTCTGTCGACGATCGTGCCGAGCAGGCGAATAGGCGTGATCGAACTTTGAGGACGAATAACCGAGGAGGAGATCAGGAGGAACAGTCGGACCATGGGATCGGTCATCAACCAGTCAAGGAACTTAATTATCGGATGTGCCGTGATGCTGTTGTCGGCATTCACCGCCGCTCGGGCACAGGAGTTCGTTCTGGCCAACGGTACGGTCAACACCTGCGTGGGCGCATTGGTCGACCCAGGAGGTGGACTGGCTCCATATGGGGACAATGAGGATGTGACCATGACCATCTGTCCCGATACTCCGGGTCAGGGCATCACGTTGAGCTTCCTGATCGCCGAGTTGAGCACCGCCGGTAGTGCGCCTACGGACCGAGTGGAAGTGTACAACGGCGACGGCATCAGTGCACCCCTCTTCGGCAGTTTCACCGGTGATGACTTGGAGGGCCAGGTGTTCAGTGCCACGCCGGACAACCCTACGGGCTGTCTCACCATCCACTTCACCAGCAACGAGATCGGCGGTGGTGATCTTTCTGCGGTGATCCAATGTGGAACGCCATGCTATCCGCCTGTCCCGACAGCCCTTGTGTTGGATCACGACCTTCCCGCACAGGTATGCTTGAATGAGGAGCTGACCTTCGACGCGAGTGGTTCCACTGCAGCAACTGGGCAGACCATCGTGAGCTATGCGTGGGACCTGGACGACGGTACCAATGCGACCGGACCTATCGTGTCGCACACCTTCGACGAAGCCGGGGAATACCTGGTACGGTTGACATTGACCGATGATGCCGGCTGCGTGAATACCCAACAGACCTCATTGCAGGTTCTGGTCGGGACCACGCCCAGCTTCTTGGGCACCATCGAGGACCAGACCGTGTGTGAAGGTGCAACGGTGCAACTCTTCGGAGCATCAACCCCAACGACATGGACCGGCCTCCCGGTGATCGACCTGGGAGGTCCTATCCCCTTGCCGGATAATGTGGGCGTACCGTTCAATAGTTCCTTGGACTTCTCGGTATTCCCGAACGGGGCCACGCTGAACAATGTGAACGACCTCGCTTCCATTTGTGTGGACATGGAGCATTCATATATGGGTGACATGGTCCTGACAATGACCTGTCCGAACGGCCAAAGCGTGAACCTCCATCAGCAAGGGGGATTGGGCACGTTCCTCGGCGATGCGAACGCCACCAAGAAGCTCCCGGATCAGCGGCAATACCGGGTACATGCTTCACCTATTGTTTCGCGCCGAATGCTCCGAATGGCACATGGGCAGATTGCGCTCAGAACGGACCAACACCCAATGTCATACCTGTATCTCAGGGCACCGCACTTGCACCGGGGACCTATACCAGCGTTCAACCCTTGAACAACCTGGTGGGTTGTCCGCTGAACGGAACCTGGACATTCACGCTAATCGATTCATTAGCGATCGACAACGGGGTGATCTGCAACTGGTCCATCAACTTCGACCCGAGCCTGTACCCGGACATCACCACCTTCACACCGGTGATCGGAAGTACACCGGATTCGGTGAGTTGGAGCGGGCCTGGACTCAGCTTGGACCTGCTGGACGCATACTCGGCCGTTGCCGTGGTGAACGATCCCGGTGTGTTCGATTACACCTTGAGCGTGACCGACAACTTCGGTTGCACGTTCGATACCACGATCACGATCACGGTGACCCCGGCTCCGGTGATCGATGCGAACGTTGTGGTCGGCCCTACATGCAGTGACCCTGCGACATTGTTCTCCAGCATCGTGGCCAACCCTCCCCCACCTCCTACATGCATCTACACGCTGATCCTGGAGGATTCCTTTGGTGATGGTTGGGATGGTGGCGCACAGATCACCGTGAACATCTCCGGTTCCCCGACGGTCTACACCCTACCCGATGGCGATGATGTTTCCATCTCGCTTTCGGTGCAGACCGGTCAAGTGATCCAGCTGGTCTATACCGCAGGCACCGTTTGGAACAATGAGAACTCCTTCACATTGATCGGGCCAGGAGGGAACACGATCCATACTTCACCCAACGGACCGGTGACCGGCGTAGCCTGGCAGGGTGCAGCGAACTGCGGCCCGAATGTCGGACCACCAGTTTACCAATGGACACCTGCTGCGGGTGCTGTTACTCCGAACACACCGAACACGCTCACCCAGATCAATGAACCCACCACCTTCGTGGTACGCGTACATACGTTCGGTCAGCCCTGGTGCGGAAGTACGGATACGGTGTTGGTACAAGCACCGAGTGTGCTCCAGAACGATACGTCGATCATGAGTGCATTGTGCCACGACAGCACCGGTGTCATCAACGTGGTCACCTCGGGTACGGGTGGACCATGGAATTACCTCTGGCGGGATGCCGATGGGGTCATGGTGCGTGAGGCCAACGCTTCCCTTGGGGATGAACTGATCATCGGAGCGGGCACCTATACCGTGATCGTAACCGAAGGACCGCTCGGGAACAACTGCATCGACACGTTGGTGGCCACGATACTCGCTCCGGAACCGTTGGAATGGACCGGTGTACCTGCTGACACGACCATCTGCCTGACCGGAACTGCGAGCCTGAGCGCAACTGCGGCCGGAGGCACCGCACCGTATTCCCTGATCTGGGACCAGGGGCTTGTGGGAAGTGGTCCACACGCAGTAGGTCCTACAGCCACCGAGAATTATCAGGTCACACTGAGGGATGCCAATGGCTGCCCGTTGGACACCCTCTCCGCCGTCGTCACGGTGCTCGAGGCATTGCAGTTGAATGCCTTGGAGGACATGGAAGAATGCTATGGCACACCGGTCCTTTTCGAAGTTCTCGGCGGGATGGGAGGGAACGGTGAACTCAGCTACGACTGGGGTTTCGGGCCGGGAAGCGACAACTCCTTGATCATTGTCCCTACTGTGGACACGACGATCTGTGTGACCTTGAACGATGGCTGCGAGACCCCGACCTTGACGCGGTGCGCCGACCTGACGCTGCTCAGAACGCCGCCCATGACCTTCTTTGCCGATACCGTTCTGGGGTGCGCACCCTTGCCCGTGGAGTTCCAATTCGTGGATACCACAGGCGGAGCGCAGATCACCTGGGTATTGGGCGATGGCGATGTCATTTCGGGTGACACGACCTTGTTCCACACGTTCGGTCCACCGGGATACTATGATGTGGGCGTGGAGGTCATATGGCCTAATGGATGCATCACGGATACGAACGTCGTGGATATGATACGCGTGCTCTCGGTGCCAAGTGCTTCGTTCACCTGGTCGCCGCAGCCGCCTTCCGTACTGGAGCCAGAAGTGGAGTTCGAAGACCTATCAATGCCCAATGTGGTGAGTTGGTCGTGGAACTTCCACGATAGTTTGTACTCCACTGAACAGCACCCGGTGATCGAATACCCCTCAGCGATCGGGGGCTATTATCCGGTCAGCCTGGTCGTACGGAATGAATTGGGGTGTGCGGATTCCAGCTCGCGGGTGGTCCACGTGGAGGATCTGTACCTGGTGCTCGTACCCAATGCTTTCACGCCGAACGGTGACGGTGACAACGATCGCTGGGGCGTTTCAGGGAATGATATTGCCGAGGAGGAATTCGAGCTGCGTGTCTTCGATCGCTGGGGCCAAGAGGTCTTCGCAAGCTCCGATCGATATGCGACATGGGATGGCTCGTGGAGGAACTCAGGGTCGGGAACGCTGGCAGAAGGGGTCTATGCATACCGGCTTGCGGTCCGCTCGGCGTTGACCCAGCAAGAGCGGATCATCCTTGGACATGTAAGCCTACTTCCCTAGCTGATCGGCTCGACCTGCCGACCTCCATCAATCGATCCTAAGGATGGTTTGGTAGAAGGTACGTTGGACTACGTCCAATAAGTGGTCGATCCTGAGAAGGCAACGGTTGGAACCGCTATTTTACGGACGTTAAGACCGGTCATCGTAGATGGTTCCACACTACGCCAAGGACACGCTTTCCCGTTCAGGCTATGCCAGGTCCTTGACCGTGATCCTTCGCGCGGTCCTTTCATTGGTCCTTTGCATGGGATCCAGCGCGGTCTCCTTTGGCCAGGCCTTCCCCATTTTCAACGGCACGACCAACACCTGCGCTGGCGCTCTATTGGACAGCGGCGGGCAAGGGGGAGGAGGATATGGGAACAACGAAAGCTTCACCTACACCATTTGCCCGGATGCGCCGGGTGGGGCCATTTCATTGGATTTCATCACGTTCAACTTGAGCGTTGCAGGTGCTGCACCCATCGATAATATGGTCATCTACGATGGCAACAGCACTTCGGCACCGCTATTGGGTACCTGGACGGGAGGTGGTCTTCAGGGCCAAGTGGTCTCGGCGACCGGATCCAATGGTACGGGTTGCCTTACCGTGGCATTCACATCGAATGGTGCTGGAGTGGGTGTCTTCGCCGCATCGATCACATGCTATCAACCCTGCGCGAGACCAACTGCCGCGGCCTCACATGGCGTGGTAGGACCTCAACGGATCTGTCCCGGAGAGAGCGTGACCTTCAACAGCGCCGCGTCTTTCGCCGCCCCGGGTTTCAGCATCGCAAGTCGTCGCTGGGACTTCGGTGACGGAACGGTGCTGAACAACGCCGGGGTCAGTGTGAACCATACCTACGCACAACCGGGTGGATACACCGCCCAGTTGTATTTGTTGGACAATAACGGCTGTGCCAGCACCAACCGGGTGGACCTCCAGGTCCTGGTCGGCACTCCACCGACCTTCACCGGCACAGGCGGTGACCTGCTCGGTTGTGAGGGTGAGACACTCTGTATCGATGGCGTGGTGAACGGTACCACATGGAACGAATTGCCCTCCACTGACCTGGGGGGCGGTGTGTTCCTGCCGGATGAGGTAGGTGATTGTTTCTCCTCCGAACTCACCTTCACCCAATTCCCTCCCGGAGCGACCCTCATGAATGTGAATGGACTGCAGTCCATCTGCATGGATATCGAACACTCGTTCATCGGCGATCTCGTGATCAGCATCACCAGCCCGAGCGGAGAGACCGTGGTGATGCACCAGCAGGGTGGTGGCGCGACCTTCCTAGGGATCCCTGTGGACGATGACCTTTCACCGAACGACCAAGGCACATGTTACACCTATTGCTTCAGTCCGTTCGCTTCCAATGGTACTTGGGTGGACAATGCCGGAGGGACGCTGCCGAGTGGGACCTACGAGAGCCTTGACCCGTTGAACGGGTTGGTCGGATCGCAACTCAATGGTACATGGAGTTTGGAAGTGTGCGACCTATGGGCATCGGACAATGGATTCATCTGCAACTGGGGAATGACATTCAACCCCGCCTTGTATGATGACCTGATCAGCTTCACTCCGGTGTATGGCAATGGTTGCGATAGCACGTCATGGAGCGGCCCGAACATCACCTCGACCGGAGCTGGTTGCAACAGTGTGTGTGTTGCACCTCCAAGTGCTGGCAACTATGATTATGTCTACACGGTGACCGACAATTTCGGGTGCACCTACGATACGACGCTTACGTTGACCATCGTACCTGGTCCGGATGTGGATGCTGGTCCTGATGCCAGCACCTGCAACACGCCCGTACAGTTGAACGCGACCGTCCTTGGCGGTGGATTCCCGACCTCTTGCGACTACGTTCTATCACTCTATGACACGTTCGGCGACGGCTGGACCGGCCTCTTAGGAGGCTCCAACGGATCCAGCGTGACGATCACCGTGAACGGCGTTGCTTCTTCTTGGACCTTGGCCAATGGGGCTGCCGGGAGCGTGAATATTCCTGTGACCACAGGGGATGTGATCACATTGACCTACACCACAGGTAATTTCTACAACGATGAACAATCGTTCGCCCTGTTCAATGGGAGTGGGAACTCCGTCTATACCTCTCCGGTGGGACCCGGTGGTGGGTTGGCATGGACCGGTGTGGCCGCATGCCCGGGAGGCAGTTACGTGTACAGTTGGAGTCCGCCGGCTGGGCTGAGCAACCCGAACATCGCAAATCCCATCGCCACCGTGGCGGGTACCACACAGTATTGCGTGACCGTATACCAACTGGGACACCCCGACTGCGTGGCGACGGATTGTATGACCATCACCGTGGACAACACGTTGGACCCGGGTACGAATGGATCCCTATCGGTATGTGCGAATGGATCGGCTGTGACCTTGCTTAACCAATTGGGTGGCTCTCCAAGTGCCGGCGGGACATGGACAACTCCCAGTGGAGCAGCGCACTCGGGCACATTCGTACCGGGGACCGATCCCCCCGGCGTTTACACCTACACGGTCAGTGGTTCAGGAGCTTGTGCTGCGGGCACCGCATCTTCCACGGTGACGGTCACCGTGTCACCAGTGGCCGATGCTGGAACAAGCAGCGGTATAGCTCTGTGTTCGAATGACGGACCTGTCGTTCTGTTGACCGTTCTGGGGGGGGCGCCACAAGCTGGTGGCACTTGGACGGATCCCGGTGGGGCAGCCTTTTCTGGCACCTTCAACCCGGCAGTGCACGCCGCAGGCATTTACACCTACAACGTTCCCGGAATTGCACCGTGCCCTCCTTCGTCCGCATCGGTGAATGTCACGATCAGTGACCCTCCCGATGCTGGCTCTGATAATAGTGTGGTCCTGTGTTCGACGGGCGGGCAGGTCGTTCTCCTATCCGAATTAGGCGGAAGCCCCGATGGCACTGGATCCTGGACCGACCCAGGTGGTACGAGCATTGGCGGAAGTATAGATCCTTCAACTGCGGTTGCGGGCGACTATACCTACACGGTTGCGGGTGTATCACCTTGTCCCGATGATGTCGCTGTGCTGTCCATTTCTATCAACACGCCTCCCGATCCCGGGGTCGATGGCGCCATCACCTTGTGCAGCACCGATGCAGCCGTAGCGCTCTTCGCACAGCTTGGTGGAACGCCCGATGCGGGTGGTGTTTGGAGTGGTCCGAGCGCGGTGGTCGCTGGCAACTT
Organism: Flavobacteriales bacterium; assembly: GCA_016718655.1. Classification (GTDB taxonomy): domain Bacteria; phylum Bacteroidota; class Bacteroidia; order Flavobacteriales_F; family PHOS-HE28; genus PHOS-HE28. Next base: position 7,788 of record JADKCV010000020.1, on the reverse strand, counting down.
CGACCCCGCGACGATGAGCGCTGGTGTCTACACCTACACGGTCAATGGCATCGCTCCTTGTCCTGCGGAAACTGCCACAGTCACTGTTGCAGTGAACACGCCCCCTGATCCCGGCACAGACGGCACCATCACACTTTGCAGCACCGACGCTGTGATATCGCTCTTCGCACAACTCGGAGGAACGCCCGATGCGGGTGGTGTGTGGAGTGGTCCGAGCGCTGTGGTCGCTGGCAACTTCGATCCCGCGACAATGACCGCTGGTGTCTACACCTACACGGTCAATGGCATCGCTCCTTGTCCTGCGGAAACCGCCACGGTCACTGTTGCAGTGAACACCTCCCGATCCAGGAGTGGATGGCACCATCACGCTTTGCAGCACCGATGCGGCCGTAGCGCTCTTCGCACAACTTGGTGGAACGCCCGATGCGGGTGGTGTGGAGCGGACCCAGCGCGGTGGTCGCTGGCAACTTCGATCCCGCGACGATGACCGCTGGCGCCTACACCTACACGGTCAATGGCATCGCTCCCTTGTCCGGCGGAAACTGCGACGGTCACTGTTGCAGTGAACACACCCCCCTGATCCAGGTGGATGGCACCATCACACTTTGCAGCACCGACGCGGCCGATATCGCTCTTCGCACAACTCGGTGGAACGCCCGATGCAGGTGGCGTGTGGAGTGGGCCAAGTGCCGTGATCGCTGGCAACTTCGACCCCGCGACAATGACCGCTGGTGTCTACACCTACACGGTCAATGGCATCGCTCCTTGTCCTGCGGAAACTGCCACAGTCACTGTTGCGGTGAACACGCCGCCTGATCCCGGGGTCGATGGTACCATCACACTTTGCAGCACCGACGCGGCAGTGACACTCTTCGCACAACTCGGTGGAACGCCCGATGCAGGTGGCGTGTGGAGTGGGCCGAGCGCGGTGGTCGCTGGCAACTTCGACCCCGCGACGATGAGCGCTGGTGTCTACACCTACACGGTCAATGGCATCGCTCCTTGTCCGGCTGAGTCCGCGACGGTGACGGTCGCTGTGAACACGCCGCCAGATCCCGGGGTCGATGGCACCATCACACTTTGCAGCACCGACGCGGCAGTAACACTCTTCGCACAACTCGGCGGAACGCCCGATGCGGGTGGTGTGTGGAGCGGACCAAGTGCCGTGGTCGCTGGCAACTTCGATCCCGCAACGATGAGCGCTGGTGTCTACACCTACACGGTCAATGGCATCGCTCCTTGTCCGGCTGAGTCCGCGACGGTCACTGTTGCAGTGAACACACCTCCCGATCCAGGAGTGGATGGCACCATCACGCTTTGCAGCACCGACGCGGCAGTAACACTCTTCGCACAACTCGGAGGAACGCCCGATGCGGGTGGTGTGTGGAGCGGACCCAGCGCCGTGATCGCTGGCAACTTCGATCCAGCAACGATGAGCGCTGGTGTCTACACCTACACCGTGAATGGCATCGCTCCTTGCCCTGCGGAAACTGCCACAGTCACTGTTGCGGTGAACACGCCACCTGATCCAGGGGTCGATGGCGCCATCACGCTGTGCAGCACCGATGCGGCCGTAGCGCTCTTCGCACAACTCGGTGGAACGCCCGATGCGGGTGGTGTGTGGAGCGGACCAAGTGCCGTGGTCGCTGGCAACTTCGATCCCGCGACGATGAGCGCTGGTGTTTACACCTACACGGTCAATGGCATCGCTCCTTGTCCGGCTGAGTCCGCGACGGTCACTGTTGCAGTGAACACACCTCCCGATCCAGGAGTGGATGGCACCATCACACTTTGCAGCACCGACGCTGTGATATCGCTCTTCGCACAACTCGGAGGAACGCCCGATGCGGGTGGTGTGTGGAGCGGACCCAGCGCCGTGATCGCTGGCAACTTCGATCCCGCGACGATGACCGCGGGCGTCTACACATACACGGTCAATGGCATCGCTCCTTGTCCGGCTGAGTCCGCGACGGTCACTGTTGCAGTGAACACACCTCCCGATCCAGGAGTGGATGGCACCATCACACTTTGCAGCACCGACGCTGTGATATCGCTCTTCGCACAACTCGGAGGAACGCCCGATGCGGGTGGTGTGTGGAGCGGACCCAGCGCCGTGATCGCTGGCAACTTCGATCCCGCGACGATGACCGCGGGCGTCTACACATACACGGTCAATGGCATCGCTCCTTGTCCGGCTGAGTCCGCGACGGTGACGGTCGCAGTGAACACGCCGCCCGATCCCGGGGTCGATGGTGCCATCACACTTTGCAGCACCGACGCGGCCGTAGCGCTCTTCGCACAACTTGGTGGAACGCCCGATGCGGGTGGTGTTTGGAGTGGTCCGAGCGCGGTGGTCGCTGGCAACTTCGACCCCGCGACGATGAGCGCTGGTGTCTATACCTACACGGTCAATGGCATCGCTCCTTGCCCTGCGGAAACTGCCACAGTCACTGTTGCAGTGAACACGCCCCCTGATCCCGGCACAGACGGCACCATCACGCTTTGTAGCACCGACGCGCCCGTAGCGCTCTTCGCACAGCTTGGTGGAACGCCCGATGCGGGTGGTGTGTGGAGCGGACCCAGCGCCGTGATCGCTGGCAACTTCGACCCCGCGACGATGAGCGCGGGCGTCTACACATACACGGTCAATGGCATCGCTCCTTGTCCGGCTGAGTCCGCGACGGTCACTGTTGCAGTGAACACACCTCCCGATCCAGGAGTGGATGGCACCATCACGCTTTGTAGCACCGACGCGGCCGTAGCGCTCTTCGCGCAACTCGGTGGAACGCCCGATGTGGGTGGTGTGTGGAGCGGGCCGAGCGCCGTGATCGCTGGCAACTTCGACCCCGCTACGATGAGCGCGGGCGTCTACACCTACACGGTCAATGGCATCGCACCTTGTCCGGCTGAGTCCGCGACTGTGACGGTCGCAGTGAACACGCCGCCCGATCCAGGAGTCGATGGCACCATCACGCTTTGTAGCACCGACGCGGCCGTAGCGCTCTTCGCACAACTTGGTGGAACGCCCGATGCAGGTGGCGTGTGGAGTGGTCCGAGCGCGGTGGTCGCTGGCAACTTCGATCCCGCGACGATGACCGCGGGCGTCTACACATACACGGTCAATGGCATCGCTCCTTGTCCGGCTGAGTCCGCGACGGTCACTGTTGCAGTGAACACACCTCCCGATCCCGGAGGATGGCACCATCACGCTTGCAGCACCGACGCGGTTGCGCTCTTCGCACAACTTGGGGAACGCCCGATGCGGGTGGTGTGGAGTGGCCGAGCGCGGTGGTCGCTGGCAACTTCGACCCCGCGACGATGAGCGCTGGTGTCTATACCTACACGGTAATGGCTTGCGTCCTGTCTGCGAACCGCCCAGTCCTGTTGCTGTGAACACGCCGCCCGATCCCGGGGTCGATGGTGGTTTGGTTCTATGTGCCACGAGCCCTGCTACTTCGTTGATCGCTGGTTTGAACGGCACACCCGATCCGGGTGGATCATGGACAGACCCCACGGGTAGCAACACTACTGGGTTGTTCACACCGGGAATCTCCATACCCGGCACATACACGTACACGGTCAATGGAGATCCACCTTGCATAGCTGCTTCGGCTGAAGTTGTCGTAGCCGTTGTGAGCAATGCAGATGCTGGCACACCCGGAACCATCACGTTGTGCAGCACCGACGCCGCCATCGACCTCTTCGCCGAACTGGGTGGAACACCGGACCTCGGTGGTGCATGGAGCGGACCCAGTGCGGTGGTGGGCGGACAGTATGATCCCGCCACGATGACACCTGGTGTGTACACCTACACCATTGTTGTACCGGCACCGTGCGTGAATGCCAGCAGCACGGTCACGGTGACCGAAGTGGCACCACCGAATGCAGGTACTGATGAGGCACTCACCTTATGCATCAGTAGCCCATCCACGTCGCTCTTCGCAGCACTCGGCGGCACACCACAAGTTGGTGGTACGTGGAGTGGACCCAGTGCCGTGGTGGGCGGTCTGTTCAACCCGGCCACCATGACCGCCGGTGTGTACACCTACACTGTGGCCGGAAGCACTCCCTGCCCTGCCGATGATGCCAGCATCACGGTAACCGTGGTCGATGCGCCTGATGCAGGCACACCCGGCACCATCACCTTGTGCAGCACCGATGCCGCGATCGACCTCATCGCCGAACTCGGTGGAACACCGGACCTCGGTGGTGCATGGAGCGGACCCAGTGCGGTGGTGGGTGGACAGTATGATCCCGCCACGATGACGCCCGGTGTGTACACGTACACCATTGTTGTACCGGCACCGTGCGTGAATGCCAGCAGCACGGTCACGGTGACCGAAGTGGCACCACCGAATGCAGGTACTGATGAGGCACTCACCTTGTGCATCAGTAGCCCATCCACGTCACTCTTCGCAGCACTCGGCGGCACACCCAAGTTGGTGGTACATGGACGGCCCAGTGCCGTGGTGGGCGGTCTGTTCAACCCGGCCACCATGACCGCCGGTGCACCTACACCGGCACCCGCCCTGCCTGGCCAGCCCCGTGTCGCCGCCGGCACACCCGCACCATCCTCGCACCGACGCCGCCTGACTCTTCGCAACTGCACACCGACTGGGGGGCCCAGGTTTGCGACGTCCCGCCCTGCCCTGCACTACACCTGCCGCCCCTGTGCCAGCAGCACGGTCACCTCCAATGCCGTGCGGTAACGATGGCCGCTCCCCTGTGCATCAGCAGTCCTGCTCCCTCTCCGCGCCCGGACGTGGAGTGGACCCAGTGCGGTTGTGCTGTTCAACCGGCCCCTGTGGCCGGAAGCACTCCCTGCCCTGCCGATGATGCCAGCATCACGGTCACCGTGGTCGATGCACCTGATGCAGGCACACCCGGAACCATCACGCTGTGCAGCACCGACGCCGCCATCGACCTCTTCGCCGAACTCGGCGGAACACCGGACCTCGGTGGTGCATGGAGCGGACCCAGTGCGGTGGTGGGCGGACTGTATGATCCCGCCACCATGACACCTGGTGTGTACACCTACACCATTGTTGTACCGGCACCGTGTGTGAATGCCAGCAGCACGGTCACCGTGACCGAAGTGGCACCACCGAATGCAGGTACTGATGAGGCACTCACCTTGTGCATCAGTAGCCCATCCACATCGCTCTTCGCAGCACTCGGCGGCACACCACAAGTTGGTGGTACATGGAGCGGGCCCAGTGCCGTGGTGGGCGGTCTGTTCAACCCGGCCACCATGACCGCCGGTGTGTACACCTACACCGTGGCAGGAAGCGCTCCTTGCCCTGCCGATGATGCCAGCATCACGGTCACCGTGGTCGATGCACCTGATGCCGGCACACCCGGCACCATCACGCTGTGCAGCACCGACGCCGTTATCGACCTCTTCGCCGAACTGGGTGGGACACCGGATCTCGGTGGTGCATGGAGCGGACCCAGTGCGGTGGTGGGCGGACTGTATGATCCCGCCACCATGACACCTGGCGTGTACACCTACACCATTGTTGTTCCAGCGCCATGTGTGAACGTGAGTAGCACGGTCACAGTCTCCTCCATCGCACCTCCGGATGCTGGCGAGAATGGTTCGCTCACCTTGTGCATCAGTAGCCCATCCACGTCGCTCTTCGCAGCACTCGGCGGAGCGCCGCAAGTCGGCGGTGTCTGGAGCGGGCCCAGTGCCGTGGTGGGCGGTCTGTTCAACCCGGCCACCATGACCGCCGGTGTGTACAACTACACCGTGACAGGTACAACCCCCTGCCCTGCCGATGATGCCAGCATCACGGTCACCGTGGTCGATGCACCTGATGCAGGCACACCCGGCACCATCACGCTGTGCAGCACCGATGCCGCCATCGACCTCTTCGCCGAACTCGGCGGAACACCGGACCTCGGTGGTGCATGGAGCGGACCCAGTGCGGTGGTGGGCGGACAGTATGATCCCGCCACGATGACGCCTGGCGTGTACACCTACACCATTGTTGTTCCAGCGCCTTGTGTGAACGTGAGTAGCACGGTCACAGTCTCAACCCTAACGCCTCCGGATGCAGGCGAGGATGGTTCGCTCACCTTGTGCATCAGTAGCCCATCCACCTCGCTCTTCGCAGCACTCGGCGGAGCGCCACAAGTTGGTGGTACATGGAGTGGACCCAGTGCCGTGGTGGGCGGTCTGTTCAACCCGGCCACCATGACCGCCGGTGTGTACACCTACACCGTGGCAGGTACAACCCCCTGCCCTGCCGATGATGCCAGCATCACGGTCACCGTGGTCGATGCACCTGATGCCGGCACACCCGGCACCATCACGCTGTGCAGCACCGACGCCGCTATCGACCTCTTCGCTGAACTCGGCGGAGCACCGGATCTCGGTGGTGCATGGAGCGGACCCAGTGCGGTGGTGGGCGGACAGTACGATCCCGCGACCATGACGCCTGGCGTGTACACCTACACCATTGTTGTTCCAGCGCCTTGTGTGAACGTGAGCAGCACGGTCACAGTCTCCTCCATCGCACCTCCGGATGCTGGCACTGATGGGAGTATAGCGCTGTGTGCAAGCGGCTCAAGTGTTGGACTGGCTAGCGGATTAGGTGGGACACCGGATGCAGGAGGCGTTTGGGATGGTCCAAGCATCGTTGTAGGCGACGCCTTCGATCCGGCAACCATGACGGCTGGTACCTACACGTACACCGTTCCAGGTACGCCTCCCTGTCCAGCAGCGATCGCCTCGGTGCTGGTCACCGTATCCGCTGAACCGTTTCCAGGAGGACCTGGCTTCCTATCCATCTGTAGTACGGATGGCTTGACGGACCTCTTCGATCGCTTGGAAGGAACACCCGATGCCGGTGGTTCGTGGACCACACCGACAGGTGCGCCATTCTCCGGATCGTTCGACCCGACAACAATGGGTTCAGGGATCTACACTTACTCCATCACTGTTCCACCGCCGTGTACGAGCGTGTCAAGTACGGTCACCGTGGAGGTGATCGAACCGCCATCCGCTGGTATGGATGCGACTTTCAACGTGTGCCTGACGGACGGCCCAACCGATCTGTTCGATCTGTTGGGTGGTACTCCGGATGAGGACGGTACATGGACCTCACCAAGCGGGAATACTTGGTCAGGTACGTTCGACCCAGCCAATGACGAACCAGGAGCTTATGTATACACAGTGTCCGGTGTCACTCCCTGTCCGGCTGAGGCGGCAGCAGTGACGGTGAGCATCACTGAACCCGCTTTCCCAGGGGAGGACGACCTGCTCAACCTATGTATCAGCGGGGATCCTGTCGACCTGTTCCCATTACTCGGAGGAGCTGAGGGTGGGGGTGGCTGGACGGGCCCGACGGGTGCGCCATTCAGCGGGATCTTCATTCCGGGGACCGATGTGGACGGGGACTACACCTACACGCTAGCCGGCCCAAGCCCTTGTCCAGCGTCATCCGCCATGATCTCGGTCAGTGTGCTCACCAACGCGGACGCAGGTATCGATGGTATCGCCACCTACTGTGCACAACCGGACACCATCGACCTCTTCACGCTACTCAGTGGCACTCCGGACGCAGGAGGAGAATGGTATGGAACGGATGGTACCGTGATCGGTGGTTCCTTGGATCCAAGCACTGCGAATGCAGGCAGCTACACCTACATAGTTGCTGTTCCCAGCCCTTGTGTGAACGACACCTCCGTGGTCGTCATCGATCTGATCACTCCAGCAAGTGCTGGTGCACCTGGCCAGTTGACCTTCTGTTCGAACAATTCAAGTGCGTCACTTTTCGATGG
>JADKCV010000019.1 GCA_016718655.1 Flavobacteriales bacterium | reverse complement strand
CCAGCGCCGCCCCCGAAACTCCCGCCGCCGAAACCGCCGAAGCCGCCCCCCCCTCCTCCTCCACTCCAGCCACCACCACCACCGCCATTCCAGCGCCCCGAATGCCGGTTGTTCATCTGGCTGAGCAACCACATCGCGGTCCAGAGGTCCACCTTGTTGGTGGTGGCATACGTGCGGACCCGGTTGCGCCAAGACAGGAAGATGACCGCGAAGACCAATAACAACACCACAAGGACGGGCCAGGCCGGCGCCTTCTTTCCCTTCACCGGTTCGTTGTATTCGCCCTTGGCCATGGCCATCAACAGGTCCACGGCCTGGTCGATGCCGCCGTAATGGTCGCCCTGCTTGAAATGGGGAATGATGACGCCCTCGATCACTTGCTTGGCGCGGAGGTCGGGGATGGCCCCTCCAGCCCATAGCCGGTGGCGATGAAGATGGGTCGTTGTCCAGGAGGCCCGTTCGGCTTGATGAGCAGAACGATGCCATTGCTGAAGCCCTTCTGCCCGATGCCCCACTTCTGCCCGATGTCGAAGGCCAGGTCGCTCGCTGGAAGTCCACAAAGCGTGTCCACCATGATCACCAGCAGTTGGTTGCTGGTCTCGCGTGCGAAGGCCACCAACTTCGCGTTGATGCGATCCGCCTCGCCGTGTTCCAGCCAGTCCGCGTAGTCCCACACCAGACGTGTCTGTTCGCTCTTTGCCGGCGGTGCAAGGGTGCAGTCGAAGCGCGCAGCTTCCATGGGAAGGACGAGCACCACGAGGATGAGGAGGAGAACGTTCCTCATCGTTGGGAATAGGTGATGGTGTTGCTCAACTCATTGGAATCATCGCTACGCAACGGGAAGAACGCTTGGAGCTTGGCGCCCACCATGTGGACCGCCTCCGCCAGACCGTCGGCACGTCTGCTGGCCGCGAAGTGGAGTTTGAGCACACCGACCACATCGTTCCAGAAGCCTTGTGGCACCGCCTCATTGATGGCCTTGTCCCCGATCACGGCAACCCACCGATCGGCCACGGAGATGTAGATGAGCACACCATTCCGATCTCGCGTGCGATGCATGCCGAGTTCCTCGAAGATGAACGCGGCATGGTCCAGAACATCATCCTCGATGTGGTCCTCGAAGTGCACACGGATCTCGCCCGATGTGCGCTGTTCGGCCTCACCGATGGCACGTTCCACCTGCAACCGCTCGGTGGCCGAAAGGAATTCCGCTGCGGTAAGCACCGTTATTTGAAGGAGATGTCAGGGGCGTTCTCGGTACCCTCCTGGGCTTCGAAGTATCCCTTTTCGGTGAATCCGAACATGCCGGCGAGCAGATTACCAGGGAAACGCTTGATGCGTGCGTTGTAGTTGCGCGCCACATCGTTGAAGTTGCGTCGTTCCACACCGATACGGTTCTCCATACCCTCATATTGGGTCTGGAAGTCCTGGAAGCCTTTCACGGCCTTCAGTTCGGGGTAGCGTTCCACGGTGACGAGCAAGCGTGACAGGGCGCTACTGAACTGGTCCTGCGCTTGTTGGAACTGTTGGATCTTCTCGGGACTGAGGTCACCAGCGTTGATCGTCGTGCTCGTCGCCTTGGCGCGTGCCTCAACCACTTGAGTGAGGGTCTCTTTCTCGAAGTCGGCGGCACCCTTCACGATCTCCACCAGGTTCTTGGTCTTGTCGGCCCGCAGTTGATAAGCGTTCTCCACGTTGCTCCACTGCTTGGTCACGTCCTCGTTCAAGCTCACGGTGCCATTGTAGAAGCTTATGGCCCAAAGGGCAACAAGTACGAGCGCGCCGATCACGGCGATGAGACGGATGTTCTTCATGGTTCGATCTGATTCGGTATTCGGGACGAAGGTAGTCGGCTTGTCCGAGCACCTTCGTGTGCAAGGCCTGTGCCTTTACGAGCGGTCCGCCGATCTGACAGGCGGTCGTCCGATCAGCATGGAACTTGCACCCGCAAACGAAATGAACGCGCCACAACGGTTGAACGAGGCCACCATCCTGCTCCTGAGCACCGTGGCAGGGGTGGATGCAGCCTTGTTGCGAACGATCGAACTCCACCCACGCGAACACAATTGGTTGCGCGCGCCGTGGTATGGTGGTCGACCAGGAGGAGCCATGGTGCTCGGGGACCGGATCTACCTCTCCCGCGCCTTGTTCCACGCACCACAAGGGAACGACCGAACGCTACAACTCCAGTGGTTGCTCCTGATCGCGCACGAGGTGGTCCACGTACGACAAGCCGCGGACCTGCGTCGGGGCCGGATCGGTTTCGGCTTGTGGGCTGCTGGCCAGTATGCGCTCAGTTTCCTACGCAATGGCCGTCACGCATACTCCCGCGCCGCCTTCGAGGTGGAGGCCGAACAGGGTAGAAAGGCCTTGACCGCCTTGCTCAGGCGCACCGGTGGAATTCATGGCGACCACCTGGCGATGCGCTGTGCGCGTGCCAATGACCTACCGGGTATGCGTATGTGGTTGACCGAGGTGGGTGCGATCTAGCGCACCACCAATCGTTCGGACCAAGGACGTTGCCCCCCGACATGGATGGTATAGATGCCGGCAGCAAGCGCGCTCACATCGATGGTACCGGATGTTCCGGCTTGCATGGCCCGTGCGGGAAGCACATCGCGACCGGCTGCATCACATACGCGCAACACGCCGGAAAGACCATCGGGTAGCACCACCTGTACCATGCTGTTGGTCGGATTGGGAAAGAGCCTCGGCTCCGGATCGTTGAGCACGGATACATCGGTCGGCAGTTCCTCCGCGTCGTAGTAGAAGCGGGCCGTGGTGATCTGGCCGCCGGTGGTGTTCACTTGAAGTACCGGAGCATCCATTCCTGCCGCGATCCACTTGTATTCCACGCTCTCCGGCTCGGGGAAGCTGAGCCCTTGGTTGAACTGGGCGATGAAGATGGAATCCGTACGTTGGAGTACGGATCGAACGCGCAACACCTCGAAGGTATCCGCAGGTAGGTAAAGCGTACCCCAGCCATCAACCGTATTGATACGCAACTGATCCTGGGTGAAACTGAAGAGCGTGGGTACATCCAGCGTGAAGGAACTGAAGGAACTATCAGCATCACTGAACTCCAAGGGGAAGCGGTGGATGTGGTCGATAGGGATGCGGCGCACGCTGGTAGGGATGCCGTTCACATTCGCGCCGAACCCGACGTTCCGGTAACCGGTGCCGTCCTTCTTGTAGTATTCGAACACGTCACTCACCGTCAGCGCCTGGAACCCGAATGCAGGTCCACGCAATGCGAGATCCGCATCGTAGTCCGGATAGATGAACGGATTATTGAAGAAGAACTGGTAAAGGATCGGTGTGGCCCCCACGGCGACGGCGGTGTCCGCTCCTTCGGCATCCGGGACCAGCAGGCTGTAGTCCCAGAGCATATCAGCACCGGTCACCTCCAGCGCGATCTCCGAAGCGTCGGTCGCTCGGTATCGCATGGTATCACCCGGCGAAGGCATATCCGCTGGACCAAGGATGATCTGGGCGAAAAGAGGGCCTACCATGAACGGGGATACAAGGGTGAGGATGGATCGCATGTGGGTTTCGGTTGCAAGCAAAGCTACCGTAGTTCGACGGGCGGCACAATGGTCCGGTGCTTGCAAGCGTTGCAACTACCTTTGCAAGCCTATGCGTCATCTGCTCCTTCCCACCGTGTTGTTCTTGGCCTCCAACGTCGCTTTTGCCCAGCCCGACAAGAAGCCCGACCTGGTGCAGTTCAGTGGTGTGGTGGTGACCGACAGTCTGATGCCGGTGCCGTTCACCAATATCCTGGTGCGCAACTCCTACCGCGGTACCATGAGCGATGTCTACGGCTACTTCAGCTTCGTGGCGCAAGAGGGGGATACCATCCTGTTCAGCGCAGTCGGCTTCCAGCGGTCCCAATACGTCATCCCTGGTGAACTGGATGATGTCAAGTACAGTATGATCCATGTGATGTCGCGCGATACGGTGCAACTTCGGGAGATCGCGGTCTACCCCTGGCCCTCGAAAGAACAATTCCGTGACGCCTTCCTCAGCCTGCGTTTGCCGGATGACGACTACCAGTTGGCCATGCGGAACCTGAGCCCCGCGGAGATGGTGCAGCGTATGGAGAACCTGCCCCCGGACGCTTACGAGAGCTTCAAGTACCAGATGGCACTCGACCAGACCAAGTTGTACTACAGCGGCGGCACCCCCAACATCAACCTCTTCAATCCCATCGCTTGGGCGCAGTTCCTGCAAGCCTGGCAGAACGGGGATTTCAAGAAGAAGGATTGAGCGCGAGTGGATGTCCAACGCTACGGGACCCTGGGTCCTCCCCCCCATACTGCCCGATGAACCGCGCCGATTGTGCTTGGTGGAACTGGAGCACAACCGTACCGGGGTGCTCACCTACTATGTGATGCGCTACGTCCGCAGCAATTGGCAGTTCCAGGACCGGTTGAAGTTGAGTTCAGAGCAGCGCGTGGTGCGTTGGGCCTTGATCGAGGCCGTCCCCGATGGGGAGACGCAGGGAGTGGATGGATGATGCCTGCGATCCCTTCAGGGTCGGGTTGGCGGTCCAAGGGGCATGTGCAAAGGTCCACGACCCTTGAAGGGTCAGTGGCCTAACCCAACACCTCCTTCACTTTCGCGCCGATGGTGGCGGGGCTGTCCACCACGTGGATGCCGCATTCGCGCATCACCTTCTTCTTGGCGGCGGCGCTTTCGTCGGCACCGGACACGATCGCGCCGGCGTGACCCATGGTGCGGCCCACAGGAGCGGTCTCGCCAGCGATGAAGCCGATGACGGGTTTCTTGCAGTTGGCCTTGATCCAATGGGCGGCCTGGATCTCCAGGTCACCGCCGATCTCACCGATCATGACGATGGCCTCGGTCTCGGGGTCGTTGGCGAAGAGCTGAACGGCCTCCAAGGTGGTGGTGCCGATGATGGGGTCGCCGCCGATGCCGATGGCCGTGGTGATGCCCATGCCGGCCTTCACCACCTGGTCAGCGGCCTCGTAGGTCAGGGTGCCGGACTTCGACACGATGCCCACCTTGCCTTTCTTGAACACGAAGCCGGGCATGATGCCCACCTTGCATTCATCGGCGGTGATCACACCGGGGCAGTTGGGGCCGATCAGGCGGCAGTCCTTGCCACGCAGGTACTCGCGGGCGGCCACCATGTCCTTCACGGGGATACCCTCGGTGATGCAAACGATGACCTTGATGCCGGCCTCGGCGGCCTCCATGATGGCATCCGCAGCGAACGCGGGAGGAACGAAAATGATGCTGACGTCGGCGCCGGTGGTCCTCACCGCATCGCTAACGGTCTCGAAAACGGGCTTGTCCAGGTGTTTCTGGCCGCCTTTGCCGGGGGTCACACCGCCCACGACGTTGGTGCCGTACTCGATCATCTGCGTAGCGTGGAAGGTGCCTTCGCTACCGGTGAATCCTTGTACGATGACCTTGCTGTTCTTGTTGACGAGTACGCTCATGATCGGTCTGCTGCGGTGTTTCGGGCCGCTAAAGTAACCGCTACGGCTGGATCATGGCGCGAGCTTTCGCCACTGCCTTCAGGTAGCCGTTCACGTAGTACAGTCCGCCGAGCATGATAACGCCGGAAACGAGGTAGGGCAGCGAATGGTCGTACTCGTACAATCGGCCACCCAGCGCAGGGCCCACGATGCGCGCCAGGGACCCGAAGCTCTGGTTCATGCCCAGCACCTCGCCCTGCTCCTGCTGCTCGGCATTGCGGCTCAGTTGGGACAAAAGCGTGGGGCTCAGGCTTCCATTGCCCAGGGATAGCAAGGCGATGGATACGATGCTCAGCGGAAGGAAGTGCTCCACGGGGATGAAGCCGATCATGCCCAGCCCGATGGCCACCATGAGCGCACCGTAGATCATCAGGTTCTTCTCGCCGAAGGTGCGCTGCAGCCAGCCCACCATGGTGCCCTGCACGATGGCCGAACCCAGGCCCACGATGGCGAACATGTTGCCGATCTGGGTCTTGTTCAAGGCATAGTCATCGTACCAATACATGGCGATGGTCATCTGCATCATGCTGAAGGCGGTGATGTAGATGAAGCTGATGATGAACAGGTCGCGGAAACGTGGCTCGCGCAGGGCCTTGATGGCGCTGGAGATCGGCTTGATGCTGAGCTTGCGCCCGTGCATCTTCTCCTTGAGCGACTCGGGTAGGAAGGCCCACACGGCCACCATGTTCAAAAGGCACATGATAGCGGCCACGTAGCCCACCCACTCCACGCCCAGCCGATCGAAGACGAAACTGCCGAGCGGGGGTCCGAAGATGAAGCCAAGCCCGAACGCGGCGCCGATGAGCCCGAGCGCCTTGGCCCGTCCTTCCGGGGGCGTGATATCCGTGATGTAGGCTTGCGCCGCTGTGATGTTGCCGGAACCCACGCCGGTGAGCATGCGACTGACGATGAGCACCACGAGCGTGGTGGCCTGCGCGAACATCACATAACTGACCGCTGAGATCCCGAGTGCGATAAGGATCACCGGCCGGCGCCCGAAGCGGTCGCTGAGCGTCCCCCAGAACGGAGTGAAGATGAACATCATGAGGGAGAACAACGCGCCGGTATCCCCCACCAATGCCTCGCTGGCGTTCAACTCCCGCGCATAGATCGGCACCACCGGCACGAAAATGCCGAAGCCCATCAGGTCGATGAAGATGGTGATGAAAAGGATGAGCAGGCGGCGGTCCATGTTGGGGAGAGCGGGCGCGAAGGTCGCACGCAACCGACATTCTTCGCGATCGAAGGATGAACAATATCGGATCGGCAATGGCGTTCGCCGCCTGGTCATGACGCACCTGCTTCGGAACATGGTGGTTTTCCTGGTCATGGCATTGCTGGTCATCAGCCTCCTCGTCGACCCGTTCTTCCCGTTCCACGCTTATTGGTCATTCACTATTCCCCTGTGCCTGCTGGTCGCCCTTGTGGTGGCATGGATCACTAGCGGACGTGCCAGGGCCCAACGGTTGAAACTGTTGTTCGCGGCGACGTTGGCGGTTCTATCCATGCGCTACTGGGACTTCAATAGCAGAAAGCCCTTCCTGCGAAGTTTCAACGCACTGGAGAAGGGGGATCCCAAAGAAGAGGTGCTCGATCAAATGAAAGATTTTCGCTGCGGGCAGGGCAAAGGATTCATTTTCGTGAGAACGGAACGGGAACACCCAGAGGTGGCTGACCGAGTGGAAAACATGTGCTTCACCCATACCAGAGAAGGTTGGGGGAATTCGGACTGGGGGTTGGTGTATTTCGTGGACGGGAAACTCTGGGACACGCAGTTCAGTCACGACTGAACTTCCTTGTCGCGCAGATCGATCGCCGATCGCATTCACTGAAGCGAATTCCGTTCACACCTAAGCCACTTCAGCGGGCGCGATTGAGGTCTTTCGCACGTAGGGCCTGATGATCAGTCGGATGGTGTTCTTCCAACTGAGGTACTTCCACGCCCAGTTCACCAACACCATGATGCGGTTCCGGAAGCTCACCAATTGGATCACGTGCACGAACATCCAGAGGAGCCAGGCGAAGGTGCCCCCGAAACTGCGCTGGCCGATATCCACCACGGCCTTGCGTCGGCCGATGACGGCCATACTGCCCTTATGCACATAGGTGAACGGTAGCGACGGCTTGCCACTGGCCCGTCGGATCAGGTTGGAGACCAGGTGACGGCCCTGCTGGATGGCCACGGTCGCCACTTGGGGATGGCCACGGAGCCACTCAGGGTCCTCGGTCATCAGGGCACAATCGCCAATGATGTGGACATCCGGGATACCCACCACTGCATTCGTACGGTCCACTGCATAGCGGCTCGCCCGTTCGTTCAGTGCTGGTCCCAACCCGGGGATCGTCACCCCCTTCACCCCGGCGGCCCAGATCACGGTATTGGTCTCCAATTGGCTGCCATCGCTGAGGTGGATGCGCTCATCATCACCTCCCATCACACGTACCTCCAAGCGCACTTCCACGCCCAACTCGGCGAGGTAACGTTGCGCGTTCGCGCTGGCCTTCTCGCTGAAGTTCTTCAGGACCCGCTCGTTGCTATCGATCAGCACGATACGCATCAGCTCGCTCTCCATCTCCCGGTACTCCTGACGCAGGACGCTGCGCTTGATCTCGGCCAGTGCCCCCGCCAGTTCCACGCCAGTGGGACCTGCCCCCACGATCACGAAGTTGAGGCATCGACGCACAGCGCTCTCTTCGTTCAGTGCGATCGCCGCCTCGAACTCCTGCAGGAAATCACTGCGGATATCAAGCGCCTGGCTGATGCTCTTCATCTGCATGGCGTGGTGCTCCATGGCCGTATTGCCGAAGAAGTTGGTGGTGCTCCCCAGTGCAAGCACGAGGATGTCGTAGTGGAGCTCGCCGATCGTGGAGAACACCACCTTGCGCTCCGGGTCCACCCCATGGACCTCGGCCATGCGGAAGGCCACGTTGGGCATGGGTCCGATGGTGCGCCGGAAGGGATGGGCGATGCTATCCGCTCCGAGGCTGGCGGTGGCCACCTGGTACAGCAGCGGCTGGAAACAGTGGTGGTTCTGCTTGTCGAGCAGCAGCACCTTGAACGGCTTGTTGGCCAACCCCTGCACCACCTCCAACCCGGCGAATCCACCACCTACCACGATCACCGTGGGATAAGGCAACTTGTCGTATTCGAGCTTGGCTTGGCTGGGCATGTGCAGGGGGATGTCGGACGCGGTACAAAGATCCGGATCTTTGCACGCCTCCCGACCATGTACGAGCCCGACACCATTGCCGCCATCTCCACCGCCCCGGGTGCAGGTGCCATCGCACTACTGCGGTTGTCGGGTGCCAAGGCGTGGGAGGTGGTAGGCCGCGTGGCGCCCTCACTACCGCTGGAACCGTTGCCACGTAGGGCCTATTACGCGCCGGTGATCGACCTGGACGGCCAGGTGGACGAGGCACTCATCACCTTCTTCAAAGGCCCTGCGAGCTATACCGGGGAGGATGTGGTGGAACTGGGGGTGCACGGCTCGGTTTACATCCAACAACGCTTGCTACAGGCCTTGCTGGACGCGGGTGCTCGGCTTGCACGACCGGGCGAGTTCACCCAACGAGCCTTCCTGAACCGCAAGATGGACCTCAGCCAAGCCGAGGCGGTGGCAGACCTCATCGCCAGCCAGAGCGCGGCACAGCATCGGCTCGCGCTACAGCAGTTGCGCGGAGGCTTCGGCGCACGGATAGAAGAGCTCCGTCAACAATTGATCGACTTCGCGGCATTGATCGAACTGGAATTGGACTTCGGTGAGGAGGACGTGCAGTTCGCGCAACGCATCGAATTGGTAGCCTTGTTGGACAGGCTGGTGGACCTCTGTACCGAATTGATCGACAGCTTCCGCTACGGCAACGCCATCAAGCAAGGCATACCGGTGGCCATCGTAGGTGCGCCGAACAGCGGTAAGAGCACCTTGTTGAACGCCCTGCTGAATGAGGACCGGGCCATCGTCAGCGAGATCGCCGGTACCACACGTGATACCGTTGAGGAGTTGATGACCGTGGGTGGCGTGCTGTTCCGCTTCATCGATACGGCCGGTTTGCGGAAGACCACCGACAGCATCGAGCAACTGGGGATCGAGCGCAGCTACAAGAAGGCCGCCGAGGCCAGTCTGGTCATCCTGTTAGGCGATGCCTCACACGTGGCGGAAGGGGCCTTGCGCACCGATGCCAACATGCTCCAGCAACGCATCGGGGCCGGGCCACGGGTGGTGCCCGTCCTGAACAAGTGCGATGTGGCAGGCGCACGGCCGGGCAAGGAGACCCTTTCCATCTCCGCCCGCAGTGGCGCGGGGCTGGAGGCCCTCCAGCAGGTGTTCCTTGACCATGTGTCCGGGTTGCGCAACGGACCAGGCGATATCGTGGTGACGAATGCGCGGCATGTCGATGCGTTGAGCAAGGCACGCTCGGCCCTGATGGAAGCCAAGAAAGCCATCGACCTGGGCATCAGCGGCGAGCTCCTGTCCATCGATCTGCGACGGGCGCAACACCACCTGGGCGAGATCACCGGTCGTATCACCACAGACGACCTGCTCGGCAGCATCTTCGGGCGGTTCTGTATCGGCAAGTAAGTTCAGGGGCACGCATCGATCTCCGCCAGCACGCGGTGGATGAAGAGGTACTCGTCCGCGCCATCACCCTCCATCGCGGGGCCCATGGCCATGCTGCATTCCACCTCGATCACCCACGGGTCGCCGCCCTGCTTCACACTGCGCAGGTAATGCCGTTCCAGTTCGGCCGTGTTCAAACTACCCAACACCTCGCCCTCATCGGTCCACTGCTCGCCCCCGGCGCAGGGCCAACTGAAGCGTGATCCACACGGTTGGAAGCTCATGGCATCGGCCATGTAGGAGAAGGTGCCGCTCACCTTCATGCGGGAGATCTCATCCTGCAGCTCACCGGCCAGTCGCTCCAAGACACGGTCCTGCACCACCTCCACCCCACCGTTGACATCCACGAAGACCAGTCCCTTGTCCGTCCGTTGGTAATGGTCCGGCGGATCGCCGCCGTATTGGATGCTCAACAGTCCGGAGGCGGATGCACCGGCCACTTGCACCACGCGCCACGTCCCGATCGCACCGGTGGCGAGCGTGTCGTCGTCACCGGTGCGCTGCCGGATGATGAAGGTGCTATCACTGCGAACCCATAGCTGAACGGTGGTGGCGCTGTCCTTTCCACGAGGACGAATGCCATCGTAATAGCCGGTCCACACGATCGGGGTTTCGGCCACCGGCTGCACGGGCACCGTTGTTCCCTGCTCTTCGGTCGGGGACGTGGAGCAGGCCGACAGGATCGAAAGCGCGAGGATGGGAGGCGAAAGGCGCATGGTCCGGGGTTTGGAGGGTCGAAGGTAAGTGGCCGGGGAGACGGACCGACATGGGCTGAAAGGCCCACTGGCACAAGCCTGATCGATGTAACAGGCTTGTTAGTAACACAGTTGTTACTAACTAAGTTGTTACATTTGTTCTACCCTTGTCAAGATCACCGCACATGGACGAAGAACGATCACCCTTCCTCATCGGCACGCTCGTTTCGGGCGACAGCTTCGTGGACCGTGAATGGCCGCGCAAACACCTCCGGGCCAACTTCAAGTCCGGCATCAACACGGTCATCATCAGTCCCCGGCGCTGGGGCAAATCCTCGCTCATCAAACAGGTGGCGCTGGACATGTCCCGCGAAAGGAACGTGCGCTTCGCCTTCGTGGACCTCTTTCACGTGCGCACCGAGCAGGAGTTCCTGGAACGCACCACCGAGGCGGTGATCAAGGCCTTGGGCAAGACCATGGAACAGCGCATGGCCGATGTGAAGGAATTCATCCGGGGAGTGGTGCCGCAGATCTCCTTCGGGGTGGACCCACAGAGCGAGTTCAGCCTGAAGTTCGACCTGCCCGACGGACGCCGTAGCATGCCCGACCTGCTCGACCTACCCGAGCGTATGGCGCAGGCGAAAGGTGTGCGTCTCGTGCTCTGCATCGACGAGTTCCAGAACATCGCCCAGTTACCCGACCCCACCGGCTTCCAGAAGATGTTGCGCGCCTCGTGGCAACACCAGACGGTCGTGTCCCACGCCATCTATGGGAGCAAGCGCCATATGATGATGGACCTGTTCAACAAGCAGAGCATGCCCTTCTTCCGCTTCGGCGACATCCTGTTCCTGGACAAGATCAAGCGCCACGACTGGGTACCCTTCATCAAGGGCCGTTTCGCGAGCGTGAAGAAGACCATCAGCGACGAGACCTGCGACCATTTGGCCGCGCGCATGCAGGACCACAGCTACCATGTGCAGATGCTGGGCCATGCGGCATGGTTACGCACGAACGGACGGACCTGCACACGCGCTATCGTGGACACCGCCCTGAACGACCTACTGAACCAGCACGACGCCATCTATCACCGTATGGTGGACGAGATCACCACGCCACAGCTCAACTACCTGCGCGCCCTGCTCAATGGTGTGGAGCGCTTCACCACCAAGGAGAACCTGAAGCGCTTCGACCTGGGTTCCAGCGCCAATGTGAAACGGGTGACCACAGCACTGGAGACGAAGGAGATCCTCGACTTCGTGGGCAAGGACACCGAGTGGATCGACCCGTTGTTCAAGATCTGGTTGGAAGAACGCTACTGGGGCTCGCGACTTCGTATGGTATGAACATGAGCACCCCTCCTCTCCGCCTTCTACTTCGGCAGTGTCGAGCACTACCGGTTGCTGGCCCGGTATCCGAAGGTCGTCGTCGACATCGGTGAGCACTACGAGCGTCAGAGCTACCGCACGCGTACCAGCATCGTAGGGCCCAACGGGGTGCAGGATCTGACCGTGCAGATCGCCCGCCGGTCCGGGGAGAAGATGCCGATGCACACCGTAGGACTCAGCTACATCGAGACCTGGCCGCAGCAGCACGTCCATGCCATCCGCAGCGCCTATGGCAATACGCCCTGGTTCATCCATTACATGGATGAGATCGAAGCGGTTGTGCTGAAGAGATACGACCGGCTCGTTGACCTTGACCTGGCGACGATGCGACTGGGACTGAAGTGGCTGGGTTTGAGGACGGAGGTGATGGTGAGCGATGAGTATGTGGAAGTGGCAAGCGGTCCGATGTCCGGTGCGGCAGTCACCTGACAGGAGTTGCCGCATCGGACATGAGACATCGGACAACGTCCCGATCGACCTCCGAACCTCCTTCCACCCCAAGCGGCCACTTCCTCCGGAGGTCTCTGCGGCCCCCACCTACACCCAGCTCTTCGCCGACCGACACGGGTTCCGACCGCGCATGAGCGTGATCGATCTGGTGATGAACACCGGGCCCGAGGCACGCTCCTTCCTTCGGTGACCTGAGGCAAGGGATGGCCTCAAGAATCTCGTTCGGATGTCGGCCCTACCGGCAGTACATTCACATCACTGAACACCTCGGCACGGTGCTTGCCCTCGCACGCATCACCAGACCCACCCACCATGCTCCGACCCCTACCCTTCACGCTGCTCGCGCTCACCCTTGCGCTCCTTGCACCCGCGACCAGCACTCGGGCCCAGGGCCCGCCCGCGTGGGAGGCCAGTCCCGGCGGCACCATCAGCTGGATGCGCACCACCAGCACCGGCAACCTGCTGGTCTGTTCCAGTGAGGGCCTCAAGGGCATCGACCCTGTCAGTGGTACGATCCTTTGGACCGTGAAGGAACTGGCCAATGCACCGGAAGGCGGCTACGAGGAGATCACCAACACGCCTTTCGTGGCCGTGGTGCCGGCAGCGGCCGAGGGTCAGCTGTTGATCCTGGAACCCTTTGGCGGCACCGTGCTCTTCAACAGCAAGGCCAGCGGCATCGACCACATCGCAAGCAAGTATTTCCTCTACACCAACAACGCCATCGTGCTCGTGGGCCAAAAGGCCGACAAAAGCGCGGCCATGGCCTGTGTGGACATGGGCACGGGAAAGGTGCGCTGGACCAAGGATGATTCCTTCAGCAAACTCACCTCCTGCACCAGTGCTGGTAAGGACGCCCTCCTCATCAGCACCCTCTTCTTCGCCTACAAACTGGACGCCAACACCGGCGAGGAACGCTGGAAGCAGAGCCCCGACCCCAAGTTCGCCAGCATGTCCGGGTTGATGGGCCAGCTGGACAAGGGCGGTGCCAACCTGGGCACCACCGGGCAGACGCAGGGCCTGTTCATCACCACGCCGCACTCCCCGGAGCTCTGTTTCATGGCGCTGCAGCAGACCAAGCAGTCCGAAAAGACCGATGCCCAGGGCAAGAAGACGGTGACCATCAGCTACACCACCTTCCTCAATGCGTTCTCCATCGCCGATGGCAGCTATGCCTGGGAGAAACCGCTGCAGTTGCAACAGCAATTGGGCACCATCGTTCCGCTGAAGCAGGGCCTATTGGTGGGTGCGGCGGACAACAACAAGGTGGAGATGCTGGACTATCGCACGGGCACCGGCCTGTGGGGCAAGAACGGCAAGGGCATCTCCGTGAGCGGTCCGCTGAGCGGCGCGGTGGAGATGGATGATAAGACCCTGATCACCTCGGGCAGCACGAATGCCGCTGCCATGCTGGTGGATGGAACGGGCACCGAGCGATGGAGCAAGAAGGTGAAGCTGGAGGGCACCATCCAGCGCGTGATGCGCATGCCTGATGGCGTGCTCATCGCCAGCAGCGAGGAGATGGACGTGGTGGACCTGGCCACCGGCACCTCCCAGTTGGGAAAAGCCTTCCGGGGCGGCAGTGGCAATGTGGCCAGCACGGAGCAGGAACTATACCTCTTCAACACCAAGGACCACCTGCTCTATCGTCTGCCCTTGAACGGAGGTGCGGCCTCGGCCCTCAACAGCACGCCGTTGGAGTTCCAAGGCAAGGAGGAGGCCACCCATGTGGAGGTGGTACCCGAGGGCATCGTGGTGAGCAGCGACCAGAACATCGCCCTGATGAGCTCTTCCGGCAGTGTGACCTACAACAAATACTTCCCCGCCGCGCGTGAAAGCGGCCTCACCCGCGCCCTGCTCTATGCGAACGCCGTGCGCGCCGCCTACTACACCGCGGCATTCGGGTACACCAGCGCGGCCTTCGGGTCCGTCAGCCAGAGCATCCAGGTCACCGATGCCAGCTCTGCCATGGGCAAGGACATCACCCGTGAGGTATCGAACCTCTACGGCGATGCCTCGGTGATGGCGATGGACTTCACCAAGCAGTTCCTCGCCCGGGCCAGTGCGCGCTTCACCGCCACCGCCAGTACCAGTGCCACCCAGTTCATCCTCAGCGATGCCGGCAAGCGCGAGTTCGTGCTGATGCGCGTGAACAAGAAGGATGGATCACTTGGCGAGACGATCCTGCTAGGCAAGGACAAGACCCCGTTGTATGAGGTGGACGGCTTCGACCAGGCGGTGTACCTGGTGAGCGGAGCGAAGGTGATGGCGTTCAAATAGCGCAAGTAGTGCTCGCTGAGGTGTCGTGTCCACATGACAATACGTTTGTCGCACGAGCGTTACACGCTTCATGCAGACCACCCTACCCACCCGTCGCCCTCTGCACTGGGCCTTGTTACTCGGCACCGCGCTACTGGTCACCCTCTTCCTCTACTTCATCGATGAAGGACGCTACTCACTGGAAGGACTGTTCACCGTGGGTAACGTCATCGCCATGGGTCTGTACCTCTTCGGTCTAGCTGGCGGGCTGTTCCTGGTGGCCCAACTCCTTGCGACCTGGCGCCCCGGCTTCCCGCGGACCGTTTTGACCCTTGTACTGGGCACGGTGGTCGGCTTCGTGTTCGGGCTACTGCTCATCATGGGGATCGGGGCGTTGCAGCTGCTGGGCTGATCCGGCGTTGCGTAGCCATTACGTCACGATGCCATAGGGGAACACCCAGGGCATCCAAGTCAATGGTCATCGGAAGGGCGTACCAGCATTCCGGCACGTGGACGACGTGGATGACCAGTCCCCCCCTTTCAGGATCCATTGAGGGTGGGTCATCGAAGGTGGTGGATGTGAAAAGGCTTCCGCCCTGTGTATGCTCATGGGCCTAGGCATGCGCCGCGACCGCCGGTCGGTATGCCTCGGGGACTGAACATCCTAAGAGCGCGCCTGTCTTGTTCCCGAACAATGGCTCCTTCCGGGACGAAACGCGTGATGAACGTAAACACGCCGTTGTCATCATAAGGCCTGGGAGCGTCCCCGTTGCTGCTTCACGTAAATGACCGGAGCGGTCGATCCTCCTTGCGGATCCGGGTCCGGTACACTGACCTTTGGCCCACTGGCCCCGGACGTGTAACCGGACCCACCATGCCCACACGCTTCATCTTCCTCGTACTTCCCGAGGTTCACCTGTTGGACCTCGCCGGCCCGGACCAGACGATCCATGAGGCCATCGACTTCGGTGCGGACTTCGAGCTGACCTACTGCGGGCTCCATGGAACACTGAGTACCAGCGCCGGCTTGGGCATAGCGGAACAGCGACACTTCAGCCAGGTGAACGTGAGACCCGATGACTACCTGGTGGTGCCCGGGGCGCGTGTGAAATACCTGACCTCGTCCGTGTTCAAGGCCAACAAGGAGCTTTTCCAATGGCTGCGCGATGCCCATGCGAACGGTACGCACCTGGTGAGTATCTGCGCGGGGGCCTTGGTGCTGGCGCACGCCCGGTTGCTCGATGGCATTCCCTGCACCACGCACTTCCAACTCACGGAGAAGTTGCGCCAACTCGCGCCGCGCGCCGTGGTGAAGGAGAACATCCTCTACGTCCAGCACGAACGCATCCACACGAGCGCCGGCATCGCCTCCGGTGTGGACCTCATGTTGCGCATCGTGGAACAGCTCACGGACGGTCGCTTCGCGCACAAGGTGGCGCGCGAGCTGGTGGTGTACAGCAGGCGCGACGGCATCAGCGCGCAGCAGAGCGCCTTCACGCAATACCGCAACCACATCCACGCGGGCATCCACCGCGCGCAGGACCATGTGGTGGAGCACATCGGCGAGAAACAGAGCCTGGCCGGATTGGCGGAGGTGGCCTGCATGAGCGAGCGCAACTTCACGCGTACGTTCCGCAACGAGACGGGCACCACCGTGAACGCGTACATCAACCGGATCCGCCGCGAACACATCGAACATTTGGTGAAGAACCCTGACCTCACGCGCCAGCAGATCGCCAAGCGCGTGGGGCTGGAAAGCGAGAAACAGGTGGCGCGTATCCTGCGCGGCTGAATGGCCGGATATGTCCATTGCCTGTCCCGCATGCGTGCGGAACAGGCAGTTGCTTTGGACCATCATTCCGCCATCATGCACGCACCTCTTCTCGCGGTCGCACTAGGCCTTTGCCCGCCAAGCCTTGCCTCCTTACCGGACCTATCGGCACTCCGCGCGGAAGCCACCATCGACGTGCAGCACATCCGCTTGGACCTGCGCTTCGACCTCGCTGGTCGCCGTGTAGTTGGAACAGCCACCATCACCGCAGCGCCGTTGGAGCGAACGGATACCTTGATCTTGGATGCGGGTGACCTGCTGATCACCGGCATCAGCGCGAACGACGTGGCCTTGCCGTACTCCTATTCCGGTGGAGCAGTGGACGGTGGCTTGCGCATCGCCCTGCCTACAAGGCATCCGGTGGGCAAGGCCATCACCCTCACGGTCGACTACAGCACCACCTACGTCAACGAAAGCGACCCGAACAACCTGGGCGGCAGCTTCGGCAAAGGCCTTCGCTTCTTCGCACCCACCACCACGGAACCGCGCAAACGCACACAAGTGTGGTCGATGCCGGAGCTCGGGAGCAACCGCTACTGGTTCCCGTGCCACGATGGCCTAGGCGATCCGCGTACGGTGGAGGTGATCGCCCGCGTTCCGGAACCGCTCACGGTCGTGTCCAACGGTGAACTCATGGAAGAGCGCACGAACAGCGACGGCACACGCACCTTCCACTGGAAGACCGAGGAAGCCCACGACAATTACCAGACCTTCATCGTGGTAGGAGAATACACACGCGTGGACCAACGAAGTGGCAACACCCTACTGCATTCCTATGGCTACCCCGATGAGCGGGAAGCCACAGAGGCCAGCATCGAGCGCCTACCGCGAATGATGACCTTCTTCTCCGAGCTCACGGGCATTCCCTACCCTGGCCGCACCTTCAACCAGGTGGTGGTGCAGGACTTCGCTTGGGGCCGCAGCGTGGGCACGGGCATGCAGAGCGAGAACATGGTGGACGACCACGGCACGCATGCGGACTTCCTCTACTTGTGGGATGGCATCGAAGCGGAGGGACTGGCCCAGCAGTGGTGCGGCATGCGCATCCACCTGAGCGAACCGGGGGAGGCGTGGATCAGCCGGGGGCTCGCACGTTTCCTCAGCGAGCGCTTCAGCGAACACGCCAACGGTCGCGACGAAATGCTCCTGTGGAACCATGGCTTCAACCAGAACACCTACTTCGGCGACTGGTCGAACGGAGTACGCAGACCCATCAATACACGCAACTACACCAACACCATCGATGTGGTGCAGGACAACTACGCGGTGAACCGGGCAGCACTGGTCTTCCACCTGCTGCGCGACGAACTGGGCGATGCCACCTTTGATACAGGGCTCAAGACCTTCATGCACGACCGCTGGGGAAAGTCCGCTTCCACCGATGATGTGCAACGGGCCATGGCCAGTGCGGCCGGTCGTCCCTTGGGCTGGTTCTTCGATCAGTGGGTGCGCGGCATGGGCCATCCCGTCTTCGAGGTGAGCACCGCCTTCGATGCGCAGCAAGGTTCCTTCCGCCTCACATTGCGCCAGACGCAACTGCCGGATAGCACGAGCACCGAACCACAGACCCGCTGGTACCAAGGCCATATGGACATCGTGATCGACGGCGATCCGCATCGCGTTTGGCTCGAAGCGCAGCAGGAGAACAGCTTCCTCTTCCCGCTGGTGCGTGCGCCGCAGGTGCTGGTGATCGACCACCAGAGCCAATGGATCAAGGAACTCATCATCGAGCGGTCCACGGATGAATGGATCGCACAGTTCACCACCTCCACCGATGTGATGGCGCGGCAGCAGGCCTTGGGCGAGCTCGCACGGATCCATGGCGACAGCACCACCACACGGGCCGATAAGCAGAGGATCATCGGTGCCTTCCACCGCGTGATCCGCGACCGCAGCACCTACTGGCGCGTACGGTACAACGCCATGGCCCAGCTGCGATGGATGATCACCCCGCCATTCGACGGAACGACGATCGATGTGTTGAAGGAAGCCATCGACCACGAACGATCCTGGAACCGCAGCATCGCGCTCACCCTGCTCGGGCTCACCGGCGATCCGGCCCACGCCGGGCTCTACATCGGTCACCTGAACGATACCAGCGACCGCGTAGTGAACGCGGCGGCCATCGCCTTGGGGAAGTCCAAGAGCCCGCTGGCCTACGATGCGTTGGTGAAGCTGAAGAACAAGCCCTCGTGGAAGAACCAGAGCCTCATCAGCGCACTCTATGGGCTGAGCGAACTGGGGGATGAACGAGGCGTCGCCCTGGCCCTTGAGGCGCTGCGCGATGATCCTCCCGGCGCGCGTTGGACCCTGGCCACACCGGTGTGGGACTATCGACTAACTGCTGCGAACACCTTGGTGGCACTGAACCACGCCAAAGACGCGTGGCCCATCCTGGAACGCCGATACGCCGCGGCATTGAAGGAGAACGATGTCAACGACATCTTCAGCAACATCCTGCTGATGGTGACCCTCGGTGACGAACGGACACGCGCGCTGTTCCCGGAACTGCGGGCAAGGTACAAGGCCGATGCGAACGCATTGAACGCGGTGGATGCCTCCGAAGCGCAGTTGAACCAAACGCTCGGCAAATGATCGTGCACACGCTTCAACCCTATTCTCCGCGACCGGTCCGGTACCTCGGCCTCCTCCAATGTGAAGGCTGGCGGATAAAGACCTACAGCATCTCGGTGAAGAGCGAACGGGTAGGAGAACGTGGTCACACAGGTGGGTGCCCTCCTGCCGGGGTGGTTGGCGCAACACACGGCTTATCCACTGGACAGCTACCGCATCGCCACCTTGATCCTGCACGAAGGCCGCGAAGGCTGCTTCGCCATCCTCAGTTGGTGGATCGACAGCAACATGCTGCAGACCCAGGTCCACCTAGCAACGGATGCTGCGCGCGCGGACTTCCGGCTCTTCAGCGACCGGGGTATCTTCACCTGTGTGTGGGAAATGGCCGTGCTCTGGTTCGAGCGCAATGCGTGGGTGGAACACGTGCTCGCGCACCCCGAAGACCCCCAAGGCATCGACCGCTACCTCGCCGAACACCTCAACGCTGACGTATGATCATGACCCGCTCACAACTGCATCCTCTCCCAGTCTACTTCGATCGCTACATCGAGCAATGCGACGATGTGGATGTCCATACCGCCCTGCTGATCGCCTTGCATGAACTGGAACATGCGCCGTTGGACGAATGGCAGCGGATCGGGGACCGCGTTTATGCTCCGGGGAAATGGACCATCAAGGACATCCTCCAGCACATGATCGATACGGAGCGCGTCTTCAGCTACCGCGCCACCTCGTTCGCGCGGGGCGAAGCCGAGGTGAAGGGCTACGACGAGGAGCACTATGGTTTTGAGTCTCGGGCCAACCGGCGCACGCTGACCGATCTGCATGAGGAAGCGCTGGCCGTCCGACGCTCCACCATCCATCAATTCCGGTCGTTCGATGAAACCATGCTGTCGCGCGTGGGGCAGGGGTTCAAGGGTCCCTATGCGGTACGCGACATCGGATTCATCCTGGCCGGGCATCAACGCTGGCATCACCGGATCATCCAGGAACGGTACGTCAAGCAGTGATCATCGGAGTGGTGACACCGCGCAGGTCGCTTGTCCTCCGTCCGATCCTCCCGGCATGGTAGACCCATCGGACGAAGGCCCCCTGCGTGGAGTTCGGTCTGACGCGCACCTGTCCGACGGATGTGCTCGATCCCCTTCCTTGGCATGGTCATTGGAAATAACGACCTTCATCCCATGGACCACCGACTCGCACTCGTTCTCGCCGCATTCCTGACCACCCCTACCCTCTTCGCCCAAGGTGGGACCACTCCACCGGCACAGGTGCAGGTGGAAGAGCGTCCCGTGAGTGAAGAGACCATCACCGTTGAACCGATCATGGAGGTACCCGTGGTCGACCCCAACGAACCGCTCCGGGCCGTGGAGTTGATGCCCGAGTTCCCCGGAGGTCAGGACGCCTTGATGAAGTACGTGAGCAGCAAGATCGCGTATCCGGAAGAGGCAGTGGAGAGCGGCATCGAGGGAACCGTGTTCATCACCTTCGTGGTGGAGCCGGACGGGAGGATCACCAACGTGATGCCGCTGCGTGGTCTTGGGGCCGGGCTCACGGAGGAAGCGATCCGTGTGGCGAAAGGCATGCCTAACTGGAAGCCCGGTATGCAACGTGGAAAAGCGGTGCGCGTTCAGTACAACCTGCCGATCCGCTTCAAGTTGTAGTAGGCGATCATATACGCATCAATATAGGAGCATCCGAGAACGAGCACTTCAACCAGCCAGGTCCAGCGACCTCAGCGCCTGGAAGAACGGGTCACAAGTAGCTCAACCACCAAAGCTGGCGGTTGTTGCTCTTCACCTTGTTGAACCACGCGCACAGCGGGTAGAGCGCGACGACCACACCGATCCAGACCAGGTACACCCCTGGCAAGGAGGATCCATATCCCTTCAGCTGTGGCACGCTGTTCACGTGGACTTCCAGGACCATGCTCTGCCAGCCGAAGCCCGTCAATTCCGCAGCCACCAAGGCAAGGCCGTGGATCAGGTACAGGTGAAGGATGTAGTAGAAGAAGGGCACCCGGCCGAAGACGATGAGCGCCGATGCCAACCACCCGCGCACCTTTTCCGACCACGCCAGGAAGAGGAAGGCCGGTCCCAGGGTCATCAGGAGGTAAAGCAAACTGGGCGGGTACTTCTGCGTGTTCAGGAAGGACAGCCCGGTGAAGACCGGCGAAGCTTGCGCGGACCATGGCAACGGATCACCGTACGTATTGACGAAACGAAGTGCCGCGAAGAGCAGCACACACGCCAGTCCAAGGCGCACCAACAACCTACGGCGTACCTCGGACGTGTAGCCCTTGCCATAGAAGGCACCGAAACAATAACCCAATGCCATGGTGCCGATCCACGGTATCACGGGGTATCCGACGAACAAGGTGACCCCGTTCACGTCGATCGGTCCTCTTTCGTGCAAGATCCTCCACCACCACGCACCGTCGAAATGGAACCCATCCAGCGCGTTATGCCCGAAGACGATGACGAGGCCGGTGAGGAGGATGGCGCGGAACGGCAGATGGATCAAGGCGGCCAGCGCAAGCATGCCCACCCCGAGCGCCCAGATCACCAAGAGGCCGAAGCGCGGAGAACCCGGGTTGAATTGCCAGGCCAGCTTCACCAGGGTGACCTCCACGAGGATGAGCCAGAAGCCACGCTTGATGAGGAAGCTGGTCAGCTCCCGGGTGCTCTTCCGTTGGTGGATGATCCATGCGGAGGTACCCGCGAGGAACACGAACACGGGCGCGCAGTAGTGCGTGATCCAGCGCGTGAGGAAGATCGGCACCGTGGTGGCCTCAAGGTCCTCTGGGTTGAATAAGAAGGCAGCCCCATGAAAATAGTCGCGGACATGATCCAGCGCCATCAGCACCATCACCAGGCCGCGGAGCAGGTCG
The DNA here is from genome assembly GCA_016718655.1 of Flavobacteriales bacterium. Taxonomy (GTDB): domain Bacteria; phylum Bacteroidota; class Bacteroidia; order Flavobacteriales_F; family PHOS-HE28; genus PHOS-HE28. The sequence goes on along the minus strand of JADKCV010000019.1, from coordinate 57,463 downwards.
ATGGAACTGAAACGTGGGGCGGTGGTAGTGGTAGTCATACAGCGAACATACGTACCGGGCGCCCGATCGTACTTTCGTTGCATCGCATTCCAATGGCCAAGAAGATCGACACCAAAACCTTCAAGAAGGAAGACGCGGCGGGCAAGAAGACCGCTCCGGCCAAGACCACCACTAAGCTGAAGGCCGCCATGATCGGCAAGGCCAGCCCTGCGAAGGCCGCGGAAGGTGACCGGCCCGTGTTCGACTATCTCGCCAGCCTGCCACAACCACAACGCGACATCGCCGAACGCATCGATGCCTTGGCGTTGAAGACCTTGCCCGGCCTTCAACGCGCGGTGAAGTGGGGCATGGCCTACTATGGTGTGGAAGGCGGCTGGTGCTTCGCTTCCGGCGCCTTCGTGGGCCACGTGAAACTGATGTTCATTCGCGGTACGGACCTGAAGCCGGAACCGCCGGTGACGCCTGTTGCCATGGGCAAGGCCACGCGGGGCGTGGAGCTTGCAGCTGTGAAGGATCTTGATGAACGCCAGGTGGCGGAGTGGATGAAGCAAGCGGCGGCGATGCCTTTCGTGAGCGCGGCGAAGAAGAAGTAGCGCTGATCAGACAATGAGGGGATCAGATGATCAGACAATTGGACTCAGCGCCCGATCTTCGCACCACAGTCGTCAGCGAGGTCAGGACATTTTCTGATCACCTGATCGTCTGATCCGTATTCCATGGCCGAAAAGATCGACATCGAAGCATCCAAGAACGAGGACTTCAACAAGCTGAAGCTCTCCGACCTCAACAAGCGCCTGCACAAGATCCACGAGGGCGGCGGCGAGAAACGCATCGCCAAGCAGCACGAGCAAGGCAAGATGACCGCCCGCGAGCGCATCGACGCCCTGCTGGACCCCAAGAGCCCGCGCATCGAGATCGGTGCCTTCGCGGCCGATGGCATGTACAAGGAGCACGGCGGTGCCCCCTGCGCCGGTGTGGTGGTCGTGATCGGCTACGTGAGCAAGCGCCAGTGCATCGTGGTGGCCAACGACGCCACCGTGAAGGCCGGCGCGTGGTTCCCCATGACGGGCAAGAAGAACCTGCGCGCGCAGGAGATCGCCATCGAGAACCGCCTGCCCATCATCTACCTGGTGGACAGCGCCGGCGTGTACCTGCCCATGCAGGACGAGATCTTCCCCGACAAGGAGCACTTCGGCCGGATCTTCCGCAACAACGCCGTGATGAGCTCCATGGGCATCACGCAGATCGCCGCCATCATGGGCAGCTGCGTGGCGGGCGGCGCCTACCTGCCCATCATGAGCGACGAGGCCCTGATCGTGGAGAAGACCGGCAGCATCTTCCTCGCCGGCAGCTACCTGGTAAAGGCCGCCATCGGTGAGGACATCGACAACGAGACCCTCGGCGGCGCCACCACGCACAGCGAGATCAGCGGCGTTACCGACTACAAGTGCAAGGACGATGCGGATTGCCTGAAGAAGATCCGCGCCATCGTGGACAAGCTCGGCAAGCCGAAGGACGCGGGCTTCAGTCGCGAGAAAGCCACAGCGCCGAAGGCCGACCCGAAGGAGATCTACGGCATCCTCCCCACCGAGCGCGCCAAGCCCTACGACATGCGCGAGGTGATCGCGCGGCTGGTGGACGACAGCGAGTACACCGAATACAAGGAGGGCTACGGCCAGAGCATCATCACCGCCTACGCCCGCATCGACGGCTGGGCCGTGGGCATCGTGGCCAACCAGCGCAAGGTGGTGAAGAGCAAGAAGGGCGAGATGCAGTTCGGCGGCGTCATCTACAGCGACAGCGCCGACAAGGCCACGCGCTTCATCGCCAACTGCAACCAGAAGAACATCCCGCTGGTCTTCCTGCAGGACGTCACCGGCTTCATGGTGGGCAGCCGCAGCGAGCACGGCGGCATCATCAAGGACGGCGCGAAACTGGTGAACGCCGTGGCCAACAGCGTGGTGCCCAAGTTCACCATCATCATCGGCAACAGCTACGGCGCCGGCAACTACGCCATGTGCGGCAAGGCCTACGACCCGCGCCTGATCGTGGGCTGGCCCAGCGCGCAGGTGGCCGTGATGGGCGGCGAGCAGGCCAGCAAGGTGATGCTCCAGATCGAAGTGGCCGCGCTGAAAGGCAAAGGCGAGACCATCACCCCCGAGAAGGAAGCCGAACTGCTCAACCGGATCCGCAGCAAGTACGAGGAGACCATCAGCCCCTATTACGCGGCAAGCCGGTTGTGGCTGGATGCGGTGATCGATCCGTTGGATACGCGGACGTGGATCTCGTTGGGGATCGAGGCGGCGAGCCAGAGCCCGGCGACGCGGGAGTTCAATATGGGGTGTTGCAGACGTAGCGCACATTGAGCGGAGTCGAAGTGTGGGCGTGCCCCGGCCCAAAATGCAGCCGGGTCGCGCTTTCCGCTCGTACTCCTCACGTGGATTACCACGCTGCGGGGTACCCGCTCCAATCGCTCACGCGAAAAGCACGAACCACCAGTTATTCAGCAGATGGCGGTAACTCGCCTCGCCACCCAATATACTCGTGGCCCTTCTCAGTTACTTGGAGCAAGCCTCCGTTGTTTTGGATTAAGTAGTGCGAACTCAAAGCCAAGAGTATTGCGTCCCGCTCTTGAGGGTCGGGAATGTTTGGTGTCCACCAAGTATGATATAGGGTTTCACTTATGGGCTGACCAGAACCGGCGAGCCAATCGAGAACAAGCTGACTAGCGCGTGCTAGGAAATGGTTCAGGTAACGATACTCCCAAACGTATGCGCGAGCCCTCTCAGCTCTAAGCAACTCCGCAGTCGGCGCCTCAGTTTGATTCGACTCGCCACCTTTCATCTGAGGTGGTGGTGTTGCCTTCAAGTGCTCGGCAGATGGTTCTGTCTTCTCAACAGCCAGCGTCCTAGCCTGTTGAGTAGTTTCAGTTCACCTCCAGCAATCTTGATTTTGGCAATGCGCGTCATCAGCTTCGAATGTCTCCACGGAACATGATGATGCATGTCAACGCAACAGCCGATGCCATTACCGGACCGCTCAAAAGAACTTTGAGATACTCCAGGACAATTTGAGATGGAAACATTGAGCGTGACTAGAATTGGCCTGTCCAGTACTAATTAGTCTGCCAGCGATAAATCGTTCCGGATCGGTCAATCCAGAAAGTACGATATCGCGTCTGAGTGTAGGTCTGAGGCGGAACATACGTCGTGGTGCTAGAACCCTGGCCGTAAGCACTCCCCCAAATTGAATTGGCATCATAGGTCGCTTGCCCCTGTACATATGCATTCGAGTTCGTGTATGTCCTACCGGGCATTGTGTACGAACTCTGCACCATATACTGGAGCACTCGGCCACCCTGCCCGTCGTCATAGACATTTGTAGGTGGCCCCCAACTAGCTAACAGTTCCGTGTAATTGTGCCCTATCCATGAATTCATCACCTCCTTCATATTGACGCAGGAAACCATGAGAACCCCAATGACTAAGGGCAGGAGGCGGAAACGTTTGAACATGGTGGTATTGTATGCGTGTAAGCTCAAAGATAACCGCGCTGGTGAATAATCATCACCCTGTACCTGGCCATCTTTCCAATTGGCGGGTTTGTCGCGTGTTGGGGCCGATCATGAGCGGCCAGCATGGTTACCGTTCGTTGAACCTATCCCTTTCCAATTCATCGGGTTGTCGCGGATGTATTTCGTCCGCCGTACGGCGGATTCGTATTCGCCGTCATCGCGGATGACACGGTCCCAATAATTGCGTTGCCATACGGGTGTGCCGTGTGGCAACAACCCATCGCGGTATGCCATGCGCGTAACCGCGGATTTGTATGCCCGCACGATGCGCCCCAACGAACCCACGGGAACGATGGGCATGATGCGTTTTGAGTGGGGCGTCCGGCGTGTGTGGGCGTGTGGGGCCGATACGTCATCGCGCCCGTGTGCGGTGGCCGTATTCCGTCGTTCGCGGTTTCCATTCCGGTTTGCGTCGTTGGATCCGTTGCCGGAATGGTATCGGGCGCCGTGGCATGCGTATCGTGGTCCGGCATGGTACCGGGCCGATAATTATCGGGGGCAATGCCGGGCCGATCATGATCGGCCCCTACGGGAACCATCAATCGATCCCGTATCACCACGATCCCGTGCACATGGTTCGGCATCACAACAAATTGCCCGATGCCCACATGTGGCATATGTTCCGGGATCACATCCCAACACCGTTGGGCCAATTCACCGATGGGTGATGGTTGCAATGCACCATCCACAATACGACCGAACAACGGGCGCCGGTCATCGGTCACAATGGTCAGGTAATACGCGCCCACATTGGCGTAATCGTATCCCTGCCAACGGATGGTGGCGCGTTGCGGCAATTCGCGGGGCATGAACGAATATCGGCATCACCGATCGAACCGCCCCCCTTCAACCCACCGCAATGCCTGTCATAGACGCCCCTGCTGCCTCAGGGCAAAAAAACCACGCGCACGGCCACCCCATTCACCACATCACCACGAAGCGCGCACTACCCCGCCCCTTCGCCCCTGTCCAATGCAGCGTGTAGGTGCCGGGCCGCAGGTCGCGCACGGACAACTGCATCACGTGCTCTTGGGCGATGAGGCGCATCACCTCGCGGCCGGCCGCATCCAGGACTGAAAGCGCATCGCCGCGCTCGAAGGCACCGGTGATGGTCAACTGGTCGCGGGTCGGGTTGGGGTACAGTTGTAGGGTGGCGTGGGCCGGGGTCTCGCGCAGGGCGGTGGTCAGGTCCACGCCGTATTTCACGGTGTAGATGGTGCTGCCCGCATCCGAAATGAGCGGCTCGAAAGGACCCGGATAGAACACGGCCGTATCCGAGAAGGTGCCCGTCATGAACACATTGCCCAGGTCGTCCACCGCAACGCCGTTGGAGGTGTCGAAGGTCTCCGGACTGTTCACCATGCGCACCCATTGGAAGTCGCCGTTGGCCGTGTACTGCGCGGTGAAGACGTCGTTGGCCTGCAACGGCGCCAGGATCGTTTCGTCCGGGCCTAGGTCGTAGTCCTGCGTTTGTGCGATGGCGCAGGTCACCACCACGCCGCCTTGCGGGTCCAGGGCGATGTCGCCCACACAATCGAAGTGGATGTTGCCTTGCAACTGACGGGCCCACACCGCGTTGCCGCTGGTGTCCAGCCGCGCGAAGAGCGTTTGCGGGTAGGTGGGCGATGGCGGCACCAGTTCCAGCACACCCGCACCGGGGTCGGCGTCCACCGTGCCGCGGAACGAGGCGAAGACGTACACGCTGCTGTCCGTGGCGCGCACCACTTCCCCGCTCATGTCGCCCACGGCACTTTGGTTCTTCAGCCACAGCACCTCGCCCGCCGTATCCGTCTTGCACAGGTAGGTGGCCATGGGGTTGCTCGGCAGGTTCAGCGTGTGCGTGCCGTTCACGGTGGTGCTGCCTTTGCAGCTGCCGAAGAGGTAGAGGCGGTCGCCGGCGCAGGCCACGGAGAAGGGGCGCTGCATGCCGCTGCCCGTGATGCTCTTCGCCCACAGGAAGCTGCCGGCCGCGCTGTACTTGGCGTAGTAGCCGTCCCAGGTGCCGCCGCCGAACTGCAGGGTGGTGTCGCCCTCGCCGAAGCTCACGTACGAACTGGTCATGCCCGTCACGTAGACGTTGTTGGCCGCGTCCACCGCCAGGCCATGGTCCTGGTCCTCACCGGGGCCACCGATGGACCGCACCCACTGGAACTGCCCGGCGGACGAGAGCTTCAGCACGAAACAATCGTACGTGCCCGGGCCGGGGGCCACGGTATCCGGCCCCATGTCCCAGTCGAAGTAGCCGCTGAAGTAGCCCGTCACCAGCACATCGCCGTTGCCATCAACGGCCACGTTCTTGGCGATCTCCGTGCCGCTGCCGCCCACCAGGTAATGCCACAGGTAGTCGCCGTCGTTGCTGTACTTCACCACGTAGATGTCGCCGTTCACCCCGCTGCCCACCGGGCTCAGCGCCTCCCCGGGCCCGGGGTCGAAGTCCACCTGGGTGTTGGCATTGCCGCAGGCGTACACGTTGCCCTGCGCATCCACGGCCACGGCCTTGCTCACCCCATAGCCCACGGGCGCAGCCCAGGCGACCACCTGCGCGTGCGCAACGAAGGAGGATGTAAGCAGGGCGAGGGCGAGCAGCGGGCGGAGGAACATGGAGCGAAAGTAGGGAGGGACGAAGGCAGGTACACAGCGTGGCAGGGTGCGTTCATCGTGGGGGACTTCGATGTAGGTCTTTAGGGCGTGCCCCGGCTCATCCCTTCGCTCCGCAGGGCTACGCTCGGGAGCAGCCGGGTCCGGCTTTTCGCTGCAAGTCCGCGCCCTGATTACAGGGCTTGCGGGCTTCCCGCTTCAATCCGTCACGCGAAATGCCAACTTGGGTTATATTGGAGCCTTAGCAATTGACAGGAAAACTGGCTTGGTATAGAAATGAACGCTAAGGGTGCATATAATAAGTGCTCCAACCCCGATGTTCACTGAGCTACAGACAAACCATGCCGAGTAAGCCGAAACAGCTTACTAGCCCGTATGGCACTGGAAACGGGGCGGTCTTCTTCGAGAGTCGCGTTCAAGCATCGTTTGTAGCGCTGATGATGGCTGGCGGCATGTGTCCTGGCCTTGATGGTTGCCGCATCACTAAAGTTTCCGCCCAGAACCGCTATCTCCGCGCGCAGGTTGATGATGTCCTTGTTCATGCAACGCATCTAGCAAGCAACAGACAGGTACGGTTCTATGGACAAATCAAACATAGACCAGCCATTCGAATAAAAGACCGCCAGTTTTTGCAAGTGATAGCGGACGCGTGGATTGACTTCAACAACAAAGACGTTTTCGATCGGAGCTGCGATGTGATAGCTCTCATTACGGGACCTCTATCGGAGAAGGAAGGTCGCGAAGTGCGCGATCTCCTCGAACTCGCACGACAAGCGGGCTCCTCTCAAACCTTTTTCACACAGGTGAAGCTGGCTTACTTCACAAGTGCTGGCGTGAGGTCACGCCTCGATGTGTTCGAACATGCTATTGGGAACGCGAAAGGGCGAAAGCCTGGCAAAGAGGAAATATTTGAATTCCTAAAGTGCTTCAGACTCCTTGGGTTTGACTTCGACATTCAAGCTGGTGTCTCCCAAGCATTGGTTCAGTCTCTAATTGGACTGGCGACTCAGAAGGATCCTGCAGATGTCTGGAGACAAATACACGATCATGTCCAGCACAGTGCCCCTCATGCAGGAGAGTTCATTGCAGACCACATGCCTTTCGGAATCGCAGAGCTATTCCCTAGCGGCTCGATCAAGTCAACGGCCGTTATTACAGGATGGCCTTTCGTTCCTTCTCCCCCTCAATCGAAGAAGGCTCAACGCGCTACCGTCGAAGTTGCTTTGGGGCTTCTAGGTGGCTGGGAGGAGAACGCACCAGGTGACGCAGACGTCATCAGCAACTTGTCCCAATTGACATTGGACGAATGGCAGGAGCGGACACGAGAAATCTGGAAGGATAGTGCTGGCCCGCTTGACCAGCAAGACGGGCGTTGGCGATGCAAAGACCATAGAGCGTATCTCCAATCCATAGGCACGAAGGTCACATCCGAACACTTGGCGGTCTTGAGGCCGCGTGTATTGCAGGTATTGAAGGAGGTAGTAGAAGAACCCGAAAGCACGGATATTGAGTCGCTTTTCAAGCGCGATCGCCCGCGACCTCAGTACTCATACTTAGTAAGAGAAGGCTTAGCCGAATCTCTGGCTATGCTCGGCTCAGAGCCGGAGGCTTTCCCTACCCTTCCCTCAGGTCTTTCTGAGCGCTTCGCCACAGAAATAGTACGTGAGCTACTTCATGATGCCGAATGGAAGCTGTGGTCGGCACTTAACCCCTTTCTACCACTGCTTGCGGAAGCGGCACCGAACGCCTTTCTCGATTGTGTCGAGCGCATGATTGATGGAGATTCCAAGGTCTTTGCAACGCTTTGCTCGAAAGAGGGCGATGGTTTCTTCGGCACTTCACGCATTACGGGGCTGCTGTGGGCAATGGAAACGCTCGCTTGGCCCAAAGAACACTTCAATAAAGCAGTTCGCGTTCTTGCCAAGCTTGCCACCCAAGATCCAGGAGGCCGAATCGCCAACCGTCCAGCGAACTCTCTGGCGACAATTCTCCTTCCATGGTTGCCGAAAACGCTGGCGACTGACAAACAAAGGAGATCCGCCGTTAAGAATATTGCACGTGACCTACCCACCGTCGGGTGGAGATTGTTGCTGGACCTGCTCCCTGAAAGTAGGACAAGCAGTTCAATGAGCCGAAAACCACAATGGCGGAATTGGCTGCCCGAAGTACAAGACAAAGGAGTGCCGATGGGTCAGTATTGGGACGACAGTCGGGCCTATTCAGAGATGGTCGTCACATTGGTTGGCGATAGTGTCGATCGCCTCACCACTCTTATCTCGAAGTACGCCTTTCTCTCCCCGATAGCAAAGTCTCAACTCTTGACTATCGTCACCTCCAATGATACCATGAAGCTATCCGAGGAAGTACGACAGGATATTTGGACTGCGCTCAACAAGCTGTCTGCACTACATCGCGGCTTCCGTACACCGTATGCGTGGAAGCTCACGGACGAAGAGCTGGTGGAGATTGATGCTGCGGCAGACCGCGTGAAGCCCACAAAGCCGGAAGTCAGGTATCAAAGGTTATTCTCAGGTGATGAGTATGCCTTGTTCAGGTTCAACAGGCACGAAGACTTAGAATCCTTGGTCAATGTCCATCGCAGTGAAGCAGTGTTGGAGTTGCTCAAAGCGGGTGGTCTTGAACTCATGGCGCGATTTGCCATGCTCGTGAAGAATCCATGGCAATTGGGACTCACTCTTGCATCAATACCCGACTTTGCTCATGATGATCAAATCATTCCCAAGATGATTTCAAGCAAGCATGAAAATGTGCGCGTGATGGCTGGTGCATTTGCATTCCTCAGAATCAGAAAGCAAGGTTGGGGGTGGTTCGATACTCACATTACAACTCGAACTAACAAGTCGGTCTTGGCTAGACTACTCGCGTTCTTGCCCTTTACCGATGATGCATGGCAACGGGCAACAAACCTGCTCGGAGCTAAAGAAGGGGAGTACTGGCAGTCTGTCAATCCCCATCCATATGATAAACATCAAGACATTGCTTTCGCGCTGGACAAATTGATAGACTCTGGGCGGTCAGGAGCAGCGCTAAAATGCCTTGGCTCCATGGCCATTCTCGAGAAACCCATTCCACATGCTGTTGCGCTGCACCCTGGAAGAATCTAAAAGGTGACGAGCGAGTAGATGGCTACGACCCCAGGAAAGATCGTCACTGCTTTACAGAGCAATACTGATGTGGATAGCAAGGATATGCTAGCTGTCGAATGGAAATTCATGTCAGTACTTGATCATCACGGCGGCGCGCAGCCCATTACTCTATCGAGAGGTCTCGCAGATGACCCAGGCTTCTTTTGTGAGGTCATTCGCGCCATGTATCGGTCTGAGAAAAAGAAGGCAGCCCCTAAGGAGCCTTCGCAGCATCAACGTGATATCGCATTGAATGCCTATCGACTACTCAGCGAATGGCGCGTTGCTCCCGGGACAATGCCAGACGGAACTTTCAATCCGGAGGCCCTTCCCAAGTGGCTTGAGGAAGTCAAGCGTATGTCCTCGGAGTCAGGGCATTTGGAGAGCGCGCTATATCAGATTGGAGAGGTGTCGTTTTACTCCCCTATTGATAAGGAAACCTCATTGTGGCCTGAGGCGCTTTGTGAAGAACTAGATCGCAAGCAGAATGACCGGATGCGAGAAGGTCTCCGCATCGAAATCTTCAATTCACATGGTGTTCACTCTGCTGGTGGTGGGATATGGTACCGCTCCAAGCAGAGAAATGGAAAAGCCCCAGAGTGCGGATGAACATGGATACTCATACCTCGCTGGAACACTGAGAGCTTTGTCGGATTCCTATTTCAAAGATGCGGACCAGGAAGTGAAAGACGACAAATTCCGCGGTCTCTAATCCTCCGAGATTAAACATCGAACCTTACCGCTCTTGTCTCAACCCATCTGACCAGACAACCCCGCATTTCGCGTGAGGGATAGCAGCAAGTAGCCCACAGCGAGGCTTTGCGAGCGAGGACTACTGCGGATAGCCCGACGGCGCTGCTTTTGAGCGCCGGCACGCCCAATCCATCACAAAGCTCGCGAGGACACAACCACCTCACTGCTCCATCAACGCCACGATCCGCTCCATCACGCTATGCCGCAGGGCACGGTGGCCGCGCTCCAGCACGGCGATGCTGACGGTGGCGTTGAGCTCCGGGAAGTAGAGCACCTCGGTACCCCAGAAGCCACCATGCCCGAAGGCCGGTCTGTTCCGGATCCGCTGGGGGTAATGCCCAGCTGGTAGCCGCTTTGCACGCTGTCCTGCGTGACCACGGTGGTGTGGATGGAGGCGAGCACGGCTGGGTCGTGTACCACCTTGCCGGTGAAGAGGTGCTGGTTGAAGCGCGCGAGGTCGGCCGTGCTGCAAGCGATGCCGCCGCCGCCGTACAGGTCCATGGAAATGTCGATGGCGTGGCTGTCCATCTGGCGTTCATCCCAGTATTGGTGTACCAGCGGCAGGGTGCCGGTGGGCATGGGTTCCAGCGTGGGCATCCAGGTGTGGGTGTAGCCCATCTGCTCGTAGCGCAGCAGCTGGCGCATGGCCTGGGTGAAGGGCATGCCGGTGAGGCCCTCGATGACCTCGGTGAGGAGCAGGTAGTTCGCATCCGCATAGGCGTAGTGCGCGCCGGGCTCGGCCAGTTTGTGGCCCAGCACCACGGTGCGCGTGAGCTGCTCGTCGCGTGTCCAGCGGTGTTGCGGGTTGGCGATGACGCTGTCCATGAAGCCGTAGAGGTTGTAGCTGTCCACGCCGCTGGTATGGGTAAGCAGGTGCGTGAGGGTGATGGCCTCGGTCGTATACCCATCGCTGGCGAAGAGGGCGCGCGTGCGCTCGGTGAGCAGCGGACCCACCGGCTGGTCGATGGTCAGTTTCCCCTCTTCCACCAGACGCAGGATGGTGGCGGAGACGTAGGTCTTGATGTTGCTGGCGATGAGGAAGGGTGCTTCCGTATGCAGGGCTTCGCCCCCTTTGGCGGATCGGCCGCTGGCGCCGCTCCAGGCGATGCCGCGGTCCGGCGCTTCCACGTGCAGCATGAGCCCCACCATCGTGGTGTCGGTGCGGTACACGGAATCCAGCACGGCCTGGGCGCGCTGCTGGAAGGTTTGTGCGCTGGCGCTGGTGGCCAGGCCGATGAGCAGGAAGAGTGCGGAACGCAGAGAAAGTGAGCGCATGAGGGCGGTGGGTGTGGGCGAAGGTCTGGAGTTCTGGTGGATGGCAGCCATCCCCGCGAGCCCTGCCTTCTACGCATGTCCCTCTCTGCCATCGACATCCGCACTGCGTTCCAACAACTGTTCACCGAACCAGTGGGCCTCTCCGCATCGCAATTCGCTCAGCTGAAGGTCCGCTTCCACTCGGCAGCGCCCCCCTCGATCCTGGCGCCTACCACTTCACCGTGTTTCAGAACGGCGCTACCTTCGACAAAGGCAAGCTCATCGTTGTGCACTGAACCACCCGAACATGCAACGTCGCACGAACTTCTTCCTCACCGCTCGTGCGGCGTTACTGTTCGGGAGCTGTGCAAGCAGCGTACTTCTCCCCGGCCAAGGCTTGAACAACCTCTGGATGGGGGGAGTGGAAGGCGAGAATCCACAGCCCTTCGGCGGTACCGATCTGGACTTCAACACCGGCGAACTCGTCGTCAGTTACATCAACCGCGACATCGATTTCAGCCGCACCTGCGCGACCATCACTGACTCGATCGGCAACCTCCTGTTCAGCACCAACGGCGCATACATCGCCAATGCAGTTGGCGATACGATGCTCAACGGTGCCGGCATCAACCCAGGACCATACGCCGCTCAGTATCCCAACGGTCTGCATATTGCCCAAGGCGCACTCATCCTTCCCAAGCCTGACTATCCGAACAACTACTACTTGTTCCATAGCACGGTGGATGACCTTCCTACTGCGACGGCACATCGTCTCTACTTGACGGATATAGACATGACGCTCGATGGCGGCCTTGGAGGCGTTGTACTGAAGAACCAAGTCATTCTAGAGGACACGCTCACGGTGGGCAAGATCACAGCCGTAAGGCACGCCAATGGCCGCGATTGGTGGGTCTTCTGCCACCAAGCGAACAGCGCGTTGTTCCACCGTTTTCTGGTCACCCCGCAAGGTGTGAGTACTCCGATGTCCCAAGTGATCGGTGTCGTGCGTGTCTTGGATGCCGGGCAGGTCTGCTTCTCGCCGGATGGGTCGAAGTTCGCGTACTACTGGAGCGAAACGGACCTGGACATCTTCGACGTCGATCGATGCTCGGGCCTGCTCTCGAACCATGTTCATGTTCCCATCTCCGATGGTGAACGCGGTGGCGGCGTCGCCTTCTCCCCGAACGGACAATTGCTATACATCTCTTCAGACATTGATGCCTACCAATTCAACACAACGGCTACGGACATCGCTGGCTCCATGGTCCACATCGCCGAATGAGACACATTCTACTCGCCTTTTCCGCCCTTTGCCACGCTCTTCGACCTAGCTCAACTCGCACCCGATGGCAAGATCTACATCTCCACCGCCAACAGCACAAAGCACCTGCATGTGATCAACAACCCCGATGTACCTGGCCTGGGTTGCAACCTGGTACAACACCAGTTGGAGTTGCCATCTTACTTCGCTAACTCCTTGCCCAACCACCCCAACTACCACCTGGGGCCAGTGGATGGAAGCATCTGTGACAGTCTTGGCATCCATGTGGGCCTCCCTGAGCGCAGACTGCCGCTAACGCTCGCTGCTTATCCCAATCCGAGCCATGGTGTCTTCACCTTGAGCTATGAACCACAACCCGTTGCCGGTGATGCTGCAGGTGCGCGATATCTCGGGCAGGCTTGTATTGCAAGAGAGCATCCCCGCGTGGAGCCAAGTGCACAAGGTGGCCATGGAGGCCAGTGCCACCGGGCTCTATCAATGCGAACTCCGATGGGGAATACGCTCCGCACAAACACGTGTGCTTATCGAGGGCGGAGGGCCGTGAGCGCTGGTGCAGAACGATGCTACCTTAGGCGAAGGCAAACTCCTTGACGTACACTGAGCACACTGAACATGCAACGTCGCACGAACTTCTTCCTCCTCGCTCGTGCGGCCTTCCTGTTCGGGGTCCTCATCACCTCTTGCAGCTTACATGCTCAGGGCTTGAACAACCTCTGGATGGGGGGCGTGGAAGGCGAGAATCCACAGCCCTTCGGCGGTACCGATCTGGACTTCTTCACCGGCGAACTCGTCGTCAGTTACATCAACCGCGACATCGATTTCAGCCGCACCTGCGCGACCATCACTGACTCGAACGGCAACCTCCTTTTCAGCACCAACGGCGCATACATCGCCAATGCAGCTGGCGATACGATGCTCAACGGTGCCTGCTTGAACCCGGGTCCGTATTCCACGCAGTACCCAAATGGTCTGCATATCACACAGGCTGCCTTGATCATTCCACTGCCTGAGCATCAGAACAAATACTACGTGTTACACAACACAATAGATAGTCTACAGAACCTCTCCTCGTTCAGGCTCTACCTCTCAGTGGTTGACATGGACATGGACGGCGGCATGGGAGGAGTGGTCTCTAAAAACGAGATCATCCTTTCAGACACACTGATCATGGGGAAACTAACCGCTGTGAGACATGCGAACGGCCGGGATTGGTGGGCTATTTGCCACCGCGGGAATTCATCCCTTTATTACAAGTTGCTCATTACCCCAGAGGGGATTTCGGGGCTCAGCACGCAAGACATCGGGGTTTTGCGCCCATTCGAAGCTGGACAGGTTTGCTTCTCGCCGGATGGGTCGCGATTCGCTTACTACTGGAGCGAGAGTGATCTTGATGTTCTTCAGTTCGACCGATGCTCCGGCGAGTTCTTCAACCCCGTGCACATTCCCATTGCTGATGACGAAGCGGTGGCTGGCGTGGCCTTTTCCCCGAACTCCCAGTTGCTCTATGTTTCCTCTTACTTGGACGCGTATCAGTTTGATATTTCAGCGGACGATATCGCCAGCTCCATGGTCCATATCGCCGAGTGGGATACATTCTACTCCCCCTTCCCGCCCTTCGCAACGGTCTTCGACATGGCGCAATTGGCCCCTGATGGCAAGATCTATATCTCTACTGCCAATGGAACAAAGCACCTCCATGTGATCAATGATCCCGATGTACCCGGCCTGGGTTGCAACCTGGTACAACACCAGTTGGAGTTGCCATCTTACTTCGCTAACTCCTTGCCCAACCACCCCAACTACCACCTGGGGCCAGTGGATGGAAGCATCTGTGACAGTCTTGGCATCAATGTGGGCCTCCCTGAGCGCAGACCGCCGCTAACGCTCGCTGCTTATCCCAATCCGAGCCATGGTGTCTTCACCTTGAGCTATGAACCACAACCCGTTGCCGGTGATCTGCAGGTGCGCGATATCTCGGGCAGGCTTGTACTGCAAGAGACCATCCCCGCGTGGAGCCAAGTGCACAAGGTGGCCATGGAGGCCAGTGCCACCGGGCTCTATCAATGCGAACTCCGATGGGGAATACGCTCCGCACAAACACGTGTGCTTATCGAGGGCGGAGGGCCGTGAGCGCTGGTGCAGAACGATGCTACCTTAGGCGAAGGCAAACTGGCGATACCATGCTCAATGGCGCAGGGCTTAATCCCCGACCGTACGCTGACCAATATCCTGAAGGAATCCACATCAATCAGGCCGCGCTGATCATCCCCGACCCAGGCAACAATCAGCGGTACTATCTCTTCCACAATACCATCGACAACGACATCGAATTAACCTCAGAGCACCTGTATCTGACCCAGGTCGATATGAGCTTGAACAGCAACTTAGGTGGTGTGACTTCCAAGAACGAGATACTTCTGGACGATAACCTGAACCAGGGAAAGCTGACAGCCGTTCGCCATGGTAACGGTCGCGATTGGTGGGTCTATTGCCACCAAGCCAACACCGCACGCTACTACAGGTTCTTGGTAGACCCCACTGGTATCAACGGGCCGTTCATTCAGGACATCGGTGAAACTTGGGAACCGCAAGGAGGACAAGGGTGCTTTTCCCAAGACGGTTCCAAATTCGCCAATTACTGGTCGGTTTCTGACTTGGAGATCTTCGATGTGGATCGTTGTACAGGTGAGTTCTACAATCCGGTACATATTCCGATATCTGATGGTGAGGGTTTAGGAGGCGTCGCCTTCTCTCCGAGCGGCCAATACTTGTATGTCTCTCTTACATAGACGCTTACCAATACGATGTAACGGCAGCGGACATCGCCGGCTCCATGGTGCTCATCGCTGAATGGGATACCTTCTATTCTCCTTTCCCACCCTTCGCCACGGTCTTCGACATGGCGCAGCTGGCTCCCGATGGCAAGATCTATATCTCCACCTCCAACGGAACATTGCACCTGCATGTGATCAACAACCCCGATGCGCCTGGGTTGGGTTGCAACATGGTGCAGCACCAGCTGGAACTGCCCAGGTACTTCTCCAACTCCCTGCCCAACCACCCCAACTACCACCTGGGGCCGGTGGATGGAAGCATCTGTGACAGTCTTGGCGTCAATGTGGGCCTCCCTGAACGAGGGCCACCGATCGCGATAAATGCATACCCGAACCCCAGTAACGGCAGGTTCACATTGAGCTATGCGGCCCAACCCTCAGCCGGGGTGCTTGAGGTGCGTGACCTGTCGGGCAAGCTGGTGCGGCAAGAACGGATACCGGCGTGGAGCACCGTGCACGCTGTGGACCTGGACGACGCTACGTCAGGGCTTTATCTGTGCAAAGTGCGATGGAGGAAGGGAGAAGAGGCCATCCACCTGATCGATCTTGAATAACAGCCGTCGATCCCTCGGGATCCTTCGATGCCTTATGTTCAAATTGAATGAACTATCACGTTCCTTGAACACCACGAGCATCGTCGCTAGGCTGCAACTGTATGTGTAGGCTGCCCTGTGCAGGACGTCGCTGCCGAGCGCATCCAGCTAGTTGGCCTCGATCGCTCATTCCACCAGGATCATGCCCTCGACCGATCCATTGACGATCCTCCACAACCCCGCACCACCACCGACCCAGATGGCCCCTGCCCGATCCTCCACGATGAATTGCACATGACCGAATGGAACGCCATCGGCCATCTGGACCTCGGTGAACGTTGTTCCATCGAAGACGCAGAGGCCACCTCTACCGCTGCCGATCCACAACTTCCCGGTGGCGTCCTGGAGCAAGGCGTGGATGCTCGGGTCGCACAGGCCGTCCGCGGTGGAATAGGTGGTGAAGGCGCCTTCCTTGTACACGGTCAACCCGCTGGCTCGATTGCCGTTGAACCCGAACCAAATGGTACCGCTCCGATCGGTGTAAATCGTACGGACCATATCCTCGCTCAGTCCATCCTTCACAAGGAACTGCGTGAAGCTCCCATCGGCGTAGCGCATGGCACCACCGTGGGTCGTGAGGCGAACCACAGGTGTCCGTTCTGGTCCGCTTCGATGCACGGGATCCAGCTAGTAGGTGCGGCCGTCCGATTGTTTTGTTCCGATCTCCGTGAGGTAGGACGTGAACGCCTTTCCGCTGTACCGATAGGCCCCACTCTCCGGCGGTCCCGATCCAGAGGTCGCCGTTCGTATCCATTTCCAAGGCATGCACGGCATTGGGATCGATCATCGGATACATCTCATCGAGCCATCCGCCGGTGGTGTCCTTGAAGGGCAAGGGGATGGCTGTGAATGCGCGCCCGTTGTACCGGCACAAACCCTTTGCGGTACGAACCAGAGCACTCCGCCTGGTCTTGGACGGTGTCGGACTTTAGCGTTGCAGGCCAGGCCATCCTGGCGCGGTGAGTTGGTTGAATGCGCTACCGTCGTAGCGGGAAAACGCCGGATCCGGAGCGTCCTGAACCAGAGGACGCCGTCCTTATCCAAGAGACCGCTTGCGAACCCGTGCTTGAGGTGATGTCCGTGACCGCTTCCTGGTGCGTGGCGTATCCGACCCGGGAAGGCCTTGTTCACCCACCTGTTGTTCGGGACGATCCTGTGCCGTGCAGGAAACGATGATCAAGGCTGTGGCGAAGACGGTGTGGCGCATGATGGTACGGGTAGTTCTCATGTTGTCGGGTCCGTGATCATTGGTTCGATCCGACGGTGCCCCACTGCCTTCCTTGCGGCCCCTTATCGGCTGCAAGTGGCTACTGCAGAGGTAGGGGCTAATTCCGCTTGGGTGGATGTTCTGCATCGCCGGGCTACGAATCACGGTCGCCTTAGCGAACAGGGGTTGGAGCGTCTTGAGGCAAGATAGGAAGGCGGCTTTTGCCTTTCAGTGCTCGCAACCGCTCTCGATCAAGGAGGCCGCGGTTCCATCATCCAGCGATGGAGCATCACCTGCCGCTGAAGGCAATAGCTGCACCACGCCCGTTACGCAACCACTAACCCCACCACCATGCCACCCACCACCCGGTTCACCCTCTCACCCTTGCCTTGACTACATTCGCCGCCCGCCAGCCGACGAGGACGTTGTTGCTCCATTACCGGAACCACCGCCACAGAACCTGGAACGTGCTGCGTTCAGCAACCTGGCTGTTGGCAATTACTGGGTACCAGAAGTACCGCGTTGACTCCATCGACAATGTGGCTCAGGTGCTCGGCTTGGACAGCATTTTCATTACCGGGGATTCGGTCGGAACGGTGAGACGTATGCGGTCGTGCACCGGAATACCCTTTCGCCGATCTGGACAGAACTGCGGCGCGACTTTCTCGGCTGGCTATGCGATCACTGGTGGACCATGAGGTCGTGCTCTGCGCGATCCCCGATCAATCGATCTACACGGAAGTGGAAGGTCCTGTGGGCGTCCAGTTGGACTATACCGTGTACTCTACACCAGAGTCGATCACCGTGCAGGCTGGAACCTTCAGCACCTTGAAGATGCAGGCCGAGATCACGAGCATCGGCGGCTTTCCGGAAATGGCCGATTGGAGGCGGCCTCGGTCCTATCCCATGGCCGAGGATATCGGGCGGTGCGCTATTACGAGTTCTTCGCCTTCAACCCACTGGGAAACCTGCTACGACCTCGTGCGCTACGACGTGAGCAATTAGTGCTGTTCGGCTTGCAGATGAAGCGCGAGGTCTTCCGACGCGGTGGCCATCGCCGGTCAGCTCGATGGAACGCGCGACGGTCGATACGCGATGCCAGCCCCAACGCTGTGCGATCCGGAGGTGAGGGTGACGCGCTCGTTCACGCGATACGCAGGACACGCCCGCTTCGCGTAGTATTCGGCCGCGCCCCCTTATACAGTCATTCGGACCCTGACATCACCTTGATGTTATCGGATCGCTAACCCTGTAGGACGAAGGAATCCAATTACTCCGACGCTTCTGGCAGCCACTCGGCCAACCAAAAGGCCGTTCAACTGTTCACATGAGTGAACCTATCCAGTTCGCCCCATGAAAAACCTCTACACCGTCGTCGCCTTCCTCCTGCCAGTTCCGCATCCTTGGGCCAGTGCGAGAACATGGATGTCAGTATTTCCTCCTCGGATACCAGCTATGTCCAATTGTATCATCCAGGCTTCTTCATCCTGCCATCGGGCTTCGCCAACGAGTGTGCGTGGCAGGTGACCACTACTTCCGGGGACATTGTGTTCGAGACCACCACATCGGGTGATGCGTTCGAACAAGGCTTGGTCCTTTTCGACCACACGGTGCCGATCACCGATTCGATGTTCGTGACCGTGGTGATCTCCAATCCCGTTTCGGGGCTTACCTGCTTGATCACGAACACCTTGTACTGGGAAGAAACGGAGGTTTTTCCAGGCATATTCGTCGGGAACTGGAACGTCATCGGTTTTAACCCGGGTATCGCGACCGCCGTGGATGAAGGCACGGCCGCCAACGCGGGCGACTTCATCCTATTCCCTTCCCCGGCTGCGGACCAGTTACGGATCGAAGCACCACGCGGCACCTATGCGCTCACCATCAGGAGCACGACAGGAGCGCTTGTCCACAGCGAAGCCAACTTCATGACCAGCCAACCGCTGGATGTTTCCCAGTTGGAGCCGGGCATCTATTTCGTGGGCTTGCAGGATGGACAAGGTGTGTCGCTGGGCATGCGGAAGTTCATCAAAGGCTGAACAGTCCCGCGGGAACGGTGGCGGTTGATCGCTGAAGCGGCGTTCTCCGGAAAGATCGCACCCCTATGCTACCCCTCGTCCTGCAAGTCGATCGGGCCTGCATTACCGCGGTGAGGCACGTAGGCGGCTACGTTGGCAAGCGAACCACTCCACTACTGCTTGATCACCTTGAAGCCCACCGCTTCATTGATCCGTAACCAGTAGATGCCGGCAGGCAGGCGTTCGATGTGCAGTTCGTGGCGCTCGGATGTGGACCATTCCGCATGGATGATGCTGCCGATGGTGTTGAACAATTCAATGCGATAGGACCCCAAGGCGGGGCCATGAACCACGATGAGGCCGGTGGTCGGATTGGGTGCCACGTGGTACACCGCACCGGACGGTCCATCGGCAATGCCCGTGCCGGTGACCAATACACACGCGCTGGTGTCCGCACAGCCATTGAGTTCGATCGCCCACGGCGTAGGAGCCGACCTCGCTGACGGTGTAGGTCTGTGCGGTGGCGCCGGGAATGGCCAGTGCGCTATCGCAGTTGATCCACTGGTAGCTGGCGTTCGCGTGCGCAGCGGAAAGCATTGTGCCGGTGAGGATCACGGCGGTATCGATGGTGGTGACGTTGAAGATCACGCTGTCCACTGCAGCGCAGCCGTTGGTATCGATGTGCCGTGCGAAGTAGGTGGTGGTCGCAGCAGGCAAGGCAAGCACGCTGTTGCCAGTGGCAGCAGAAAGACCATCAGGCGGGCTCCACGTGCAATCGAAACCAGCGCTCACGGTAAGCAGGACGCTATCCCTGCCGCAACTGGCCACCGCATTGGGCTGCAGGTCGATGGGCCGCGGTCGCAACCATCGAACTTCACCAGGAACATGTCGTTGGGCCCGTCATTGGTGGTGTCGTACGCGCCCGGTGAAGCGATCGATGCTGTGGAGTACGTGTAGCCCACCATGTACACGATATCCCCGCCCAACGCAGCACAGCCTTTTCCCACGTCATTGCTATTGTCGCCGTAATAGGTGCTCCAGTGCAACGCACCGGTCCTGGTGAATTTGGCCAGGAAGCCTTCATCCAAACTGCCAAAGCTGGTATCGTAGGAACCGAGGCTCGCTATTCCACTGCTGGAGGTGGTAAAGCCTGTGATGAGCACGCTGCCATTGCCGTCGGTAGCCATGCCGAGGACAGCCTCCCCGACAGGCCCGCCGAAGTAGGTGCCCCAATTGCGTTGCCCGTTGTGATCGAACTGTACCACGAAGCCATCATCGTCGAACGAGCCCGGCGATGTAGCGACCACTTGATGGGCACCTGGTGTGGCGATATCGGAATCCGACAGGGTGGTGCCCGCCAAGTACACGTGGTCCTCATCCACGGCGCAGTATCCCCACGTGTCCAGGTCCGGACCTCCGTAGTAGGTACCCCAGAGCAAGGCCCCATCGCTGTCGTACTTCTGCAGGAAGGCATCCACGAACCCACCGAACGCAGGTTGGTGCCCACCCGTGGTCGCACTGGCCTGCAGCTCTTCCGCGCGGCCCGATAGGTAGACGGCGCCTTGCGCGTCCACCGCGCAGTCGTAAGCGCGATCCTCCCCTGCGCCGCCCAGGTAAGTACCCCACAGTCGTGTACCTGCCGTGTCGAACTTCACGAGGAAGGCATCCATGTTATTGGGGCTGCCATGGACCGCTTGGACGCTGCCGGGCGTAGCGATGGAATCTTCGGAGAGTGTCCAGCCGGCCATGTACACATAGCCCAGCTCGTCCACCGCACAGGCGTTGCCTTCTTCAATGTCGATGCCGCAATAGTAGGTGCCCCACACGCGCAGTCCTTCCGTCGTGAAACGCACCATGAACGCATCCAATGTGCCACACGGCAATTCTTGGTGGGCACCTGCTGTGGCGATCCCCGTTCCGGAGATGGTGGCGCCGGAAAAGAACACGTCTCCATTGATCGGCGATACCGCACAATCGCGGCCGAAGTCATCATCGGAGCCTCCGTAGTAAGTGCTCCAAGTGGGGATGCCGTTCCCTCCGAAATGACAGAGGAAAGCATCGAATTGCCCGGAGAAGGTCACCTGGTGTGCGCCCGTTGTGGCGATGTTGGTGGCGGATAGTGTGGACCCCGCGACATAGACCCCACCAAGACCATCGCTCACCACGTTCCATGGCCATTCGTAGCCGCTCCCACCCAGGTAGGTACCCCAGATCCGTGTCGGTGGATCGATGATCAGGGGCACGTTCGGTTCAAGATCCGAAACGCTGATGGAAACCACATTGCCCTTCACCACCCAGCGCACCGGGCGTTCCACACCGCGTTGTGTGGCGCTCAATCGGCCTTCGCGCAAGCTGCCCAACGGCGTGGTCATGATCAGGTATCCGGCTTCATCCACGTGGAGGTCGGCACCGCGCACCGTGAATCCGATCTTCGTGTGGTCCTCCGGCTGCTGCACCGTCCAATCGCTTTCCAGAACGCCGGAGCGCGCGTGGTACTCCAGGTCCACACCGTTCCACAGATCTTCGAAGACCACGCTGCCGTAGGCCTTCACCAGGAGCGCTGGTGCATCGTTCGCAGGCACGTTGTAGTAGTTGGCGTAGCCCGGCAATTCCCTTGCGGGGCGCACCTTTGGATCGGTGTTGGCGGCCAGCCAGTCGATATCGATACGGTGGCTGGTGATCGTCTCGGGGACCATCAGGGCCTCACCTGATCGTGGCGAACCCGGTCGTTGTTCGGCATCCGTGCTACTGGACCGCAGGCCATCGACCCGCGTGAACTGATAACTGATGCCGGTGGTCCGAATGTGGAAGTCCACACCTTGCGTGGAACCCGTGAAGCGAACATCCGGTCGGCCGTGGCCGTGTTGGTCCATGACCTGGCCCTTGTTCTCCTCGAAGCGCACGGACCCTGATGCGGGTGTCGTTGGCGTGGACTGGGAATAACCCGTGAGCGTACTCCCGACGAGTAGCGCGAAAAGGTTCAGATGCATGTGGTTTCGCGCTGGATGGGTGCTTGTCAAATGTAGCCAGCTGGTTTTGCTTAGGCCGGTTTCCTTCATGCACTAGGTGAAGCCAAAGGGACGGAAAACCGAATTCATCCATACCGCTCGAACGTCCAAACTGTTCCCTGTCCACAGCATTCCGCATGCGCGCCCTGTTCCAATTCTCGATCCTGTGGGCCACCAACCTTACCACCAATGCCAACGGCCCGCTTAACGGAAGGCGAATGGTCCGGCCTACACGATCCATCGCTTCGTTGGAGGTTGGTGTTCTCCCACGATCGGTTCTTCGAGCGGCGCTAGGTCATGCATGATCGGGGCGCCTGCACCTTTGAAGCAACGTTCGCCGATGATACCGCATCTTCACACCGTGGCCAGCTACACCATCCCCACGCATGAACTGGAGCACGGTTCCGATGCCCCGGCCCGGGTGGAGCACATCGTGCCCGTGGACAGCCCTGTACACAACGAGGTGCATCGGCACGATTACGACGAGCTCTTCTTCTTCGCCACAGGCGGCGGCACGCACATGATCGACCTGGAGCAGCACACGGTGGTGGCGCCGGGCATGCACCTGGTGGGCGCTGGTCAGGTGCACCAACTGAGCCGCACGGCGGACATGCGGGCCGTGGTGGTGCAGTTCGGACAGGAGGCCTTTCTGGGCCTGGGCGGCAGCGTGCATGGCGACCTGTTCACCCGCATGGGCAGACCCTGTTCCGTGCCCTTGAACGCGGACCAGGTGAACGAGGCCATTGAACTGGTAGCGCGGATCGAAAAAGAACTGGGGCAAGGCGGAGCGGTGATGCAGGATGTGGTGCGCGGCTACCTTTCCATCCTGCTGATCAAGTGTGCCCAATGGGTGCGCGAGGGCAACGCGCTGAGCACACCACCCTTGGAGGAACACGACCCTGTGCGCCGCTTCCAGGACCTGGTGGAGCGCGGCTACTTGGAGGAGCGGCAGTTGACGCACTACGCGGATAAGTTGGCCATCAGTGCCGATCACCTGAACGAGCTGGTGAAGAAGCGGCTGGGGCGCACGGCCAGTGCGGTGATCCACGACCGGCTGTTACTGGAGGCCAAGCGCCTGTTGTTGCACAGCGAGCGCTCCGTGAAGGAAGTGGGCTACCTGTTGAACATGAAGGACCCCGCCTACTTCTCGCGCTGGTTCGGCAAGGCCGAAGGCATGACGCCGGTGGCCTACCGGGAGCATGTCCGGGAAAAGTACCAGCATTGACCGTATCCGTCCATTGAGGGCGGGTGGAGCATCGAGGAGCTTTGTGATCATCAAACACAAGCATCCCATGCGCATCTGGAACCCTCATCTGAACCCCATGAGAACACCGATCCTTCCTACCAACCTGCTCGCCTTGGCGTTGGTGCTGCATTCAACGCATGGTTTCGCGCAAGGCACCTGCGCGGATCTCATCATCAATGCCGTCACCTACGCCGCCTTCAATGACACCGCCATCGAGGTGGTGGCCCAGGCAGCAGAAGGCAGCTTCTTCAGTTATCCCGCCTTCCATTTGGTGGATGCCGGGGGAGACACCATCACCCGTGAACAAGTGACCTTCTTCGGTATCGGCAGCAACCCACAAACACACAGCTCCGTGTTGCAACCCGGACAACTGCTGCCACCTCCCTCCTTCACCGGCACACTGGTGCTTACACACCAAGGGATGAACGGTACTGAGACATGCACCTACCCCCTGTCGGAGAGCCTTTGTCCGGCAGAAGCTTGCACGCCTTTCCGTGTATACTTCTTCAACACGGGATCGGTGGTCAATGCCAGCTTCAACTGGCAGATCACGGATGTCAACGGTGCCACCGTGAGCAATGGCACTTGGGACATCAGCACGACCACCGTGCAGATGGACGAGGAAGAGGTGTGCTTGCCAGCCGGCGATTACACGCTGCGCGCTCAGCAGACCAACGGCCCTACCGGCAGTTACCGGTATGGCGTGACACGTAACGATGGAGTTACCAACGGCCCTTGGTCCCTCTTCTTCCAAAGCCAGCCGAACCTGCTACCCTTCCGATACTTCGGACCCTGCATCGCTGGTTTGAACGCTATCACCGAAATGACCGATGCCGCTCCGATCATTTCCGTAGTGGACCGCAGCATCACCGTCACCACAGCGGATGGATCCGGCATCGGGGCCGTGGAACTGTATGATGCCACTGGACGCATTACCCATAACTCCCGCACGAGCAGCCCACAAACCATGCTGGATGCCAGCGCACGGGCAGCGGGACCCTACCTGTTGCGGGTTGCAGCCCCTAATGGACGCATCTTCACACAACGGATCCTGATCCTTTGACCCCATGAGCACCAACGAACGTCCATCCCGTCCTATAAAAGGCCTTGACCGCCGCCAATTCCTGCGGGCCTCTTCCCTACTGGGTGTGGGCTCTCTGTTGATCCCCCGCGACCTCTTCGGCACCCCGCTCGCACCGGGTGGTGGATGTGCGGCCACCACGGATGACATCCAAGGCCCCTTCTACCTGCCCGGCTCGCCCAACACCGCGCAGGTGGCCCAGCCCGGCGAGCCCGGCACGCGGCTCTTCATCAGCGGAACGACACTTGCCAACGACTGCGAAACGCCGATATCAGGGGTGAAGATCGAAGTGTGGCAGGCCAACGCCGCTGCGGTCTATGACACCTCGCAGAACTTCCTGTTACGGGGCACGGTGTTCAGCGATGAGAATGGCCTCTACGCCTTCGAGACCATCCTGCCGGGCGCATACCTGAACGGGAACCAGTACCGTCCGAAGCACATCCACTTCAAGGTGACGAAACCGGGCTTTCCAGGACTGATCACCCAGTTGTACTTCGAGGGTGACCCCTACATCGCTGCTGATCCATGGGCCTCGCAGCCCGACGCGGCTCAACGGATCATACCGCTCAACAGCATCGGAGAGGACCAGCTCGATGGTCAGTTCGACATCGTACTGGATGGCACCGTGGGCATCAAGCCCAACCGCTTTGGTACGGACGGCGATCTGCTGCCGGTGTATCCCAATCCCATGACGGAACGGTGCAGCATCCACTTCAACGTGTTCCGCTCGGCGCAGGTGCGTGTGCTGATCACCGACGCGAATGGACGCGAAGTGAGCATGCTCATCGCCGGCCAGCAGGACCAGGGACGATATACCACGCAATGGGATGGTCGGGATGCCTCAGGCAAGGAGGCACCTGCGGGCACCTACCTCAGTGTGCTGGAAGTGGATGGCCGTGTGGTGAAGGCGCAGCGGATCGTGCGGATGTAACGGTCGATCAGGCGGGGCAAACGATCTGCCCAAATGTCCTTAGTGTGTGCGGCCACGGGGGTGATCCGGATCAACGAGCAGTATCCACAATGGATGGGCACCACGCACCCGGTGCCCTTGCCCAGGAACATAACCGCCACTATATTCGCCGTCATGCCTATGCGCGCGATCGAAACCGGACTGGCCATCGTGGAATGCGACGAGACCGAGCTGATCCACGTCCGGTTCCGGCCCGGAGTGATCCTCTCGGTGAAGGGGTTGGCCGAGGTCCGTGCGGCACGCAAGCAACTCGCCGCGAACAAACCCACCGCCGTGCTCGCCACCGTACCGGAGGACATCGATTTCGAGTTGAACGTCATGAATTCGGACCACTATAAGGGCACCGATGCCAGTTCCTATACCAAGGTCTTCGCGATCGTGACGAACACCAAGATGCACAAGGAATTATGTGCCCTCTACGCGACCTACTTCCGGACCGATTTCCCGCTGCGCACCTTCGACGATGAACCTTCGGCGCTGGCCTGGTTGGCGGAGCACATGGATCCGGGAGCAGCCCGATGAACCCCAGCGGCCGCAGGAGCGCCGTTCCAGACACTTCGTTCGCCGGTGGCCAGATGACGGGCATCACTTCCTGGCAGCAGC
Source organism: Flavobacteriales bacterium (assembly GCA_016718655.1). Taxonomy (GTDB): domain Bacteria; phylum Bacteroidota; class Bacteroidia; order Flavobacteriales_F; family PHOS-HE28; genus PHOS-HE28. Next base: position 31,296 of record JADKCV010000019.1, on the reverse strand, counting down.
GGTCCCGCTAGCTTGCTGTCATGAAGAAGCTCGACCTGAAGAAGGACCATGCTGCACTGTACAAGGCCACCGTTGAGCCGGCCTTGGTGAAAGTGCCACGGCTGCGCTACCTCATGATCGAAGGTCAGGGGGACCCGAACACCAGCCAGGCCTTCGCCGATGCCATCACCACGTTGTATGGGCTCAGCTACACGCTCAAGTTCATGTTCAAGCAAGGCGCCGAGGCCATCGACTATACGGTGATGCCCTTGGAAGCTCTGTGGTGGGCCGACGACATGGACGACTTCGAGCAAGCGCGCAAGGACAAGTGGAAGTGGACGGCAATGATCATGCAACCGTCCATCGTCACGGTGAAGGCTTTGAAGGCGGCGAAGGCCGAACTGGGACGCAAGAAGAAGGTGCTCCCCGCCATGGACCTGGTGCGGATCCAGGACATGACCGAAGGCCCCTGTGCGCAGGTGCTGCACACCGGACCCTATGCCGACGAAGGGCCGACCATCGCGAAACTCCACGCCTTCATCCGCTCCAAAGGCAAGGTGATGCGCGGGTGGCACCGCGAGATCTACCTGAGCGATGCGCGCCGTTCCGCACCGGAAAAGTTGCGCACCATCATCCGGCAGCCGTTCTGCTGAACCCGTGGGACCCTCACCTACCCCACCGGCTGCGCCAGCCACCAAGTATTGCCCCATCTGTCCAGTATTCCGGAGCTGCGCATGCCGTATTGCTCATCGCGTGGTGCGTAGAGTTCGGTGCAGCCTGCGGCGAGGCAGGTGTGGTGCGTGGCGTGGGTATCGGCCACGTAGAGGTAGTTCATGATGGTTGCCGCCTTCCATTCACCGGAGGCCTGGCCCAGCATGAGCACGCTGTCGCCGATGGTGAGCTCGGCATGCATCACGCGTCCCGAATCGTCACGGTGCATCTCGCGGTCGGTGGCTTGGAAAGCCTGCTTGAGGAAGGCGATGAAAGCTTCGGCATCAGCGACGAGGAAGGAGTAAGCCGGTGGTGCCCGGCGGGGATCGCGGTGCGTTCATGATGCAAAGCACGGGCGCAAGGTGGCCGCAAAATTGGACGATCGCGTAATGGCCTCAGCTGCGTGGTGCGCTGGCGAGCCGCAAGAAGTTGTCCACCTTGTCGGGGGCCTTGACGAAGTAATCGCGCGGGTTGAGGCCGCTGTAGCGTTTGAACTCGCGGATGAAGTGGGACTGGTCGAAGTAGCCGCCGGCGAGGGCGATGTCCGTGAGCGAGGTGGCGGTACCGTCCTCCAGCATACGGTAGGTGCGTTGGAACCGTGCGATGCGCTGGAAGAGCGCGGGAGGGAAACCTGTTGATGCCTTGAAGCGCCGTTCGAACTGCCGCCGGGCGAGCCCGCAGTGCACGGCATGGTCATCGATGGAGCGGTCCACCTGGGCGCCCAACATTTCATGCACCACGTGCTGCATGGCTTCGGCGGGTACACGGCTGGGGTCCACCAACCTGCGCAGGCCGAAAGTGAGCGTGGCAAGGCTGTGTTCGACATCGGCATCGCATTCGGGCCATGTGCTACACAATTGGGCCAGATCGGGTGCCAACGTGCGCAGGTCCATGAAACGGCCGATACACGCTTCTGCCGCTTGGCCGAAAAGAACCTCTGTGCTCCACGGCCACAGGTACACGCCGATCAAGCGGAAAGGCCCGTGCGCCATCATGTCCGCCCGTGCCTGCAACGCACCCGCGAGGTGCGCGCGTGGTGCCGCGCGACCATCGGCCTCGGTGAACGCGCCCTGGACCGTGAACACCAGGTTGGGGCAGGTCTCGGCGGTCAAGCGGTGTGGCACATCACCGGTAGCCTCGCTTTCCACGGTCCAGAAGAAGCGCACCACGTGGGCCAGGTCGTGGGGTGCCGGATGGACGTGGTAGCGCATGCGCAGCGAAGATCGTGCGAAGGCGGTGTTGGGTGCACGAGATCACCGGATCGGTGGGAAGTGATGGACGACCTGAGGCTACCTGTGTGATGCGCCGATCCCCGCGCTGAGGTTACCATCCAAGTACGTGGCTGTCCTCGCGGCAGTGAACCTATCCCCCGGATCCGTGTACCGCACACTACGATGCACAACCTCCTCACCTTCCTCCTGCTGTTGCCGCTAGCGGCCCACGCACAGGATCCGACCACTGATCAACTAGACGCCTTCCCCTTCGGTCAGCCGCATTGGGCCAGTGCTGCGGACAGCGCGGACTTCGCCGCTTTCCGCACGAACATGATCATGGGGGAAGAGGCCTTGGATACGACGAGCGGGGACTATCGCGCGGTGTGGCGCATCAGCGAACACGGGGGCATGGTCGCGGTAGGCCGAGGCGACCGCAGCATTCTACACATCGAAGGGTCCTCGGTCATCGACTTGTTCATGCGCCTCCCCTTCCGCATGGCCGATGGTCGGCGTGGGCTCATGGTGGTACACGAGACCCCATGCGGCTTGATCTGCAGGGATACGGTGTACTACGTGGAGGACCGATCGCGGACTGCTCCTTGAGTGTTCAAGGTCATCGCGAACCGGGTCCATGACCGATCCGGAGGCGTCTACCTTTGTTGGGAACCACGACCAACCCCGAACCCATGAGAAGTCCTTACACCCGGATCGCACTGCTGCTGACCGGCTGCGCCTATGCGGCCATCACCTTCGCCCAGATGGACTACTACATCGCGAGTTCGTTCGGGAGCCGGTTCAACGACATCAACGACAATGGTGTGGCGGTGAGTGGTGGTGCCTACTTCGACTTCGCCACCGAGGTGTGGACCCCGATGGAGACTGAAGCCACGGAGATGGTCTCGATCAACAACAATGGCGATGTGGCCGGGTCCATGTTCCTGGACGAGCCGAATTTCATCCTGCAACCCGGGTACAAGCGGGACGGCGTGTGGAACCCGATCGGCTGGTTCCCGGCATCGAACCCAACGGAGTCCTCGTTCTCCACGTTCGGTATCTCGCCCAACGGCGTGTGGGTCACCGGGCAGATGTCCATCGGCTGCTGCGACTTCGGCACCTTCAAGTACAACACCCAGACCGGCGTGCTCACGGAGATCTTCGACCCGGCGTATGAAGCGGTGGCCGGCTATGTGATCACCAACGATGGCACCATCGGTGGCTGGGCGGATGATGAGGGGTCTGGGCGGTGGAACGCGACGCATACCAGTATACATCACGCCGGACCTGGAGATAATCCCGGTCGGCACCACACTGCCCCAGTTCAGCACCAATGCAGTGAACGACATCAATGCCTCCTCGGTGATGGTCGGCGACTTCGATAACCAGCCCTTCATCTACGACCGCGGTACGGACGAGTTCACCACCTTCGACATTCCCTTCGGCTACATCGCGGCAACCTTCACCAGCGTATCCAACAATGGTGTCGCCGTGGGATATGCGCAGAAGTTCGGCGAGTTCGGCAGCTTGTTGCGCGACGCCATCATCTACCATCCCGCTCTGAGCAGTCAGCCACGGTTCCTACGGGATGTCCTGCTGATCAACGGGCTTGACGTCAACGCACCGAACGACCGCATGGGCACGGCCATCGCCATTTCCCCGAACGGGGAGTACGTCGCCGGCTGGGACGATCAGTCCCCCTTTGCCGCGAACGGGTGGGTGGTGTACTTCGATGAATTGTTGTTCGAGACAGGGACCGGCATCACCACGAACGAGAGCAAAGTGTCGAACCTTTCCCTGTTCCCGAACCCTGCTCAAGATCTCCTGACGTTATCGAGTACAGAGGACGTGATGATGGTCTCGCTCTACAACGCGCAAGGGCAACGGGTGGCGCACCACACGCTGGGAAGCAGTTCAGGCGTGATCGACATCTCTGCGCTCAGCATCGGCGTCTACACCTTACGCGCCACCACCCGCGATTCCAGCTTCGTGTTCAACGTGGTGAAGGAGTAGATCGCTTCCGCGAGCTGGCAGGATCGTTCAGCGACTCAACTTGCGTGAGGGTCGGGCCTCGTTCGGTCTCTTCCAGAGGTAACTGGCGACCACTGGCCCCCCACGCCAGTTAGAGAAAGCACGGCCTCGCTACGGTCCGACCAAGGCTCGTATGCCCAACGGGTGGTGTTGGAGTGACGGCCTGCCCAGGCGAGCACACGTGAAGCTGGGCTTGGACGGGGTCTTATCTTTGGTCGTATCACGCCATGATCATGCTTCGTTTCCCCACCCTCCACTTACAAGTCCTGTGGCTAGCATCATCACTGGTGGCTTGCAAGAAGGATGAAACCACCGAGGAACCGAACCCGGAGCCGCCTCCAGCGTCTTCAAGTGCGGATGTGTACGTGACAGGGGCAGAGAACGTCGGCGGAACCATGGTGGCGAAGGTCTGGTTCAACGGTACGGAAAGCACGCTGCCTTCCGCTTCGCAGAGTACTCACACACGCGATATCGACGTCGCCTCAAGTGATGTGCATGTTGTTGGCTACCATACCACGCAGGTGGATAACCAACTGGTATTCCGCCGGGACCACTGGATCAATGGGGCCGCTCAGACCGTGGCCCTGGATACGATCTATGGTGTTTACATCCCTGAAGGGAACACTTCCATGCGTAAGCGGTTCTACGAGCAATCGATCGCCGTGTTCTTGGATGGAGCGGATGTTTACACGTGCTACACCCGTAAGGTGGTCCACACGGAATTCGGGAACACGGTCCTCGACAGCACCTATGCCATGTACGCGAAGAACAATGAAACATATGGATTGGGTGCCGGGCAGGTCACGGACATCCATGTCGCGAACGGTGATGTCTATGTCACTGGCAGGAAAGGTGATCGTGCGCTCTATTGGAAGAATGGCGTGGAACATTTCCTGACCGATGGTAGCATCGGCCAAGCCACTGCCATGTCCATTACAGTGGTGGGCGGCGTGGTGCACGTGGCGGGGTACGAGAACCATTCCGGGCAGAACAAAGCCAAGGTGTGGACGAACGGAACAGAGACGGTATTGACCACGGGCACCAACACGGAAGAAGCGCTGGGCATCGCCGTGAGCGGCGGGGTTGTCCACGTTTGTGGCCTTGAGCACACCGTGCCCGGAGGGTCGAAGTCAGCTGCGAAACTTTGGACGAACGGGGTAGCACAGAACCTGACGGACGGTACAGCATCCAAGGCTCAGGCCTTCAGTATAGCAGTGAATGGCTCGGATGTATACGTTACCGGCCAGGAACAGATCGTGCTGGGTAACGATAACTTCATCCGGGTTTGGAAGAACGGCGTTGCGAGCACCTTGAATGCCGGAAGTGACAATTTGGGTGGGAAGACCGCGATCAAGGTTGTGCCCTAATAGTCACCGGAGCACGACCATCTCCAGGACCACCTCCCCCACGACCTGACAGCGGGGGCTGCGCAAGGCATGGTTAGTGGATGCAGCTGTGTTCAGGTGCTGGATGTACTGGCGCATTTCGTTTGGATCTCGACGATGGGAGCGGTTGGAATGCGGCCCCTAACCTCGTCAATTTTTAGGGGCTAGGATCGACTGACCCCGAGCGCAGAGACCTTCCGATCGTTCAGTGCAAGGGTGGATGCGCATACTGCGGTGAACGGACTTCGCCCGCACGTCCTCAGTTGTCCAGGATCAAGCGATACCCTACGCCGCGGATGTTGGCGATGCGCACGTTGGGGTCGGCCTCCAGTTTCTTGCGCAGTTTGGAGACGAAGACGTCCAGTGTGCGGCCCACGTAGTCGCTCTCATTGCCCCACACTTCCTTCAGCATCACCTCACGCGCCACGGTCTCGTTCACATTGCCGTGCAGGAGGTGGAGCAGTTCGGCCTCCTTGCCGCTGAGCTCCACCTTCTGGTCCTGGATGATCAATTCCAGTTTGGCCCGGTCGAAGCGGAACGCACCCAGGGGTACCGCGGTGTCGCTATGGGTGATCACCGGTGAGCCCTTCCTGCGGAACCAGAGGATCACAAGGAGCGCCGCAAGTAGAACAAGGATGCCCGACACGATCCACCCGGTGGGCCGTGTCGGGGTACTGGTCACCACCACCGGCGCAGCGGCCGACCGCGTGTCGTGTTCCCCAGCATCCAACAGGGTGACCCGCATGGTGTAACATGCCTGGGGCAAGGCCCGCGACGTGCACGGCATGATGTTGAGCGTATCGGCGGCGCTGCGTTCGTAGCTGTGTACCACCTCGCGCGTTCCACAGCGCTCCACCTCCACCACGTAGTCAGTCGAAAGCCGTGTCGCCTTCATCACGCTATCCACCACAGCGGCCACACGCTCCGGTACGAACCCGAACTCCGCGCCGAAGGATATCAGGTAGGTGTCGGCTTCGCGCTGCACTGGGAGCACCAAGGAGGTGCTGTCCCCGACCGCCAGCAGCACCGCGTGCCCGATCGTGCGGATGCCCACATGCACGCGCGGAGGGATCCGTTCGAGCAGTTGCGAGTGCACCAGGGCCGGCAGCAACAGGGCGCCGAGAACCAGTACCAAATGCCGGATGGATGTCGCAATCATGCGCCGAAGGTACCCGCCCAAGTGCCTGACCCACACTGTTTCACGATGTGTTTACAGTATTTTACACTACGTAGCATTCGTAGGCCGATGACCGCCCCACCTTTGGGTCATCAACACGCCAACACCATGACCAGCACCCTGAACCTTCCTGCCTTCGCGCTCGTTCTTGGCATCGCATTCCTGTCGGTGGGATCCACCCGGATCGCTCCCCCCTCACCGTCCACCGGGGACCAAGGACCGGTGAAGACCTTCGACCCGCTGAAGCTGCCGAAAGATACCACGGCCCGCGAACCCTTCCTGGATCCAACCGCCTTGTTCTCCGATCAGGTCTACCTGGTGCGTCCACTGGACACCGCGTTGAACGGCACATTGCGCAACGCCCGGTTCGTGGGCGGCGAGCAGGCCTTGGTGCAGCACCTGAAGGCCAAGGTGCTTCAACACATCGCACCGGGCATCGGTTGGTTGGTACGTCCGGAGGTTCAGTTCAGTGTGGATGCCTCGGGGGCGCCCACCCGGGTGGAACTCAAGAAGACCTCGGGTAACGCGGCCTTGGATGAAGCGCTGGTCCGCATCTTCCAGGAGATGCCCCGTTGGGAACCGGCGAAGAACGTTTACGGCCAGGCCGTGGCACAAGCATTCCAATTCAACGTGGGACAAGGCGGTTGCTGAACCCATTCACCGTACCGAACACACAAACACCATGAAAGCGAACATCACCTTCACCCTACCTGCCTTGGCGGCGTTGGTCCTCAGCACGGTTGGTTGCAATGGGCAACCGAAGACCGAGCCATTCGATGGAACACCCACGACCCAGGCAGCAGCCGTTCCGATGGACCTGGGCGTGATCACCTTCTTGGATGGGACCCCCATGGAGATCATTTACGACCTGGACTCCCGATTCCTGCTCACGGTGACCAAGGAACAGCTGCGCACTGCGCGGACGGTCCAGGACGTCGTTCCTGAGTACTTGAAGGAGGATGGATCGACGTACTCCACAGTGAGCATCCGCGTTCTGGACGGCGATAAGGATACCGAGGTGGTCGAGGTCGGCGAGGGCCCTATCCTGAACCCGGCACAGCAAGCGCTCCTCCGTTCCCTGGACTATTCGAGCAACTTCGTGATCCGCGCGAAATTCACCGGGACGGACAATGCGAGCGGCACCACCGGGTGGGAACTTGCCACTCCGTATGTGACCGTGGTACCGGAGCAGGAGGCCGTGAACAGTGCCGGCAGGGAAGCGTTGATGGCCTACGTGAAACAAGGCACTTCGGCCTTCCCCTACATCGTGGATGCCAAGAAACTCCGGTCAGGCAAGATCACCTTCACCGTCGATCGTACAGGTACGGTCTCGAATGTCCGCTTGACGTCAAGCGCGGGCTATCCGGCGCTGGATGCACGGGTGATGGAACTGATGAACACCTTACCCGGGACCTGGGCGCCAGCGACCAACGCGAAAGGTGAACGGGTGGACCAGGAATTCGTGTTCTCCTTCGGTACGGTGGGTTGCTGAGCGGGATGGCAACTACATCGTGATCGGGTTTCCACGGGGTGGATACGCGCGTTACTCACATCCTGCTCCTCGAACTGAAGTGACGGTCGCAGGCCTCTTTGCGCTGCGCCAACTTGGCGCTCATACTTGGTGCTAGCGGATAGGCGAACGTCCGACCCATGTCTGTGGGGGACTGTGATCCGTATACTAGTTGTCGCAGGATGATCAGCGGGATACTCCGGCATGCGTTGGCGGCACGGGCCTAAAGGATCGCGATGGTCGGTGTGACCGTGTGGAACCTTTTGGTAAGAGGGGGTCGGATGAACTGCCGCGATCTCATTTACAGGTGGAAGCTTGTTCGTGCTCCGTGCATCAAACGACCTATACCCACCCTCCCGTTCACACGGCGTGTCAGGGCTCAAGCCAAGGAAAATGGGCGACGGAGCTCAAATGCGTTAGGTTAGTGTCCGCCTGATCCAGCAGACCCACCGCATGAGCCCATACGGCAAACCGTTCCTCGTATTCGCTCTTGGGCTTTCTTCACTGGCGCAGGCACAGTACCTCGATTCCCTCTACACCGTTTGGCAGGACCGGACCCAAGCCGATTCCAACCGTGTTGCCGCTTACGTGGACCACATCTGGGACGGCTACCTGTTCAGTCGGCCTGATACTGCTGCGATACTGGCAGAAGCCCTGCACGCTTTCGCCCAAGAGCGCCAGTACCCGAGGGCCTCGGCCAAAGGCTACAACCTACAGGGGACCGCGAGCAGGTTGCAAGGCGATTACCCGCGCGCATTCCAATACTACCAGAAGTCGCTGGCGACCCACGATAGGATCGGCGACAAGAAAGGCATCGCAGGCAGCCTGAACAACATCGGCCTCATCTACCGGGAACAAGGCAGGAATGACCAGGCGCTGGAACACTACATGCGGTCACTGTCCATTTTTGAAGAGATCGGGGACAAGCACGGGCTCGGCAACAGCCTGAACAACATCGGCAGCATCTACACGGACCAACGCAACTATCCCCGTGCGCTGGAGTACTTCGAAAGGGGTACGGTCATACAGAAAGAGGTGGGGAATGAAAAAGCCCTGGCCAATGGCTTGGGCAATATCGGTGTGGTCCATGGTGAACAGGGCGATACCGCCCGCGCGTTGGAGTACTTCGAAAAGAGCCTTGCGATACGGGAGGCCATCGGGGACCAGAACGGCATCGCGGTGAACCTGAACAATATCGGTGTGATCCACGGTGCACTGGGGAATTTCTCCCGCGCGATGCAAAACCACCAGAAGTCCCTGGTGATGCGGGAAGAACTGGGGGACAAGAGCGGCATCTCCATGAGCCTGAACAACATCGGCCACCTCTACAAGACCCAAGGCATGAATGGTCCTGCGCTGAGCTATTGCCAGAAAGGCCTGGCGCTGGCCGAAGAACTAGCAGCCTGGGATCTGCAAAAGGAAGCCTGTAAATGCCTTTACGATACCTACAAGGCCCAGGGAAAAGGCGAAGAAGCGCTGGTGTACCTGGAGAAGCTGAGGTTGGTTGAAGACAGCATCAATGCTCAGGAAACCTCCAAGAAACTGGAACAGATGGAGTTCGCCAAGGTGATGCTGCAGGACAGCATCGCCAAAGCCGAAGAAGCCCGTGTGGTGCAGGAAGCGCACAACGAAGAGATGCGTGGCCAGGAGCGCACAAGGAACATCGCGATCGCTGGCGGCGTGGTTGTTCTGTTGCTGGCGGGCGGCATTTACACCCGCCTTCGGTATGTGCGACGATCAAAAGCGGTCCTACAGCTGGAAAAGGACCGCTCCGAGGACCTGCTGCTCAACATCCTTCCAGCCGACATTGCCGCAGAGCTGAAGGAGAAGGGCAGGGCCGACGCGCGCGACTTCGATAGGGTCAGTATCCTTTTCACGGACTTCAAGGGCTTCACCGCGGCATCGGAGAAGCTCAGTGCGCAGGAGTTGGTCAGTGAGATCAATGCCTGCTTCGAGGCCTTTGACGGCATCATGGGCAAGTATGGTATTGAGAAGATCAAGACCATCGGCGACGCTTACATGGCAGCAGGCGGCCTGCCTGTTCCGAAGGAACACTCCGCGAAGAACACGGTGCTGGCGGCCCTGGAAATGCAGGCATTCATCGCCGACCGGAAGGTGGAACGAGATGCCCAGGGCTTGCCGTATTTCGAAATGCGCGTGGGCATCCACACCGGCCCGGTCGTCGCTGGCATCGTGGGCGTGAAGAAATTCCAGTACGACATTTGGGGCGACACCGTGAACACGGCAAGCCGTATGGAGAGCAGTGGCGAGGTGGGCCAGGTGAACATCAGCGAGAGCACCTAGCGATGGTGAAGGACGAGGCGGGGCTCCAGCTTCACGTCACGCGGAAAAGTGCAGGCGAAGGGCAAGGGGGAAATGGAGATGTACTTTGTCTCATCAACCAACAGCATTTGAACATGAGGTATGCTTTGCTCATTCTCCTCGGCTTGGTCCTTTCGGATACCGCTCATGCCCAAAAGCAAGGCCAACTCCTAGTTGATTCCCTGCTTGCAGAACTGCCCAGGCAAAGGGAAGACACCAATATGGTGAACATCCTGAACACACTAAGCCGTGAGCACAAGCATCTTGGCAACTATGATACTGCGCTCTACTATGCCGACCAAGCATTGGGTCAAGCTGACAAGATTGCATTCGCTTTCGGTATAGCGATGGCCTGCAATCGCAAGGGGAATGTGTACCTGGATCTTGGTGACCATGCTAGAGCATTGGAGTATTACCGCAAAGCATTGGGCATTTATGGGCAAGGGGAGAATAGGAGCGGTATTGCATTGATCCTTGGCAACATCGGGGTGTTGTATGAAGGACAGAACGACTACCCGAAGGCGTTGGAGTATTACCAAAGCGCATTGACCGCAGATGAGCAATTGGGCAATGTGGAAAGCGTGGCACGACATCTCGGCAATATGGCGCACGTCTACATTGAACTGTCCGAGTATCCCCGAGCACTTCAGTATCTGCAAAGGGCATTGACCATCAATGAACGATACGGCAATACACGGCGCTTGGCGATCAATCTCGCCAGTATCGGTAATGTGTATGATCACATGCATGACTTCCCTAAAGCGCTGGAGTATTACCAGAGAGCGTTGTCGATCAGCGAGCGATCGGGCTACATACAGCTTCTAGCATCCAACCTCACCAACATTGGCGGGATCCACTACGATCTCGCGGACTTTCCCAAAGCCCTGGAGTTCCACCAAAAGGCCTTGATCATCCACGAACAGCTCGGTGATGGATCGGGCATGGCGGCCAGCTTCGGTAATATGGGGATCGCATACCAGGCTCTTGCCGACTTTCCCAAAGCGCTCGAGTTCGCTCAACGATCACTGGCTATTAGTAGGGAGCTTGGCGATAAGTACGGCCTGCAATGCGATCTCGGCAATATCGGGATATGGTATTCCAACGCTCCCGATGCGGTAATGCGATCAATGGGGATCGACCCGGAAAGGAAGTATCAATTAGCGGAGGCTTACTTGGACAGCTGCATGCAGCTGAGCAAGGAACTGAACATGCTGGATGAGGAAAAGAAGAACTGGGGTCACTTCAGTGACCTCTACGAAAAGCAAGGTGACTTCGCCAAAGCATACGCTGCCTACAAGGAGTACATCTTATTGCGTGACAGCATCCAAGGCGAAGAAGCGAAGAAGCAGATCACCCGTAAGGAGATGCAGTACGAGTTCGACAAGAAGGAGGCAGTAGGGAAGGCCATGCAGGAAAAGAAGGACGAGCGCCAGCGCTTGGTGCGCAATGGCATCGCAGGCGGCCTCGCCTTCGCGCTGCTCTTCCTGGGCGTGGTGTGGAGACAGCGCAACAAGATCGCGAAGGCACGCAGGCGCAGTGATGAATTGCTCCTGAACATCCTGCCCGAGGAAGTGGCGGAAGAACTGAAGGAGAAAGGCTCCGCAGAGGCTGTGCACATCGACCAGGTCACCGTGCTCTTCACCGACTTCAAGGGCTTCACCGCGATGAGCGAAGTGTTGACACCACGCGACCTGGTACGGGACCTCAACGAGTGCTTCAGTGCGTTCGATCGCATCACGGAGAAGTGCGGCATCGAGAAGATCAAGACCATTGGTGATGCCTACATGGCCGCCGGTGGGTTGCCCACGCCGAACAGCACCCACGCCACGGATGTGATCGAAGCCGCCTTTGAGATGCGCGACTTCATTGCCGAGGGCAAGGCCCGGAAGATCGCAGCAGGGCTCCCCTACTTCGAGATCCGTATCGGAGTGCACACTGGTCCTGTGGTGGCGGGCATCGTGGGCGTGAAGAAGTTCCAGTACGACATCTGGGGCGACACCGTGAACACGGCAAGCCGTATGGAGAGCAGTGGTGAAGTGGGACAGGTGAACATCAGCGAGGCGACGTACGAGCTCGTGGAGAGCGAAAGTGGGCTCACCTTCACTTCGCGCGGAAAGGTGCAGGCGAAGGGGAAGGGTGAGATGGAGATGTACTTCGTAGAACAGGCGACACCGTCCGGAGCCTCACAGTGACGGCATTCAGTCATCATTGGGTTCCACCCCATGCACGCGACCGTCGGTGAAGAAGACCTGGAAGTGACTACCCGACCAGTAACCTGGCACCTGCTTATATTCCCAAGTGGGTTCGTAGCCTTGGTAATGGTGCACCCGTGTTGGTTCCCCCAACAGTTCGCGGACCTGCGTATGATCCATGCCGATGATACCGGCCGCATGGGTCATCCGGGCCATCGCAGCCCCTCGCCGGTTGTCCACCGGTTCGAGCAAGAAGACCTGCGTGACGGGATCCACAAGCACGAAGACCACCAGGATCCCCACCCACAACCGGACAGGACCAGCGCCCCTACAGGTACGATCCCTCAGCGCCTTGACCAAGAACAGCAAGGGAACGATCGGGAGTACGACGAGCACGAAGATGAACCACATCAGGAAGGGTGTTCAGGGCCGATGCCAAGAGGCGTGGTATTACCGCACGGAATAACCGCGCTGTGGGTGGGATATTGTGTGGATCCGTTCGTAGTGCACGATGCGGATGATCACATCCGTCGGAAACACAAAGAGGTCCGATCCACAGGCTAATCCAGTGTGACCCTACGCGTCGAAAAGCCATCCGGGTAGTGGATGGTGATGAAATATGCGCCTGGAGCAAGGTCGCCACGAACCACAGTGAATTGTCTTGAACCCGGGTTGGCCGACCGGATCCGACGGCCAGTGGCATCGTGTAGTTCATAGTAGGTCACCGATCGTAAACTGCTGACCCGGATCAGGTCATGTGCGGGGTTGGGGTGGATGCTCAACCCGTCGATATCGGTGGTTGCAATACCGGAGCAATGGTCGATGGAGATGGTGTCCGTCGCGTAACAACCCGCCTCATCCACCACGGTGAGCCAGTAGTCGCCGGGCACACTGGCCAACAAGGTCTGCCCGCTCGTTCCATCGGACCAGAGGTAGCTGGCGCCCGACGCACCACTGATGGTCAAGAGCAGCGGACCTCCAGGGCACATCAACGTATCGGCACCGAGGTCCACCGTGGGGATGGTACCGGGTACGAAGGTGATGGTGTCCTGTTGCGGTTCCAGGCCACAGCCTTCCACACGGACCCAGTAGGTACCCGGACTGTAGGCGGTGAGGGTCGGTTCATGGCTGTTGTTGTGCCACGTGTAGGTGAGCCCTGTTCCGGATCCCGCATCCAACAAGCGCACCTGTCCCGGGCAAAGTGTTCCATCCGGCCCCAGGTCCACGGTGATACCGGAGATGACCGCGATGTTCGTGGTATCGATCGCGGTGCAGCCTTGTGCATCCACCACCCGCAGCCACACGGTGCCTTCGCCACCATACCAGAGCAGACTGTCCGCTGATGAACCGTTGCTCCATTCATAGCTTGCATAGCCGGGTGGTGCGTGGAGGTAGGCGATGGAGTTCGCGCAGATCAAGTAGGGATCGGGCAGTTCCAGCTGTGCCTCACCGTCGAATGCGCTCACCACGATGGTGTCGGACCCGGTACAATCGCCCACACCCGTTACCGTCACGGAATACACCCCTGGCCCGGTGAAACTGCGTGCCCGCTCGCCATAGGTATCGTGCCAAAGAAAGGTGTGTCCACCCGGACCCGCATCGAGCTGGATGCTCGCCGAGCTGCAGATGGTGGTATCGTTGCCCAGGTCCGGCTGCGGTGCCCCGACATGGATAAGGAAGGTGTCCGCCTGAAGGATGGTGCACGGTGCGGTGGTGGCGATGAACAGTGTATCGGTACCCGCCACTTGCAGGTCCATGGTGAAGGAGGTTCCTGTCGAACCAAGGAACGCATTGGGTCCTGCATGCGTCACGCTCACCTCACCGGGAGAGCAACCGAGCGTGTAGGAGGTGTTGCCTGCACCCGGACAAACCTGTGTCGGCCCTATCACCATGGGTGTTCCGATGAGGTCTGCCACCGGAACGAAGTTGCTGCAACCGAATCCCGCAGTGGGGCTCGCGAGGGGAATGGCGAAGTCAACGAAGGTGCAGGCGACACCCGCTTCGTTCGGTCGCCGGATCTCGGCCATCGCAGGCTCCTGGTTCATCACCACGTAGATGCGTCCATTGGGTCCGGTCTGCATACTTGCCAAACACCAGCGCCCCTCGCTGGTCCCGACCAGTGTCTTGGAGGAGTAGATGATGCCGGGCAGCCCGGAGCTGATGTCCCACTGGAAGATCTGGTTCGTAACGCCGTACGTATCGTCGGTATTGGTCACGTACAACTTCGTCCCGTCGGGGGAGAACTCCACCCCGTATTGTTGAAGAGTGGTGGTAGCGGCCAGCGGGGTCAACACGTTGACCACACCCGTAGCGTTGTTGAAGGCATAGAGCATCACCGAGTAGCTCTGGTAGATGTAGTTGGCCAAGGCCAGGTTCGTGCCGCGGGGCGATGCTTTCAAGCAGCCCAGGGTACTGCCCACGGGTAAGAAGGTTTGCGACACGACCGGATCGGGTTGCACCCCATCGGGGGTGACCAGGAAACTGCTCAAGCGATCATCCGTACCGGTAGCGCCGACCACCCAGATGCCCACCCCGTCACAATGCCGGACGGCGCATAGCTTCTCCGTGCTGGTTCCCAGGAGCGTGGCCACTTCGCCCACGAGCCCACCAGCGCCGTTGTTGGCCGTGATATCCACCTCCACGTAGCTCAGGTCGCCACCGTTCTGGCCACCTTGGTCATCGGTCATGAACAGGTAGAAGCGTGTGGTGCTGCCGGGCCGCTGCACCAACAGCGCCGCTTGCGCACTGGAATAGCCGCCTGGCAGGCTGTCCGCGATCAGTTGATGCTGGCCGTTGTACAGCACGATACCATCGCTATAGAGCAACAGGTTGCCATACCTGTCACTGATGCTCGTAACGCCCTCGTATCCGATGAACGGCGCAAGGGCTTGTTGGAGGCCCACCGGTTCGCCGCTGTTGAAGGATACTTGGCTGCCACCCACCACGACCAGGGTATTGTTGGCCCCACTGACACAGTCGCCGACGGGCACGAACGCATAGGCGGAAGTATCGGTACAGCCACTGCCCTGGACCACCAAGCGAACACTGTAGCCACCCACTTCGCTGAAGGTCCACGTGAGGGAGGGGGCCGCCGCGACCGTTGCTCCGTTCACGCTCCAAGTATGGCCTTGAGCGCCCTGGCCTTGTGAGGTGAAGATGACCGAGCCACCCGGCTGCACATCCATCGGAGCTTGTGTGAAGACCGCTTGTGCATCGCAACCCACTTCGATCAGGAGTTGTTCCGTATCGGAACAACCTGCGCTGGTATTGAACGCTTCGAGGACCACGGTATGGGTACCATCGGTGGTGAAGGTGTGGACCAGGTCCGTCGCGGTGGAGACCTGAACATCATCCACGTACCACGCAAAACTGTGATCGGGCACGACCACGCTCGTATTGGTGAAGGTCCATGCGGTGTTCACCAGCACTTCGCCCGGTGCAGGGGACAGATGCGCCACGGTTCCAGCGCAACCCGGCACACAGCCGAGCGATGTCAACAAGCTGCTCCGTACTTCGGTCAGTGCGGCCACCATCCGTTCACCTTGCCCGGGTGTGAAGCGATCCTGACAGAGTTGATACCCATAATCCATGTAGTCCTCGATCAGTTCGGGGACATCGCCCACCCCCCCGAGGCCCACAGCGCGGAACGGATTGTTCGGTGAAGGGTCCTCGCTATCACTGGAGCAGGTGTTCACGGAACTGTTGCAAGCGATCGGGGCTGTACTCTGGTCGGGTGGCGTATCGCACACCCGATCGCCGTTCTCCAGGCAATTGGCATTGCCACACCCACCTTCGAAGGTGTGGTACAAGCCGAGGTAGTGCCCCACTTCATGGATGTGGACCTTGGAGTTGTCGATGGAGGACCCGAACCAGCGTGCCTCGTTCACGATGCCATCCATGGGTAAGCCGTGCGCATCCGGCAGGTAGGCATAACCCGCGATCCCTTCCCCCATGGACATGCTAGTGATCTCGGCCACCAGCCAGATATTCAGGTACTCCGTCCTGGGCCACCCCACCGTCCCCTTCAGCGCCTCATCGTCGCTCTCGGCCATCAGGTTGGTGAAGCCGGAGATCGTGCGCGTGATGCCACTGGTCGACATGCCGTTCGGGTCCCGCTGTGCCAAGCAAAAGCGTATGCCGGTTACGGTGCCTTGCGGTGTGCCGAACGCGCCCTCGTTGTTGAAGGCTGCGTTCAAATGGTCCATGGCCTGGAGCACCTGTGCATCCGATATGTCCTCCTCCCCACCCGCATGCACGATGTGGACCACAACCGGTATCGTCCACTCCCCATCGCGTAGGTGCGCCCCTTGCAAAGCGCGGATACGCGCGTTCATGCCCTCTTCTTGCAGCACCTGCTCCGGGCGTTCGGAGGTGAGTCGGTGGCGCAACTCATCAGTGAGGCAGCCTTTACCGAACGCGCTACGGGGCTCCTCGGTCGTAGCACGCACATGCTTGTGCTGGGCGTTCGCGACGCAACCAAGAAGAAGACCGATCAGAAGGAGAAGTGCTTTCATGGTGCGTCACGGGTCCTGTCGACCGTATGTCCATGACGAAGCTGACGGACGAGGGTTGTGCGTTCGGTAGGACCGGCTCGCTAAAGATGCAGTGGAACCGGCATTGCCGTCCATCGCCAGCCAATAGAGGGACAGCGAAAATGTCCAGAACGTTGTTGGAGGACGTGACATGAGGCGCCGGAAAGGGTTTGACAATGGGTGGACAATGGCTACCTCCGGCATTCCGGGCACCGTCGTGAACGCAGCTTTGCAGGGTCCCTTGACTATATTCGATGTTCCTTCTCCCGTATCGACCACGTTCCATTGGTCAATCATGCGATCCCCCATCATCATACGCCCCGCATCGTGGTGCGTTGTCCTTTTGGCGACACACCTCTTCGCTTCACCAACCGCCGCGTTCGCGCTGCTGCCCGGTACGATCACCCCGGCGCTCACTGATACCGACGGTGACGGTGTCGCAGATGAATTGGACAATTGCCCCACCACACCTAACGAGGACCAGGACGATTCGGATGGTGATGGTGTCGGTGATGCCTGCGATGGGTGCCCGTTCGCTTTCGCCTTTCAACAGGCTCCGGAATGGTTCCCGGATATGGACGGTGATGGATATGGTTCCGGCCCACCCGGCACCGGAGAGGTCGAGTGCGAAGACCCGAGCATTCCTGGGGTGATCAGCTATGTGACCAACAACACGGATTGCAATGACGGAGATGCCGACCGGTTTCAGGAAGTGCTGGTCTATCGGGACTGGGATGGAGATGGTCATTCGGCATGGACCGAACCCTTGCCACAGTGCTTCGGGACGACCTTACCGCCATACTTCATCATCAACCCGCTGGGTTTCGATTGCGACGATGACCACGCCTTGATCCAGGATGTTGTGGTTTGGTGGCTGGATGAGGACCATGACGGCTACGGTGATCTCAGTGGCATAGCGCAGGTGACCAACTGTGCGAGCCCAGGACCCGATTGGGCGCGCGAGGTGGACCTGATCGCCACCAATGGGGATTGTGCCCCCACCGACCCCACCCGCAACCCCGGGGCACCCGATGATGACTGTGACGGAGTGGACCAGAACTGCAACGGCTTCATCGACGAGGAATGCGGGGTGAAGCTGAATTTGCGTGTACTGCTGGAGGGGCCCTACGACCACGCCGCGTTCGCGATGCACGATAGCCTACGGGCCAAGGGTCTACTACCCCTGAGTGAACCCTACTCCGCGCTGGGGCTGAGTGTGCTAGGCAGCGGCGGCGAGACCGCAGCACCCGGTCTGTTCGAGCACTTGGGCAATGGCAATGTGGTGGACTGGGTCCAGGTGCGTCTGCATCCAGCCAGCAGTCCCGAATTCCCGATCGTTGCGCGCAATGCCCTGCTCCTACAGAACGGGATGGTCATCTCCGTCAATGGTTCGAGCAACCTCAATTTCGTGGGCCTGGCATCGGGCGACTACCATGTGGTGGTGGTGCACCGCAATCACCTCAGCTGCATGACCGCCACCGCTTATGCGTTGGATGATACGCCCACCTTCGTGGACCTCACGGCGGTTTCCACACCCACTTACGGCATTGGCGCACGCAAGGACCTCGATGGCATCCTGGTGTTATGGGCGGGCGATGTCAACAGCGACGGCGAAGCGAAGTACTCGGGCAACGCCAATGACCGCGACCCCGTGCTATCGTTCATCGGTGGAACGGTCCCCACCAATACCGCAACGGGATACCGGACCGAGGATGTGAACATGGACGGTACCGTGAAGTACACCGGTACCAGCAACGATCGCGACATGATCCTACAGACGATCGGAGGCACCATTCCTACGAACACGCGCCCAGCACAGATGCCCTGAGGATCGCCAGTTCACAACTGGTTGCGCCCGCACGTGACGGACGCGGTGATCCCGGCCCGTTCCTGCTCTCCATGCAGCTCTGCGTGCGATGGTGGCGGATGGGGCTATTTCGCCAAGAGGACGATCGGGCAGTCTACTTCGGTTCGTTCGAGTACCCTTCGAAAGCAGCCACCATCACCCGCACCAACAAGGCGAAGAAGAGCAGGATCAAGGTGAAGAAAAGGACTTGTGCGCCATAGGTCATACCGGTGACCAATGCGAAGATCACGAAGAGGATCAAGGCGCTGGAGGTGTAGATGAGGGTACGTTTCATGGGAGTGGCCTTTCCCCCACCCCGATCAACTTCGTGCCGATCCATACCAAACAGAAGAAGTACGTCCACACAGGGACAGTACACCACAGGACTGCGGAGGAATGTCCCCGATCACGTATGGAACGGTCCACCATGGTGGCCGTGGTGCAAGGACCTTGGGGCCGCACGCCGCGACGATCACCTTCATGAAGTACTGTTAGGCGCTACCCCTGAATTTCCAGGCGATACGATCACCGCTGTATGAGCACGTGTTGCGACCACATGCCCGGTCACGGCGCCTTGGGGTATAGGTCATCATCGGTGATGCGCGTGGACCGATTGCCGTACAACGCTATGCGACGGTCCTGGTCCATGAACTCACGAATGCCAGGGAATGCGCGCAACGGCACGGTGGAGACCTTCACGCTAGGACTGGACCCTGCTTTGCGTGATCATGGGGAAACACACACCCATGACCAAGCAAATGGACAAGAAGCGGAACACATCCACGATAGATGCTGGTACCACCGGCACCAGTGCTGAACGGACGAAGGCCAATACCCGACCCGCAAAGCCGGGAGAAGAGCATACCTACGACCCTGTGGGCATGGCCGGCAAGAAGGCCGGCAAGGTGGTGCAGCTGGAAGAGCAAGCGCGCAAGGAAGGCAGCACGAACAAGAAGGGCGGCGCCAAGAAGTGATCGCCTAGGCCTTGATCGACCAGGAAGCGACCGGTGGGCGGAGTATCCCACTGGTCGCTCATTGGTCCGGCCTGGCCACCAAAATGATGGAGAGCACGATGTCGTCCTCCAGTACCGCATCCTTCATATCCGGTGCCCAGGCCACACCATAGTCCTGCCGGTCGAAGACGAGCTTGGCGGTGGCATGTACGACCCCATCCGCATCAGTGGTCATAACCACCTCGGTGAGGGTCTCCGCACGGGTGGTACCGCGGATCGTAAGATCGACCGTGGCCGTATTGCCCGTTGCCGCCGTGATGGTCAACGAAGCAGTGGGATGGGCGGCAACATCGAAGAACTCCGCGCTGCTGAGGTGCTCCACGAGACTTTCCTTGGTATTCACGGTGGCGCTGTAATGTTCATCCGTTGGCACCATGGTCCTCAGGTCGGCGATGAACGTCCCGCCCGTAAGCCGACCACCTTGGGTTGTGAAAGAGCCTTGGACGAGGTCCACCGTTCCCGTGTGGGTGTAGACGCCGACCATGGTACCGGCCCAAGCGATGGTGCTCATTGCGGTATCCACGGTGTGGTCCAATTCCTCGGCCGCCGCCATGGCAAGGCTGTCCGCTGTGGCTGTGGCCTCCAAGGCCGCGATCTCCGCGTCGGAAGGTCCACAGGCCACCAGACCCGAAGCGATCAGCAGCATGAACAACGGAACGTGGAAGCGAAGCATGGTAAGGGTGTGTTCGTTATGAAGGCTGCAAGTTAGACCGAGCGCATCGGCCGGATGATACCCGATCCCATCGCTGTGCGTGGCTTGGTCGATATCCATACCAATTGTACTTTCACAGCATGCACGCGCCATCCCGAACTCGCATCGCAGTGATCCTGTTGATCATTTCGATCATGATCTGTTGCACAGCATCCGCCTTTCTGAGCCTGCGTGGCGGGCATACGGCACGAGCAGCCTCCACCTTCTTCGCTGGACTCACGTTCTCCATCCTGTTCGCGACACGCCTGCCGAAGAAGGCCGATGGTCCCGGTGAATGACCTCGGGCCAGGTGACCGGTCGGATCCATGCAACCACACCCTGGTCACATCGCGCTCACCTAGCGTTCCAAGGCCTCAACACCACGTGACCCATGCATTTCGCACCGTATGCACTTCGCCCGATCACTGCCAGTGATGCCCCCGCGCTCTTCCATCTGATCGATACCAACCGGTCACGGTTGGCGGACTTCTTCGCTGGTGCGGTCGCCGCCACACACACCCTGGGAGATACGCAGGACCATGTGGCCAACATGCTCGCCAAACGCGAAAGCCGAGCTTACTTCCCCTTCGCCGTAGTGGATACACGCACTGACCATATGCTCGGGTTCGTGGACGTGAAGAACATCGATTGGAACATCCCGAAAGCGGAACTCGGTGCCTATATGGATGCGGGCCATGAAGGCCTGGGCATCGCGTCCCAAGCCCTGGCTGCCATTACGCGTTATTGCTTCGAAGATCTGGGGATGGTGAAATTGCTCATCCGCACCCATGAGCGCAACAGCGGTGCCCGTCGGGTGATCGAGAAGAACGGCTACGAGCGGGAGGGTTTGGTACGCAAGGACTACAAGACGACCTCCGGCGAGGTGGTCGACCTGCTTTACTACGGGAAGGTGCGATAGGATGACAAGCCCACACCCAAACCCCATCCCAATGCAAAAGGCATGCTTAGCCACAACCCACTAAGCGCAGGATGGTTTAGGGAATTTGGTGGTGAAGGCTGAAGGCCCGAACTGCTATGGCAGCTGCCCCATACGAACATTCGTAGGGACCGTTCCGCCAATATTCATGAGTATGGGGTCCCTATCGTTCCCGGCTCCTGCATACTTCACGCTTCCATCCATGTTCACATCCGACTGTGCGTATTGACCGGTGATCTCGTTCGTGGGGACCGTCCCTCCGATGCTCATCAAGATCGGGTCCCGATCATTGTCGATCCCGGTATACTTCAATTGGCCGTCGTGGTTCACGTCCCCGCACCAAAGCAGTGCCCTGCCGAAGGCGGAAGCACGCGCGTCGGAACCATACGTCGGAGTGCTGTGTACCCGTAGATCCAATCTAGAGCCTGACGGGCTCATAGGGAGTGGCTCCAAGGTCATCACGCCCAAATGGTTACGGTGCTTCAAGGCCACGTGATACTGCCCTGGGACCGCATTGAAGCCGATCCGCGTCGATCCGCTGATGGCGGCGATGTCCCCGTTCTTCTTGATCAAGCCCACACGGGTCTGCAACACGATCGTGGGGTCCGTCGGATCGCGCAATTCGACGAATACCCAATCCACCACCTGTCCATGCAAAAGGGAGAATACCAAGGGATCGATGGACTCGCCACCACTGCCAATATGGTCGAAGCCCAATGCGGTGTAAGGCTCTGCCAAGGGGAAGGACCCGTTGGTCCGCAAGGCATCGCTCATCGCAGTGGCACTGATCATCGGCCCTTGTAGGTAGGCGCTGATGGCGATGGGAAGGTCTTGTTCGGAGGGTGCCGTCACACTCACCACTTGCTGGAATGCAGCGCTCCAACCGCCATCGCTGCCCTGCATCCGCACCCCGAGCAGGTGTGGTCCTGCGGAGAGTTCTGACATGTCCGAGGTGACCGCATCTTCCAGCGCCTCGTCAAAGCCGTCATCAGTTGCAGCAAGGGCGCTACCATTGCCTTCGCCGGGGTCGATATCCCAGAAGTATTCACCGTTCACCACCGCGACCGGCCTGGTGGAAAGAGGTGCGCTGACATGTACCACGGTCTTGTATTCGTTGCTCCAAGTGCCATCAGACGCACGCATGCGGACATACAGCAGATGGGCACCGATGGCCGGTGCAGCCTCGCTTGACGCACCGGTTTCCACGGCATCGGTCCAATTCCCGTCAAAAGCCAGCAGCGGCGCACCGTTGCCCTCGCCGGGGTCGCTGTCGAAGAAGAACTCGCCTTGTTGCACCCGCACATCGCGGGCGATGAGTTCCGGTCCCACATGCACAACGCTTCGGAAAGTCGCGCTCCAACCATTGTCCGAACCGCGCACGCGCACGCCGAGTACATGCGAACCTTGACCGTTGAGGCCCTCGGAAGCCATGATCTGCTCCAGCGCGCCATCGAAGTCACCATCAAGCGCGAGCAACGGTGTCCCGTTCCCTTCGCCCGGATCGGTGTCGAAGTAGTACTCCGCAGCTTGCACGTGAACCGAGCGTAATGGGATGCTGGGTGAAACATGCAGCACGGTCTTGTACTCGTTGCTCCATGTGCCATCGGCACTGCGCATACGGACATAGAGCAAGTGAGAGCCCTCGGCCGGTGCTGCCACGCTGGCCAATCCGGTTTCGATCGCGTTGTTCCAATCGCCGTCGAAGGCAAGCAGCGCAACGCCGTTGCCCTCTCCGGGGTCGCTATCGAAGAAGAACTCACCTTGTTGGACCCGGATGTCGCGTGCGGTTATCGCTGTGTTCACTTGCACCACTTGGGTGAAGAGGGCACTCCATCCGTTGTCAGCACCTTGTATCCGTACGAAGAGCCTATGCGCCCCCGGCGTGATGGTATTGTCCGAGGCGATCGCCTGTTCCAACGCTGAGTTGAAGTCTCCATCCAAGGCGAGCAAGGGTGTGGCGTTCCCTACTCCGGGATCGCTGTCCCAGAAGTACTCGCCCGCGTGCACCCGGGCCTGTCGTCCGGGGACCGATGAGCCGGTGTGAACGACCTGGCGGTATGCGCTGCTCCAATAGCCGTTCGCACCTTTCACACGAACGGAAACGACCACGTTTCCGGGTGTTCCGCTGGGTAGGTTGGCGATCACCTCTTCCACGGCTTCATCCCAGGCACCATCGGCCACTTGCATGGCAATACCGAGACCTTCACCGGGATCATTACCTGTGAACCATTCGGCTTGGGCGATGCGCAATGATTGCGCATGGAGCAAGGTAGCAGCACAGAGGAGCAGGAGGGTATGGACGAAGCGGGCCATGTTCTTCAACGATCGAAGCCGATGGCTTGGATGTTCACCGGTGAGCCTTGAGGGATCACCCGCGGTGCCCTCATGTAGGCGACCACGGCGCTTCCTTGGGGTGTGGAGTAATTCACCAGGCTATTGCTGCCCCCGTAGCATCCTGCATCGTTGATGCTCAGGTCAAGGTCCATGTAGCGCGGGTCCGGGTCACCCGCGTTGATCAACGGTGACCCCATTGATGGCATACCGGTTGAACCGTCCACCGAACTTGGTGGCCCTTCCACATTGTTCGTGAATACAACGAAAGGAAGTGCTGAAGGGGTGGCGTTCGTTATGGCTGCGATAGGGCCCGTACCGATGCGCGCATTGTTCTTGACCAACAGAGCATAGTAGATATTCCCAGCTTCCAAGAGCATGCTAACGCCATCATTCCCTGTGTCAATGAAGGTGTTGTTGATGATGGTCGACATGGGCATGGGTGCGTTGAGTCCGCCACCGGTCAGCCTCAGGAAGTGAAGGGGACCGATCACCAAGTTGTTCTCGATGTGGAAAGGCCTGTTGGCGTTGGTGATGTCGATAGCGCACATGATATCACCGATGCCTTGGAATATGTTCCCGATGATATCATTGGTCTCAGGCAGACTTGTATTCTGAATGCTGATCGCCTGAAGAACACCTCCGTTCGATTCCAAGAACCTACACCCGATGATCGCGCAGGAACCGAGCGACCACGAAGCCTGGCCGATGGAGTCGCGATAGAGTTCCACCCGCAACAAGGGTTGGTTCTGCGTCCCTTGGAAGCTGAACAAATAGCTATCGACGATCACCAGGTCCAAGCGCTCCGTGAGTATCGACTGCACTTGCACCGCTGTCAGGACCCTGATCCCCGAAAGCAGGATACGCTTTCCACTCGCTCCGCCACAATACACGCGACCCTGCACGGTGTATCGTGTGCCCTCCTGCCTTGGCAACATGGTAATGCTCTTGTCGATGGAGACATTACCAAGGTAGTTACCCGGTTCCACCAGGATGCGGTCCCCATCATTGGCTCTGGCCACCGCGGACTGAAGATCCGCTACTTCGTGTTGAGGTCCTACGAGAATATCAGCAGCTCGGCTTTGAGCTATTACAGCAACTGTACATAGGACAATTGAAATGACGTACTTCATGGCGCTGGTCGGGTGTTCGGTTCAACGATCGAATCCAGTAGCAGAGATGTTCACCGCGTCGCCTTGTGAAACCACACGCGGTGCTTGCATGAAACCCACCACTGCACCGCCCATGGGCGTGGTGAAATTCGCGCGGCTATTACTGCCACCGTAGCAGCCAACATCATTTCGGGTCAGGTCCAAGTCCAGGTAGCGTGGATCGGGATCGCCTGCGTCGATGAGTGGTGAGCCAGCCGTAGGTGCTCCACTCCCAGGATCCACGGCTGATGGAGGGACCACCAGATCGTTGCTTTGGCTAATGGCCACTTGCTGCGGCAGCGGACCAAGGAATCCTCCATTGTAGTTGATCACTGCGTTGTTCTTCACGACCATATTCTGGGGATAGTCCCCAAGGACCCCGCAAGCGAACGCCCCTCCACCGTCCACCATGTTCGTCCGCACGGTGTTGTTGAGCATGTATGTGGTCGCACCAGGAACGGGACCACTGCGCACGATCGATATGGCCGGGGATCGCTCGGACCGGATGAGATTGTTCTCCATTCGGATGGAGCTGTTCGTGCTCAGGAACAGGTCGCTATCACCCGAAATGGAACCGAAGTTGTTCCCGATCACAACCACTTCATCGGTTGATGTGGTGCTTCCGATGACGGATAGACTGAAGACGCCACCATTAGCGCCGGGGAAGGAGCAGCCGACAACCATGCCCGACGAGATCGCTGCATACTGCCGCACGGTATCCCGGAAAAGTTCGACCCTGATCTGCGGATCAACAAGGTCACATTGTTGGAAGAAGCTGTCGACCACGCGCACGGTCGTGGATGTCGTGTAGACACCTACATACAACAGCTGTTCGCCATTGGCCCCCGAGATAAGGACCTGCGCTCCATTCGCATGGCTGATGGTCAGTCGTTCCGTCAATGTGTAACGCTCCCCTTCCACGAGTGGTAGTAGTGAGATGGACCGGTTGAGATGAACGAACTCGTTATAGGTTCCTGATTCGACCAGGACCCGGTCCCCATCACTGCTGGCGGCAACCGCGCTGCTGATGGTATTGTATGTACCCGTTCGGCTCACCACACGGTCGGTGGCGCAGCAGATTGCCGTGAAAGCGGCAGCTAGAAGTAGCGTGTATGGGCGCTTCATGATGATAATGATCGGGTGATGGTCGACACTTAGCGAACGATCAAGCGCTCGCTTCTTACGGTCGCACCATCGTTGATGTGTACCACATACAGACCCGGGTTCAACGAGCCGTTATCAAGCATGGACACCACACCGTTCGATGCTTGCCGTTGTTGCGCGATCACCGTGCGGCCGGTAGCGTCGATCACGTCAATGTCGATCAGAGCAGCCTCATGACCAACTTGGATGGTGAAGTCGCCCTGGGTCGGGTTCGGGTAGATGGTACCCGGTGATACTTCGTTCGGTTCCTCCAATCCAAGACCACTGCCCGGTCCTTCCACGATACAGAGTTCATAGGTCGGATCGCCATACGCGAATTGTGTCCGGAAGTCGTACACCCGGAAGAAGTAGGTGCTGCCGATCGTAAGGTCGGAAGCGATCATATCATCCGGAGCCCCACTTCCGTTCACGTCCCCACAGGCAATGGAGGTGAGCGAACCGCAACCACCCGAAAAGAGCTCGAGTGCGATGTCCATACTTCCAAGAGGTGCGCCGCCAATGGTCATTTCCGTCGCGGTCGCTACGAAACTGTACCAGACATCATCGCTCGCATTACCCGTGAAGCCACCACAATTCACAGCGGGCAGAGACTCGGTTGCACACCGATCGCTGAAGGAGGTGGGCTCGCAGGTGGCGGACGCGGTGAGGGGAATGGCACCCTCACAATCATCATTCACCGGTCCATCGGACCCACAATCCGTCGCCGAAACGTTCATGGTGTATGCGTCGGGGTTGCCCAATGTGGCGGGAATGGGATAATAATAACTTCCAGCGGCGAGGTTGGAATAACAAAGCGTGAAGTTGCCATCCACGCAGGCCGTACTGTCGTAGGAACCGGCGGTGACGAATGCATCAACGGAGCATGATGTGTACAACAAGAGCCAAAAGTCCTGGATCTTCGGTGCGGTGCCGCAGAAGCTGATCTTCACATCAGCGCAAGAACCCAAGGTGAATGTCTCCCATACCATGGGGTAGCCCACGCCGTCGTTATCGACGGCGTTCAGGGTAGTGCCGGTCACGGTCAATGTGCTGCCGATGCCGAGGGCTTGTGGTACCACATCGGTGCAGTTATCGTTCGCGGGAGGAGGACCAGTGGCGGTCGGCGTGGATACGCACAATGCGAACGGCCCCGGATCGCCGTAGTTCGGATTGGAGTAGACCCGGATCCAATAGTCCGTACCAGGAGCGACCTCCAAGTCCACTGGTGTTGCTGGTGTGATCCGGCAGGCGATCTCAGTACCTCCGCAACCATCGTACACCACGAAGGCCCAGTCGGTCATCTGTACGGATGGCACAAGGCTGATCGCCACGGTATCCTCGGCACCGGAGTTGAATGTGTACCACACATCAAGGAGACCGGCACCCGGATCATCGCAAGTGGCATCCGGGCCATCATTGGTGGCTTCGCTGTTATCGCCGGCGATCGGTGATGCACAGTCAATTGCAATGGCAATGGCTTGGGCATTGGCACAATCGTCGTTCGCAGGTGCGTTGCCGCGTTCACCACCAAAGCGTTGGGTTGAGGCAGATGAGTGGATGAAAGGCGAACGTGCATGCCGTTTGGTTTGGGCTACCGTGACCTGCGTGGTGCAGAGGAACATGGTGATAGCGAATACGAGCTGCTTCATGGAACCGGTGGTTTCAGTTGTTGAGGATGCAAACCTCCGCGCAACCGAGCGACGACGTAACCCCATGAAGGGGGGGGAGCGACCTGGGTCCGGTCAGCCAATGCCCCCCCGATCATGGGGCACAGTGCCCCGGAACATTGGGGGAACTTGTGCACCTGACCCCAAGCGAGCGAAATGCGATCGCTTCTGCCTTTCTTTATCCACACCGTCCCCCTGCAAATGAGAGCCACCGAACTATCGCTCGCCACCGCTGTCATTGTTGGGTGCATGTTCAAGATCATGCATTGGCCGGGAGCCAGTATCCTCGTGGTTTCTGGTGGATGTCTGTTGGCCTTGTTCTACTTTCCATTCGGATTCCGCACACTACCTGCACCCAAACAGACCGACCAAGTGCTGTGGATGACCCTGTTGGGCGGGGCATCGTTGAGTGTGGCACTCTATGGACAGGTGGCGTTCATCCAGCGTTGGCCACACAGCACCACCTTCCTCGTGGCTGGGGCGGTGGGCTGTGCCCTTTCACTCTTGGCAGGCCTGGCTCTTCGCCTCAAGCCTCACCGTGCGGATATCTACTTGGACGGGATCCTCATCCGTTGCCTTGTCGTGGGTGGGCTTGCGTTCACACTATGGTTCTTGTTCGCTGGCAAACCCCGGTAGATGCCTCTCAAGACGCTCCCTAGGTCATCAACGGCGGGCTCTCAACGCCATGCGGCGTGGCAAAGCCGAACAGTGCACCTCGCTACGCAGCACCCCACCCGTGTTCAGGTTCCGAACCCCAGCCTACCCGCATGCCCATAGGCCGTCCGCTAAATTCCGCTGGTTCGCGCACCATGCGTTGGGACCAGTACCATTCCTGGAATGGCTTCCAGCCTCCCCTACATCGGAACCACCAGATCGACGGTGGTGCCCTCCCCTGGCACAGCGCTGATCCTCAACACTGCTTTCATTTCGGCTGCGCGGGCACGCATGTTGCGCAACCCGTTCCCCCCTACCGACCTGTCCAAGTGCTCACGGGTGATCGATCCTTTACCATCATCCAAGATGATCATCCGCAACTGGTCGAAGGCATGCGTGAACGAGACAGTGACCTTGGTGGCTTCCGAATGCTTCGCGCAGTTATTGACCGCTTCCTTGAAGATGAGGTACAGATTGCTCCTCAACGCCGGCGTCATCGCCTTGCTCAGATCACCTGAGCTATCGAACGTGTAACTGATCCCCTTCGGCTCCAGCACTGCTGCGCCGAACTCACGCAGGCGAACGAGCAGTTCCTCCATGGTGTCCTTGTCCGGATCGACGCTCCAAACGATATCGCTCATGCTACGCATCAGCCGCTCGGTCCGTTCACTGATCCCTGAAAGCGATGCTGCGGCCCCAGCTTCGTCCCCCGCTTCGGCTTTACGCCGTGCAACCGTGCTCAGGATATTTATGCTACTCAGGGTGCTGCCGATATCGTCGTGGAGATCCCTACTCAGCCGTGTCCTTAGCTGTTCAAGTTGAATGCGGCGGGCAGTTCGTCCACGAATGAAAACCACACTGGCGAACAGAATGATGAAACCGATCATCGTCACCAGGTTGACCCGTTGCATGCGGTGCTCCTTGTCGCTGCCTCGAACTTGGTCACGTGCGTGTTGCAGGAGCCGGTCCGCCTCCTCTTCCCGGCGTTCCAGCTCAGCTTTGGCACGGGAGCGTTCCAACGCCAAGCGCGCTCTCCCCACTTCGTTCAATGCCATCACCTCCGCGCGTTCCTTTTGATGAACGAGCGCAGTTCGAAGATCACCCTGTTCGGCGGAGGCCTCAGCCGCCACGGAAAGGTAGCGCAATCGTTGCGGCAAGCAGTCATGGCACTGGTCCAGTACATCCGGCACCGATCGGAGCATGGATAGTGCCTCACCTGACCGACCAAGGCGCATCATCGCCCGGGCCCGTAACACCACCGTTTCCACTCGGGCCGCCGGTTCGTTGGCCACCAGATACCCTGTCGCATCGCCCTGTTCCTGAATGACACCATCCACTGCTGGCGCTTCCATCAGTGCTTGGCGCAGTTCTTCCGGTCCCGGATCCAATAGGTCCGCCACATGGTCCAACCAGAGCGCATTGATGCTTGCTCGCTTGTCACCCCGTTCCCGATGCAGTGCGTCGAGCGCATCCTCATTCAACCGGGCCACACACCACCGCAGCTGCTTCAACTGCCCGACCGTGGCATGGCAGCGTCCAAGCATAGCGGTTATGGTCGCCCGAATATCGACCCTGGGTTCCAGTTCACGCAAGCAACAAATACTCTGCGGCGATCACGGTTCATCCAGGTCCAGGTAGAGCATCCCGATACGCTTGCTCACCGTCGCGATACCCACTGTGTCCTTGTCCGCTTGGAATCGGGGATCAGATTCAGATGCAGCGATGGCCTGCAGGCGTTCACCAGCGTCTTGGAGCGACCGAGCCTTCACATAATCGCGCCAGTTGCGCATGATGGGTGCGCCGGAATACACCACCAGTTCATCCAGCCGGGCAAGGATGGCTGGCTGCGCGCGTTCGTGGATGATGAGGTGGCTTACAAATCCATCGGTCACGCGTTCCGGGTGCATACGCGCAAGGGCGGTATCGTCGAAGAGGGGCAACACACTGTCGCAATACACCGAATCACCAAGTACGAACGCATCGCGCAGTCGGCGCGCCACCGTGGCATATTCCGCACTGTCGAAAAGTGGAGAACCCTGCTGTGTGACACGCTCCCCCTTGGTGTCAGGTTCTCCGCAACGCGTGAGCGTGAACAGCCCGACCACGAGAAGTACCATTCCTGCGTAGCGCATACCTGGAAGATGATCCTTACAATAAACGTTCACATGATCCTGTTCTGTAGTGCCTTGGCCACCGCCTCGCTCTTGCTGTTCACGTGCAGCTTGGCGTAGATGTTCTTGATGTGGAAGCGCAAGGTCTCCACACCGATCTCCAGTTGCGCTGCTGCCATCTTGTAGCTGTGGCCGCGGACGAGCAAGGAAAGCACATCATGCTCCCGCGCGGTGAGAGTTTGCAGGTCCTCGCTCCTCTTGAAGGGCTGTGCGAACAGCGTGAGCACCTTACGCGCGATGCTCGGCGTCATGGGCGCACCACCACCCATGGCCTCGCGAATGCTCTCCAAGATCCGCTCTGGCGCGGTCTGCTTCAAGAGGTACCCGCTCGCACCGTGGCAGATGGCTTGGAACACGTTCTCGTTATCCTCCATCACCGTGAACATGAGTACGACCACGCCACTTCCAGTCGCACGGATGGCTCGCAAGCCCTGCAATCCGTTCTCCACGGGCATGTCGATATCCATGAGCACCACGTCCGGGAGATTATGCACCACATGCCGTTCGGCCTTCTGCGCATTGGTGTAATGGGCAACAAGTCGGATGTCGTCGGTATCCTTCATCAACTCGCAGAGACTCTCGGCGAGGTCTGTATTGTCTTCGAAAAGGAGTACGCGGATCATGATGGGGCCTGCGGTTCGGCAT
>JADKCV010000018.1 GCA_016718655.1 Flavobacteriales bacterium | reverse complement strand
TTCGCGCCCCATTCATCCCCCATGACCGTACGCATCGTGAACGCCGCGCTGGCGATGACCTTCCTCAGCGCTTGCTCCCAAGGCCAGAAAGGCCCCGTGGAACTGAAGAACGAAATGGATTCCGTAAGCTATGCCATCGGCGCAGACATCGGGGCCAACTTCAAACGTGGCAAACTCGACAGTGTGAACATCGATGCGATGGCATTGGGTTTGCGCCACGGTCTGGACAGCAATACCATGATGGACCAGGCCTCCTTGGAACAGGTGGTGCAGGGTTACATGATGAAGTTGCAGGAGCGCCGTATGGCCGAGGAGCAGGTGAAGGGAGAGGAGAATCGCGTGGCCGGTGAGGCCTTCCTGGCCGAAAATGGCAAGAAGCCGGGTGTTACCACCACCGAGAGCGGTCTTCAGTACGAGGTGATCACCATGGGCAAAGGCGCCAAGCCGTTGGCGAGCGATCAGGTGAAGGTGCATTACACCGGTACCTTGATCGATGGAACCAAATTCGATAGTTCCGTGGATCGCGGTGAACCAGCCACCTTCCCGGTGGGTGGTGTGATCCGCGGTTGGGTGGAGGCCATCCAATTGATGCCCGTGGGCAGCAAATGGAAACTGTACATCCCCAGCGATCTCGCCTATGGTCCATCCGGTGGACCTGGCGGCACCATCCCCGGTAACAGCACCCTCATCTTCGAGGTGGAGCTGTTGGACATTGTGAAGTGATCCGTTAGCATTCAGGACAGGGTGTTCGACCTTCAGGTCGGGCACCCTGTCCCATTTCCGGACGATCGCCTCATACCAAGGGGAGCGGAAGCCAGTGGGTCACCTCCACAAAGAAGCGGTTGCTCGTGCCTTCACCCAGCCAGAAGTGGGAGGGACCCGAGTAGCCGGTCTTGCTGGGGTTCTTCAGGAAGAAGTCCTTGGCAAAGCGCATGATCACCACTTCCCGCTGTTCGGTGGCCCCGGTCTTGCCGGGTAGGAAGACCGAGTTCCCAGGTACCTTGCACAGTACGCGCTGCCCATCCTCAGGCAACCGGTCGTTCAGGGATATCCAATCGGGGTAGGCCACTTCTGCGGCCAAGATAGGCGCGGGGCGCTTCAGTTCAAGGCTCCATGGGAACCTCCGGGGCCAGCACGAGCTCGATCATACGATCCACCGCCTTGGCGGCCAACCTACGCGTGTGGTCATCGCTATCGGCGAACATCTTCTCACTCTCCTTGCGGACCAGGAAGCGTATGAGGTGATCGCGGACCTCGAGACCTGTCGCGGTGATCACACCGGCAGCGCTATGGTTCCACTGCCAAAGCAAGCGCAGGGCGAGCCGCAAGGAGGAACGATCGTGTTTCCGTCCTCCTTGGATCACCCAGCCACGGCTTTCCTTACGTTCCACCATGAACCGGAGCGTGGTGCGTATCATCCCCACAAGGCTGTCCACTGAAATGGCCCCCTCCGGTCGCTGGATGAGGTCGCTCGGGCGGATATCGTCGTTGCGCAGGTAGTACAACTGGTTCGCTCGGGGCATGCTCTTATTGAACTCCACCATTGCCGGATTGACCGTATCACCATCAACCACGATGGTACCGTCGAAACCATCCACAGCTTCGCGTTCCTTGTCTCCGAGCATCTCCAAGTAACTGGCTTTCATCCTTTCCCTTACCAAGGGTGGAAGCACGAAACTGGGTGCTCCGATGGCGTGGCACCCGCGCCGGTGGCAAACGCCGATGATGCGAAGGCTCAACGCACGCAACATAGGGGCGTTCAGGAAGATGGTCTCCCGGTCGGGTAGTACCGGGCGGTCCGTTCCATGGAACAGTGCGACATGGTCCGCCGCATAACCTTGCGGGTGCACGCTCAGGCCGGCAGCGTGGTGCATCAGTTCGAACAGGATCTCATCGGCCTCGAGTGCTCCTGTGATACTGTCGATCATCACAGTGGCGCGGATGGTTCCCCTTGGCAGATCGGACAGTTCTTCCAGCAGGTCGAACACCTGCTCCCATAACCGGGCTTCCAGATGACCGTGCACGTCGCGCAAGTAGAGGTAGATCCCACCTTGCTTGGCGGCCCAACTGGCCGCGCAGTTATGCACCAGCATGGCCAGGTCGAAGAATGCGGCGGGCACCGGTTCATCGTCCAACATGAGGACACTTTCCAACGCGAAAAGGGGCCGAGGTACCACCATCAGTCGGGTAGCGGTGTTCGGGTTCACCCGCACGCGGCCCTCTTCGGTGTCCAAGTAGGCCAGTTCCAATTTTGCGGCACGCTCCAAGCTCCGATGGGCCCGCAGGATGTTCCAGGTGTCGTTCGGTGTGAAGTTCCAGAGGTCGGCGATGTACGTCTTGGCCCCTGCGTTCAACCCATTGATGAGCTCGGATCGGTGCGCGCCGCCAATGAGCTCCACCCGGCGCTCCATCAGGGCATCGGGTAACGGGTCAATGGTCCAGTCGGATCGACGCACATGAGCGGTCTCTGCGCGGAAGTCCACCGCACCGCTGGAAAGTTCAGCCCTGCTCGATGAACGGGCTGTCAACAGGTCGATACGCTTACGCCCGAAACGATGCACCAGTTCGGTGATCAGTCTCTTCACGGCCGATGGAACGGCACGGTCCTGAACGGTCTCCTCCGTACTATTCATGATTCGATGGACGCCGGTTCTACGTTGATGAGCCGTTTCTGGTTATCGACGAAGCAAACCGGGTGCCGGAGCGTGCACCAAAGTTATCGGACCGGACCGACGAGCGTGTCGTACTGTTCGTACATCCGCTTCAATCGGGGATGCATCACGGCGAAGAACAAGGGTGGGATCGCGCTCAATAACATCATGCCCGGGTAACCGGTGGGCAATTGTGGTGCATCCGCATGGCTATCCAGGACCTGGTATTTGCGACTGGCCTTCCAGTGGTGGTCACTATGCCGGGAGAGTTCGAAGAGCATAAGACGCCCCATGACGTGGTCGCTGTTCCATGAATGGACATGCTGCACCCGGACATATCCCCCTTGGTTCGAACGCGCGCGCTGTAGGCCATAATGCTCGATATAGTTCACCGTTTCCAGCAGGATCATACCCGCGAACGCTGCCAGTAGGAATGCGGTCATGACCTTGACATTGAACACCACACCGATCACAAGCACGAGCGCGCCTTGCCAGAACAAGGCCTGGAGCATTTCGTTGCGCCATCCATAAGGTTTGTGACCTTCCTTACGCATACGGTCAGCCTCGATGTGCCATGCACTGATGAAGCTGAGGATACCGCTGCGCAACCAGAACAGGGGCAGCCATTCGCCAAACCGTGCCGAGGCAGGATCGTCGGGTGTGGCCACGCGGCGGTGGTGGCCCCGGTTGTGTTCGATTATGAAGTGCATGTAAAGGCTCGTGAGCAACAAGGCACGCGCAAGATCCCGCTCCCAGCGCCTGACGCGGTGGCCCAATTCATGCGCCACGTTGATCCCATGGATCCCGCATAGGATGCCCATGCTCAGGATCCTCCCGGCCACTTCCCAAAGGGCAAGACCGGTCCGATCCACTTGGAACAGGAATAGGATGAGAATACCCCATTGGATGGGAACGATGGCATGAAGCAGCCTATCGAACAGGGGGTCTTCCAAAGCGGCCGTTCCTTCTTCCTTGCTCAAATTGTACTTGTCCGCAGGGATCAGTAGTTCCAACAGCGGGATCACCCCGAAGGCATAGAATACCGTGGCCCACGTCCACCAGCCAGGAAGCAGCAGTCCCGCGATCGCTAGCGCGGGGGCGGTCAGGGTGATCGAATAACGCAGGGCCCGGAAGCGGATGTGCCGACGGAGCGCTGGTAAGGAGCGGATCGCAACGGTGGACATTGCCCAAAGCTAGTGCGAACCGGAAAGGCTGATCGTGGTTTGGATCAGGGCCCTGATGAACGAACGGGCTATGATCCATGGCAGGATGGGTGCGACCTCAGGAAGAACAACCTTGATCCCCCTCGATGATCGGCGGCAGCTTAGCGCCTTGGAATTCGGGTACGGGACCGGATCAATGGGGCTTGGAACATGACCGCGATTCGTTCAATACGGGCAAAAAAAGTGGGGCAAGCGACCCGCATCGCACCGCTACAACCGCCTACCCTTGCTTCCTTCCGGACCTGGGGGATTCAGCGGGAGCTGGTCGTACAGGACTTGCCCCGCACAAAGGTAGGACGATCGCTCGATCCTTCGATCATCCCTGCTTATCCTTGCAGCATGGACGTGAGCATCGTCGTTCCCTTATTGAACGAGCATGAGTCGTTGCCGATCCTGGCGGACCGTCTCCATGGCGTACTTGGCGTTATGGCGGTGCACTATGAGGTGATCTTCATCGACGATGGCAGCACCGATGGTTCATGGCAGGCGATCGAGCGACTGGCCAAGGCCGATGATCGTGTCAAAGGGATCCGCTTCGGGCGCAATTACGGCAAGAGCCCAGCTTTGAACGAAGGCTTCCGTGCTGCAAAAGGTAGGGTGGTCATCACCATGGATGCCGACCTTCAGGATGATCCGGATGAACTTCCCGAGCTTTATCGCATGATCGACCAGGGAGGGTTCGATCTGGTGAGCGGTTGGAAGAAGAAACGCTACGACCCCATCACCAAGACCTTGCCCACCAAGCTCTTCAACTGGACCACCCGGCGGGTGAGCGGTGTACACTTGCACGACTTCAATTGCGGCCTGAAGGCCTATCGCAGTGAGGTGGTGAAGAGTATCGAGGTGTTCGGCGAAATGCACCGGTATATCCCTTTCATCGCCAAGAAGGAGGGGTTCCGGAACATCGGCGAGAAGGTGGTGAAGCACCACGCCCGGAAGTACGGTAGGACCAAGTTCGGTTTCGACCGCTTCATCAACGGGTTCCTGGACCTGCTTACCATCACGTTCATCTTCCGTTTCGGGAAGAAGCCCATGCATTTCTTCGGTGGCCTGGGTACCATGATGTTCGTGTTCGGTATGGGTGCGGTGGCCTGGCTGCTGGTCAGTAAGTTGCTTCACCTGTTCCTTTGGCATGAACCGGCTCCCTTGGTATCCGATCAGGCCTTGTTCTATGTGGCTTTGGTCGCCATGGTCATCGGGGTGCAGTTGTTCACGGTGGGCTTCGTGGCTGAACTGGTGAGCCGCAACAGTTCGGATCGGAACAGTTATCGCGTCAAGCAGCGCCTTGGCTGGTGACCAGGAACGGGACCGGATGCGCGCCCGGCCGCTGATCGACCTCCTTATGATCCTGGGCTTTGCCCGCTTTGTCGTACTCGGCGTGTACATGCATCCCTATGCGGATGACTGGTCCTATGCGTACACGGCCTTCGACCTGCCCTTGCTCGAACGTTTGTTTCAGGAATACGTTGGCTGGAACGGTCGTGTAGCGAGCAACTTATTGGTCCTGCGTGGGCCGCTGGTGTTGGGTCTCGACGACGGGTTGGTGCTCTACCGTTGCTTGCCTGCGGTTTGGATCGTTGGCATGGTCACGGCATGGGTGGCACTGTTCCGAGCGCTTCAGCCTTTGGGAGTGCAGCGGCAATGGGGCCTACCCGCTGCGCTGGGCTTCACCACGCTATGGTTGAACACCTTGCCCGACCTTACGGAAGGCTTGTACTGGTACACGGGCACGGTCACGTATACCCTACCACAGATCCTGCTGGTCCACCTGGCGGCTGTGTCCATTCGCCTGCGTTATGATACACATGCTCAGGGACAAGCACGATGGTATTTGCTTGCAGCCCTGCTGGGTGTTTGGATCATGTGGAGCAACGAGGTGCATCTCGCCTTGGTGCTCATGGGAACAGTGGCGTTCGTCATTGACCATAAGAGAAAATGCCGTGACATACCCGTACCGTTGTCCATCCTGATGTTGTTGTACATAAGCGCCGCGATGATCACTTTCCTGGCGCCGGGTAATGCAGCGCGGGCTGCGCAGTTCACGGCTGGCGGCGATGTGTTGTTCACCCTATGGATGACCGTACTTCAGACCGGACGGTTCCTGCTTTCGTGGGTGTTGTCGCCTGCTATCACTTTGGCAACTATCGTGGTATTGGCCTTGTTGCGAAGGTCGGAGCGTGCGCCCATGGTTCCATGGCGTTGGTATACCGTTGCGTTTGTCATTTTCCTGGCTGTGGCCATGTGCATGGTACTTCCGTATTGGGCCACGGGTATGCTCGGTCAACATCGAACGGTCAACGTCGGGTGGTCCGTGTTCCTGCCACTCTGGGTCATTCTGGTCATGGCGATCGAACAACAGGTCTTGCGGCCAGGGAGGTACCGGCTTCCAACTTCGCGACGTGCGATCATCGCGCCAGTGATCGGTCTTGTACTGGCCTTGCTCGTTGGAGGCAATGACGGACGCGTGGCATCCGATCTCCTGATGGGCGCCGCTGCAGCCAATGACCGCGCATGGACGATGCGCTACCGCGCCATTGAGGATGCCCACGTTCAGCGCGTTACGGACATACGGTTCGATAGACAACCCGGTACCGCGGTGGCATTGAAGGTCCTCGAATTGAACACCGACCCTGAACATTGGACGAACCGATCACTGGTGCGCTACCTGAAGGCGGACGAGATCCGGGTGTCCATATTGCCCGCGACGCAGT
This sequence comes from Flavobacteriales bacterium, assembly GCA_016718655.1. Classification (GTDB taxonomy): domain Bacteria; phylum Bacteroidota; class Bacteroidia; order Flavobacteriales_F; family PHOS-HE28; genus PHOS-HE28. Next base: position 77,972 of record JADKCV010000018.1, on the reverse strand, counting down.
GATCAAGGCCGAACACGGAATATCGCATAATCCTCGGTGATCACTGCTGCCGGAGCCATGATCGGTACGTTCGTTTCATATCCCTTACGGACCTGGACCAACCACACAGCCCCCAATGAGGTGAGCGAATCGATGTAGCCCACTCGGGCCAGATCATCACGGTAGCATGTCCATCCCTTTCGGTGTGCGAAATAGAGCGGTGTCGGAATGGAGCCACTGTTCACGATGATCAGGTCTCCCCGGTCGCCCAGCTGGTCCAACGCGGCTTCCAAGTTCAAAAGCGGTGCTTGGGTGGGGGAGATCCTCAGGTCCTGCCATTGGTTCGCAAGGCCTTCGGTGGCTACCAGGACCAGGAGGGCAACTCGCCAGCGCCAATTCGAAACGCGTACAAGGGCGCTGCCCGCCAAAAGGGCCAATAGGGGTATGAATGGTACCACATAGTACGCATGCTTCCAAAAGGCGGCACCTGCCTTGAGCATGACGAAGAAGAAGGAGAGCGAGACCAGCATCACGATCATCAGGAGGACACGTTCACGGCGCGCAAAGGCCATCACCAGTCCTGCCACTGCAAGGGCGGCACCGGAGAAACGCAATGCATCGAAGTAGAAGTTGTCGAGCACCCGTATCGGAGCGTGCAGTAGTTCCTGAAGCCCCTTGCCGATACCGTTCCCCATGAAGAAATGGGTATAGCCACCGAGTTCATCCAAGTGAGGTGCCCAGCTGAAATACCACCAGAGCACCGGCAACTGGAACAGGCACACCAACCCCATCAGGATCCAGCGGTCACGCTTGGTGGCAGGGGAAAAAAGGACCATCGCGGGAAGCAGTACCATCAGGTAGCCGGAAGGTAGCTTCATCGCCGTACCCAATGCCATGCAAAACGCAGCAGCTGGTCCAAGCAAACGGATCCGTCCTCCCTGCAAGGCCTTCGCCGCGAACGCCAGACCGATCAGGACGAGCGAAGTGCTCGGTACATCCGGCATGATCTTGCGCCCGTAGCTGAACCATAACGATACGCCCAAGACGAGGGTGGAGTAAAACGCGGTCTCGTCCGAGAAATACTTCCGGACCAGGCTGTGATAGGCCAACAGACCCGCACTACAAAGGAGTAATGCGATGATCCGGCCGTACCAGTGTGCATAGCCGAACGGCCCACTGATGACCGCGATGGCCGCTGATAACAGAGGCACTTCCATGCCCGTGATCCCGCTACGTTCGCCGGCCATGTCCACCCGTGGATACATCAGATCGATCCCGTGCTCGTGGTAATTGCGAGCCACCATCGCCACGGTGGTCTGACGCCAATGATGGGCCGTCTCCAGGGGAGGGTTGGTGATACCGATCAGGCGCACCAGTACCAAAACCAGCACCCAGAAGCGGATATCGGCAAGCAATGCGATGGGGCGGTGTAGTGATCGCATGTCGGTGTTGCCGCTCAAGATCGGGTCGGACGATCACAAGGGTAGGGGGCTCGGCTCGTCGAAGAGCTCGTTGGCCAGGCGGGCATCGTGACCGTAGACATCCTCCCTGAAATGCAAAGCACCCTTTTCGTCCACCCAGCTCGTGAAGTAACCGATGGTGACGGGCCTCTTCTTCGGCAGTCGCACATATTTCTCCTGCTCACTGAACATGGCCTCCTTGATCTTCGTCGGTGTCCATGTGGTGTCGTTGCGCAGCAGGTATTCGGCGAGTGCAGCCGGCTGGCTCAATCGGATGCAGCCGTGACTGAATGCGCGCTGTTCGCGAGCGAACCCTCCCTTGCTCGGGGTATCGTGGAAGTAGATGCTGTAGCTATTGGGGAAAAGGAACTTCACCCGACCCAAGGCATTGCCAGCACCCGGTCGTTGGCGGATGATCGGGTTCGTCGTGCTTCCACCGATCTTCTCCATGTTCTTCTTCCGCAGGTAGTTGGGGTCGCGCGCCATGGATGGCAGGATCTCGCCTTGGACGATGCTCTGGGGAATGGTCCATATGGGGCTGAAAACGATCTGTGATAGGGAATCGCTGAAGATCACGGTACGCGTGGCCACTGTACCCACGACCACGTCCATGCTCAATACTTCGTGGCCTTCTTCGAAGACGTGCATCCGGAACTCCGGGATGTTCACCAGGACCTGATCCGGGGCATACTCCTCCTGTACCCATCGAAGTCGTTCCATGTTCACCAACAGGGTGCGCAATCGCTCGCTCGGGGGCACGTTCATGGCTGCCACCACACCCTTGCCCACCACGCCATCCGGGTGAAGGCCGTGCCGCTCTTGGAAGCGCTGCACGGCAAGGACCAGGGTGCTGTCGTAGTCCTTACTGTTCAGGTAAAGGGTGTCGCCGGTGGTGGTGAGGTCGCCCAACAACAGTAGACGTTGCCGTAGGTCGGGTACGATGACATTGCGCTGGCCCGGTTCCAGCTTCCGCAATTCTCCAAGGCTGATCGGTGTCCAGTCGGAAAGACTGTCCAACAGGTGATAGTGGCGAAGCTGGGATTTGAGCGAGCGGTACTGGGGATGCACGGGCTCCCACGGCGAAAGGTCCATGTGACCCGCAGCGAGGGAATCGATCAGTCGGGAAACATCCTTCTTTCGACGCGGGATGAACCAGTCGAGCTCGCGAAGGTCCTTGCCTACCACCCCGCCATACTTCTTGTCTGCGAACCCGAAGAATTGGGCCGTGAGCGCGAGTTCGAGGTGCAGTTGGCAACTGTCGCAGAGTGCGATGTTCCGGCCATCCGCCTTGGTGGTCTGCAACAGTTCACGCATCCGGTCCCGCAGGGCACGCACTGCCGCGAAGGCCGTATCGGCACTATTCACGAGATCGAAGAAGGCCAGTGCCGATTGGGACAAGGAGTCGTTGACGAACCATGCGTATTGGTATTTACGACGATGGTAGAAATTACGAATACCGACCGTGTCCGTGCGATAGCTCGGGAAGTTGTCCAGGAAGGCTTCTATATCCGAACTGTCCAGCCGGAGGACGCTGTAGGCCTCCTTCGATTCGAATACCGCGCTGATGTCCTTGGTCTTTTCCTCCAGGTCCTTGGTATCCGCAGGCACGTCCACAGTTGTACAAGCGGTGGCGCCGATCAACAGGACCACGAGGAGAGGAAGGGGACGGAACATGGGACCACAAAGGTGCGGTCTTCGTGCGGATCAGTTCCCGTGCACGTAGAGCAGGCCGCCATCGGCGAGCAATTCGATCATGCGGGCCATCTGGTCGCGGCTCACGGCAGGGCAACCCCAACTGCGGCCCAAGCGGCCATGTTGGGCGATGAACGTCGTACTAACGTAGTCCGCACCGTGCATGATCACCTCGCGGGCCAATGCCTGGTCGTTGGTGCCTTTGTCCAATCCATGAAGCAATAATGCCGGGCCATGCTTGGGGCTCACGATCTCGGCCCCAACACGGTACAGGCCGAGGCTGGTCTGGTGCGAGCCATGGGAATTGCTGAAATGCCGGGCCATCAGTTCACCGGTGCCCTGTCCGTGAGCCACCCAAGTACGAAGCACCAAGGTCTTCCGGTCCAGGTCGATGATGTACAGTCGCTTGGACGTGCTGGGTTGGGTCATGTCCGCGATGGCCAGCATGCGGGCCGGAGCCATGCCACTGATACGGGCGTAGGCTTTCACGAACACTTCAGAGGCCACCTCTCCGGCCAGTCCCACATCGTGGTAAAGCTCCATGGCTTCCGAACGCGTGGCATCCTCGGCCAACCCGGGAAGAGGTGCCGGCATGGGCGCGACACCGGGATCCCCAGCGAAGAGCCAGGACAAAAGGAAGACCAAGAGCATTGGTGGGTTCACCATTGTTCCGTAGCAGGTTATTCCACTACCGTCCCTTTATGCGAGGTTCCAGTTCGCAGGACGTCAGCGGGGTCGTGAAGCTAACGATCATTCTCATGCGATGGTGTTCTACGTCGATGGAAGCCCTTGGTTTCCCGCCGAGTAGCCCTGTGCCGGGGATGGAGTGCGGATCGGTACACTTGTTGCCTGCGGTTCACACCAAGACCCGTTCACCATGCGTACCCGCATTGCCGTGTTGGCCCCACTACTGCTGCTTACCGCCTGTGCCAAGGAGGAGAGTGACGACCTGCCTGTCTCCACGCCGGTGTACCAGGACCTGAAGGTGCTTTACGACAAGCCCGACAACCGGACGAGGGCCTATGCCACCTTCCGCAAGAGCAGCAGCCTGGGAATGCACCTTCAACTGACCGGCGGCTCCTCCATCACCTTCAACAACGCGGCCCACACCACGTATACCGAGCTGGATAATTACTTCTACCGCTGGAGCACGGAAGGCAGGGTGGACGGCGTGTTCCGCTACACCAAGGAAGGGGGCGGCACCTTCCTGAACACCATCTCGCGGGCGGATACCAACGACATCAACGTACCCAACGGCGTGGTCCTTTCCCAATTGAACGGAGGGCAGGTGTTCTGGTCCGGCAGGCCCTTGGAAAGCGGGGAGACCGTGAGCGCCGAACTGAAACAGGGCAGCACCAGCAGCTCCCAAGTGAACGTCTCCGTCATGGGCACCCAGAGCATTCAACTGCCCGTCTCGCTCTTCACCAACCTCACCACGGGCACGGCAGATCTCTACCTCACACGCACAAAGACCATGAGCATCCAGCAGTCCGACGGTTCCGCTGGTGGACGGCGCATTTGGGAGGTGGAGGCGCGCGGTACGGTGACGATCGAGTAGGGTCTACGGGTAGTGTTCCTCGCGGATGACGTTCCCAGCGGCATCCCATTCCATCCACGTGCCCGTCTTTTTCAGCGTGCCGTCGGGCTTGTAACCATCCAACGCGCCTGTGATGCGGATCATACCATTGGGGTAGAACTCCTGATACGTGCCGTTGGGGATGTCCTTGATGATCCTTTGAACAACCATGACCATTTCGCCACCCTCGATCCTTTCTACGTAAGTGGTATCAGAGATCTCCTGCTGACGAATATCGATCCTTCGACGCAGGGCAGGAACAGGATCATTGACCGTGAAGTATTCATACCGGGCCAAGGGATGTCGTTCGACGACCATTTCCAGTTCACCAGTGCTCAGATCCTCCGTGTACATCGTGTCGACCCGTTCTTCGTTCTGCAAAACAGTGATCAAGCGCCTTTGATATTCAGCTCCCTGTGATCGCCAGTTGCCTTGATCGAACTCGATCTCCTGCGCAGAGATCAATAATCCCTGCATGCCGAGAACTGAAAGTGCGACGGGGCGTAGCATGGTGTTCATACCGAAAGCTACGCAAGATGATCTCAACACAAGGCCTCCATACTTCCGCTTCATCCATGTGGCGTCGTTGCGCCGCACTGGTTCAACCCATCAACACTGCCTTCGCATAATTCGCCCAGCTCATGTTCTTGGTGGCTTCCACCACGTTCTCTCGCGGGATCGGCCGATCAATGCTCGCGTTCATCACGCGCACCATGTCGGCGATGTTCTTCGGTTCGGCGAGGTAGCCGTTGAAGCCATCGGTGATGGTCTCAGGGAAGTGCCCCACCCGTGTGGCAACGGCGGGCAACTTGAAGTTGTAGCTGAGGCTCTCGACCCCGCTGGGCGTAGCGGTCTCGTAGAAGAGGACGATGGTGTCCGCCGCTTGGAAGTAGGGCGGCACCTCCTCGTTCGGGATGAAGCGATCCACCACGAGTGTTCTGTTTTGTAGACCCAATTGGGCGATCATCGCCAACGGATCGTAGTCGCGCTCGTCGTCGGCCTTTTTCAGGAAGAGCTTCTTCACCGTGCCGAAGACCGCGTTCTTCAACTTGGTGCTCAGCTTGCTCTGGTCCACCGTTTGCCAGAAGCGTTCACCCACGATCATCAGGCTCACATCGTCGCGCTGCTTGGCGAGTTCCGCAAAAGCTTCGATGCAGTAATGCAACCCCTTGTATTTGCGGATGAAGCCGAAGAAGAGGAAGACGTGTTTTCGCAAGTGGTGCTGTGCTTTCCAAGCCTCTTTGTCGAAGGAGGGGTCGGGTTTGAAGAGGGTGTAGATGGGGTGGTAGAGTTTCAGAATGGCGCGTTGGGGCGCGAGATCTCGCGCCCGTATTCCCCGCGCGCCATCCAACGTCAAGTTGAATTCCTCCCCAGCGAATAGTGCTTTCAGTTCCTCCGCTGTCTTGTAAGCGTGAACGATGAAGCTGTGCCCGTGCCGAAGCGCCAAGCGGGTGAGCCGTGCGTCCAGGCTGCTCTGCTCTTTGGCGGCCACGAAGTGCAGGTCGAAGAGGATCTCTGCTTTCGTGTGTTTGCGCAGGTAGTTGGCGATGCTGTTCAGCGGAATGCCCTGCGTGGGGTTGTACCACTGGATGATGACCTTGTCCGGCTTCAGCGCGGCAATGGCCTTCGCGGTGGCGCCCCAGGTGCGCGGGTCGTTCCAGTTGGTGAGGTACTTCACCGGGATGTCATAGCCCTCCAGGAAGTCGCTGCGGCTGGCCTTGTCCACGAATTCGCGTGGGATGATCGCCGGGTACTGTTGCGTCCAGCTGACGATGGTGACCTGTGCCCCTTCATCCTTCAGCGCACGCGCCAACGCGGTGTTGTACTGCGCTATGCCGCCCTTGAATTTGGGGCCTGGGCCGAAGCAGATGATGTGGGGGTTACTCATCTTCTTCTACAGAGCACGGCGATTTCATGAAATGCGGTTGAAAACCATCGTCCACAAGCTGTTCGATCAGCGCTTCAGGAGGCCTGTTCTCGAACGACACGAAGCGTCATGTCCAGGTCCGTCTGCCCGGGCCGGCACCCGGCCTCCTCTTCTTCAACGCCGCCTCATACACCCGGCGCATCCCTTCCTCGATACTGATCTTCGCCTTCCACCCGAGGTTCTCCTCCACCCAGGTCATGTCGCAGTAGCGGCTGTGTACACCAACAGGTTTGTCGAGCAAGGGTTTGATGGTGGGTTTGTATCCCGCGAAGCCGGTGAATACCTCGATCAGTTCCAGGAAGCTGGTGAGCCTGCCCATGCCGATATTGATGGCCCTGCCGTCGCTGATCTTGTCCATGGCAAGGAGCGTGAGGTCGAGCACGTCGTCGATGTGGACGAAGTCGCGGCCCTGTTTGCCGGTGCCCCAGACCTCGAAGGGGTTCTCCTTCTTGGCGGCACGCGCGGCGATGGCGGGCACGGGGTAGGAGAGGTCCTGGTCCTCGCCATACCCGCTGAAGGGGCGGATGCAGGTGACATGCACGCCGTAGTGGCTGGCCGCGATCTTGGCCAGGAACTCGCCCGTGAGCTTGCTCCAGCCGTAGGTCATGTCGGGCTCGCCCATCTTCTTGAAGTCGATGTCGCTCTCCTTCAACTTGAGGGTGTTGCTCTCGGTCTGCAGGTCGATGGGGTAGGCGGCGCTGCTGCTGGGGTAGAGGAAGCGGTGTGGCTTGTGGCGGCACACGTAGAGGAAGAGCTCCGCATCGATGCTGAGGTCCTGCGCCACCAGCATGGGATCGCCGTCGATCTTGCTGCGACCGCCAACGATGGCCGCGAAGTGGAAGATGTCGCGGAAGTTCGTGACGTCCAGACCGTACTGCTTGTTGAAGTAGCCAGCATCCTTGTTCAGTTCGCGAAGCACGTCGCGCAGATCCGCCTGTAGGAAGAGCACACGCCCATCGCCGTACACAGTGAGGCCCCGGTCCACGCCATTGCACTTCCAAGGCGCCCAGGTATCGGGGTGGGTGCCTACGCTGAGGTCGTCGATGACCAGGATCCGGTCAGCGGTGGTGTTGAAGAGTCGCTGGACCATGTTGCGGCCAACGAATCCGCAGCCGCCGGTTACGAGGTGAGTTGCCATTGCGGTGGCGAAGTTCGCGCTCTGCTCCGACGTGTGAACGCGACCGATGGAAGTTGATCAACGCAGTTCGGTGAAGTAAGCGGACCTAACTTCCCCCCATGGCCCATTCACACTTGCTCGATGTGCTGCTTGCCATCGCCCGGCACCAAGGCCACGATATCGATCTGCTTGCAGAATTGGTCGAGGCCATACGGCCCTCCTCCCGTCGACCGCAAGATGCATCCGCACGCGTGAAGCACTTGATCGCTCTTTTGGAGCAGGATCAAGGCCTTCGGGCCGGGCTAGCCGACTACCTGCGAAGGCTCACCTCCGGAATGCGGTTCCACCGCACCTTCACCGATGCGGGTATTCCTGGCGGTGCTTTCTGGCGGGAGTTGAAGCGGCGCTTGGTTTACAAGGTACTACCGCCGCAGCCCGAGGAAGGTACCAGCGATCACCTCCTGGTGAACGTGTTCTTCCGTGAGCGGGATGCGGAATGGGTGGATTGCTTGGATGAACAGGACCTGGTGCGGCTGCTGGACCTTTTGGAGCTGTTGAACGATGAAGGTTCCATTCGCTGGCACGTGGAGGAGCTCGTCTTTGCCTTGCAAGTACTGGGTCTGCGTGCAGCGGGTAAGGCATTCGAGGATGAGGTCATGCGGATGGTACCCACCTATGAGAACCTCGACAATCCGTTCGTTGCCTTGGCCGATGAGATGGATGATCACATCGCGCGTGTGCGGTTGGGCGAACGCTCTCGTGATCATCAGGACGAAGGCTATCGCCATGTGTTGCTCCTACTGGGCCAATGCAGAACGTTCATCGAACGGGCCTATGCCAATACCGAGCAACTCGGCATGGGCTTCTCGGCGAACCAACAACTGATCATCCTGGAGCGGCTACTGGACCGAATGGAGCAGGTATTGGGCTTGCTGGTGATCGATCCCGACCGCGCTCAGCGCAGCAAACAGGTCCAGCTCCTCCGTGAGTTGGTCAGGCTCAGTGCAGGTAGTACGCATGTGCTCGGGTTCATCGACCGGTCCACACAGGTCGTGGCCCGCGAGATCACTGGCCATGCCGGTCGTGCGGGAGAGCACTACATCACCTCCACCTCCGGTGAATACGGACACATGTTGCGGACGGCCTTGGGTGGGGGGGCGTTGGTGGCCTTGGCATGTGTTCTCAAAGCGTGGGCAGGTACACTGGAGGCCAGTCCCTTTGGCCATGCCATGCTGTACAGCTTGAACTACGCATGGGCCTTCATCGGGATCTACCTGTTGCATCTCACATTGGCCACCAAACAACCGGCCATGACCGCGGCCACCATCGCTGCCACGCTCGACGAAGGTCGGCAGGCACCTTCTGCGGAACGTTATGCGGCCCTTGTCGACCTATTGGCCCGGGTGTGGCGATCCCAATTCATCGCCTTTGTGGGGAACGTGGTGATGGCTTTTCCGGTCGCGGTTGGTCTTGCGTATGGATGGAATACGCTTTTCGGCCCCGAGCTTTTCGCGCATAAAGCCGGGAAAATGATCCATGAACTGGACCCCTTCCGGTCACTGGCGATCCCGCATGCTGCCTTGGCCGGGGTATTCCTGTTCCTCTCCGGTATCATCGCAGGCAGCGTCTCCAATCGGTCCAAGCATGCCCGGGTGCCCCAACGCATCGCCGCTCATCCGGTGCTCAAATTGCTTCTACCCGCAAAGCGGCGTCAAGCGCTGGCAGCATACTATGAAGCCAATGCAGGGGGCATCATCAGCAATTTCTGGTTCGCGGTGTTCATGGGCTCCGTGGGCATGGTCGGGGCTTTTTTCGGACTACCACTGGACATCAGGCATATCACTTTCGCTGCAGGCAACCTTGGGTTGGGATTGGTGGGGATGGACTGGCACGTAACCCCGGCCATGGTCATCGTTCCGGTATTGGGTATCGGGCTCATCGGGCTGTTCAATTTCCTGGTCAGCTTCGGTCTTTCCATGGTCCTTGCACTCCGCTCACGGGGTGTTGCCTTTGGTGAGGTGATGCCCATCGCAGGTGCAGCTTGGCAACACTTCAAACGGCACCCGTGGGTGTTCTTCTTCCCGCCGGTGCGTAAGTGATCACGAAGAGGTCCTCAGAACTGGAAGTAGATGAAGGGCACCATGTCCGCAGTCACTGTTTGGTGGATGAGGACCACGGCCAGCACACAGAACAGGCCCATGGCCCACAACGGCAGACCCGCGAACCAGTTGCGGTAACGCTCCTTCCAGCGTTCGGGCAACCAATGGATGATCATACCAAGACACATCAACGTGAATACGGTCCTGAAGCCCACGATCACATCGCCGATGACATCCCATCCGAACGGTCCTCCCAATTGATGAAGGATGTGTTCCGCGGTGGTAAGCGAATCACTGCGGAACCAGATCCGCGTGAAGGTGATGAACGTGAAGGTGATCAGGACCTTCCAAGCATGGGCCAGCCAATGGTGTGTATGCTCCCAAGGGCTGATGCGTTTCCAAAGTTTGTACACCACCAGGCCCAAACCATTGAGGCCACCCCAGATGACGAACAGCCAACTGGCTCCATGCCACAGGCCTCCGATGAGCATGGTGATCATCAGGTTGGTGTTGGTGGTGATGAAGCCGTGTGTGCCGGGCGCAACCTTGGCCAGTACGGTGACCATGGCCACCACGGACAAGTAGACCACCGGCAACCACCACCAGCCTGTGAGCAGGATGACCGCAGCTCCGATGATGCCCAGCATGATCCAGGAGAATAGCGAACCACTGCGGTTGCCGCCCATGGGGATGTAGAGGTAGTCACGCAACCACGTGCTCAAGCTCATGTGCCAGCGCTTCCAGAACTCGCCCACGTTGGTCGCCTTGTAGGGGCTGTTGAAGTTCTTGGTGAGTGTGAACCCCATCAAGAGGGCCACCCCGATCGCCACATCCGTGTATCCACTGAAGTCGGCATAGACCTGCAGTGAATAGCCGAACAGGGCCATCATGGTCTCGAAGCCCGTGTAGCGCAGGGGGTCGGCGAACACCCGGTCGATGAAGTTCACCGCGATGTGGTCACCGATGACCATCTTCTTCAACATTCCATTCAGGATCCAGAACACGGCCAGACCGAACTGCACACGGGTCAAGGCGTAAGGCCGTTCGATCTGAGGGATGAATTCCGAAGCGCGCACGATCGGTCCAGCCACAAGCTGTGGGAAGAAGCTCACGTAGAAGCCGAAATCCACCAGCCTCCGCACCGGTCGAAGATCGCCTCGATACACATCGATGGCGTAGCTCATGCATTGGAAGGTGTAGAAGCTGATGCCCACCGGCAGCAGGATCTTGTTCTCCACGAAGTGCGCATCCCATGCTGCATTGGCCCAACGGGCAAGGAGGTTCACCGGCTCGAAGGTGGTGCCTAGTAGGGCGTTCAGGTTCTCCACCACGAACGTGGCATACTTGAAGTAGAGTAGGATGGAAAGGTTGACCGTTACGCTCAAGGCCAGAAGCAGTTGCTTGCGCCGACGATCCACCGTGGCTCCGCTCCACAGCGCGAGACGATGGTCGAGAACGATCGAAAAGAGGAGCAGACCTACGAACAGTCCACTTGTCTTCCAATAGAAGAAGAGGCTCACAGCAAAGAGCCACAAGCTCCGTGGTCCGTGACTCCGGTAGACCATCGCGAACACCGCAAGGACAACAGCGAAGAAAGCCCAGAAGAAGCCGCGGGTGAAGATGATCGGATCACGCGGATCGTAACCGATGATGCTTCCAAGGTCCAGTGAGGTGAACAGGTCCATGTTCGCTTGTGATCACCGATGAGCAAGGCGCTTGAGGTGCGCATCGTAGAGGTCCATCCACGCGTCCATGAGCAGGTCGCCGAGCAAGGCATAGCCTTCCCGCGTCATATGGATGCGATCGCGCTTGGCAAGGCCCACGGCTTCCCATTGCTTGATGGCGCCCACACCACCCATCACCCCCAGAGCGTCCCACACCCCCGCACCGGTCTCGGTCGATAGCTCCTGCATGACCCGACGCACGACCTCGGCATTGCGGTTGGGCACCTTGCGCTTCATGTAACTATCCGTATTGGTGGTGAGCAGGATCGCTGCGTCCGGTGAGGCTTCTTTGATGCGGGTGATCAGCTCCCGGTAGTTGCGCTTGAACCGATCGGCATCGAAGTCCGGATCATGTGCATCGTTGATGCCAATGGAAAGGATCGCGAGGTCGGGCGTGATGAGGCGCATGTCCTGCGTGAAGCGCTGGCATCGCAGCCAACTGGTGGTGCTGGCCCCATTGACCCCGCTCGCATGCAGGACCATCCCAGGGTCGTCGCTGTCGAGCACAAGGCCATGCAGGGTGAAGAGGGCGTGAGCACTGTCGGTCCGGGTGAAGCGCAGGTTCAGCGTATCCAAGTACCGATCGAAGTGGAAGGTGGTCGTCCAGGCAGCAGTGTCGGTCGTGGTGGTGATGCGTACGGTGCTATCGCGTGTCCAAGCGGCCACGGTCATGCTGCTGTCCATCCGATGCAGGACGGTGGCCCGGTTGAAGGTGTACCCTGGGTAGACCTCACCACGGAAGCTCACGCGTAGGTCGGCCACACTGTCCCGTGTGGTGACCGATATTCCGGCAAGACCCAGGCTACTGCTGTCCGCACGGTTGACGTTGCGCACTGCGGTCCAAGCCCCCGTGAATATCGGTTCGTACCAATAGGGATTGTTGCTCTTGGCCATGGCGTATGGAAAGATGAAGCCCCGCGCACCCCTCAGCCCAGGGGCCATGGTCTGCGCCCGATGCCGCATCTGCATGCTCCACATGTCCGCCTGAACGTGAGAACCGCCGATATGTAGGATGTCGATACGTCCTTCGCCTTGGAATTGCAGGCGATCCAGCTTCGCGTGAAGGCCTTTCCAATCCGCACTGTCGCCGCGTAATTCGATGCGGTTGGACCCATGGCCGATGAATGGCAGGTCCTTCAAGCGGGCCATGTCCTCCTGTGCGCATGCGCCCTGTATGCACACAAGGAGCAGGGCGGCAGGCATGGCAGGTGTGCGCCGAAAGAAGTGGGAACGGCTGCGTTTCATGGGTGCTGCTTGTGATAGGCCGCCAGGTCGTTGATGAACGCCGTCCAGAACAGTTCGCCCACCTTGCGCGCACCCTGTGGGCTGAAGTGCGTGTAGTCCGTAGCGGCCAAGGGAGGATCGGCCTCCACCCAGCTGACCATGCTGTTGCGTCCACCCATCGCGGCGTACATGTCCCAGAACACCGCGCCCTGGGCCAAGGTGTTGCGCTTCATGGCGGCGTTCACCTCCTCCAGGAACGGGCGGGTCACGAAGTACTCACCCTCTTTCACGCTCATATCACTGGGACCGATGACGATGACCGCGACGCCGGGTATCATCCGTTTGAATCGCGCGATCTGCCCGCCGAAGAAGCTTCCATAACGTTCGGCCTGATCGGCGCTGGTGATGTTGGGCAGTACGTTGCCGCCGAATTGTAGGATCAACAGGTCCGGCGAAAGTGCCCCATACATGCCGCGCAGCAGGTCCTGGTCCATTCGACCGAACTCGTAGCCAGCACCTCCGCGCATTGCGAGGTTGTCCACGGTCACGCCTTGTCGGCCTTCCAGCGATACACCGAAAACATCCGGGCTGTCGGCACCGGTGAAGCGGATCTCCAACGTGCCGGAGCCCGCAGGCACAGGCCATTCCTTCATGATGAGGTTCGCCTGGGGAGGTACCTCCTCGGTCGAGACCGTTGTGCCTTCATGCAGGACCTCGATCGTGAGCGGACCCCGATGCCAACCCAGGAAGAGCCGACACCTGTCGTATGTACGTGCCTTGCCATAAGCCCGTGGCTCCGGACGAAGCAGCAACGACGCGTTGTGGATGATCGTGTCCGGACCTACGCTATCGGGCAGGATGGGGGTGAAGCGGCTGAACGACCCCAGTGCACCAAAACGGTCGTGGTGAAGGCCGCGGGGCTTGCGGCCCATCACACTGTAGCGCTGCCAATTATCCGAAAGGATACGCTCCACACTGAAGAACGGCGTGATGTCCGCCACCGATACCAACCCCGGTCCCTGACCACCGAACTGCGATTGCAACTTGTGCCGGATGTACGAGGTGATCCGGTCCCCTTCGATCTGGGAATCACCGTAGTGCAGCACACGTACCCGGGCCGCGCCGGAACCCGCGTTGCGCAAGGCATCGAACAGGCCGTACAAGACCGAGCGATCCCCGTTGGGATAGTGCAATGCGATGCGTTCCTGGAGCGGGGGGAGTGCACTCGTATCGAGTACGAAGGGACGTCCGGTCGGAACGGTGTCCAGCGCTACGGATGTGCTGTCCATACCCGGTAGGCTATCGGTCTTCAGGGCTTCGATCGCGCTGATGTCCACAACGGTTGCTGCATCTTGAACGAACAAGGTGCGTGGAGAAGGCATGCGGATGACCGTTCCAGCGACCTCCACACCGGCGACCGGCCAGAGCAACCCCAACACACTCAACGTGCCAAGGACCAGGAGCAGAAAGAGTAACGTGTGTGCCGGCCGCATGCTCACTTGGGGATCTTGATGCGCTGCCCAGCCTTGATGTTCGGGCCGATGTTGTTCAGGCGCATCAGGTCATCGGCATTCACACCGCTGTGCCGTTTGGCGATGGAATAGAGGGAATCCCCGCGCTTCACGGTATACCATGCGAATGTCGGGTCCTTCGTCCCTTGTTTTGTCGCCACATCGCGATCATCTTCCCCAGCGGTTCCCTCGGTTCGCTCGCGCACACCGGTGGTCACGTAGACGGTGAGGAGTTCACCCACTTCGATATGATCGTTCTTCAATTGGTTCCACGCCTTCAACTCTGATAAGCCCACACCGTAGCGTGAAGCGATCCTACCGAGCTGGTCGCCTGGCCTCACCCGATGGTAGGTCGCTTCGCGCCCATCCGGTAACCGCTGTACCTCATCACTTCCAGTGGTCAGCGTGGCCACTTGCTCGCGTTCCGCTGCTTCGTGGCTGATCAAGCTGTCTGTCATGGCTTCGAACCGCGCGCGACCGCCTTCCGGTAACAAGAGGGCATGGTAAGCAGGCACATGGGTCCCACAGATCACAGGGTTCAACCAACGCAATTGTGCAGCCGGTATTCCCAATGCCTCCTCGATCCCGGCCAAGCGCCAAGCACGAGTGGTCCGTACGGTATCCACCGGCTCGGCCGATCCCGGAATGAATGGCCTGATGCCGAGCGTGGATGCCTCTTCCGCCAGATACATCATTGCCATCCAGGTGGGCAGAATGTCCTGCTCCGGCAGGTCCATATGCGGGTGAAGGGCTTGCATACCGGTAGCGCCACCGCTGCGTTGCCGTGCACGTGTGAGGTTGGCCGGTCCACAGGCGAACGCGATGAGGGCCAATTCCAGCGTCGGATATTGTTGCTGCAAGTCGCGGGCATGGTTCATGGCTGCGAACGTGCTTGATCGGATGTCATAGCGCTCGTCGATACCGTTGTTCACTACCAAGCCGTACCGCACTGCCACTGAACGGGTCAAGCGCCAGGGCCCGGCGCCACCACTTGGAGATGCGGCCAGCGGGTTCATGCCGGACAGGGCCAATGGCAGGTATTTCACTTCTTCCGGTAGTCCGGCAGCACGCACTTGGGCTTCCAGGAACGGCTCATACGTAGCGAACACACCGAGCATCACCCGCAGGTGTTCGCGGTGTTCCTGTCCATAGCCTTCCACAAGTCGGGTCACAGCGCTATCCGCGAATACCGGCAGGTCCGGATGTCCAGCGCGCAACGTCCGGGCCAGGTCGCGGGTGTCCAGGGCGGATATGACGCCACCCTGCGGCCGGTTAATTGTTCGTTCCATGGCCTGTTGCACTGGCCAGGTCCGCAGCAAGCCATCTGCCCGCCAGGTCGACTGTCCGGTAGCGTGTAACGCAGCCCCGAACAGGAACGTGTACCAGAGCAGGTGTCGAATGGCTGACATGTTCGGACGTAAAGCAAGGAAGACCATCCGAACACCATACGGTATCACCCTGCTTTTCATCAAAAGGGGACTGTTGGACCAGCACGTAGGCAACGCACCGAGTTACATTTGTCGCATGCCTTCCCCTCCGCGAAGTCCATGGCATTTCGCTATGTTGGCCGCAGTTCTGGTACTGGGTTGCGCGCGTTCACCTGCACCTGCCCAAGCACCATCTAACGCCATGCCAACGGATCCTTTGAACACGAAGAACACGCTGAAGGTCGAGATCTGGAGTGATGTGGTATGCCCGTTCTGCTACATCGGTAAGCGCGAGTTCGAGCGGGCCTTGGCGGAGTTCGAGCATCGCGACAGCGTGGAAGTGGTATGGCGCAGCTTCGAACTGGACCCCGAAGCACCGCCCCGCAGTGAACACGACATGTACGGCATGCTCGTGGCCAAGTACGGTGGTACGCGCGCCGATGCCCAAGCGCGCGTGCAGGGTGTGGTGGACCGTGCTCGCACGGTCGGCTTGGAGTACGCCATGGACAAGGCGGTGATCGGCAGCAGCTTCGATGCGCACCGTGTGTTGCAATACGCCAAGACCGTGGCGAAGGGTAATGCAATGAAAGAGCGGCTGTTCAAGGCCTATTTCACGGAGGGCGCCCACTTGCCGATGTTCCTACGCTCATCCGTCTGGCTAGTGAGGTGGGCCTGGATGGGGCTGCTGTGGCGGAAATGCTCACGACCATTGCGTTCACTGATGCAGTACGCAAGGATGAGGCGGAGGCCCGGCAGTTGGGCGTTCGCGGCGTGCCCTTCTTCGCGCTCGATCGCAAGTTCGCAGTGAGCGGCGCACAGCAGAGCGATGCCTTCCTGGGTGCATTGCGCCAAGCATGGGAAGCCCGCTGAGCCTGAACTATACCATGCGCTGGGCCCAATAGGGCTTGCCGTAGGCCACATACACTTCACCGCCCGCTGGGATCCGGCGCGTGGCCATCACACAGGGCCTTCCGGATCCATCCAGTGTGATCACTGAATTATTCCGCAGGAGTGAGGTGGCGGGACCTTCCACATCATTGGCATACTTGGCGAAGCAGTCACTATGCATGCTGTCGAGGGTGTCGCCGCCCATCAAGGTCACGAAGTAGGAATCCTCCCCGCGTATTGCACGAAGACGTGCCTCTTTTCTCGAGAACCGTTCACCGGTATACACAGCCACCACCTCACCGCGATGGATAGGGATCGCGGTGAAGAGCCCGAGGCCTGCACCGGCGATGCGCGAGGTATCCACGTAGAGGTAGTCCGCCTCGGGGGCTTCAATGGCTTGCGCCTGGGAGGCATTCAAGCTGGCCGGGCCAATTGTTCAGTTCGAACCCCCTCCTCCTTCTTCCGCGAATGAAGATGAGGTTGTGGTAGAAGTGCATGGCCACGATGTGCCGGTCACAGTAGGAGGGCGAGTAGCCTGGCACGCGGTATTCCGCATGGTTCATGCCGTCCACGAGGGCCTTGAAGTGGTTCATGGCCGTGGGCGCGCTGTGCAGGTCCTGGCTATCACCACCGAATTCGGGCCAATAGGAGGTCTGGGTGTCCTCGATCACGTAGTAGCCCCCCTCCTTCAAGCGGGGGAACAGGTGCTTGAAGGTGGTGATGATGTGCGCGTTGATGTGGCTGCCATCGTCGATGATCAGGTCCGGTGCGCCGTGCTCGGCGAGGACGCTGTCCAGGAACGGCAGGTCCACTTGGCTGCCGCGATGGATGCGGATGCGGGGCTCCTCCAACCACGACTTCTCCTGGATGTCCAACGAAACGATGGAGCCCTTCGGGAAGTAGCGTTTCCACATGCGCAGGCTGTGTCCCCGTTGCGCGGATCGCATCCGCCCCCGCCGATCTCCAACAGGGTAATGGGGCGCTTACGGAACGGTGCGAAGTGCTGCTGGTAGTGCGGCGTGTAGAAATGCCGCCCCCATTTGTCGGTGCCATAGAACCGCGCAAGTGCCGTCAGGTCCGATCGGAAAAGCCACGTGCGCAGGTCCACCCAGCGCCGGCCCAGCAGGTACCGCTGCCGTTCATCGAGCAGGCGACGGAGCAAGGCCTTGACCATGGAGGGACCTTGGATCAGCGCTTGGCCAACACACCGCACAAGTGGAACAGCAGGCGCGCACCCACGTTGGCGTCCCACTCATCCTTGCCGGGCGACACCTCCACCAGGTCGAAGCCGATGACGGTGCGCTTGGCGGCCAAGCGCGAGAGCAGGTAGGTGGCCTCCTCGAACTGGAAGCCGCCCGGTACGGGTGTTCCCGTGTTCGGACACAACGTCGGGTCGAGGCCGTCGATGTCGAAGGTGATGTGGACCTTCTCCGGCAATGCATCGATGATGGCATCGCACTGCTCCTTCCAGGTGATACCGCCGTATTGCTGCCGACGGATGTCCGCGCTGCGCACCACCTTCAAGCGGTACGGATGCTTCACGATGAGGTCGTTCTCCTGCTCGCAGAAGTCGCGGATACCCACGCTCACAATGCGCTCCACCGACTTCAGCGGCAGCGTGTTGTAGAGGATACTAGCGTGGCTGTAGGTGAAGCCTTCGTAGGCGATGCGCAGATCGAGGTGGGCGTCGATGTGCAGAATGCCGAACTTCTTGTGCCGGGCGGCTTGCGCGCGGAAGAACCCCAGCGGGGTGCTGTGGTCGCCTCCCACCAGCCCCACCAACTTGCCTTGGTCGAGCCAATAGGCGCAACGCTGCTCCACCCAATCGTTCATCACCGCACATTCGGCGTTGATGCGGGCGAGGGCCTTATCGGCCTTGGCCTTCTTCTTCGCATCGCCTCCGTTCACAAGCAGGTCGATCACGTGCTTGGCTTCCTTCTTCAAGGCCTTGCTCTGTTCCAGCAGCGCTTCGGGCAGCTCATCCATGTGTATCCCACGTTTCCACAGCTCCGGGAATTCGGGATTGAAAAGATCCACCTGGAAACTGGCCTCCAGGATGGCATCAGGCCCCAGTGACGTACCCCCGCCGTAGCTGGTGGTCACTTCCCACGGCACCGGCACCAGCACGATATCGCACTCAGCAGCGGTGAAGGGCAACCCGTAGATACCGGCGTCTGC
This sequence comes from Flavobacteriales bacterium, assembly GCA_016718655.1. Classification (GTDB taxonomy): domain Bacteria; phylum Bacteroidota; class Bacteroidia; order Flavobacteriales_F; family PHOS-HE28; genus PHOS-HE28. The sequence continues at coordinate 59,170 of JADKCV010000018.1, read as the reverse complement.
CGAGGCGGGGTCGTTGGGGTTGAAGGCCTTGATCTTGGCGGCTTTGGTCATGGGAGTGGTGGTACAGGGTCGAATGAGCGTGAAGTGCGAAGGTAGAGGTCGTGGCGTGCGCGGAACCGATCCAACTCCCCCGAACATTGCCGCCCCGCGACCCTCCTTTCGGCGGGGACGCAGGGCGTCTGGCGGCAGGTCGCATCCCTCGTTGCGCCAGCCGTGCGGAGCGGCAAGGTTCAGCTTCGGGGCACCAGCATGTCCAGCAGGTTGGGCAGCGTGGCTGTCGTACGTATGTCCACCGTGGTGGGGCGTGGTTCCGGTGCTTCAGATGGTACTTGCGGTGCGGTACCGGGTTGGTCCGCAGGTGAGATCACCTCGTTGTCTACTTCTTCCGGGCGCACCTTGTCGTTCAATCCGAAACGGGTCATGGTCCAGGTGCGGCCCACCATGTCCTGGTCCCAGGTGTTGCTCACATTGTCCACATCGTCCAACAGCAGGCCCGTGCCGCCCTTGAAATGGACCGCCTTACCCACGGGCACCTGTATCACGAACTTCACGGATTGGGCGCGCAGCTTGTCCGCCTTGGGCATGTCCACCCAGGGTGAGAAACGCACGAGCGAATCCTCCTGCAGGTAGGTGAAGGCCGTGTGCGAGGCACGTGCCAGCGCCATCTTGTCCGTGCGGCCATTGGCGCGGCGCTCCACCATAAGGTGGTAGAGGCTGTCCGGGCTCTGCACCACGTCCAGGTCGGCCCATGCACCATGGATGCTGTCCGCTGTCAGCTTCAGGCCGTCCATATCCCAGTCCACGCGGCCATCGTCGTACTTCACCGACCAGTCGCCACCGTTGCCGCGCATGTCGTGGATGTCCAGGAAGAGGGTCTCGCCCGTGGGCTGCATCAGTGGCACCTCGTCCACCGTGGTCTGGTCGCTGCTGAAGTCGTTACCCACTTTGGATCCGATGATCAACGCCACGATGAGCGCCACGGTCCAGCCGATGGATAGTACCCACCCCGTCCACTGCGGAGCTTTGGCACCTGTGACCAGTCGTAACCCACCGATGATCAGGCCAATGGTCGGAATGATGACGAGCAGTAGGATGGAAGTGATGAACCACATGGCTTGCGACGTGTGGTCGAACACCACGGCACCGAGATCGAACAAGCTGGTGGTGCCGAGGCCGGTGAGGTTGTCGTAAGTGATGGTGCCGCCACCGATCAATGCGCCCAGCATGCCGACGGTGATGATGGAACCGACCACCAGGAAGGCCACGCCGATGACCTTGCCGATCACCGAGAGCAGTCGCTTGATACCGTCCTCCAGATCGCGCCCGGCGCCCTGACCCCATTTCTGGCCACTTTGGCTCCAGCGGCGACCCATCTCCTCGGCCTCGTTGGCCACGGTACGTGAGCCTTGCTGGAAACGCTCGGCACCTTCCTCGAACATTCGCTTGATGTTATCGACCGTCACCGGCTCTCCGCGCATCTGTAGCATGTCCGCTGCGGAATCGGCCTTGGGCACCACGATCCAGAGGATCAAGTACAGGATGAAACCGAAGCCCAGGAACAGGAACACGAGGTAGATGAGGCGCAGGATCAACGGGTCGATGTTGAAGTAGGCTCCCACACCGCCCAATACACCGCCCACCCACTTATCCTCCGGATCGCGGAACAAGCGCTTACCGCTGCGACGGCCGGCCTCGCCCATGGTCCAATTGGGGCCTTTGTCCGACCGTTCGCTTCCGGTGCTTCGCTGCTCGCCTCCGGCGTTTTCGCCCATCATGTAGTCCTCGGGTTGGCCCATGATGCCGATGACGTGCTCCACATCGTCGATGGAGACCACCTGGCGACGGCCGTCCAAACGCTCCGTGAAGAGCTCCGCGATACGCGATTCGATGTCGGCCATGATCTCCTCCCGACCGTCCGTGCCCGTGAATTGGGAGCGGATGGTGTTCAGGTAGCGGTGCAAGCGATCATAGGCGTCCTCCTCGATGTGGAACACCGTTCCGCTGATGTTGGCTGTGAGGGTCTTTTTCATCGTTGTACGTTCTTCCGGGTGGTCTTCTTGACGGCTTGGCTCAGCTCGTCCCAGGTCTGGTCGAGCTCGGTGAGGAACTTATCGCCCACGGTGGTGAGCTTGTAGTATTTGCGGGGTGGGCCGCTACGCGATTCCTCCCAGCGGTAGGTGAGGAGGCCTGCATCCTTCAACCGGGTCAGCAGGGGGTACAGCGTGCCTTCCACCACGATCAGCTTCGCCTCCTTCAGCTTGCTGATGATGTCCGATGGATACAGCTCTCCCTGTGCCAGGATGCTCAGGATGCAGTACTCCAATACCCCCTTCCGCATCTGCGCTTTGGTGTTCTCGACGTTCATGGGGTTCGTATCTAGTACTTGACGATGCAAACATACGGGCATGGGTTGGTACTATGCAAGACAAAGTACCTTGAAGTGATGGACGGTTAGATCTTCGGGATGAGCGGCGGCAGGTGGGAGGAGGTCGAGGCGGCCTATCTTCGGCGCATCAAGCCTACAGCCATGCGCCAACACCTTTGGAAGATCATCCTCATCCTTGTTCTGGTGCTTGGCGGGGTTGGCTACTTCCGCTACTACTGGGTATTTGGCACCGGCGCCAAGGCGGGTGAGCTGAACTACGTGGTGCACAAGGGCGTGCTCTTCAAGACCTATGAGGGCAAGATGATCCAGACCGGTGTGCGCAGCCAGGCCGGCACCTTCCAAAGCTTCGAGTTCCTCTTCTCGGTGAGCGACCCCAACGTGGCCGAGCAGCTCATGGCCAACAGTGGTAACCAGTTCAACCTGCACTACCGCGAATACGTGGCCGCTTTACCGTGGCGGGGCCATAGCAAGTTCGTGGTGGACAGCATCATCTCCATGGATGTGGTGACCCGCTAAGGTACCTTGCGGGACGGGATCCACCGTCGTTCCTTCAAACGTGGTGCAACATCCACCGCGAAGCGCGATCTTCGCGGCCCGGAACAGGGTGGCTGCACCTGCCGGACCAACCTGGCAGCATTCTCAATCGCCGCCGCTCTCCACAGACCGGTGCCAACGCAACGACCATGGCAGAAGAAGGACGTCAGATAATCTTCAATATGGTGAAGGTGGGCAAGACCCTGCCTTCCGGAAAGAAGATCCTCAACGATATCTACCTCGGGTTCTACTACGGGGCCAAGATCGGGATACTCGGTCTCAACGGATCGGGTAAGTCCACGCTGATGCGCATCATCGCCGGCAAGGACAAGAACTTCGATGGCGATGTGCACCTGAGCCCCGGCTATTCCATCGGCCACCTGGAGCAGGAGCCTGACCTGGACGAGACCAAGACCGTGATCGACATCGTGCGCGAAGGCGTGCAACCGATCATGGACCTGTTGAAGGAGTACGAGGACGTGAACAACAAGTTCGCCGACGAGGATATCCTCAACGACCCCGATAAGATGGACAAGCTCATCGCGCGTCAAGGGGTGTTGCAGGACAAGATCGAGGCCGCTGATGCCTGGAACATCGACCAGAAGTTGGACATCGCCATGGATGCATTGCGCTGCCCTGAGCCGGATGCCAAGATCAATGTCCTGTCCGGTGGTGAGCGCCGCCGTGTGGCCCTCTGCCGCCTGCTGCTACAAGCCCCCGACATCCTGCTGCTGGACGAACCCACCAACCACTTGGACGCCGAGAGCGTGGCCTGGTTGGAGCACCACCTCGCGGATTACAAGGGTACCGTCATCGCCATCACCCACGACCGTTACTTCCTGGACAATGTGGCCGGATGGATCCTGGAACTGGACCGCGGCGAGGGCATCCCCTACAAGGGCAATTATACCAACTGGCTCGAGCAGAAGACCGCCCGATTGTCGCTGGAGGAGAAAGTGGAGAGCAAGCGCAACCGCATCTTGAAGCAGGAGTTGGAGTGGGTGCGCAGCAACGCCAAGGCCCGCCGCACCAAGAGCAAGGCCCGACTCGAGAATTACGAGAAGATGCAGAGCGAGAGTGTGAAGGAGAAGGAGGCCAAGCTCGAGATCTACATTCCCAACGGACAGCGCTTGGGAGATAAGGTCATCGAGTTCAAGGGTGTGACCAAGGCCTTCGGTGATCGCGTGCTCTTCGAAGACCTGACGTTCAGCTTGCCGCCCGCAGGCATTGTGGGGATCATCGGCCCCAACGGTGCAGGTAAGACCACCCTGTTCCGCATGGTCATGGGCGAGGAGAAGCCGGATTCAGGTACCATCAACCTGGGTGATACCGTGCAGTTGGCGTACGTCGACCAGAGCCACAAGGAACTACTGGCAGAAAAGTCCGTGTACGAAGTGGTGAGCGGTGGCTTGGAGAACATGGCCATCGGTGGCACCTTGGTGAACAGCCGCGCCTACCTGGCCCGCTTCAACTTCACCGGAACCGACCAGAACAAGAAGGTGGGTGTGCTCTCCGGTGGCGAGCGCAACCGCCTGCACCTGGCCATGACCCTCAAACAGGGCAGCAACGTGCTACTGCTTGACGAACCCACCAACGACCTGGACGTGAACACGCTCCGCGCGCTGGAGGAGGCCATCGAGGACTACAGCGGCTGTGCCGTAATCATCAGCCACGACCGTTGGTTCATGGACCGCGTCTGCACCCACATCCTCGCCTTCGAGGGCGACAGCAAGGTGTACTGGTTCGAAGGCGGCTTCAGCGAATACGAGGAGAACTACAAGAAGCGTGTGGGGGATATCATTCCGCATAGGCTGAAGTACAAGAAGCTGGTGCGGGGGTGATCCACCGCCTTGTCAAGTTGCAGAAAGCCCGGTGATCAGCTGGGCTTTCTGCAAGAACGTAAGGTGATAATATTTGAGTATTTTAAAGTTGTACTTTAAAATACTCAAATATTTAGCCCGGTCCGATCACCCGAGCCAGCGTTCCAGTGACATCGCCAGAACCCCTGGTATCAGCGCCCGGGAAGTGGACTTCGTTCCCTTGCGGTGAAGCAGGATGGCGTCAACCTGGGTGCGTGTCTTTTGTTTCCGGGCGAGGTCGTTCTTCAGCTTGACCAGGTTCGCTGCCATGGCCGGGAAGGGCGATCGGGTGGCTTTGCACTCGATCAACGTAAGGGCACCGTTGCGGCCGGGCACTAGGAAGTCCACCTCCAGTCCTTGCTCGTCGCGGAAGTGGTACAGTTCGCGACGCTCACCAGCGTTCACCTGCCGTTTCACGATCTCCGCGGCCACGTAGCCCTCGAACAAGGCCCCCAGAAAGGGCGACCGTTCCAGTTCCGCCTTAGTGTTGATTCCCAGCAGATGGCACGCCAGCCCACTGTCGGTGAAGTAGATCTTCGGCGACTTGGTGAGGCGCTTGCCCAGGTTGTCGTAGAACGGAGGTACGATGATGAGCTGCTGGGTGGTCTCCAACACGCCGAGCCATTGGTTGATGGTCGGTACGCTCACCCCCAATGGTCCCGCGAACTCGCTGCGGTTCAGGATCTGCCCGTGCCGAGTGGCCAGTAAGGCCATGAACCGCCGGAAGGTTGCCAGGTCGCGCACGTTGGTCACCGCTCGCACATCGCGCTCCAAATAGGTCTGCACGTAGGAACTGAACCAGAGCGATGCGCTCTTGGGGCGGGCCACGGCTTCCGGGTAGCCACCGTGCAGGATGTCCACTTTGGAAGATTCCGTCGTGGACAAGGGGTAAAGGTGCAGGATGGCCGCGCGGCCCGCCATGCTCTCGGTCACGCCGCGCATCAAGGGTGCTTCTTGCGAGCCCGTGATGAACCACTGCCCCGTGCGCCGCGGCTTCGCATCGATGCGCGATCGGATGTAGTTCAGCAGTTCCGGTACGTTCTGCACTTCATCCAGGACCGCTGGCAAGGGCAATCCATCCAGAAAGCCCTGTGGGTCCGATCGCAGCCGCGCGATCACATCGGGATCCTCGAGCAGGGTATAGGAAGCCTTGGGGAACAGCTTGCGCAACAGCACGGTCTTGCCCGCCCGGCGTGGCCCGGTGAGTACAATGGCCGGGAAACCCCGAGCTGCTTTCACGAGCACGGGAGCCAGTTCGCGGTCGATGTGGCGCATGGTATGACTTTGAGGAATCTAAAGTACAACTTTAAAAAACTCATATCAATGATGCCTGTTCCAAGTGCTCGGTCCACCGTGCCGTATGACCTTTTTCCAGGTGCGCTATGGCCCATTCCACCGGTGGCTTGGGGGCGGTGAGTGCGACTCTTCCCATCCGTATCCAAAGAACCGGTAATGGGGGCTTCGGAAGCACGCTCGAACGATCACCTTTCCAGGTCGGGTTGTAGGTCCGTGGTCGGAAGGCCCTTACCAACCCCAGGCATCGCTGATGGGGCATACGCTCATTCGGTCCGTGGTCCGCTAGGGGATGTTCGTGCATGCTTTCGGTGCAGCGCGGCTCAGAACGAACGATTCAAACCGGAAACCCCTACCTTCGCCGCTCAATTCCAAGGAAACATGGCACAGGACCCACAAGCGCAAGCCAACCGCAAGCGCAACGCAACCCGCAAGATCGCCCGCCTCAAAGCTGCTGCAGCTGCGAAGCAAGAGGTCACAAAGACCGAGAAGGCCTCCTGATCAGGGAGGTCCTCAACGCAAAAGCCCGGCCTCGGCCGGGCTTTTGCGTTCCTGGTGTGGCCTAGGGCAATTGCTCCGTCCGGGTCTGGGTGGGCACCACACCACCGATGTTGAAGAGGATGGGGTCCCGATCATTGGAGGCACCTACATAACGCACTTTACCATCCATGTTCACGTCCTCCGGAAGATAACCCGCACTGGTGGCCGTGGGTACCGCGCCTCCCACGCGAGCGAGTATGGGGTCGCGGTCGTTGGTGCTGCCACTGTATCGTAGGATGTCGTCGACCAAGGTGTTGCCGCTCCAAAGCACGTTCCGGGAGCCCACGCTCCGTGATGGCTCCGTCCCGAAGAGCGCCATGCTGCCATTGCTCAGGTCGTAGTGCTTTGGTGCCACGCTCACGCGCACGGCAGCTGCGGTCATCACACCCAAGTGGTTCCGGTGCCGGACCGCGATGTGGTAGTCCTTCACAGCCAGGTCGAATTGTACGGCCGAGGTGCCATCCGTCCCCACGATATCCCCATCCCGCTGGACCAAGGCGCTCCGTGTGCCCCGAACGATGGTGGGGTCCAGGGCATCGCGTAGTTCCACCACCACCCAATCCACAATGGCGTTGGGACCCGTGGCGGACAGCACCGTGGCCGAAGTGCTTTCTCCGCCGCCAAGCACATGTGCATAGCCCAGCCCGGTGTAGGGTTCGGTCAGCGGGATCAGGCCGTTCACACGCAACGAGTCATGCATCCTGTCCTCGCCTGGCACGTACGGCCCGTCGAGCATGGCCTTCACGTGGAGCGAGAGCTTCGGCCGCAGCACGAACAGCCCTTCACCAAAGCTGCTCACGATCACGATGCCACTGGCGAAATAGGGGTAGTTGCCCCACGCTCCGTTATACGATCGTCCGTTGTTGGCCGTGTAGTTGTCGAAGGAGGCCACCAGCGTCAGGTTACCCGTTGCAATATCCGTGGGGTCCAGGACATGTAGTCCGCTGGTATAGTTGGCCTCCCACACCAAGCCCTGGTGCGTGTACAGGTTATGGTCGTAGCTGGGGTTGGGCCCGCTGAAGAAGCCCACATAGACCGGTACATCCAGGTTCTCCACATTGAAGATGTGCGTGCGCGTGTTGTAGTTGCCGCTCTGCTCATCGCCCTCATCGTTCATGAGCAGGAAACGGTGGTCCTCGGTGAGCCAGCCTTGGTGGCAAAGGCTTCTTACCTGATAGACCGGCGTAGTGGCGATCAGGGTGATGTCCGTCTTGTCGGTCACATCGGTGATGGTCACCCGGTCATTGGCGTTGATGTGGAAATTGAAGCTGATCCGTTTGCCAACATGCTCGGTATCCGGCCCTTGATAATCGAACACGGCGTTCTCGTGGATGTAGCCTTCGCTGGTGAAAGTGCCTGCCAAGGTGGGGGCCAACGGGTTGCTCACGTTCACCACGATGAGCCCACCGCTGAAAACGTTCGCACCTACCGCGTATACATAAGGTTCCGTCTTGTCCGCGAAGATGGTATGGCTGTTGCCGAAGCCCGCGTAGTGGGCATCCTCCGTGAAGGTGGCTGGTGGAGTGGTCACGGTGCGCAGTCTGGTAAGGTCGAACACCTGCATACCGTGTCCTGCAGCTTCGCTGCCTACGAAGCACCAGTTGCCATGTGTGTCCACGTCGCGCCAAAGTGACGACACACCGTTGTGCGCTGGAAGGAAGCCGATGAGGACCGGTGCCGTGGGTACGCTCAGGTCCACGAACGAAGTACCGGTGCGACCACCCACAATGGCGTACTCCGTGCCGGTCAATGGATCCGTCCAACCCCACAAGTCGGCCACATTGGTCGCTGTCCCCAGCTGCGCCAGGCTCATGGTGGCCAGAAGGTCCACGTTCTGGCACGCGTAAGGACCGGCGAAGCCGTTCACACAAGGGGTCTGCGCGGTCAGAACCGGGATCGCTAGGAGCGATAGGAGTGAGGAGATGTTCCGCATGGTGTTCCTGGGTCCGCCCAAGCTACACCATATCATCCGCTCAGCGCTTGCAGGACTCGTTCAGCATAAGCCGGTACTGCTCTTCGATGGAGCGACCGTTCTGAGCCACGGCCAGATCATGGTATTCCCAGGCCTTCACGCAGTTCATCCGCAACAGGTTCGTCACGAACATGAAATAGGTCGTGGTGTTGTCGGTCGGGTCGAGCGCATAGGCTTTGTTGAAATGCTTGTAAGCACCATCCAAGCACTGGTCGGCCTGCCGCGGACGCTCGTCCTGAAGGAAGGCATACCGGTCCTCCATCAGGAGCAAGGCTTCATCGCGGTAAAGCTTGGCGTTGGTGGTATCCAAGGCCAAACCGGCGCGGAACTGTTCATGTGCTTCGAGCGGACGCTCCATGGATTCGAACACGCCCCCGAAGCCCCGGTAGGCTTCGCTGTTCTCGGGCATGATGGCATAGGCCTGGTTGAACAGGCGCAGGGCCTTCACATGGTCGGTCTTCAACAGTGCCACGAAGCCCATGGCGACCACACTGTCGGAGGCCTGTTTCACCGTCAGTCCCTTGGATTGCAGTGTTCTGCGCAGGCTTACCACCTCGTCACGCAACGCTTCGGTGTTCTGGTACGCACTACTACGTGGCTTCAACAGAGGATCCTGCTCCGAACGGAGTTGCCATTCGGGGAAGGAAAGGGTCTGGGCCTGGGTGGTGAGGGCGAAGAGGGCGATCAAAGCAACGTGCAGCGTTCTCATCGTCAGCGGTGTTTGCGCGGGTGCAGGCAAGGATGATGCCGGAAGATCAAGCGGCAGTGGGACCACTGATGCGTCGGCGGGTGAAGCTGTTGAATATGTGTCGACGAGCGAATCGCGGGTTCGCGTCCGTATTGATGAACTTGTTGTACACGTTGCTCGGTACGCTGAAGTACTCATGGATGCTACCATCGCCGAAGGTCACATGCAGGGTCTGCGCCTTGTAGTGCCAGTCCTTGATGGGGGAGGTGCTGATCGTGCGCTCATACTCCTCCTCGTTCTTGGCATGGGTCTCCGTGGAGATGCTCACCAGGAAATGATAGGCTTCGATCACGTGCTTGCTCGTCTCCTCTGCGTTCAGGCGCTCCGCTTCGTCGGTGAACCGGTCGGGGTGATGGGTCTTCATCAACGTCTTGTACAGCTTGGAGAGCTCGTTCAGGTCGCTCTTCGCGGTGGCCCCCAGCAGTCTACGACTGTCGATGATCTTCTTCATGGTCCCGGTTTCGGACCGCGAAGGTCGCACTTCCGGGCCGGATGACCATGGACCATGGTCTATCGAGCCATACCTGGCGCCTCAAGCAGGGGACATTCCCGGTCCATCAAGGCCTTGGTGGCCAACAGGTCGGTCTTGTCTCCTGAGGCCACGTACAGTGCCATCCACGCTCGGGCGCCCTCGCATTCCCTGAGTATGGCGTGGCACACGGTCAACTTCATCAGTACCGCAGCGTCCTCCGGTGCTCGTGCATGTGCCCGCTTCAAGAGGGCGACCGCCGTCCCGGTCATGGTATCCGCTTTTTCGGGCTTTTCGGAACGCAACTCATATTGCCCGGCAAGAAGGGTGCTCGCCATGTCACGGAGCAGCGGCACGTGGGTGCTGTCGCGTTCCAATCCCAAAGCGAATTGCGTTACAGCCTGCGTCTTTCTGTCCATGGCCAGGAAGAAGAGCCCGAAGCCGTGATAACCCGACGCGTTCGTACTGTCCACCAACCAGGCGTGGTTGAACCGGTACATGGCACTTACCAGATCGCCCTCCACCAAGTGCTGGCGTCCAAGTCCGACCAAATGATCCGATGAGGTCCGTCGGTCGGTCCCCACCTCCAACACCTTTCGCACCAATTCCAGGTTACTGGCCTTCTGTGCCGGTGTCAACTGATGTCCCTTGAACCCGGGCAGAAGGCGTGCATCCTTTGCCGAACGCGCCTGCCATTCGCCATACGTGAGGGACTGGGCGGTGACCGGGATCATGATCACGATCGTCATTGCCACCAGCACGGATCGGAGACGCATTACAAAGGCTGGCATAGGGTGCGGGTCTAGTTGCACGGGTTCAAGCGAAAAGCGTTCCGAAAGGTAGTGGGTCACATCGCCGGACCTGTATAGAACGGACGCGGAAGGGGGACTGTTCCGGTGCCTGGAGCCCCCATCAGGTCCTATCCTTGTGCCGAGCGAAGGTCCGCCGCAAGGTGGATACGTTCTGGACGGTGGACCGCCCTTGGGCTTAGCCTGGGCGGTCCCACTGTTTTCAAGGGGTATGATCCAAGGCATGGCGTCCAGGAGAGGGTAGCTTCGCGCCTTCAACTGCTGCTCATGTCCCCATCCCTCGAACTCGGCCTCGACACTTTCGGTGATGTCACGGTGGATGCATCCGGCAAGCCGCTCCACCACGCCCAAGTGCTCCGCAACCTCGTGGCCGAAGCCGAACTCGCGGATCAGGTGGGCCTCAGCTTCTTCGGGGTGGGCGAACACCACCGCGACGACTTCGCCGTTTCCGCGCCGGAAGTGGTGCTGGCAGCCATCGCCACGCGGACGAAGCAGATCCGCTTGGGTAGCGCCGTCACCGTGCTCAGTTCCGATGATCCCGTGCGGGTCTTCCAGCGTTTCTCCACACTGGATGCGCTGTCCAACGGCCGTGCGGAGGTGATCATCGGTCGGGGCTCGTTCACCGAGTCATTCCCGCTCTTCGGCTTCAAGCTGGAACAGTATGAGCAACTCTTCGAGGAACGCCTGGACCTCTTCGTTGAATTGTTGAAGGAAGGCCCCACCACATGGAGCGGTGGAACCCGCGCAGGCTTGAAAGACCAACGGGTCTATCCGCCCACCGAAAGCGGGCACTTGCGCACCTGGGTGGCCGTGGGTGGCACTCCGCAAAGTGTGGTGCGGGCCGCGCAATACGGTCTTCCCCTGATGTTGGCGGTCATCGGCGGTGATCACCTGGCTTTCGTACCCTTCGTGGACCTCTACAAGCGGGCCTTGGGGGCAGCCGGTCGAGCGATGCTTCCCATTGGCGTGCATTCGCCTGGGTACGTGGCGGAAACCGATGAACAGGCCAAGGAGGACCTCTGGCCCCATTTCCAGGCCATGCATGGGCGGATCGGGAAGGAGCGCGGATGGCCGCCATTGACCCGACAAGCCTTCGAGCAGATGGCCGGTCCCAGTGGTGCGTTGTGTGTGGGTGCACCCGCGACCGTGGCTGCCAAGATCGTGCGCGCCGCAAAGGCCTTGGGTCTGGCCCGCTTCGATCTGAAGTACAGCGCTGGGACCTTGCCGCATGAGAAGATGATGCGGAGCATCGAATTGTACGGCACCCAGGTGGGCCCGTTGGTGCACGCGCAATTGGGCGCCTCGTCCTGAACGCGTCCCGTACTTTCGCGGCCCATGGCACAGAAGCCCTCCATCCCCAAAGGCACCCGCGATTTCTCCCCGGTGGAGATGCTGCGCCGCAAGTACATCTTCAGCACCATCGAACAGGTGTTCCAGAAGTACGGCTTCCTGCCGCTGGAAACACCGGCCATGGAGAACTTGGACACGCTGACCGGCAAGTATGGCGAGGAGGGGGATCGGTTGATCTTCAAGGTGCTGAAGCGCGGTGCCGAACTCGACCGTGCCTTGGAGGACCTCAGTAAGGGTTTTGCGGAGTGAAGCCCTTCGTTATGACCTCACTGTTCCCTTCGCGCGTTATGTCGTTCAGCATCAGAACGAGATCGCTTTTCCCTTCAAGCGCTATCAGATCCAGCCGGTGTGGCGCGCGGATCGTCCGCAGAAAGGGAGGTATCGCGAGTTCTACCAGTGCGATGCGGATGTGATCGGCAGCACGAGCTTGTTCAGTGAAGTGGAACTCGTTCAGCTCTTTGATGATGTCTTCACCGCGCTCGGACTTCAGGTGGTGGTGAAGATCAACGACCGTAAGGTGCTGAGTGGCATAGCCGAAGTGTGCGGGCAGCCGGACAAGGTGGTCGACATCGTAACGGCGATCGATAAGCTGGACAAGATCGGGCGCGAGAAAGTGGAGGAGGAGATGCGCACGAAGGGCGTTTCGGAGAATGCGATCAAAGGCATTGCTCCCTTGTTCGATCTGAAAGGAACCTGGAGCGACCAACGCCCGGTGTTGGAGAAGTGGTTGGTCTTCATTCAACCGCGCAACAAGGCCTGAAGGACCTATCCTTCACCTTCGACGTGGTGGGTAGCGTTGAAGTGCGCACTAGTGAATTCGACCCGACCTGGCCCGCGGTCTCGACTACTACACCGGTGCCATCTTCGAAGTGAAAGCACGCGTAGGCACGTTACAGAGCAGTATCTGTGGAGGTGGCCGGTATGATGATCTCACCGGCATCTTCGGTCTGAAGAATATGAGTGGTGTGGGCATCAGCTTCGGAGCGGACCGCATCTACGATGTTCTGTTGGAGACGAACAAGTTCCCAGCGGAGCTCGGTGGAAGCACCAAGTTGCTCTTCGCCAATTTCGGGGAAGCGGAGGCCATGCATTGCCTGAAACTGCTGCGCCAGGTGCGCGAAGCGGGCATCGCTGCCGAGCTCTATCCTGACCAAGTGAAGATGGCCAAACAGTTCAAGTACGCGGACGACAAGGGCATCCCCTACGTGGCGATCATCGGCGAGAACGAGCTGAAGCAGGGCATCGTGACAGTGAAGGACATGCGGACAGGTGAACAGAAGGCGATCAAACAAGACGAACTCATCCATGGCATCCACTAAGCGCAGCAAGGCCTTGAACAAGGGCGGGAAATTTCCCTCCCCGACACACCCCATCGGAACCGTCGGCCTTGAACTCGCTGAGTTGGCCCACCTCCTCAGCAGCCGCACACCCCTCGCCCTTGCACCGGAAGCGATAACCGCGGTGAAGCGCAGCCACGCCTACTTGACCGATCGCCTGAAGCAGAGCGATGCACCCATCTACGGTGTGAACACCGGCTTCGGATCCCTGTACAACACCTCCATCGCGAAGAAGGACCTCGCCCAGCTTCAGACCAACCTGGTGATGAGCCATGCATGCGGCAGCGGTGACCCTGTTACAGCCGAGATCGTGCGGGCCATGCTGGTGCTGAAGGTGCAGAACATGGCCTTCGGACACAGCGCGGTGGCCCTACCCACGGTACAGCGCATGGTGGACATGTACAATGCGGACATGCTCCCGGTGGTCTACGAGCGTGGCTCACTGGGTGCCTCCGGGGACCTGGCGCCCTTGGCCCATTTGACGCTGCCCATACTTGGTCTTGGTGAAGTGGTGCTGGCCGGCAAGCGCATGACCAGCTCGCAAGCCTTGAAAAAGCTGGGATGGAAGCCGCTTGAGCTCGGTCCCAAGGAAGGACTGGCGCTGCTCAATGGCACCCAGTTCATGAACGCCTATGCTGCGCTGTTGGCCCTGAAGGCCACGCGGCTGGCCAAGCTCGCGGATATCATCGGTGCCGTTTCGCTCGATGCTTATGACGGGCGGATCGAACCCTTCCATCCCTCGGTACACGCCGTGCGCCCACATCCGGGGCAGGCCGTGGTGGCTGGGCATTTCCGCGAACTGCTCAAGGGCAGCGCGCTGATCAAGCGGAGGAAGGAACACGTTCAGGACCCCTATTCGTTCCGCTGCATCCCCCAGGTACATGGTGCATCACGCGATGCCATCGCCTATGTGGAGCGGGTGGTGGAGCGCGAATTGGAATCGGTGACGGACAACCCTACGGTGTTCGATGACGAGGACCTGGTGATCAGCGCAGGCAACTTCCATGGACAGCCGCTGGCTTTGGCCCTGGACTTCCTGGCCATCGCGGTGGCCGAGTTGGGCAGCATCAGTGAACGGCGCACCTACAAGCTCATCGGCGGCCAGCGCGGCTTGCCCGCCTTCCTGGTGGCCGAACCCGGCCTCAACAGCGGCTTCATGATCCCGCAGTACACGGCGGCCTCGCTGGTGAGCGCCAACAAGCAGCGCTGCATGCCCAACAGTGTGGATACCATCGACAGCAGCAATGGTCAGGAGGACCATGTGAGCATGGGTGCCGCTGCCGCCATCAAGACCTGGCAGGTGGTCCACGACGTGGAGCGCATCCTCGCCATCGAGCTCTTCACCGCCGCACAAGCCTTGGAGTTCCGTCGCCCGTTGCACAGTTCCGCGCTGCTCGAGTCCTTCGTCACGGCCTTCCGCGAGCGGGTGCCCTTCGTGCAACGCGATGTGTTGATGCACACACCCATGGAAGCGGCGCTGGACTTCGTGCGGGTGGTGGAGGTGGAGTGAGGGTCCCACTTCCGTGGCGTGGTCCTGCTTCGGACCTTTGTACCATGGACGTGTACCTGATCCCGGGCTTGGGCGCCGACCATCGCTTGTTCGATCGGTTGCAGTTGCCAGGTCACCGGATGGTGAAGTTGGATTGGCCAGAAATGCCGCCAGGAAGCACGCTATCCGACTTCGCGCGTGCCTTGGCGGGGCAAGTGGACGCGACCCGTCCACACGCGTTGCTGGGGGTGAGCATGGGCGGCATGGTGGCCCAGGAGTTGGCCAGCATCACTCATCCACAGCAGGTGATCATCATTTCGAGCTGGAAGGGGGCGCACGAAATGCCACCGCACCTGAAGCTTCTGCGCGGCACCCATCCTGAACGGGTGTTGAACAAGACGTTCATGAAGCGTTCCATGCCCATAATGCGCTGGCAAATGGGGGTGGAAAAGCCCGAGGAAGTGGAATTGCTCGACCGCTTCATGGAACTTCATCCGCTGGAGCAACTCCGTATCCAGATCGCGGCATGCTTGGAATGGCAAGGACCTCAGGCACCAGTGGGGCCCCTGACGCACATCCACGGAGATAAGGACCACCTGATGCCCCTGTCCTCCATCAAGGATGCCGTTACAGTGAAAGGGGGTGGTCATTTCATGGTCTATGCCCAAGCCCAGGAAGTAGCCCATAAAGTGATGGAAGTTCTGGGGCATCCGCGATCGGTAGGGTAGGTCGTTCCCGGATCCGGCAAGCAACGAACAACGAGCACGGCACGTCCCTTGAAGGGAGTTCATGAACATCGGGGGCGTGGATATCCCGGCCGCGGAGGAGCGACGGTGCTTGGATCAACGGCCTACTTTCGACCCGATGCGATGTGCCCATGTGGACCGATAGGGATCTTCTGACCTTCTTGCTGGGGGTATCGGTGATGGGGATGACCATCGATGCACGTGCCCAATGCACCGCCAATGCTGGCGCGGCCACCTATACGATCTGTGCCGGTGGTCCGTTCACGTTGAGCGGATCTGCTGGTGGAGGGCAAGCCCCGTACGATATGGTCTGGACTCCTGCTACAGGCTTGAGCGACCCGAACATCGCCGATCCCGTCTGCACCGCGAACAGTGACATCACCTATACCCTTACCGTGACCGGTGCCAATGGGTGTGTGGCCTCGGATGTGGTGAGCCTGACGATGCTCCCTGATGCCGATGCCACCATCACCAGTTCGAACGCGGCATACACGGTGTTCAATGGATCTCCCACCTTCTATCGGTGCACGCCCAATGCCACGGCATTGTTCGCTTTCGACTTCGGGGGGGCGGCCCAACCGGGTAGTACCCATACCATCAATTGGGGTGATGGCACACCGGTCGATGTGTTCTCCGGTCCAGGTTGGCCGAGCCAGTCCCATACCTACCCACAAGGGATCCATACGATCAACTACACACTGACACAGACCAACGGCTGCAACGACACACGGGTGTATCGCGTTTTCGTCGGGACCAACCCTGCTGGCGCCCTGGTGAACCCGGGTAGTACCACTGGGTGTGGCCCCATCACACTCACCTTCCCCATCGTAGGCTGGAACACCAACACGCCGGGAACCATCTACACCATCAACTTCAATGATGGGACCGCGCCGGTCATCTACACACACCCACCACCCGGGTCGATCACCCACACCTTTTCAGTGGGCAGTTGCGGCACAACCAGCACCGACGGTGTGAACACCTACCAGAACAGCTTCTCGGCCAACATGCTGGTGGAGAACCCCTGCGGTACCAGCGGAAGCACCATCCTTCCCATCGTGGTGAGCCTTGCAGGACAGGCCGACTTCACCATCTCCCCGAACGACACGGCTTGTGTGGCCAGTACCATCACCTTCAGCAGTACGAGCACCGGCAATGAGGTGTTGGGCAATAGCTGTGATGTGACCCCGGCACTGCTGTGGAGCATCACACCGGCCACAGGTTGGTCCGCAGTGAGCGGGACGCTCGGCAACGACAATGGGTTCGGAATCGGCAACTACGATCCCGGCTCTTGGAGCACGGGCAGTTCCGTTCTGGGTGTGAATTTCGCTCAGGCCGGGACCTACACGATATCCATCGTCGCGGGGAATGCCTGTGGTGGAGACACCTTGTCGCGCACCATCTGTATCGAAGAGCCACCCATACCCGCCTTCACGCTAAGTGCGACCACCGGTTGTGTTCCGCTGAACGCCACCTCGATCAACAGTACGACAAGCCCCAACAGCTGCCTCACCACCTACTTGTGGACGATGAGCGGTTCCGCGGCCGCATGTGCCACCGGGCCCGCGTCATCGAGTTCGTCCACGGCATCCCAGCCCGCGTTCCTGTTCGATCAGCCCGGCACCTACACCGTCCAATTGCGCGCCATCAACAGTTGCAATGTGCCGCCGATCAGCCAAGTGGTGACCGTGAACGCGGCACCACAGGTGTCCGTGTCCCCGCTCTCTGGCATCTGTGCAGGCCAATGTGTGTCCCCAACCGCCTCGGTGCAGGACTGTGGTGCGCCGGTCACCTTGTTATGGACCTTTCCGGGAGGGGCGCCGGCATCTTCGGGGAACCAGGTACCCGGCGCCATTTGTTTCGCCAATGCCGGTTCACCTACGGTCTCGTTGACCGCCACCAATGCCTGCGGCAGCGCCACCTCCAACGCCAACTTGGCGATCGGCACAGCTCCGACCGTCCCGACCGTATCGAGCAACAGTCCGGTCTGCCAAGGCCAAACGATCTCACTCACCGCCATGGGTGCGCCAGGCGTGAATTACATCTGGCGCGATCCATCAGGCACCATCATCGCCAATACCGCTGCGCACACCATACCCGGTGCTTCCGCATCGAACGCCGGGACATACACGGTGGTGGCGGTGAGCAACGGATGCGAGAGCGCACCAGCATCGGTCACCGTCGTTGTAACGCCCGCTCCCTTGGTGACCGTAACGCCATCCAGTGCTGCGGTGTGCAATGGTCAGAGCACCACATTCACCGCGAACGGAGCAGGGAATTACCAATGGTTCATCGGTGCCACACTCGTAGGATCGGGTCCCAACTTCACCACGAGTCCTGCGGTCACCACCACCTACACGGTATCAGGCAACGTGGGAGGCTGCCCTGGTTCGGCCACGGTGACGGTAACGGTCTATCAACCCACACCGCTCGATCCGGGCGTTCCTCCCACGTTCTGTGACCAATCGATACCCGTCGCGCTTCAAGGGGCATCTCCTGCGGGGGGGGCTTGGAGCGGTCCAAACGTAACGGCCACCGGTGTGTTCACTCCTGTGCCGGGTGACTTGGGCGTGGTGGTCCTGACCTACACGTATGTCAATGGCAATGGATGTCAGAGCACGGCCACGCTTCCGGTAACGGTCCAATCCGTACCGGAGTTCGCCGATGCAGGCACTGACACCATCTTGTGCCAAGGTGCAGTACCTGTCGACTTGTTCGAGGCACCGCCGGGTGGCACTTGGGTAGGAGCGGGTCCAGGCGGTTCCTATACTCCGGCATCCACAGGTACGTTCACCCTCACCTACAATTATGGCAGTGGTACCTGTGCGACCAGTGATCAGGTGAACGTACAGGTGGTCCCGTCGACCGCGCTTACCGTACCGCTTGACCTGGAGCGTTGTGTGGATGCTCCGCCCGTACTGTTGACCGCAACGCCGGTGGGTGGGACGTGGACCGGTATCGGGGTGAATGGACCACCGTGGGAGTTCGACCCTGCGGTTGCCGGCCTGGGCGGGAATGTGTTGACCTACACCTACACCAACGGCGCCAACTGTGTAAGTACGGCACAATTCACTGCCACGGTGAACCCACTACCTGTGTTGAACATCGGGGGGGACATCACCCTATGCGACCAGCCGATCGCGTACCAGTTGGGCGGGGATCCGGTCGGAGGCGATTGGTCCAGCACGTGGATCCCCATCGCACCGGACGCATCCATCACCCCTGCAGGCGTGGGGTCCGATGTGCTCACGTATACCTACACCGATGCGAATGGATGTACGAACAGTGCTTCCATCCAATTGGACATCGTACCGGTGGTTGTCCCTGCATTCGCTGGGAACGATACTTCGGTGTGTGTGAATAGCGGTGACGTCGCTTTGACAGGAACTCCTGTCGGAGGGACGTGGACGGGAGCACAGGTGGCTTTGGATGGCACGTTCGACACCTCCTTGCCAGGTACCTACACGGTCACCTATTCAGTAGGAAGTGGTACATGCCTGCTCATCGATCAAGTGACCATAGCGGTGGAGGCTCTCCCTTCGATCACCACCGGAGGTGATCTTGATGTATGTCTGGATGGCGGGATGCAGCCACTAAGCGCCACTCCTGCTGGAGGGATCTGGAGCGGTGTTGGAGTGGATGCGGTCACGGACAGCTTCGATCCCCTCGTGGCCGGACTTGGTGTGCACAACATCTCCTATGCCTACACGGACCCGATCACCGGATGTGCCAATAGCGCCGGTGTCACCGCTTCGGTGAATATGGTACCGGTTGCCTCGTTCACCCATGGACCTGTGGCCTGTTCAGGCGTGCCGATGTCCTTCACGAATACGAGTTCCGGAGCTTCATCGTCGGAATGGGACCTCGGCGATGGCACGACCCTGAACACTTCAGATGCCGTGCATAGTTACTTGAACACCGGAACGTTCACCGTGCGTTTGGTGGTGGGTACCGGTGCGGGTTGTACCGATACCATCTATTCGACCATCGCCGTACACGATGTTCCCGTGGCAGATGCGGTGCTCGATGTGGAGGTCGGTTGCGGGCCCTTGGAGGTGACCTTCGGACAAGCCTCGGTGGGCGATGGACTGACCTATGCCTGGGATATGGGTGGGCTGGGTGCTTCATTGGATACCATCCCTGCTCCATTCATTTTCCCAGTGGACCCCATGGATGCGGTCGTCTACCCGGTGAGCTTGACCGTGACCAACACCTGTGGGTCGGACACCGAGGTGGTGCCTGTCACCGTACTTCCCGCACCAACAGCGTCGTTCGGGCCCAACGTCAACCTCCATTGTGCGTACGCGGACGTTCCCTTCGGAAATGCGAGTTATGGATTGCCCGATGGCTTCCAATGGGACTTCGGTGATGGTACCACCTCCACTTCCAGTGATCCAGCGGTCATCCATGTCTATGCGGTGGACGAACCGGTGACCACCTTCTTCACCGTTACACTCATCGCGACGAACAGTTGTGGAAGCGATACGGCCCAGCAAGTGATCGGGGTCGTTCCCAACGAGGTCACAGCCTTCTTCAATACCGATCCGGTCGTGGGCTGTGGACCACTCACGGTCGATCTGACCAACTTCAGCGCAGGCGATACCGCACTCTATTGGGATCTGGGTGACGGGAATGGCAGCATCGCAGAAGACCTGAGCCACACCTTTGTGGATGCGGGCACGTATTCCATCACACTCAGTGCGTTCGGATGTGGGTTCGACACCTACACGACAGAGATCACGGTGTTGCCCTATCCGGAAGTGTCGTTCACCGCAGCGCCGCTTGAGGTATGTGCCGGTGAGGAGATCGCCTTCGCCAATACAACATCGGGTACCAACGGACTGCTATGGGCCTTCGGCGATGGCGCTTCCTCCACCTTGAGCGCCCCCGTACATGCCTATGGCTCCAGCGGATCATACACCGTCGTACTTACTGCCACCGATGCGCTGAGCGGTTGTCCAGCCTCTGAAAGCATGCAAGTGGTGGTGAACGCAACGCCGGTGGCAGCATTCACTGCCGACCCGGATAACGGTTGCATCGCGTTGGAGGTGCAGTTCCAGAACAACAGTACCAATGCGCAGTTCCACCAATGGGACCTGGGCGATGGGAACACCTCCGGGGCCTTCGCACCGGTCCATACGTACACCGATGCAGGTACGTACGTGGTAACGCTGGTCGCGGAGAACCTCAACGGATGCACGGATACCCTGTCCATACCCGTTGTTGCTCATCCACTGCCCACCAGTGCGTTCAGTCTCAGCCAAGAAGAGAGTTGTTACGTCCCGGTGACCATTCAGACCAGCAACACAACCACGGGTGCGGTGTCGTATACCTGGAGTTTCGGGGAAGGCACCACCTCCATCCTGAACCAGCCCTCCATCACCTACGATGCCGTGGGTACGTATGTCATCGGTCTGACCGCGACCAACCAGTATGGGTGCGAGGATCAGCACTTCGAGGCGTTCACGGTACATCCTACACCGGTGGCCGTGTTCACCGCGGACCCGATACCGGGCTGTGTGGGCTATCCCATCGCGTTCGCCAATCTATCGGTGAATGCTGATTCCTACCGATGGAACTTCGGTGATGGTGAACAAAGCACCGTGCCTGCTCCCCTCCACGTCTATGATCAGCCGGGTGACTATACCGTGTCGCTCATCGCGAATGCTTCGACCACCTGTTCCGATACGCTCGTACTGATCGATGGTGTGGTGGTGAACCCCACGCCTGTGGCAGCCTTCACTTCGGATACGCTAGTGAGTGTTCTGAATGCGGTCCGGTTCAGCAACCTCAGCACCGGTGCTGTGAGCTATGTATGGGACTTCAATGATGGTACCACGGACATGGAGGCGGACCCCATTCACGTGTTCCCGGCCGATGGTGGGACCTATGCGGTGACACTGATCGCGATCAATGCCTTCGGGTGCCCGGATACCGTACGGACCTTCGTAGGTGTGGCAGCCGACCCGCTGATCTTCGCACCCAACGCCTTCACGCCGAACACGGATGGGCGCAACGATGACTTCCTGCCCGTACTGAACGGATTCGTCGGTTGGAATTTCACCTTGCTCGTTTTCGATCGCTGGGGGAAGGTCGTGTTCCAAAGCAACGACCGGGACGCAGGTTGGGATGGCCGTGTGAACGGGCGTGAGCCGGTGATCGACACCTATGTCTGGAAGGTGTTGCTGGAGCGCGATGGCGATGCCCGCGATTTCGTGGGTCACGTGTCGCTGATCGACTGAACGGTACCGATCACTTCAAGTCGAGCTTGTTGCCGCATTGGTGGCAGAACCGGGCATCGGCCAAATGGTCCGGCTGCCCGCATCGTTCGCATACCTGCTCGGTGCTCTTCCTTGATCTGCGAGCCACCTCCACACTCACGATACCCGTGGGAATGGCGATGATGGCGTAGCCAAGGATCATGATGGCCGAAGCGATGGCCTGACCTAGCGTGGTCACCGGTGCGATATCCCCATAGCCGACCGTGGTGAGCGTGACGATGGCCCAATAGATGCTCCGTGGGATGCTCGTGAACCCGGCCTCGGGGGATTCCACCACGAACATGATGGCACCGAATACCGTGACCAGTGCAAGGACCGCCAGCATGAACACGATGATCCGATGACGGCTGGCCAACAACGCCAAGAGCAACAGGCGTGCCTCCCGGACATAGTTGAACAGGTTGAGTATTCGGAACACGCGGGTCAACCGAAGTGCTCGGACCACCGCCAATGATCCCAGACCGGGCACCAGCAGGTTCAGGAAGCTGGGCAGGATGGCCAGTAGATCGATGATGCCATAGAATCCGGCGATATAGCGCATGGGCTGTGGGGAACACCAGATCCGGACGAGGTATTCCACGCTGAACAAGCACGTGATGACCCATTCGGCGCCACGCAGCCAGACACCCCATTCGGCCTCCACTTCCTCCACGCTCTCCAACAGGACCAACGCCACGCTCAGTAGGATGAGCCACAGGAGTACCACATCGAAGCGTCGACCGGCAGGCGTGTCAGAACTGAAGATGACGCGATGAACGCGGTAGCGAAGCGTGTGCCCGTGCCCTTCCTCCGTGGTCATACTCCGCGGAGATCAAGTGCCGATGTCGAAGTGCGTTCCGTCACCATCATCGATCAAGCACTGGTCCAGCTTCTGTGGAGCGTCGTGGATGGTCCTTGGGGAGATCCTTCGACTCCAACTCCTGTGCGGGTTGGGGGCCGATGGTGGGAGCGAAGCGCTCTTCTGCGAATGACCACGTGGTGCCATCCGGATGGACCACGTTGGCCCTGTTGGCGGTGACTGACCAATGGAACGCTGTGTTCGAAGTGCCACCACCCAGTTCGATCACATCGAAACCTGCTGATGTCTCATGGGTCACGTACACGCCATTGCATTCACCGCGCACCTGCACGAACACCCGTAGGGGATGTTGGTCGTTCACCAGGATGTTGCGGGTCAATATGGGATCCAAGGCGATATGGGCCCTTCCATTCACCAATCGTGCGGAGCCGAAGTCCTGGAACAGGTTCTCCGGAGCCTCAGGGGCGCTCAAGAGCACGTGGTCCCCGGCCGCGTCCTGCACCACGGTGTTCACCGTTCCGTTCCCCATCACCTTCCGAGGTACACCCGCTCCCTCGTAACAGGCCACGTAGGTGAACGCTTGGGCAGCGGCCCCGCTGGTGAAATAACCACCGGCCCTTACCGGTGCGCCGGCCGTTCCGTTCGCGTTGCTCGACGCGATACCATAGACCCCGAAATTCACTCCCGATCCGGCCACCCCTGACCCTACCAGCAAGGTGTTCGCACCTGCCCCGTTGCCCGCACCGATGACCCCGGTCCCGGATGCCACGGTGGCCGCATAACTCACCAAGCCGGTACCAGTGCCTCGGAACGCTGCGCCACTACCGTTCACCAAGTAGGTGCCAGCGATGTTGTTGCCAGTGGCTATGAGCCCGGTGCCTTGCGCTGCGGTGTTCACACCTTCAACCCCGAACGCGGTCCCGCTGGCAGCTTGCCCATATACGCCCACCGGAAAGCCCGTGGTCAAGGTATTCGTCGCAAAGCCCGCCACACCGATCCCATTGTCCGATGGTGATGCACCTTGAACGCCCCGGGCATCGCCTGTGGTGACCGTGGCGGCGAAGAGCCCTTGTACACCGATACCCAACGCAGTGCCGGCCAATGTGCCATTCACCTGGCCGATGACCGCTCGCGCATTGGTCGCAGTGGGGACCGCACCTGCGCTGGTGTTACTGATCCCTATGATGGCCAATCCGTTCACCGATGTTGCCTCGCCACGTATGGCGTTCACCGCACCCGTTGCACTCGTCTGGGCACCGTAAAGACCGAACGTCGTTGCCGTGGTCCCCGAAGTGCTTCCTTGAACACCGTAACCGGTGCTCGTGTAGCCGTTGATGGCGCGGGTACCAAGTGCACCGGTGTTGGTGGTGGTGCCGTTGGTGGTTCCCGTGGCATAGACGCTGAACACATCGTTGGTGAACGGGCCGACCCCTACGTTGTTCACGACCACCTTGCCAGCAGAGAGCACGCGCATACGCTCGTTCGCGGCTGTGCTTCCACCGGTCTTGATCACCCAATCCTGGGCATCGGTAGTGCCGATGAAGTTGGTGCCAGCAACGGTCCCGGCGTTCCCGGTGGTACTCCAGCCATCGGTGCTCATCGCAAAGCGGACCCATAGTGCACCGTCCCATTGGTAATACCCAGGTGTAACGGCATTCACGCCAGCACCTGCCGAGGCGGTATTGTAGATGAGCAATGATGTGGCAGGTGCTACCACCGGCAGGGCCACGTTGGCTGCGGTAAGCGCAAGCCGGGGAACCAGAAGCCCCCGTTTGTTATTGGCTGGCAGTGCACCAGCATCGATATCCAACAAGGCGGATGCGGCAGGGGCGGCCCCATCCGCGTTGATCGCCACATTCTGCGCCACTGTGCTCAGGGCGAAGGAACTCATCATCACTACGGAAAGGATCGGTCGTATCATGGTCATCGGGGCTTTGGGACCACCACTTCCTGCTCTACCAGACCTGACATCCGGGTGGGATAGGGGGAAGTTACACCGGGCCGGGGTCAACTCCAAATCGGTTCTTGTGGCCGCGCCTGCCTGGGCAAGGCGCACAAGTACATTTGCGTCATGATCGCAATGCAGGTGGACGGCGCATTCATAGCCGCACTCAAGGATGCCGTGCCCACGGGTGATGTTTGGACATCAACGGAACAGCGATCGGCATATGGCCACGATGAGACGGAGGACCTGAACCACCCACCGGAGGTGGTGGTAAGACCGCGGAATACCGCCGAGGTGAGTGCCGTGGTACGCTTATGCGCCGCACATCACATCCCGATCACGCCGATCGGTGGTCGTACGGGGTTGAGTGGCGGTGCCCTTGCCGTGCACGGTGGCGTGGGGCTTGCATTGGACCGTATGGATCGGATACTGGACATCGATGAGCGGAACCTGCAGGTCACAGTGGAACCCGGAGTGATCACACAGGTACTACAGGACGCCGTCGCAGCCAAAGGCCTCTACTACGCTCCCGATCCGTCCAGCAAGGGCAGTTGCACCATTGGCGGGAACCTTGCCGAGAACGCAGGAGGGCCACGCGCGGTCAAGTACGGGGTCACCCGCGACTTCGTCCTGAACCTGGAAGTCGTGCTCCCCAATGGCGAGGTGATCTGGACCGGCGCCAATACGCTGAAGAATGCCACGGGCTATGATCTCACGAGACTGATGGTGGGTAGTGAGGGGACATTGGGCATCATCACTCGCGCGGTGCTCAAACTCGTACCATTGCCCAAGCACACCCAGTTGATGCTGGTGCCCTTCCCGGATGCGGTCAAGGCCTGTGAGGCGGTAAGCGCGGTCTTCCGGGCAGGGATCACCCCAAGTGCCATGGAATTCATGGAACGTGACGCGATCGGTTGGACCATGCGCTTCACCGATGGACTTCCCACGCAGCTTTCCACCGGACCCGCAGCATATCTGCTGATCGAGGTGGATGGAGATCATTTGGAGGTGCTCATGCAGGAGTGCGAGACCATCCTCGGTGTGGTGGAGGCTCATGGTGCAGGTGAGGTGCTCTTTGCGAGCTTCGAGTTCAGAGAAGGATGCGCTATGGCGATTGCGCAGGAGTGTGCCGGTGAGCGTGAAGGCCCACAGCGTCTACAAGGAAGAGGATACCGTGGTCCCCCGGTTCGAACTACCCAAACTGTTGCAAGGGGTGAAGGAGATCGGTGCCCGGCATGGATTCTCGTCGGTGTGTTATGGGCACGCGGGTGATGGCAACCTCCACGTCAACATCATCAAAGGCGACCTCTCGGACCACTACTGGGAACACGAATTGACCCACGCCATCCGGGAGATCTTCCAATTGACGGTCTCCTTGGGGGGCACGCTCAGCGGTGAACATGGTATAGGCCTTGTTCAACGGGAATACATGGATATCGCCTTCAACCCGGCCCAGCTCGCTGTGATGCGCGCGATCAAGGCCACGCTGGACCCTTTGGGGATCATGAACCCGGGTAAGGTGTTTCCCGACTGAAGGCCCTTGAAGGTCAGTTGCTGCCGTCCAAGGCAGCGATGACATCCCGCATGCTCTTGAACAGGTTCATTCCTGTTGGAACGTCCATGGGCGCCACACGGGCCAGTTGGCTCCCGGTCACCCAGAAGCTCACCCGTTCATCCGGGATCATGGCGCGCAGCTTCAGGAGGTAGGCAGGCACATCCGCCGGGGCCGGATTGGCCATCAGTACGGTGATGAAGACCAGCGGACCACCATGCAGTGCAGCCACTTGACGTAGATCCTCCATGGGAACACTCTGGCCGAGGTAGATGGTCCGCTCACCCTTGTTGCGGATCACGTGGTTCAGATACAAGAGACCCAACTCGTGGATCTCATCAGCAGGCAAGTACAGCACGTGGGTGGTGCGCTTGGTGGCCGATGCCGGTGCCAAGGCATGCGTGGCCACGATGAGTTCGTGGCGGATGATGTTGCTCACGAAGTGCTCTTGTGCTGGACAGATGGCATTGGTCTGCCACAGCACGCCGATGTTCTCGAGCAGAGGTACGTACACTTCTTCGACCAACGCTCGGAACCCATGGCGGTCGCCATAGGCCTTGGAGGTGCGCATGAACAACAACTCGTCGAAGGCGAGCATGGCCATCTTCAAGGTGTTCAGCACATCCCCGCCCGTGCCTTGCTGGCCTGCAAGCTCCTGGACCTTCAACTCCCGTTCTTCCAGGCTCATGGCTGCGATGACTGAGATCTTCAGGCCATGCTGGTTCAGGAAGCTAACGTTCAGGATCGTCTTGAGCTGTTCGAGTCCATAGAAGCGGATGTTGGTGTCGCTGCGTTCCGGCTCCAATAACCCGTAACGCTTCTCCCACATCCGTATGGTATGGGCCTTCACGCCGGAGAACTCCTCCAGGTCGCGTATCTGAAAATGCGTGAGGAACGGTCCCATGTGCTCGGACGAAAGTAAACCTCTTTTTGAAGCAGGTCGATGCAGTGTAACGCAATGATGTACAGAGTGTTCACCAGGAGAAGAAAAAGAAGGGCCGCCCCCTTAGGAGCGGCCCCTCACAGGATGATGAATGGGCTTATCGAACCACTTGCACAGGAATGGAACGGCTGGTACCCTTGCCCTGGATGGACACCAGGTAGCTGCCATTGTCCAGGTCGCTCACATCCACTGCCACACGGCTCTCACCGGCAGCGATGCTGCGGCTGGCCAGGTTGCGGACCTCGCGGCCGGTCATATCCATGATCCGGATCTCAGCCTGCGCGTTCTCCGTGCTGTTCAGGTCGATGAAGAGCATGTCATTCACAGGATTCGGGAAGACGGTCAAGCTGCTGATGAAGCTGGACTCTTCGATCCCCGTAGCGAGGTCGAGCGGCAACATGGCGCCACCGCTGGGCAAAGCAACCCAGATACCGAAACCGGGACCATTGCTATTGTTCGCGGGTGCAAGGAAGCCTGAAGCGACCGCAACGAGTGCTGCATCCGCCAAGCCCAAGGCAGCGAGGGGTGCATCATAGGCCACCACAGGGGTACCATCGGGCAATTGCACTTCCAAGGTCAGGTCAACAGCAGGTACTTCCAAGTAGTCGGCGCTGAATTCACCGAAGCTGAAGGGAGGCACCACCACGGCACCACCGAGCACGGCGGTCTCTGCCACTTGCACGGTGGGTGCATCGGTGCTGCCATGCAGGACAAGGATGTCGACGTTGCCTGCTGTGGCAGCAGCCTCGCGACCGGGGGCGAAGATGTCCAGGCCGAACGCAGGAGCGGGGTTGTAGCCGGTTGCGCTAACGATACCGTTGGCCACTACGATGTAGGTCTCACCATCTTCCAGGTTCACCGTGGTGTTGAGCGCGGTGATGATGTCCAGGGGGCCGGTGCTGGTGCCAGGGGCGATACCGATCTCCAGGTCCACACCTGCGGGCAGGTCGATGAACGGGGTGGAGGTGCGGAATGCGAAGTCGTTCACGGCAGGTTCATCACCACCGTTGATGTAGATGTCAACCACTGCAGCGGCCGCATCGGCACTGTTATGGATGATCTGCACGCGCGCGCTGGGCTCGGTGGCCAAGGGCAGCTCTACCAAGGGACCACCGCTTGGCAGGGCCACCCAGATACCGAAAGCAGGACCGTTGCTATTGTTGGCAGGAGCCAAGAAGCCGGAGGCCACGGCTACGAGCGCTGCGTCAGCCAGGCCCAAAGTGGCGAGGGGTGCATCGTAAGCGACCACCGGGGTACCATCGGGCAACTGCACCTCAAGGGTCAGGTCCACGGCAGGCACTTCCAAATAATCCGCGCTGAACTCACCGAAGCTGAACGGGGGCACCACCGCGGCGCCACCGAGTACTGCGGTCTCTGCCACTTGCACGGTAGGGGCATCAGTGCTGCCGTGAAGCACGAGGATGTCCGTATTGCCGGATACGCTGGCTCCTTCACGACCGGGCGCGAAAACGTCCAGACCGAAAGCAGGGGCAGGGTTGTATCCGCTTGGGCTCACGATACCGTTGGCCACGACCACGTAGGTCTCACCATCTTCCAAGTTGACGGTGGTGTTCAGTGCAGCGATGATGTCCTCAGGACCGGTGCTGGTGCCAGGGGCGATACCGATCTCCAGGTCAACACCTGCGGGCAGGTCGATGAAGGGGGTTGCGGTGCGGAAGGCGAAGTCGTTCACAGCGGGCTCGTCACCTCCATTGATGTAGATGTCGACCACGGCAGCGGCCGCATCGGCACTGTTGTGGATGATCTGCACACGTGCGCTGGGCTCGGTGGCCAAGGGAAGTTGTACCAGGGGACCGCCGCTAGGCAGGGCCACCCAGACACCGAAGCCAGGACCATTGCTATTGTTGGCAGGGGCCAGGAAGCCAGAGGCCACAGCGACGATCGCAGCGTCGGCCAAGCCCAAGGTGGCGAGCGGTGCGTCGTAGGCTACCACGGGGGTGCCATCGGGCAGTTGCACTTCCAAGGTCAGGTCCACGGCAGGTACTTCGAGGTAGTCCGCGCTGAACTCACCGAAGCTGAAGGGAGGCACCACCACGGCGCCACCGAGCACGGCGGTCTCTGCTACTTGAACAGTCGGGGCATCGGTGCTGCCGTGCAGGACCAGGATGTCCACGTTGCCGGCGACAGCAGAAGCCTCACGTCCAGGGGCGAACACGTCAAGGCCGAAAGCAGGGGCAGGTGAGTACCCTACTGGGCTCACGATGCCATTGGCCACCAGCACGTAGGTCTCGCCATCAGCCAGGTTGTAGGTGAAGGTGAGGCCAGGGATGATGTCCTGGGGGCCCGCGCTGGTGCCCGGTGCGATACCGATCTCCAAGTCCACACCTGCCGGCAGGTCGATGTAGGGAGTTGCGGTGCGGAAGGCGAAATCATCAATGGCTGGCTCGGCACCACCATTGATGTAAACGTCCACCACAGCGGCAGCCGCATCGGCGCAGTTGTGGATGACTTGTACGCGGGCTTGTGACCAGGCCGTGGCGCTGGCCAACGAGCCTGCCGCAAGAAGGGCAAAGGAGAGTCGGTTGTGGGTCATGAGTCTGTTGATTTTGTGTTGGACAACACGCTATCAACAGAGGCCTCCCTTCTTTGTTCAGACCTTTCGACAGAACATTAAACAAACCTGACACCTCGATGACAATCGCCTTAGCGAACGATGGTCACATGGCCATGGAGTTCATAAGGCTCCTTCTTGATGGCGTCGAACATATATGCCCGGAACCCATAGACCCCATTGGGAACGGCCTTACCGTTGGAGGTACCATCCCATCCGGTATCGAATGGTCCAGGGGCTTGCCAGATCACTCCACCCCAGCGATCGAAGATGGCCAGGTCATAAGTGGCCAGGTCCACCACGTTCACAGCAGGGTGCCAGAGGTCATTGTATCCGTCCCCGTTGGGGCTGAAGGCGTTGGAGGTGTAGAACACGTAGTCCTGCGGCTTGAGGTATGCGATGATGGTATCGGTGGTCCACCACTGTGCCGTCAATTGTCGCTGGGTACTATCCGCAGGTAGATAGTCCGTGTTCTTCACGAACCAGTGCAGGAAATCGTAGTACATGTTCGGGCCTACCGTGAAGTCCAGGTCCACACCTTCGGGAACGGTGATCAGTGTAGGGAAGGAGGTGTAGGTGTTCCCACCGATGGTGATACTGGCGCTGTTCCTGGGTTCCACATCCAAGAGGATCTCATAGCGTGTAGGTGGAACGAAATGCGCTACCACACTATCCGCGCTGAGGAAGTCGACCGTGACCAAGGAGTCCGTCAGGCTGGGTAGTACGGCGTTGGTGCTGAA
Source organism: Flavobacteriales bacterium (assembly GCA_016718655.1). Lineage (GTDB taxonomy): Bacteria > Bacteroidota > Bacteroidia > Flavobacteriales_F > PHOS-HE28 > PHOS-HE28. The sequence goes on along the minus strand of JADKCV010000018.1, from coordinate 28,806 downwards.
CACCTCCCAATGACTGAAGATCCAGCCTTCTGCTGGTAATGGCGCCAGCGTGGTATTGATGCCCCCGTAGTAGAGGCCGCTGAACGGATAGGTCTCCGGCGCAATGGAGTTGATCTGGATGGTCCCGCTCATGGGGGGATCCACATTGAAGACCACTGGGTAAGGACCTTCCAGGTCGTAGCAATCGACCATCCCGTCCTGAACTTGCACACACCGCTCTTCGATGAAGTTGCGCAGCACCAGGACGTTCGCTTCCCACTGAGCCATGGAGCCTCCCCACCGCGCTACTTGACCGGGCATTTCCGGCCGGATCAGCGCGACCAAGCTGTCCAGGAAGGGCAACATATGATCACAGCTGAACAAGGTGTTTCCGAGATCGATGTAGCGGTTCACGTAATAGTCATGGACCATCTCGTTCTCGGTGATGAGCTTCTGAAGGATGACCGTGTGTCCTTGTCCTCCAGGGTCCCCGAGTTCCTCCGCATTGCAGGGGTCGGCGGTGGGTGTTTGATCCGGAATGCCGGTGAAATTGGTATAGTGACCGAAGGTGGCATCCATATCCCATAACAGGTAGCGCCACTTCTTCTTGTCGCCATCGGGGTTACGTCCACGCCACCATGCGGTGTTCCAGTTCAACCAGTCCGCACAGACCGTATAACTGTTCAGGCAGAAATAGTCGACCAGGCTCTGCCAGTTGTATTGTTCATCGACATAGGCGAACGCGGTGGGGTCGCCCATGTTGTTGCTGTTGATGTAGGTGCGCAATGCATCCCAGTCCGCTTGGGCTTGCCCGCCGCCATATTCGGACCAGGTCCCGCCCCAGGTCTTGAGCATCTGGATGTTGAACTTGTCCTGATCGTAATAGTAGTTCGTGAAGTCATGGTCATCGACCTTCTCACGCACATCATACACACCCCAGTATTGCCCGTTCACATACAGTACGGCAGGTTCGTAGCTCCGCTCGTCCACCGCCAGCCCACCGGTCTGGCTCAGTGCCTGTACGTAGGCATCGCGAATGTGCGCCGGTTGACCTGGCCCGAAATTGAAGTTATCGCCTGCGGAAGCCTTGATGATCAAGCGCTGGTACTTCTCGCGGTCCTTGGTGCGGAACACCGGGTAGCGAATGGCGTCGTTGTAACCGGTCTGATCGCGCGCGATGTAGTCGAAGCCCCGCTGCGCATAGGCCCAACTATCCTGACCATGTTCGTTGAATTCACCGACCGCTTCATCGCGCAGTACCCCGTCGGGTCCGAAGTACTCCATGTGTCCGAAGGGTTGGATACCACCATTCCCTCCCAGTAGATCATCCAACTGGCTACCGGCGATACTGATCACCGCAACCGTATGGTCGTTATTGATGAAGTAGGAGTTGGTGGTGGTGAAGCTAGGAGGGGTGCCGGCCGGCCCGAAAGCAAGAGCTCGTACCACCGTGGTAGTGTTCACGTTCACAGGCCCCGCGTAGAGTGTCGAAGCGGCAGTGGGCTCGGAACCATCCAAGGTATAGCGGATGGTGGCGCCTGCCACCGCGGTCATGGTTATCGACTGGCTGCCTGCGTAGAAGCCCGCTGCGGGTGAGAGGTTGGGTGGTGCCGCATAGCTGGCGGATGCACCCGTGTTCGATGCACCCGGGGTGGGGTTGGTGAACAAGCTCCATGCAGCGGCGCCATCCGTGGTGCGTCCACGCGAGTGACCCAATTGGGTGCGCTGTCCAAGGACGAACTCGAAGTCATCGACTTCGGTGCCCGCAGCGTTGCTCAGTAACACATGATCCTCGTCCGTTTGGTTCAGGTTGAAGCTCGTGTGTATGGTGGCACCTACCACGATGTCGCGCTTGCTGCAAATGAACACGCGGTAACCATTCGCGGGGATGGTTGTTCCGGCGGGAACCTGCCACTTCAACGGATTGCCGCCGCGGTTGCTCACCCACCATCCGCTGATGTCCACTGCTGCGGCACCACCATTGTACAGTTCGAACCAGTCCTCGAACTCCCCGTAGTTGTCCGCGTAATCGTTCAGGTTCGAGGCGCACACCTCGTTCACCACCACTTGGGCGCCAAGGTGACCAGGGCCGGCCACGATAACAGGAAGCAAGAGCGTTCGGAGGACGGTTCGGAGCGGGCGCATGGTGTTCACAGGTCCGGAAAGATAGTGCGTTGGATCACAGGGCCTTTCATCTAGCGATCGACGTTCACAAGCCTTCTCTTGGGAGGCTGACGTAACGTTATGTTCACAAGACGATCAAGGAACGCTTTCCGGCGCCTGAGGTTCGAACGACGAACGGCGGCCGTTGAAAGGGCCGCCGTTCGCAGAGGAGTGGATTTTCGACTTCGACCTACTTGGCCGCTTCGACCTTGTATCCGGAACCGATATGGGTATCGAGGAACTTTTCCATGGCCGCATAGAACTCGAAGCGGTTCTCCTCATTGCGGAACCCGTGGCCTTCGTCGTCCTTCACCATGTAATCCACGGTGACCCCCAGCTTCTTGAGGGCTTCCACCATCTGGTCGCTCTCGTCCTTCACTACGCGCGGGTCATTGGCACCTTGCGCGATGAACAGTGGAGCCTTGATCCTGTCCGCATGCAGGGCTGGTGAAGCGGCAGCGAGTAGCAGACTATCCTTCTCAGGATGTCCGACCTGCTCATACAACACCTCGCGCCAGGGTCCCCAATACGGGGGGATGGTGCGCTGGAACGTGAAGAGGTTGCTCACTCCTACGTAATCGATGCCGCAAGCATACAGGTCCGGAGTGAAGGCCAGGCCGGCCAAGGTGGCGTAACCGCCGTAGCTGCCTCCATAGATCGCCACGCGCTTGGGATCGGCAATTCCTTCGGCTTTCAGCCACTCCACACCATCGGTCACGTCGTCCTGCATGGTCTTACCCCATTGCTTGAAACTCTTCATCCAGAACTCACGGCCATAGCCCGTGCTGCCCCGGAAGTTGACTTGCAACACGGCATAGCCCCGGTTGGCCAGGAATTGCGCCTCCGGATCGTATCCCCACTGGTCGCGGGCCCACGGTCCGCCATGGACCATCATGACCACGGGAAGCGCTTTCTCACCACGGCCTTTCGGCAAGGTCAGGTAGCCATGTATGGTCAGCCCGTCACGGCTCTTGTATGAGATGGGCTTCATCTCCGCCATATCGTTCTCGTTCAACCAAGGGTAGAGGGTAGCGAGTTCTTCCACCTTATCCCCCGTGGCGTCGTAGGAGTAGTATTTGCCCGGCATCCGGTCGTTGCCCACCCACACGATGAACTTGCTTTCGGTGTCATCCTCGCCATAGATCCAGGTCTCATAACCAGGGAACTTGGCTTCCATCTTCGAATACATGGCCTTGGTCATGTCATCGAGGAAGTGGCGCTCGCTCTTTGCCCCGGTCCAAGTGACCATGGTCAGCACCTTGCGCTTGCGACTGTAGTCCAAGCCGTCCACGTCATTGTCCGCATTGGCGAACAATTCCTTCGCCTCCTTGCCGGTGGTCATGTCGTACTCCACGATCGCGCTCTTGTCGCGGCCGTTGAGGTTGCTGCTGGCGTAAAGGTTCTTGTTGTCGAAGGTGAAGAACAACGGGCTGAAGTTGTCCTTGAAATCGGTACGCATGAACTCGGTGAAGGGCTCCTTGTCACTGGCGCGGTGGTAGTACACGCTGGTCACCCCCTCGGTGCGGGTTGCGATGCGGATCACACCGTTGTGGTCGGTCATCCAGCTCTCATAGCTCTCCTTGTTGTCATACAACGACTTGGCCTCACCTGTTTCCACGTTGATCAGGTACGGGTCGAAGATGCCGGGGTCGCGCTGGTTCATCTGCACCATGATGTGCTTCTCCATGCCCGGGATATTATGCAGGTCGTCCAAGGTGCCGGCTCGCACCCCTTTGATGGGGGTCAGGGGCTTGGCATCGGCGCCGTTGATGCCCACACTGAAGACGATGAAATTCTCATCCCCGTTGATGTCGCGGCTGTACACGATGCGGTCGCCCTTCCAGAAGTAGCCGCCGATGTCGCGCACGGTGTCCTGGGTGACCTGGGTCGCAGTGGGCTCGCCGATCTTCTGGACGAAGATGTTCATCCGGTTGTTCCATGGTGCACGGTAGCTCACGTACTGGCCATCCGGGCTGATGCGGAAGCCTGCCTTCTCCGGATTCTTGAAGAAGTCCTTCATGGCCAAGGTGGGAGGGGGAGTTGCCGGAGCTTCGGACTCCTTGGGCGGTTCTCCGCTTCCGCATGCGGTGAGCAGACTGATGCCTGCGAAGAGCGCGGTGGTGTACAGCGGTCGTTGGTTCATGTGCTGGAACGTTTGTTCGGTTGGGAATTCCATGCAAAGGTCCACGTTGGATCGATCCGGTGGTCCACTGATCCATGGACGGTTGCCGGTTGGGATGGACCGTTGGACGCTTACCGCCTGAAACGGTACACCCACACCTTGTGGTCGGCCTCCAAGGAATCCACCCGGCCGTAGATGGCGCGGAGTTCCCGGTATCGGTTCCGCTCAGGGTCCACCAGTTCCGATCCAGCGTCGATGAGCACGGCCACCTGAAGGGTATCGGTCGGAGCGGAGGTTACCGCTGCATCGGACCGCCACTCAAGGGCATTCGCGTACGCCATGTGTTCGGAGGTGGGTTGCTGCAAGGACCGGATATCCTTGGTGGCCAGGTAGGTGAGCCAATACCATCGAGGGACCACTTCCACCGAACAAGACCCTTCACACCAGGCTTCCTCCACTTGGACCACACGACCGGGATGTGGACCGGTGACGTTCCATGGGATGAAGGTGGCCAGCATGCCAAGCCCGGCGAAGGCCATTACCGCGGTCCGTATCCGTTCCGAGGGAAGGATGATCGGCATGGAGAAGGCCACCGCCAATGCGAACCCGGGCGCAGCGTACACCAGGTACCGGTCCAGGAAGATGGGGATGCTGAAACTGACGGCGAACATGCCCACTAGCGGAACAAAGGCCCAGATAAGGGCCATTCGGAGTCCGAAGCTGCGCAACCGGTCCCGGAAGGAGGCAATGACGATGACCACCAGGAAGCCCACTGCCAACACGGGAGCATTGCTCCATCGCCAGATCATGTTGTAGAGTTCCTCCGGCACAGGAGCTTCCAACCAAGTGCCTTGGCCCACGCTCTGCGTCATCCGCTCCATGAATATGATGCCGTAGGGCAGGAACCAGCATAGGGTCATCGCGGCACCGAAAGCGAAGCCCCGCCGCAGGTGGCGCATCTCGGGAAGCAAAAGCACCATCACGCCCTGAAGGCCCACCACCAGCCAGCCGAAGAAGTGGGTGTACACCAGGACCACGTTCAGCATGGACAGGTGCAGCATGAGCTTCACACCTTGTTCCGGGCGTTGTATGGCGCGTGTGAGCAGCCACATGCCGGTGGTGGTGAGCAGGGTGAACAGGGCATAGGCGCGAACCTCATGTGCGAAGCCATAGTGGTGGTTGCTGCACGTGAACAGGATGGCGGCGAGAACAGCCACACGGCGATCACCGGACCGATGGGCCAACAAGAAAAGCGGCCAAACGACCAAGGAACTGGCCACGGCCGATGGAACACGAAGCCAACCGGCCTCGAAGGGCACGATCCAACTCCAAACCTTGATCAAGAAGAAGTACAGCGGCGGGTTGTTCTCCGTGCGGAACATGGCCCAGAGCTCGGTGAGCGGGCGCTGGGACCAGAACACCGTGAACGGCTCATCATGGGCCAACTCCGCGGCACCGGTCCAAGCCAGCTTCAGGGCGAGGTTGAGGGCCACCAGTCCCAGGACCAGCAGCCGGTCGGTGCGTGTGAGCGGCATGGCACGAAGCTATCCTTCCCCGGTGAAGGAGCGATGCATCACATGGTGGGTGCCGATGCCTGGTATCGCGAACGATGCACCGTGGATCCGCAGCCCCATCCGCAGATAGAACGGCACCGCGATCGCCCGTGCATTGCACCACAACCGATCGCCACCGCGTTCCTCGATCTCAGTGATGGCAGTTCGCATCAGTGACTTGCCCGCTCCGGTCCCCTGGTGGTCCGGATGGGTGGCCATGCCCCGCAAGCGATATGGGCGTTCAGCCGGAAGTTCAGGGATGCGCCTCAGGACTGAACGATCCCACAGCGATGCAGGCGTCGCCAGTGAAGGTGCCGACATGGAACCCGCCATCCACCAGATCGCTTTCGAAATGACAGTCCGCCAAGGCACCTCCGGGACGTAGCACCAAGAGGCGCAACGGGTAGGTGGCTTCCAAAGGGATCAAGCGTGCTATGAGCATCGGTTCAGCGGAGGTGGTCGTATAGCGCGGCGGCCACGAAGGCATTGCCACCGGAAGCATCCTCAGGTACCAACAGGTCAAGGTCGGGGCCATTGATCGGGGAGATCCTCAGGGTGTCGAACGCCCCCCCTTCCAAGGTGCGAATGGACGCGATCGTACCCCGTTCCCAGTTCACCACTTCTTGGGGGAACGGTAGGCTCAATTGCCCGAACAAAGCAGGACGCTCGATGATGCGCAGACCGTTCGGTATCGCTGAAGCGCTTCGTGGTGGAAGGAAGAGCACCGCGATCACCCCCCAGATCGCTGCGGCACCAAGGGTCCAACGTCCTACGCGCCACGCCTGGTCCCGCAAGGGTGTCACCAAGCGTAGTAGCAGCGTGATGCCCAGGCCAATGATCAGCGCGGTGCACCCAGCGAAGCAGAGCCGCACCAACCGCGGCCAGGCTCCGCTGACCAGTATACCCGGTTCTCGGAGGATATAGCCCGCTCGATAACGCATCAGGACGTGGTCGACCGCGCGGGATGGTGCTTCCGGGACCCATCTGTCGGCCATGCCGATCACCAGTGCGATCACCACCAACACGGACACTGAGAGGGCCATGAATTGCAGCGCTTCACGGGTGTTGGGGTCCTCGATGATGCGCATGGCAGCTACAGCATCACTTGAAGTACCGCATGTCGGCGCCTGCCTTCAAGCCTTTCACACTGGCCAGGATGAGCTTGATGACGCTCTCCACATCGTCGCGGTGCACGGTCTCCACGGTCGTATGCATGTATCGCAGCGGCAGGCTGATCAGGGCGCTCGGTACGCCGGCACTACCATAGGCGAAGGCATCGGTATCGGTGCCCGTGGCGCGGCTCTGTGCTGCGCGCTGGAACTCGATCTTCTCCTTCTCCGCGGTGCGCACGATGTGCTTCAGCACGGTGTTGTGTACGGCGGGTGCGTAGCTCAATACGGGGCCCTTGCCGCATGCGATGTCTCCGCTCTGGATCTTGTTCATCAGCGGCGTCTGCGTGTCGTGTGTCACGTCGGTCACTATCGCCAGATCTGGCTTGATACGTTCCACGATCATCTCCGCGCCGCGCAGACCCACCTCCTCCTGCACACTGTTCGTGATGTAGAGGCCGAAGGGCAGTTTCACCTTCTGTTCCTTCAACAGGCGCGCCACTTCGGCGATCATGAAGCCGCCCATACGGTTGTCCAACGCACGGCCCACGAAGTTGCGCTCGTTCATCACCATGAACTCGTCCTCGTAGGTGATCACACAGCCCACGTGCACGCCCAGCTTCTCCACCTCGGCCTTGGTGTTGCAGCCGCAATCCAGGAAGATGTTGTCCAGCGTGGGCGTGATCTCCGTCTTTCCGTTCCGCACGTGGATGGCGGGCCATCCGAACACGGCCTTCACGATACCCTTGTCCGTGTGGATGTTCACCCGTTTGCTCGGTGCGATGATGTGGTCGCTTCCACCGTTCCGGCGCACATAGATGAAGCCATCCTTGGTGATGTAGTGAACGAACCAGCTGATCTCATCGGCATGCGCCTCGATCACCACCTTGTACTTGGCAGTAGGGTTGACGACACCCACTACGGTCCCATACGGGTCCACGATGTGGTCGTCCACATAAGGACGAACGTAGTCCAGCCACAACTTTGGCCCTGCGCTCTCGAAACCGGTGGGGAGGGATTGTTCAAGTAGCGCTCCAGGAATTCCATGGAGCGTGTGGTAAGGATGGACTTCGGTGTGGTCTTCTTGGCCATGGTCAAGGTGTGGTCGTGTGCCGCTTATCTTGTCACGCGGTCGTGATCGGGTGCAAAGCTAGAGGCGGCGCCCGCTTCCGGTCGGAAAGGCCCGTCGACGTTTCAACACCACCGCTGGCATAACCGAAGTTCCTGCATCCCATGTTGCGATCATTGCTCGTGCTCTTGTCCTTGACCTTCGCCCATCGTCGGGCAGGCCCAGGACGCTCAAGCGTGTGCAGGACTTGTTGAAGCAAGCCGACAAGCTGTCCCAGATGGGAGGTGTGCAACACGTTCAGGCCGAAACGCTTTATGAGGAGGCGGTCGCCCTAGCGCCCGATGATGCGTTGGTGAACCTGCGGATGGGTCTCTGTCAACTCAATGGGCCCATGCGGCATAAGGCGTTACCTTATCTCACACGATCACGCGATCTGGATCCCCAGCAACCGCGGATACACTTCCTCGTCGGATATGCCCTCCAATTGAACGCTGATTGGGACAAGGCCATCGCGAGCTTCGAGCACCACCGTGGAGTGCATTCGCCACAGGACCCGGACCCGCTCTATGCGCAAGCCGATAGGCACATCCGTGAATGCCGGAACGGCAAGTCCATCATGGCCGCACCGACCGATGTCGTGGTGCGCGACCTGGGTGCCGGCATCAACTCCAGTAGTTCGGACCACGGACCGCTCATCTCCGCCGATGGATCCACACTGCTCTTCACCTCCCGTCGCCCATCCCCTACGAACGGCAAGGTGAACAAGGCCACTGGTGAATATTTCGAGGACATCTACAGCACCACTCGCAAGGATGCAGGGTGGGGTGCGGTGGAACTCCTGCCCAACCCGGTGAACACCGCTGGGAACGACGCCAGCGTGGGCTTGTCGGCGGATGGCCGTACCCTGATGGTGTACCGGGACGTGGACGGTTCGGGTGATCTCTTCGAGACCCGACAACGCACGGGCAACTGGACCGAACCACGTGCGCTGGGTCCAACGGTCAACACGCCCGGCCACGAATCTGCCGCGTGGCCGAGCGCGGATGGCCGATGGCTCTATTTCGTTAGCGATCGGGCTGCGGACAACGTAGGCGGGCAGGACATCTTTCGGGCTCCCTGGATCGAGGCCACAACGAGTTGGGGTCCGGCGGAGAACCTCGGGCCGACGGTGAACACCCGCTTCGATGAGGATGGGATCTACGTGGGGCCTGATGGTGGCACCATCTATTTCAGCAGCAAGGGCCACAACACGATCGGCGGTTATGACATCTTCCGGTCGCGTTTGGTGAACGGGCAATGGACCACTCCGGAGAACCTCGGCTGGCCCATCAATTCACCCGATGATGACCTGTTCTTCGTGCTGACCGCCGATGGCACAAAAGGCTATTTCAGTTCGTTGAGGGCCGATGGGCAGGGCGAGGATGATGTATACGAAGTGGTGTTCGGTGCCCGTGAGGGATCCCGATGAAGCCGTTCTAATTTTGGCCCATGGCCGACGATCAGGGAGTCCTGCTCACCCCTCAGCGCACCGGAGACGGTTCACTCACGCTGCATCATGGCCTGCTGGATACGACCTACCACAGTGTCCATGGAGCGGTGCAAGAGAGCACACATGTCTTCATCAAGGCCGGTCTCGAACACCTCGGCAAGTCGCATGTAGATGTCCTGGAAGTGGGTCTTGGCACCGGCCTCAACCTCCTCTTGACCTGGGTGCGTTGCATGGAAGGGAAGTGTACGGTGGATTACAGCGCGCTCGAAACACACCCGCTGACCCAGATCGATTGGATCAACTCGGACATTGCGAGGAACTGGCCTGGCCGGGATTGCATGCGCCGTTCGTGGAACGCATGACCGGTGCTCATGGGATCTGGCATCCACTCATGGGTGGATTGGCCTTTCGCTTGTTGCGCCAACCGGTGCAGGACCTGCAGGAGGAGGCTTGTTACGATCTGGTGTATTTCGATGCCTTCGCCCCTAGGTCACAACCCGAACTGTGGACCGATGCAGTGATGGGGATCATGTACCGCGCCTTGAGGCCTGGTGGGGTGTTGGTCACCTACTGCGCCAAAGGCGAAGTGCGTCGCGCCATGAAACGGGTCGGCTTTGCCGTGGAACGCTTGAAAGGACCGCCGGGCAAGCAGGAGATGATGCGCGCCACGAAGGGGTGGATCGATGGATATCCATAAGGTGAATATCTTCCTCTGAACCGCCATGTCCTTCACGATCCGCGTATACGGCCTCCTCATCCACAACGGCTTCATGCTCGTCTCCGATGAATTGATCCGAGGACACCGTATCACCAAGTTCCCGGGCGGTGGGTTGGAGTTCGGTGAAGGCACGAAGGATTGCCTCATCCGTGAGATCCGCGAAGAGATCGGCGTACAGGCCCTGGACCCACAGCATTTCTACACCACCGACTTCTTCCAGCAAAGCACCTTCCACCAGCGCCCCATGCAGGTGATGAGGTGTGTATTACACTTTCACTGTGCCCGATCCCGCCGCGATCCCCGTGGTGGATACACCGTTCGCCGGTTTGCAAGGCGATGGCGATCAGGAGGTGTTCCGTTGGCTGCCGATCGTTGGGCACTTGCGCAGGAGGCACCAGCTTGCGAACGGCCTCGATCGGTGGTGTGGGAAATGGTTTCCAAGGGCTGGTCAAACCCCTAGTCGCCGCATCACGAACCCCTCGACCACCTCGAACACCGTCTCGGGTTCCTGGGTCCTCCATTTCAACGCGTTCAACTTGCCACCGAGCAGGAAGTACTGGTCGATGTTGGCGCTCTGCATGTCCTCGAGCACGTGAGGGCGGAAGTTGAGCAGGGCGATCCAGCCGTCGGCATCGCTCACCTCCTCGAACCACTCGGCGTAGTACTCGTCATCGCTGGTGTGGAAGTTCAGCACGTTCTCGCCGATGAGGATGAACTTGTTGATCCCCTGTGCCATCAGGTGTTCCACGATGTTCCGCTTGAACAGCATGATGTCATTGTGCAGCAGGTCGTTCCACTCACCGATCAGCTCGATGATGACGTAGCCTTCGTCGTGGTCGGCGAAGAGCTGCTTCATGTACAGCGTGGAGCTGCCCAGGTTGTCCCACTGCGGATGGATCATGGTCATACACCGCGTTGGTGAACTCGAACTCGCTGTGGTCCTCTCCGAAGAAAGGGGAACGGTCGTCCTCCTCGGCCGTGTATTTGTGGCGCCAGTTCCAGAAGGGTTCGATGTCGTGCATGGGCCGGAACGTACAGAAGCGGTACAAAGATCGCGCCTGACGCCTGCGTTCGCTAATGCCTTACAGGGTATGGCCCGCTTCGATCGCCCTTCGAACACTGCCGTAATGGCGCAGCAGGGAATTGGCCTGGTCGTAGTCCACCTTCAGGCTCTCCATCACCATGCGCGTGCCCCGGTCGATGAGCTTGTTGTTGCTCAACTGCATGTCCACCATACGATTGCCCTTCACACGCCCCAGCTTGATCATCACGCTGGTGCTGATCATGTTCAGCACCAGTTTCTGGGCCGTACCGCTTTTCATCCGGGTACTTCCAGTGACGAATTCCGGTCCCACCGCCGCCACGATCGGATGTTTCGCGATGGTGGCGACCGGGCTGCCGGGATTGCAGGAGATGCTACCCGTGAGGATGCCCTTTGCATTGCAGATCTCCAATGCCCCGATGACGTAAGGTGTGGTGCCACTGGCCGCGATGCCGATCACCGTATCGTCTGCGCCTACGTGGTGTTCCTGAAGGTCCTTCCAACCCTGTTCGGTATCGTCCTCGGCGAATTCCACCGCTTTTCGGATGGCAGCATCACCTCCGGCGATGAGGCCGATCACCAGTCCATGCGCCACGCCGAAGGTGGGAGGGCACTCACTGGCATCCACCACACCGAGCCGCCCGCTGGTGCCTGCGCCCAGGTAGAACAAGCGGCCACCCCGGGACATGCGTTCGGCGATGGCGTCCACCAAACGCTCAATGGCCGGTATGGCCAGTTCCACCGCTACGGGCACGGTGCGGTCCTCCTCGTTGATGGCCCGCAAAAGTTCGGCGGTGCTCATGTGTTCGAGGTCGTTGTGGCGCGACGGCTGTTCGGTAAGGCGGTCCATGATGGTCGGTTCAGGGTACAAAGAAAAAGGGCTGCCGGTCGGCAGCCCTCTTTCCAATGAAGCTTTTCGAACTTAATCGAGAATGACCTTGCGGGTGAGCGATCCCTCATCGAAGAACAGCTCCACATAATAGTTGCCGGCCTTCATGCTTTCGCGCTCCAGGACCAGGCGATCCAAGTTCACATTGCCATTGCGCACCATGCGCCCCTGGCCATCATAGATCACGTAATTGCGGATCACGGCAGCCGAGCTGGTGATGGTCACGCGCTCGTTGGCAGGAATGGGGAACACCTCCACGCCGGCGGCGATGGCGGAGTTCTCATCGATGGCCGCAGCGAACCCGAGCACGCGGAACATGCGGGGGGTGATGAAGTTCTGCAGCGTATCGATGTAGGCAAGGGCACGGGCACGACCGGCCACCGGACCGAGGGCCTGATAGACGGGGTTGGAAGCATAGCCGTTGGCAAGAACGGTGGCAGGGTTGGCACCCACAGCGGTGGCACCAGCGGTCACCACAGCCTCATCCCACCACTCCCATGCACCGGAGGAATTGGCCAGTGCGGTGATGGGGAACAGGCCTTCGTTGCCTTCGTTGGGCGTACCGGTCAGCGCGTTCTGCGCGTAGTTGGTCACGGGGTCGGAGAAAGGTGGCGTGAACCAGATGTCGTTGTTGCCATATTCGTTGGCCAACTCGGTCACCCGGCCGCTGCCGTCCACGTTCACCACGGCGAAGCTGGTGCCGGGTACGAACACGGTACCGTTCGCATACGGAGCGAAGGGGTCCTGCGTGGCATGCACGCAGCAGATGGGGACTTCGCCCTGCTCCAGCCAGCTGCTGTCGCCCAGTGCACCGCCGATGTTGAACACCATTGAGATGTCGGTGGGGTAGCCGGGGTGGTTGTCCTGGTTCAGCGCGGGGTTGCCGCCCAGACCTTCGAAATCACCAAGGATCGCGGGGTCCACCATGAAGGCGTTGGTCTCCGTGTTGAAGAACTTCAGCAACTGGATCTCGGAGGTCTCCTGCAGCGTGGCATAGGCCAGCACCGAGTAACCACCGGAACCCTGGCCACCGAGGATGATCCTGGATCCATCGATACCATAAGGGTTGCTCTCCTCGGCAATCGACTTGCGGAAGAAGCGCACGGCGGTCTTCGCATCCTGCATGGAGCGGTACACAGCCTGGATGATGGTCTGCTTACGGGTATTCTCCGAAGGCGAAGCGGGGTTCCAACCGGCGCGGTAGCCGATGGCGGCCACCACATAGCCCTTCTTGGCGAACCGGCGGCACATCTCCACCGTGGCGCTATCGCTCTTGGAGCCGGTGGGCAGTTGGTTGATGTAACGGGGGAGGAAGGACCCGGTGTGGAGGTACACGATCAACGGACGTTCGGTCTCCGTGTCACCCGATGGGGTGTAGACGTCCATAACCAGCGGCTGAAGAACGGGAGCGCCCGTCAGCACGGAGAAGTTCGATCCGTATTGGATGTTCTGCGTCACGTCCACCGAAGGGAAGACCTCGGTGAGGTAGCGCTGGGCCGATGCACCGATACCGGATGCCATCAGACCCAAAATGGCCATACTGCGTAGAGTGTGTTTCATGTGTTCAAAGGGTTAGTTGTGCCAAGGTACGTCGGTTGGTCGTTCGGTCCGTGACGGTTGTCAGCATCATTTTTCGCCCACTTCGGTTCGAAGTTGATCGAGAAGTAGGCCAGGCGCCCCACCAACGGCCCGCCATAGACCATGTACACCTTGTTGTTCAGGAGGTTGGAGGCCCCGGCCTTGAAGGTGCAGGAGATGGAAGGCACCCGTTTGCTGATCTGCAGATCCACCAGGCCGTAGGACGGGATGGTGCCGGTGAACTGGGGGGAGCCCTCGAACAGGAAGCTCTCCACCCACCGGTAGTTCACGTTGAAGCTCCAGTGCTGGATGGGGATGCCCAAGACCACCTTGGTGATATCGCGTGCCGACACACCCACATTGAACTTGTGCTCCGGCGTGTTGAAGGCCGGGATGATCGGGTCGTCCTCCTGGGTGTTCAGGCGGTTCCAAGAGTAATTGGTGGTGATGGCGAAGAATTTCTTGAAGTAGTAGTTCATGCCCAGTGAGAAACCCTGCGTGGTGACCTCGCGCGTGGAGTTCGCCGCCACCCGGTACACCTGCACCGTGCCGAGGTCCACCTGATTGGTGCTCTCCAGAACGTTCACGTCCGCACCGATCTGGAAGCCCAGGAAATCACGGTAGAAGCTGTAGTAGTAGGAACCATCCACGAAGAAGTTCTTCCAGAGCGTATGCCGGAAACCGACCTCGATGGTCTTCACCTTTTCGGGCACCACCGGGGCCACATCGAAGTACTCAAGGTATCGGCACTGCTGCTCAATGAGTTCAGGAGCGATTCCGTGGTCACCAGATCGGTGAAGCCGTTCAGGTTGCCCAGCAGGATGGCGCGGCCCACGTTGTAGTAGAGGTACTGGTCCTGCAGGGTGGGGTTGCGCACAGCGGAGGAGAAGGACACGCGGAGGATGTTCTGCTGGTCGAAGGAATAGACCAGCGAGCCGGCGGGGGAGAATACGTAAGGGAAGTTGACGTTCTTGTCCATCCGCAAGGTGGCGGTGGCCTTCAACTTCTCACTCGCCAGCAGCTTGCGTTCGGCGCCCGCGTAGATCCCGAACTCTTCGTTGGTGATGCGCGTGCCGGAGGTGTCGGAGAAGATGTTGCCGCGCGAATTGGGCATGTACCGGCGGAAGTTGCCGCCCGTGGTCAGGGTGTATCTCTGGACCTTGAACTTCCGCTCGCCTTGGATATGGAACAGCGCCGATCGATCGTAGAAGCGTGTGCCTCCATCACTGAAGTAGGTGGAGGTGATCTTGTCGAACTGCTCCTGGTAGGCTGCTGTTCCAGGGATCAGGCGGTTGTTGAATTCCACGTCCTGGGCACTGGTCGTGGCGTCGGAATTGGCGAAGGCACGAACATCGGCATGCAACTCCGGTCAGAAGTGCGTTGTTGTCCAAGTACCAGTTCTCTATCGCATCGTAGTCGATGATGAACGTGGGGGGGGACCCGGACTGAACACCGGCTGGGGAAAACCCGGTGAGTTGAACACTGTAGAACTGTTGCCTGATGAGATCCAGCGGTTGGTGTAGTCACGGAACCAGTTGTTGTCATCCTTGGCATATTCCTGCATGCGGAAGGCGGTGAACACTGCGTCGTAGGAATCCCCGGCGTCCTCATTGGTGTAGTAGGCGCGCAGGAAGCCACGTTCGCCGGCGTTCAGTTCAAGGCGGTTCTGGAAGAACAGGATGTTCTGCAGCCGATAGCGGTTGTCGCCCTGGTACACTGTGGTGCCCGTGCCGAAGCTTGATGCGGCGATGAGCTGCAGGCTGTCGTTCAGCTTGTAGTGGAAGGCGAGGCTGGCCTTCAGGTTCTGCGTGTTGTAGTCCACCAGGTCCTTTTCCTCATACCCGTCGCGGTAGAAAGAGCCCAGGCCCCAAGTGGTGGTGCCGCCTTGGAATTCGGACTCATCGCCGTAGCGGTTCACGGCATCATAGCCCCCCGGATTGTTCACGCCCATCGCAGACTGTTCGGTGGGGTCCAGGTTGGTGGCCTCCCAGTCCTGGGCCTGGAAGTAGTAGAGGTTCAGCTTGTAGGCGAATTTCTCCACGCCCGCCTTGTTCTTGAACTTCTCGGCATAGCGGATGGCACCCTCCACCAGGTTGCGCTCACCCACCTTGGCCGTCGCAGAAAATCCAGGGTAGAGGAAGGGGTCCTTGGTGGTCATGCTGATCACCCCATTGAAGGCGTTCGGTCCATAGTAGGCGGAGCTGGCGCCCACGATCATGTCCACCTTCAGCACATCCAGTTCACTTGCTCCGAGGAAGTTGCCCAAGGAGAAGTTCAAGCCCGGGCTCTGGTTGTCCACTCCATCGATCAGCTGCAGGCTGCGCACCGGGCTGGTGCTGTTGAAGCCCCGTGTGTTGATGATCTTGAAACCCAGGCTGGCGGCCGTCATGTCCACGCCCTTCAGCGATCCGAGGCTTTCGTAGAAGTCGCCGCTGGCCGCCTCCTTGATGGCCAGCAGGTCCATGCTCTCCACGGTAAGTGGCGCCTGTTTCTGTTTTTCACTGATGCGGCTTCCCACCACTTCGGCCTCCTTCAGCAATACCTCGTTCGTGCTGAGCTTGAATTTCAGGGGCTGGTCGAGGCTCTTCACTTCCACCTCCTGTGGCGTGTAGCCAATGAAGCTGATCACCAGCGTGTAGGGTGGCAGCTCGTTCACACTGAGCTCGAAGCGCCCATCGATATCCGTCACCGCCCCGATGGTGGTGCCCTTCAGCACCACGTTGGCACCGATCACGGTCTCCCCGGTAACGGCATCGGTGACCGTGCCCCGCAGACCTGTTGGGCCTGGGCTTTGGCCGCAAGGGCACGGCAGCCAAGGAAGAGCAGGGCCAGGTGCGGGGTGCGAAGAGTTCTGGAACGGACTTCATCCGCATGGGGTGTTCAGTGGAGTTCGGCTCCAAGATAGACGGTGGAACAATCGATCCAAATGGTGTCCTGTTCGGTTGATCTCACAGTCCCCGGGCCATGGCGGTGGCCATCGCTACCATCAGCACCAACGGGAGCTGGGCCAGGAAAGCCGCGCCAGAGAGGAGCCTGGTTCAGTGCCAAGGGCGTCCTTTTGCGGTCGATGCGCCAACGGACCAGCGTGACCATGGGCCAGAGTTCAAACAGGAACACGAGCGCGAACAAGCCCATTTTGCCGATGAACCAATGGCTTTCCAGGTAGAATTCGCTGCCCTTCTCCAGGCCGCCGAACGCCCGCCAAAGGCCGGTGATGACCCAGCATAGGGCCGCCACGCCGTACCAATTATCGGCGAGGAACACGGCTTGCAGGTCGGTGGTGTCCGTTGTCGCGCAAAGCCCCCAGCGCGCATACACCGGCGCATCCCGATGGCCAGGCAGCAGGTGAAGGACGGCCAGGAGATAGCGCAGCGCCATGGTTGGCGAAGGTAGGACCTGATCCCTGAACGATGCGTCAGCTCCGCCGATGCGATGCAACTTTGTGCACATGCCCATCACCCTGCCCAGCCATGGCGCCTCAGGAACCGTCACCGGTTCCAAACACCTGCTTGAAGGTTCAACGAGTGGATGGCTCCAGCACGCGGATTGCTGCTGGACTGTGGCATGTTCCAGGGCGAGGCGGTGCGCGATTCACGCCAGCGACCCCAACCGTCATTTCGGCTTCGAGCCGCCTCGGGCATTCGTGGGTGCTCAGCCATGCCCACATCGATCATAGCGGACTGCTTCCCCGCTTCGTGGCCGAGGGCTTTTCGGGCCCCATTTGGTCCACACCCGCCACGCGTGATCTGTGCGCCATCATGCTCGAGGACAGCGCCCGCATCCAGGAATACGACTTCGCGTTCGAGGTGAAGCGCGCCAAGAAGCGGGGGCGTGCCCTGCAGCACGATGGTCCGCTTTACACCAGCGCCGATGTGCCTCCGGCCATGGCCTTGTTCCAGGCATTGGACTATGCCAAGCCCCAGGAGATCGCTCCCGGCATCACCCTGTTGTTCACGGACACGGGCCACATCCTTGGCAGTGCCGCTGTCCACCTCACCATCGATGATGGCACGGAAGTGCTGCGTTTCACCTTCACCGGCGATGTGGGCCGCTACGTGGACCGCCTGCTCCCCGAACCGGTACGCTTCCCACAAGCGGATGTCATCGTCTGCGAAAGCACTTATGGTGATCGTGATCACAGCCCTGTTGCCGAGGCGGAGGAGGAACTGCTGCGGCATGTCACCGAGGTGTGCGTGGAGCGCCAGGGCCGCTTGGTGATCCCGGCCTTCAGCATCGGCAAAACACAGGAGATCCTATATACGCTGAACGCGTTGAGCAATGCGGGGCGCCTGCCGCGCATCCCGGTCTTCGTGGACAGCCCGTTGGCCATCAGTGCCACAAGCATCGTGCGCCGGTACCCGCACCTGTTCCGCGAAGAGGTGCGCGAGGACTGTTCCACGACCGGACCTGTTCTCGTTCCCCGGTGTGGAGTTCGTGCGCGAGCCGGAGGAAAGCAAACGGCTGAACAACGTAAAGCGCCCCTGCATCGTCATCAGCGCCAGTGGCATGATGGAGGCAGGACGCGTACGACACCATTTGCGGCATGCACTGCCCGACCCCAACAACGCGGTGCTGGCCGTGGGCTTCTGTGCACCGGGCACACTGGGGCACGAACTGCTCAGCGGTGCACGCGAGGTGAACATCTTCGGCGAGCCGGTACCGGTGAATGCCGAGATCCTGCGCATGGAATTCTACAGCGCCCATGCCGATCGCGGCGAATTGGTGAAGTATCTCGCCTGCCAACGACCCGAACAGGTGCGCCGGTTGTTCCTGGTACATGGGGTGGAGCGCGCCTTGTTGGGATTGAAGGACCTGATGATGGAACAAGGCTATAAGGACATCGCCATTCCACGTAACGGCGAACATTTCGTGATCTGAGACCCATGTTGCAAGTAGACCTGTCAGGCGTGTGGAGGATGGTGCGGGGCGCTTTGGGATCGGCACTGCTGATGTTGGCAACGAATACGATCGCGCAGCCCATCTGCGATCCGGCAGGCAATGTCCTCATCTACTCCAACTACGAGGGTGGTTACCTCACCATCAATATGGACCAGAACATCCCGGACCTGAAGGTGGGCATCACCACCTACGAGGCCGCACAGGTCACTTTCGTGGGTCCATTCGTTGGCAATATCACCGAGGTGGTGTACGCGGGTTATGGCGATGTGAACAACAGTGGTTGCGGTCCTAACATTCCCGGGGTTACCATCATCGGCGTTCCGGCCAACATCGTCAACAACTATAGCATCGCTGCCGGCGATGTGCCCATTGCCACGCACCTTGGGCAGGTCATTGGTGGGGTTTCGCTGGTGAACTGTATTGTTTCCGGTGATGTCTGCAACCAACTGAATACCGGTGGAGGCAACAGCAGCCCGCAGATCGTGGCGTTCTTCCTGGACATCTTCGGACCGGGCAGCTCGCTGTATGCCCACTGGACCGATTACAACTGCTTTCCCGCCAACCTCAACGTGAGCGATGGCGGCACCTGCTGCCTGCAAACACCATCCGGCGCGATCAATCCCATCTATGTGGACCGCGACCAGTATTCCTTCTTCCCGCCCGATACCGTGCTGTGCACGCCCAGCATCACGCTGAACCCCGGCGCCATCTACCCACTGCTGGTGCAACCTCCAGCGTACACCGGCTACCTCTGGAGCACCGGCGCCACCGGGCCAACGCTCACCGTCACGCAGCCTGGCACATACTGGTTCACGGCCACTGACTATTGCCATACCAACATCAACACCAACTACCTCAGCGACACCATCGTGGTGCTGCCATGCTGCGGACTTGATGCCGACGTTGTAGTTACGGCCATCACCTGTGCCGGGGCCAACAATGGCAGCCTCACCGCATCGGCCACCGGACCCGGCCCGTTCACCTATACATGGAACACTGTTCCTCCGCAGAACACGGCCACTATTACCGGATTGACACCAGGCAGCTACACGGTCACGGTCGCCAACGATGTCTGCGACACCACCATCACCCGGGTGCTCACCGACCCGCCACCCATGAACGTGCAGGTGCTCGCGCCGGGTACGGTGTGCGCGGGTAGTCCGGCGGAACTGGAGGCCGATGTGGAAGGCGGCACGGAGCCTTACCAATACGCGTGGAGCTCGGGTGGTACGAGCGAGGTGGAGGTGGTGACACCGCTGAACGACACCCAATACACGCTCACGGTGACCGACGCCACCGGATGTTCCGTTAGTGCCAATGTGCTGGTGGACACGGAACCCGCGCCCATCGCCACCATCGCCGTGGCCGATAGCGCATGCGCCAACGCAGGTGTCCTATTGCAGGCATTCGTTCAAGGTGCTGATTCGCTGGTGTGGACCTGGGGCGTTGATGGCTTCAGCAACGATGCGGCGCCCTTGGCCGTATTCCAGAACACCGGTTGGAACGAGATCACCTTCCAGGCCTTCCAGGAGATCGGCTGCCCCAGCCCGCTCATTGTGGACAATGTGTTCGTTCGTGAGTCGGCATTGGCGGCATTGCGCATCAATCCGGTGACCTGCTCCAACGAGGTGCGCTTCCTGTTGGATGCCGAAGCGGCCGATAGCTGTGCGCTTTTCCTGAACGATGAACTGGTGAACACTGCCTGCGATGGGTTCGTGAGCGTGATCCTGCCGAATGAGGGCGACTTCGATCTGGTGTATCATGCCTACCGTTTGGATGGCTGCAATGACACCTTGATGCAGCAGGTGGCCGTGGCCGAGGAACCGTTGCTCTATCTGCCCAACGCGTTCTCGCCCAACAACGATGGTATCAACGACCTGTTCCCTGCCGTGATCTACGGCGATGCGGCGAACTACACCATGCGCATCTTCGACCGTTGGGGTGCTGAAGTGTGGTCCACCAAGGATCCCTTGGTGCAGTGGGATGGTGTGCTCTTCGGCAAGCAGGCCGAAGTGGGCGTGTATGCCGTGCTGGTGGAACGCAAGAACCCCTGTTCACAGGAGCTCGAACGCCAGTTGGGGCACGTGGTGCTGGTGCGGTAGGCTTGCGCCGTAGGCCATTACGCATCCCCACTACTGGGTATTCTCGACATCGCGTTCCGGTCCAGTAACCTGCGGACCGTGTGCCGTAATTCCGCGTCCAGCGCACCTTCTGGCGCATCAGGATTTCCCATGGGCTCCGGGCGCCTGGTCTTGCCCAAGCTTGTTCTCCTTTACACGGCCTGTGCATCGATCTAACTTCATGGTGGTCAAAGCAAGGAGCCATGGGAACCAGGCCTACAGAAGCGGCTCCTCCGGGAACAGGCATCATGCACCAGTTCCGGTTCAGCGATCTCGACGAGTTCTCCGGTGCGCTGAAGCACGACTCGGTGGAGGTGGTGAGGCTCGGGCCGAGCGGCGGGCTCAACGGGGTGGACCTCATCGAACTGCCCGACATGCTGGTGCGCTTGGGACACCAGGAGACCGCGTGGGACTGCTTTGCACAGACACCGGACGATGCCTTGTCCATTGTGCTCATCTGGGGCTATGGCGATGAGGCCCGCATGTACGGCACCGCTGCACAAGATGGCACCTTCACGCTAAGCGGGCCCTCGTCTGAGTTCGTGTCGTCGGTCCGGAGCAAGGGCGATTACATCTTCCTTCCCATACCGGCCAAGCTGCTTGACGAGCGCATGTTGGGTGATGCCGCGGGTGATGTCATGCGCAGCGGCTTCAATTTGGTGGGCCAAGCATCTCCATCATCAATGGCCATGCTCCGTGGCACCTTGGAAGCCATGCAACACAACGCGGTCGCCTTGCATGGCGGCGTGGTGGACGAGCGGATGCACCGCAACATGCAGAACGCATTGCTCACGGCCATGCACTATGTCATCCGTCCGGAGCTTATGCGGTCGGATGCGCAGACCAAGGGCCTTGCCCAGCGCACCATGATGTTCCGCACCGCGTTGGAGCAGCTCCGCAGCAGCGAGGCACGTCCCATGGATGTCTTCCACATCTGCGAACGACTGGGCATCTCGGAACCGGAACTGCGTGCGCTCTTCCTGGAGTTCGCCGGTGTGCATCCCATCGACATGCTCCAACGCTTCCGGATGCAACGGGTGCACAAGGTCCTGCTCGCTGGTCTGGAACATCCTTTGGCCGTGGTGGAGGCCGCACTGAACGCCGGCTTCTGGGACATGGGTCGCTTCAATACCGAGTACCTGCGGGTGTATGGCGAATCACCACTGGAGACGCAGAAACGTTCCACCGGGCTCGTCCTCCAGCAGGCCTGACGACACTAACTACGGAAACCGAGCGCGCTGCGCAGTTCCATTGGCAGTGCAGGCAGTTTGCGGCGTTCGAAAAGGAAGCTGCTGAGGTCGGCCACTTCGCTGAAGATGTAGTGGCTGTCCATGGCACCCTTCAGGTAGGCCTTGCCCGTGCTGCCGCCGGTGCCCACACGCAGTCCGATCATGCGATGCACCATGTTGATGTGGCGGCTGCGCCAGGCGGCCATGCCCTCATCGATGTCCAGCAACACATCCAAGAAACGGAATGGCTGTTGGAAGATGGGTTCATCGCGGTACAGCATGATGAAGAGCGCATTGCGCGCGGCGGAAGGGGATAGCCTGCGATCGGCATCACCGTCCACGAAGATCCGCTTCCACAGTGCGGCGTTCTCCGTTTCGCCCTGCACCAGGCTGGCGGTGTATAGTTCCTCCAATTGCTGGAAGAAGGGCTTGCCGCCCTGTGGCCAGTAACGCGCTTCAAGGAACGGCATACGCTCCAGCCACTTGTTCACCAGTTCGAGCAGGGTGGGCAGGCTCTCCAGTGCCTCGATCTGCGCTTTGTGCTCCGGCTTCAGCTGACTGGTGTAGTACTGCTTGCCGAAGCGGGCCTCCATGCGCAACCCCAATCGCGCTTCCAGGATCTTGAACTGCATGCTTTGGAACCCACTGGCCGGGCGCAGCAGGTCCCGGAAGTCCAAAAAGTCCAGCGGGGTCATGGTCTCCATGATGTCCATCTGGTGCACCAGCACGCCCAGGATGGTCTTCACGCGCTGCATGCGGTGCACGGCGATGTTCAGTTCGCCGCCATTGTCGTCCACATGGTGGTCCGAGAACATCTCGATCACGCTGCCCACCTCGTGCAATACCTGCTTGAACCAGAGCTCGTAGGCCTGGTGGATCATGATGAACAGCATCTCATCGTGCGCCTGCACGCCGTGCTTGTCGCTCTCAGGGGCCTGCGCGCCCAGGATCTTGTCCAGTTGCAGGTAGTCGGGGTAGTACACGTTGCTCATGCGCTCGCTGGGACCGTGGTTCAATTGGTCCGCGCCAAATGTAACCGGCACTCGTGGTCCGGTCCTGACAGCGGTCAGTGCAGCGGCGAACTACCTTCGAGGCATGCTGCTGCGTACCGTGGGCATTGGTGTGTGCTTCCTGCTGTTGGGCTCCGTTTCGGCCCAGAGCGAGGTGGCACCCTTGCGATCTTCATCCGATGCCGGCCAACGGGTGTTCGATCAACGCATCAAGCGAACAGCTGCGCCTGCGGATACCACGGTGTACGATATCGCCGCAGTGGACGTGGCCCCGGCCTATCCCGGTGGCAATGCGGCCTTGCTGAGCCAACTTGCCAAGGCACCAGGTTGTGTGCTACAGGACTGGAACGCCGATGGCCAGGCACGTACCAAGGTGATGCTGCGTTTCGTGGTGGAAGCCAACGGCATGGTCTCGCAATTGGGCACTGAAGGGGAGGCCGATGAAGCCTTGCGTCGCTATGCACTCTGCGCCGCAGGGACCTTGAAGCCCTTCACCCCGGGTACCAAGGGTGGTAAACCGGTGCGCACCTTTCTACGGGTGCCCGTGCAGTACGAACCCCGTTGATCCGACCCGGTGCCAAGGGGCACAAATGCGGAACGCGCCCGTTAGGCGCGTTCCGTGTTCGATGGGTCGGATCGCTTATTTCGATGAGGGAGCGGCCTGCACTTGCTGGCGCTTCTGCATGGCGGCATCGCGCTTGGCCTTTCGCATGGCCACGAACTTCTCGTACTGCTCGGCCGTCAGCACCGACTTCATGCGGTTGTCGTACTTCTCGCGCAGCACCTGTGCACGGGCCTTCTTGGCCTCGGTCTCCAGACCGGCTTGCTGCAACTGGGCCAGTGCAGCGGCCTGGTCCTTGTTCAATTGCTCCACCTGGGTGGTCTGCTCAGGGGTGAGGGCGAGCTCTTTCACCATTTCCTGGGTGATCGAAGTCGGCACGCTCTTCGGGCGTGGCCTTCTGCACCTGGGCCTTGGTGGCCACGGTGGGTTGGTCGGTGGTTTGGGCTTGCACGCCCAAGGCGGCGAACAGCAGGGAGGCGATGAGAATGCGTTTCATGTTGATCGGTTCGAGGTTTCGAAGGTAAGACGCAGGGACCGTGCCAAAGGTTTATTGACTACAACCCGGCCATCGCAAAGTACTTCATCTCCGTGAATTCCTCGAGCGCATGGTGCGAACCTTCGCGACCGATGCCGCTCTCCTTCACACCACCGAAAGGCGCCACGGCCGTGCTGATCAACCCGGTGTTAAGGCCCACCATGCCGTACTCCAGTGCTTCGCCCATACGCCAGCTCCGGGCCAGGTCGCGTGTGTACACGTATGCCGCGAGACCGTACGGTGTGTTATTCGCCAATGCGGTGGCCTCCTCCTCGGTGTCGAACACAGTGACAGGAGCCACCGGACCGAACACTTCTTCCCTGAAGCAGGCCATGTCGGGTGTTACGCCAGCGAGCAGGGTGGGATGGAAGGCCCGTTTGCCCGAACGTGTTCCGCCAGTGAGCACCTGTGCGCCTCGGGCCACCGCGTCGGCCACTAATCGTTCCACCTTGGCCACGGCCTTGTCGCTGATCAAAGGCCCCACTTGGGTGCCTGCCTCCAGGCCATGACCGATGCGCAAGGCGCTCATACCTTCGGCGAGAAGGGGGATGAACCGATCGGCGATGCCACGTTGTACCAGGATCCGGTTCGCGCATACACAGGTCTGTCCGGCATTACGGAACTTGCTGGCCATGACGCCTTCCACGGCGGCTTTCAGGTCGGCATCGTCGAACACGATAAAGGGTGCGTTGCCGCCCAGTTCCAAAGCACGTTCAGCACGCCCGCCGGCAGTCCTGATTCGTGGGCCAGCGCGGCAAGCGCAAGGGCCGATAGCGGGGTCTCTTCGCTGGGCTTCAGCACCACGGTGCATCCTGCGGCCAGTGCGGGTGCCACCTTGCGTGTGATCATGCTGAAGGGGAAGTTCCACGGGGTGATGGCGGCCACCACGCCCAGCGGTTGCCGTAGCACCAGTAGTCGCCGGTCGGCCTGGTCGGTGGGGATCACTTCGCCGTGCAGGCGCCGTGCCTCCTCTGCGCTCCAGCGGATGAAGGAGTTGCCATAGCGCACTTCAGCGATGCTCTCGGCCAAGGGCTTGCCGCACTCGCGGGTCATCAGTTCGGCCAGTGCGCGGGCGTGCTCCTGCACCAGGTCGTGCCAGCGCCACAGCACATCGGCGCGTTCCACCGCCAGCTTTTCGCCCACGGCACGAATGCCGCATGTGCAGGCGCATCACGGCATCGTTCGCTTCGGCCCTTCCTAGGTCCGGCACCTGCCGATGCGCTCATCGGTGTAGGGGTCGTTCACGCTGAAGCGCCTTCCGTCGGTGGCCGTGGTCCACGTTCCGTTGATGTAGGCCTTGTCCTGTTGGATGTCCATGGGCATGGTGCAAAGGAACAGGTGTCCGGTGCCTGTGCAACGTGCCGCCGTTCATCCGCGCCCAGCTACCGCTCCTGTGATCGGGGCTACAGTAGTGTAACGGATGGGTGACCTGTGCGTCCCACGCTCACCGAACAACAACTCCACAACATGGTCCGGATACAACACTTCTTTCTCCTTGGCGGCCTATTCATGGGCTCTGCACTTTCCGCACAGCCTGTGCTCACGCACGCCACCAACGCGCCCACGCCGGGCCCGTCGTTCACGCGTAACTACAGTCCCGGCGCAGACCCCGGTGCCTCAGGTGCCAACGTCACCTGGGACTTCTCAGCACTGGCCATCGATAGCACGGAGACCGTACAGTTGGTCGTACCGGCATCAACGCCGTTCGGCAACCAGTTCGACGCGGCCACGGTGGCAGAGGTGAACAACTCGGGCGCCTTGTATTTCGCTTCTTCGGCCAGTGGTGTTCAGCGTGTGGGCGAAGCCTTCGACGGAACACCCTTGGCCTACACTGACCTGGGCCTCTACCTACCGTTCCCCTGCGCCTTCGGCACCAACTGGACCGATGAAGAGGCGGCCAACTATGTGGTCGAAGGAATGACTGTGGAACGAACCACTGCCATTACCGGCGAGGCCGATGGCCACGGTACGTTGCTGTTGCCCGGCGGTGTCTCCGCTGAGGTGCTCCGTGTTCACTGGCAGTCCAGTACGCTTGAAGATGCCGGTGTCTTCTCCTTCACCATCGTGGTTGACAGTTACCTCTACTACGCCGTTAGTACCTCGTATCCCTTAGTTCAAACGGTGAGCAGCACGGTGGACTTCATGGGCAGCGCCGGGACCTTCGAGTTCGTGCAGTGGATGGAGGATCTCACCACCACGGTCTCCACCGAACAAAGGTCCCACCGATCGCGCCGTGCTGATGCCGAACCTGCACTGGGCAGCACGCGCAGGTGCAGCTTCCTGGAAGGATTCAGCCGCGATGTGCACATCACGCTGAGCGATGCTACTGGGCGCGTGGTACGACAGTACTTCCTGATGGACGATGGTGATGGTCGCACCAACATGGACCTTGCCGGTCTTACCACCGGCCAGTACTTTGTTACCCTCGAGAACGAGCGCGGACAGCGCACCACCTCGCGATTGAACGTGCTGTAGGTCGGTGTGTGAGGGCATACGACCTATGGAATGGAACGGGCGGCGCACAGGGAAGTGCGCCGCCCGCGTCGTTCATGGCAATGGTCAGCGCGAAATGGTGAAGCGCTGTGCCTCGCCACCATCAATGCGCAGCACGTAGGTGCCATTGGCCAATGCCGAAACATCGATGCCTTGGCGCAGGTCGTTCGTGGTCTGTTGGAGGCAAGTGCGTCCAGCGGCGTCCATCACCTGCACCGCACGCGTGCCACTGGTAATAGCACCGGTGAGGGAGATGTACACCCGGTCGTTGGCCGGATTGGGGTGCAGGCGCATGGTGCTGGCAGGGGCCGCTTCGGCAACGCCCACGTTCAACGCGGGATCGATGCGCACCAGGGCGTGGGTGGTGGCGTTCACGTACCAGATGCGGCCATCGGGCCCCACCTTGATGCCCATGATGCCCGCCGCTCCGGTGTTGATGCGCCCCAGTTCCACCACGTTGGCACCGCTCTTGTCGTAGATCACGATGTCGCCCGTGGCATGGTCGCTCACCAGCAGGTGGTCGCCAATGATGTCGATACCCGCAGGCTGCACCAGTCCTTCGGTGATGATGGCCTCCCAGGTATAGCCCGTCACCATGGTGTATTCCACATAGCTCTCCCAAGGGCCCAAGGTGGGCGTGCCACCCACGGTGCCGGTGCGCGTGTCCATGCGCAATACGCGCTGCCCGCCGTGGTCCACCACGTACAGCCAACCGGTGGCCTTGTCGAACACGTTGTGGCTCACCACATGGTCGTTGGGGTCGCGGGTAATGGTGAAGTCAGCATAGCGGCGGATCAATGCGTCACCGTGGTAGTCCATGCCGGGCGTGTGGTCCTCGCGGAAGTCGTTCATCACGATGTCGCCCACGTAGCCGTCCACCACCCAGAAGCGGTTCCACTGCTCGTGCGCTATGCCCTGGCTGTTGGGGTTCACGTGCAGCATGTCCAGGTGGCTGCCCAACGGACCGAACACCGGTTGGGCATAGATCGCTGGGTCGGCGCTCCACAACGTGGGACCCGTGAAGGGCGTACCACCATTGTGGTTGGCGTCGTAAACGCCGGGACTGGTGGAGAAGTTGCCGTTGTCGCCCATGGCGATGGCGGTGGGCAGGCTCATGAAGTGCCAGGCGTTGGGGTCGCGCTGCCACAGGAAGTCCATCTCCGCTTCACCGGGATCATAATCGCACGGTGCCGCGCCTTGCTCCACGTCCTTGTTGATCACCCACAGTTCGTTGCGTGTGCGGTCGGGATGAAAGTCGAGGTCGCGCGGCACCAGCAGGTCCTCGTCGTCATCGGCCACCAAGGTCAGGGTGGGTGGTGCATCGAGGTATTGGTCCATGATATCGGGGATGGCCTGGTTCACTACCAGTTGTGCGGTGCGCACATCGTTGGCCGGTGCCTGGTCCGCCTGGCCGTTCAGGTCGCTGGCCCATACTTCCAGCAACACATTGCCTTCGGCGCCCGGTGTCCAGGGAACGGCATGCACGAAGGAGCGCGAAGCCCCGCTCACCAACCCTGCGCCGGTGATGTTCTCGCTCACCGTGGCACCGCCATCGATGCGGTAGTTCAAGGTATAGCTATCCACCGTGGCCGAACCGTAATTGAAGAGCGTGCCGTGCACTGCCACTGATGCACCCAATTCGCAGTAGATGGATGTGGTGAGCTTGGATACCCCCAGGTCGTATTCCTGCGGGGGGAGCGCGGTGAATGTCCACACGTGCAGTCCGCCGGGAGCGTTGAAGGTGCCCACCACACCGCCTTCCACGAACACTTGGAAGGTGGCCTGTCCATCGCCATAACTATCAATGGAAATGATGTCGAACGCAGCGCCCTCGGTAAGGCACCATGGACCGGTGGGAATGGTGGTATTGTTGCCATAGCCACCGACCGGAGAGGTCTGCGTGCCGCCCGAACCGCAGTTCAAGGCCGGATTGCCGCCGGAAAAGATGGTGCCGGTGCCACAGTCGTTACCAGTGGGCACCAACTGCCAGTAGGTCTCGTTGCCGTAGTCGTCGGTGAGCACGTTGATCTGCACGCTCACTTCACCGGCAGGGCATTGTGCCTGCGCGGTGAATGTCAGCGCCGTGAACAGGCCAGTGGCCAGTAGGGTCTTGTAGCGGTGTTGCATGGGGTCTGCCGTAGGGAGCGTGAAGATAGTCCGCCGGTAACGTGCAGGTATCCCTCTACGTGCCTTCAGCACTCTGCTGGACCAAAGCTTTTCGACGAACCGCGCACCGTGCCGTTGAAG
>JADKCV010000017.1 GCA_016718655.1 Flavobacteriales bacterium | reverse complement strand
CGTGTGGAACCTTACACGAAAGTGGTGGGCGCACCGCCAAGGGTCATTGAACAATTGAACGAAACGAACGAACAGTGAATAGGATCTTCATCACCGGCGGCGCCGGATACGTAGGGTCGGTGCTCGTGCCGAAGCTGTTGGACAAGGGCTACGCCGTTACGGTGCTGGACCTGATGATCTACGGCGAGGACGTGCTGCCGAAGCACGAACGCCTCAACGCCGTGAAGGGCGACATCCGCGATCAAGGGCTATTGAAGCAACTGCTTCCGGGGCATGAAGCCGTGATCCACCTCGCCTGCATCAGCAACGACCCCAGCTTCGAGCTGAACCCGGAGCTCGGCAAGGGCATCAACCTGGACGCCTTCGAACCGTTGGTGCGCATCAGCAAGGAGAGCGGCGTGAAGCGGTTCATCTACGCGAGCAGTAGCAGCGTGTACGGCATCAAGGAAGAGCCGAACGTGACGGAGGACATGGTGCTGGAGCCGCTCACCGATTACAGCAAGTTCAAGATGCTGTGCGAAGAGATCCTCGCACCGTTCCAAAGCGACGACTTCACCACGGTGACGATCCGTCCGGCCACGGTGTGCGGGTACGGTAAGCGATTGCGCCTCGATCTGAGCGTCAACATCCTCACCAACCTCGCGGTGAACAAGGGCGAGATCACGGTGTTCGGTGGAACACAGAAGCGGCCCAACATCCACATCGAGGACATGACTGACCTCTACATCCAGTTGCTCGAATTGCCGAAGGAGCGCATCGCCGGCAAGATCTGGAACGCGGGTTACGACAACTTCACCATCGCGGAGATCGCGGGCATGGTGCGCAACGTGATCGGTGATCATGTGCGCATCGTCACCACGCCCACGGACGATCTGCGGAGCTACCACGTGAGCAGCGAGAAGATCAAGCAGGAAATTGGTTTCGTGGCCACGCACAGTTTGGAAGACGCGGTTCGTGATCTGAAGAAAGCCTTCGACGCGGGTGCTATCCCTGATAGTCTCACCGACGACCGCTACTTCAACGTGAAACGCATGCAACGCATCCACCTGAACTGATGGCGGTGATGACGACCATGAAAGTCCCGTACGTGGACCTCGGTGCGCAGTACAGCGGGATCAAGCAGGAAGTGCTGGACCGCATTGGCGCGTTGCTGGACAGCGGCGCCTTCATCATGGGCGAAGAGCTGGCCACCTTCGAGAAGAACTTCGCGCAGCTCTGCGGAACGAAGTACGCGATCGGTGTCGCCAACGGAACGGACGCGTTGTTCCTGAGCATGATGGCGCTTGGCATCGGCGAAGGAGATGAAGTGATCACCGCGCCGAACTCCTACCTCGCCAGCGCCAGCAGCATCGCATTGGCACGCGCAACGCCGGTCTTCGCGGATCCGCTGGACGACATGAACATCGATCCGGCCGCGGTGCGGAAAGCGATCACGCCGAGGACCAAGGCGATCATCGCCGTACACCTCACCGGTCGTCCAGCGCGGATGGTGGAACTGTTAGCGATCGCAAGAGAACAAGGGTTGCACGTCATCGAGGATTGTGCGCAGGCCATCGGTGCAACGTTGAACGGACAGCACGTCGGATCCTTCGGCACCACGGGTTGTTTCAGCCTGCATCCGTTGAAGAATCTTGCCGCTGCCGGTGACGGCGGCATGATCACCACGAACGATGATGCAGTTGCCGCGCACTTGTTGAAGGCCCGCAACCACGGCATGCGCGACCGCGACCACAGCGATTTCTTCAGCTACAACTCGCGCTTGGACAACATGCAGGCGGCGATCCTCAACGTGAAGATGCGCGAGCTTCCACGCTGGACCGAACGACGACGCGCCATCGCGGCGATGTACCAACTAGGCCTGTCCGGCACCGGTGACCTGTTGGTCCCGAACGAGCGCAACGGTGAGCGCGCGGTGTACCACACGTTCATCGTACAGACCGCACAACGCGATGCGCTGAAGCAATTCCTGGCCGATCGCGGCATCGACACCAAGATCCATTACCCGGTGCCGATCCATTTACAACAAGCGGCAGCTTTTCTCGGTCACAAGAAAGGCGACTTCCCGGTGACGGAGAAGCAGAGCGCAACGATCCTCAGTTTGCCTGTCTTCGCCGAATTGAGCGACGAGCAAGTGCAGTACGTGATCGATGCCATCAAGACCTTTTATTCCGGCGCGCACTGATGGGCAACTGGCATCTGGCAGGCCCTTTCCTGCGCCTCTGTTTCACGCAGCCCAAGCGCGTGTTGAAGGGTCTGTTCCACTTCACCATGGAAGAGGCTTGTCGGGATCACGTGATCAAGAAGTACGGACTTGCCAAGGGTTTGCCCACGGTGGACATCCGTGACATCGCGCCCGGTCTGGATGATACGATCACGCACTACACCTACTTGGACGGCACCAGTCGCGTGACCGATTTCGCGTTGCTGCGCGCCTTGGCGAAACGGTTCCCACAAGGCCGTTACATCGAGTTCGGATCGTGGCGCGGTGAAAGCCTTGCGAATGTTTCTCCCTTGGTGAAAGAGGTGATCGCGATGAGCTTCGGTCCGGCCGAGATGAAGAAGATCGGTGCTCCCGATGCAGCCGTACGCGCAGCACACCTCTACAGCAAAGGCCTGCCCAATCTGCGGCTGATCGAGCACAACACACAGACCTACGACTTCTCCGCATTGAAAGGCACCTGCGACATGATCTTCGTGGATGCCGATCATCAGTATCCCGGTGTCACCATCGATACGCGGAACGCCTTCACCCTCTTGAAGGACGAGAAGTCGATTATCGTGTGGCACGACTACGGACTGGGCTACGAGAAGCCGAACTGGCAAGTGTTCCGTGGGATCCTTGATGGAGCACCGAGCGATAAACACCGCAAGCGGATCTACCACGTGAGCAACACGCTCTGCGCCGTTTACCTGCCGGAAGCCGTGAAGGCCAGCTACCCCGAAGTGGGTTGGCCTACGAAGACCTTCAGCGTACGCATCACCACCGACAAGAACTGATGCGACCGGAGGAACTCGCCCTGCAACAACGGTTCAACGATGCGTTGACGCGTGATCGTGAACGTGCACCCGAGTGGATGACGCGTTGGGACTATCAAGAGGGCTTGAAGAAGCGCAAGCGCACGTACGAGGATGGCGTGGTCAGCGACTTCTTCACCTTTGGCGGCGCACCGGACCTGTTGAAGTGGATGAGTTGGTTCCGCACGGATTATCCGGATTATATCAAGGACGAGCGCATCACCAAGTTGGTGAATGCAAGCCGTGCCAATGATGAACGCATCACACGATCGCTCGGCTTGGAATTGGACAAGTCCGTTTACGACAAGCGCGTAGGGCTGAACAACGCCCACGACCATCTTTTGCCGCAGTCGTACCCTGTACCCGAGCGCGCACGCATCCGTGCGGTATTGATTTCGGCGCAGGCTACGGGCGCCAGGCGAACCTGTGTACCACGCAGGATCCGGACCTTTGCTACATCGGCATGGACGCGATCGTGAATTCGTACTGCTTGCAGCACCTGTACTACAACGGGCTGGGCGTACCGTTCGCGGATTACATCGACGCACCATCCACGTTCACCTTCCAGCACAAGCCCGGCATCCAGCACATCCCCACGTGGCGCAGTGATCTGGTCCCCGATGGGTCCGTGGACCTCGTGATGTGTGTGCAGGTGTTGCCGGAGCTGAACAGCCGTCTCGTACGGCACATGTTGGGTGAATTCCACCGCGTGCTGAAACCCGGCGGCGCGCTCTACATCCGCGACCACGCCTACACGTGGAAACCGACGGACACGTTCAATGTGGAACAACACCTCGGAACGAACGGCTTCGACCTCGAGTTCCGCGCACACATCATCAACGATGTGGAGCTGCACGGCATTCCGCGCATCTGGCGGAAGGCCTTGCCGGAGGTGATAGCATCGCGCACCCGCACCTGGAAACAGAAGCTCGACCAAGCCGTGGTGGATGTGGACACCCTCACCGGCGGCGGATTCAAACGGACCCTGAAGAAATTGAAAGGCAAGGCATGAGAACGTTGGTGACAGGAGGCTGCGGCTTCATCGGAAGTTGGTTGGTGGAACGGCTGTTGCACGATGGCCACGAGGTGCATGTGATCGACAACCTCAGCAGCGGCCATGCGCGCAACCTGGGCCACCTGAAAGGCAACAAGCAGTTGCACGTCCACATCGCTGACATCGCCGATCATACGCGCATCGAACCCTTGTTCGCTGGCATCGAACGCGTATACCACCTCGCTGCATTGGCGGACATCGTCCCTAGCATCGAACAACCGCTGAAGTACCACCACAGCAACGTCAACGGAACGGTGAGCGTGTTGGAAGCGTGTCGCAAACACGGTGTGAAGCGCGTGATCTACGCGGCCTCTTCGAGCTGCTATGGCATCCCTGATGTGTATCCGACACCAGAGGTCGCGCCGATCCGCTGCCAATACCCTTATGCCGTCACGAAGTACTTGGGGGAAGAATACGCCATGTACTGGGCCAGCGTGTACAAGATGAACATCACCAGCATGCGCTTCTTCAACGTGTACGGTCCGCGCTCGCGCACCAGTGGCACGTACGGTGCGGTGTTCGGCGTGTTCCTTGCGCAGAAGCTTGCCGGCAAACCATTCACCGTGGTTGGTGATGGCCAGCAAACGCGCGACTTCACCTTTGTGAGCGATGTGGCCGATGCTTGTGTCACCGCAAGCGAGCGCGATGACGTGGCTGGGCGGATCTTCAACGTGGGCAGCGGCAGCACCTACAGCGTGAACCTCTTGTGCGACCTGCTCGGCGGCGAGAAGGTCTACATCCCGAAACGTCCAGGCGAACCCGACCAGACCTTTGCGGATACGAAGCGCATCCAAGAAGTGCTCGGCTGGCAACCGAAAGTGAAGTTCGAGGACGGTGTGAAGACCATGCTCGCGAACATCGACTACTGGCGCGAAGCACCGGTGTGGGAGCCGAACAGCATTGAAGAAGCAACGAAGGATTGGTTCAAGTACCTCGGATGAGCAAGATCCTTCCACTCGACGAATTGGCTTCAGTGATCGCGAAGTACAAAGCCGAAGGCAAGCGCGTGGCGTTGTGCCACGGCTGTTTCGATCTGCTGCACCTCGGCCACATGAAACACTTCGAGGCCGCCAAGAAGGATGCCGATGTCCTCATCGTTACCGTCACGCCTGATCGTTTCGTGAACAAAGGGCCGGGCCGTCCGGTCTTCATGGAGACCTGCGCATGGAAGCCATCGCGGCGTTGGGCGCTGTGGACCATGTGGGTCTGAACAAGTGGGAAACGGCGATCGAGACCATCAGGCTGTTGAAGCCCGACCTCTACGTGAAGGGCCAGGACTACAAGGACCGGTCGAAGGACGTGACGGGCATGATCGCAAAAGAGGAAGCCGCCGCGATCGAAGTAGGAGGGAAGCTCCACTTCACCGAAGAGATCCAGTTCAGCAGCAGCACGCTGATCAACGCGCACTTCAGTCCGTTGGATGACAGTGTGCAGAGCTTCCTCGCTGGTTTCCGCGAACGCTTCGATGCCGACACCATCGTGGCAGATCTGGAGGCGCTGAAGAAATTGAACGTGCTCGTGATCGGTGATACGATCATCGACGAGTACCACTATTGCCGTCCGCTGGGCAAGAGCAGCAAATCGCCCACGATCAGCAGTATCCTGTTGCGTGAAGAGGCGTACGCCGGTGGTGTGCTCGCCATCGCCAATCACCTCGAACAGTTTGCCGGAAGCGTGGACCTGATCACCTGCCTCGGTGCGAAGGATGAACGCCGGGAGATGATCGAGGAGAAGCTGAGCCCGGCGATCAAGCGCACCTATTTCGTTCGTCCGGATGGCCCCACGCCGATAAAGCGCCGTTACCTGGACCACTATCTCAGCATCAAGCTGTTCGAGGTCACCTTCATGAACGACGAGCCCGTGAGCGGCGCGTTGGAAGCATCGATCATCGCGGAGCTGGAGAAGAAATTACCCGCCTGCGATCTTGTCCTCGTCGCCGACTTCGGCCACGGCGTGATGAGCACGGCCATAATCGATCTGTTGCAGAAAAGCGGCAAATACCTGGTGGTGAACGCGCAGACGAACAGCAACAACTACGGCTTCAACTACATCACCAAGTACGGCCGTGTGGATTACATCAGCATCGACGAGGCGGAGTTGCGCCTACCGTTCGGTGCGAAGCGAGAACCGCTGGATGGGCTGATCGACAAGCTGCAGGAGATCACGCACGCAAACGAGGTGCAGATAACCTTGGGCCAGAAGGGCAGCATTTACCGGCGCGGAAAGTCCCAGTCGTTGACGCCGGCCTTCGCCACACGCATCAAGGACAGCGTCGGCGCCGGTGATGCGGTGCTCAGCGTTACCGCCCTGTGCGCCAAAGCGGGCATGGACCCGGCTGTGATCGGCTTCGTGGGCAACTGCACCGGCTCGCTCGCCGTTGAAATATTAGGGAACGAACATCCGGTGTACAAGAAAGACCTGTTGAAATTCGTGAAGCACCTGTTGAAATGAGCTCGCCCACCGTCCCTGAATTCCTCTCCCGCTACACCGGTGCCATGCACGGCCTCCTCGATGGCATCAGCGCGAGCAACGCCAACGGCGAGCTTACTTATGTGAAGGCCATCGAGCATGCGGTGGAACTGGTGCGCACTACCCAAGCCACGGGCCGCAAGGTGATCATGGTGGGTAACGGCGGCAGCGCAGCCATCGCCAGTCACCAAGCCGTGGACTATTGGAAGAACGGCGGTGTACGTGCCATCGCATTCAACGATGCCAGTCTGCTTACCTGCATCGGGAACGACCTTGGATTCGAGAACCTCTTTGCCGCCCCCATCGAACGCTTCGCGGATCCCGAGGATATCGTCTTCGCCATCAGCAGCAGCGGCGCCTCGCCGAACATTCTCAATGCGACCAAGGCGGCGCGCAGTACAGGGTGCCGACTGCTCACATTCAGCGGCTTCGAACCAACGAATCCGCTTCGTGCCATGGGCGACATCAACTTCCATGTGGCCAGCAGCAGTTATGGGCTAGTGGAGATCCTGCACCTTTACATCATCCATTCCATCTTGGATGCCAAGTTGCAGTGCTTCGATGGTCGCGACGTCTTCAACAGAAACAGCGTGATCGGAACATGATGCGAGCCGGGTTCATTTTGCTGTGCATGCTCATGGTCCATCATGTCAAGGGCCAAGGATACCTGAAGGTGATCGGCGATGACGGTCGTGATGAGCGCGGTTTCGTGGCCTACACCGCACCAACAGGCGAGATCCTGCTGGCCGGAAGCGTGGCGGACAGTGCATTGGTCATGCGGATCGATGTGGACGGCGGCGTGTTGTGGTCCCGGACCTTCAAGCCGCAGGGACAACTGCCGAAAAACGTGTTCCATTTGTCCAGTGCACCGGATGGAACGCTGATCGGATGCGGCAATGGATACAACGGGTTGAACGAGCCGCGCGAAGGGTTCCACTTCCGCATGGACATGAGCGGGAATAAGATCTGGGTCCGAAACTGGACTGATCCACTGGTGTACAACCGACGGCTGATTGCGTTGAATGCCGCGGAGTACCTGATGTTCTCTGACCTTTATGACATGGGTTCATCCACCTACGCTGACGTGTTCACCGCTCGGATCGACGCCGCTTCCGGCAATGTCATATCCAATTCGGACCTGCTCGACCTGTATTCCTCAGTGCCGTACATCGATGATGTCCACAGCGTGGCGACCATAGGTCAAGCGCATTATACCACCTCGCGCATCTTCACGAATGGTTCACCGCTATCCACATGCAGGGTGGCCGTATCCAAGTTCGATTACTTCGGCGGGCACTTGTGGACGAACTATCTGCTCTTCCCGAACAACGTGGATCGACGTGTATACCCCTCGGACATCATCGCCCACGACGATTCGCTCACCATCGCCTACTTCGGGGATATCAACGGTTCTTCAGGCAACTTCACACAAGGATTGATCAGAACGGACACGTTGGGCAATGTGGCTGGGGCAGGGATTTCAACGTGGCCGGGAGTGGACAGGAACACGGTACCAAGGTCATTGCCACCACATTCGGCTACTTGGTCGCGGGCCGCACGAGTTTATCCAACCCCAATCGCCTTTTTCTGCAAGCCATTTCGCCCAGTGGTGTCCTGCTATGGACGAAGAGCTATGGTATCTTGCCCAAGTACAGACCTTTGGTGGACTTCTACGCGTCCAACCTCTGTGTCCTGAGCGATGGCTTCATGATGACCGGTCTGGTGGAGCAAGGCGGCGGGGATACCGACGTTCTTCTCGTACGCACCGATCCTGATGGCGATATCGTTTGTGCACAGGTCAATACCGTGGGCGCGATAACCACGATACTGCCCGAGGACACCTACCCGACCCCGGTCCAAGAGACCGCTTTCGCAGGTGCCTTGACCTTCGTGGCCACCGTGGTGAACGATGGGTTGATCAATGACCTCTGCGTGCTCGAAGTGGACCTGGGCAATGACACCACGCTCTGCGGGTCCCTCCTCTTGGATGCAGGCGTGCCCAACGCGATCTACGAATGGCAGGACGGCAGTTCCGACCAAACCTTGGAGGTGCTTGCCAGCGGCGAATACTGGTTGCGGGTGACGGTGGATTGTTGTGTGGCATCGGACACCATCGTGGTGGACCTTGGGGCGTTGGCCGGGGTTGACCTCGGGGCGGACACCGTGCTTTGTGTGGGTCAGGAGCTCTTCATTCAGCTACCGACCGGCACTTGGTCCTACGAATGGCAGGATGGTACGACCAGCACCGACCATGTGGTCTACGGATCGGGTACCTACTGGGTCACTGCCGTGGACGGCCTCTGCGTGGCTTCCGACACGATCGAAGTGGCTGTTCTGGACGTGCCGAGCGTGGAACTTGGCGACGACCTGGTTTCTTGCGACGGCAATGGAGCCTTGCTCAACCCCGACCTTACGGACGTTACCGACCTGTTATGGCTTGATGGAAGCACCGATGTCACCCTGCAAGTGGATACCACGGGTTTCTACACCGTTCAAGTATCCAACCTGTGCGGCACTGCCGATGATGGTATCAACGTGACCGTTCTTGAAGCGGTGCTGCTCGATCTAGGGCCCGATACGACCTTGTGTGCGGGTACGTCCTACACGCTCACGGTGG
This sequence comes from Flavobacteriales bacterium, assembly GCA_016718655.1. Taxonomy (GTDB): domain Bacteria; phylum Bacteroidota; class Bacteroidia; order Flavobacteriales_F; family PHOS-HE28; genus PHOS-HE28. The sequence goes on along the minus strand of JADKCV010000017.1, from coordinate 67,887 downwards.
ACCTGCCCGGATGGGATCTCGCGTGGTCCGATGGTGGTGCGGGAACCTCGTTCACCATTTTTGAAGAGGGTATCTTTTGGGTGGACATCGGCCAAGCCGGTTGCATCTTATCGGACACAGTCGTCATCACCGGTATGGATGTGCCTAGCCTCACCCTTGGCACGGAAACCACGGTTTGCAACGGCGATAGCCTGTTACTGGCACCGGAGCTGACGGATGTGGACCAGGTCTTGTGGTCCGATGGCTCCACGGAGGATGAACTGATGGTGACCACCACGGACACATACACGTTGGAGGCCTCCAACGGCTGCGGCACCACCATCGCGACGATCGACGTGGTCATCGTTCCACCTCTGGCCATCAACATGGGCGCGGACACCGTGCTGTGGTACGGATGCGCTCCTGTTGGACCTTTCAGCATCGGGCACAACGCTCACATGGCGGGACGGCAGCGTGCTCTCAACGTTTCTGATCAGTACCGCCGGCACGTACTGGGTGGACGCCGAACTCGATGGGTGCGTGGCATCCGATACATTGGTGGTGCAGTACGATTCGCTCTCGGAGTTGGACCTCGGCGCGGATACGGCCCTTTGTACGGTTCCGTTTTTCACGTTGGATGCATTCGATGAGGATGCCGTTTGGCAGGATGGCTCCGCAGGTGCGACCTATACGGCCACGCGTACCGGCTTGTACATCGCAACGATCACCAACTATTGCGGAAGTGTAGCGGATACGGTGCGTGTCTCCTTTGCGGTTCCCACGGTACCCATCGCCGATGTGGACCTCTGTCCGAGAGAGCGGGTGGAATTGGATCCGCAAGGGCAACTGGTGCAGACCGTATGGACCACTGGTGACACCGCGCGCACGATCATGGTAGGTGAAGGGACCTACGGCTACTTCGCCGTGGACATCCATGGTTGTGAGTATACCGATATCGTGGAAGTGCGCATCACCTCGCAGCGTGATGGGACCGTTTACATCCCCAACAGTTTCTCGCCGAACGGTGATGGGTTGAACGATGCGTTCATCGTGGCCGGCCCGGAAGAGTCGGACTTCGAGATGGCGGTCTTCGGTCGCTGGGGAATGGAGACCTACCGCACCAGCGATCCGTTCAAAGGATGGGATGGGAACATCGGCGGCACGGAAGCGCCTCAGGATATCTATGTATGTGGTCACTTACCAGGACCGCTGCGACGCGAACAATACGACGGTGACCCAACGCGGACACGTCACGTTGATCCGCTGACCTGGTTCACTTCGTTTCGCGCTCCCACATCTGTGTCCGATAGAAGAAGGCAACATAGCCGCGCACTTTCAGCATACCGTCCTCCAGCCACAACCTGCAGTCATAGACCTTTCCATTGTCCGGGTCCACGATCGTGCCTCCTTCCCATTCCTGACCATCCTTCTCCATGTTGCGGATGATCTCCATGCCCAACACGTTCTTCCCTTTGCGGTCGTCGGTGCAAGTAGCGCAGGTCTTGTCCAATTTGGTCTTGTCGAAGATCTCCACGATGCGGCCGGTGGCTATGCCATTGGTCACCGTGATCTCCACCACCGAGCGCCGTTTACCGGTATTATCATCGACCGTGACCCAACGACCGCTGATGTCCTGGGCGTGAAGTGCGGAACATAGGAGCAGGGAAAGGAGTATGGTTGGTCGCATGGTGTCAAAAGGTACGCCCGATCCCCACCACGTACCGGAACCCGAAGTGGTCGCTCTCACCGGCGGGTAGTGCGATCAGCAGCAACGGTAGATCGATCCGGATGGTGAGCGGTTCAATGTCCACCAACGGTCCGAAACGCTTGATGGTGAAGGCCGCACCCAGTCCGGCATCGGCGCGTACCGGTGCAAAGCGCAGGTCGGCGTCGTCGCCGCGTGCCTGGCGGTAGCCCATGGATCCCACATCGCCGAAGAGGTACACATCCAGATGGAGATAGCGTGCCACCTTACCTGGCCGCCAGCGCACCAGCCCGTCCAGGTCGAGTTCGGCGCTCGCCGCTACACCGCTATGGCCGAGGTGCGTGAAGATCAGTTCGCCATCCACCAGTTCGGGGGCGAGGTAGCCAGCGTAGCCGCGCAGGCCCAGGCCACCGCCCTGCGCAAAGTGGTTCACGGCGCCACCGAAACCCAGGAATTCATACGGTACAAAGCCGATGCTGCGCACGTACTTGTTCTCCATCAGCTCTTCCGGCGAGGCACCTGCGAGGTACAGCGCACTTTCACCGGGGATGCTTCCGCTGCCGTATTGCGCCATGCCACGGGTGCGTAGCTCCAGTCCACCCAACCGCTGCACATGCACGCTGCTCATGCGCAACCAGGCATAACGGCTCTGTGAGCCAACGGCACTGCTGCGCAGTTCGGCCCGCAGATCACCCCGGCCGCTGCGATGCCAGTAACGATGGCGCAGTGCGGCTTCCACATAACCGTTCAGCCGGTCCAGCTCCCACAGGTCCGGCTGGAGCAGGTAGGTGCGGTCGCTGCTGTCACGGCGCAGCAGGTAGACCATGCTTACGGACGCGGTGGTCTTGTCGTTCGGCAGGTCCCATTCGAAGTGGCCGCCGTACCGCTCCAGTCCATCCAGCACCCGTGCGAAGAGTTCCACGGAGGAGCCACGCAGGAGCCGCTCGGTTCCATTGCGGTAACGCAGGTTGAAGGAGATCGGTCCGTAGCTCGTATCCGTACTGCCGGGGATGGTGTCCACCTTGGAGGGATGCCCCGGCGGCAGGTATTGGAGGATGCCGGTGTTGAGCCAGGCGCTGGCCCAGAGACGATGCTTGTAGCGCATGTAGCTGCTGCGGAAGTGTACACCGGCCTTGATGCCGTCAAAGCCGTTCCACCAGACATCGGGGCGCACGAAGCCCTCGTACGCGCTGCGGTCGGCAGGCTGGCGCAGGTGGTGATCGAAGGTGATGTGCGTGGGGATGCGTGCACGGTTGTTCAGCAGGTTGGCATCACCGAGCCGAAGCGTGGTGTCGATGATCACATCTTCGATCCCGGAGGGGATGTTCACGCGGGCGGTGTAGCTGCGCTGCAGGTCGTCGTATCCGATCCACCGCGGTAGCACCTGGGCGCTGGTCGGCTTCGCGTCCCAGTTATTGGGGATATGGAAGTCGTAGCGTCGCCCATCACGCGCCACCACCTGCAGGTCCAGAGGCATCGGCAATTCGCCCCTGCGGTGGAGGGTGATGCTCTGTCCTTCGTTCCGCAGCCGTCCGGTGATACGCCCTACGGCGTAGTCGATGCGTTTGTCCGTCGTTATCCAACCGTCGAAGAACCACGACAGGTCGCGCTTGGTGGCGTCGGTGAAGCTTTGCTGCATGTCCTCCGGGTAGGGATGACAGGTACGCCATTGGTCGACGTAGTGGCGCATGGCGGCAAGGAACACCGGGTCGCCCAGTACATATTGCAGATTGTAGAGCATGGTGGCCGTCTTGGTATAGGCGTGGCCATAGCCCCCCTTATCACGTCGCTCCCAATAGCCGAATTCATCGCTGTGCGTATTGATCGCAGGCAGTCGGTCGCGCACCGCATCGCGTTGGAAGGCGTTGTAGATCTCGCTGTCACGCGGACGTTCAGGGCGCAGGTGGCGTCGTTCATAGGCCGTGCGCGGGGGATCGCTCACCAGGGTATCGCCATCGATGCGCTCCAGTCCCCACGCGGTGAGGAACTGGGTGAAGCCCTCGTCCATGAAGGCACGGTATGTTTCGTTGTTGCCGAGCATGCCATAGAACCAGTTATGGCCCACCTCGTGAACAAGCAGACCACGGTAGTCCGGGTCGCGCCCGCCATCGAGGGTGAGCATCGGATATTCCATGCCATCACGCGCATCGGCGACGATCAACTTGGGATAGGCATAGGCGCCGAAGTCGGTGCTGAAGACCTCGATGATGCGCGCAGTATAGGCGGCCGCGTTCTGCCAGCCGCTGGCGTGCGGTTCCTGGACCAGGGCCACGCATTTGATGCCGTTCCATGACGCTTCGCCGATGCGGTAGGTGGGGTCTGCCGTGAAGGCGAAATCATGAACGTTCTCGGCATGGAAGCGCCACACCTTGCGCCGGTTCGTATCAGGGGCAAGGATCACCGAAGGCGGTTCGTTCCAGGGCTTGTCCTTGAAGTTGCTGATGTCGAGCTTGCGGCGCAGGTCGGCAGGCAACACGTCATCGATGTTCTGCAGCCAACCCGTGGCGTCGAGCACGTAGTGGTGCGGCAGGTCCAGGTCCACATCGAAGGTTCCGAAGTCCCCGTAAAGCTCATTGCCCAGGTGCTGCTGCGTGTCCCAGCCCATGCGTCGGTCATACACGGCGATCCGCGGATACCAGTGCACACCGTCGTAGTGCTTGCTGCCCCAGGCGTTGAAGAGCTTCATACGCCGCTGCACATCCATGGCCCAATGGGTGGTGAAGCGGATGCGGAAGGTGGCGCGCTCGCCCGGTGGCAGCGGGGCATTGAGCCACACCTTCACCACGGTGTTGTCCTGCTCGGAGCGCAGCGGGGTGGTATCATCCGCGATGCTGTGCACTACCGTCCCCACACGGTCGACGCGCGGCGATGAGGGCCTTCCCTCGTTGTCCAACAGGTCCGCGTAGGATCCGGGTTCATAGGCCTGCTGGTAGAGGTGGAAGAAGACCCAGCGCAGGGTGTCCGGGGAGTTGTTGTTGTAGTACAGCGTGAGGTCCGCGTCCAGTTGGTCGCGCTCGTCATCAAGCCGGCCTTTGATCACATAATGGACATCCTGCTGCCAGTAACCTGCATAGGGCGGACGGTTCTTCCAATAGTCAGGATTGTCGGCATTGCGGTAGGTGTTCGGCGGTCGTTTGGCATCGAAGGGTTGAGCCGCAAGACCGAAAGCGGTACAGAGCAGGAGGAGCAGGGCGGAGGGGCGCATCACCGGCCAAGTTACCCGATCCCGGAAAAGGTGGACCTTCACCTGCGAGCGACCAGTTTGCCACTGCGTTGCCCGCGGGCCCGGGCGATACTGATGTTCAGTTCATAGCCCACCAACAAGGCGATCATGTTGAAGTAGATCCATAGCTGTACGGCCAGTATGGCTCCGATCGAACCGTAGAGGGCGTTGTAGTCGGTGATGTTGCTGAACACGAAGGCAAGGCCCTGTGAAACGAGAAGAATGAGGAACACGGCCAGGATCGATCCCGGTGTGAATGCTCTGAACCGTTTGGCGGTGGGGTCGCCAGCTGTATAGAGTAGCGAGACGGAGGTCATCACGAGCAGGATCGTCAGGATCCACTTGGTGGCGATCAGTACATAGACTTCGAATGAAGTGGTGAGAATGGAGAGTTCAAGCAGTCGGGAAAGGATCAGGTCACTGATGGAGAAGACCGGGATCGCGATGACCAGTAGTATGGTAATGGCCAATAGGAGCCCCAAGCTGAGCAATCGTTGTTTGACCGCACTGTGCCATCGGGTCAGGTTGGTGCTCCCGCTGAATCCTTCCAAGATGGCATTGATGCTATTGCTCGCGAGATACAACCCGGTTACGAAACTGATGGAAAGAAGAGTGCCGTGTTTTTTCACCAATAGGTCATGCAGTGTGCTCTCGATGAAATGGAACACTTCGACCGGCATCATCTCCCGGAACGTATCCAACAGCCTGGTCTGGAAGTCCGGTATCGGGATGAAGGGGATCAGTGTAAGGAGGACGATGACAGCTGGGAAGAAGGCAAGGAACAACTGAAATGCGATCGCCGAAGCGCGCGTGATCAGCCGACCCTGAGCCAGAGCGGACAGGAAGAACCGGAGGATCTGGTAGAGATCGAACCCCTCGAAACCAGGAAAAACGATCCGTTTGGTCCAGCCAAGCAGGGAACGGAACCAACGGGAATAGAGCAGCTTCCTGGCGATGCGCTCCAACATTTTGTCCTAAAGGGCTTTCAAACTCAGGTCCAGGCTGGTGACACTGTGCGTGAGGGCACCCACCGAGATCATGTCCACGCCGGTCTCCGCATAACTGCGGATGGTATTCAACGTGATCCCTCCTGAGGCCTCCGTTTCGTAGCGACCACCGATACGATCGACCGCGGTCTTCAGTTGTTCAGTGGTGAAGTTGTCCAACATGATACGTTGAACGCCTCCGGTGACCAACACTTGCTCAACCTCTTTCATGTTCCTGGTCTCGACTTCGATGGGCAGGGTCCTTGACGTCCTATGCATATAAGCATGGGCGGAAGCGATGGCTTGGGAGATGCCCCCGCATAGATCGGCGTGATTGTCCTTGATCATGATCATATCGAACAATCCGGAACGATGGTTGTGACCACCGCCAATACGCACGGCCCACTTTTCCAAGGCACGCATGCCGGGTGTGGTCTTTCGTGTATCAAGTACCTTACAACCCGTATCGGCCACGGTTTGGACATAACGATCGGTCATCGTTGCCACCCCGCTCAAACGCTGCATGAAGTTGAGCACCAGTCGTTCGATGGTCAGGATGCTACGTGCGGGGCCCATGAGCGTGAATGCCACGTCCCCGGCTCTCACGCGAGCCCCATCCTCCAGAAAGATCCGCAGATGTAGATCGGGGTCGAAGCGCTGGACGATCTCACGTGCCAGTTCCACGCCGGCCAGGACCCCGTCTCCCTTTACCAACAACCGGGCAGCACCGCGTGCATCCTCGGGTATGGTGGCAAGTGCAGAATGGTCGCCATCTCCGATATCTTCACGGAGGGCGAGATCGACCAGTTCGATCGTTCCTGTTGGCAGCACGGTCAAAGGTCGTTCTTACTCGCTTCGATACGCAACTGCTTCACCTGCATCTGGTCACCGTTCTTCTTCAGGAAGAAGGTGACACGGAAGTAACCGTTCCGGGTGCGAAGGATACCGATGAAGTACTTGTCACCGAATTTGCTCACCCCACTATGCTCGATCACCAGGTCCACGGGCGGATGGTCATTGAAGAACTTCCGAATGATCTGCTCTGCTTGGGACCGGCTATAGACCTCGGAGGTCTCTTTCACAGTGAGGTCGATATTGGGAATGAACTGAGCGGCCAGGTCGGTGGCATTCCCGGTACGCATGGCTTGTACCACCTTGTCACGGGTGACATCCTGGGCTTGAAGGCCAAGGTTGAACACCAACGTGAGTAGCAGCACAAGAAGGCGGTTCATGAAGTGGTTCATTTGTGGCGAATTTTGCAAATACCGGGCCAATGATCGACCAAGGCCGTGTAGGAGTTTCCAACAAGCGCAAGTCCATGAAGGTCAGAATGATATGGGTTGGTCGCACGGTACGGGGTACGTGGCTGATGGGGTGGCCGATTATGTGGCGAGGCTCAAACGGACCATGGTCGTCGAGGAATTGGTGGTCGCCGAGGCTGGGACAGGGGGCGCCGACCTACCAACAGAAGTTGGAGGGCGAACGGTTGTTGTCCGCGCTCAAACCGGGCGAGAAGGTGGTGGTATTGGACGAGCGCGGAATGACGATGGGGAGTCCGGAGTTCGCTGGCCTATTGGGCCGTTGGCAGGACCAAGGTGTGCGCCAAGTGGCTTTTGTTGTGGGGGGGGCGTACGGCCTTTCGGACGCAGTTCGTCAACGGGCGGACCTGGTCCTGTCCCTGTCAAGCATGACGTTCCCGCATCAATTAGTGCGGATCACTTTGACCGAGCAGGTCTATCGGGCATTTAGTATCCTAGGCGGTTCGGGCTACCATCATTGACGGCACCTAGGGTGAACGTCTGTACCAGGCTTTGATCGTATCGCCCTTCCCGAGTATGCCGAGTACGCTGTTCGCGAGTGATTTGGCAATGCCAAGGGCTTTGGAGGATTCTATGCGCCTGCGCAAGCGCTCGTCATCGTTGTTAGGGTCGACGTTTTCTTGTTGTCTACCGGTCATGGAAGAACGCACTCGGCTGATGCTGATACCTGTGGTGGTCAATCTATCCTTTTTGAACCCATGCGCACGTAACAATCGGTCCAGCGACGAGGGTGTGAAGTAATTCAGGTGCTCTGGATAGTTTATGATGTTCCATGTTGGATGGGACAACCACCGACTGAGGGCATTGAAATTCGGGGTGGTTATGTAAAGTAGACCTCCGGGTCGTATCGACCTAGCGAATTTGGATACCTCTGCTTGGGGGTCCATCACGTGCTCCAATACCTCGAAACTGGTGATCGCATCGAAGGATCCGACCTCCCATGCGTCAGGGTCGAACGAGCCTTGTTGCATGGTGATCCCTCGTTGGGCACAAGCATGAACGATGGCGGGGTCGTACTCCACACCATACACCGACCAACCTTGTGTGGCAGCCACGTCCAGGAAGAAACCACTCCCCGAACCTACATCAAGAATGCGTGTCGTGCGCCGATAAGCCTCCATTCCGCCCAAGAGTTCGAGGAAACGAAGGCGTGTGATCGGGCTCAGGTCTGCCTTGATCGGATAGGAACTGTACAGGTCATCCAATTCCTTATCCGTTGGTCGGACGGTGGCGTATACCATGGAACAGGACCGACATGTGCCCAAATGATGCTTACGGTATGCTGGGATAGGGTCGTTCGTGCCGCTACCGCACACCGGGCACGTCCTTGACACGTTGGTCATGTGGGGAAAGATAGCGCTTCTCAAAAAGCCTGGAAGGGGTCCTGGTATCGCGCGATCCTTAGCGTCGGCCCCTTGGCCGCTCAGTAAGGAATATGATCACGAAACCTTTGATATCGGTCGAAGGTATGGACCGGTCAATTATCCCTTCAATGGGGAAGAAGCGGGTGATGGGATAGGATGGGCGTACGCAGTAGGATCGAGTTTGGAGCCCCTGCCGTACAGTACCTTCTGATCCAGGATGATGTCCCGGAGTGGACACGCGTTCCTTACCTTGGCCACGGTGCTGGGTGATGTAATGAACCTGCGAGCTGTCCTTGAGGTTGCCTTTTTGAGGGCCCTTGGTGGTCGCATTGAAGTGTATGGCCCACCTGCTGGGTCAGCATTGGCCTTCTGTTACCGATCGATGCCCCAATGAAGTTCACTGCTTCATGCCCGGAAGAGCGCATAGCATAATCGACATCCAGGCATGGGAGTTCATGCTTCTGGTGCTATACGTTTTCCTGGTTGCTGTGGTGTATGCGCGTCGAAAGAACGTCCGTATCGCCAAGAACCCGGAATACAAGTACTATCTCTGGGCGCTTTATGCGAAGATCCTTGGCGGGTTATCTTTCGCCTTGATCTATGTCTATTATTATGGCAATGGCGATACGATCAGTTTCTACCTCTCCAGCGAACCCCTTGCCGAATTGCTTTATCGGGACCCACTGAGTTACCTTGATGCATTGTTCGCGCCCAATACCGTGGAAGAGAGGTTCAGGCTTTTCGACCCCTATACGGGCTATCCAATGGGCTACGTGTATTCCGATGCAAGAACCTACTTCCTTGTCCGTCTGATCAGCCCACTGACCGCGTTGACCGGTAAGAGCTTCCTGTTGACCGGAGCCTTGGTGAGCACGGTGGCTTTCAGTGGTGTTTGGAAGTTGTATCTGACCCTGGTCCGCTATTACCCGAGCATCATGGACAGGCTGGCATTGGCGGTACTTTTCGTTCCATCCTCATTATTCTGGGGTTCGGGGATCATCAAGGATACGTTCACATTCTCGGCCATGTGTTGGTACATACACGCACTGGACAAGATCTTCTTCCGGAAGGTGGAACTGCTAGGCTCGTGGTTGGCAGTGGTTGTCGCTTCGATCATCATCATCGCTATGAAGCCTTATATCTTCATGCTTTTGTTCCCTGCGAGTCTGCTATGGTTGCTCTATCATCGTATCGCGAAGATCCGAAACGCATTGGTCCGCTTCTTCGTGCTCCCCATAGGTATCATACTTTTCATTGCGATCACCCTATGGACACTGGATTCTTTGGGTGATAACCTGTCCAAATTCTCCTTGGACAAGGCACTGAAGACGATGATCTTGAGCCAGGAGGATATGAAGCGAAGCAGCCAGTATGGCGATAACTACTTTGACATTGGTGAGTTGGATGGAACATGGGGAGGCGTTTTCTCGAAGATACCCATTGCCACGTTCGCCGGTCTTTTCCTTCCATCTTTGTTTCACGTGGAGAATGTCGTGATGCTCATTGCTGCATTGGAGAATTCGTGGCTCCTGATCTTGTTCCTGTCGATCCTATGGAGAACACGGGTCTTCTTCTTCTTTGTATTACTGAGGACGAATCCGCTTCTACAGATGTTCTTCTTCTTCGCCTTCAGTTATGCGTTCATGATCGGCGTCACAACCCCGAATTTCGGAGCGTTGGTCAGGTTCAAGATACCTTTGTTGCCACTCTTCGTTGCGGGTATGTTCATCGCAGACCATATCCTGCGTGAGCGCATGAAGGTGCTAGCACACGGAAGGCGCTTTCGGTTCGAGTTGTTCACCGATGGTGAGCCAGGCGCAACTGCCGCAGGAGTGGTCCCGATTTCGCGGTCAAGAAACTCCAGGTCATGATATTCGAGAACGAAGGGCAGGAGGTGGGACATCGGATCCTCTTCTTGAGCTATTGGAGCGCCGATGAGCCCTTGGTCAGAAGCACCATAGTGCCCTATCTGCGGATGATGTCCGAACATCCCCGTATCGAAAAAGTCATCTTCTATACGGTTGAACGGGGTGGGCGCACGCACTTGGAGGAGACACAAGGGCTTCAAGGTGTTGAACATCGGTTCTTCCGAATGCGGTTCAACAAGTTCAAGTTGCTGTCCAGATCATACACGTTCCTGTTCATTCTCTTCGATCTGTTACGCACCGTTCGTAAGGAGCGGGTCACCATGATCGATTCGAAGGCTGCGCTGGCTGGAGGGATCGCATACCTGGTCCATCGCCTCAGTGGGACACCCTACATGGTCGAGTCGTTCGAGCCGCATTCGGATTATATGGCGGATTGTGGAATATGGTCACGTCACGGGCTATACTACAAAGTGTCTCGTTGGTTGGAGTTTGAGCAACGGCGCACGGCCAAGTGGCTCATCACGGTCACTTGGAACTATTACCGGTTCCTGCTGGAGAACGGCGTGCCCAAGGAGCGTATCAAGGTGATCCCCAGCATCACGGACCAAGTTCAATTCAAATTCAACCCGGATGCGAGAGCGCGTAAGAGGAGGGAATTGGGGTGGACCGATATGACAGTGGGGATCTACGTTGGGAAATTCGGCGGATTGTACTATGAACAGGAAGCCTTTTTGATATTCCGGCAGATGATGGACCGCATGGGGTCCAACTACAATTTGATCATACTGACGAATGAACCGATCGTGAACGTCCGCGAGTGTTTGACCCGCGCTGGGATACCTCATGACAGGGTCCTGGTCAAGTATTCGCCACACAACGAGGTCCCGGACTGGTTATCAGTCGCGGACCATGCGTTCTCCACCATCCGCTACAGCCCGAACGGGCTCTATCAGTCACCGGTCAAGAACGGTGAGTACTGGATGAACGGCTTGCCCATTCTCCTGACAGAAGGGGTATCTGATGATCACTTGCTGATCCGTGAGCGCCCTTGGTCCGGTGCGGTGTTCGATCTTTCCAAGGAAGGTTCGGTCGAGAAGGGCATCGAGCATATGGCAACCTTGCTTGTTAGCGGTGTGGACCGTCAAAGGATAATGGAGATGGGCAAGGAGTTCCGCTCCATGGCGATCGCAGAACATGTATATGAAGAGGTGTTCGGCGCGAAAGACCGACAGAGGTCATCTCCATAAACGGAGCAAGGCCTTGATCGCGGCAAGGGGGCGCATCTCCTTGAGATAGGACCGCAGCATGATGCCTTGAACGCGTTGACGTAGTGCCTTGAATTGACCCTGTGTTACCCCGGGTATCTCGTTGCGTACCAATAGAAGGAGCCGCACATAGCCGTTCAATTGTCCTTCAAGGTCGGACATCGCCGAGCCGTGCCCGGTCCGGTAACGTAGCACGACTTCGTTCGTCGATCCATAGTATCCCTCCCGGCCCAGAAGTAGGTAGAAAGCAAGGTCCTCGGAGTGGCTCATGCCGATGGGGAACCGGACCTCGGTCCCCGGTGATCGCCTGACCATCCACGTGTTCCCAATGAAGCAGGACGGGTCGATCCGGATAAGCCTTTCGAACGGTGGACCGGAGTAACCGGGAGTGACGGTGGTGATCAGGCTCGTCATTTCCGCGTTCCAACGTTCCATCGCACCATCCGCGAACTGCAACTCGGGTCGGGCAAGCAGGATGCTCGCCCGTGCCTCCAGTGACCGGGGTGGAAGCAGGTCGTCGGAATCGAGGAACGCGAAGAACGAACCTCGCATATTGTCAAGGCCCTTGTTTCGGGCATGGGCCACCCCTCGCCTATGTTCCAGGAAAGACCGGATGCGCGGGTCATTGAACTCCGAAACGATCCGTGCCGTGTCATCCTGGCTGCCGTTATCCACCACGAGCAGTTCCCAGTTCTGCCAGGTCTGGTCGAGTACCGAACGGATCGCATCGCCGATATGGGATGCCGCGTTCAACGCCGGCATGATGACGCTGATAAGTGGTCCGGTGCTCATTTTTCGCGGCCATTATCCACTTCGAGCAGGCGTGATAGGCGCTTCCCGAGATCGGGTCGTTCCGTGTTGCCGCCTTGGACCTGTCTCTCAAGTTCCAGGCCTTTCAATAACTCGCTCACGGAGTGCGCTTGGACCACCAGGCCCTGATCCACAAGTTCCGGATAGATGCTCTGGGCGTATGGGTCCAGTGCGATGGAGGGTATCCCCATCATGGCCGCTTCAAGGATCACGGAGGAGTATAGGGTGATGTGGATCCGTGCGCGTGCAAGGGACCTTGATAAGGGCACAGTTGCAGGCATCTCCACACATACACGATCGCTCAGGTGCTCGCGGGCGGCCCAGGACCTCACAATTTCCGCATGCCGTTCGGTTGAAGGATGGCAGCGGAAGACCCATTTCTCCTGTTGGTCGGTGTGACGTATGGCCTCCGCCAGGTGATCGGGGATGGGGCGGTCCACTGGCTGCATGGTGAACAGGATGCAGCGGTCCTGTACATCCACTGTGTCCACATTCCCATGCTTCGCCTCGAACCATGGCGACCCGCCTTCGAACACCTTTGGACCTGCAGTACCGGCCCAGGAGCGGATGTGCTGTGCGCTCGCATCATCCCAGCACCAGAAGGAGGATGGCATACAGGTCCACGCTTGCACCTTTTCCGTCACCCAGTGGCCATAGGCAAGATGCGCCTGACCCTGCACCCCGTGTTGAAGGTCGGTGCAAGGGATCCCATGTTCATGACAGGCCTGGGCCACGGCCATGTTCTCAATGGAATACCAGCACGTGACGAACGTATGTTCCGGTCGCAACGAGTTGATGAGCTTCCGATAGGTCCGGAGGTGCATGCGGTAGCTGTGCACGGCTTTCGCGAGATGATCGGCCACAGCATCTCCGAGCGTATCGGCAATTGAACGCACGATCTCAGTTCCAAACGGCAGACTTGAGAACGGGACCCTTCGTTTTCTCCAATGGACCAGGTCCTTGAGCGCAAGCATCCGCCCGATGTCCTGGATGTGGAGGCCATCCCGGTGTTTGAGTTCAGCATTGTGCCGCTTGGTCCTGACCAAGAGCAGGCTATCCTTGCACGAAGCTCTGGCCGGATCGATGAGGGGCTCGGCGAACCGATCCACCCAACCTTTCGCGGTTTGGGCCTGGTAGATCCGATCGGAGAAGAAAAGGAGCCGGCCACGGGGGTGTCGCGCAATGGCCAGTTCCTGGAGCCATCCTCGAAACATCAGCACAAGTACTTGCCAATGTGATCGCTTACTTGGCTGCGATGGACGCTGCATTTGGGGAAGAACGGCCCTGCTTCCGGCCACGATCCGGATCAGCGGCCAAAGGGGTGCTCCGTCGACCTGTAGGTGCTCCACGGGCATGGAACGCTCGATCGCCAGCAGTGCACCAAGTAGTTCAGCCCGGTCCCTCATCACCAGATGCGTGCACGTTGTACCTCGAGTTCCTGCCTGATGCTGGTAGATCTGCGCTGGAAGAAGTCGGCGATCCGCTCCTTTGCCTCGGGGTCAAGATCACCTTGTGAACGCATGGCATTGATGGCGCGCAAGTTTGGCGAACCCTTCAGTGTGGCGACCACATCCTTGAGGTCGGGCACGCCCGGGTGCAATGCGAAGATGGCGCGCATCAGTTCCAGGTCCTCCGGATAGTCCACGGTGAGTCGCATCTCCGGCAAGTAGAGGTCTGCTCCAGCTTCGAACATGACCACATTGAAAAGCTCGGGGCGGTTAAGGAAATACCCCCAGAACCCCGTGTCCTCCTCTTCCTTCAACGCCAGTATGGTCTCCAATGCTGCTCTGCTGATCGCATAAGGGGAGCATCCGATCGGTAGTCCTGTTACACGCACGAGATCGGCCCCTTCCAGGATCAGGTCGCGCATGCGAAGGCAGTGGTCCAGTTGGAAGATGGGGTTCTCACCGGTCTGCCCTACGAAGCCCATTGCTTTCCGTTCGCGGCAAGCGCCGCAGAGCCGAAGCAGGATATCCATGGGATGTCCGCGATGTACCTGTATCCCGTGCCGCTCGGAAACGTGCACGAGTTCCTCGTCGCTGGCCAAGGGAGATGTGCACAGGACCACCCGGTCCGCTCCAAAGGCCTTGATGCCACGCTCGATGACCTTGCTCACCACTTCGGTGCCATCCAGTTCCCGCAGAAGTTTCTTCGGTAGGCGAACGCTGCTCAAGCGCGCTGTGATGAGGAAGGGAACAATAGGACCGGAATTCATGGTCGGCGTCGGTTGGTTGCACGTTCCTCTCGCAAAGGAATGGATGGTTCAGGGTTACACAAAAGAACGGTCAGCGCCGCAACGGTTGGCGCCGATGTCAATGGGATGGGCCATCGTGCATGCCAGCGCGTTGCAGGTCATCGTGCCTTCCGATATCGAACCAATACCCTTCGATCGGGAACGCATGTACGCGACCCTTGCTGTCCAGTATGTCCTGGAGGAGCTCGGTCGCGTTGTAGGGGCGGCCCTTTGGCACCCGGGCCAATGCGCGATCGTGGATCAGGTAGATACCAGCATTGCAAGGATAGGAGAGCGATGGTTTCTCGCGCAGGGCCACGACGGTGTCCTCATCGAGGTCCATGACGGCGTAAGGCAGATCGACCACATGGGCCGTGGTGGCCACCACCAGGTCGGCATCGCGTTCCTTGAACAGGGAGTACATGGATGCCAGGTCGATGTCGGTGAGAAGGTCGCTATTCATCATGAGCACATGACCCGGAGCCCGGTCACGCAGCATGTCCAAGGCTCCTGCCGTACCCAATGGCATGTCCTCTTCCAGGTAGCTCAAACGCAAGCCATACTGCCGGCCATCCCCGAGGTGGTCCTTGATCATCTCCCGGAGGTAATTGACCGAGATCGACACGTCCTCGATACCGCTTCGACCAATAAGCTCCAGCGCATGTTCGATGATCGGTCTTCCCCGGACGGGGATGAGGGGCTTGGGGAGCGAGTCGGTGTAAGGCTTCAGACGCATTCCCCGGCCACCTGCCATGATCAAGGCGCGCAGAGGGAGCACGGAATCGATCGTGGCCAGGTCCACCACCCGCAACAAACGTTGGTTCCGGTCCACGATGGGGAGCGATCGGATGCCTAAGGCTGTGAGTTCCTTGACCAGTCCGATCGCTTCCTGCCCCTGCACCAGCTTTCGCGGAGCAGGGTTCATGGCTTTGGCCACGGAGGTGTCCATGGTCACATCGGACAGCATCGCTCTGCGGATATCGCCATCGGTCACGCTGCCACAGAGCCTACCATCCTCATCGACCACTAGCACGGTCATTGGACCATCGCTTTGGTTCAAGGCCTCCAAGGCTTGGCGTATCGTGGCACTTGGGGGAATGGTCCGGTGTTGGATCGCTTTCATGGTCAACGCAGCAACATGGATACCATCCGTTCGGCCGCATGACCGTCACCATAGGGCGAAGGGAACCTGTGAGCAGGTTCATGTTCGATACGGTCCGTTGCGGCAAGGATCGCAGGTGTTTCGATTGGACAGCGCACGATGTTCGGGGTGACCAAACGACCGGTCTGTCGATCCCCTACATCTATGACGCGTTTCCCAAGAAAGGATGCCTCCACATAACCGCTGGAACTATTGCCGAGCAGGAAGGCAGCGTGCTTCATGCAGGAGAGATAGCCAAGGGCACCAAGAGAATCCACGGTCATGATATCGGGTAACGCGTTCTTCAGTTCCTTCCACCGTTCGCGCAGGCGCAGGCCTCCGGTATCAGCGTTGGGGAGGGTCACGATCAAGGCATAGCGAGTTGCCAGCACCTTCAATGCGTTGGCCCACTCTTCCCAGAGGCGATCGGCCCGGTCCACATACACCGTTTCAGGATGATACGTGATGAGCACCGTGGGCCTGGCGAGGTCAATGCCGAAGCGCTGATGGATGGCCTCCACGCTCAATAGGTCCAGGGTCATCAGATTATCCACACTCAGCGCTCCGGTATTGAACACCCCCGTATCATGCCCCAGCATCCGGACCACGCGATCACGATAGGCATCTGCGCAAGTGAAGTGCATGTCGGACATATGGGAAATGGAATGCCTAAGGGCGTTATCGATCGCGCCCAACGTAACCTCCCCACCATGCACGTGCGCGACCGGGATCCCGAATGGCAAGGTCGTGGCAACAGCAGCGAACATCTCATAACGATCGCCCAATGCAATGACCCGGTCAGGCCGATACTGTTGCCATACGGATCCGAACTGTTCCATGGTTCGTCCCATTGCAGTGGCGATATCGCAGGGCAGGTCTCCTACGAGGACGGGCGGGAGTTCGATCAAGGATGTGGTGACACTTGCGCGAACCTCAGCGATCGTGGAACCAAATCGGGGTCGAGGTGGCTGCCAAAGGCGATCACGTCGAGTTGGCATCTTGGATCGGCTTGCAGCGCCTTGATAAGGGGCAATTGGATGCCGAAGTCGGCCCTGCTGCTCGTGAGAAGACCGATCCTCATATCAGGTCGTTCCATTGGAGCATGTGACCGGCTTCAAGGTCCTTCGCTAGAATTCGTCCGATCACTTCATCCATTTGCATGGGTGAAATTCCGGACCCGGGTCGGAGCATGATCAGGTGTTGCTCCTCAAGGACTTGTCCCTTGAGGCCCCTTCCAGCTATATGGATGCTCTTCCGGGCGACCACGATGTTCGCTCGCTCGCTAGGCGATGGCGCTTTCTCGGCACTGCCTAACGCCACGGAGATGTTCCGTATCGCATTGACCATCGCGTTCAACTCAGCCGGTTCCAATGACGCTCGATGATCGGGTCCTGGAAGGGCTCGGTCCAAAGTGAGTGCTTTTCGATGATGGTAGCGCCGAGTGCCACGGCTGCGATAGGTACCTCTATACCCATCGTATGATCGCTGTACCCGACCCTGGTTCCGAAGGTATCGCGCATTGTGCACATGGCAAGAAGGTTCACATCGGACATCGGTGTAGGATACTCCGTTGTACAGTGGAGCAACGTGATCCTCCCCAAGGACGCACCAGCGGCCTCCAGCACCGCCAGCGCAGTAGCAACTTCGCGCATGTCGGCCATGCCAGTGCTGACGATGAGTTCCGGGAACGACCTGGCCATGGCGCGCAGGTAGGGTAGGTTCGTCAGTTCCCCGCTCGGCACCTTGCCCACCGTGATACCCATGGCATGCAACTGCTGGATACTCATAGGGTCGAAAGGGGTGGAGAGGAAGGCGATCCCGCGTTTCTCTGCATGGGCCTTGATCACCAAGTGGTCTGATGCACTCAGCTCCAATGCACGTATCATATCCAATTGGCTTTCTCCCGCTGCTGTGTTCTGTTGTTGATAGAGCGCCTTCGGAGCATTGCTCGAAACGAGTTGGTCACTCTTGAACGTTTGGAACTTCACAACATCGGCGCCGGCATCTGCTGCAGCATCCACCAAGGCCAATGCACGGGAGATCTCACCATTGTGGTTCACCCCTGCTTCGGCTATGATCAATACCCCTTGGTGGTCCGTGATCATCGGCGGAGAGGTTTTGCAGGTGATCCGACCATCGTGGAACCTTCGGGAACATCACGGAGGACCAATGACCCGGCGCCTATGACCACATCATTGCCCAATTGTACACCTTGAACAACGATCGCCCCGCTACCGATGAAACTGCCCCGACCGATACGGCAACCACCATTGACGATGGCGCCGGTGGACACATGCACATGGTCACCGATCACCGCGTCGTGTTCGATGAGGGAATTGGTATTGATGATGCAGTTGGCACCGACATGCGCACCCGTGTTGATGATGGCACTATGGCCAACGGTGGTACCAGGACCTACGGTAGTGCCAACAGCCAAATAAGCCGAAGGTGAAATGCAGGTAACGAAGTGACCGCCGGCCAGTTGCACTTGAGCAAAGAGACGTTCGCGCAAGTCGGAGCGGCCGATCCGACCCGCTGTGATGAGGAAGACGAACCTCTGCTGAACGAGGCTCTTCAGATCATCATCAGTGCCTATTACCTCGACGCCCATGACCTGCTCACCTACCAGATGGGCCAGATCAACGATACCATGGATCCTGCTACGACCTTCGGCAAGTACAAGGTCAATGACGGCTTTGCAATGACCGCCACCTCCAACTAGGACGATCCCGGATGAACTCATGGATGGGCACTACTTGGAATATTGACGAGTCTGTCCTGAATGCTGCGCGACATGGGCAAAGGTGCTTGAAGCGCTTGTTGATACATAGGTAGGTCGGTGGCCAATTCCCACGCGGGTCGGCATTGGATCCCGACGTTGTTCGCAGCCTCCAGGAAAGCATCTCGTTCCTCGCGGTCACGAAAGAGGATGGCATTCAGCCAATGATTGCTGATGGTTCCTGAAGGATCTCCCACGAGTGTCCATGGCGTGGAAGCAAGTAGGTGGGAATAGCGGTGATGGAGCTCCCGTTTGGCGGCCAGATTGTGGTCGAGCTTTCGCAACTGCGAACGTGCAAGAGCAGCGTTCAAGTTGGGCATTCTGTAGTTGTAGCCCGTGCGGTCGTGTGCGAACGACCAAGGATGGGGCACTTTGGCCTGAGTGGTGAGGTGTTTTGCCTGTGCCGCCAGCTCGATGCTTTTGAACAGGACAGCTCCCCCACCACCACAAGTGATGACCTTGTTCCCATTGAAGCTCAACGTTCCAATCGGTGCGAAGGTTCCTGCATGGCGTCCATTGCGGCTGGAGCCCAAGGCCTCGGCGGCATCCTCGATCACGGTGATCCTCCATTCCTCGCACAGGTTCAGGAGTTCAGTGATCCGCATCACCATCCCGAAAGTGTGCATGGGGATGCAGGCCTTGACCCATCGTCCGGTATCGCGGTGCCTGCATTTCCCATCGTGCATTTCGCATTGCTCCTCAAGCCAGCGCTTCACCGCTTCCGGCGAAAGACCCAAGGTGTCAGCGTCGACATCGATGAACACGGGCTGGGCGCCGGTGTACCGGATGGCATTGCAGGTGGCAATGAAGGTGAGGGCTTGGGTGATCACCAGGTCGTTGGTCCCCACGTCGGCCATCAGAAGAGCAGTATGCAATGCCGCCGTGCCATTCACCACGGCCACTGCAGCTGAACAACCGGTCCGTTCACAGAGATCCCGCTCAAACGCAACGATCTCCGGACCTACAGAGGACACGAAGCTCGATCGAACGCACTCAACAACGGCAGCTTCATCGTCGGCGTCGAACCATGGAGCATGCAACGGGATCTGTCCATCCACATGGTCATGTATACTTCGGATACCGGCCAACAACGTTTCAAACATTGTAGCGGTCCCATTTGTAACCGGCGCGATTGGTAGGTTCGTTGAACCAATCGATGGTCTCACGAAGACCCTGTTCCAACCCCACCAGGGGTTTCCAGCCGGTCAGTTCGTGCAACTTCACTGCACTGCCCAACAGCCGCTCCACCTCACTCCCAACGGGCCTTAAGCGTTCATCACTGGTCACTATGGGAGGCATGTGCCCGACCATACCCATGATCATTGCGGCCAGGTCCCCAATGCTGATCTCGTTCTGGGTCGCGATGTTGATCTCTTCACCGATGGTGCGGTCGCTCTCCGCAATTGCAATGAAGCCTTGAGCGGTATCCTTCACAAAGACCAGATCGCGGGTGGGGTGTATGGATCCAAGTCGAAGCTCCTTCACACCGGCCATGAGCTGGGTGATTATGGTGGGAATGATGGCCCGTGCACTTTGGCGCGGGCCATAGGTGTTGAATGGACGTACCACCGTTACGGGAGTACCGAAGCTCAGGTGGTAGGACAGGGCCAGGTGGTCGGCGCCGATCTTGGTGGCGGAGTAAGGGGATTGCCCTTGTCGTGGATGGGATTCGGTGATGGGGACTTCGCGCGCAGTACCGTACACCTCGCTCGTGGATGTGATCAGGACACGAGAGACATCCGCGTCACGTGCGGCCTGTAGTACGTTCAGTGTGCCCTTGATGTTGGTGTCCACATAACTGTCGGGCGCGCTGTAGCTGTAGGGAATGCCGATCAACGCGGCCAAGTGGTGCACGTGATCGATACCGTTCATGGCGACGCGCATGGCATTCGGATCGCGCACATCACCGGTCACAACTTCCAGCTCGGATCCGATCTCGTTCGGCACATGATCCAACCATCCCCAGCTATTGGTGGAGTTGTAGCGAACGAGCGCACGGACATCATGGCCTTGTCGCACAAGGGCTTCGCAGAGATGCCCACCGATGAACCCCCCTGCTCCTGTGATCAAGATCTTCCTGGCCATGGTCCAAATGTAATTGCCTTATACCGGGATGATGTCCCACGTGAACCGGGGTCGAAGAGCCCCTTTGATCACGTAGTGCGATGGAGATCGGGTCGAGGAGTTCAGATCGTCCATGATCTGGATGTTCATGACGTTCTCTTGGACCTGGTGTACAGTATGGGGTAACCACGTGGTAAGCCAGATACTGACATAATAGGTGTCCTCATTGAACAGGTCAGGTGGGAATCGGAGTATGGTACAGTGTGTTCCAAGTCCCTGACCCAATGGTGCATCGAGGCCTGCAAAGGAGGTGAATACGAGGTCCCCTTCAGAGTTGTGAAGGAATATCACAGGTTGCGGTCGAACGCCAGCCTTATGTACTTCATAAGTGATCTCGAGCCCCAACGCATCGGTCACCTTTGACCGGGAGATCGTGTTCCCTGACAGGTCGACCCAGCGCATGGACCTGAGGCTTGCAGCGCCGTCACGTGTGGGTGTTTTCTCACTGAACTCGCGTAGGCCGGTGGGAGCATCGTCGTTGAAGTGCACATAGCGATTGATGATGGTGCGGGTATCACCCTCGGCCTCGACCATTCCATCGCTGAGCAACATGCATCGCTTGCAAAGACTATTGATGGCGCTCATATTGTGGCTGACGAACAGGATGGTCCGGCCGTTGCTGGTCACATCCTTCATCTTGCCCAAGCACTTTCGCTGGAATTCCAGGTCGCCTACAGCGAGCACTTCGTCGATGATGAGCACTTCGGGCTCCAAATGGGCCGCTACCGCGAAAGCGAGCCGCACTTTCTGCCCACTGCTATAGTGCTTCACCGGATTCTCCAGGAAACGCTCCACGCCGCTGAACTCCACGATCTCGTCCAGCTTTTGTTTGACCTCCGCCCGCCGCATACCGAGGATGGTGCCATTCAGGAAAATGTTCTCCCTGCCGCTCAATTCGGGATGGAATCCGGTTCCTACTTCAAGCAAGGAACTGACCCGCCCATTGATACTGAAGCGCCCTGTGGTGGGCATGGTGATGCGCGAGAGAAGTTTCAAAAGAGTGCTCTTGCCAGCCCCGTTCCGACCGATGATGCCCAAAGCGTCCCCGCGCTCCACGTTGAAGCTGACATCCTTGAGTGCCCAGAAACTTCCTTGCGACCGTCCCAACAACGCCTTCGTGTTACGCTTCAGTCCTCCACGCAGATCAAGCCCCTTGTTACCTCCCAAGTGATACTCCTTGCCCAGGCCCTCCACGGATATCATCACCTCGCTCATCGTGCGCTATGGATCGGGACGATGGGTACGTTGCAACAAGGAGGGAGCGGCTCGGTGGCCCTTATGCGGATCCATGGGCCATGGCAGGCAGTATGGGTCATACAAGATCGGCTATGAACCGTTCCACGGAACGGAAATAAAGTAAGCTTGTGATCGCCAGGAAGAGCGTGGCCGCGTACGAAAGCAGACAAAGGCCGCCAGGGTCTCCCACGCCAAGGAGGCTCCATCGATAACCTTCAATAAGGCCAGCCATGGGATTCAGGAAATAAAGCACCTGTGCCCATTGCGGTAATGCCTTTGAGACCAACTGTGCCGGGTATGCCACCGGGGTGACGAACAGACCGAACTGGATCAGGAAGGGTACCACATGTTGAAGGTCCCTGAACCGTATGGTCAGTGCGCTGATCCAGATCCCGGTGGAAACCGATGCCAGCATGATCCCCAATAAGTATGGTATCGCAAGTAATGCGTTCGGCCCTGGCACGACCTGATGGTACACGAAGAGGGCGGCCATTACCAAGAGTGCAACGGACAGGTCGACCAATCCAACGGTCGCCTTGCTCAACGGGATGATGATCCTGGGGAAGTAGATCTTGCGCACCATTTCCTGCGCACCGATGATGGAATTACCTGATTCCTTGAGAACATAGGCGAAATACGCCCACGCACTGATCCCGGTGATGGCGAACAGCGAATAAGGTAGACCCGCGGTATCCACCTTCACTGCTCGGTCGAACACCAGGATCATGATCAGTAGGGTGGCCATGGGTTGCACAAGCGCCCAGGCGAAGCCAAGGAATGTTTGTGCATAACGAACGCGTATATCCCTGTAGGCCAGGGTCAAGAAGAGGTCACGATGCGCCAACAGCTCACGGAGGTCAGGGATGGGCTTCCAACGTTTCGCGTCGACTTCGATCCGCATGCTCATGGGGTCATCCAATGATGCGCGGCGAGGTGGCCGATCATCGAGGCGAAAGTACGATCTTTCACCACCATGGAACAGTTGGTCATTTGCACATCGAATGCCGGCAAGCTGGCTGAATTCAGGACGCTAATGCCGCAGGAGATCGCATTGTTGACCCTCTCCGAGGTGGGTATCACGGATGAATTGCCCGAGACCGGGTCGACCCTCGAGCAGAATGCGCTGCAAAAGGCGAGGGAGGCCCATCGCCGTTGTGGCCTGCCCTGTGTCGCGGATGACACGGGCCTTGAGGTGGATGTTCTGGAAGGAGCACCTGGTGTTCGGTCGGCCCGATACGCGGGTGAAGCCCGCAGCTCCCAAGCGAACATCCAACTGCTGATCGAAAAGATGAATGGCCTAAAGCCTCGAACAGCACGCTTTCGGACAGTGCTGGCCCTTGTTGATGAACAAGGTGAGTACCTCGTTGAAGGAGCCGTGGACGGATCGATCACGACCGCACCTAGAGGGATGGGTGGTTTCGGTTATGATCCGGTCTTCCTGCCGGTCGGTTCCGAGCGAACGTTCTCCGAAATGAGCGCCTCGGCCAAGAATTCGATGAGCCACCGGGCCCGAGCGGTTGCACAATTTGCAAAATTTCTGGAGGAGCGAATGACTAGAGGATCACTCACCTGAGGACCGGTCTTCCTCGTGGGTGGTAATTGTGCATCGTGAGGATGAACTGACGCCAACGTTCCATTTGGTGTTCCCAAGTGAATTCCATCAAGGACACCAGGTCCGGTTCGTGTGTATGCACGTGTCCGTTGCGCCACGAAAAGATACCATCCAACAGAACGTTCAATAGTGCATCAGCATCTGAAGCCACAATTCCTGTGCGGGTCCGCTTCAGGATCGCTTCCTGTATGTCATTTCCGGAACTGACTTGGATGATGGGCACCTCTGCGTGGATATACTCAAGGAATTTGAGTGGGACGATCCCTTTCTTTCCGCGGAAGCCCAAATGCAGAAGGCGGTCCGCGTCGCCCTGTGCCTTGATCGTGGAATCCCGGTCCATCCGTTTGATCGCTGTGATGCACGGTTCCTTATCGATCATTCGTTGGACACGTTCCATGGTCGGCACGTGTGTGGAGGTTGCCCCGATCAATAGGATATGCAAGTCCCGGTATTCGCTCTGGTGGCTTATCCTCATCCTGCTCAATGCATCGGACAAAAGCTCCCATTCCTGTTCCCAGTAGACAGAGCCGGTATAGACCAAAGTGAATCTTTCCGTGGGCGACGACCGACGGGGATGATGTATGGCTTCGTGGCCATTGAAGACCACTGCTGAAGGCCGGTCGCCGATAACGCTCAATGCGTTATCAAGAAATGGAGGAGTCGCTGCTGTGATTCCGTGGGCATGCCTCGTGAACCTCCTCTCCAAACGGCGCATACGATGTTCCCTCAGCCAAGCGAAAGGAGGTTTGCCATGGTGCGACAACACGAAGAGGCCTACCTCGGGCATGTCCACACTCCATGGATCCCGATAATCCGGTAGAAAGAGGCTATTCCATTCCCGGCTCACCAGGGCTCCGAACTCGAACATGGACCAACCGGGCCCAGTGGCTATGACCACATCGTGCCTCTTAATCCGCTGCTGAATGTCGTGGGGTCCGATATCCAGACGTGATCTTGGGTTCAACGGGAGGAGAAGATCAGTGATCAGATCAATCACAGGTCGCAGGGGGGTGAGGATCAAGCGCCAATGAACACTTAATAACCATCGTTGCCAGAAAGGGGCGCTTTTGAGTTCCCGTGACACGGGGAAGCGGACGACATCCATGCCTTGCAGGGATGTGTTCCAATCATCTCCAGGTCCTGTTTCCTGGGTCACCACTGAAACTATGTGACCTTTACTGGCCAGGTGCCTAGCGAGGTAGTATGGACGACGGGCAGCCGTGCGGTTGAGCGGCGGGAAGTGCTGGCAGATGATCAAAACGCTCGGTAGCTCCTCGATACCAAGCTTTTCGATATGCGGGTCCTTCATCAGTGATGTGTCAGGGCCCGGGAATTCGGCTGCACGATCAGGCTCTCCACCATACGCGCCAAAGTAGCTTCCACTCCCAGTCCACTTACTTCCAGCATCTTCGGATAGATACTTGCTTGACTGAATCCTGGAACGGTGTTGATCTCGATGGTCACGAGGTCGGATCCGGTCCAGAAGTGGTCCACACGGATCATGCCCTTGCAATCCAACGCCTTTGCAATACCCACCGATCGCTGTTGGACCAGGGCGGTCACATCCGAAGGTAGTTCGGCCGGAATGGTCTCAACAGTATCCTGGGCGTGATACTTCGCTTCATAGTCGAAGAATTCACGACTGGTCGATATCTCACAAACCGGCAATGGAGTGTACGTACGGTCCGTGATAAGGACCCCGCAAGTGAGTTCCCTGCCCTTCACGGCTGCTTCGATCATCACAGCATCACATTCGAGGAAGGCCTTGTCCAGTGCGGCTCCAAGGTCATCGGGGCGAGCGACTTTCGAGACTCCGAGACTGCTGCCACTCTGGTCCGGCTTGACAAAGCAGGGATAGCCAAGCTCGAGGGATCCGGGGTCGGGTCGTTGGCCATGTGAACGCACCAGGACGGACGGAGCGACATGGTAGCCCTGCTCGCGGAGCATCGCAGTAGTGGCGAATTTGCTGAACGTCATGGACATGGATAGGACGCCCCCGGTTTGATAGGGAACACCCACCATATCCAAATATCCTTGGAGTGTACCGTCCTCTCCAGGAGGGCCATGCACGGCGATCAATGCAGCATTGAACTGACGTGACCGACCCTCGAACATGACCGAGAGATCCGCCCTGTCCAGTGGGAACTCGGAACCGGCCGCATCGTGACAGGACCATACGTTGCGTTCGATGGTGACGAACAGAGGTTGGTATCTCGATGGGTCCAAGGCGGCAAGCAAACGTGCAGCGCTTTGGTGGCTGATCACCGACTCTCCTGAATAGCCACCACGGAAAACGGCGATGAGCGGTCGTTCTTGAGGCATGATCGATGGTTGACTTCAGTGGACGAAGATGAGCAACATCGGCCAACCGACAAGTGCGATGTTCTTGCCGGATCATGAACTCGACCGGGGCCGGTCTTGCTGGGATGCCTGAGACCTACATTTGCCGTTCGTCCATATCGTTCCGGGGCGAAACAGATGAGCCGGTTCCGATTTGCACTTCCGATCGTCCTGTCCGTGGTCGCCCTTTTCATCGGGTGCCTTTGGCTGCGGTCGTACACGCGGCATTCAACGGTGAGCATCGTGCCTGATCTTACCGGTCTGAACGTGGTGGATGCGCAGCAGGCCTTAGCGGATCGGGATATGGTGGCCATGGTGATCGATTCGGTGTATAATGATCAGGCCGTAAAGGGCGGGGTGGTCAGCCAGGATCCATTGGCAGGTGCCGAGGTGAAGCCGGGTAGGAAGGTCTATCTCGTGCTCAATGCGCAGCGGCCGCCTATGATCGACATGCCCGATCTTGTGGACCTTTCGAAACGCCAAGCGTTGTCCGTCATGGAGATCCTTGGCCTCAAGGTGAGTGGCTTGGAGTACAGGCCGGACCCTTGTGTGGACTGTGTCATTGAGCAACGCATCGACGGGGATCGTGTTGCGGCAGGGACCAGGGTGCGCAGGGGAAGTTCCATTGCCCTGGTGCTGGGCAGTGGCGACCAGGGTGAGCGTGTACCAGTTCCGGATCTGCGAGGTCTGACCTTTGCCGAAGTGGGGGCTGTTTTGAACATGGCATCGTTGAACCAAGGAGTGCTCGTCTCTTGTGAAGGTTGCAATACGAGCGTCGATTCCACGTTTGCCCGGGTGTTTCGCCAATCCCCGGGAGCAGGAGGTTTCGATCGGATCGCCATGGGTTCAAGCATAGACGTTTGGTTGACCATGGACACTGTCGGGTTGGCCCCGGTTAGCGGTTGGAACGATCCAGTGCATTTTGAACCCAATGAAACGAACGATACGATCCATTGAGCTGCTAGGGTCCTTGCTGGCCTTGTTCGCGACGACCAGTGTATACGCACAGGGCGAACGGTTGGAAGCGCTTTCGGTCAGGCCTACGGAAGTTCTTGAGCAGGCCGGTCGAAAATCCACGCTCAATACCCATTTCCTGTATGACGTTCTGCCTCAGGTGCTGCCCCTGATGGATGATTTTTCCATCGACCGCACCCTGAAACGTTGGGCGTCAGCCTCGGACCCCGGTGTCACCCTGGAAGAGACCATCTATGCGCTGGAAGTGGGCGGAGCATCCACCGCTGATATGGTGTTTGCCGACGACACCACGTTCCGGTTCACCATCGACCTGACCGACCCTGATGTGCCCGTGGTGACACGCGCTCCGCTACCGCTGGTGCAGCTCACCGTGCGGAACGTGACCAGCTTCCCCCCTGAAGTGACATTGGTCGATGCCTGGCCGGCATACACAATCTTCGATACCCTTCAATCCCTTCCCGAGGACACGTTGCGCTTCCTGTCTCCTCCCCTGGTGCAGGATTCCCTGTTGGTCTACCGCGTCCCAGCGGATGATCGAACGTACATCATGAACGGCTCGCCAACTCCGTTGGTCCTATGGGAGAATGACGATGTTCATGTGAACGGCACGTATCCGATCGCCCCACCCACTGTCGGGGTGGCCACCTTTGATGGACTGGCGCGAACCGGCTATCCCTACAATTTCGAGCAATTCAGCTCCTATGGCATAGCTGATCACCTCACCTCGGTCCCGATCGACCTTTCCTATTCTCCTGCGGATTCCGTTTACCTGAGCTTCTTCGTGCAACCTCGTGGATTGAGCGGTGATTCCGAAGCCCAGCCTCAGGACAGCTTGGTCCTGGAGTTCTACGCTCCTCAGGAGGATGCGTGGGTAAGGGTATGGCGCACACCCTACTATACCAGTGATACGTTCGATCAGGTACTCCTGCCCATTCTGGAGGACCGCTTCCTTCGCGATGGTTTCCGAATGCGATTCCTGAACTATGCAACGCTCAGTGGATCCTTCGACCATTGGCACTTGGATTACGTTCGCTTGGCCGAGGCACGGGCATTCGACGATACCGTGATCGTGGACATGGCCTACGTGGAGCCCGCCAGCTCGCTCCTGCAGACGTATACCTCCGTCCCGTTCCATGCCTTTGAGCAGTCGCCGGAAGCTTACATGGCGAACTCCTTGAGCTTGCCGATCCGCAACCTGGATGTGAACGATCGTTTCATTACATGGCGCATGCAGGCCGGCATCGACGGTGGTCCAGTGTTTTTCGAAACTCCTCCACCCTACGGTAACAACACATCGGGCAACGCTTCCAGCGTATTCAACAGCCTTCATCCGATCAATAGTGGGACGGCCCCCTTCTTCTACGAACCCTCGCTGAGCACGGATGCGGCCTTCTGGCGCGTGCGTTTCCTGGCACGGACCCAGCCGGACCTTAATCAGTACAACGATACCATCACCTTTGTCCAAGAGCTGAGCAATTATTATGCGTACGACGATGGGTCGGCAGAGATGGGGTATCGATTGGACGCTGCTGGTGCCCAGCTGGCCTATCGCTTCGACATCGTGGGGGAGGATTCCTTGAGGGCACTCCGCATCTACTTCAATCCACAAGCAAACGCACCACCTGAGCCGCTTCCGGAGGATGGTTCCTTCTTCATCACGGTTTGGAGCAGCTTATCACCGGAAGTGGTACTGCATCGGAATTTCACATTCTCCACTCCCCAGTATAAACAGGAGGGACTCAACCGGTTCGTGGAGTATCCCTTGGACGATACGATACGTGTGGCGGGCACGTTCTATGTCGGATGGACCCAGACCAGCGCTACGAGCATGAACGTGGGATTCGACCGGAACCGTAACAACCAGAGCCGCATTTCCTATAAAGTGGGGTCGAATTGGCAACAAACGGTATTCCAAGGGTCATTGATGATGCGGCCGGTGTTCATGGCCGCTGTCGATCCCTTCATTGGGATCCCGGAAATTTCCGCGGATGGGGGGATCATGGTTGTTCCCAACCCGGTGTCCAGTAGCTTCCGGGTGATCTCGGGAACGGATACTCCTGTCCGCATGGAGGTATTGGATGGACTTGGCCGGGTGGTGCTCCAGCGTATGGTCATGGGAATGGAAGAGGTGGATGGCTCAGGATTGCGGAATGGACTATATCTCCTACGGGTCATGAATACCGACGGGGGCGACTTGCGTGTCGGAAGACTGATCATACAGCACTGATGGAGAACGAAGAGGTTGAAGCGGGGGAGGAGCAGGAGCTCTATGAACATCATCGGATCGTCTGCGATCCGGGTCAGTCGCTGGTTCGACTGGACAAGTTCCTCTTCGATCGTTTGGCGCACACTTCCCGGAACCGCATCCAGGTGGCAGCCAAGGCGGGCAATGTGTTGGTGAATGGCAAGTCCGCCAAACCGAGTCAAAAGGTCAAGCCGGGGGATGAGATCAGCATCGTGCTGCCCTATCCTCAGCGTGAAGTGGAGCTGGCTCCTGAGGACATTCCCTTGACCGTGCTGTACGAGGATGAGCATATCCTTGTCATTGACAAGCAGGCTGGGCTGGTCGTGCATCCCGGGCATGGCAATTGGACAGGGACGTTGGTGAACGCATTGCTGTTCCACTTCGGAAAGCTTCCATCAACGCCCGGCGCGGAGATCCCCAGACCCGGATTGGTACACCGGTTGGACAAGGATACCAGTGGTGTGATGGTCGTAGGCAAGACCGAGGAGGCCCTGACACACCTGGCGCGCCAGTTCTTCGACCGCACCAGTGATCGGCGTTACAACGCGCTTGTTTGGGGCGACTTCGAGGAAGACGAAGGGGTCATTGAGGGGCACATCGGTCGCAGTCCCAAGGACCGTACGGTGCAGCATGTCTATCCCGAGGGTGACCAAGGGCGGTCCGCCACCACCCGTTGGAAGGTGCTCGAACGCTTTCGTTACATCACCCTGGTGGAGTGCAAGCTGGAAACGGGCCGTACCCACCAGATCCGGGTGCACATGCAGTACATGGGGCACCCGCTGTTCAACGACTCCGCCTATGGTGGCGACCGGGTCTTGAAGGGCACCACGTTCACGAAGTACAAGCAATTCGTGGAGAACTGTTTCCACCTGCTACCACGGCAGGCGTTACACGCCCGGACCTTGGATATCGACCACCCCATCACCGGCGAGCGCATGCACTTCGAAAGTGCGTTGCCCGCGGATATGGAGGCCGTTCTGGCGAAATGGCGGATCTATACGGCGGCCAAGCCGTTGGATGATGACAAGGAGGAGCCCTTGGACAAGGAAGCGCTCAACAATATGAAGTGATCCGGTTCTGGGCCTTGTATGCCTGGCTGTCAAATGATTTGAAATGAAACGAGGATCCATTGAGTTGATGGTCATTGGTGCTCAAAAGGCTGGCACCACGTCTCTATCCAACTACTTGGGAGAGCATCCGAATCTGTTGAACC
This sequence comes from Flavobacteriales bacterium, assembly GCA_016718655.1. Lineage (GTDB taxonomy): Bacteria > Bacteroidota > Bacteroidia > Flavobacteriales_F > PHOS-HE28 > PHOS-HE28. The sequence continues at coordinate 37,470 of JADKCV010000017.1, read as the reverse complement.
CGCTTTGCATGGAGTTCACCTATTTCTCAGATCCGAAGGAGTACGAGGATGATATCGACCGGTTCATGGAACGGTATTTTCCACGAGTCGTTCCCGAAGGTGTCCGAAGGATAGCCAAGATGTCGAACCTGTACCAATTCAGTTCGGCATTGGTAAGGCTCAAGCAACACAACCCGGACTGTCAATTAGCCATGGTTGTTCGAGACCCTGTTCAACGTGCCTATTCAGCATACCGGATGGCCTGTTACGATGGATGGATGACATATGACCACGGTTACATGGAGCGCTTATTGCGCGAGGGTAAGAAGGGTGATGAGCTGTATGATCTTTTCGTTGGATACGGCCTTTATGCTGCCTCCCTGGAGGTGATCTGGGGGGTCTTTCCGAAGGATCAGGTGCATGTCTTCCGTTTCGAGGACCTGAAGCGTGATCCACAGAGTGTATGCGATGCGCTTTTTCGATCAATGGGGGTCGGACCGCATACCTTGAAAGCGAAGGACAAGGTGCACAATGAAACATCCCAGGCCAGGTCAGGTGCGCTTGCGGCGGCTATCCATTGGCTCCGGAATGAGAGCAATCCGATCAAGCGCTCCGTGCGCTCCGTTCTACCCTATCCTGTGTACCTGCGTTTGGGAGGTGCCATTCAGGACGCGAACCGATCGAACAAAGCGTTTCCGCCAATGGAGCCACACGTGCTGGTTCAATGGGGAGCTTTCTATCGGGAACACGATGCCCGCCTAGCGGAAATGATCGGAGCCGATCTTTCCATGTGGACCAGTCAGCGCTTGATCTGAAAAGCTCAGTCCCGGATCACTTTTCCACCACTGGTACGCTTGATGCGCTGCAAGGCCTGCACCCTGCGTGGCAGTTCATGTGGATGCAGGGTCACCATCAGTTTGTTCAGCACTTCAGGCAGGACCTCCTCCTGCGGCCGGTCGGTCTCCAGGACCAGCATGACGGCCTGTCCCAGCACATCATCCGGCACGGCAGTGAAGTAATGGGGATAGGGGAGGATGCCGGCGGTGCGTGCCTCCAGTTGCTCAGGGAATATCTTCTTCCCGCCGGTCAGGATCACATTGTCATAACGGCCGAGCCACTTGAAATGAGTGTCGTCCACCAGTTCCACAAGGTCGTTGGTCACGTGTTGTTTGACGCTGAGATGCGGCGTATACACCACCAGGCATCCCCTCGGGTCGCGTCCGAAATGCACCCTGCCGATCGCCGTGAAGCTGTCCTCCCCGTCCACCGCGTTGAGGTGCCGCAGCGCCACATGGGTCACGGTCTCCGTGCTGCCGTAGCTCTGGAACACCTTCACGTCGAGGTCCCGGATGTCCTCCCTCAGCGCATCGCTCACCGGACCTCCACCCAACAGGATCGTGTCGAACTGACGCTCCACACGTTCTTTGTCCTCCTGGATGATGCGGTGTAGCTGCAAGGGTACCATGGCGGTGAAGCGGAACCGGTCGTTCACCTTCAGGTTCCCCAGGATGCTGCCTTTAGGGTCGATGAAGTGGACATCGAGTGCGAGGACGAAGGCACGCACCACCATCATCTTCCCGGCTATGAAGTCGCAGGGCAGGCAATGCAGTACGCGGTCACCGGCCTTCAAACCAAAGGTGTCGCCTGTGAGGCGTGCACTGTTCACCAGGTCGCGCCTTGGGATGCGGTATTGCTTGGGAGGGCCCGTGGTGCCGCTGGTGGCAGCCGGCAGGCCACTGGACATCAGGGTCAGGTGAGAGATGGTCGAATGCAGTTCCCTTCGCCATTCCTGTCCCGAACGTCCGCCTTTGTTGATCGCCTTGGCGAAGGTGCGCTCTGCATCCTGGGCGCTCATGGTCACACCGTCCACGGTCAGCCGCTGGAAGGCGGTGTCCATGGTGGTGGGGTATGTGGGTCGCTTGGCCATCTACCGTAAGACGCCCGCCGTTAGGTGGACCGAGAACAGATGCTTCATGCGGACAGGTCCAGGGAGGAGAGGTCCCATGCCACCTCGGGCCGGTAGTGAAGGTAGCCGCGTTCGGCCAGCAGGGGTGATGGGATGTTGTTCACGTAGACCTTGCCGGTACCCAGTCCTTGGGGAAGTTCCACGTCCAGAGTGGCGGTGAACTGCGCGATGGCGTTCAGTCCGATGCTGCTCTCCAGCGCCGAGGTGATCCACCACCCGATGCCTCTTCCTTCGGCCAGTTCGATCCATTCTCGCGTTGCGGCCCATCCACCCACCAGGCTGGGTTTGATCACGATGTACTGCGGCTTCACGTGGTCCAGAAGGTCCGTCTTGCTGTCGCTCTGGTTCAGGCCGATCAGGTCCTCATCCAAGGCGATCGGAAGCGGTGATCGATCACACAGCTCCTCCATGACCTCATACAGCCCGGCGGGCACAGGTTGCTCGATACTGTGCACCTCCAGTTCCGCCAAGCGCTCCAGCACCTCCATGGCGTTCCGGGCATTGAACGCACCGTTGGCATCCACGCGCAGGGTGAGGTCCGTGGCGCTGAATTCACGTCGCACGGCCGCCAGTAGCTCCAGTTCATCATCGATGCCGATGGCCCCGATCTTCATCTTCACGCAACTGTTCCCCGCCTCGATCTGCTCCCGGATGCGATGGCGCATGGTGGCCTTGTCGCCCATCCACACCAGTCCGTTGATGGGGATGCCGGCCTGGCCCAGCGTGAACGATGAGGGGAAGAGCTCCTTGGTGCCGCTCGCGGCCAGATCGCGGATGCACTGCTCCACGGCAAAGCGCACACTGGGCACCTCCACCAGGTCGCTGCTCAGGCGGTGGGCCCAGTTGCTGGTATCCGCGCAGAGCTCCAGGAGCTTGGTCCGGACGTCCGCCGGGAACTCCTTGCTATGGCCGGGGAACAGGGCCGCCTCACCGATGCCGCGCACCTCGGGACGTTCGCAATCCCAGGCGATGAGGTACCAGACCGTGCGCGCCGCGATCGGGCCCTTGCTCGTCCCCAGCTCAAAGTGGGGCATCAGAGTATGTCCCATCCAGCGGGCGCGGATCATGTCGCTCTGAGATCATCAGGTATCGTGTTTCCTCGTCGCATCATATGCCTTGTATGGTCCGTGCATCAGACCAGCCAGAGGCCCACCGCGAACGCGATCGCCGTGGCGAAAGTAGCCAGGGCCAGGCGTTTCAGTTCGGGGTCCAGCGCAGCATGGTCGTGGTTGCGCAACACCACACGCAGATGGCTGGCCAGCACGGACGTGGTGACCAGAAAACCCCACTGGGGCATCCCGCGGAAGTTCAGTGCGGTGAAGAGCATCAGGCAGGTGAGGCCACCGATGATCAGGAGACCATGGTAGCTCTTCGCGGCATCAGGGCCCAGGCGAACAGCGAGCGTGATCTTGCCGCTTGCCTTGTCGTTCCGGATGTCGCGCATGTTGTTCACGTTCAGCACACCGGCACTGAGCAGGCCGAACCCTGCGGCGGGCAGCAGGTGCATCCATTCGATGGTCCGGGCATGGAGGTAGTGCGTGCCCATCACCCCCACGATGCCGAAGAAGAGGAACACGCTCACATCGCCCAGGCCGGCATATCCGTACGGGTTGCGACCGAAGGTGTACTTCACGGCGGCTCCGATGGCCAACAGGCCTACGAGCAGGAAAACCAGCGTCATCAGGCGAATGCCCAGGGCCGATATGATCAAGGCCACACCCGAGCCGAAGGCGAGCACCCCGCAAAGAAGCATGGCGCGTTTCATCGCAGCAGGAGGAATGCTTCCGCTCTGCACAGCCCGTTGCGGCCCTATACGTGCTGCGTTGTCCGTGCCGTGCAGGTGGTCTCCCAGGTCATTGGCCAGGTTGCTCAGGATCTGCAACAGGATGGCGGTGAGCAGAGCGAGCAGCAGGACCTCCAGGCGGAACGTGCTCGCTGCACTGATCCTACTGTCCGGCACGGCCAGTGCGCTGCCCACGATGATGCTGCTCACCGCCAGGGGCAGGGTGCGCAGGCGGAAGGCATGGAGCCAGGTGGAGAAGGGAGCGCCCATCAGATGCGGTATTCAAGCCGGCAGGTGAGCCGGACCGACGGGGTGGCGTTCCCCTTGTCGGGACGTGGCTCGGTCCCTTCGAAAAGGGCTTCGAACTCATAGACCGCACCTGCGTTCCGATCTCCGGAGATGGTCTTGAAGGTGCGGGGCACGGCCCAGATCCGGAAGAACAGGAAGTCGTCCATTCCCGGGCGCAGGTACGAGAGTGTGAACACCCCGTTCCGCGGGTCCCAGATGGAATGGTGCTGGACCCCTTCCGTTTCAGCCGGGAACTCCAGGACATGCTCATCGATGGTGATCGAACCTCCTTCGAACAGGCCGGAGATGTCCTGCAGCTCCGCTTTGAACACGGTCCTGCCGGAAGCGGAACGGCCGCTCAGGAATGCGGTCCCCGAACCTTCCAGCAAGGACATGCCCAGGATGAGTGGAACGACCACCGCCAAGGGCAACAACCGAAGTAGGAACGAGGGTATCCGATGTTTCAGGTCACCCATGTCATCCACGCAGTTCCTTGAAATAGTCGCGCAGCACCTTCGGGCTGATCTCGGCATCCGTGCGCACCACCAGGAAGGCCGGGCCATCGTGTGTTTCGTACAGTTGGTCCAGTGCGTGCTTCAACGAGGGCTTGTCGAAGGCCTCATAGCAGGGCATCCCATAGCTGGTGATCAGGGCCATGGGGTCCCGTCCATGGCGGGCCTCGTACCAGTGCAGGAGCTCCGGGTCGCGGTCCGGACCATCGATGTACCGGAAGATGTTGCCCCCGCCGTTGTCGATCACGATCACCCGGAGGTTCGGCCCCAGATGCTTGTTCCAGAAGGCATTGCTGTCGTAGAGGAAGGCCATGTCCCCCGTGAGCAGCGTGGTGGGCCGCTCACTGACGAAAGCTGCACCCACGGCCGTGCTGCTGCAGCCATCGATACCGCTCGTGCCGCGATTGCTGAAGTAGTGCATGCCCTGCCCGCGTTCGAAGAGCTGGACATAGCGTGCCGGCGTGCTGTTGGCCAAGTGCACCACACTTCCCGCCGGGATCCGCTGCAGCACCTGCTCGAACACGGTGAGGTCGCAGAAAGGGGCGGCCTGCAGCAGTTGATGATGCCGGGTGGTGGTCTGTTGGTCGATGTATTCCCACATGTAGGCATACCCGCTTTCAATGGCCTGCACCTGTGGCGCCACCTGTGCAAAGAAGATCTCCGGGTTCACCGCAACGTCATGCGTCAGGCTCTGGTAGGTGTCGTAATGGCGCTGGCCGGCATCGATGTGCCAATGCTGTTCGGGCCGCCATTTCCGCAGGAGGGTCTTCACCCGTTTGCTCACCACCGCCCCGCCGAAGGTGATCAGGATGTTGGGGATGTACTCGGGTCCGGGCGTTGGGCCATGGTCCACCCCGGGCACAGGGTCGGGGGCCAGGGGCACGGCTTCGATCACCCGGTCGATGCAGGTGATGAAGCCATGGTCGTGCAGGTTCGAGGTGGCCTCGGTGAGCACCGCGCATTGGGGGAGCTTGGCGAGGTGTGCCAACTGCTGTTGCAGGCCCTTGCTCCACACACCCTGACCGGCCAGGATGAGCACCTTGCGTTGGGTGGACAACTGGTGGATCATCCAGCGCGCATGCTCGGGCAGGATGAATGATTCGGTCATCACCTGGGCGATGGTACGCGACACTGGTGCGTCCACCTCCGTCGTTCCATAGAGCGGCTCGGCGAAAGGGATGTTCACGTGCACGGGCCCTGCCACCGGGATCAGCGTGGCATCGATCGCCTCGTTGATCAGGCGACCGCACTGCCAGCGGGCCAGTTCGTCGCTCAGTATCCGCGGCAACTGTACGCTCTTGCGCATGTGCAGGGATAGCACGCCCTGCTGGCGGATCGCCTGCCCTTCGCCCTGGTCCACCCATTCCTCAGGCCGGTCGGCGGTGAGGACCAGCAGTGGGACGCGTTGGTAGAAGGCCTCCGCGATGGCCGGGCCGTAGTTCAATACCGCACTTCCGCTGGTGCAGATCAAGGCCACCGGTGCCTGCAGTTGCTGGGCCATGCCCAAGGCAAAGAAGGCGGCACTGCGTTCGTCGATCACCTGAAGACACTGGATGCCTTCCTGACGATCGAACGCGATGACCAGCGGAGCACTGCGCGAGCCAGGGCTGATGACGACGTGCCGGATGCCTTTGGCGACGCAAAGACGGGCCAGCTCTGCGGCGGCGAAATGATCACTGGTGGGCATGGGGGCCGCTAAGTTATCCGACCCTGTCCAGCCCGGATGATCCGCTCCCATGTCTGCGCCTTGTGTTCGGTCTCCTCCCATTCGTGCCCGGGCTCCGATCCTGCGGTGATCCCCCCGCCCACGTAAAGTCGCACGTGCTGGTCGAACACCTGCATGCAGCGGATGTTCACGAACAGCTCGGTCCCATTATCAGCCTGCCAAGGCCCCCAAGCCCCTGCGTAGAGGACCCGGTCATGCGGCTCATGTGCAGTCAGGAAGGTCATGGCCACGTCTGTTGGGGTGCCACAAACAGCGGGGGTGGGGTGGAGGTCCAGCATAAGCCGCGCCAGCGACAGCCCCGTGCCGGAGGTGATGAGACGCGTGTGCAGATGGGCCACGTTCCCGGCCCGCAGGACCTCCGGTCCATGAACATCCACCGACCGCACCCCGCCCCGGCTCAAGACCCGTTCGACCTGTTCGGTGACCAAGGCCTGTTCATCACGTTCCTTCCTACCCCATTGCGACGGGTCGGCCGGTGCATCGGACGCGGACATGGTCCCGGCGATCGCATCCACTTCCACCTGCTCGCCCTTCTTCCGCAGCAGCCTTTCGGGTGATGCGCCCAGCCAGGTGCCATGGTCCGGGGTATGGGCCAGGCAGATGAAGGCGGACGGAAGATCGGAGAGTGCGCGGATGAAAAGGTCGGCGGTATCCGGGGCTTGAAGCGCGACGTCCTTGGTCCGGGAAAGGACCACTTTACGAAGGGTGCCACGTTCAATGGCCATCAATGCCTCGTTCACCATGCGGGCATAGGCAGCTTGGTCCATGGACCCGTCCAAAGCTTTGGGGGGGTATGGTTCGCATGGTGCGCTCTCCGGGAACGTGAGTTCGATGGGCCCCGTGTCCGCATGAAAGCTCAACCGTTCGTCGGGCTGGAGCACCAAGATCGTTCGCTGTGTGTGTGCGAAGGGGGCGATCACGAAGACATTCCGAAGTGTATCCAGTTCCGTGGTCCCCACGTGATGCACCTTGGAGGTGCGTTGGACCAGCAGCTGCACCGCCTGACCGGCTATGCGGAAGGCGGCGAAGGTGAGCCTCCGGTCGAGGCAGTGTTGCAGGGCCTCGCGCAGGCTGCTCCACGGGGTGTTCACGGGCGGTCGATGATCAGGTTGGTGAGCCGGCAGACGGCGCACAGCTTTCCCGAACCGTCTATCACCCGGATGTTCCAGACATGGGTGGTCCTGCCCAGGTGGACCGGCTCTCCGATGGCCGTCACCTGTCCCGAGCGCACGCCCTTGAGGTGGTTGGCGTTCACCTCGATGCCCACCACTCCTTGCCGGTCCCGGTCGATGATCAACGCGGAGGCCATGCTTCCAAGTGACTCGGCCAATGCAGCTGTGGCCCCACCATGCAGCAGGCCCATGGGCTGGTGGGTTCGAGCGTCCACAGGCATGGTCGCGCAGAACCGCCCTTCCTCATCCACATGGTAGGTGATGCCCAGATGGGCCACCAAAGTGCCGGACCGGAGGGCGTTCGCTTGTTCGGCGTGAAGGGGGGTGAATAGCATCGGGACAAATTTAGCCGTGCCATCTTTGCACACATGGACGCCCCTGTGAGCCCCAAGCGCATTCTCCTGGTCGAGGATGAGGAAGCACTGCGTCTCACGCTGAAGTTGAACTTCGAGATGGACGGCTTCGCGGTCACCACGGCATCCACGGGCCATGAGGCCATCGAACGGATGCGCGGTGCCCATTTCGACCTGGTCGTCATGGATGTGATGCTTCCCGGCATGGACGGCTATTCCGTGGTGGAGAGCATGCGTTTGGAAGGGGACATCACGCCGGTGCTCTTCCTCACTGCCCGCACCGCTCCAGCGGATCGTATCCGGGGTCTACGTGTGGGGGATGACCATCTGGGGAAGCCCTTCGAGCTGGAGGAACTGTTGCTGCGCGTTCACAAACTGGTCCAGCGTTCCGGTACGGCCACGACCGCGCCGGTCATGACGCACTATGATTTCGACGGGAACCATGTGGATTTCAGCAGCTACATGGCTCGCGGAAGGGACGGTGAGAACCGGACCCTGAGCCAGCGGGAGATGATGCTGCTTCGGCTGCTGATCGAGCGGAGCGGTGAAGTGGTCTCCCGGGAGGAGATCCTGCAGAAGGTCTGGGGGTATAACGTTTTCCCAACCACCCGCACCGTCGATAATTTCATCGTGGCCTTTCGCAAGTACTTCGAGGTGGATCCTCGTTCGCCAAGGCATTTCCACTCCATCCGCGGAGTGGGGTACAAGTTCACTCCATGATTTTTTTCAGGTGGAGGCAACCCGATACCAGGTGCGGCGTCTTTGAAGTACCAAGACCCACTTCCTGGTCTTGTCTGGTTCCATTTTTTCCTTGCAGGTTACCGCGCAGGGGTCCGCAAGGGCCCCTGTTCGGTTTCTGGGGGGTATTGGTCGAAAGCTCTTGTGATCTTTGCACCACTTTGTTACCTTGCGCCTTCCTGCACCAGTCGCAGTGATCTACGAACACCACGCATCCGAATGAGCCACCTGAACAATCTAATCGCTTCCGCAGCGCTTGTCCTCGGTCTTTCTCCCATGGCCCATGCCCAAAGTCCGGTAGACATCGGGATGTACCGGAACGGAGATCAGTTGGATGTGTATGTGAAGCCATCCTCGGACTTCAGTGGTATCGTTTCATCGTTGGTGTTCGCGATCCGGTGGGATGGATCCACGGGTGCTACGCTAGGTACGATGGTCCAAGAAGGTCCTGCTGCACAGTACCTACCCACCATGCGCTCCGGAGCGGTGCGGGAACAAGGATCCCAGCGTTATCAGGTCTATGCCGGCTTCGGCATCACACCCATGGAGTCCACGGGCGCCCGTTGGCTTGCAGGCAAAGAGTACTTGGTAGCTACGATCCCGGTGACGGGAAAGGCGGATTTCGAGATCGCACAGGATTCATGGACCTCGGACGCAAAGAACAATGCTAGCTATTACCTGGCCTTGGGTGGGGCGGATCGTACTGGTGGCATTTACAAGAGCTTGGCTTCCGTGGAAGAGGATGGTGGTGTCACCGTACTCCCGAACCCGAACAACGGGGTCTTCGCTTTCAGCTTCACCAACACCACTCCCATGGACATCAACGTTGAGATCATCAACGCCTTGGGACAGTCGGTTTTTACCGATGCGGTCACTGGGTTCGAAGGGGCCTACCGCAAGGAGATGGACCTGACCAGCCAAAGCAACGGGGTCTACTACCTTCGCCTCAAGCGAGGTGGTAACACAACCACCCACAAGATCGTCTACAAATAGTAGCGAGGTCGCTTACAGGAAGGCCGTCCTATGGGCGGCCTTCTGCGTTGATAGGATGCTTGTGATGCGCTCCCGTTCACCGACCATCCCTGCGGATGAAGTATCTTCAACTCCGGGTGGTGCGATCCCGAAAGTAGCGGCGAGCATCCCAAGGTTCATGCCACGCAGCACGTACAATACATGCTCGTGGGCGAATGGGTGAATGGCAGGTCGCTGTGCACCAATTCGTTAGTAAGGTCCACGAACAACGCCGTGAGGTCGGCATACTGGGCACGTGAGATCAGGTCATTGCCATGGATGCTGAGGTGGATCCCCTCGGACCGGGAAGCGCGCTGCAAAGGGATCACTCCAGTGCGCAGTGATGTGCAATTCGGATACATGGTCAGGTAGGCCCATGCATAGGCAAGCAGTTGAAGGGCATATCCATGGTCCTCGCCAAAGGACGATCGTTCCAATCCCTTTACCTTCAATGTGTTGTCCAGGACCGATCCGGTCTTCAGGTCCAGTATGTGTACGATGTCGTTCCGCAGGTCGATACGGTCGCATCGCCCGGTCAAACGTACCCCGTTCGGTAGTACTGCGGAAAGCTGGGTTTCCACTGCGATAGGTATGAGGGACGGGTGTTCTTCCAACCGGATCGCTTCCTGCTCCAAGTGGTCCTGGACCGCCTTGGTGGCCATGTCGATACGCAGCCGGGAATGACCTTGCTCCAACTCCGAATACAGGGTCTGCTTGGTGAGGATCCGGAGCAAGGAGTCGCGCACCTCCGGGACCCATGAACGCAGGATGGCTGGGGTGAGCGCACTGTTCAGATGGGGTTCAGTGAACGACTGGAACACCTCGTGTACGGCGCTTCCAAGCACATCACTTCCTAGTTTGTCCGAGCGATCTTCGGGCGCTTTGATCCCCAGGACATAGCTGAAATACAGGTCCAACGGGCAGCGCAACCAGACTCCCAACGCGGAGGGAGAGATGCCCCGTTGGGCCCACTTCAACACGTGTTGTTGTATGGCATTGGACCGTTGGATCGCTATCCTGGCCTGCGGGCGCTCGGTGGACGACAAGGCAAGTAGGACCCGTTCAACACTGGTCCGGGACCGCGGTACCAGTTCATGCTCCCATTGTGCGATGAACCTGGAGGGTTCGCCTGGATCGGCCGAGCCGCCTGCATCCGATACCATCGTGCACGAGGTCGCGCTTTGAAGCATCCGGTACGTATGGTAGGCTGAAATGGCCTCGCTGTCTGCTCGTAATGGTAGTCCATATGCTCGTCGGATGTCGAACGGAATGAAGCTCTGTTGCTGCGATGCCTGCGGAAGAATGCCATCATTGGCACCTAGCACGATGAGCCTTGACCTTGACAATGCGCGGGTCTCCAGGAAGCCCATGACCTGGACTCCTTGTTCGGGGTCCCCGAAGTAGCCCAGTCTTTCGTCGCCCGCCAGACGTCGGTATACCGATCGTTCAGTTGTATGATCCGGGAAAAGGATCCCTTCCTGGCTCAGCGACGCGTATAGCTGCTCATGGATGGCTGCTGCACGATAGATCTGTTCCAAGGCCAGGGCATCTTGGACAATGCCCTCTGCAAGATGACCGAACAACGCCATCAAGGCCGCATGGAGTTGAGGATGTTCCAGATCGCGTATCAAGGCTACCATCGCCATGGCATTCTCGCTTGCCAGCACACCGATGACCTCATCCTTGGGCATCGATCGGCGTTCCGATCGAGTTAGCTGATTGAAGCAAGCAGTACCTTGGGTAAGAGCTGCGAGGAACGGATGGGAGAGGAAACCGAGCAGACCGTTCAATTCCAAATGTCCACTACCATGGAATGCCGCGTGCAGATCGAGGAAATTCTCCACCAGCCCATGCACGGGTAGCCGGGATAACGGGATGCCAGCAGTGATGTTGATCGGACCGCTATCACCTGGCATGACGGACAACAAGGGCATGAGAAGTTCTTCATCAGCGAGTACCACGGTGGTATCTCCCCGTTGATCAGGGTCCATCTCCTGCAGGATCTGTGCAGCGAATTGTGCTTGAGCGAATCGCTCGGGCACGATCACCGAGCGTATGGAACGAGGACGTTCCAGAAGGTCATTGGTCGGAGGAATACAACCCTGGCCCAATGATCCGATGGAGCGGCGCAAGAAACGACCGGCCTCCTGGTCAGGGTCATCCAGGTAGTAGTGGTCCGCATCCCAGGCCACCTGTAGACGCCCCATGGACCGTATCTGCCGAAGCACCACGGTGGTTGCTGGCTCCAGTGCATTGGCACCGACACACCAAACGGTCTCCCAAGGCAATTCGGTTCCCGCCACGTGAAGGGCTGCTTGACGGGCCACCCAACCGCTGGAGCCCAAGGCCCGCTCCTCCATCAATGTGTGCATCAGTCGATGCAACCGACCGGTATCCTGCCAGTGCCCCAGCAGACGCTGTTGACCAGCGCTCAGTTGTTCACCGAGTTCCGTGCTCCACGAGTCGAGGATCTCCATTTCGCGCAGGTCCCGGTACAGGTCATCCAGGTCCACCAGATGCATGTCCACATCGCTCATATCGCGGAGCACGACAGGGGCCCACTGCAGAAAGGCATCCAAGGGTTCTGCCCGTTCGCCCGCCAATGTTCGATGAGCGCGATACATCATCAGCAGCAGGTCCGATCGCTTTCCTTGACGAACGTGCGCGATGCGCTCCATGAATGTTCCCATGTCGAGCCATTCCGGGCTCCAGAAGGCCTCGCCGATGCGCTTGGCCAAGTACTTTCGCAAGACCGCTCCTGCGCGTTGTCCTGGAAGGATCACGGCCAAACGGCCCAAGTCCTTGCCATGCTCGGCGACCATGGCTTCAGCGGTACGTTCAAGGAAAGCGCTCATGTTGAACCGGGTGGAAGATAGTCTGTCGGAAGTTGGCTGGGAGTGGCCGCAATACCGATGTATGATCGACGAACGGCACTTCTACCGGATACGTTCACCAAAAGCGTTCGTGGAACTGCAGCAGGTAGGACGACGGTGGGTGCGTCACGACGTGGAAGCCAAGGTGTATCCTGAGCAACTACGTATCGCGGACATGCTCCGTGCATCAGGCGAAACGTACCGTGTATGCTCCGCCGAGGAGTGGCAGGCTATCGAAGACCGTATGGGTTGATCGGTGACATCCGGGACATCTTGTTCGATCGAGTGATGATGGTCCGTCCTGGGTATGGAAGTGGGTTGAATGAACAACGGGCAACCTAAGGCACTATATTACGGTCATCTTTCCGGCATGCGTTCCTGTTCGCGTTGTTCCTATCGATCATCAGTACTCAGGTGATGGCTACCCACATCATCGGTGGGAACATGTATTATGATCACCTGGGCGGTAACCAATACCGGGTGACACTCGTGTTATACCGGGATTGTGGCCCTGACAACGCGAACAACACGGGCTTTGACGCTGCGGCTCAACTGGCCGTATACAATGCTGCAGGTCAGCAGGTGACGTCGACCGATGTAGCGTATTCGGGCGAGGACCCGGTCCCGGTGGAACTCAACGACCCGTGTTTGACCGCACCACCCACGGTGTGTGTGAGGACCGCGGTTTACGAACATGTGTTCACCCTACCTCCAATTGCTGGTGGGTATACGATCAGCTATCAACGGTGTTGCCGCACGCCTGCCATGGTGAACTTGAACGGACAGCAAGGTCTGACCTGTACAGCCAGTATCCCTGGACCACCCCTTTCCACCAACAGCTCTCCGCGCTTCGGTGATCTTCCAGCGATCGCGTTGTGCCTGGACCAGCCGACCACCATCGACTTTTCAGCTACCGACCCGGATGGCGACCAGCTTGTCTATGGTCTTTGTGCGCCATTCATCGGTGGCACCGCGACGGATCCTGCGCCTTTTCCAAGTGCGCCGCCTTATACCCAGGTCACCTATGCCGCAGGGTATTCAGCAGCCCAACCGGTGGATTCGGACCCTCCCATGTCCATCGACCCGAACACCGGGCAATTGCAGATCACCCCGACGCTCCAAGGCGTGTTCACGGTCGGGATCTGTGTGACGGAGTTGCGAGATGGCGTGGTGGTTGGGGAGACACGGGGGGATTTCCTTTTCAAGGTGGTTGTCTGTGATGTTGCGGTAACAGCAGTGGTCGCGGAACAAGGTGAGGCTGACCTGTGTGCCGGACTCATGCAAGCCTTCCTCAATGAGAGCGAGAATGCCTCGTTCTGGTCCTGGGATTTCGGTGATGCAGGCACATTGGAAGACACATCGAGTGCTCAGGAACCGGTTTGGACCTATGCACAGCCAGGCATTTATACGGTGCGACTCATCGCCAATCCGGGTGAGTCCTGCGCGGACACCAGCTATCAGGTCTATGATATGCAAGCTCCGATGGACATCTTCTTCGAGCGCCCGCCCATACGTTGTCCAGGAGAGCCTGCGGTACTCGCTGTTTCCGGCGTATTCGGGCCCGATGCCGATTTCACCTGGGAGGGTGCTCCATTCGGAACGCCGGGGGTAGGCACTGGCCAACAATACACCTTGGTGTACAGTCAGGTGGGCGTGTACCCCGTCACCCTATCCGGCATATCGGGAGCGTGCGCGGACACCTATGTCGATTCCGTGGTCGTAATGCCTCCGCCGGAGATCGGGCTATTCAACGACCCGGAAGTCTGTTTGAACGGCGCGATCTCGTTCTCGAGTACTTCGACAGCGACCACCCCTCTGAGCTATAGCTGGGATGTCGGGGACGGTAACGTGTATACGGATAGCACGTTCCAACACCTTTATTCAGGACCAGGGGGCTATTCGATCACGCTCACCATTCGCACGGACAGCGGTTGCATAGCAGAGCGATCGCTTGGGTCCCAGGTTCGCATACACCCCAACCCCATTGCCGCGTTCACGATATCGCCGTTGGAAGTGAGCCTGTTGGATCCGGAGGTGGTCGTTGAGGACCATGCACAGGATGCCGTGGAATGGAGCTATATCGTGGAAGGCATCACGATCGATGAGCGCTCGTTCGGTCACGAGTTCACGGACGGAGGTCGACGGACGATCACGCAGACCGTCGTTTCACAGTTCGGGTGCATGGATTCAACATCTCGTATCGTCACGGTAAGTGATCACTTGATCTACGTGCCCAACGCGTTCACCCCGGATGGTGATGGGGTCAACGACACCTGGGCGCCTTCCGTTCGCGGGGCTCGTCTATACGACCTGGTCGTGATGGATCGGTGGGGTAAGGAAGTGTTCCGAACGACCAACCCCCATGAGGAATGGAGCGGATCGGGTGAGGGTGAAGGCATGTACAATTATGTGATCCGATTGGCGGAGTTCGGAGCCTTCCACAAGGAATATCGGGGACATTTCACCTTGTTACGCTAACCGCGCACGGCCGCGCAGCACCATGTCGACATGCGGGATCCCATCCCAATCGTAGTCCGGCCCTGTCCGCTCATATCCGAAGCTGGCATAGAAGTGCTCCAAGTGGGATTGGGCCGCGACCGCTGATCGATCGTCACCATGGAGGTCCTTCACCACCTCAAGTGCCTGTGACATGAGCAGCCGTGATACCTGATTCCCTCGAACGTCCTGGCGCACCACAACACGACCAATGTGCGGGTAGCCATCGGATCCGGGTGGGAGGATCCTGCAATATGCGATGAGCGAGCCGTCATCCACATGCCCGAGCACATGCATCGCTTCCTTGTCAAGGCCATCCAATTCCGCATAGGCACAAGCCTGCTCCACTACGAATACGTCAACACGTAGTTTGAACAGATCATGCACCTGTTCAGGAGTGAGCATCGCCAAACGGGCGCGGGTCCATTGGATGTTCATGGGTTGACGAGTTCGAGCCGTGATGTGGTCAGATAGAACAAGGCACCCTCCACGTTCGGGTGGCCCATTTGTCCAAGCAAGGCCATGTAGCCGGCCACCTGGTCATGATGTTCGGCCTTTGGAACGCCTGTCTTCAGGTCGAGTATTCGAACGACGCCCTTTTCAATGACCACCCGGTCCGGCCGCCAAGCCCTGCCCGCCGCATCGATGATGGTGGATTCGGTGCGCACTTCGGCCGAGCTGCTGAACCAAGGAGCCAGCGCAGCTTCGCGCACCATGTTCAGCAATGCCGTTCGCACCGCGTCCCGATCCTCGGGTACAAGGTCCCCTTCTTTACCGGCCCGGTCCAACGCGGTATCCACGTCATCCGAGGTGCGGATATGTGCCAGTACGGCATGGAAGGTCCTGCCCAGTTGCATCGCCCGATCCAACTCACCCTCCGGTGTCCAGCCGGAAGGTCGTTCAAAGTGCATTTCCAACGCGATCGGTCCACTTGGAGTGGATACATCACGGAGGACCTGTGCTCCATTGCCGGTTTGGTGTGTGATCAGTGTGGAACGCTCACCCTGTACGAGGATCCCGTCCTTCCCATGTTCAACGATGAATTGAAGGAGTCCCTTGGACACGTGATCGGTGGCATCCTCGTATAGGAACGCATACAGGCGTTGGGCGGGACGTGTGAATGCCACGTACAGCAGGTTCAGGTCGTCGAGTTGACGCAAGTCCTGTTCCTCCACCAGTTCAGGCACACCGGACTCCACAAGCGCCTTGCTTTCCCTGATCAAGGCCGCTTGAAGATCAGGGACGGCTGGTCGGGGGTCCACCCAAAGACTCTCGGTGCGTGAACCTCGGGAGTGCATGGTCGCGTCCGCAACGATCACCACCGGGAATTCCAGCCCCTTGGCCTTGTGTATCGTCATCACTTGTATGGCGTGACCATCTTCGGGTGGTGAGACCGAACGCCTGTTGCCGCTCGTGTCCCAGTGGGCGATGAACTCGCCAACACGCGGACCATTCAACCGACCCCAGGAATGGGCCTCGTCGAGCAAGGCTACGATCGCGGCCTCCTCGGCAGGTCGAACATGAAGCCAATGACAAAGCCTCAGGAGCAAGTCCGGTATGGTGGTCCTTACGGACACCAGTTCCAACCGTGCCAGTTCGGCCATCAATTCGGCATGGGGGTCAGGTAGGCTGGCGGCTTGGGCGAAAGGGTCCACCTCGTCCTGGTCCAACGTGCATGATAAGCGGGCCCTGTATTGCATCACACGCGCTGCTGCAGCGGCATCGCCGAGGTGAACAGCGCGCAATACGTCGATGAGCAGTTCCACTAAGGGGTCCCCTGCAAGCCTCAGCCCATCGGGTGATACAACGGAGTGGCCGAGGGACAAGAGGTGGCGTGCCACGCGGGCGCCCATGCTACCTGATCGCACCAACACAGCGATGTCACCCGGGGAACAGCCGTCCGCGAGGGACTGGTCGATGGCAAGGACAAGGCTGGTCAAGAGCGGGGCCCAACGGTCCTCACCCGGGGCACTATCCGTTATCACCTCGATCCGCACAAGACCTGGACCGGTACCGACATGATCCGTGCGTGGCTGGAATACACGGCTTGTAGCTGTTCGGGTAGACCAGCGGCAAGTGCGCCGAACAAGGTGTTGTTGAAGGCGATGATGACGGGGGACGATCGGCGATTGTATCGAAGGGGATCGATCCCACGATAGGACCGTTGCAGCGTCAGTTCGCGTTCCCGTTCCAGCGCCGTTCCAGTGTTCCCGAAGAGTTTGGGCAATTCCACGAATAGCCTGACCTCGCCATTACGCCAGCGGTAGATGGCCTGTTTGGCATCTCCTACGAGCAGGGCGCTTCCGCCACTGGACAGGGCATTGTCGATCAGTGGTAGGAGGCAGGTCCATTGGAGCAGGGAGGTGTCTTGGAACTCGTCGATCAGATAATGCTGGTAACGTTCACCAAGCCGCTCATGGATGAACGGGACCGGTTCCGAGGCCACGACCTCCGCCACCTTCCGTGTGAGGTCACTGAAAAAGGCCACGCCATCCTCCTTTTTCAACTGGGCCAAGTGTTGCTCCAGCGCATGCAGCGCGTAGGTGGCGGGTAGGTCCCGCATGACAGCTTGACGGATCAAGAACGGACCGTATCCGTTCTGCATGAGTTCTTCCGCTTGTTCGAAGAGCTGCTGGAGACGGGGTGCCAACGCGTTCAGTGCTGCAACGGTCGAGGCGTCCGCTTTCCCGGAATGCCATTTACCGGTCGCCAGCGGTTTGCGCGCATTCGTTCCAGGCGATACCCATTTCGTCCCGAAGTTGGCGAGCTTGTTGAAGGTACTGTGGATGCCCTTGTCGCCATAGCTCATTTCCTCCGCGGTGATACCGGCGTCGGAGAGGAGTTGCAGCGCCTCCTGGCCAAGAGCTCTTGCTTGTTCGCGGAATTCACGTTCCTGCTGGCGTAGTCGTTGACCGATCGCTTGGATCGCGGTCGCGTCCAGCGTTGCGATCCTGGAAAGTGGGCCGATGGAGTTCTCCTTCAGGAGTTCACCGCTCAGCGCGCGCAAAGGCAGTTCAGGGTCCCAGCGTTGTTCCTGATGCAGCAGCTGTAGGCAGGCCTCCGTGAGTATCGTGGTGACCTTTGGATCCACTCCCGCTTCTGCGACAAGTCTGTCCACGGCGGCACTCAGGTAGTGGTCCTGCTCCGTGGTCATACGTAGGTCATGGTCCAATTGAAGGTCCCGGGAGAACGGTTGCACGACACGGCGCGTGAAGGCGTCGATGGTGCTGATGGCCACCTCGCTCCAGTGATGCAGCATGTGGCGGAGCAGTACGTCGGCGCGGTGTGAGAGCGCTTCAGTGCCAAGACCGGTGCGTCGTTCAAGGTGGTCCACCACATCGGCTATGGCACCCTCCTTCACTTGGCCCCTGGCGATCTTGCGCAAGTAGCCGACCACGCGTTCCTTCATTTCGCTCGCGGCCTTGTTGGTGAAGGTGAGCGCCAGGATCTGGCGGTAGGAACCGGGGTCCGACGTGGTCAGGCACAAGGTCAGGTAGTGCTTCACCAACGCGTGCGTCTTGCCTGCGCCTGCCGAACTGTGGAGCACTTGGAACATCGCTGCCAAGGTACGGGCCAGGGAACGGCGGTCCTGGGGTGAGCACGGTCACTTTACCTCGCCCCCGCACAAGCATACCTTTGAGAACGTTATCAGTCCGAATTCTTGATCGATGATCCGATGGTCCGCATGAACAGCCGAGAACTCCTGTGGATGGGTGTGATGCTTTTGGGCTTGGGCGCCTGCCGAAAGGATGTGGCCATGCCTGACCCGATACCCATGCCCGAACCCATACCCGTGCCCAATGGTACGTTGCGGTTGAAGCTGGTTCCTGAATGGGAGGGTCAACCCTTGGCCCTGTACACCGAATACCGCAACTATGTGGACCAGCGTGTGAACGTCGAATTGCTCAAGATGTACTGGGGTGAGGTCCGATTGTTCAACGAGCCCTATGAGTGGGCCTTGCGTGATGTCGTTTACTTCAACCTGGGCAACGGGCCGGTGTCCGTTGATCTGGTCGCTGATTCGGGGATGTACTCGGGCTTCCGCGCAAGATTGGGTGTTCCTGCGTCACTCAATGCCGCTAACCCTGCGTCCTACGCGGCATCCCATCCACTGAGCGTGAACAATGGCACCTACTGGACGTGGGCGACCGGTTATCGATTCCTGATGATCGAAGGGCGTTATGACCTGGACCCACAAAGCACTGCACCGCTGATCGCGTCCTATGCACTTCACCCGGGCATGGAGCCGTGTTACCTCCCGATGGAGTTCGTTCCTTCTGAAGGTATCCGGATCATCGCCGGAACCACAACGGAAGTGATCGTGAAGGTGGCGGTTGACCGCTTCTTCCATTCTCCCACCGGCAACATCGATCTGGCGACCGAGAACGCCGCACATGGTAACAACCTTCCACTGGCCATCAAACTTTCCGAGAACGCCGTCCAAAGCATGTCGGTGGAGTGAAGAAGGTGGTTCTCATAGCGCTTGTACTGGTTTCCGTGGGGTGTCGCAAGGACCTCGGGATGGGAGAGGATGTTCGGGTGACCGAGGTGGATATCCCCTTCCTCCTTGATCTTCCCCCTGGTGCGCCGCCCATGGTCCTGCCAGCTGATGCTCCGATGACCGAAGCGTCCGTTCGGCTCGGCAAGGCCCTGTTCTTCGATCCGCAACTATCACGCGATGGTTCGATCGCCTGTGCCTCCTGTCACTTCCCGGACCGGGCGTTCAGTGATACCGTTCCGATCAGCAAAGGGATAGAGGGCCGCTTGGGCATGCGCAATTCCCCACCCCTTCTCAATTTGGCGTGGCACCCGGCTTTCTTTCGGGATGGAGGTGTGCCGACCCTCGAGCAGCAGGCCATTGCTCCCATCCACGATACACAGGAGATGGACTTCAATATCCATTTTGCGGCGGAACGGGTGCGCGAGAAGGAGCCCTATGCTCGCTTGAGCCGGTTGGCGTATGGCCGCCCCTTGGATGCGTTCCTGCTTACCCGTGCATTGGCCACGTACCAACGGACACTGGTAAGTGGTTGGTCCCGGTACGATCGCTTCCTGCAAGGAGATATGGATGCGCTATCAGAGGCTGAGCAGCGTGGTCTTGCCTTGTTCAATGGCCCCGACCTGAAGTGTGGTACCTGTCATGGCGGTTTCGACCTCAGTGATCACCGCTACCATAACATCGGGTTGTACACACTCTCACCCGATCCGGGGCGTGAACGAATTTCACTGGTGGCTTCGGACCATGGTAAGTTCAAGACCCCCACACTGCGGAACATCGCGCTGACCGCCCCATACATGCACGATGGTACCTTTGCAACATTGGAAGAGGTGATGGACCACTTCGCATCCGGCGGCCAGGCAGCTCCGAACAAGAGCCCGTTGGTCGCAGGTTTCACCATCTCCCCCGAACAACGCTTGGACCTCATCGCATTCCTACATGCACTCACCGATGAACGCCCGCTGGACCAAGTACATTGAGCGCTCTGCCATGCGCTGTCTGCCATGGTACCTATGCGTGCCGGTGTTGGTGGTCATGACCGGTTGCGATCCGGATGATCCGGTGGAACCGGATCCGAACCCGCCGGGTGGAGGGCAGGTGTATACCCCGACACCCTACACGCTCACCTACCCCTCGTACTTCTCTCCGATGCCGATCCCGGCCAACAACCCGCTTACCGAGGAGGGGATCCGTCTTGGACGTTTCCTACTCTACGAGGAACGTCTTTCAGGTGACAACACCCAAAGCTGTGCCTCCTGTCATGGTTCAGCGGTGGCCTTCACCGATCATGGGAATCGCTTCAGCACGGGTATCGATGGCATTCAAGGTACGCGCAATGCCATGGCCTTGCAGAACCTGGGTTGGGAGACCAGCTTCTTCTGGGATGGCAGGGCGGCCACGTTGGAAGAACAGATCCTGATGCCTGTGATGGACCCCATCGAGATGCATGAGGAATGGCCGGACGCCCTAGCGAAATTGCAGGCCGATCCCGTCTATCCGACCCTGTTCCTGCGTGCCTTCGGAACCCCGGGCATCACCCAGGAGCGGACCGCCAAGGCCATCGCCCAGTTCCTACGGACCATGGTGAGCAGCAACTCGAAATACGACCGAATGGTACGGGGCGAGGAATTGTTCACGGTGGAGGAGCAGTTCGGTTTCGAACTCACCACCTATGAAGGAGGGCTGCCACCTGATGTGCCCATGGGCCAGGGTGGGGCCGATTGCTTTCATTGCCACCCGAGTGGTGGAGGCCGATTCACCGACGGTCAGATCCGAAACAACGGATTGGATCCCGAGAGCCTCTGGTCCGATCTGGGTCTCGGCGCACTCACCGGTCTGCCACAGGACCGTGCGAAGTTCAAGACACCCTCACTGCGCAACGTTGCGCTGACCGCGCCCTATATGCACGACGGTCGCTTCCAGACCTTGGAGGAGGTGATCGAACATTACAACAGCGGGGGCCATGCATCCACCACGGTCGATCCGAACATGAAGTACACCACGGGTGGGTTGCAGCTATCAGCGGCCAAGAAGGCCCAATTGATCGCCTTCCTTCATACGCTCACGGACACGGAATTCGTGAACGATCCCCGGTTCCAGGATCCGGGTCCACCGACGTTGCAATGATCCTTAGGCGGCCGCCTCGCTGGTCACGCCGGGTGCCCAGCGGTGGCAGAGCAGTTTGTCGCCCAGTACCTCGGGTTTGAAGATGCTGGTGCCCAGTAGCATGCGTGCACACTCCTGCACCCCTTCGGTGATACTGGGGTGAGGGTGGACGAGATCGGCCAATTCACGAATGGGTGTGCCCAGGCGCATCATGAGCGCCACTGCTTGGATGGCGCTGGACGCATGTTCGCCAACAGCACGCATGCCCAGGATCCGCATGTGCTCGTCATCGCTCACCAGCACCTTGAAGAATCCCCGTGTTCTTCGCATGGCGATGGCGCGGGCAAGGCAACTGTAGTCGATACGTGCGCACCGGTAGGGGATGGCCAGTTTGCGGCATTCCTGCTCGTTCATGCCCACGCCGGCCACTTCAGGGTCGAGGAACATGATCGTACTCACGTTGGCGTAGTTGGGAAGGTCATCGCGGAGCCCGGCCAGATGTTCCACGGCATGGCGGCCTTCCAGTTCGCCGAGGTTCACGAGCATATTGCTGCCGGTCGCATCCCCCACGAAGTGGATATGCGCCTTGGAGGAAGCCGTGCCGTTCAACAGGGGTGATCCGGTCCTTGGGTCCAATTCCAGGCCTGTCACATCCAACCCCATGCGGTCCGTGTTCGGGATCCTTCCGATGGAGAGTAGTGCCCGTTCCACACGAACACGTTCGGTGCGGCCATCCGGGTAGGACAGTTCATATTCCACCTCGCGCTTCCCTTGGTCACCATCCACAACGCTGATCCGCTCGAGCTTGGAACTGCGGTGAATGACCACCCCGCGCCGCTCCATTTCGCGGGCGATGAGTTCGGATACGTCGCTGTCCTCGAAAGGCAGGATACGTTCCGCGCGATCGATGATGTGGACCTTGGTCTGACCCAGGTTGGAGAAGATGGTCGCGAACTCGCAACCGATTACACCAGCGCCGATGATAACGATGCTGCTGGGCAGATGGTCCAGGTCGAAGATGCTGTCGCTGTTGAGGATATACGTCCCATCGGCTACGATATCGGGTGCATTGCGCGGCCTGCTGCCAGTGGCCACGATCACGCGGTCAGCGACAACTTCAAGAATGCCGGTGGCTTGTCGGATGGTGATGGTGTTCGCATCCAGGAAGGTCGCATCACCCCGTTCATACGTGAAGAGCTTACGACCACGTGTATCCTCTCGGCTGGCCAGGAGTTGCATGTGACATGCATACAAGTACTTGCGCTCGAAGATGGCTTCGTTCAGCGTGCGTGTCACCTCGTCCCAGTTCAACCGGAAGGGTTCACGACCTCGCGTGCGCATCAACTCGTTCGTACTGGAAACGCGCTGCGCCACTTCCCACAACGTCTTGGAAGCCAATGCTCCATTATAGATCCCAGTACCACCGATCCGATCGCGTTCCACCAACATCACACGCATACCCAGGTCGATGGCGCGCATCGCAGCCGCATGGCCAGCTGGGCCTCCTCCGATCACAACAAGATCATATCGTTCCATGGCGTTGAGGGAGACTAGAATGGAGCGGTCATACGTCATACGGGCTTCAGGGTTCCGGTGCGTTCATCGGGCTTACGTTCGCACCGGAAGGGTTGCCGACATACCTGGTCGATGATTTCCAGGCTCCACCGTATCCTTTGATCCACAGCAGGCGTACCAAGGCACGAACACGTGTGTGTCGTGCGATCCTACCTGCGTTCCATAGGGCTCTCCGTTCCGCTGCTTCTGACCTTGTCGGTCCAAGCGCAGTGTCCGCAGCTCTATGATTATTTCGGAGTGCCTTCCGATACGCCGCAATGGTACAGTTGCTCGGGAACGCCTTATGCGTTGCTCGTTGCCACCCCCCAGAACGTGGGAGCCTACACCATCAACTGGGGCGATGGCTCTCCGATCCAGAACGGACCATCATTACAACCTCCCCTGTCCGTTAGCCACATCTATCCGGCCACGGTGGGGTCTTACACGGTCGTGTTCACGGAGATCGCCACCGGATGTACCATCACAGGCACCCTGGTCATGGAACAGAGCACAAGCGCGTCCATACAGATCCCGGTCGGTGGCCTTACACAGGTCTGTGCGCCGCAAGCCGTGGAGTTCATCAACTCCAGCACCAACGTCTCGCCGAACACCGTGTTCATCTGGAATTTCGGTGATGGCAGCCCCACCGAGACCTACGACTTCACGAACCTTGGCCAGACGATCTCGCACACGTACCTCCCCGGGACGGTGAACTGTGAGACCACTGTGGAACTGAGCGCGGAGAACAGTTGCAACACGTTGCAGGGAGGCGCCAGTCTGGCCACCTTCAATCCGATCCGCATCTGGGACATCGACGATGCAAGCATCGCTCCTTCGGCGACGCTGCTGTGTTGGCCGGACAATGAGGTGACCTTCCTGAACACCACGGACCGCAACTGTTTCCAGCAAGGCAACATCTTCCAGCGCTACGAATACTGGAACTTCGGTGACTACTGGGGTACCGGGCAGGATTCCATCATTGACTGGACCCCTTGGCCGCCCACCTTCCCGCGTACGATCGCCTATCCAGGGATCGGTTCATACGATGTGATGTTGCTGGACAGTAACTACTGTGGGATCGATACCGCCTATGTGACGATCACCATCGTCCCGCCGCCCACCGTCTCATTGACCGTGGACCCCGACACGATCTGTGCGGGTGAGACCGCCTTCTTCGATGAGACCACTGCCGGCGGCGCGAACTATTACCAATGGAACTTCGATACGGGTAATGGGTTCCAGTGGACAGGTGCTGGTGATCAGGCGCAGACCTACAACACGCCCGGCACCTACAATGTGTCCTATACGGCCAGCATCCAAGGCGCTACCGCCGGATGTTCGGACACCGCCACGGTCACCGTGGTGGTCCTGCCTCGTCCCACTGCGGCCTTCGATCTGGACCAGGACGCTGCGTGCGATTCGATCACCGTTAGCATCACCAACACCTCGGTGGGCGCCATCTCGCAGGTCTGGGACTTCGGTGATGGCACCACGAGCACTGTCGTTGACCCTCCGCCACACACTTACACCACGGCTGGTGTGTATGTCATTTCGCTAACGGTCACCAATGCCTTGGGTTGCGAGCACAGCTTCACCCGCGACGTGGAAGTGTTCGATCCACCCACGGTGGGTATCCAAGTGCAGAACCTCTGCTTCGGTGAAGTTGCGCAGTTCGTACCACAGATCACTACCGCAGCGGGCAACCCGGTCACCGGCTGGTCCTGGGACCTGGGCGATGGCACCACGAGCACCGACGAGTCGCCTACGCATCAATACGCCAACCCCGGCCCTTATGTGGTCACGCTGACCGTCACCGGGGCGTATTGCGGGAATTCCGGCATCCAGTGGGTGAACGTGCAGGCCCGACCTGATGCCATCCCGCAGCCCGATGTCGTCCTCGGGTGCTCGCCGCTGACGGTCAACTTCGGGAACGCCAGCACCAACGCCACGCTCTATGAATGGACCATGGGCGACGGCACGGTGTACAACACCGCCACGCCTGCGCACACCTTCCTGAACACCACCACCACGGACACCACCTTCACGGTGCAACTTGTCGCAGCATCGCCCTTCGGTTGTGCGGACACCGCCATGGTGGACATCACCGTGGCACCCGGCGTTGTGGCGGGCTTCGTGCACAACGCCCAGCCTGGCTGTGCGCCGCTCGATGTCAACTTCCTGAACACCAGCACGGGCGCGTCCACCTACCTGTGGGACTTGGGTGATGGCACCACGTCCACCGCCGTCTCGCCCCAGCACACCTACGTCAACAACACCTTCTTCCTGGACGTGCATACCGTCACGCTGACCGCCTTCTCGCCGGCCGGTTGTCAGTCCACCAGCACTCAGCAGATAACCGTGTACCCCACGCCGGACTTCACCTTCGTGGCCGAGCCGGACAGCGGTTGCAGTCCACTCACGGTCACCTTCCCCAGCGTGGTGGGAGCGGTGAGCTACCAGTGGATCTTCGGCGATGGCGCCACGGGTGCTGGACCATCACCATCGCACACTTACATCAACACCTCCACCAATGATCAGGTGTTCCCCGTGACCCTGGTCGGTGCCAACGCCTTCGGCTGCGTGGACACTGCGCAGGCCACCGTGACCGTTTACCCGAACCCCACGGCCGACCTTTCCCTTTCCGATGCACAGGGCTGTCACCCGCTCACGGTGCAGCTTACCAACCTCTCCACCGGTGCCGACCAGTACTTGTGGAACTACGGAGATGGTTCCACCTCCGATACGACACAGGCTGTCCATGGGCATACCTGGTACAACTACGCGGGTCCTGGCCCAATGCAGACGGTGGTCACCCTTACCGCCCTCACTGCGCATGGTTGCAGCAGCACGGTGGTGCGCAACATCGAGGTGTTCCCGCAGGTGATCGCGGCCTTTGTGGCGGACAGTGCGGGATGCGCCCCCTTACCGGTGCAGTTCCTCAACGTGTCCAGCGGTGCCGATACCTATGCCTGGACCTTCGGCGATGGCCAGTTCAGCGCTTCTGCAGGGCCACAGCACACGTACTTCGCGCAAGGCCTTGCTGATGTGGTGTTCAGCCCTGAACTGGTGGCCACCTCCAGCTACGGCTGTAGCGATACGGCCAACGCGCCCATCCTGGTCCATCCGCAGCCACTGGCGCAATTCATCCCCGGCGTCACCGAGGGTTGCCAGCCCTTGACCGTGCCCTTCCAGGACCTGAGCATCGGCGCGCAGCAACTGCAGTGGTCCTACGGTGATGGCCAGAGCCTTGCCGCAGGTCCGGGCAACACCGCGCATACCTACGAACACAGCGCGGCCACCCCGCAGATCTTCGACGTGCAACTGATCGCAACCACGGCCTTCGGATGCACGGACACCGCCTTGGCGCCGATCACCGTGTACCCGGCCATCAGTGCGGCCTTTCAGGTGAACGACCAGGGCTGTTCGCCGATGGAGCTGCTCATCCAGAACCAGAGCACCGGTGCCCTCAGCTACCAGTGGGACATGGGCGATGGCAACATCCTGGTGGGGGAGGAGCCGACCTATACCTACGTCAACACCACTCCCTTCGACCTTACGCGGACAATCGTTCTCACCGCCATCTCCCCCTATGGTTGCACGGCAACGGCGACCCGCATCGTGAACATCTATCCGGTTCCCCAGGCCGCGTTCCAGGCCACGCCCTTCCTGCAGCAGTTCCCCAATGCCACGGTGGACCTGGTGAACACCAGCAGTGCGGGCAACTGGTCGCACAACTGGAGCTTCGGCGATGGCGGCACCTCCTCGCTCCAGGCACCGGGCAGCCACACCTACGCCTCGTGGGGCACCTTCACCATCGAGCTGATCGTGAACGGCACCTATTGCAGCGATACCGCGACACAGGAGGTCGTGATCACCCCGCCGCTGCCCACGGCCAGTTTCCTGGGTCAGGGCGATGGATGTGCACCGCTCACCGTCTCCTTCACCAACACATCGTTACAGGGCCAGAGCTACCAGTGGAACTTCGGCGATGGCGGCACCAGCACTGCGGATAACCCAACCTACATCTTCAACGTACCAGGGGTCTATACCGTGAGCTTGACCGCATTTGGCATAGGGGGAGGTACGAATACGGCCGTGAAGGTCGATTCCGTCGTGGTGCGTCCGCGCGCCAACGCCTACTTCGTGCTACAACCGTCCGAGGTCATCGTGCCGAGTGACCCGGTGTTCACGTACAACCTGAGCGCCAACGCCAGCAGCTACGCATGGGACTTCGGTGACGGGACCACCTCCACGGAGTTCAACCCGGTACATTATTACACACAGACGGGCACCTTCGATGTTACGCTGGTCGCCAACAATGCGTGGAACTGCCCGGATACGTTCCAGCTTGCAAGTGCGGTGACCGGGGAGGCTTCCGGGGAGATCCAGTTCCCCAATGCCTTCACACCCAATAGCAGTGGCCCCACCGATGGTGTCTATGACCCACGGAGTTACACGAACGACCACTTCTTCCCGCTATACGATGGCGTGGAGAAGTACCGATTGGAGATCTTCAACCGTTGGGGCGAACTCCTGTTCGTGACCGAGGATGTACGCATCGGTTGGGATGGATATTACCGTGGTAGTCCTGCGAAACAGGACGTCTATGTCTGGAAAGCCTACGCCAAGTTCAGTGATGGTCGCGAGACCACCATGAAAGGCGACGTAACACTCTTGCGATGAACATGAAGCGTACTACACTTGGTTTTATCGGTATTGCCGTTGCCTTGATGGCAACCGCCCAACCGAACTACAAACGGCCTCACAACCAGATGCTCGACCAGGCCAAGGCTCACTTGGCGAATGAGGACTATGAGGAAGCGTGGAAGGTCTATAAGCGCTTGTTGCCTGTGGACACGAGCTTCGTGGAGGTCTATTACGAGGCGGGTGTTTGCCTGGTCCACCTTCCGGGCCAACGTGATAAGGCTGTACCCTACTTGGAGCGCGCAGC
Organism: Flavobacteriales bacterium; assembly: GCA_016718655.1. GTDB lineage: Bacteria > Bacteroidota > Bacteroidia > Flavobacteriales_F > PHOS-HE28 > PHOS-HE28. The sequence goes on along the minus strand of JADKCV010000017.1, from coordinate 9,464 downwards.
GCGCGGTGGGCACACGGAAGCACACCTTGAACTGGCTCGGTCACGCCATCGCCAGCAACGGTTCCAAGAGGCTGTGGACCTGTTCGAGGCGTACAAGACGATGAACTACCGTGCGGTGAAGGATAGCGATGTGGATCGCGCGATCGCCATGGCACGCCATGCCCAAGAGTTGATGGGGCGACCAGTTGAGGTGGAGATACGGAACATGGGCGCGGGGATCAATTCCACCGCGCATGATTACTGCCCGTTGGTCACAGCGGATGGTAGGACCATCTACTTCACCTCACGACGACAAGGCACCACGGGCGGGTTGAAGGATCCCACGGGTCAGTACTTCGAGGATATCTACACGGCGGTGAACCAGGATGATGTCTGGAGTGCGGCGAAGAACGTGGGCACACCCTTGAACAGCGGCGTTCATGATGCCACCGTCGGGTTGAACCCGGACGGCAGTTCGATCATCGTCTACCGCACGCAACGTGATCTGGTGAGTGGTGACCTGTACGAGTCCCGCATGCATGCACACGAGTGGCAGTTGCCTGTGCAAATGACCCCTATGATCAACTCCCCCAACCATGAACCGAGCGCGAGCATCGCACCGGGAGGGGACGAGATCTACTTCACCTCGGACCGTCCCGGAGGGTTCGGTGGTCGCGATCTCTATCGCATCCGTCGCCTTCCCAGTGGGGAATGGAGCCTGCCATTGAACCTCGGTCCGAATATCAATACCGACCAGGACGAGGATGCTCCGTTCATCCATAGCGATGGCATGACCCTCTTCTTCAGCAGCAATGGTCATACGAGCATCGGCGGATACGACATCTTCAAGAGCACGCTCACGGATGCCGACATGAACGGTTGGAGTGCCCCGGAGAACATGGGTTATCCGTTGAATACCGTGAACGACGATATCTACTTCTGCCTCAGCGCGGATGGGTTCACGGGCTACTTCTCCTCGGAACGACCAGGAGGGTTGGGCATGCAGGATATCTATCAAGTGCAATTCCCCGGAAGCCAGTTGGACTATATGCTGGTGCGCGGGGTGGTCACCGATGTTTCCGAGGAACCGGTGGGGGCGCGGATCACCGTGATGGATGCTGCCCGTTCCGAGATCCTGGGAGTGTACAACGCCAACAAGCGCACCGGTCGTTACGTGTTGGTCCTCGACCCTGGAGAACAGTATGCGCTCACGGTGGAAGCCACAGGCCATTCCACGCAGGACCTGACCTTGGTCGCTGCTTCCAGTGACTCGGGGGATCGGGAAATGAGCTTCGATCTGGTGATGACGCCAAGCGTGGTCGCGGATCGCACGCCGAACCATGAGTAGAGCGCTATGGATAGGGTCGATCTGGTTTTGTGTGTTGACATCCAACGTCAGCGCACAGGATGCGCAGTTCACCCAGTTCTATGCACTTCCAACGTATGTCAGCCCCGGCTTTGCGGGTACCGGTGCACAGACCCGGGTGGGCCTTGCATATCGGGATCAATGGCCATCCATTCCCGGGTCCTTCGTGTCGGCCAACTTCGCATTGGACCATTACCTGTCCGATCTGAACAGTGGCCTGGGCTTGCTGGTGACGCATGATCGTGCCGGTTCAGGTGCGCTGCGCTACACCAGCATAAGTGGCCAATATGCCTACGAGATCGAGCTGAAGCGGAAGGTGTTCCTGCGGCCAGCGCTCCAATTCGGCTGGGTGAGCCACGCAGTGGACTACTCGCGCTTGATCTTCGGTGATCAACTGTCGCGCGGAGGGACGACCGGGACCTATGAGAACATGGATGGTACCAGTATCGGATATGCTGATATGGCGGGCGGTGCATTGTTCTTCACGCCCAAATTGTGGTTGGGAGTCTCACTGCACCACATGAACCGTCCGAATCAATCACTATTGCTCAACGAGGCTCGCGTGCCCACCCGCTTCAGCATGCATGGTGGCTATCGGATGAGCTTGCGCACCCCGGTGATCAAGGAGCACCCACAGAGCATTGTCCTAGCTTTCAATTTTCGCTCGCAGGAGAAATACGATCAGTTGGATGTCGGAGGATACTTCGAGCGCGACCCGTTCTTCGCTGGGCTATGGTTCAGGGGGATCCCGATCTTCAAGAGCTACGCGCCAGGATACGCGAACAACGATGCCATCGCAGTGCTCGTAGGGGTGAAGGTCAACGACCTGCGCATCGGCTATAGCTATGATATCACGATATCACGGTTGGCGGGTCACACCGCCGGAGCGCATGAGCTCACACTGGGCTATGATATCGTGCAGCCCTATAAGAAGCGCTCCGCCTCGCGCCGTCGCATCGTGCCCTGCGCGAAGTTCTAGGTGGGGGTATTAGGCCGCAGGGGCGCAGAGACGCAATGTTCAGCTGGAAGGTCTTCAACCCAGGTCAACCGGCGCATTAGGTTGCCAGGAAGATCAAGGGGGACGCCGGCTGCGACCCCGCCGGGGTCGAAAAGGCAATTCATCGTCAAACGCCCTTCGGGCCATATACTGTGACCCCTTCGGGGTCATAAGCCATCATTCCTATTGACCTGACCCCGAAGGGGTCACAGCATGTTGAACAGAATGATGTGCTGGGGTCGTAGCCGGTGTTCTACCACCAGCCCCTAGGAGACACCATCCTGCGATCGACCTTTGCGTCCTGGCGTCTTGGCGGCCAATATCCCAGCGTTCATCGCGCTGTTATCCTCCCTCGCGCTCGCTCAGCACCAGCCAGCGGTCGGTGATGCGGTCCAGTTCGCTGATGGTCTTTTCCAGTTCGATGGACCGTTCCATCACGGCGTGGTGGTCCAGGTCCCCCTTGGCCATGATCGCCAGCAACTCGGCCTTGCGCTGTTCCAGCTTGGGCATCTCCTTGTCGATCTTCTGCAGCTCCAGCCGTTCGGCGTAGGTCAGCTTCTTCTTCGCGGGCAGCTCCTTCGCCACCTTCACTTCCTTGGCTTCCTTCTCCTCCCGCACCTCCTTCTCCTCCCTATCCTTCGCCCCCTTGCTGCGCGCCGCTTCGTCCTTTTGTCTTTCCCGCAGTTCGGTGTAGCTGCCCACCCATTCCTTGATCCGGCCCTCGCCTTCAAAGACCAGCAGTTTCGTACACAGCTTGTCCATGAAATAACGGTCGTGGCTCACGATCAGCAGGCAGATATCGAGGTCCACGAGGAAATCCTCCAAGGCGTTCAGCGTGGGGATGTCCAGGTCGTTCGTCGGCTCATCGAGGATGAGCACGTTCGGGTTCTTCATCAGCACCGTGCAGAGGTAGAGGCGGCGCTTCTCGCCACCGCTCAGGGTGCTCACGTACTGCCACTGCTGCTCCTTGTCGAAGAGGAAACGCTCCAGCAGGCCGGAGGCGGTCAGGGTCTTGCCCTTGTTCAAGGGGATCATCTCCGCGATGTCGCGCACCACATCGATGATGCGTTTGTCGTCGGTCAATTGCAACCCGCGCTGATCGAAGGTGCCCAGGATCACCGTATCACCCATGCTCACGGTTCCGGCATCGGGCGGCAACTTGCCTACCAACAGATCGAGGAAGGTGCTCTTGCCGATCCCGTTCGGACCAACGATACCGATCCGATCGCCACGCTTCAAGGAATAGCTGAAGCCCTTCACGATGGGCTTGTAATTCCCACCGACCACGGTACCGAAGCCCTTGGTCAGGTTGCGCGTCTCGATCACCTTTCCACCCAGGCGCTCGGTCTTCACATCGATCTTCACCTCATCCCGGGAGAAGTCGCGCGTGGCATCGGCTTTGATGCGGTCGAAGGCATCGAGGCGGCTCTTGCTCTTGGTGCCGCGCGCACGGGGCATCTTGCGCACCCATTCCAATTCGCTCCGCATCAGGCCGCGCAAGTGGTGCTGGGTGGCATCCCGCACCTCGTCCAGCATGGCCTTCTTCTCCACGTAGTAGCTGTAGTTCCCCTTGAAGCGGGTGAACTCGCCGAACTCCATCTCGATGATCTCATCGCAGACGTTGTCCAAGAAGTAGCGGTCGTGTGTCACCAGCAGCAACGTGAGGTTGGGGGCGCTCAACTCATCCTCCAACTGCTCGATCATGTGCACGTCCAAGTGGTTGGTCGGTTCGTCCAGGATCAACACATCGGGCGCGTTGATCAGCACCTTGGCCATGGCCAAGCGCTTCTGCTGACCACCGCTCAGCGTGTTCACGGGTTGCTCCATGTCGCGCAGACCGAAACGGTGAAGCAGCACCTGCACATGGGCCTCGTGGTCCCAGGCGTTCAATTCGGTCATCCGGTTCACGGCGCGCTGCATGGTCTCCTCGTCCACGTGGCGGGCGATGGCGTGCTCATACTCGCGGATCGCGTTGGTCACCGGATCGTCCTGGTCCAACATCTCGTCCACCAGGCTGTGGGTGGCCGTCATGTGAACGCTCTGGTCCAGGTAACCTGTGCGAAGGCCCTTGTTGAAGGAGATGATCCCTTCGTCAGCCGTTTCCAGACCTGCGATGCACTTCAGGAGCGTGCTCTTGCCGGTGCCGTTCCGGGCTACGATGGCGGTCTTCTGGCCCTTCTCCAAGCCGAAGGAGATGTCCTTGAAGAGTTGGCGGGGACCGTAGCGTTTGGCCAGGCGTTCGACGGAAAGCACGTTCATGGGGGCGCAAAGGTCGGGATTTGCGGGGGCGGATGGTTCAGGGACCTCAGCCCGGGGCAGCGTGCTCCCCTCACTCCACCACCACCTTCCCGCGCAGGGTGCGGCCATCGGCCGTTCGCACACGCAGCACATAGGCGCCTGGCAACAGGCCGGTGTGCAGGTTGTGGCGCTCGGTACCGGAGGTCAGCACCTGGCTGTGCACCACGCGGCCGCTGGCATCCAGCAGCTGGGCGGTTGCCAGGCCGTCCAGCAACAGCTCCAGTACAAAGGCACCGGTTCCGGGGTTGGGATGGACGCGGAGCTCCGCCTCGGTGTTCAATGGTTCGGGGGCCACGCCGGTGGTCAGATCCGGCCCGTTCAACCGGGTGATGAAGCGTTGGTCGGGGTCGTTGGTGGTGCCGTCGGTATAGCCGTGGTAGGCGCCGTAGACGTAGAGCATGTTATCGGGGGTGAGGAAAGTTCCGGCAACAACCCCTGTTATGGTGTTCTGATAGACGAACGTATTGACCCCCGCACCGTCGAACTCTGGACGAAGCTGCCCAGTCGTATCCAACACGCAGATCCCGCGACGGACCGCTCCATTCACAAATTGGAATTCTCCTGTAAGCAGGATGGCATCCGTACCCCACGGTTGCACGTTGAGGATGGTGGCACCCAAGCCCAAGGCATTCTCCAACTCACCTAAACCGAACGCATGCTGATAGTTGAAGCTGTCATCCAATGCACCATTGGGAAGTAAGCGAACGATGCGCAATGTGTCATCCGGAAACCCTTCCCTTCGACTAATGCCCACCATGTACGCCCGCCCATCCGCTAAGGGCATAAAGACATTTGCCCTGCCCCAGGTAATACCCGAATCAAAGGTGGTATCCAACGCCCCGTCCGGGTGTACGCGGAAGACGTTTCGCACCGGCTGTCCGTCGTAGACCGTACCCGTGCCGCTGCACAGGAACTTGCCATCCGGCTGTTGCTCGATCTCGTAGATGGCCCCGTTACCCTTCCGATGGGTCTTGGTCGTGTCCAAATGCCCGGTATTGGTGAACCAGATCAGGTTGTAGAGGCCCACAAAGCCACGGGCTGTATCGTCCAGGTTGTGCAAGCCGCTCATCACAATGCTACCATCAGGGTACACATGGTATTCGCCGCCTTGCAGGGAACTGAAGAGTGCATCGTCACTCATCAAAATGAATTCAGGGTCGATCAAACCATCTCCATCAAGCCTTCGTATTTCTTGTCCCACTTCAACATATATTTTGTCTTGCCATTTCGTCAGCTTTCCCTGTCCCGCGCTAAGAGGAAATTGAGGGAACGTAGTATCAATGCTGCCGTCCTGGCTAAGCCTAACAGAGAGCCCCTGAACCAAAACTCACCTGGAAATTTTATTTGGCCGGATAGTAGGATCTTGCCGTCATCGAGCGGGAGTGCGCTGGATACGTACCACTCATTGAGGTTGAATTGAAAACTGGGGTCCAAGGTCAAAGGTGCCTGGAGGCAGAGTAGATTCCTTTCATCGCCGGCGGTCATATTGCTCGACCATCGCAAGCAGGCAGTGGTAATCCGGAGCGCCGCGCCCGCCGTTTAGCGTTTCACATTCTGAGCATGCGCTGTTGCTCCAAGCCCCCGGCACGGTCCTTCGGCCTGCGGGCTTGGGGTTGGCTTGTAGCGGGCGCTGGGGCTGGTGGTGCATGAAGAGCCAAGCTACGGAAGGGGAGGGGATGTGGCGAGTGGCCGATCGATCGGCCTGAAGGAGCGTGCGACCTATTGTCAAACCGCTTCCCTTGGCTGCTCCTTTTCAACCATGGGGGTCCTTTAGAATTAACCCGACCTTAGAAGTACTGTCGACCTGAATTTCCGGATAGAAGTCATCTTCAGTTCCTGCCTGTCCATCGACTCCGGATGAAAAGACGGTGTAGCGATTTTCAATCTTGTAATAGTTGAAATTGACGCTGTCTGATCTGTTGTGCATCTGAAGTGGGTCGACAATAGGCGCGAACGGGTCTATTTCTTGCAATTCTTCCAAACGTTCCGGATACTGTCCGTTCTTCGAATGGAAGAATTCAATTTTCTCCACCAAGGTATTTAGCTGCACTTTAGACAACGCTGTAAAACCCTGACGCCCAACAGTTCCATACTCTGCCGAATAGAGCAGCAACGCATATACCGCAGTAAAAATAATCCCCGAAATGCCGATCGTAATAAATCCTTTATCCTTATAGCGATATATCCCAGTAAGCACGATCAGAATACCGGCAATGAAGCCTAGGAACGGGATCACACAAAGTAGGCCTAACAAGTAGGGAGGACGTGGCCTCAACGAAAGTTGAGCAGCACTCATAATGTTGGCAATTTCTCTTCCGTCCCCTCCTCCAGCAACTTGCGGATATCCCCGATCAAGCGGTCCACATCGGTGGCGGAAGTGCCATCATAGAAACCGCGGAGGCGTCGCTGGGTCCACGAGCACGAAGTTCTCGGTGTGTACGAAGTCGTCGGGTCCGCCATCGCCTTCGTCCAACACGGCGAAGTAGGACTTGCGGGCGAGGTCGTAGATCACCTTACGGTCACCCGTTAGGAAGCGCCATTTGGCGTAGTTCGCGCCATGCAGGTCAGCGTAAGCGGCTAGCACGGGCACGCTGTCCATCTCGGGTGTCACCGAATGGGAGAGGAGCATGAGGCGGTCCTCATCGGCGAACGCTTCCTGAACGCGGACCATCTGCTTGGTCATTTTTGGGCAGATGGTGGGGCAGGTGGTGAAGAAGAAGTCGGCCACCACGATGCGGTCCTTCACATCGGCAAGGCTCACCAGCGCACCTTTCTGGTCCATCAAGGTGAAGTCCATGATGTGGTGCTCACGCGCATCACCCTTCAGGCTCGGGTCCACCAGGCGCGGGTCCAGTTGCGAAGGGTGGTAGATCGGCAGCTGATCGCTCGGTCGGATGATGAGGTAGCCGATAACGACCAAGGCCAGGAATAGGCCCAAGAAGAACAGGATACGGGTCCGCATCGGATGTTAGCGCAGGTCGATGGAATAGGAGAGGGAGAGTATCCAACGGTGATCAGGGTAGGCCACGCCCACCTCCCTGTCGTGCACGACGGCCACACCGATGTCATGGTCCTTCATGGGCGACCAGCTCGTTCCCAATTGATAGCGGGTGCCTATCTGGTCCCAGCCCCGGTACCCGGCCCAGGTGAAGAGCTCCACGCTGAACTCCGGGTCGAATTGGAATTTTGGGATGTCATAACCCACTTCGAAGCGGTTGCGCAAGAGTTCCCGCACCTCACCCCATTCCCGGTAGTTGTGCTGGTAGGTGAAGCGATAGCCCAGTTCCAGCCGGTCGATGTCATGGGCGAGCATCACCTTCACGCCGGTACGGTAGCGGTTGGGGGTGTTGGCACGGAAGGCCGCCCGTTGTTCCAATCCAACGGAGAGTAGTTTGGAGAGCTTGTACCGGGCGCTGAGGTCCACGAACAATTGTCCGCCATCGGCCAGTTCATCGCCGGTGCGATAGCCGATCTCCGCGCCGGTGCGCATGTTCTTGAACGCATCCTTGCCCAACAGGTCCTTCAGGAAGCCGGGAGCGTCGGCCTTGATGCCCATGCTGGTCCACACGCCGGTGCCGACGTCGGGTTTGAGTCTTTCCTGGGCCTGTGCCGCACCCGATAACCCGAGGACGATGCAGGCAACGCTGAGCGTCCGCATCGATCAGTAATTCTTGATCGTGATGGTGGGTGCGGTGACGATCTCCTTACGACCTGCGATATCCACGGTACGGTAGATCCCTTCCCGGCAGGCCTCATCGTCGCATTCACTGATGGCATAGACCCGATAGGAACCTTCGCGTAACCAAGGGAAACGGTACTCCCCATTAGGCCCGGTGCGGGTATCGTCATCATGGAATTGCCCATCACCGTAGATGATGTAGACCCTGGCTTCGACAGCGGGATAAGGGTCGCCTGTTTCATCGCCATTGGCATCATAGGCTTGTTCGGAGATGAACCCCCTGATCTCGCCCTTGCCACCTTCACCGGCCTCTTTCTTGCATGCCGTGAACGAAAAACCAAGGACCAATAGGGCGATAAGTTGCTTCATGCGTGGTGAAAGGAAGGTGAACGGGGTGCGAATTTAATGTGAACACCACGTCAACTTCCGGCATAAACACCTTCCACCAACGCTTCATACTTGGCGAGGATGGGTTTCCTGCGCAACTTCAAGGTGGGTGTGAGCTCACCACCGTCGATGGTCCATTCCTTGGGAAGAAGGGCGATCTTCTTCACTTGTTCCCACTGCCCCAGACCCTGATTCGCCGCTTCCACTTCCTTCATGATGCGTGCGTGGACACGAGGTTCGGCAATGACCTGGTCGCGATCGGTGAAGGGTATCCCTTTGCGCTCGCAGTAATCCTTCAGGAAGTTGAACTCGGGTACGATCAGTGCGGCCGGGAACTTGCGGTTCTCCCCGATCACCATCACCTGTTCGATGAAGCGGGATGCTTTCAATTTGTTCTCCATCACCTGCGGCGCCACGTACTTGCCACCGCTGGTCTTGAAGATCTCCTTCTTCCGGTCGGTGATACGCAGGAATCCCTCCGGGGTGATCTCGCCGATATCCCCGGTATGGAGCCATCCCTCGGCATCGATGGTCTGGCGGGTCATCTCCTCATCCTTGTAATACCCGATCATGATGTTGGGGCCCTTGGCGAGGATCTCGCCATCGGCGGCGATACGGACGGTGACCCCGGGGATGGGCTTGCCCACGGTGCCGAACCGGAGACCATCGTTCCGCATGTCGTTCACCGTGATCACCGGAGACGACTCGGTGAGTCCGTACCCTTCCATGACCGGAATACCCGCCGCATTGAACACCGG
>JADKCV010000016.1 GCA_016718655.1 Flavobacteriales bacterium | reverse complement strand
TCTCCAGGAAGAGGGCTTGGTCCGAGGAGAAGGGCTTGGTCTGTGCGTATGCTCCTGGTCCAAGGGCCAATCCGAACAGGACCATCAGCGGCAACTGCCGGGCCAGCCTCGCGATCGAGGAGATGCTATCGTTCCGTGCGTTCATCCGATCCACGGGTTCATGGTTTTCGACAACCGAGCATGGCCCAGTCACCCTCGTTCAAGCGTTCAGCAAGTTCAAGACCATGTTCCTTGGCACGTTGTGCCATCATGTGCCTGTCCGTCACCACGAATCCGCTCAGGAACAAGACGCCTCCCGGCCGCAAGGCAGCGGCCATCACGGGCATCGCATCAAGAAGTACATTACGTTCGATGTTCGCCAAGATAAGGTCGTAGGTATGGCCTTTCAGCGCGCTGGCCTCGCCCTTTTCCACAGTGGTCACGTGACAATCGTTCCGGGCCACGTTCTCCAACGCATTGTCCACCGCACCTTGGTCGATGTCGATGGCCCTGCAGGTCGCCGCGCCCATGCGCTCAGCAAGGATGGCCAACACGCCCGTACCACAGCCCAGATCACATACGGCCTTGTCCTTCAGGTCCAGGGGCAGCATTCCGAGGACCATCATGCGCGTGGTGGCATGGTGTCCTGTCCCGAAGGCCATGCGTGGTGTAATGACCAATTCATGTGTGAAACCCGGGACGGATGGATGGAAGTCGGCTCTGATGCGCACATCCTTGCCCACCTCGACCGGTTGGAAGCTACTTTCCCACTCAGCGTTCCAGTTGCGGTCGGCGATCTCCATGCTCGTCCAACTCACACTCACGTGTGGATCACGAACGGCGAGCAGCTGATCGATGCTTGATGGTTCGAAGCGCGCGCTCGGCACATAGGCGCGTAGCTCCCCACGCGTCCCCGACCGGTCCGTGAAACCTTCCTCGAAGCTGTCGAAACCGATATCGGCCAGTTCGACCATGAGCAGGTCACGCCAGGGATCCACAGGAGCGATCAGGAAGGTGACCTCGGTGTATGGCACGGTCGTGTGGTTGTTCAGTAGGGGTCAATTCATGACCTCACCGGCGATGGTGATGAGTGCTGTGAACTGGGTCGCATCAAGTGCGGCGCCGCCGATCAGCCCGCCATTGATATCGGACCGACCGAATAGACCACCCGCGTTGTCGGGCTTGCAACTTCCGCCATAGAGCAGGGGTACTTCACGACCGGCATCACCGATGCGACCCACGAGCTGCCCGCGGATGAACGCATGGATCTCCTGCGCTTGGTCAGGCGTTGCAGTGCGCCCGGTACCGATCGCCCAAACGGGTTCATAAGCGATGACCGTGCGGGCGATGGCTGACACATCCAGTTCGCGGAATGCTTCGTCCATCTGCCGAGCGACCACCTCGAAGTGGCGGCCCTGCTCACGCTCATCCAACACCTCGCCGCAACAGTAGATGGGCATGATGTTCGCGCTGAGCAATGCTGCGATCTTGCGTCCAACTGCAGCATCGGTCTCGCCGAAGTATTGGCGCCTTTCACTGTGCCCCACGATGCAGGCTCCGACGCCGATGCTGCTCAGCATGGCCACACTGACCTCACCGGTGTACGCCCCATGAGCAGCCTCGTGGCAGTTCTGAGCGGCCACCACCAAGCGCGTTCCACGAGCACGTTCCACCGCTTCGGCAAGGAACGGGAACGGAGGGGCAACGACCACATCCACCGATGGCGACCAGGCATCCGCTCCTGCGATGACGGCCGCGATGAGGTCAGCCGCTTCGATCCGGTCCTTATGCATCTTCCAGTTGCCTGCTACGATCGTCCTCATGGTCAAATGCTTCCCACTGGTGTAGGCATGTGTGACAAAGATGGGCGGCTCACGGAAGTGCGATCCGCAGCGCCATGGCGAGTTCTGAACAACCGATCGGGATCAACTCCACCTTGCTTGGGCGTTGATACGGGCTCCTTCAACCCTGGTGGCGCAGACCATCCGCTTCACCACCAGCATCCGATCATAGCCCTGCGCTGATCGTGGCCAGTGTTGGCACATCGTTGTGGTGCCACTGCCCCTTCACCGTGCCTTGTTGCAGCACCATCACCCCGGGGTTGCTGCGGATGGCTGTTTTGATGGTCTTCTCATCACACTGCACGAAATCGAAGGGAAGTTGATGAGCGTGGCGGAACTCCTCGCATTGCTCGAACGGGCTCGCACTGACCCCGTACACGTACCACCCTTTGGCGTACGCCTCTTGCGCGAGGGCCGCAATGGACGACAGGTTCCCGGTGGCCGCCTTCTGCACATTGTAGACCATGATGAGCAACACAGGCGTTGGCTCGGCCAACACGTCGTTGGTGATGTCGGTGCCATCCACATCGGTCAGGAGGAAGTCCTGGACCGGTGAATCGATACCCGGTTCGATCTCCACGATCCGACGGTCCACGTATTCGAAGTTGTCGTCATCCCACGGGTAGGCACCCTTGCTGTCGTATTCCTTCACCTCGCCATTGCGCTTGTCCTTGTAGAGCATGAAGATCTGCTGGACGGGTGCCTTGCCCATCACCTTCTGTTCGGCGATGTTCTTGCCTATGGCGTAAGCGCGATAGTCACGCAAGGGGAGATGGGCATAGTTCCACCAACTGAATACGAGCGTGATGATCGCCGCCCAGACGGCAGCGGTCCACTCGGCGCGAGGTGCTTGCATGAACCGCTTGACAAGAAGATACCCTGCGAAACCGAGCAGGGTGAACCAGACCGGTCCCCACCAGGTGAAGACCCAACTCCATAACGCCACCAACAACAGGCCTACTGGGAGCACTATCAGATCGTCCTTGGTGGTGTTCCACGCGATATGGGCACGGCGGAAGAAGAGCGGCAGGATGAAGGCGAGCAGGAACATGTCCTTGCTGAAGCTCTCCCAGGGCGTTAGACTTCTACCAACGGAACCCTTCATCGCGTCACCGAAACAACCGCAATCGGTCACGCAGGTCACAGAACGGGTCATCTCCTGCCCGTCCACCATCACCGTGTACGTACCATTGGGGTCGCACGTGGCGGTATATGCAGTGAGCCACCCGAAGAACAGGGTGAGCAAGAGCAGCGACCAGGTCGCCAATTTCATGCGCCCTCCGAAAAGGATCGCGAAGCCCAGCACCACCTCCGCCAGGCATGCCAGCACGGCAAGTGCCAACGCGAACGGTTCCAACCAAGGCAGGTTCAACGCGCTCTCCGCGAAATACTCCTCGAGCTTGTAGGAGAATCCCAGTGGATCATTGGCCTTGATGAGACCACTGACGATGAACAGCGGTCCTACGACCAGCCGGGAGATGAGGAGGAGGATGCGCATTTCAACTGCGATTTGGGTGCGGCGAAGATAGCTGCCTCCCCACCCCTTGTCCCGCTCCTTAACGATCGTTCAGAGCCGTGGTAGCCACAGCCTGCTTCACGTATTGGTCGAATACCACGAGGGGAGCCCCCGATGAAGCTGAAGGATACCCCGCATGAGTGCCAGGTGGTGGTCGTCGTGTTCTGCCAGGTACATCACCATATCCACCACGCTCATGGCCATGCCGCGGCAGGGATGCTGGGCCCTGTGGCGCATCGCGCCGGGATCCATGCTCAACACCCGCTCCATGAGGTATACCCGCCGCAGACGGAACTCCTCCAACAAGTCCCCGAGCGGACGATCGTGTTGGATCGCCAGCACGCGTTCCTGGTCTGTGAGGTCGATGGAACAGAGCATGTTCCTGCGGGCCATGAAGTCCTCCACGCGGCCGTCCATGCATTCATCCAGGTAGAGCAGGTGTGCGATATGCTCCTTGACGGACCAGCTTCCTGCGATACGCAATGAAAGGCGTTCTGCCGGTTCGTGTCTCGTGAGGAATACCGCTCGAGCCGGTGCACCCAATGCCCGCTCCACCAGCACTGGAAGTTCTTCGGTACCCTTGCCGAAAGGGAGTGAGCGTTCAGACCAAGGTGTGAGCCGCATGTCCCAAAGACACATCATTTCACGGTTCCATTGCCTGACCGGAAAGCATCTTACAGTGGGATGACGATCGACCGCTGTCGGTCCGTATCACTGGTGGAGCGTGCGCTGGTCCACGGCGGCGATCGCCTGCCTGCGGTGCGCCACCTCCGCCATCAACCGATCCACCTCGCTGCGGATATCCTGTGCATAGGTATCGTTCCAACTCAGGTAACCGGTCATGGGAGTGAAACGGGCAATGCCCATGGGCAGATCGAAGAAGGTGAGGTCCAACCCGGGAACGGTCGGGAACAAGGTCATCTCGATCGAGAGATCGACGATACGGTTATCGTCCTCCCAGGAAGGACCATGGGTATCGATCGCATAACACTTGGTCACACGTCCGGGTAGGCTGAAGCGCAGGATATAGCTCGATCCATTGTCCAACACGAAGGAGTAATGGCCATTGACCCCTGTATGGAGCACCTTCTGCTTCACCCCATCCTTGTATACACGGACCAGCACATCGGCCAAGGGGGCACGCGTCTCCAGATCGGTCACTGGGCCGAAGACCCGCAATTGCACAGCGTGGGACAGGAGTACCTGACCTACAAGGAAGGCGGTGAGGAGTATGCGCATCGCTACTGCGGGGTAAGCCGCGGTCAACAAGGCTGCGAAACTATCTCCCGGGGAGCCGGGGATCAAGGTCGGGATGCCTGCCGAACGCCGCACTTACCAACGCCCTGTTGTTCATCACGGCGCGAACCGAGCGTTCAAGCTTGCTCTGAAGGACCCGACTGGATCATGGCGAACACGCCATAGTTCACGATGTCGAGGAAGTTGGCATCGATACCCTCGCTGACGAGGGTCGCACCTTGGTTGTCCTCGATCTGCTTGATGCGCAGGAGCTTCATGAGCATGAGGTCCACCAACGAGCTGACGCGCATGCTCCTCCAGGCTTCACCGTAGTCGTGGTTCTTGCGTTGCATCAAGGAACGGGCCTGTTCGATGCTTCTCCGCACCAGTGCAATGGCCTTATCGGCATCCAGGTCAGGGACATCCACAACGCCATGCTCCAATTGCACCAAGGCCATCGCCGCATAATTGATGATGCCCACCAGTTCAGGACGGATCCCCTCACCCACCTTGCTCTCCCCCACCGTTTGCAAGGTGCGGATCCGCTGGGCCTTGATCATGATCTGGTCGGTGAGCGAAGGCACCCTGAGGATGCGCCACGCCGTTCCATAATCATGCGCCTTTTTCGAGAAGAGGGCCATGCACTCCTCCACCACGGCATCATACTGCGTCAAGGTCCGATCCATCGCGGGGCCGAAGGTAGCTGGTGGCCCGGTCACCGACCACCCATCATCGCGTGATGATGAGTGCTTGGCGCTCCAACACGTCCAATGATCGCAAACACACCTGGTACACTCCTGGGGACCAAGCTCCGGCATCGAGGTCGATACGCTCTTGTCCCGGAAGGATCATGCTGCGAGCGACCACCCTGCCTTCGGCATCGTACACCTCCGCCGTGACCCGTTCGTTCTTCGGGGCTCCCAGGTCGATGGTGACACGGTCCGCAGCAGGGTTCGGGAAGATGCTTACCGGGTCCTGCACCGCCACCCCGATCACGGCAGTGTTCAGTTCCCAACTTTGGGAGGCCGTACAGGCGATGCCGTTGATGGTGAGGGTGATGATGTAGTTGCCAGGCTGGGCATAGGTGTGGACCGGATCCTGCTCCGTGGAAGTGGCCCCATCACCGAAGGACCAAAGCCAGCTGGTCGCTCCGGTGGATGAATCGCTGAAGGTGACCGTTGCTCCACTCGCCTCGAACGTGAAGTCCGCCTCCACCACGTTTGCGGTGACCTCGGTCGCGGGGCTTATGCAGGGGGCACCGTTCACCTCCAGATCGTAGCAGTAGTAGTAATGGCCCAAGGACGCCGATGAACCCGTGATACTGATGAGCCCCCCGATGGTGTAGGGATACTGTGCCCCGGTATCGTTGCGGTACAGGTCAGCGTTGCTGGTGCCGATACTATAATCCCCCGGACCGGGCACCTCGAGCCCCAGCGCGATACGACCCTGACCCGAGGGTATCACCACTTGCACGGATTGGACCAGTGTGCCGGATCCATTCGGACCGTTCCAGAGGTTGATGGTACGCGTGCCGGTGGAACCGGCATCCACCCAGCAGGAAACAATGGTCAATGCTTGGGACGCGGTGAAGTTGACCGTTCCGATGAACGAAGTCCCATGGTAGGCACCTGTCCCGAACGCGTTGGTCAGCGGCCCGACTTGTACGCTCTCCGCAGCGATCACATTACGCACGGTGTAGGTCGTTGTGGTGTTCAGGATAGGGGTGGTATAGGTCCCACCCGAAGCAAGTTCTTCCTCATTGGCATCGTACCAGACCGCCTCACCGGTGGCATCGGCCTGGAACACGCCGGAGGAGCCCAGACACACATCGATATCCGCAGCCTGTGGGGCATCCGGCAGCTCGATCGTGACCGTGCCCGTCACCACATCGCTGCCGATGATATTGGTGACCGTGAGCGTGACCGTGAAGGTACCGCTGGCCGTGTAGGTGTGTGTGGGGTTCGGCTGGGAGGAGGTACCTCCATCACCAAATTGCCAGGCCCAAGCTTGCGGAACGTCCGTGGAGGCGTCGGTGAAGTTGACCGTACCACTGCACGAACCGGCTACAGCCAGATCGAAGGCGGCCGTGGGTTCGGCAGTCGGCAACTGGCAGATCGGTGGCAGGTCGAACGCTTCCAGCTGGTCGGTGCGGTCGCTGGTACTCCCCTGCTCCGCACTGTAACCCAAGCCTCGGGCAGCGAAGGCCTCCCAAATGAGGCAACGGTTCGCACCGCCGTACAACAATTCGTCTGCCAAGAGGATGGCATCACGACCATCCACGAAACCGGGGTTGCATGGCTGCAACTTCATGGCCTCGATGACCAATTGCATGGCGATGTTGTTGCCACCGTCACCATTGTAAACGTCCGGATCGAGACCGTACAGGTCGATCAAGGCCCAGGTCATGTCCCAAAGCATGGTGCACCATACGAAGCCGATACCGTGTGGCTGAGAGATACTTCCTTCATTGTTGGTCGCCGCATAGGTGAACCCGTTGATCGCCGTATTGGTGGTATATGGCGCCGGACGAATGCCGGTGCTGGTGATGGGCTGACCAGTGGCGAAGGTCCCGATGCCACGTACGTCCTCGGGCTGATCCCCAGGTTCGATGGTGAGCATCAATCCGACCCAATCGCTCCAGCCTTCTCCCATCTGGTCCGCATTGAAAAGGCATTCCACATTGCTCGCCCCCCCGGTGAGGCGCGTGGAGATGCCATGCCCGTATTCGTGGGCCACGACCCCATTGTCGAAGCTTCCATCCCGATCGGATGTCTGACCCTGGTCCTGCAAGGTGACATTGACCGTGCTCCCCGCCTGCAATGCGGCCCTGATCTGCGCACCCAGAACATCCGAGATCATCACCGCAGGGATCGTGACGAAGGCCGATGTGCCGCCCATCGCTGTCGGGTTGCCCGATTGGTTGTTCACCACCAGCACCCCGATGGCACCCGCGTTCTGTGCGGCCTCCACCTTCTGTACGAACGAACATGTACCGCGATCGACCAAGGCATAACGACCGCTGATGAGCCCACTGTTCATGATGGCATCACACCCGTCCCCGGTGGGTGCCACATCGTCCACCATGGCAACGACGTCGCCGGTCAAGGGTATGGTCGGTGATCCAGGACCGAATCCCGCTTCCGCACTGAAGTAGCTCCCTGCCAACCCTCCGGGTGCATTGATGGTGAGGTTATTGCCGATGGAAGTGCCCGTCCAATTGAACATCTGCATGCGACCAGCCTCCCCATCGGGAGGTGTGGCGAAGTTGGCATTGTTGGTACCCCCACCGTCCTGGGCCTGAGCGAAGACCGGATCGAATCCCACCCCTCCACGATCGTAATTGTTCTCCTGGAAATTCCCGCTCTGTTCATCGAACCCATACTGGTACCAGACATCATGCATCACGTTGTTCCAGAAGAACAGGTTGGTCACCGACGCATCGATGTTGTCAATGGGATCATTGGACAGGTCGAGTGCGAAATCGAAGTTCAGGGCAGACCCACCATCCGGGCTGTAGCCTGGCACATCATCATTATCGATATCATCGGCTGCCAGCACGTTGTTGCCCTGCGTGATGGTGTGCTCCGCACCGACCACACCATCCACATCATGCCATCCGAAGGGCGATGCGGTCGGATCATGCGGGTCCACCTCAAGGCTGCGCGTGCCGTGGCTAGGGCTCTCAATGGGCATGGGAAAGACGCGATAGCCCACACTTCCACCTCCTGACGAAGCCTCCAGATCCTCGTGGAATTCCAACGCGTCCTGACCAACATGTTGATGCGTATCGGGGAACAGGCACTCCACGACAATGTTGTTGGCCCGCAAGACCGATCCGGTGGAAGCATCGATCGCCACCAACCACCACTCGGTGCTCTTGTGTGTACGAATGGAGAGGTCCCACGCTCGCAGGATCCGACCATCCTCCATAGGCTGTAGGATCGGACGCGCCTTGACAACTCCCCGAGCGATGGCATCCGCCGTGAGCTCCATCCTACCATCCCGCTCGGCCTTCATGACCTCCACATCGAACGTAGCAGGTAGTCCCAGCGCCACGGCGGCATGACGCAGTGCGTCCTGCGCTTGCATCCCGGAACCACCGGCCATCACGCGGGAACGAACATCCCGCAGGAACCGATCAGTGAAATGCACGACACGCCCATCGCGGATCACGAACGTGCCGATGGCGTTGTGTACGTCCAAGCCATCCAGCGACTGTATGGTGTGAACGATGGTGACCCCTTTGGCCTTGGAACCAGGGCGATCCGCCACCCGCCAGTCCAGTACATCCGCTCCGGTGAGTCCCAATGTCGAACGGTTCTCCTGCAGGTGGGCCTGGATCAAACGGACCTCCTGCTGGGCTTGCAGCGTAGTACCGACCAGGAAGAGGGATAACAACGAGAAGTACAGGTGACGCATGGGCTGGGATGGAAAGTGGCATCGAGGCGATATCGGACGATCCGGCATCGAAGCGACGATCGAAAGTACGGGAGATCGTGATCACCCCTTCCTGCACCGACACCTTTGACCGTGTCATGACGTGAAGGCCAACGTCGATGTTGATCCAAGCCACACGATAGTTGCCGATACCTTCGCCCCATGGTATTCTGGACCTTGAAGGACAGGGTGTATTCCATCGAGCGACCCTTGGTGATGGGCATCCTCAATGCCACCCCCGATTCGTTCCATGCGGAAAGCCGCACCACCGTGGATGATGCTGTGACGCGGGCTGAGCAGATGCTTGCCGAAGGGGCTGACATAATCGACATAGGCGGGATGAGTTCCCGTCCCGGGTCGGAAGAGGTACCCTCGGAAGTGGAATTGGATCGGGTGATACCCGTCATCGCGGCTATCCATGAACGCCACCCGGATGCGCTATTGAGCGTGGACACCTATCGGGCGGTGGTCGCCGAGGCAGCGGTATCCGTCGGGGCGCGCATGGTGAACGACATAGGCGCAGGGCGGTTGGATGAACGCATGATGTCCACCGTGGCTGCACTCCGCGTTCCTTATGTGATGATGCATATGCTCGGCACACCTGCCACGATGCAGCAGGCACCTGGTTATCACCACGTGGTGAACGACGTGGTGCACTTCTTGAGCGAGCGCATGGCGGCAGCTTGCGATGCTGGTATCGCGGATGTGATCATCGACCCGGGCTTCGGCTTCGGAAAGACCACCGAACACAATCTCGCCCTGTTCAATGGCTTGACATCATTCGCGGCACTTGGAGCTCCTCTGCTGGTAGGCATCTCCCGGAAACGCATGATCAACGAAGTGCTCGGTACCACATCGCAGGAAGCGTTGAACGGTACCACGGTCCTGAACGCACTGGCCTTGCAGCGCGGTGCGGCCATCCTACGCGTTCATGATGTGCTTCCTGCCAAACAAGCAGTACTCCTACACCAGGCCCTGAGCGTTGCAGAGGGGTCAGAACTCCACTTCGCGTCGCTTGCGCGTTGAGGTGGTGCTCCCAGCCTTGGCCAGTGGCTTCCGTCGGGCGATGAGTTCGCGTTCGTACAGCACCATCATGCGTTGCACCTGGGGCCGCATGGCGTCGGTATAGGAGATGTCCCAGTTCAAGTTCCGAACGGTACGCTTGTAGGCCGCCATGCCGATGGGTGAGTCGAGAACCGTGAAATCGAATCCCGCGATCCACTCGAACAGGGTGATCTGCAGGTCCATGTCATAGAACGGTACATCGGGGAACAACGGGATCTCGCGGGCATCGATCCGGACATGTTTGGTGACCATGTCCTTTCGGTGGAACCAGATGACATAGTCGTAGCCGCGCTCCAAGAACAATTCGTACTGCCCGTTCCCACTGGTGATGATGGTCTCGCGTTCGATACTGTCCTTCACCAAGCGCACCTGCACGCCTTTCATGTGATCACCCGTGAAATACTCGGTGACCACACCATGAAGGTGGATGTGGAAAGCTGATGCGCGTGGGACGCACCACAGCGTACACAGCACCACCAACACACGGCCCGCGTTACTTGCCATGGGAACAAAAATAGACCGGTCCCGCACCCCATGATCGGAGGAGGACGATCACTTTTGCACGATCGATCATGACCACAATGCGCTCGCTTCGAGGGGGGGAGAACCTCCACATCCTGTTCTGGTTGTTGAAGGACCTGTGTTGGGTGATGGATCTTCGGGTCATCGGCCTGGCATTGGTGGTGCCCACGGTGTGGCTGGCCTTCTGGATCAGTTGGCGTTCCCGTGACCAGCGCAGCGACCTCTTCCATTCCGCCGCCGTTGTTTGCTGGATCCTGGCGAACTCCACGTGGATGATCGGCGAGTTCTTCATGGAGGATTCCACCAGACCGGTCGCTGTCGTGTTCTTCGTCGCAGGTCTCTGGATCCTGGGGTGGCACTACGGATCGGTTCGGCTTTCACGCGCTCGATCTTAACGCAGGCTTCACATGGGCTCTAGGAGCGCGGTTAACTTCGCGCCCTGCTTCACAGCATACCCAGGGACCTCATGGACCACCTCGCTCGCCTTCGGACCCAGTTGCGCCGTACCCTGCGCATCACGTTCGCTTGGGTCCTGGTCGCGCTGGTGGCCGCGTTGTTCGACCATAACCTGCGCATCGACCTGGGGGTTGCGAGCAGCTACCTGGACCGCGTGGATGAGCGGTTCTTCCAAGCGCTGTTCGCAGGCCTGCTTGGCGGAGGCCTCTACATCTTCGTGCTGCGGCGCCAATTGCGCAAGTTGCCCTATTTCAAGGCGCTGGGCGCCATGGTCGGGGGTATCCTGTTGGTCATGTCCATCGCCTATGGCCTTTGGCCTGTGAGGCATGATCCCGAGCTGGCGACCGCACTACAACACCGATTGTTGAGCTTGTCGTTCCTGGGGCACTTCCTCTTCTGGTCATTGTTGATGGGAGCGACCATGCTGATGGTACGTCTGAACGACCAGTATGGGAACAGCAACCTCTCCTACCTCACCGGCCGGTACCACAAACCCCGTCAGGAGATGCGCATCTTCATGTTCCTCGATATGCGTTCATCCACTGCCATTGCCGAGGAATTGGGGCATGTGAAGTACTTCCAACTCCTGAACGAACTGTTCACCGATATCACCGACCCGATCGTGTACTCTCGCGGCGAGATCTACCAATACGTAGGCGACGAGATCAGTGTGAGTTGGACCTTCCGAAACGGGGTTCGCAAACAACGCTGCATACGTTGCTTCCTGGACATACGAGGTAAACTGGAACGCAGGTCGAAGCACTACGCCCAACGTTATGGGATCGTCCCCATGTTCAAGGCGGGCTTCCATTATGGGCCGGTGACCACGGGCGAGGTGGGGCTATTGAAACGTGAACGCATCTATAGTGGCGATGTGGTGAACACCGCAGCACGCATCCAGAACAGCTGCAATGAACTAGGGGTGGACAACCTCCTCTCCAAGGAACTCATGGACGTGCTTCACCTGCCCTCGAACTTCCATACCCGCGAGATCGGGAGTATCGCACTGCGCGGCAAGAAGCAGGAGACAAGTCTCTGGACGATCGATCAACCCGACCTGCCCGAGGCGGTTGCGCAACAAGGTGTCGCTATCGCTCAATAGAGCGCGCTCCTCCCCTTACGAATGATCGTCCACGGTCCACTTGGAGAACGATACAGTACCGCGTTCCCGAAGAGATCGAACGTAGGAATGGCGCCTTCGTTGCCAACACGCTTTCGCTTTCCCAGCTCGATGGCGTATAGTTCTCGATCCAAATTCAGGTAGACGAGCAGGCCTCCGTTGACCAGCCAGCGCTCTGGCACATAACTCTCCACCGTCATCGTGCCATGAGGGCCGAACAACTCGAGATTCCCTTCGGTCACATAGAGTAGCAGACTGTCCTCCACCCAATAATCGGTGGGTGGCTTGTTTGACACCGTGTGCAACTGACCACCCTGCCAACAGCGGAGCTTACCAATGCCGTCCACAAAGGCAAGTACGCCTTCACCGGTCTTGACCGACACCGGGCGTAATTCGGAGACCACGTGGTCCTTGCCTCGCTCATGGACCATGAAACGGTCCGCGCGATCGTCCCAGTAACCGACCACCCCACCACCGGTGGCAACGATCCCGACATCCGTACTGTCCGTGAGCACCGTCACGCGCCCCGCCTCATACAGGAACAGCTTACGTGAGGACTTGTCCAGGAAGGTGACGACGTTGCTCCCCGATCGCCACTGAGGTCGTTCTGTACCGAGTGAAACATCCGCTATGGGGATGTGTTGCCCTCGCCAGAGCACTTCCAGCGACTGATGCTCGCGATCATGCACCACGATCATACTGTCCGCCACCTCGAATCGTTCCACTTGGGTGGCTGCCAGCACCGCACGACCTTCCCGGAGCACATAGAGCGAATCGCCCGATGACCAGGCCACCCGTTGCCCCGCGCCCTGAAGGTGATCCACCGGTGTATCGTGCAAAAGATGGAGGCGACGCCCTTCTTGCAGGAACACCTTCAACCGGCCCTGGCCATCCACATAGACCACCTGCCCCTCTTGGGCAATGACGCGTATGGGTGGCTCTCGCTCCAACCGTTCGAAACGACCATCGGCATGTACCATGAAGTGTCCATCATCCGTAACGAAGGGCACAAGTACTTGTGCCGCCGCAAGGAATGACCGCATGAACAAGAGCATGATGAGGGACATCCGCGTCATGTGCTTCGACGTTCAATGGTATGTACGCGCACTTCACGACGACGCCCTTTCACCGGGACCAGGTTCTCCGGTCCGACGATGAATCGTTGGCTCACAGCAGGCATTCGGCGAAGCAACTCACCGGAGACCAGCATATCCCCCTTCATGCTCTTGGCCAGACCGAGCATTCGCGAGACGCTGTTCATCACGTCACCATTGAGGTCGACCGCCCGCTTGATGTGACCGATCTGTGCGGCGATGACCCTCCCTCCATGAAGGGCCGCCCGATACTGGGGAACCACCCCGAACTCACCCCGCAGTTCATCCTCATGGGTACGGATCCGTTCCATGATGTCGAAATACAGGTCCAAGCAGTTCTCCTCCCGGACGCCCGTTCGCATGGACCACGTGAAGATGACCTCATCACCCACGTATTTGTGGATCTCCGCCTCGTTCCGCAACACCGCATCCGTCATCAAGGAATAGATCACATTGAGGAACCGATAGTACCGTAGATCGCCCATGCGCTCCGCAATACCCGTGGAGCCCACCAGGTCCATGGACATGATGATCCGTTCCTCTGCCTTCGGACGTTCGAATTGACCCAGCAGGACCCCCAACAAGGTGCGCCGACCGATCAACTCCTCGATCTGCACCACCAGCAGGGCTATGGAGGTGACAACCACCACGCGTAGAACCAAACGATAGAACTGGGACATCCCGAAGATGTCATAGACCTTGAACGGTCGATCACTGTCCAGCAGGATAAACTGCTCGCTGTTCACCACGAAGGCCAATGCGATGAGCAGGATGGTCAGCAAACTGACCAGCAATAATTTGCCCAGGAACTGTAGTGGTATCGCCAAGGACCGGAATCTCCGTCCGAACAAGAATTCCTCCAGGATACCGGTCCACATGCCCAGAACCGCCCAAGCACCGAGTTCATAGCCCACCGGTTCGCCACTGAACAGGGTAAGAACCCATGCCACCAACGCGGCCACCAGACCGTACTTGATGACCTTGCGGAGCTTGTATCGGGTGATCGCGGTCAAGGGCGCGCGAAAGTACATCGACCAAGCTCAGGACCGACCTTTGCAGTATGTGGCCCAATGCATTACGCTACCTGCTGAGCTGGGTATGGCCGAATTCGGTGGAGCGTGTGGAAGGCCGGCATGGACCGCTCGAGGTCCGGTGGGAACTGGGACGCAAGGTGCTGAACTCCGAGCATGGCAATCAATCCTTCGGCAGTCTTCATCGGGTTTGGCAGGGCGTACTTGGCAAGGTGCTCACGCTTCGTCCCGCCCCCCGTACCGTGCTGCTCCTGGGCTTGGGCGGAGGCAGTGCGCATCACATCCTACGCCGTGAATTGGGCCTTGCTGTGCACATGACCGCTGTGGAGATCGACCCTGTGATGATAGCACTGGCCGCAGACCATTTTGCGCTTCACGAAGGCCCTGACCTGCGGATCATCGAAGGCGATGCCACCATTGCGGTGCATGGCATGAACGAACGCTTCGACCTGATCCTTGTTGACCTGTTCGATGACCTGGACCTGGCGCGTGGGGTGGATACCAACGGCTTCGCACATGCACTGCGCCATCGCTGCGCGGAGGACGGGATCGTCTGTTTCAACACGGTTGCCCATGACGCTGCTTCCAACCTACGCTGCCAACGTGTCCGACAGCACCTGTCCAAAGCGTTCCTCCACGTCGAGGAATGGACGTTCGAGGGTGCTAACCGGGTATTCGTCGCTGAATGAACAACGAATGGCGGTTCTGGAACGTCCTTTGACGGATAGGTCCGAATTTTGCTTTGGCCCTGCATGTCCATGAACCCCAAGTTCCCTGGTATCTCCCGCCTCGCGCGTCTGCTCCTTAGCGGACTTGCGGGGGTTACCGCGTGGGGGCTGCTGGAAGCCCAACCGGTCTGTTCCATCGACCTGGGCAACGATACCACGATCTGTGCGGGCAACACGGTCACCCTGGAAGGCCCAGCCGGTTTCCCCAATTACCTATGGAGCACCGGGGAGGTCTCCCAGAATATCACCGTGGCCGGCGCGGGGAGCTACAGTTGCCAGGTCACCTATCCCACAGGGAACCTGGTCACGAACGGTAATTTCAGTGGCGGCAACATGGGTTTCAACACCATGTTCAACTACGGGACACCCTTGACGAACGAAGGGAACTATTGGATCGGCACGAACGCGGCCCTGTACCATCCGCAGTTCCAAGGCACAGGTAACGGGCAATTCATGATGGTGAACGCCGGCTGGATGCACACCGGTTGGCGGTTCTGGTGCCAGACGCTGGACGTGTGCCCGGGACAGACCTATGTGATCAGTTTCCGGGCGGCATCACTTGCCACGGTGAACCCGCCCGTACTCGCCTGGTTCGTGAACAACTCATGGACCGGTCTGGAACACACACCACCAGCGACCCAAGGACAATGGCAAACGTTCAACCTTGCGTGGACCGCCCCTGCCGGTACCACTTCCGCAGAGTTCTGCATCCAAGTATCCTCGGGGTGGGGTACCGGGAATGATTTTGGCTTCGACGATGTCGACATCAGGTCCACGGTGGTGCTCAATGACCAGATCACCGTGAACGTGACCCCACTACCGACCTTCGACCTGGGTCCTGACCTCACCATGTGCGAGGGTCAATCGCTGATCTTGGACGCGGCTGTACCGGGCGGCACCTACCTCTGGCAGGATGGTTCCACCAACCCTTCCGTGCAGGCTTCGACCGCAGGGAACTACAACGTGACCGTTTCCGCCAATGGATGTTCCTCCACGGACGACATCGATCTGGCTTTCAACCCATTGCCCGTTGTGGACCTGGGGCCCGACCTGAGCCTGTGTACCGGCCAATCGGTTGTACTGGATGTTACACAACCCAATGCCAGCTACGGATGGTCCGACGGCAGCGGTGCACCCACGTTGACCGTCACCGGTCCTGGCACCTACGGCGTTACCGTGTTCCAAGGCAATTGCTTCGCCAGCGATCAGGTAGATGTAGCGTACAATGCATTCCCGACCGTGAACATCGGACCTGACGTTTCGGTCTGCGCTGGCGACCAATTCACCTTCGACGCCACCACGCCGGGTGCGACATACACCTGGCACGATGGATCCACAGCCCCCACGTTCACTGCAAACAGCAATGGACCGGTCACTGTGGACGTGACCGTGAACAATTGTACCACCAGTGATCAGGCCACGCTCACCGTAACGCCCTATCCCGCACCTGATCTTGGCCCTGATGTGACCGTATGCCCGGGTACCACGGTGACTCTTGATGTCACCACCCCTGGAGCTGCTTACCTCTGGCAGGATGGTTCGACCGGCGCGACCTTCCAAGCCACCACTCCAGGCACCTATTCGGTGGATGTCACAGTGAACAACTGTACCACGAGTGATGCGATCACCATCGACCACTTCGGCCTGCCCGTGTTCGACCTACCACTCAACATCGCCCTGTGTCAAGGGAATGATGTTGTCCTTGACGCTACCGTGCCCGGTGCTTCCTATGTGTGGAGCACTGGAAGCACGAACAGCACCATCACCGTGAATGCCACCGGCACATACACGGTGGATGTCACGTTGAACGGGTGCACGGTATCGGACGCTGTTGATGTGCTGGTGACACCAACTCCGGCCTTCGATCTCGGGCCTGATCAGGCCGTATGTCCTGGTGACCAGGTCACGCTTGATGCGACACTCGCGGGGGGTACCTATGTGTGGAACACGGGTGCGAACACACCCACCTTGAGCGTTGGCCCAGGCGCCTACAGCGTGGAGGTGACCGTGAACAACTGCCCAGCCACGGATGCCATCACCGTGACCGCTCATCCTGCCGCCAGCGTGGACCTGGGCAATGACACCACGCTTTGCCCGGGCCAGGTCCTGGTGCTGAACGCTAACCAACTTGGGGCTTCCACGGTGTGGCAGGATGGCAGTATCGGGTCGACGTTCACGGTGAGCGGTCCTGGTACTTATGACGTGGACCTTACTGATGCCAATGGGTGCTTTGCACAGGATGCCATCATCGTACAATATGCCAACCCGCAGGTGATCGACCTGGGGAACGACACCACCTTGTGTTCGGGCGCCACGCTGACCTTGAACGCCTCCGTACCGGGTGGGTCATACACATGGAGCACCGGCAGTTCCGCACCCAGCATCACGGTGAATACGGCGGGGAGCTACAGTGTGATCGTTGTACAGGGACAATGCTCCTCGACGGATGCCGTCGATGTGGATATCTCCGTGCCACCGATCGTGGACCTTGGATCGGACACGGTACTGTGCCCGGGACAGACCTTGGCACTCACAGCTGGTGGACCAGGCCTCACCTATGCCTGGAACACGGGTGCTGTCTCCGCCAACCTCGTTGTCGGTGTGGCCGGCACCTACTCTGTGATCGCCACGAATGCGGATGGATGCGCCGATAGTGATGCCATCAGCGTGAGCTATGCCTCTCCCACCGCCGTGGACCTCGGATCCGACATCACCCTGTGCCAGGGTAACACCGCTGTGCTGGACGCCACCGTGCCTGGCGCCACCTACCTCTGGAGCACGGGCGAGACCACTCCCACCATCACCGTCGGCACGGCCAACACGTACAGCGTGGAGATCTTCCAAGGCGCATGCAGTGTGACCGATGCCCTGAACGTGCAGGTCAACGCCATTCCCGTGTTCGACCTGGGTAGCGATGTGGTGCTGTGTGCCGGACAGACGACGGTGCTCGATGCCACGGTGCCGTCCGCCACCTACCTGTGGAGCACGGGGGCAACGACACCCACGATCACCGTCGGCACCACCGGCCTGTACAGCGTAACGGCCACGTTGAACGGGTGTCCGGTGAGCGATCAAGTCCAAGTGACCGTGCTCAGTACCACCGCCGTGGACCTCGGAGCCGACATCACCCTGTGCCAGGGTAACAACGCTGTGCTGGACGCCACCGTGCCTGGGGCCACCTACCTCTGGAGCACGGGCGAGACCACTCCCACCATCACCGTCGGCACCGCCAACACCTACAGCGTGGAGATCTTCCAAGGCGCATGCAGCGTGACCGATGCCCTCAACGTGCAGGTCAACGCTATTCCCGTGTTCGACCTGGGTAGCGATGTGGTGCTGTGTGCCGGACAGACGACGGTGCTTGATGCCACGGTGCCGGGCGCCACCCACCTGTGGAGCACGGGGGCAACAACACCCTCCATCACCGTTGGCACCACCGGCCTGTACAGCGTAACGGCCACGTTGAACGGGTGTCCGGTGAGCGATCAAGTCCAAGTGACCGTGCTCAGTACCACCGCCGTGGACCTCGGAGCCGACATCACCCTGTGCCAGGGTAACACCGCTGTGCTGGACGCCACCGTGCCTGGCGCCACCTACCTCTGGAGCACGGGCGAGACCACTCCCACCATCACCGTCGGTACCGCGAACTCCTACAGTGTGGAGATCTTCCAAGGCGCATGCAGCGTGACCGATGCCTTGAACGTGCAGGTCAACGCCATTCCCGTGTTCGACCTGGGTAGCGATGTGGTGCTGTGTGCCGGACAGACGACGGTGCTCGATGCCACGGTGCCGGGCGCCACCCACCTGTGGAGCACGGGGGCAACGACACCCACGATCACCGTTGGCACCACCGGCCTGTACAGCGTAACGGCCACGTTGAACGGGTGTCCGGTGAGCGATCAGGTGCAGGTGACCGTGCTCAGTACCACCGCCGTGGACCTCGGATCGGACATCACCCTGTGCCAGGGTAACACCGCCGTGCTGGACGCCACCGTGCCTGGGGCCACCTACCTCTGGAGCACGGGCCAGACCACTCCCAGCATCACCGTCGGCACCGCCAACACCTACAGCGTGGAGATCTTCCAAGGCGCATGCAGCGTGACCGATGCTGTGAACGTGCAGGTGGATCCCGCTCCTGTGTTCGAACTGGGCATCGATCAGGAACTATGTGCAGGTGAGACCACCATCCTGGATGCCACTTCGCCCGGATCCGCCTACCTCTGGAGCACGGGAGCCACGACACCCACCATCGTGGTCGGGACTGCTGGGAACTATAGTGTTACAGCTACGATCAATGGATGTACCCTCACCGACGAAGTGGACATCACGGTATTCACCCCGTTGGCGATCGACCTGGGTCCGAATGCCACCCTGTGCCAAGGCGATGAACTGGAATTGGACGCTACGGTACCGGGGGCTACCTACCTCTGGAGCACCGGTGCTGTCAGCCCGACCATAACGGTCAATACCAGCAACACATACAGTGTCCAGGTATTCCAAGGTGGCTGCAGTGTGGCCGATGCGATCCAAGTGGTGGTGAATGCCGTTCCCGTCCTTGAATTAGGTGATGATCAGGTGATCTGTGCGGGTGAAAGCACCGTGTTGAACGCTACAGCGCCCGGAAGCACCTACCTGTGGAACACCGGGGCAACCAGCCCCACGATCATCGTGGATGCCAGTGGAACATATGGTGTGATCGCCACCTTGAACGGATGTACCGTGGCCGATCAGGTGGAGGTGACCGTACTCACCGGACGCGGTCGATCTGGGCGATGATGAGCAGATCTGCTTGGGGAACGCGTTGACCCTTGATGCCACATTGCCCGGTGCGAGCTACACCTGGAGCACCGGGGCATCCAGTCCCAGCTTGTCCATCACCAGCGCGGGGACCTACTGGGTGGTCGTGCAACAGGGTGCCTGCACCGCCAGCGACACCATCGTTGTGGCGGTCACCGATCCTGGGCAATTGGACCTGGGGGATGACGCCACGTTCTGCACGGGCGATGAACTCGTGTTGGATGCGACCTACCCCGGGGCCACCTACCTCTGGTCGGACGGTATCACCAGCCCTATCCGTACAGTGACCCTTCCTGGCACCTACGGCCTCGTGCGCACTCTCGATGGTTGCGAGGTGGACGATGAGGTCACCGTGCTCTTCAACGCTCCACCAGTCATCGATCTCGGCCCGGCCATTTCATTATGCCCGGGTGAGAGCACCATGCTGGATGCCACCCTGACGAACGCCAGTTATGCTTGGAGCACGGGCAGTACGGCTTCCGCCATCAGCGTGAGCACCACGGACACCTATTCCGTGGAGGTGACCGTGAACGGTTGTACGACCACCGATGCGGTCAACGTAACGGTGGTGCAAGGGCCCGTGGTGGATCTTGGACCCGACATGACCCTGTGCGCCGGTGACCAGTTGGTATTGAGCGTAGCACAACCCAACGCGAGCTACCTCTGGAACGACGGCACTACCGGCCCCACCCGGACCATAACGACCGCTGGGACCTTCGGAGTGACCGTGGTGCGCAATGGGTGTAGCGTGGAGGACGAAGTGATGGTGAACGTATTCGACCCTTCCGTGGTGGATCTTGGGCCTGATCAACGCCTGTGTCCTGGTGAGGTGACCACGTTGGTGTGCACCGCCGATGCCGATCTTGTCTGGAGCACCGGAGCGACAGCTTCATCGATCTCGGTGAACACCGCCGGAACGTATTGGGTGGAAGCTGACAATGGTGGCTGCGTGGTTCGCGATAGTATGGCAGTGAGCTATGTTCCCTTGGTGGCTCCTGACCTGGGTGCCGACCGTGTGTTGTGCGACCGGGACACGCTCTGGTTGGAGGTACCTGTGACGGCGGCGAACATCCAATGGTCCAATGGCAGTTCCGATCCACGGATCGCGCTCACGTCCACCACCCCGATCAGCATCACCGCAACGTTGGAGAATTGCTCCGTCACCGATGCCATGCAGGTCTACTTCCTGCCTCCCGTCATCGATCTGGCGCCTTGGACCGATAGCACCTTCTGCCCGTTCGAGGAGCTGCCGTTGGACGCTTACGTACCATTCGCGACCTACCAGTGGAGCGATGGTTCCTCGGGACCTGTTCTGGACGTCACCGGCATCGGAACCTATTCCGTGGCCATCACCACGGTGTGCGCCAATATGGAACGTACGATCACCATCAGTGAAGGGTCATGCGCTCCGCTGGTGAACATTCCGAACGCGTTCACTCCCAATGGGGATGGCTTCAACGATGTGTTCCACGTCGTGCTCAGCGCCGAACCGCTCGACTTCGAACTCTTGATCTTCGACCGATGGGGTGAACGGATCTTCAGTAGCACCGATCCACAAGCCATGTGGGATGGATCGTACAATGGCTCGTTGGCACAAGATGGCGTGTACGTCTATCAAGTGACCTACCGCAAAGTGGCCGATACCGGTGTAGTGAGCGAAAAGCTCACAGGGCATGTGACCTTGTTACGCTGACCGGTTCCTCAAGGTCCTGGCACGGACTCCTCCTGCCAAACGAAGCGCCGATCGGACAACCGCACATAGCCCATGCGACCGTCCTTCATCACCTTCAGTAGTCCCGGTGCGGCCAACGTGATCGAATCGTACATGGGCGGAAGCACCTCCTGTCCTTCCTTGCCCAACAGTCCCGTGCCTTGCTCGGTGACCACCGCATAGAGTCCGGCTGCTAGGACGGTCACCTGTTGGTACAGCGTCGGCACTACTTCACGTCCCTTGGCGTCGATGAGGCCGAACAGCGCACCACTGCGCACCTTAGCGTAGCCTTCCACCATGTCCCAGGCTTGGTCGTACTTGGCCTCCACAACGGTCGCGCCCGTACGATCCAGGTAAGCCCACAGGGTACGTTTGCGGCACGGGATCAGATCGCCGGTCGCCAACCCGATATCCACCTGTTGGATGGGTATCACCTTCCGGTCGGAGGTATCGACCATGCCGAACTTCCCCCCCTGTCTCACCTTGGCAAAGCCGTTCACGAAATTGCCCCAGTTGTTCACCCCATCGGTGGCCTCGTATTGAATGGGAATAACGAGCTTACCCTGACGGTCCGAATACCCGAACTTATCACCTTGGACCACCAAGGCACGGCCACTGACGAATGGACCGATGTGGTCGTGATCGGCGGGAAGCAGTTCATTACCAAAGGGACCTATGAGGCCTGTCCGGTCATTGAGCCGAACGCGGGAAACACCTTGTTCGAAGCCCTCGATCCATTGGAACCGGGGAGGGACCACGAATGCGCCGGCCCTGTCGATCACCCCGTGCAGTCCGGCTTGCTCCACCACGGCCAGGCCGTTGCGGTAGGTTCCGGCCGCATCGAAGGTGAACGGCACCACCACCTCACCCCGCGCATTGATGTATCCGTAACGGCCATCCTTGGCGGCGTAGGCCATGCCTCCCGAGAACTCACCGACCTCCTCGAACACCATGGGTACAACAAGGTCCCCATTGCGGTCCACCGCACCTACCCGGCCAGAGCGTTCAACGGTGGAGGTGCCTTCGACGCTTTCCATGACCTCATCGAACTCGATCGGCACGACCACCCGGCCCGAGCGGTTCACAGTGCCCACCCGACCAGCAAGGCCCACCAAGGCCTGGCCGCCACGAAAAGGCTCCACCCACTCATAGTCGGCCTTGATCCGTTCGGTACCCTCGGTATCCATGAAGCCCCATTTCCCAGCACGGGTGAAGGGCACCAGGTCCATGCTCGCTGTGCGGTAGTCGTCCGCCACTTCCTCCACGAACGGGTAGTCCGGATTCTCTTGTAGGAATCGCGTGATGGAGCCCACGCTCATATCGCGCGTGGCGATCTCGTACAAACTTCGCCATGCATCCGCCACATGATGGTTGCGCGGATGCTCTGCGATGAACCTTCGGTACTCCGATGCTGTTCTTCCCGGCGTGACCAAGCGGAACACCTCATCCTCGGCATGTCGTACATAAGGGCTCTCCGGATGTGCCGAAATGAACGTCACATAGGAAGTGAGGTCACCGGCCATGGTCCCCTCGCGGTACACCGCCTCCTGGTACCTGTTCCTGGCCTCGTACACCTCCCGGCTTCCCGGATAGCGCTCGAGGAAGTCGAGATAGGCCCCTGCCGTGTTGACGTCCCTGGCGTGTTGGAACGCAAGATGATCACGAATGATCGTGGCTTCGGTGACAAAGGGGCCGCGCAGGTGCGTCGTGATGTACCTGTCGTATGCCTCCACGGTGTTCTGAGCACGCGCAAGATCCCAACCCGCCCGTTGCACCAGCATCAGTTGGTCGGCGATAGCCGCCTCGTCCACGCCCACCTTCGCCAAGGACTTCCGCTGCTTCTCCGTAGCAAGCGAATAGGACGCCTGAGCACGCATCACTTGTGTGAGCGCCGTATCCAGTTGGTGGAACGGATTGTCGGCCCTACCACTGATCACGCTCAAGCCGTACCACGCCGCGGCCGGTTGCTTGCTCACCTGTTTGATGAACAGTGCCCGGGCCTTGAAGTAATCCTTGATGCGAAGTGCCTCGAAAGCCTTGTCCAACGGGCCGCCCGCTACCACCAACGCACAACCCAACGCCAGCGCAAAGGCCGCTGTTCTGTTCCTTGCTCTGCCCATCGTGGAACAAAGGTACCCGGGCCATCTCCCGTTGAGGGCCACCTTTGCACCCCGGCATTGACCACCGCATGTTGATGGACCCACGTATCGATCGCATCGAACGGCACCTCACCCCGCGCAACGCGCGCATCGCCTTGGGTGTGCTCGGGGTCATCACCCTGCTCTTCGCCTTCGCCTTGCGCAACGTGCAGGTCGATTACGACTTCGAGAAGTTCTTTCCCAAGAGCGACCCGGAACTGGATCGCTACCTGGAGTTCCGCGAACGCTTCGGCTACGACAATGACTTCCTACTCATCGGCATCGAGCGAGAGGAGGGTGTGTTCAACACCGGGTTACTGACCAGGGTGGACTCCTTGGCCGCGGACCTCGAGCGCCTTCCCTTGGTGATGACCGTGCTCTCCCCCACTCGCATGAAGGAGCCCGTGGTCACTCCCGTCGGCGCGTTCGAGACACCCTACCTCCGCTACTGGAACGACACGCTGGTGGCCATCGACTCCGCCCGCATCTGGAACGATGCCCGTGTAAAGGACTATTTCTTCACCGACGATGCAAGGGCCATGCTGGTGGTGATGAACGCGGAACCCGGTCTTTCCAAGGAGAAGTGCGATGTGTTGCTTGCCGACATACGAAGGACCCTGCAGGAGAACGATCTGGGACAGGCTCGGATCGTAGGGCGGATCGTGGGGCAGGACCACTACATCACCACGATGGTGCGGGAGATGCTCTTCTTCCTGACCGCTTCCATCCTGCTGCTCGCGGTCTTCCTTTGGTTCGGTTTCCGCAGCGTCCATGGGGTGTTGGTGCCCATCGCTGTGGTGGGGCTCTCCATCCTTTGGCAGGTCGGCTTGATGACCGCCCTCGGCAAGCCTCTTGGGATCCTCACCATGTTGCTTCCCACCATCCTCTTCGTCGTGGGGATCAGTGATGTGGTCCACATCCTGGAGTGTTACCTGGATGAGATCCGGAGCGGCGTACCGCGCATACGGGCGATCGCCATCACCTATCATGAGGTCGGACTTCCCACCTTCCTCACTGCCATCACCAGCGGCATCGGCTTCGCCACCTTGGGTACGGCGAGCATCCCACCCTTGCAGGAGTTCGGTTTGTACACCGCACTGGGTGTGCTCCTGGCGTTCCTGCTCGCCTTCACCCTGCTTCCTGCGCTGCTCATCCTCACAGACCCGGTCAAGCTCCTGCCCATCACGGACAAGGGTTCGCCCTGGGACGTGCACCTGCCCGGCCTCTTCCGATGGACCATCGCACACCGTCGCTCCATCCTGCTCGCTTTCGGTGCGATCAGTGTGCTGGGCATCGTTGGTGCATCGCGCATCAAGGTGAACAACTACCTGCTCGAGGACCTGCCGAACAGCGACCCGTTGAAGCAGGGGTTCGTCTGGTTCGAGGAACGCTTCGGTGGTGTGCGGCCCTTCGAGATGGAGGTGACCGTGGTGGATACCACCAGCACCATCTGGGACCTCGAAGCACTGCGCGCAATGGAACGGGTACACACCTACCTGGACACGGCCTATGGCGTGGATGGCATCGTATCCCCGGTGACCGTGATGTGGTCCTTGAACAAGGCATTCAATGGTGGCGACCCGGCCTATTACCGCTTGCCGGATGATCCCGATGAATGCCGGCGCCTCGCCAAACGGACGCGGCTGTTGGGCAAGGACATGATCGGGTCCATCGCCAGCGCCGATGGTCGAACGGCCCGGATCTCCGGACGGTCCGTGGACGAGGGTGGCTATGTCCACCAAGGAAAGAACACCCGTCTGGAGGCCTTCATCCGCAGTGCGACCGACCCGACCGTGGTCCGATTCGACCAGACCGGCATGGCCTACCTCATCGATCGGAACAATGCCACACTGAGTACCCAGCTCGTCGGCGGAATGGGTCTCGCCGTGTTCCTGACCGCACTGATCATGCTCTGGTTCTTCCGCGACTGGCGGATGGTGCTGGTGGCGCTCATCCCGAACATCGTTCCCTTGTTGTTCATCGCCGGGGTGATGGGCTTCGTCGGGATCGACCTGAAGGTGAGCACCGCCATCATCTTCACGATCAGCTTCGGCATCGCAGAGGACGATACGATCCACATGCTCGCTGCACTCCGCCATCACCTCCGCGGTGGACTCTCACCCGCTTACGCATTGAAGCGAACCTACCTCCGGACCGGCAAGGCAGTCACCGTGACCAGCCTCATGCTGCTCTCCGGCTTCGTCACCCTGGTGTTCTCGGACTTTGCAAGTGTCCATTACATGGGGTTGCTCATCACGCTCACCTTGGCGTTCGCTTTCTTGGCGGAGCTTCTTCTACTGCCAGTGCTCGTAACGCTCCTGCTTCGGGACCGCCGGACCTGACCCAAGAAAAAGGCCGCCAATTCCGGGCGGCCTTCGCTTTCGACTTCATTCACCTATTTCAACGTATCCCACAATCCCTTGAAGTCGGGCTCCTCCATGAAATGGTCCTTGCCCAACGCCGCGTACTTCTTCGCCCGGTCCTTCTGTCCTTTGCTCGTCAAGTGGTCAGCATACCGGATCAATGCGTTCTTCAGCAACTTCTTCTGGTCCTTCGGCAGCGTGCCGATGTCGCCGGCTTCAGCCAACACCTTGTCGAACTGGGCTACACTCAGGTCGCCCTCCTTGGCCAGGTTGCTTTTGTACTGGGCCAACGCAAGCATCAACCATCCACCGGGGTTCTCCGGGTAGTAGCCGGTCATGCTGTCGAACATCTGCTTGGCCTTGCTCACGCCTTTGGGGTCGTCCAGTTGGTTCTCACCGTGCTCTTGGACCATGGTGTTCAACTCGGCCCAATAGTCCTCGTAGTTCGCGAAGTACTCCTTCTCCTTGTCCTTCTTGCGGTACTTCTCGGCCCACTTCAACGCATCGCGTGATGCCCTCGGATAATCGGCTGCATACTTCTCATCCTTGCCCATTTCGAAATAGCACATACTGATATACAGGCAGGGCAGTGCATCGCGCTTCGTTTCATCACCTTCCGTGTAGGACTCGGCCTTGTAGATGCACTTCTCGTACTTCTCATCCACGAACATGACCAAGAGGTCCTCGTACACGTGTTTCTGGGCACTGGCGGCCGCGTAGAGGTTGGAGGCGAGCAGGAAAAGGAACAACTTCTTCATGGGTGCGTGTGGTTCGGTCGCGGTAAGGCAACTTGCATGCCGAAGGTAGGAAGTCCGCCGGACCCGGTATCAACGTGCGTCCAACAGCCTGCTTCGAACGGATCACTGACCTTTGTCGGACCATGCGTATCGACATCCTTTCCGCCGTGCCCCGCCTGCTCGATAGTTGGTTCGGTGAGAGCATCCTACAACGCGCGCAGGCAAAGGGTACCGTGGAGGTGGTGGTGCATGACCTGCGCCAATGGAGCACTGACAAACACCGTCGACTGGATGACTACCCTTTCGGTGGCGGCGCAGGAATGGTGATGTCCGTGGAACCCATCCAGCGGGCGATCGTGGAGCTGAAGAGCCAGCGCCCCTACAACGAAGTGATCTACCTGAGCCCCGACGGGGAGTTATTGGACCAACCACTGGCCAATCACCTGAGCACCGGCGGCAACCTGATCCTGCTTTGTGGCCATTACAAGGGGGTGGATGAACGGGTCCGCGAGCATTTGGTGGACCGCGAGGTGAGCATCGGGAATTACGTGCTTACGGGGGGCGAATTGGCAGCGGCGGTGCTCTGTGATGCCATCATCCGTCTGATCCCCGGGGTGATCGGCGACGAGACCTCCGCATTGAGCGACAGTTTCCAGGATGGCCTGGTGGCACCTCCTGACTATACCCGACCCGCTGATTTCCAGGGCTGGAAGGTGCCCGATGTCCTGCTCAGCGGCCACCAGGCGAGGATCGATGCATGGCGACACCAGCAAGCCGTGGAACGCACCCGGCAGAGGCGGCCCGACCTCCTCAAAGGGGAGGATATGGAGGGGAACTGAAAGATCCGTAATATTGCGGCCCCAAATCCGGAGACCGAATCCCCCGACACCGTCGGAGGCGCTGGGTGACCTCCATAAAACGCCAGG
Source organism: Flavobacteriales bacterium (assembly GCA_016718655.1). GTDB lineage: Bacteria > Bacteroidota > Bacteroidia > Flavobacteriales_F > PHOS-HE28 > PHOS-HE28. Next base: position 72,580 of record JADKCV010000016.1, on the reverse strand, counting down.
ACATGGACAGGATCAAGCAATTGGAGAAGGAGTATGCGCCACTGAACGCCCTTCCCGCATTCAAGGCCGGTGATACGGTCACCGTGCATTACAAGATCGTAGAAGGGTAACAAGGAGCGTATCCAGCAGTTCCAAGGCGTTGTGATCCAGCGCAAAGGCAGCGGCAGCACCGCCACCTTCACCGTGCGCAAGATCAGCAACAACATCGGCGTGGAGCGGATCTTCCCGATCGCCTCCCCGTTCATCGACAAGATCGAGGTGAACAAGCGTGGCGTGGTCCGTCGTGCCCGCATCTTCTACCTGCGCGAACTGCGCGGTAAGAGCGCCCGCATCACCGAGAAGCGCCAGTCCGGCCCCAAGGCCGTCAAAGGCGTCAAAGTGGCCAAGTAAGGCACCTTACCAGGATCATCGAAAGGCCCTGCTTCGGCGGGGCCTTTTCATTTCCATCAACACGCAGCACTAGCTTCGGGTCATGAGGGAGCTTACAACCAGCGGTGTTGATCGTGGCGGGAGCCATGGGACGAGGCTATGCGGTACTTCCATCCTGTCGACCGCTCTTTCCGCACCGTCGTGTATACTACCAAAGGAAAGGCCGTGAAATGAAGCTGTCCCGTGATCTCTACCGGGACCGCGACGCCCTCGTGGCAGCACGCGACCTGCTGGGCAAGACCCTGGTGACCACCTTCCAAGGTCGGCGCACGGCTGGCATCATCACCGAGACCGAGGCCTACCTGGGCGTGAACGACCGGGCTTCACATGCCTATGGTGGACGACGTACCGCGCGCAACGAAGCGATGTACGCCGATGGCGGCACCGCCTATATCTACCTCTGTTATGGCATCCATCATCTTTTCAACGTGGTGGTGCTCGGACCCGACGAACCGCATGCCGTGCTGATCCGGGCCATCCACCCCACTGAAGGGCTGGACATCATGCTGGAGCGCCGCGGCCAACAGAAGCTCACCACAGGCGGCCCGGGAACGCTGAGCCAAGCCCTTGGTATCCATACCAGTCACAATGGGAGCGATCTGGTCACTGGACCCATCCATTTGGAGGATGGCGGTATGGTGGTCGAGCAGGCCGATATGATCATAGGGCCTCGGATCGGGGTGGACTTCGCGGGTGAGGACGCCCTCCTACCCTTTCGTTTCCGGTACGAGTCCGGGCGGGTCGGACAGGTACTGCCTTACACCCCGACATGAAGTGTATCCGGCAGGTTCGTGTGGAACCCTGGGAGATGGCACGAACGACGCGACGTATTCATGGGTCGATGCCGCTGGAACCGTAGCAATGCAGCACGTGAAGCGCACCGCTGGACCGATCACTGACACGCATGCCTTACAAGGATGGTCCCACTCATGGTTCATCATTCCGGATCCACTTGGTACATTGTGTTACCGATCATCCACGCCATGCGCATCCTCACTACGCTTCTCCTCGCTGTCAGTCTGGTCCCGCTCGTTAACGGCCAGTGGTCGTGTGCCAATGCCCAGGACGTGGGAATAGGCAATCATGCCGTTTCTTCACTGATGACCGGAGACCCGCCGCCATTGAGTTGTGTTTCGGGGTGGGGGGAACCCACGCATGCCGCCTGGTTCCGGTTCACCGCCTCGGCCGATACGGCGATCCAAGTGAGCAGCTTCGTGCAAGGCAACCCATCGATCAGCACACGCTTGCATGTATACGCGGGGACCTGTGGCCAACTTGTCTGCTTGGCGGGCGATGAATACTCAGGTCCCGGTTTCACCTCCCAGGCTTGGTTCACTGTGACCACAGGCAACAGTTACTACATCGTCTGGGATGATCTGTTCGGAGCCACTGGGTTCCACTTCTCCGTCTCCTACTTCGACCCTCCGGATGGCGTGGTGGTATTTGTGAACACCCCGGTTCCAGGCATCAGCAACATATACGGGGCCGTGGATATGAACAATGACGGCATGGACGACCTGGTATCACCCGGTGCAACAGCAGCGACCATGGCCTATCAGCAAGCCGATGCCTCGTATGTGATCGCCGCCCTGCCACACCAGCAAGCGGATAACATGGCCTCCTGGAGCTTCGCGGTGGGTGATTGGGACAGCAATGGTCATCGTGATCTGCTTTACGGCGGGGGGAGTGGTGCCACCTTCATGCGCGCCAATGGGACCGGCACATCCTTTCTTGAGATCTCCTTCCCTCAGTACATCTTCAGCCAGCGTACGAATTTCGTGGACCTGAACAACGACGGGCATTTGGACGCATTCGTATGCCATGACGTCGACGCGAACGTGGCATTCCTCAACGATGGGGCCGGCAACCTCTCGTTCAACCAAGGTGGCTACGGCGAGACCTGCGGTAATTACGGCTCCATCTTCACCGACATCGACAATGATGGTGATCAGGACCTCTTCGTGGCCAAATGCGGGTGCGACCCGGCCGACCTGCTGATGCCCAACAATGGGACCGGCGCCTTCACCAATGTGGCACCCAGCCTCGGCTTGAACGATGGCCATCAGAGTTGGAGCAGCGCGTGGGGAGATTATGACAATGATGGTGACATGGACGTGCTCATAGGAAGCAGCGGCAGTGGTGTTCATAAGCTCATGAGCAATGATGGTGACGGCACCTTCACCGACGTGACCAGCGGTTCCGGCATGGACAGCAATACAGGAACAAGCATTGAATGGACCGCCCACGACTTCAACAACGATGGATGGATCGATATCCTCGGTGGAAGCGGAATGCACTACAACATGGGTGACATGACATTCACACATGACGATTCCGCTCCCTACAATGGACCCATAGGCGACCTGAACAACGATGGCTTCCTGGATATCGCCGGTTCCAACACCTATTCCAGGAACATGGGCAATGACTTCGGACACATCCGGTTCAACCTGCAAGGCGTGCAGAGCAACCGCGATGGCATCGGGGCGCGCGTGACCATCACCAGTGCGCTCGGCCAACAGATCCGTGACATCCGGAGTGGTGATGGCTTCCGTTACATGAGCTTCATCGGCGCACACTTCGGACTTGGCACTGATGATGTGGTCGAACAGGTGCACATCCGATGGCCCAGTGGCATCGAGGATGTCATCCTCAACCCCGCCATCAATACCACACACCTGATCGTGGAAGGTATATCCACCAGCGTGAACACCAGCGACGAAACTGCGATCTCCGTGGTACCCAACCCGGCCACCGACCTGATCACCGTGAACGGCGTGGCGCCGAACAGTGCGGTGAAGGTGTTGGACGTGGCAGGACGTTTGGTGCTCCAGACCAACTTGACCGGTGGCCGCCTGGATGTATCGGCCCTGAGCCCCGGTATCCACCAGTTGCAGCTGGTCGGCAAAGCAACGCAGGAAGGACTGAGGTTCGCCAAGGAGTAGTTCGACGCGCTGATCATAGCGGATCCCTGAACGAAGTTGGACGCTCTCTGATCGGCATATCAGTGCATTCGCAATGCCAGCATGATCAATGGGTCGATCCTGAACTTGTATCTGACGCCATCCATGGCTTGAGACCTTCCCGCACGCGGATCGCTCAGACCTGGCTGTGTTCGATCCTCCAAGGGGTCGACCGCCAGCGCCTAGCGACAAGGGTACCTGCTTGCGGGTCACGGCATCAGTGACAGTTACGCGACCCTGAGCCTGTGCGAGGGTGCTTCACAGCATCCCTGTCGGGAACACCATCACTTGATACGATCTTCACCGCCATGCCCCCTTGGACCGACCTGACCGCTTGGCTTCCCGCCGACCTTCCGTTCTACCTCACGCTGGCCATCATCGCCATCGGCATCTTCCTGTTCGTGAAGGAGTATTTCACGATCGATGTCACCGCGATCCTGATCATGACGCTATTCATCGTCACAGGCGTCTTGGCACCGGAAGAGGGCTTCAAGGGCTTCACCAATTCGGCCACCATCACCGTGGCCTGCATGTTCGTGCTCAGCTTCGGCCTCTTTCGCACAGGAGTACTGGACCCCTTGATCCGCGTGCTCATCCGTCTGGGCCGATGGCATTTCCTGGCAGCCTTGGTGGCCCTCATGCTCTTCGCGGCCACGCTATCGGCATTCATCAACGATACCGCCGTGGTGGCCCTGCTGATGCCGGCTGCCCTGCGCCTTGCCGAACGCACCGGGGTGGCACCCGGTAAACTCCTGATGCCCCTGTCCTTCGCGGCCTTGCTGGGTGGGGTGTGCACCTTGATCGGCACCAGCACCAACATTTTGGTCAGCGGCATCGCCGAGGAACAAGGCTTTGAGCCCCTGGGCATGTTCGAGTTCGCACCGGCCGCGATCTGGCTGACCTTGGCCGGCGTGGCCTACATGCTCACCCTCGGGTTATGGATCCTTCCGAAACGCGAAACGGAGAAAAAGGCGAAGATCACCACGTTCGTAGCCATGATGCGGTATGAGAAGGGAGCCACGGATATCGGGAAACCACTGCTGGCCTCCCAGTTGCGCAAGGAGTACGATGCGGAGGTCAGGTGGCTGAGGAACGGCCGTACTACCGAACGCATCGTTCCGGAGGAAGGTCACCTGATCCGGGAAGGGGATGAGCTTCTGGTGGTGATCGAACGAGAGCGCTTGCGGGAACTGCGCCGCACCAAAGGTGTCCGCCTGCTCACGGAGGAGGGATCGCCGGCGGCACCGGGGGAACTGAGGCTCTACGAAGTGGTCGTGCCCAAAGGCTCCCGCCTCGCAGGTAAACAGATCGGTTCCTGGCAGTTCCTGCGCGACCTCCATCATGGGGTCATCGGCATCCGTCGCAGTCATGAGAACCACGAAGAGGACCCGAGCGATGTGCCACTGGCCGAAGGCGACATCCTCCTGCTCGCCTCGCGCCAACAAGCCATCTACAACCTCATGCAGGAGGATGCGGTGACGGTGATCGATGAATACGAGATCAAAGGGATCGATCTGCGCAAGGCATTGACCGCGGCGCTGGTACTCGTGGGTGTGATCGGTGCGGCATCGGCAGGACTGGCGCCCATCGTGCTCTCGGCCATCGTAGGTGTGCTGGCCCTGCTGCTCACCCGCGTGATCACCCCCGAGGAGGCCTACGCCGCCGTGGAGTGGAAGGTGATCTTCCTGCTGGCCGGGGTGCTTTCCATGGGTGCCGCACTACAGAAGACCGGCGGTGACCAGATGATCGCGAACGGACTGTTCAACCTACTGGGTGATGGTTCTCCCCTTTTGGCGCTATCCATCGTATTCGGCATCACGTTCCTCGCCACCAACGTGATGAGCAACAACGCCACCGCTGCACTGATGACACCCATCGCCCTGCAGCTCTCCACGGCCATGGGTGTGAGCGAACGGCCCTTCCTGGTGGGTGTGATGTTCGCTGCTTCCCTGGCTTTCATGACGCCCATGAGCTACCAGACCAACAGCATGATCTACGTTCCCGGGAACTACCGCTTCAACGATTACCTCAAGGTGGGCACACCGCTCAACCTCATCATCTGGGCCGTGGCGATGGTGGTGATACCGATGTATTTTCCGTTCTGAGAACGAACAGTTCGCGGGCCGGTACCGGTGTTCGAATGGACGATGATGGACGCGAATGGACCACGATGGTGTCCATCGTGGTCCATTCGCGTCCATTCGATACTTACAAATCCCTCAAGAACGGGTTGTAGCCGAAGGCTGCTATGAACAAGTACTTGTTGCGCGTAGCCACAGACTACGGCAGTGTAGAAAAACACTCGCGGAAGCCAGTGGAAGGTCTAAGGTTCAGATGGTGCATAGCGATAGCACCAAACGATATCCTTGTTTGCCGGCTGTCGGAGATACCGAGTGGGATAATTCCCTGGAGCACGCTTGAGGCTATCCCACACGTTTTGGAATCCGACTTCGGTAAGACTCTCTATCGTGAAGTCTTCGGCGGGGATGTATGCCTTGCGAATGCTTTCAGATTCATTGATGTAGCCGTCGTCCAAAAAGTCCTGGCTATTTACAAGCTCGCCATCCCTGAACAGTTTATAACCACCATCGCACGTTGTCCAGGCATGCCCTTCCTCCCAGTTCACTTTGATGCCATGCGAATTGTTCGTCATGATCTGTTCGTCATCAATGATCCAGTTTTTGTTGTGCATGCCATCCCACTTCACCAATAGCCAATCGCCAGTATTGTACGAGTTCCCCGAAAGAACATTCGCAGGGTCGTGGCAACCCGTGAGGCAAAGCATACCGCTGCACATAAGCGCTATGGCAAGTGGGAATAGAAGGCGATGTGTAGCCATTCGATGCGTCGATGCTATATCTACCCCACCAACTCCTTGTTCCTGTTCGGGATATCATCCGTGTTGAAGGCCACCTTCTCATCCTCCTCCTTCAGCTTCAGCACCAGGGCGAGCGCATCGGGCACCACATCGCTGCAGAGCGTGAGGAAGCTGCCGGGCTTGGCCGTGCTGATGGCGTGGCGGATGGCTTCGTCCTCCTTCTTGATGATGGTGAACTTCTTGTTGGGATCCACCTCCTTGATGCCTTTCACCATGAGCGCGATGATCTCGTCGTCGGTCTTGCCGCGCAGGTTGCGGTCCTGGCGGATGATGATCTCGTCGAACATCTGCGCGCTGAGGCGGCCGAGGTTCACGGTGTCCTCGTCGCGGCGGTCGCCGACGCCGGCGATCACGCCCACTTTCGGGCTGTCGGGGATCTTGCTGAGGAACTTGCCGAGCGCTTCGAAGCCGTGCGGGTTGTGGGCGTAGTCCACCACCACTTGGAAATTCTTGAACTGGAAGAGGTTGAGGCGCCCGGGCGTTTGGGCGGCACCGGGCACGAAGGTCAGAAGCGCTTGGCGCAGGTCTTCCACCTTCACCCCTTGCACGAAGGCGGCGAGCACGGCGGGCAGCACGTTCTGGATGTTGAAGACGGCCTTGCCACCGTAGGTGATGGGCACGTTCACCGCCTTCTCGATCCGCAGTTTCCACTCGCCCTTGCTGATGGTGATGAAGCCGTTCTCGTAGATGGCGGCGAGGCCACCGAGCTTGCAGTGCTGGCGGATCAGGCGGTTGTTCTCGTCCAGGCTGAAGAGCGCGATCTTGCAGTTGGTCTGCTTGCGCATGGCCATCACCAGTTCATCGTCGGCGTTGAGGATCGCGTAGCCATCGCGGCGCACGCTGCGCGGCACGGTGCTCTTCACATGGGCCAGTTCCTCCAACGTGTGGATGTCCTTCAAGCCCAAGTGATCGGCCGCCACGTTGGTGACGATGGCCACGTCGCAATGCTCGAAGCCGAGACCGCTGCGCACCAAGCCACCGCGCGCCGTTTCCAGCACGGCCATGTCCACCACGGGCTCCTTCAACACGAACTGCGCGCTGGCCGGACCGGTGCAATCGCCTTTCATCAGCAGGCGGTTCTGGATGTAGACGCCGTCACTGCACGTCATGCCCACCTTGTAGCCCACGCTGCGCATGAGGTGCGCGGTGAGGCGGGTGGTGGTGGTCTTTCCGTTCGTTCCCGTGATCGCGATGATGGGGATACGGCTCGGCGTGCCCGGCGGGAACAGCATGTCCACCACGGGTTCGGCGACGTTCTTGCCGATGCCGCCGGTGGGATCCAGGTGCATGCGGAAGCCGGGAGCAGCGTTCACTTCCAGCACAGCACCACCGCTTTCGTTGAGCGGGATGCTGATGTCGTCGGTCATGATGTCGATGCCGCAGATGTCCAGGTCGATGATGCGGCTGATGCGCTCGGCGAGGAAGACGTTGAACGGGTGTACCACCTCGGTGACGTCATCGGCGGTGCCGCCCGTGCTGAGGTTCGCGGTGGCTTTCAGGTAGACCACCTCGTCCTTGGCAGGGATGCTCACGGGTGTGAGTTCCTTCAGTGCGAGCAACTTCAAGGTATGGTCGTCGATGTCGATGCGCGTGAGCACGTTCTCGTGGCCGTAGCCGCGACGCGGATCCTTGTTCACCTCATCCACGAGTTGTTCGATGGTGCTGGTGCCATCGCCCACCACACAAGCCGGTGTGCGTTTCGCGGCGCAGATGAAGCGGTGGTTGATCACCAGCAGCCGGTGATCGAGACCGGTGATGTAGCGCTCCACGATGACGCTGCGGCTGATCTCCTTCGCCTTGGCCAGCGCCACTTTCGCTTCTTCCAAGGTCTTGATGCCGATGGTGGCACCGCGACCGTGGTTGCCGCCGATGGGCTTGATCACGCACGGGAATCCCACGGAATCGATGGCTGCTTCCAATCCTTCCTCGGTGCGCACCACACGCCCTTTGGGCACGGGGATCTCGTAGCTCTCCAGCAGTTGTTTGGTCTCCTCCTTGTCGCAGGCGATCTCCACCCCGATGTTGCTGGTCTTGCTGGTGATCGTCGCGCGGATCCGCTTCTGGTGGATGCCGTGACCGAGCTGCACCAGGCTTTGACCGTTCAATCGCAGGTACGGGATGCCACGGCTAACGGCTTCCGCCACGATGCTACCGGTGCTGGGGCCAAGGCGGCTCTCCTCACGCAGCTCGCGCATCTTCTGCAGGTCATCGGCCAGGTCGTACTTCTCCCCGCTGATCAGTGCTTCGGCGATCCGGACCGCGGCCTTGGCAGCGTACATCCCGACCGGCTCCTCGATGTAACTGAACACCACATTGTAGATACCGTGGTCGCGGGTACTCCGTGTGCGACCGAAGCCCGTCTCCATACCGGCCAGCGTCTGGATCTCCAACGCGATATGTTCGATCACGTGACCCATCCAAGTGCCGCGCTTCACGCGTTCCCAGAAGCCGCCCTCATGGTCCTCGCTACAGCGGTGGCTGACCATGGTGGGCAGCAGGGCCTGAATGCGCTCGTAGAACCCGGGGATCTTGTCCGTGGGCTTCTCCTCCAGGTCCTCGATATCGAGGCGCATGACGATGAGGTGATGACGCTTGACGGACCAGTAGTTGGGGCCACGCATGGCCTTGAGTTCGAGGATGCGCATGTGGTGTATGGGGGTAAGCCGTGGCGGAAGATAGCGGACCCTTCGCTGTTCATCAAATCTTGACCTTCACTTTACCGTCAAGTCGCATCCGTCTACCTTCGCACTTCGTACGACAGGCGCAGTTCCAGCAGGCTGGCGGGTCCGAGAGGCCCGATGAAGATGCTGGAGGAGCGTCGATCGGGCACCGGGGGCGGGGGGAAATCACGCTATATGACACCCAAAGGAAAGCTCATCGCCATCGGCGGTAACGAGGACAAGGGCAAAGAGCCCGAAGGAGGCCACAATACCAAGGTCTTCACCCATAAGTTCATCGAAGAAGGCATTCTGCGCCGGGTGGTGGACGAGATCGGTGGCCCGGAAAAACGGATCGCGGTGATCACCAGTGCCAGCAGCATCCCTGAGGAAGTAGGCCAGAACTACATCGAGGCGTTCGGACGACTAGGTGCCAACAACCTCGACATCATGGACATTCGCGATCGCAGCGATGTGCGGCCGGACATGATCAAGCGACTGGCCAAGTGTGATGGGGTGATGATGAGCGGGGGCAACCAGTTGCGCCTGACCACCATCTTCGGCGGAACGGCCTTCCTGCAGCTGATGAAACGCCGCTACCAGGAAGAGGCCGGCTTCGTGATCGCTGGCACCAGTGCGGGCGCCATGTGCATGAGCAGCACCATGATCTACCAAGGCCATAGCGCTTCCGGATTGATCAAAGGGGGCGTGAAGCTGACCACCGGGGCTGCCCTCATCCATGATGTGATCATCGACAGCCATTTCGTCGAACGCGGGCGCTTCAGCCGGCTGACCCAAGCCGTGGCGGCCAATCCTGCGGCCATCGGTATCGGTCTTGGCGAGGACACCGGCGTGGTGATCACCGGTGCCGATATGCTGGAGACCATCGGCAGCGGCCAGGTGATGATCTTCGATGGCCACGATACCACCTACAGCGATTATGCCGATGTGGAAGAGGGCGAGCCGTTCAGCATCGAAGGCATGAAGGTGCACATCATCAGCAAGGGCCACAGCTACAGCGTGAAGATGCGGGCCTTCTCGGCGGTGCGGGTGCCCGTGCGAAGCTGAACCGTCATCCTCATTCCCTTTTCCGTTTACTTCGCTCTATGAGCGTCTGCGCCAACTGCGAGCGGAATGTACGTGATGCGTATTGCGCGCACTGCGGTCAATCGGTGGACCTTCCCCGATTCACTTGGCGCTACGTCTTTCACGAACTGCCCGCTGGCGTGTTCGCTTGGGATCGGGGTGCATTGTACACCGCCAAGCAACTGTTCACCCGTCCGGGTCACACCATACGGGAGTACATCGCGGGTAAGCGCATCAGTCACTTCCGCCCCATTCCCTTGTTGGCGTTCTGCGCCGGTCTGATGGGCCTGTTGGGGTATCTGCTCGAAGCGCCCATGAGTGGCATCAGGGTCAATGGTGACCAGGAGGGTGTCAAATTGGTCATGGATTGGATCAACGGTCACTATGTGTGGATCGAACTCGCGTCCCTGCCGTTCATCTCCTTCTCAACCTGGCTCTTCTTCCGCAATCAGGACTTCAATCTGGTGGAGCATGTGGTGATCAATTCCTTTCTCGCCTCCCAACGCATCATGCTCAATCTGATGCTGATGCCCTTGATCTTCATCTTCGATAACAAGGTGTTCATCATGATCGAGTCGGCCGTGGTTACGGTGCTTTCCGTGGGGCTTTTCGTCTGGGCGTTCACGCAGCTCTTCCCGCGTATGGGCACAGGGAAGGTCACTTTCCGCACCCTGACCGCGTATGGCTTCGCGTACCTGATGATCAGTATCGTGGCCCTGGCAGTGGTCTTCCTGCTTTCGCGAACAGGTCGGTTGCATCTGAGTTGAACGCATGGGCCGGTCGTTATCACGTGCGACCTTTGTACCGAAATGAACGATTCCCCCATCATCACCCGTTTCCGCCGCGTGGCCATCGCCGAAGGCTGGAGCTTCCTTGTCCTGCTCTTCATCGCCATGCCCTTGAAGTACCTGGCTGACATGCCCCTTGCCGTGAAATATGTCGGCTGGGCGCACGGGGTGCTCTTCATCGCTTATTGGGTGGCCGCCATCCCCCTGTTCACCAAACTGAAGTGGGATGCGGAACGCGTCATCGGCCTCGGGGCCGCTTCGGTCCTGCCGTTCGGCACGTTCGTGATGGAACGGAAGTGGTTGCGTTAAGGGTCGGATCAACGCGCACCCTTTGCTGGCGCCACATCTGCCAGAAGCAGATGAACCAATGACCCCGATCATCGGAAAGCGCGTTCGGATGACCTACCTTTCTACCAACTTCCGTACACCACCGTACTGAAGGAAAACCGCATGACATGAGCAACGAACGAACAAATGGACTATTGGGTTTCCTGGCTGGCGCCGCTGTGGGCGCCACCTTGGGCGTGTTGTTCGCGCCACGCTCCGGTAAGGAGACCCGTGAACGTATCGCCAACAAGGCCGGAGGCCTGAAGGACGAGCTTGATGAGTTCATCGACCAAGCGCGGGGTGAATGGTCCAAGGCCAAGGGCAAGGCCAGTGACGCTGCCACCATGACCAAGGATGAAGTGACCGACTTCGTGCGCTTCCTGTTCGAGGAGGGCAAGGACCTGAAGAGCCGCTTGGCCAACGATGTGGCTGATGCGGCGGACAAGGCCGCTTCCAAGACCGCCGAAGCTGCGGACCGCGTGCGTCACAGCGCAAACTGATATGGCTGAACAACGTCCGTACACACGTTACTCCAAGCCTGACGAGGATGGCCCCGACATGGGACTGTACCTACAGGTGGTGAGCGATGATGCCAAGGCCTGGTTCGAAGCGCAAAAGGCCTTGACCAAGTTGGAGGCCAGCGAGCAGTTCGGTCGGCTGTCGGGCATGATCATGCTCGTGGCCGTGGTGGGGCTCATCGTCGTTACCGCACTGATGTTGTGGTTCGTTGCCCTGGCGCTGTGGTTGGGACAACTGTTGGCCAACAATGCCTTGGGATTCCTCTTGGCCGGAGGCATCTTCCTATTGGTAGGAGGCGTGTTCTTCCTGATCTGGCGCTCCGTCCTACGCGATAAGGTCACGCTGGCCGTCATCAACGCGATCCATGCCGAAGATTGAACCATACCGATCCTTGGAGGAGGTGCGCATCGCCAAGATCAGGGCGCGAGTCGAGCGTGATCGCGTTCAGGGCGACCTACGGACCCACCTCGATCAGTTGCGGGAACCGACCTTCCGTCGCGCGTTGATGGGCGATGCTGTGGGCGACATGCTCCAGGCCTGGCGTCCGCTGAAGACCGTCTCTCGCCTTTTCGGTGGCACAAGCGGCATGACAGGCAAGGCGCTCGGCCTGGCCTTGGGCGCCAACGCTCGTACACCACTTGGGCGCGTGGCCGTGCTCGTGGCAAGCGCCTTGCTGCCCGGCTTGCTGGAACGCCTGACGCAGGACCCGCAAGGCACAGGAGGGCGCGTGTTGCACGAACTGGGCGTGTCGTGGCAACGCATCAAGGACCACATGAACGCTCGGCGCGAAGCACATACCCAACACAAAGAGGAATGAACGGGACCAACTCCCTGCATCGCTATGTCCACATCCTGTTGGCCATCGTGCTGACGGTGACCGTGATGTATTTCGGCAAGGACCTGATCCTGCTTTTCGTGATATCCGGCCTGTTGGCGTTCCTGCTCCTACCGTTGGCGCGCAAGGTGGAGCTGCTCGGTGCTCCGCGGTGGGTGGGCGCATTGGCCGCCACCTTGGTCATGCTCTTCCTGGTATTGGGCATCTTCTTCCTTGTCGGTTGGCAACTCACGCGCTTCGGCGAGGACCTTCCCGCGTTACAACAGGCATTCGCTACCAAGGGTCAAGCCTTGCAAGTGTGGATCGAGGACCTGGCGCACATCAGCCAACGCGATCAGCTCAAGTGGTTCAACGCCCGATTGGCGGATCTGGCGAGCAGTGGCGGGAACCTGCTGATGCAGGTGTTCTCCGGCACCGGCGCCATTCTCGCGGCGATCGTACCCATTCCCATCATCGTATTCCTCCTCCTGCTCCTGAAGGACAAGTTCCGCACGTTCTTCGAACAACTGGGCAGCAGCAGTGAAGGCCTTGTGCTCGACATCATGCTCAATGTCTCCAAGCTATCCCGGAAGTACCTGCGCGGTGTGTTGCTCGTGATCCTCATACTCGGGGCCCTCAGCAGTGTGGGATTCCTGCTCCTCGATCTGAAGTACGCCCTGCTGCTCGGCTTCACCATCGGCTTCCTGAATGTGATCCCTTATGTGGGTGTGCTCATCGGGAGCCTGCTACCCATCATCATCGCATTGGTCACCAAGGATTCGATGATGTATGCCGTTGGCGCTCTGGGGGTCTGTCTCTTCACCCAATTCCTGGAGAACAACTTCATCACACCCAAGATCGTGGGTAGCAGCGTGAGCGTGAACCCGCTGGCCAGCATTGCCGCGTTGATCGGATTCGGGTTGCTCTGGGGCGTGGTGGGCATGGTGCTCGCGATCCCCATCACCGGTATGCTGAAGATCGTGTGCGACTCCATTCCATCCCTGAAGCCTTATGGCTATATCCTCGGCGAGGACATCGACTACCCGGATGAACAGCAGATCCACTTGCCATTGATCAATCCCAGGAAGGTGAAGAAGTAGATCGTTCAGGTGGGATGCGACTTGCAGATCCCTGACGTATGACCCGTGTCCTGTTCGTGGACAAGCACATCGCACAACACTACCCACTGATCGCGCGACCACGCGCCAGCGTATGATCTTCCTAGCGGAAGATCGCTGTATGGAACTCACCGTCGTTCCCCACCTGACCGCGGTACATGCCACTGCAGTTGAAGTCGAGGACGATATTGCCTTCACGATCGACCGCGATCAGGCCCCCATCGCCATCCAGCGGTGGTAACTTCTCGTGAACCACCACACGCACCGCTTCGGCGAGTGACAGGCCCTTGTAGAGCATGAGGGCGTGCACGTCATGCGCGGCCACTGCGCGGATGAAGCTCTCGCCGTGCCCGGTGCAGCTTACCGCACAGCTGGCATTGTTCGCATAGGTACCCGCGCCGATGATGGGACTGTCGCCGATCCGTTGCCACTTCTTATTGGTCATACCTCCGGTGCTGGTCGCCGCTGCCAAGGTGCCATGCACATCAAGCGCCACCGCGCCCACGGTACCGAACTTCCGCTCCTTGTCGCTATGGTCCAATTGGTACGTATCGGTACCGACCGTTTCCTTCCATTGCTGGTAGCGGAATTCATCGAAGAAGTACTGATCGTCCTCGAGTTCCACCTTTTGTTCATGGGCGAACTCGAACGCACCGTTACCACTGAGAAGCACATGGCTGCTGTGGTCCATCACCCGGCGTGCCAGGGAGATGGGGTTCTTGACGTTCTGGACGCTCGCCACCGCACCAGCCCGCAGGTCATCGCCGCTCATCAGACTGGCATCCATCTCATGCTGTCCATCAGCATTGAAGACGGCGCCCCTACCGGCATTGAAGTGTGGTGAATCCTCCAGAACACGCACCGCAGCCTCCACGGCATCCAAGGCGATACCGCCAGCCTTCAATACGGCATGGCCCTGACGCAGGGCTTGGTCCAATGCTGCGCGATAGGCTTTCTCCCGTGCGGGCGTCATCAGTTCGGGGGCGATGGTGCCGGCTCCGCCGTGTACGGCCAATGCGATGGTGCTCATGGATGGTGCGTTCTGCCGCGAAACTACGCCCCATGCGAACGGCTTCCGACGATATCCATCCGATCTATCCACAAGCGCGCGGTGGAAGGAGCGGAACGAGAAAGCCCGGAGCATGGCCCCGGGCTTCCTGTTCACGTTGAACGGGATTCAGTAGGTGATGAGCACGCCCTCGGCGAGGAACATGAGGTTGGTCTCCGACTCCGTGATCTTCTCGATCTCCTCCTTGCTCTTCCCGGCATCCTCGGCGTAATGGCGCAGGGTGGCCACATCCACGGTCTCCTTGGAAGCGACACCCTTCATGACGGCCTTCTTCCCTTCCAAACCTTGAGTGGGAACGAAGAAACCGTAGTCCAGGAAGCGTACCATCATGTCCCCTCCGTCGGGCATCTTCACGGTCATCCAGCAACCTTTCTTGGTACAACTGGTGATGATCTCACATTCCACGGTGCCCGTGTAGCTGTCGGTGGTGGTGAGCAACTTCTGAAGGTCAGCGGTGGTGATGGCATTGTCCGCAGTGATGGCCGCGCCGTAGCTCTTCACAGTGCCTTGGGCCTTGGCCTCAGGTGCGTTCATGGTGCAACCCACGGCTAGAACAGCTGCGAGCAGGAGGGTGATGGTCTTGGTCATGGTCGTCGGTATGGGGTGTAAAGGTCGACAATGCAAGGGGGATGCCAAAGCAGGAAGAAGAGGTGTGGGTGTCACGCGGCATCGCCTTCACAACGGGAAGCCTACTACCTTGCGGCCATGGGCCTGCCCACCACCATCGGTCGTTTGGAGCACATAGCGCTGCCCGGGCTTGGCGTGGGTCGTGGAGGCGAAGGTGGATACCGGTGCGTACCGCAGCGCGCTCCATTACCAGCGCCTGAGGTTGAGGACGGTGGATGGCGTGAAGTACCTGACAGTGACCTTCCAAATGGGAGGGAAACGGCGTACCAAGAGCTTCAAGGCGTTCAAGCGTGTGACCGTGAAGAGCAGTAACGGTGAGAGTAGCCGGCGTTACCTGATCAGCACCCGTGTGCGACTGGGACCCTATCTCGTTCGGGCTCAATTCACCTTGTTCGACCGGAGCGACATGAAATACCAAGTATTGCTCGGCCGTAAGTTCCTAAGGGGTCGCTTCGTAGTGGACGTGAGCGGGAAACACCTGCTCGGGTGAACCAGGAGCCTGCAGCCTTTGTTCTGGGCAAGGCACAGTAAGATCCGATAGGATCGACCGACCGCCCCGCTGAATACCGGATCTTTGTACATGCCTTCTCCCCTGAACGATCTACTGCACTACGAGACCCATGTGAACCGTCTTGATGGGGAGTGGTTGGTGCTGATACACGGTGCAGGTGGTAGTACGGTCACCTGGAAACGTCAAGTTCCTGCGCTCGGGGAAGTTTATAACCTATTGGTGGTCGACCTACCCGGGCATGGTCGGATGGCCGAACGACCCAACAACGAACCATCCTATTCCTTCGCTGGCATCGGCGAACGGATCTGGCAGGTCGTCGACCATCTCGGATTGTCATCCGTGCACCTCATTGGCGTTTCCTTGGGTACGGTGATCGCATTGGCGATGCGTGAACAACGGCCGGACCGCGTGCTCTCCCTGGTGAACGGTGGCGCCATCCTTCGGCTGAGCACGCGGTTGAAAGTGCTTGCCCGGTCGAGCCTGATGTTGGCCAAGATCATCGGCTATCCAGCGTTCTACCGATTGAGCGCCACGATCATGATGCCTCGGCGCAATCATGAGGCCAGCCGTCGCGTGTTCATCCGCGAGAGCCGATTCCTGAGCACCGCGGAATTCCGGAAGTGGACGGATATGTATCGAGGACTGAACGCCACGTTGAAGCATCTTTTCGCAGCGGCTTCCGACATCCCACATCTGGTGGTCATGGGCGCACAGGATCACCTGTTCCTGGACCAGGCCCAACGCTACGCCCAGCAACACCCGAATGATGTGCGGCTTGAGGTCATCCCCCGATGCGGACATGTTGTGACGATCGAGCAGGCGGAACGCTTCAATGAGCTATGCCTCCAGTTCCTTGCCAGGTTGGCGAAGCGATGACCGCGTGCCAAGCCTTTGGCCCTGATCCTGAATGAGCCGCTTCAGACGTTCCGCTCGATGAACTTCACGATCTCCCCGGCGATGTCCTGTCCCGTGGCCCCTTCGATCCCCTCCAGACCCGGTGAGCTGTTCACCTCGATGACCAGCGGACCGCGATCGCTCTGGAGCATATCCACACCGGCCACGTGCAGTCCCAGTGCCTTGGCCGCCTTGATGGCCGTGACCTCCTCCTCGTGCGTGAGTTCGATCAGCTGAGCGGTGCCTCCGCGGTGCAGGTTGCTGCGGAACTCCCCCTCCTTGCCCGTACGTTTCATGGCCCCGACCACCCGGCCATCCACCACGAATGCACGGATGTCGATACCCCTGCTCTCGCGAATGAACTCCTGGACGATGACGCGAGCCTTCAAGCTATTGAACGCTTCGCATACCGCAACGGCCGCCTTCTTCGTATCCGCCAGTACCACACCCAGCCCCTGAGTGCCTTCGAGCAACTTGATGATGCAAGGTGCTCCACCCACACTGTCCACGATGCTGCTCACATCCTTGCTGTAGTTGGTGAACACCGTCTTCGGGATGCCCACGCCGCTCCGTGTAAGGATCTGCATGCTGCGCAACTTGTCGCGACTGCGAACGAGCGCTTGGCTCTCGGTGGTGGTGAAGACCTTCATCATCTCGAACTGGCGTACCACGGCCGTACCGTAGAAGGTGACACTTGCACCGATACGCGGAATGATGGCATCCACGTCCAGCAAGGGTTGCCCACCGTAGATCACCTGCGGGTTCTTGCGCTCGATCAGGATGTCGCACTTCACATGGTTCACAACCCGTGCGTGATGACCACGTGCTTCGATCGCTTCCACCAGGCGTTTGGTGGAGTAGAGCTTGGTGTCCCGCGAAAGGACGACGATGTTCATGGGGGTCGGTTGTGGCCCAAAGTAAATGCAGGAATGTTGCCTAACCATGAAACCGGCTTTGGTATCGCACCATCGACTTCGCCCAGGCGGCTCCGGTGCACGTAGTTTCGCACCCATGTCAGCCACACTACGCCGCTATGTTCAGGAACATCCCCTGGCGGTGCTGACCGCGCTGGCCCTACTACCGCGCATGGTGGCGGCATTCTTCAGCGGTGGCTACTTCGCCCATGATGACCATTTCCTGATCATCGAGGCGGCCGGCAGCTGGGTGGATGGACATGACTACAACAACTGGCTGCCGTGGAACCAGGGTGAGGACCCTCGGCCCAGCGGGCACAGCTTCGTCTATGTCGGGCTTCACTATTTGCTATTCTCCGGACTCAAGGCATTGGGCATGACCGACCCGAAAGCGCTGATGGTGGTCGTCCGCGTGTTGCATGCGCTATGGAGCCTGATCGTGGTCCGTGTGGGATATCGCATCGCGCTTCGTCTGTGCGACCGGACCATCGCTTGGAACACCGGACTCTTCCTGGCCCTCTTCTACTTCATGCCGTTCCTGGCCGTGCGTAACCTGGTGGAGGTCGCCTGCATACCCTTCCTGATGCTCGGTTCCTGGCGCTTGGTCCGGTCCACTTCCCCATCGCTCCGTGAACTGTTCCTCGCCGGACTTTGGATCGGCCTTGCGATGAACATCCGGTTCCAGACCCTGTTCTTCGCCATTGGACCCGGGCTCGCGCTTCTGTTGCAACGCAGACCGGCCGGAGCGTTGGCTTATGGTGGCGGGGTGCTCCTGCCGCTCGCCGTGTTCCAAGGAGGCATCGACCTGTTCCTGTGGGGACGCCCGTTCGCGGAGCTCTCCGAATACGTTCTATACAACCTGGACAACACCACCACATACGGTGTGTTGCCGTGGTACAACTACCTGTTGCTGTTGCTCGGTATCTACATCCCATTCCTGAGCCTGGGTGTGGTATTCGGCTTCTTCCGCCGGACGGATCCGTTCCTGGTGTGGCTGCCCACCGTGCTCTTCCTGGCCATCCATTCCTACTTCCCCAATAAACAGGAGCGCTTCCTCTTGCCCATCGTCCCCTTGTTCTTCGTTCTCGGCCATGTCGGTTGGGAGACCTGGCGTCGGAGCAGTGCCTGGTGGCAGCAGCGGACCGGCCTTTGGCGAGGCATTTCGACGTTCGTGTGGACGCTGAACCTTTTGGTGTTGCCAGTGCTCTGCTTCAGTTACAGCAAGCGCAGCCGTGTGGAGGCGCTATACGCCCTGCGTGATGTGGAGGATGTGCGAGGATTGGTGATGGAGGACAGTGCCGAAGGCGAAGCGCCCATGCCTCCGCTCTTCTATGGCGGTCTTTGGACCACCACGGTGGTACCCTGGACCTCCCGTGATGGGGACCTTGCTGCGGAATTGGCACGCTATCCATCGGCCATACGCCCGAATGTGGTGCTCTTCTTCGGAACGGAGGACCTTGTCGACCGCATGGCACGCGTGACGGTCGCCATGGGGCCCTTGGAGGTGATCGGTGTGGCAGAGCCGGGTGTTCTGGACCGCACGGTCCACTGGCTGAACCCTGTGAATCGGAATGAGGCCATCCTGATCGCACGACCGAAGGTGTAAAGCTTCCCTACGAGCGGCCCGGAGTTCCGTCCTGCTTCCGATAGCTTTGCCGCCTATCATCCACGCACCGAACATGTCCGATCGTAAAATGCACCCTGAAAGCCTCATGATGAGCCACGGCTACAAGCCTGAGCTTTCCGAGGGTGCCATCAAGTGTCCCATCTTCCAGACGAGCACCTTCGTGTTCAAGAGCGCTGAGGAGGGGAAGGCCTTCTTCGAGGTCGCCTACGGGTTGCGGGAGAAGCGGGAGAAGGAGGAACTCGGCTTGATCTACAGCCGATTGAACAATCCGGACCTCCAGATCCTGGAGGAACGGCTCTGCCTGTGGGACGAGGCCGAGGAATGCGCCGTGTTCGAGAGCGGCATGAGCGCCATCAGTACCTGCTTGTTGGAATTCCTATCACCCGGTGACGTGTTATTGTTCAGCAATCCCTTGTATGGCGGAACGGACCACTTCATCAAACAAACCCTGACACGCTTCGGGATCGAAGTGATCGGGTTCTACCCTTGGGAGCAGGACCGCTTGGCAGAGATCGTTCGGTCGAGCGGCAAAGCTGAACGGGTGCGCATGATCTATGTCGAGACCCCTGCGAACCCCACCAATACCCTGATCGGTATCCGCGACTGTGCGGACCTGGCGGCCAGCCTGAGCACAGCCGACAGAAAGGTGCTCGTAGCGGTGGACAACACCTACATGGGACCGCTGTGGCAACACCCGTTGAAACAGGGTGCCGACCTGGTCCTATACAGCGCCACGAAGTACATCGGCGGCCATAGCGATGTGATCGCCGGTGCGTGCCTGGGCTCGCATGAGCTGATGGCCAGGGTGAAGGGGATGCGCACGTTCCTGGGCTGTATGGCCGGCCCATGGACAGGTTGGTTGCTCCTGCGTAGCTTGGAGACGCTGAAGGCCCGGATGGACATACAAGCGCGGAACGCGGAACAAGTGGCCGCCTTCCTACTGAACCACCCCAAGGTGGAGAAGGTGTTCTACATCGGTCAGCTCGACGACCCGAAGCAACAGGCGATATTCGATGAACAGTGCCTTACCGCCGGTGCCATGCTATCATTCAATGTACGCGGTAGCGAGGCCGAAGCGTTCCGGTTCCTCAACCAGCTGAAGCTGGTGAAACTGGCGGTGAGTCTGGGCAGCACCGAATCGCTGGCCGAACACCCTGCCTCCATGACCCATGCCGGCGTGGACCCTGAGGAGCGCCGTAAGCTCGGTATCGCCGAGAACCTCGTCCGCCTCAGTGTGGGTGTGGAGCATCCTTCCGACCTCATCGCAGACCTGGGCCAAGCCTTGAACGCCATCTGAAATCCCCCTATTCCACATGCTGGACCTCGCCTCCCTCGACTTCGCAGTATTGCTCACCTCGCACGGCATCATCGCCCTGCTCACGCTCACGGCGTTGGAGATCGTACTGGGGATCGACAACATCATCTTCATCTCCATCATCAGCAATAGCCTGAGCGTACCGGCTGAACAGCGTAAAGCGCGTCAGATGGGCCTTGCCCTTGCCATGATCACTCGGGTGCTGTTGTTGCTCTCGCTCAGTTGGGTCATGAGCCTGGACAAGCCGTTCATCACCGTACTGGAACATCCGTTCAGCGGTCGCGACATGGTGCTCCTTATCGGAGGCCTCTTCCTGTTGTACAAGGCCACGGTGGAGATCCGGGCGAAGGTGCAAGGACACGACGAGGAACACTCCAAGGGGAAGAAGAAGAAGCTCCGGACCCTGGGTGGGGTGATCGTCCAGATCATCCTCATCGATATCGTGTTCTCCTTGGATAGTGTGATCACGGCAGTGGGAATGAGCAATGAGATCGTGATCATGATCCTTGCCGTGATGATCGCTGTGGGTGTGATGATGTTGGCAGCAGGTGCGATCAGCAGCTTCGTGGAGAAACACGCGACTGTGAAGATGCTCGCACTGGCCTTCCTGGTGATGATCGGCATGGCCTTGGTCACCGAAGGCATGGGCGAGCACATCAATAAGAACTACATCTACTTCGCCATGGGCTTCAGCGTGATGGTGGAGATGCTGAACCTGCGCATGATGCGCAACCGCATCTTGAAGGATACCGAAGGGAACTGACCCTACTAGGGGAATTGGGCCACCCGGGTGTTCGTGGGGATGGAACCGCCGATGGAGAGCAGGATGATGTCCCGATCGTTGGCACTTCCCGCGTAACGCACCACCCCATCAAGGTTGAGGTCCTCGGAGAAGTAACCATTCACCACATTGGTGGGTACAGAGCCCCCCACTCGGGCCAGCACGGGATCGCGATCGTTATCCGCCCCGGAATAACGCACCACCCCATCCCGAACGCAGTCGCCCGGGACCATCACCCGGCGACCATCCAACAGGTTGGTGGCGAGGTTCCCGCCTTGCAAGGCGACCGACCCGTTGCTGAGATCGAGCGACACGGGCACCGGGGAAAGAGCCACCCCACCGGCGGTGATGATACGCAAGTGATTGCGGTGATGCACCGCGACCCGGTAGGCCCCTTGGGCGACGGGGAATTCCACTGCCGAAACACCATCGGTATCCACCACATCACCATCCGACTGCAACAATGCGCTCCGGGTGATCGCGACCTCGAATGGTGCTGTCGGACTGCGCAACTCGATGACCACCCAATCCACCACCGCATTGGCGCCTGTGACCGAGAATACCGTGGGCTGGGTCGTCTCCCCACCGCCGATCACGTGCTCAAAGCCTAGCGTCATATAGGGCTCCTGGACAGGTATCAGCCCCAAGGAACGCAAGTTGGAGTTCATCCGGCCCGCTACTGTGTTATAGGTCCCTTCCAGGAACACCCGCACATTGATCCGGCAAGGCTCCGGTACGACCACCGGGTCGTATCCGTCAAGTGTGATCGTGGTGTTCGCTGGATCAAGCCAATCCCGAAGTCGCGTGGATGCGGATGTACCGTCCCAACTAGCGCTGAACTTGGCACAACCGGTGTGGACCGTGGCTGGGTTGGCACAGGTCTGTGCGCCTTCCGTCATGTGACCGATGATGCGCTTGTTCTGATCGAAGAGCGGTGAGCCACTGGATACGGGCTCCACGATGCCGCTGTCCCAGAAATTCCGCCACATCTGGATACCCTCACCATCCGCATAGGAGGTGGCCGGATTGTTATCGAAGGTGATCTTCTTCACGTCGTAAAGGGGATGGTGGATCACCGTTTGACTTGTCGGCCCCGTTCCCGACCGATCCCATCCTGCATAGAACACGTTGTAGTCGGCCGGTGGTGTATCGAACAATTCCAGCAAACAGAAGTCGTCATAGTAATAAGCCGCGCGCTTCACCCCACCCGTCAGGGTCTGTGTGGTAGGCCCACTGTTCCCGACACAGGAAGGCGAATCGTAGTTGAAGTAGAATACCCACTGCCCTTCATTGGGTTGGTAACAGTGGTTGGCCATGTAGAAGTAGGGTCGACCCGGCTCTTGGGTGTTGTTCACGAGGGTGCCGGTGCATCCGTTCCCATCCGGGCGAAGGAAGAGGGCCACCGCACGCTTCTGGTCCTGCCAAGCCGATGCCGCTGGGCAGATCACATTGTTGTGGCACGGTGCGCTCTGGTATCCGGGATCGATATCGCGCAACAACCCGGCCTCCGCGAAGCGGAAGATGTCCGAGATACCGTGTGTCACGCTCTCCACACGGAGCCGACCAGGAAGCACCTCGGAAGGCACGCGATATTCGATCACCACCCGGTCCCCCGGAATGACACTGGTGGCCATGGTCCCTTGGGGTGAAGCGTTGGAAGCATTGAACCCGCCGATGAAGAACGTACGGTCCGGGTTGTAAAGGAAGACCTCGGCTCCCGCAGGAAGCGACCATCGATCGAACTGCACGCTCAGCATCACCGCGCCAGGGCTCGAAAGAACGACCTGGCAGACCCGTCCACCTTCGGTCAGGTCCATCCACAGGCCCTCCTGTGGCACATCCACCTGTACCGTGCGCTGCACACCATACCGGAACTCGCCGTCGGTGGGCAAGCTGGCCACCAAGGCAAAGGGATCGACCCCTCCAACGGTCATGACCGGTACATCGGAACGTAGGGCCATGGCCGTTCCCCATCCGATGGGACTGCCGCCATGTGAGATCTGTCCCTGCACCAGGCTGGCGAACGCGAATGCGATAAGGGTGCTAGAATGCCTCATGCTCATTGTTTTCCGTGGTAAATGTAACCACGGGAACAGGCCTCTGTTCACGCTGCATAGCAGAATGGCCAGCATACGACCTGATGGCGATCAGGTGGTCCCAGGGACCGGTTAGCGGCCGGTGATGACGAACGCGGTACGGCGGTTCTGTGCACGCCCCTCCGGCGTGTCGTTGGAGGCCAAGGGCTGTGTGGGACCGAAGCCCTTGAATGCAAGCCTACCCGCTGCAACTCCCTTGTTTCGCAGGTATTCCATCACGGTGAAGGCCCGATCGGCACTCAAGGCCATGTTCTGCTCCATGCTTCCCACATTGTCGGTGTGCCCCTCGATACGGATCTTCACAGTGGCGTTCTCGTTCAGGAAGGTGATCAGCTCATCCAGGATGTACTCGCTGCTCTTCGTGATATCCGCTGAACTGGTGGCGTAGCGGATGTCGCTCACCCGGTAGCTCTTGCCAACCTCGATCCGCTGCACGGTCATGTCCACTGTGGCAACTGCGGCCCGCACCGTGTCCTCGATGCTGAAACTGCGCGATTCGAATACATGGTCCTCCTTCTTCACGGTCATGATCACATCACTCCCGGGCTTCAGCCGAAGGACCGTAGCGTAGCGTCCATCGGCATCGTCCACTTGGATGATCTCGGTCATCCGCGTGTCCATGTACTTGATCTCCACCTGGGCGTTCTTCACCAGTTGCCCTTGCTCGTCACGCACCTCGCCTTTCACGATGAGGACATCGTCCGGTCGCACATCGTTCGGCAATGCGAAGCCGTAGATATCCAGTCCACCTGCACCCTTGTATCGTCCACTGGCGAAGTAGGCGGTGTGTCCATCGGCGCTCACGATCAGGCCATGTTCATCCTCCGGCGTATTGATCGGCGCACCGATGTTGCGTGGCTTGCTCCACTTCCCATCATCGCCCATCCGGCTGAAGAAGATGTCATAGCCACCAATGCCTTGGTGGCCCTGCCCTTCCGCGTTCTGACGGGCCGCGAAGTACAGGGTGCGACTGTCGCTGTGCATGAAGGGGGCCTTCTCATCACCGAGGGTATTGATCCCGGGAACCGGGCGACCCGGGGACCATTGGCCCTTGTCATCACGGGTGCTGAAGAAGATGTCCATTCCGTCCGTGTTCTGGGCCTGGCGCGCGTAGTACAAGGTGCGACCGTCACCGCTCAAGGTGGGCTGGCTCTCCCAGGAGTCAGGCCCATTGATGACCTCTCCCACATCGTCCAACCCGTTCCACTCCCACTCCTGCCCACCGATGTCCAGGTTGAACTTGCTGTCGTAGTGGGTACGGAAGATGTCACAGTTGCGGTAACCGCGAACATCAGCAGGGCCGCAAACGGTGACGAACATCTCCTTGTTGTTCACGCTTACGGTGACCCCACCGTAGCTATCGCCCACATTGAACGGCTCAGGTAGCGCACGCCCTCCAGTGAAAGGCTCGGTCATCCCTTTCCGGCGCGACTCCGTCAACTCCTCCACGTCACGACCCACGATATCACCCTTGGCCTTCACGTTCTGCTTGCGCGTGAAGAAGAGCAACTCGTTATCGGGTGATAACATCGGTAGATACTCGTCGGCAGGTGTGCTCACGTTCAGCACCACGACCGGATCCAATGGTGCGGTGTTCTTGTAGAAGTCCACATAGAACTGCAATTCGGGCATGATCTCCTCCACGTCCTGGTATTGCTTGTCGTAGTCCTTGGACATGCGTGTGGCATCGTCACTGGGGAACTTGCGAAAGGCCTCGAAGGACCGGGCGGCTTCGGCGAAGTTGTCCTCGGCGTAATGCATCACCCCTAGCGTGTAGGGCACGTCACTATGGTAGTTGGGGCAAATTGCTTGCACCTTGGCGAAATAGCCGACAGCCGCCTTGAAGCCTTTGCCACCTTCCTTGGCGATGCGGTAGGCCGACAGGCCCAGGCGGAAATTGCATTCCACACATTCGGGATCGACCTCCAAGGTGCTTTTCAGTGCGCTGTGGCGCTCCATGGGATCCTTGGCCTTGGAGGCCTCCTCCAACAGCTTCACGATCTTCTTGTCAGTGGGGCCGCCGCACGGATCTTCTCCATCCTGGGCGAGGACCATGATCGGCGCCGACCCAAGGGCCGTAGCTAGTAGGAACTGTATCAAGCGGGTCCTGCTCATCTGCTGCACATGATTCTCTTCCGATCCCATGCCAGGTTGCGGCCTATTTCACTGTGGTGTTGGTGGCCTCGGCCTTTGCGATGAGCTCATCGCCCTTCTTGCGCGCGGCCTCCACCAACCCGTCGGCACGCTTGTCAGCCTCGGCCACGATCTGTTGCTCCTTCTTGTCGGCCTCCTTCTTGGCCTTGTCGGCAACGGCCTTGGCGGCCATCTTGGCCAACGGATTTGTCACCTTGGCCACTTCATCATCGGCCAATTTGTACGCCTGAGCCTTTGCCGAAGCTGCTTCCCGTCGGGCATCCGCTTTGAGCTGATCCGCCTGCTTCTGTGCCTCAGCGACCAGTCGGGCCGCTTCCTCACGCGCCTTGGCGATGGCCTCCTCCTTCGCTTTGCCGATCTCGGCGTTCACGGTCTGCTTGATCTCGGTGACCACGGCATCCTTCACACTCGTCGTTCCGCCAGCGAACACCGGCTTCACCACCGGCTTCGTGACCGTGCCGGTGATCTTGACGGTGACATCGAGCTCGGCCGGTACAGCGAAGTTCGAGCCGATGGCACTGTTCGCCTTGCCCAACAAGCCCCCGATGGTCTGTGCAGCGGCCGACCCGAACATATCGCTTGGCACCTTGGCCTTCATGTCGTAGTCGATGGCTTGATCGGCGAAAGCGGTGCTACCGCCCACCGTGGCCTTGATGCGATCGATCTTGACGGGGAAGGGATCCGTGATCATCTTCCCTTCAATGAAGCGATACACGAAGTCGATGTCCTGGAGCGTGGTGTTCTCGATGCCCTTCAATTTCAAGGCCTTGGCGATATCCACCAAGGGCTGGAACCCGTCCACCCGCACGCTCTTCGTCCGCAACGTTCCGCGTCCCTCCAAGGTGTTCATATCCGGCTGCATGTGCTCGTCCAAGACGGCTTTCATCGTGAGGTCCGTGCTGAATCGCCCCTTACAGCTCTTGGCGATGGGGGCCATCTTCTGGACCATGTCCACATAGGCCACGGTCTTCTCGATGTCCAGTTCCCGCACATCGTAGTTCATGTCGATCCGTGGATGCTTGGCATCCTTCGTGTCATAGCCGCCCGCCATGGTCACCGCGCCATCGAAGAGGTTGAAGAAGACATCCTTGAGGTCCACGCGTTGGTCGTGCACGTGCAGCCCTCCTTTCACGTTGGTGAGTTGGAGGTTGTCGTAGATGACCTCCTGAACGGCAAGACCCATGCGGAAGTCGATGTTGCCCGGCACCTCGATGACGCTCATGGGGGTGGTATCCGCAGCGGCCGGAGCAGCTTCCGCTTCGGGTGTGGAGGGACCCATCAGCTCGTTCAGGTCGAAGCGGTTCGCGGTGAGGTCGAAGGAACCGACCAGGGTGCTATCCTTAAGCCACCATTGCAGGTAGTTGTCCATGCGGCCTTGGGCTTGCAGGTTGCTTGTGCCCAAACTGCCCACGAACTTGGTGAGCGCCAGAAAGCGCGGGCTGAAGGAGAAGTCCAATACGGTGATGCCCACCGCGGGCAGCGAATCGCTCCGATAGTCCATCTCGCGTAACGTCATGGTGCCATCGGCCTTGAAGTTGTCGTAGCGACCGGCGTCCACATCGCTCATCCGGCCTTTCATGCGTACATCGGCCTTGAAGAAGCCCTTCAGCTCCTCTTCCATCGGCACCACCTTCTTCACACTGGAAAGGTCCAGGTCGGCCTTGATCTCCGCATCCACGTTGGGGTCGCTCATGGGGGTGGTCAGGTACATACGGGCCTCCACCGGATTACCGGCCATCTTCATGGCGAAGCGCTTGAGGTCGACCACCATCTTGTCCATGTCGCTTCCTCCAGGACTGTTGATCTTCAGGTCCACGAAGATGTTCTCCACCGCAGCGGGCAGGTCCGGGTATTTGAAGCGGCCATTATCCACGTCCACGGTCACCCCGAAGCCCGGCATGCTCGTCTCGTTGTAGGTCCCCTTCACATGTCCGCTAAAACCGGCCTTCCCGCTCATCTGTACACCGGTGAGGTCGGTGGCGAATTCCGCAGGTACCAAGGACAGCAAGGTTCCGAAGTCGGTCTTCTTCGCGCTCCACGTCAGGTCCATGTCGATGTCATCGGCGGGCATGGCCAACCATCCATCAAAGCCGAGCACCAGTTGATTGATCGTGGCCTCGTTGTTCTTGAACGTGAACTTCATGTTCGGCATATCCATGTCCAGATCGGCGGTGATGTCGGCCTTCACGTTGCGCAGGTACTTGATGCCATCAAAGACCACCGTTGCGGAATCCGCATGGGTGACGGTGCTCAGCGTGAAGAGGTCCTGGGTGAAGTCGCCACTGCCGGTGTGGTCCAAGCCCTTCAACTCCATCAAATAGGTGAGCGAGGCGTCGTCGTAGATGAGCGAGCCGTCCTCGATCCAGTATTCACGTAGGCCGACATGGAAGGCGGTCGTTGCGGTATCCACTGGAGCGTCGGAAGCGGAACTGTCGGCCTTGGCGATGTCCCAGTTGGCTCGGCCGTCCTCCAAGACCTTCACGTGAATATGGGGCTTCACCAGGCCGATCCGCTTGATGTCGATCTTGTCGTCGAAAACGCTCTTGATGTCCACGGTCGCTGTAAGCGTACCGATCCGTGCCAGGTCGATGCCTTCGAACGGGGCCACGTTGCTCACTTTCACATCCGCCACCTCCACGGTCAGGTCCGGGAAGCTCTTGAAGATGGTGATGTCCCACTCGCCCCAATCCACTGCCGCATTGATGTTCTTGTTCACCTCGACCTTCACGGCCGCCTCGATCTTGTCCTTGAAGAGAATGGGGATGAGCACGGCTGCTGCGAGGAGCAGCACGAAAAGGATGCCCAACGTGAGCAGAATGCGTTTGGTCCACTTGGCCATGGGATTCGGGTGGTAAGGGTCGGTGAACGAGTTCGGAGTCAGGGTCCGCGAACATCCATCCGATCGTGTTCGGTGAGCAGTGCGGACCGTTCCAAGTGCAAAGATCGTTCCACCAAGGGGCATGGCCCTCCCCGGCTCGACGGATCTTCCACAATGGATCGGTGATGAACCCCGGTGGTTCAAGGCGCGATGCGCGAGGACCGATGCCGCAGCACGTGATCGGCCAGGACCAGACAGGTCATGGCCTCCACAATGGGGACGGCGCGGGGAACGACGCAGGGATCATGCCTGCCTTTGGCTTCCAAGGTGACCTCTTCCCATCGGGTATTGACGGTCCGTTGGGCTTTGGCGATGGTGGCCGGGGGCTTGAACGCCACATCGAAGCGGATGTCCTCGCCGCTGCTGATCCCTCCTTGTGTACCCCCGCTGTGGTTGGTCGCACTGCGGATGGCACCTTTCTCCATGGACATCCCCTCGGGAACGAAGGGGGTATGTTCCTTCCGCCAACCCCTGACCAGGGCATCGTTGTGCTCCGAACCGCGCATGTGCGCTGTAGCGAAACCACTACCGACCTGGAAGCCTTTGGTGGCATTGATGGAAAGCATGGCCTTGGCCAGGTCCGCCTCCAAACGATCGAACACCGGTTCGCCTAGACCGGGTGGCACACCTTTCGCCACACAGGAGACCACGCCTCCGATGGAATCGCCTTCGCTGCGCACCTGTTCGATGAGCGCGATCATCCGGGCCGCCGTTCCCGCATCTGGGCAACGCACGTCACTGGACCATGTGCCGGTCAGTTCCAACTCCTGATAGGGGCGCTGAACGGATTCCGATCCTACTTGGGACACGTATGCGGACACCGTGATCCCCTGCTTCGCCAACAGCTGACGGGCCACTGCGCCGGCCACCACACGACAAGCCGTCTCTCGCGCACTGCTGCGGCCACCACCCCGATGATCGCGGATGCCGTACTTCTCCTCCCAACTGAGGTCGGCATGGCCTGGGCGGTAGACGTCCTTCAAGTGATCGTAATCCGTGCTCTTCGCATCGGTGTTCCGGATCATGAAGCCGATGGGCGTACCCAAGGTCCGATGAATGGCAGTGGGGACCATCTCACCGGTGTCTTCACTACGAAGATCATCCGTGGCCAGGATCCCGCTCAGGAGTTCCACCACATCGCCTTCACTCCGCGTGGTGCCCAGTGGGGTGCTGCCCGGTCTGCGCCGGTCCAGTTCCTGCTGGATGGCGGCCAAGTCCAGCATCAGTCCTGCCGGACATCCATCGATCACGCCACCGATGGCCGCTCCATGGCTTTCGCCGAAGGTCGTGAGGCGGAAGAGGTGTCCGAAACTGTTACCGGGCATGGCGGCGAAGATAGCAGGCCACTCGGCGAGAAGAAGATCCATCAAGGGCTTGCGTGGTGGCGGGATCCGCCTATTTTCGAATGATCATCGCCAATCTCCCATGAACAGATCACTACTCCTCTCGTGCTTCCTACTCGCACTCCACACGGAAGGTGTGGGCCAATGCAACGAACAGACGCGCAACAAAGTGCTCCTGGTTGGCGACAGCTGGGCCTTCTTCATGGGAGTGGACCAGACGATCAACGAGGTGCTGGAAAAGTGGGGGCATTCGGACTCACGGTACTACACCAACCTTACGCTGGCCGAGAACGGTGCCGAGACCGACGACTTCCTGGGCGCCGAGAAGCAGGCCGAGATCGCGGATCAGTTGCTGAACGACGCGGACATCAAGGTGGTGCACCTGAGCATTGGTGGGAATGACGTGCTGGGAGACTGGAACGTGAACTTCACGGAAGCGCAGACCGATTCCTTGGAACAGGCCGTATTCCTGCGCCTGCGCAGTGTGATCGAATTCATCCTCGATGTCCGTCCGGACATTCACGTGCACTGGAGCGGCTACATGTATCCCAATTTCGAGGAGGTGATCGAGGACATCGCTCCGCTCCAAACCATCCACCCCTTCTACGGTACTTGGGAAGGTATGGGCTTCCCCACCTTCGAGCAGCTCAACACCATCCTGAACGAGTTCTCGGCGACCATCGAGGCTTACACGGATACGATGCCGCGCGTCAGCTTCGTCAACTCCCCGGGCCTGATGCAGCACACCTTCGGGCAAAGCAACTCGCTCGGCGTCGCTCCCGGTGGAAGTTATCCGCCACTGACCGCTCCGCTGCCGCAGGGCTTTCTGGACTATCCCTCCCCCATGAGTTCCATGCGCAACTATGGGTTGACCCGGGATTGCTTCCACCTTTCCCCCGCAGGGTATCGCGACATGGTGGATCTGCATACCCGGAAGTTCTACCATAAGTTCCTGATGGACGACCAGTACCTTCTATCCTCAGGCAGCGAGGATGGTACCGTATCGAGCACAGGCACGGTGAACAGCTCGCTGCAATTGGGCGGCCAGGGGACCGAGCAGTTCGCCACGTTGCTCACCTTCAATACCACGACCATGACGGAAAGTGTGGTGGAAGCGGCCAGCATCTTCCTGCGCCGGGAAGGTCTGGAGGGCGTCAACCCCGTGAACGGCTCCCTGCAGGTGAAGGTGAAAAGCGGGGCCTTCGGGGGCAACGCCAGCGTGGAAGCGGTGGACTTTTATGCCCAACCCGATGCCAGCGCGGAAGCATGCCGCTTCGGCTCCACCAGCGCGAACGGACATTGGATCAGGGTGGACCTGCCTGCTGAACTGTTGGTCCACATCACACCGTTGAACACCACCCAGTTCATGCTCAGCGCGCCCGGCTTTCCCGAAGGCATCGTGAGCTTCAGTGGCGCTGCGGACCCCGACTTCGCGCCCGTGCTCAACCTCACCTTCGGCGACATCAGTACGGAAGTTGCACCGGTGGCGGATGGCCCCTCCATGACCGTCCTGCCCAACCCCACCACCGGTCCGATCACCTTCGATATCCCGGATGCCGGGATCCTCAAGGTGGAGGTCATCGACCTGCTGGGACAGGTGGTGCTGCAGCGCCGCGACCAGAGCCGGACCGTGGACCTCTCCGGGTTGCCGAACGGCACCTATGTGGTCCACGTTTCCACCGACGCGGGAACCAGGATGCAGCGTGTGGTGAAGTGGTGATGGCCGATGGTACCGGGTTGCAACGCTTCGCTGTTCCTTTGCACCCCATGCGCCGGATGCTCATCACCCATGCCAAGGCCCTCGTAGGCACACATCCCGCAGGGGTGGAACGGATCGCCGGCAGGGCCATGGCCGACCTTCCCCTCATCGCGGATGCCTGGCTGCTGATCGAGGATGGGCGTATCGCGGCCTTGGGCAGCATGAGCGAATTGCCGGCTACGATCGACCCGAAGGGCGTGACGATCATCGATGCGAGCGGATGCTATGTACTGCCCGGCTGGTGCGATCCGCACACGCACACCGTGTTCGCGGCACCGCGGGAGGAGGAGTTCGTGGACAAGATCAAGGGACTGAGCTACCAGGAGATCGCCGACAAGGGTGGTGGTATCCTCAACAGCGCGCGAAAGCTGCGCGCCATGGATGAGGAGGAACTGTACCAAGGGTCCAGGAAGAGGCTGGAGGAGATGATGCACCAAGGCACCGTGGCCGTGGAGATCAAGAGCGGCTACGGCCTTTCACTGGACAGCGAGCTGAAGATGTTGCGCGTCGCCCAGCGACTGAAGGCCTCCCTTCCTCTGCAGATCAGGACCACCCTGCTGGCCGCACACGCCTTGCCACCTGAGTACAAGGAGGACCGCGGCAGCTACATCGACCTGATCTGCGACACGCTCATCCCACAAGTGGCGGCGGAAGGCCTCGCCGACTTCGTGGACGTGTTCTGCGAAACCAACTACTTCACCGTGGCGGAGATGGAACGGGTGCTGGAGGCCGGCGCGCTCCATGGTCTGCCGGGAAAGGTGCACGTGAACCAGTTCACCAGCATCGGAGGGATCCAGTCGGCCGTGAAGCATGGTGCCCTCAGTGTGGATCACCTGGAAGTGATGGAGGAGGCCGATCTGGATGCCTTGGCGGGGAGCAGCACCATTCCCACCTTGCTGCCATCCTGTTCCTTCTTCCTTCGGATACCCTATGGACCGGCCCGGCAATTGATGGACCGCGACCTTCCCGTGGCGTTGGCCACCGACCACAACCCCGGCAGTACTCCTAGCGGCAACATGAACCTGGTGCTTTCGCTGGCGTGCATCCAATTGCGCATGTTGCCGGAGGAAGCGATCACTGCGATGACCTTGAACAGTGCGGCAGCCATGGGCGTACAGAACGAATTGGGTAGTATCTCGGTGGGCAAGCGGGCCAGCCTCATCATCACCCGACCAGTACCTTCGCTGGCCTACCTGCCCTATGCTTTCGGCAACGACCACATCCAGACCGTGATCATCGATGGAACAACCGTACGCTCCTGAGAACACCACGGAGGGTGCCCCGACCCCGGAACGACCGCCAGCCTTGGAATTCGCCATGGGCGTGGCCTTGTTCTCCGTGATCCTGTTGGTGTTCATGTTGGCGCAGTTCGTAGTGTTGATGGTGGGCGTGGCAGGGATGGAGCCCGCATATGCACAGCAGGGATTCAGTCTTGGCCTCTTGCAGGATCCGGTGTTCCGTTCGGCCATGGACAAGTATCTCTTCCATGGTGATCTGATCGCGGGAACCGCCCTTTGGAGCGGGATCATCGGAGTGCTGCTCATACTCGTCACAACGTTCCTTTGGAAGCGCAGTCAGTTGGTGGAATTCCTGGGACTGCGGATGGCTTCCCTGAAACAATTCGTGCTCTGGACCGCTGTCTTCCTGGGCTTGGCCGCTGTACTGGAATTGCTGATGCGCTTGAGCCCCTCCTTCCAGACCGACTTCATGGAGAAGGTGCTCGCCTCCAACACCGACCGGTTCATGCTGATCCTGGGCGTGGGTATCATGGCCCCGTTGTTCGAGGAGTTCCTGTTGCGTGGCTTGTTATTGGGCACCATCCGGCACATCACGGATGCACATACGGCGATCGCCCTGACCGCAGGCGTGTTCACCCTGATGCACCTTCAGTACAGTTGGACGGTGATGCTGCTGATCCTTCCCATGGGCGTGGTGCTCGGGTATGCCCGTGTTCGGAGTGGATCGCTCTGGGTGCCGGTGCTGCTGCACGTGATGAACAACATGGCGACCGTGGTGCTGGGATGATACTGCCTTCCTATCGTCCACCTCCTTCCAGTAATGCGGCCAAGCGGAAGAGGGAGCATCCCGCTCCCTAGCTTTGCGGCCCTCATCCATTGAATCGCCCATGCAACGCCAACTGATCGAATGTGTGCCCAACATCAGCGAGGGCCGCGACCGTGCCAAGATCGATGCCATCGCCGCCGTGGTGGAGACCGTTGAGGGTGTGCGCTTGCTGGATGTCGATCCCGGAAAGGCCACCAACCGTACGGTGATCACCTTCGTGGGTGAACCCGGTCCCGTCTGCGAGGCGGCATTCCGCTTGATCAAGAAGGCGCAGGAGCTGATCGACATGCGCAGCCACAAGGGCGAGCATCCCCGGTTCGGAGCCACCGACGTGTGCCCCTTGGTGCCCATCAGCGGCATCAGCATGGAGGAGACCGCCGAGCATGCCCGAAAGCTCGCTGCCCGCGTAGGTGGTGAACTGGGCATCCCCGTGTACTGCTACGAAGCGGCGGCTACGGAGGAGAAGCGCCGTAACCTCGCCAACAACCGCAGCGGCGAATACGAGGGCCTTCCGAAGAAACTGAGCGACCCGGCCTGGAAACCCGACTTCGGGCCAGCCGCGTTCACGGACAGTGTGGCCCGCAGTGGTGCCATCGCCATCGGCGCCCGGAACTTCCTGGTGGCCTACAACGTCAACCTGAACACCACCAGCACCCGCCGCGCCAACGCCATCGCCTTCGATATCCGTGAGGCAGGTCGCAAGGTGAAGCAGGACGATGGTAGCGAGGTACAGGTACCCGGCAAACTGAAAAGCGTGAAGGGCATCGGTTGGTTCATCGAGGAGTACGGGATCGCCCAGCTTTCGCTCAACCTGACCGATATCACCGTTACCCCCGTCCACATCGCCTTCGATGAGGCCTGCAAGAGCGCGGCCGAGCGTGGCATCCGGGTCACCGGAAGCGAACTGGTGGGACTGATCCCGAAACAGTCCTTGTTGGACGCGGCCGACTTCTACCTGGCACGCCAAGAGCGAAGCTTGGGCATTCCCGAACGGGAGAAGATCAAGATCGCGGTGAAGTCGCTCGGGCTCGATGACCTGGGCCCTTTCGACCCGCAGAAGAAGGTGATCGAGTACATGCTGGAGGAACCCGGAAACGAGCGGCTCGTGCGCATGGACCTGAAACGCTTCAGCGAAGAGACCGCCAGCGAAAGCCCTGCCCCCGGTGGCGGATCGGTGGCCGCCTATGTGGGTGCACTGGGTGTGGCGCTCGGAACGATGGTGGCCAACCTGAGCGCACACAAGCGCGGCTGGGATGACCGATGGGAACGATACAGTTCCTGGGCCGTGATCGGCGAGAAGTACCGGAACGACTTGCTCTTGCTGGTGGACGAGGACACCCGTGCCTTCGATCGCATCATGACCGCCATGGGCCTGCCCAAGGGCAGCGATGCCGAGAAGGTCGCCCGTAGGACCGCCATGCTCGAAGCCACGAAGGGTGCCATACTCACCCCGCTCCGCACCATGCAGGTTTGCGTGGAGAGCATGGCCCTGATGAAGGCCATGGCGCAGGAAGGCCTGCCAGCAAGTGTGAGCGATGCCGGTGTTGGAGCACTGTGTGCTCGGACCGGTGCCCTGGGAGCATACCTCAACGTCCGGATCAACTGTGCCGGCCTGGACGATGAGGAATTCAAGCAGGATGTGCTAAAGCAGGCAGAGCACCTCAAGGTCCAAGCCGATGCGTTGGAGGCCGAAGTGATGGCCTTGACGCTCGCCAAGGTGTGAGCAGGTCCCGCTATTCCGCTTCCTGCAACGGTCGTTCCTGCCCGAGGTCACAACATACCGGGCCGCATGGACGTATACTTGACGTGAAGCGCCACGTGGCGCGACCATGACCGCCAGGAGCACATATCAGCAGTGGAGTCGTAGGATCCTCTACTTCTTCCCGTTGCAACTGCTCCTGTTGCACTTCAAGAAGAACCACTTGTTGTTGCTGGTCTGGTTGGTGCTCTTCGGGTTCATCACCAATTCCATGGGTGTGAAGTACGGGGTACCCAACCTCTTCCTCTATCCCGAATACTATGGTTCGGTCGGCTTCATCTCCTATGCCATCACCGGCTTCGCTCTGGGAGGGTTCATCACGGCGTTCAACCTGTATACGTACACGATGCACGGTTACCGCTTCCCGTTCATCGCCACCATCTCCCGGCCATTCCTGAAGTTCAACGTGAACAACGCGGTGATACCGGGCCTGTTCATCCTCACCTTCCTCATTTGCTCCGCACGCTTCCAAGCGATACAGGAGCTTGTCGCTCCCTTGGACATTGCCATCCACCTCTTCGGCTTCCTGTTCGGGGTGGCAACGTTCCTCTCCATCGCCCTGCTGTATTTCACGCGTACCAACACGGATATCATCAAACTCCTGGGCAGTGAACCCGAGGATTATCGTCCACAGGAACCTTTGGTCGACATCATCGCCCCTACGCACGATGCCCCACCAGCACGTCGGCCTGAGAAGCGAAAAGCCTCCCGTTGGCTCAAACGTCAACAACGCTCCGAGAAATGGCGCGTAGAGACCTACCTGACCCCTCGGCTTCGGCTGCTCTTGGCCCGAAGAAGCGACCACTATGACCAGGAGATGCTTCGCGATATCCTGTTC
Organism: Flavobacteriales bacterium; assembly: GCA_016718655.1. Classification (GTDB taxonomy): domain Bacteria; phylum Bacteroidota; class Bacteroidia; order Flavobacteriales_F; family PHOS-HE28; genus PHOS-HE28. The sequence continues at coordinate 36,372 of JADKCV010000016.1, read as the reverse complement.
CAGAACCACATCAACGCATCCATCTTCGAACTGGTGCTGGTGCTCAGCTTCGTGGCCTTGGGTGCCTTCAGCCACATCGCCTTCTTCTCCATCCCCGCTGGTGCCAGCGCGTTCCTGCTCTTCACCATGCTCCTCATGGTCTTCAGCGCCCTCTTCAGCTGGTTGCAAGGGTGGACAGGTACGCTGATCATCGCGGTCCTGGTGGGGCTCAACATCCTCAGCCACCATACCGACACCTTCCTTTCCGACGCACAAGCGTTCGGATTGGATTACGCAGCGCCACCAGCACGGTATGACCAACCCACCATCCATGCCATGGCCACGGATACGACCCAGGCCCGTATCGATGCCCAGGCTGTGGAACGAACACTCGATTCCTGGCTGGTCCACAACCAGGACCGGCAAGGGAACGACACGAAGCCCCGGATCGTGGTGATCAATACAAGCGGAGGTGGACTGCGGGCCATGTTGTGGACCATGAACTGCCTGCAAGCTGTGGACAGTATCCTCGATGGTGGACTCATGGCGCGATCCACGTTGATGACGGGGTCCTCGGGCGGTTTGATCGGCGCCAGTTATTACCGCCAGCTCTTCTTGAAGGACTTGAAGGAGGGCACTCGTGAACGGTTCGATCGTTCCATCCTGAGCGAGGTGTCCGCGGACATGTTGAACAACATGGCATTCAGCTTCGTCACCAATGACATGTTCATCCGTTATCGCCGGGTGCATGATGGACCGTATAGTTACACCCGTGATCGTGGCAAGACCTTCGAAGAGCGCTTGAACGCGAATACACGGAACCTATTGGACGTAAGACTCGATGATGCCCGCGCCATGGAAGAGGGCGGCATGATCCCGCACTTGGTGATGAGCCCTACTTCCATCAACGACGGTCGCCGGGTGGTGATGGCTGCTCGGCCGATGGCCTTTCTGACCAGCATCATCCCCGCACCACTGGTCCACAGTCAAGGGCAACCCGAGGCGATCGAGTTCCGAAGGCTGTTCGCAGCACATGATCCCGGGAACATGAAGCTCACCAGTGCGCTGCGTATGAACGCTTCCTTTCCTTACATAACACCCGTGGTGACGCTTCCCAGTGAACCGATGATGCGTGTGATGGACGCGGGTGTACGCGACAACTACGGTTACCGCACCACGCTCAGCTACCTCTACACCTTCCGTCAGTGGATAGCCGAGAACACCTCCGGCGTGGTGCTCTTGCAATTGCGTGATACCCAAAAGGAACTGGAGGTCCAACCCAGCAGCGGCTCGCTCCTCGGTCGCTTCTTCGACCCCGTTGGTAGTGTATATGACAACTTCGTGCGGGTACAGGACCAGGACTACGACCTGATGGTCCAACAGGCCAGTGGATGGATGCCTGTTCCCTTGGAGGTCGTGGACCTGCAACTCCGCCATGGGGATGAGGAGCAGATCAGCCTGAGTTGGCACCTCACGGCGGTTGAACGGAAGCGGGTGATGCGGAGCTTGGGTTCAGCGGAGAATCGCGCCTCCCTGGCACGCATCCGTGCACTGCTGGTGGACGGTTCCTCCACGGTCAACGACCATGATGGGCCACGAGTCCTGGCAAAGGGTCCTGCTCCGCAGCCAGCAACGTCATCCCCCGGTCCAGCAAGCACTCGGCCAGCCAGTCCTTGAAGCCCCAGGCCACCGATCCGGTAGCGTACACCTGCGCACGCTGGTCAGAAGGAAAGAACGTGACCAACAGTTCGGCCATGGCATGGAACCGGGAGATCACCAGGTCATGCACGTAGGTATGGTCGCGGTGGGGCAATACCAATGCCGTGTATGAGGCCAGTTCACGGGATGGGAACGACGACCGATAGACCTGCTCGATCACGTCACCAAGTGCAGGACCCTGTGGGCCGAACAGCGCTTCCCGTGTACTGTCCGGGATCCGTTGATAGAACGCATCCTGCAGGAGGCACCGACCGATATCGGCACCGCTGCCCTCGTCACCGAGCACGTAGCCGAGCGAAGGCATGGGCTGATGCAACTGGGTTCCGTCGAAATATCCAGCGTTCATCCCGGTGCCAAGTATGAGCACCAGTCCGGGTCGGGTACCGCATAGACCCAATGCCGCTCCTTGTAGGTCGGACCGAACATCGATGGGCATCCCTTTGAACCGGGTGCGTAACGCATCCTCCATACGTTGCCTGCGTTCCGCGGACCCACAGCCCGCACCATAGATCACGACATGATCGGCCGTCATCGCATGGGGACAAGCTGCCTTGATCTGCACCTCCACCGCGGCCATGAACACCTCGGGATCGCCTGAAACCGGATTGAAGCCGGGTATGCGATCGCCCTTCAACGGAAGTAGCACAGTGCTCCCGTCAGTAGCAAGAAAGGCCCATCGGGAAGAACTTCCGCCCACCTCGCCAATGAGGATGTTCCCTTGCATGTGGGCAAGTTAGAGGGTATCCCTGATCGGACCGTTCGTCCCGGATGACTCAAGCCGAACGCTCGAACAGATAGCGGTTGGGACTCACCAAACCGTTCTTCACGGCATACATCACCACCGCGGCGGTGTTGTTCACGCCGAGCTTCTGCATCACATTGCGGCGATGGGTGTTCACCGTATGTGCGCTCAGGTGCAATTGCTCTGCGATGCGCGTATAGGAAAGACCCTCCGCGATCAACTGGACCACTTCACACTCCCGATCGCTCAAGGTGACCGCAGCACAGCTCAGCGGTTCGTTCAGGAACCGCTCCACATCGAAACTGGAACGCTTCAGCGATTCCAGGATCTTGCCACAGAAGAACTTGGCACCCTCCGCTGTTCGCAACACGGAATCGATGATCTCCTGCACATCACAATCCTTCTTGATGTAACTGGTCACACCGGAACGTATCGCACTCATGAGGGCCATGGACGAGGGGTCCGGTGTGATGGAAACGAACCGGGTCCGTTTCGATCGCTTCAAGCCTTCCTTGATGTCCCGGGCATGGAATCCTTCGGCGGTATGATCGATCAGTACCACCTGCGGATGGTAACGCACCAGCAATGCCTGCAACTCGATCGGATCCCGGGCGATACCCAGGACCTCCACGTTCGGAACACCCGAAAAAATGGCTTGCAGGCCGATGATGGCCAGTTCGCTGTGGTCCGCGATCACGATCCTCACTCCCATGTCACTCTATTTAGAACCATTCCAGACAAGGACAAAGGTAGACCTATGCGACTACGTTCCGGTCACAAGTTCTCCACTCCTGTTCGTTCAGGGATCGGATACACCTGTCCTTCCTCACTGGCCCTGGTGGCGGGAAAAATGGCCCTTGCCTCGGCCAGCAGTTCGTTCACGTGTTTATAACGCGAAGAGAAGTGACCCAACAACAGTTCACCGACCCCAGCCATCGACGCGATCCGAGCTGCTTGCGCTGCCGTGGAATGGAGCGTCTCCTTGGCACGTGTCGCCAGCATTTCCGTGAAGGTGGCCTCATGATAGAGCAGGTCCACACCAGCGATGTAGGGTACCAGTTCCGGTTCAAAGGCAGTATCGCTGCAATACGCATAGCTGCGGACCGGAGGTGGGGCCGTCGTCAAGGAGGCGTTCGAATGAACGGTCCCATCGGGCAGTACGAGATCCTCACCCTGCTTGACCGCTTGACGCTTGAAATGCGGGATCACCGCCGATCGATCGCGGCGCAAGCCCCGTAGTGCAAGGGACTCACGGAATACGAAGCCGGTGCAGGGGATTCGGTGTTTCAGTCGGAGCGCGGTAACGGTCACCTTGGTGTCCTCATGGATCACCGCGCCGTTGGTCGGTTCCACCGGCCAAAGGTGGAGTGGATACCGCAAGTAGGTACCGGAAGCACGCAGCTGTAGATCGACGATCTCCTTCAACTTGGGTGGCCCAAAAACATGCAAGGGCTGCACGCGGCCCATGAGGTGCATGGAGCTGATCAGGCCCTGTAGGCCCAGGTAATGGTCGCCATGCAGGTGGCTGATGAAGATGTGGCCGATCCGCAGGAAGTTGATACCCGCTTCACGTAACCGTTCTTGGGTCCCTTCACCGCAATCCACCAGGAACAGCGAGTCATGGATGTTCAGCAATTGGGACGTGGGGTACCTGCCCCGTGCCGGAAGCGCGGCACCAGTGCCAAGGGTCTGAACGTCGAACCGGCGGGAGGCCATCGTTATAACAAAAGACCCCCACCCTGTCCGAGGTCAGGATGGGGGTCTTTCGACCAGGTGTTCAACACTCAGCGATTGAGGACCATCCGACCGGTCTGGGAGGTCCTTCCGGATACCAACTTATAGATGTACACTCCTTCGGCGAGGTTCTGACCATCGAAGGGGATCCGGTTCGCACCTGCCTTGCCCGCCACACTGCGGCTCCAAAGTTCCTCACCCAGCAAGTTGTACACGACCACTTCCACCGTACCACTGCGGTTCAGGTCGAACTCGAACGAGGTCCGGACGCTGAACGGGTTCGGTACGGTACGTACGTTGCCTGCATTCAGGCTCACGGGTGCTTCGATGCTCGTGGTGTTGTCGTTCACGACGATCCGATATCCGGAGAAGGTGTACGGTACCGAAAGCACATTCCCGAAAATGGAAGTGTGCGCGAGCACGTTCAAGGTCAAAGGGAACGTGCCGATCTGGGTCGGAGTTCCGGTGATCAATCCACAACCCAGCTGACCGGTGATGTAACTGCAGGCGGCGGGGGTCTGTGAATTACATGCGACGGCCAATCCGTTCGGAAGCCCGGTGATCCCTACGAAGCCCACGGAATCGATCGTAAGACCGGCGAACTGCGGATCGACCAGACCAGCTTCTGCAGGTACGATGAGGTTCAGCGATTGGTTGTAAGCGATGTTGACCGTGGCCGGGGCGAAATTCTCGGTGGTATCAGGCCAAACGCCGAACACGCTGTCCGCATACAAGGGATCGGGCGTGCAGGGTTGGGCCATGGCCGAGGATCCCAGCGCGATGGATACGAAAAAGAGTAAGGCTTGCTTCATGTGGCGGTGTTATTCCTTGTTGATGTCCTTCTCGATCTCCTCCATGTACAACAGATCGACCGCTTCAGCGGTGGTCGGTGTAATGGAAAGGACCGTCTCCAGTTGTGATATCTGGACCAGCTTCTGCACGGGATCCTGCAGACCACAAACGACAAGACTGCCGTTCACGCTCTTGCACAAGCGATTGGCCACCAACAAGGCGCTGAGCCCGGAGGAGTCGCAATAACGAGTGTTGGACAGATCGATGAGCACATTGCGTACCCCCGTCTTGTTCAGGTATACGAGTTCGCTCTTCAACTCAGGCGCACAAGTCGTGTCCAGTTTGTCGACGTTGCTCGTTACGAGCGTGTAGCGGCCTTTGTCCTCGATGGTGAAGTTCATGGTGCGTTGGCTTCCGGTCAAAGATAATCAGCTAGGGATACGCCCGACAGGCAGGGCTCCCGGTGTTGTTTCAAACAGACTGACGTGGAATACGGGCAGCCAGGAGGTAAAGGACGGCCATGCGGATGGCGACCCCGTTCTCCACCTGATCGAGTATGATGCTATTGGCATGATCGGCGACCTCACTCGTGATCTCCACGCCCCTGTTGATGGGGCCCGGGTGCATGATGACCACGTCCTTGCCTATCCTTCGGTAGCGATCAAGGTCGAGACCGAAGAGCATGGCATACTCCCGAAGGCTTGGGAAATTGGCAATGCCATCCCCGCCTTGTCGCTCCAACTGGATGCGTAGCATGTTCGCCACATCACACCATTGCAAGGCCTTGTCCAGGTCATGCTCCACCTTCACACCCAGGCTGGTGATGTATCGGGGCATCAGTGTGGTCGGACCGGACAACATCACCTCCGCCCCCAACTTCTGCAGGCAAAGGATGTTACTGAGGGCGACCCTGCTATGGAGGATGTCGCCCACGATCAACACCTTCACGCCGTTCACTCGCCCGAGCTTCTCGCGAATGCTGTATGCATCCAACAAGGCCTGCGTCGGGTGCTCGTGCGTTCCATCACCAGCATTGACGATGCGTGCATCCACATGTCGGCTCAGGAAGACCGCCGCCCCAGGGTCGGGATGGCGCATCACCACCATGTCCACCTTCATGGCCAGGATGTTGTTCACCGTATCCACCAAGGTCTCCCCTTTGCTCACACTCGAACCGGACGAAGCGAAATTGACCACATCCGCGCTCAACCGACGCTCGGCCAGTTCGAAGCTGACCCGGGTGCGCGTGCTGCTCTCGAAGAAAAGGTTCGCGATGGTGATATCACGCAACGAAGGGACCTTCTTGATCGGGCGATTGATGACCTCCTTGAAGCCATCGGCCGTGCGGAAGATGAGCTCGATGTCCGCCGGGCTGAGGTCGCTGATGCCCAGCAGGTGTTCGCTACTGAGCTGATCGCTGCTGGAAAGAGCGCTCATGGCCGGTCGCTTTGCAGGGTTACACGGTCCGCCCCTTCGGCCTCCTTCCATTCCACCGCTACGCGTTGGTCAGCGATACTGTCCACCCACTTGCCTACGTAATCCGGCTGAATGGGCAACTCGCGGCTGAACCGGCGGTCGATGAGCACCAACAACTGCACTGAGGCTGGACGGCCGAAGGCCAGCAAGGCATCCAACCCCGCACGAATGGTCCGACCCGTGAAAAGCACATCATCGACGAGGATGACCTTCCGATCATCCAAACTGAAATCCATTTGCGTGACGCTGGGAGAGTGCAAGCTGGAACGGTGTCGGAAATCGTCGCGGTGGAACGTGATGTCCAACTCACCATACTCCAGGTATTCCCCACCGAGGATCCGCTCCAGCCCGGTCCTCAGCCTTCGCGCCAGTGCCGTGCCCCGGGGTTGTAGTCCGATGAGTGCTACACCCTTGAGGTCACCATGGTCCTCGATGAGTTGATGGCACAAACGCCCGACGGTCAGCCCGAAGGCCTCGCTCGTCAGGATGGTCATTGGCTGCATCGCTGCGAAGATAGCGGTCCTCCATGGTCCTTGAATGGAGGAGGCCCGGTCCCCACCAATTGGCGGGGACCGGGCCTCCAAGCCTTCACCGTGGGCGCTTATTCAGCGTCCTCGGCCTCTTCGTTCTTCTTGCCTTTCGAAGCGCGCTCCTTGTTCTCCATGGCGCTCTTCAGGTCGCTCAGTACACTGAGGTCGCCCAGTGTGCTCTTCTCCACTTTGTCGTTCACGGCCTTCACCGCGCTACCACCGGCAGGGCTACCAGCCTCCTTACGGGCGCCGCGTTTGGCGGGTGCCGACTCGATGGGCTCCTCACCTTCCTCGAAGGTGCGGGTATGGCTCAGCACGATACGACGGGCCTCACCATTGAATTCCAGGACCATGAAGGGCAACTTGTCCTCCAATTCAGCCTTGGAACCATCTGCCTTCTTCAGGTGCTTGGCGGTCACGGTGCCTTCCACGCCGTAAGCAAGGCTCACCACAAAGTTCTGTCCAGCACGGCCGGTGATCGTTCCCTCGTGCACGCTGCCCGGGGTGAACACCGTGGCGAACACTTCCCAAGGATTCTCCTCCACTTGTTTGTGACCGAGGCTCAGACGACGGTTGTCCTTGTCCACTTCCAGCACCATCACCTCGATGTCGTCACCCACGTTGCAGAACTCGCTCGGGTGCTTGATGCGCTTGGTCCAGCTGAGGTCGCTGATGTGGATGAGGCCATCCACGCCTTCCTCCAACTCGGCGAAGATGCCGAAGTGGGTGAAGTTGCGCACCTTGGCGGTGTGCTTGCTGCGGAGCGGGTACTTGAACTCGATGTCGGCCCATGGATCGGCGGCGAGCTGCTTCATACCGAGGCTCATCTTGCGCTCTTCGCGGTCGATGTTCAGGATCACGCACTCGATCTCCTGGCCTTCCTTCAGGAAGTCCTTCGGGCTGCGCAGGTGCTGGCTCCAGCTCATCTCGCTCACGTGCAAGAGGCCTTCCACACCGGCGGCCACCTCTACGAACGCGCCGTAGTCGGTGATCACCATCACCTTGCCTTTCACCTTGTCGCCAGCGTTCAGGTCGGCGCTCAGTGCATCCCATGGGTGCGGGCTCAGCTGCTTCAGACCGAGTGCGATGCGGCGCTTCTCGTCGTCGAAGTCCAGGATAACGACGTTGATCTTCTCGTCCAGCTTCACCACTTCCTCCGGATGGCTTACGCGGCCCCAGCTGAGGTCGGTGATGTGGATGAGGCCGTCGACGCCGCCGAGGTCCACGAACACACCGTAGCTGGTGATGTTCTTGACGGTACCCTCCAGCACCTGGCCTTTCTCCAGGCCACCGATGATCTGCTTCTTCTGTGCTTCGAGTTCGGCTTCGATCAGCGCCTTGTGGGACACCACCACGTTCTTGAACTCCTGGTTGATCTTCACGACCTTGAACTCCATGTTCTTGCCCACGAACTGGTCGTAGTCGCGGATCGGCTTCACGTCGATCTGTGAACCGGGCAGGAAGGCCTCGATGCCGAACACGTCCACGATGAGACCGCCTTTGGTGCGGCACTTCACGTAACCCGTGATGATCTCGTTGGTCTCCATGGCGTGGTTCACCTTGCCCCAGGCGTTGTGCACGCGAGCGGTCTTGTGGCTCACCACCATCTGGCCACCGCGGTCCTCCTGCTTCTCGATGTAGACCTCCACCTGATCACCGATCGCGAGATCGGGCTTGTAGCGGAATTCGCTGATGGGCACCACACCTTCGGACTTGTAGCCGATGTTGATCACCACCTCCTTCTTGTTCATACCCACCACGGTACCCATGAGCACTTCCTTCTCGGAGATGCTGCTGAGGGTGTCCTCGTAGGCCTTCTCCATCTTCGCGCGGTCCGCAGCGGAGATGGCCTTCTTGTCATCCTCGATGCCCGCCCAATCGAAATCGGCGGGTGGTTCGGCGAAGGTGACCTTGTTGTTCTCGACTACTGACATGTACTTCACTTACTTGTATCCCGGGCCAAGGACGCTGCCCGGAAGGGTTTGTTTGTTGGCCCGCTGCGTCACGGCAGGCTTCCCCGAACGGGGCCGCAAATGTAGGGAAAGTCCTGAGAATTAGACGCTCAGGGCAGGAGCCCTGGAAAGTGATGTGGAAGGGGGGGGGCTGAACCGGCGGGTACCTTGGCGTTCGCGATTTGGCAGGACCACGTTCGGACCTCCTGATCGTCCGGTGTTCCGCGCAGCAGACCGGCATGCGTTCCTTCACCATACCCAGCCACTACCGCAGTGACCTCATCGGACGCCTGAAGGCCTTCCGCAAGGCGCAGGACCCCAAGAAGAAGGACCTGAGCCCCACCCTGCTCGACCTCGGGCCGGTTCGCTTCGTCTTTGCCCGCCACTTCGGGTTCTGCTATGGGGTGGAGAACGCCATCGAGATCAGCTACAAGGCCTTGGAGGAGAACCCCGGCAAGCGCATCTTCCTGCTCAGCCAGATGATCCACAACCCGGCCGTGAATGATGACCTCACGAGCCGGGGCATGCGCTTCATCCAGGACACCAACGGGCAGCCGCTGATGGACTGGAACGAGCTCACCGCCGACGACATCGTGATCATCCCCGCTTTCGGCACCACGTTGGAGACCGAGGAGAAACTGAAGTTCATTGGCATCGACCCGCTGAAGTACAACACCACCTGCCCCTTCGTGGAGAAGGTGTGGAACCGCAGCGCCCAGCTGGGCCAGAAGGAATACACCGTGGTGATCCACGGCAAGGCGGCCCACGAGGAGACCCGCGCCACCTTCAGCCACACGGCGCAAGGGGCACCGGCCGTGATCGTGAAGGACATGGCCGAGACCCAGGAGCTGGGCCGGATCATCCTCGGCGAACTGCCACTGGAGCGCTTCCACGAGCTCTTCAGCACGCGTTGCACACCGGGCTTCGACCCCGCCAGGGACCTGACCCGCATCGGGGTGGTGAACCAGACCACCATGCTGGCCACCGAGACCCAGGCCATCGCCGACCACCTGAAGCAGGTGATGGTGCGCAAGCATGGCGAGGAGGACATCAAGGCCCACTTCGCGGACACGCGCGACACGCTCTGCTACGCCACCAACGACAACCAGGACGCCACCAACGAACTGCTGAAGGCCGAGGCCGACCTGGCGCTGGTGGTGGGCGGCTACAACAGCAGCAATACCAGCCATCTGGTGGAACTGCTGGAGCACACCTTCCCCACGTATTACATCAAGGACGAGGCGGAGATCCTCAGCGCGGAGACCATCCAGCACTTCAACTACCCGGCGCACAAGCTGGAAAGCACGAGCAATTGGCTCCCTGCAAAACGCCCGCTCACCATCATCCTCACCAGCGGCGCCAGTTGTCCGGACACCTTGTTGGACAAAGTCATGCTGAAGGTGCTGGGATTTGTGGAAGGGGTGAAGGATCCTGTGGAGGTGGTGGAAACTCTAACCACAACGTCTGCCTAGCGTGGAGCTATCGAAGCTGAAAGAGTTGCTTATGGACTTCGCCGATGACGAAAGGCGTTCATGGCTGTTCTTCGGAAAAGACCCAGAGCATTATATCCTTCCAGATGAATTCTGCCTAGACATTGCCAGGGCCACTCAGCAGAACATTCCACCAATACCTGAACCATTGTGCGGAATGCTCACCAGAATAGTAGAAGTGTTGCGGAAGGCTATTGCAACCCTTGAGGAACCTCCGATCATTGAATCGCATACTCCAAGTGGATCATTCTTCCTTGACCACCGAGGTGATGTTATTCCAGACATTAAGGAGGTGCGCTCAGAAAGGCTTAACGCTATGTATCGAAGCCATGAATGGATTGAATCCATCAGCATTGCCAAACGCGCTGTTGAGCTACTCCAGGAATATTGAGCATTGCGACACTTCGAAGGCGCATCCTCTTCGTCTGAACCGTCAACCGCATGCGCTCGGCCACGGCACACAAGCTCTACGAGAACGACGAGCGCTTCGATGTCGATTCAGTAGGCACGGACCGCACGGCCAACGTGGTGCTCGAGGAATGGCACCTGGAATGGGCCGATGCCATCGTGGTAATGGAGAAGCAGCACCGGAACAAGATCCGTGAGCGTTTTCCGCAGTGGTACGAGCAGAAACCCATCGTCTGTCTGTACATCGAGGACATCTACGACTACATGCAGCCGGAGCTGATCGCAGTGCTGCAGGAGAAGTTCGAAAATGTGTGGCGGCGGGGGCTGTTGGCCTGAGCGATCACTCCTGCCCCACCCGCGCAAGCACCTCCAGCACGATGTCCAAGGCCTTCACGAACTGCTCTTCGGCGGTGATGTCGCTGTTGTCGATCTCAATGGCATCGGTGGCCTTGGTGAGCGGATCGGCGGCGCGCGTGGTATCGTCGAGGTCGCGTTGTGCGATGTTCTCGACCACACTGGCCAGGTCCACCTCGGCGCCTTTGAGCTTCAGCTCATGGTAACGCCGTTGGGCGCGTACCTCGGGACGAGCCGTCATGAAGAGCTTCACCTCGGCATGCGGGAACACCACCGTACCGATATCGCGTCCATCCATGACCACACCGCGCTCCTTGCCGAAGGCCTGCTGCAACTTCACCAGCTTGGCACGCACTTCCGGCACGGGGCTCACCAGAGTCACATGGCGACTCACCTCCATACCCCGGATCTCCTGCTCCACATTGCGTCCGTTCAACCAGGTGGCACTGCGGCCGGTCATGGGGTCATGCTGGAAGCAGATATCCAGTCCGTCAAGCACCTGCATCAATCCCGCCTTGTCCAACGTGCCATCGCGCACCAGGGCGTTCTCCACCACATACAGGGCCACCGCACGGTACATGGCACCGCTATCGATGTAGGTATACCCCAGGTGCCCGGCGAGCTGCTTGGCCAGGGTGCTCTTCCCGCAGGAGGAGAAGCCGTCGATGGCGATGGTGATGCGGTTCACGGTGGAGGCCGCTAAGGTAGCCCCCGATCAACCCTTGCGGAAGTCGGCGAACCGCGCGCCCAAGGTGAAGGTATTGGAGATGCCCGCCAGGTTGAGCTGCGAATACCCATAGCTGATGTGGATCTTGCTCACCCGCAGTCCCAGTCCGAAACTCAACCCTGTAATGGCGGGCTTGTCCGGCAACACCATCTCCTGCCGGCGCCGGAAATTGTAGCCCACCCGCAGCATGAAATTCTGGCTCAAGAGGACCTCGGCACTGGGGACGGCGTGCAGGAGCACCTTTTCCACACGGGTGATCTTGTCCTCGATGACCTCACCGGTGGTGGGATCGATGTTCACCTGAGCGTTGGGGTCCTCGTAGGTAAGGTTCCACTGTTGCAACTGTTCCATCATGAGCCCCAAGCGGAAGGGTGCATGTTTGAACTTATAGGTGATCCCCAACTGCGCTTGGAACGGCAGCTTCTCCCGCTGAGTGGTGAAGGTGGAGGTCTGATAGCCGATGTTCCGTAGCATGGCCGCCACGGTGAGGCCGAGTTTCTTCTTGGTGAAGACGCCGCCCACATCCATCGCCCAGGCCGTGCTGGTGTACGTATCGAGGTTGCTGGTGATGAACTTGACGTTGGCCCCCACGCTGAAGAGGCTATCGATCGCACGACCGGCACCCACCTGCACCACATACTCCCCTGCGCTGAACTGGCCCAATTCGGCACCCGTCTCATCCCTGCGGGTGAAGTCGCCGTAGTCGACGTACTGCACGGTGGCGGCGAAGGTGGTGTTCAAACTGTCAAAGTGATGGCCGTAAGACGCGTAACCGATGTTGATACCCTCGAAATAGGGCAGGTAGCTCAGCGCCACTTGCCGACCCATGTCCACGTTCAACAACGCCGGATTGAAGATGCCAAGGTTGAGGTCCTGGTCCTTGACCGCGATGTAGTTGCCCCCCAACGCGGACGCCCTAGCCGAGGAAGGGATATCAAGTACGCGGAACACGGTATTGCCCCCCAACTGCGCCGACAAGGAGGCGCTGAACAGGACGGGAACGGCCGCAAGGGCGAAGCGGATGGGTCGGGACATGGGTGGTCGATCGGTTCTGCGAACGCAAGATAACGGCGCTTAGTATCCCGGGCGCCGGTACGGAACGCAAGCGCTACTTTGGTCACATGCGCTGGCCTATCCTTTCCATCCTGTTGGTGACCGTGCTGTTCATGAGTTGCTCCTCCAACCAGGATGTGGTGGGAAGGGGGCCCTTCCAAGCACGCAAGTACCGGCCGGGTTGGAACGTGGAGCTGCGCAGCCCCTTCGGCTGCAAGCACGACGGACCGGTGCGGACCAGCACCACTCCGGACCGTATGAAGCCACTCCTCGCGGCGGTCGCACATGGACCTTCCATCCCTCCCGCACAACCACGTGTCGCGGAGGTACCTGTGATCACTCGGATGAATGAGGTGTTGCCGACGGAACAGGTCATGGCGCACAGGGCGGATGTCACCACCCGGTACGCGGTCTCCCACACAAGTCATGATCAGGATCCCACAACGGATACGGAGCACGCACCGAGCACCCGCAAGTGGAATACACTCTCGCTGGTGGCCGCAGGTGGCGTCGCCTTGGCGTTCATCGCCCTGTTCATCGGTGGAGGCGCAGCCTTATGGTCCTACCTCCTGGGCGCATCGCTCATCCTGGCGGTGATCGGTCTGGTTCAGGCCATCCAACGCGATGAACGCGGCAAGGGCATCGCCATCGCTGCGATCGTGCTGCCGATCCTCTTCCTCGCCTTGGTGATCGCCGCGCTGAACGCGGCGTGGTGAGCGGGTTCAACGCCACAGCACCGACCCATCGCCGTAGCTGAGGAAGCGATAATCATTCACCAGTGCGTGATCATAGATGCGCCGCCAGTCGGGACCGACGAATGCCGCCACCAGCAACAGGAGCGTGCTGCCCGGTTGGTGGAAATTGGTGATGAGACCGTCGACATAGCGGAAAGTGTAACCGGGAGCAATGAGCAGGCGTGTGGCACCGGTGAGCACCGTGGACCCCTGTAGATGCAAGCGTCCGATCACCGCTTGGAGTGCAGCAGCAGCATCGGGACAGCGGTCCGCAGGCGTCTCGTAGGGTTGCCATTGGTCCACATCGATGTGCTCGGTCGCCGTCCCCTGCAGGAGGGCCACGCCGTGCCAGTAAATGCTCTCCAGGGTGCGCAACGCGGTGGTGCCCACAGCGACCACAGGCCCTTGGCCCAGTTGCCGGACCAGGTCCTCCAGTGCGTCCAGCGGGATGCGGACCTGTTCCTGGTGCATGTGGTGATCGGCCATCCGCTCGGTCTTCACCGGAAGGAAAGTTCCCGCTCCCACGTGCAGGGTGAGCCGAGTGGAACGCACACCCTTGTCATGCAACCGTTCGAGCAGGGAGGGCGTGAAATGCAGACTGGCCGTGGGCGCTGCCACTGACCCTTCGTTGTGCGCGAAGACCGTGTTGTACCGCACCTTGTCCGCATCCGCGTCCTGGCGCTTCATGTACGGGGGAAGCGGTACGTGGCCCACCAACTCGAGGACTTCCGAGAAGGAAAGTTCGTCGGGTGTCCAACGGAAGGCGATGCGTTCCGTTCCGGTGCGCAAAGCGTGGCAAATGACGTGTCCGCTCCTCACTATCAGTTCCTCCCCTTCCTTCCAGCGCTTGGCATTGCCTACGAAGGCCTTCCATTCCGACCGCCCACGATCTCGAAAGGCTTGCTCCACCGGCCTTGCCTCGGCGGGCTCCAGGCAGAGTATCTCGATGCGAGCACCGGTGCTTCGCTGGAAGACCACCCGGGCGTTCACCACACGCGTGTCATTGAGAACGAGCAGGGCATTGCCCGGCAACTCCTCGGCCAGATCGCGGAAATGGCGGTCCCTTATCGTGCCTTTGGTGTAGGTGAGCAGCTTGCTGGCATCGCGTTCCGGCAGCGGCTGCTGCGCGATCCGTTCATCGGGCAATGCATACTGCACCGATGCCACTGAAAGGTCCCGTGGATCCATGGGGCGAAGTTGGACCGGGCTGGTCTCGTAGAGCGCTTAATACTTCACAACGCGCAACGCCCGCTGAACGCCTCCCATGCGCACGGTGTACACACCCGGAGAGAGACCAGCCACATCGAAAACGAGTTGGGCGGATCCCGACGTGGCATGCGCCATCACACGGCGTCCAGTAGCATCCCATAGTTCCACGATGGTGTTGTTGTTGGGTGCCAAGAGGAGTACGTTGAATTCGTCCTTTGCCGGATTCGGCCACAGCATGAGTTCGTCGTTCTGTACTTCGACCACCTCGGTGATCCCCAGGGCCTGTCGGACGGCCCGATAAGCATTCACCTTCCCCTGCCCCCAACGCACGCTTCCTTCCTCAGGGATCACACCGGTGTAGGCATCTTCCCGTGCCGTGCTCATCAGGATGTCCTTGACCTCGGCCGAGGTCAAGGAAGGATCGGCTTGCAGCACCAAGGCTGCAATACCGGCCACGGCAGGTGAGGACATGCTGGTCCCTGAGAAACGTGCGAACGGATAACTCCGCCCTTGGAACGTGACCGATCCCACCGATGAATACGAGTTGTCCGTGAACGAGCTGATGGATGAAGCCACGTTGACGCCGGGTGCTGCGATATCGGGCTTACGCCGTTCATCCAACGTTGGGCCATAGGAACTGAACGTGGCTATGCCTCCTCCCGTGCCGTTGAATTCGCCGGTGTAGGCGGCTACCGTGATAAGGCTTTCGGTGCATGCCGGTTCACTGATGCCGTAGTTCTTATCGCCGTTCAACCAACCGTTCTGGGCTGCTGTGAAGGTCTGCCCCCAGTTGCCCACATCATTGGTGAGTTCGGTGACGTTCCAGAAATGCACGATGCCATCCGGTGCGGTGGCCTTCAGCGCGACCTTGAGCTGACTGCTCCGGTTCTTCACGCGCAGGCGGAAATGCGGGCGGCCGTTCAACGGATGTGCGGCATCCGCGGTGAGGTTGAAGAAGACCGTGTCCAGACCTTGCACCATGAAGCTGTCCAGGTAGGCCTCCTGCGTGCCGGAGTAGTACCACGGTGTCTCCTGAAGGATGTTGTTCGCGTTGTTGGTGACGATCAGACCGGTGGAGAAGTCCTGGCCGGGTTCGCCCCACATGCTGATGCTCTGGCCCCACATGCGCGGATGGGCGCTGTACGGGTAGATCTGGATGCGTGAGCGGATCGTGTCGCCTGTGAAGGTGCGCTTGATGTGGAAGTTGACATCGCCGTTGTTCCCACCTGAATTGACGAAGACCACCCCTTCCTCGCTGAGCCCGTCGATGGCTTGGCTGATGAGGGAGTTTCCATCCAAGGTACCCATGTGATAAAGGCCCCAGCTCATGTTCACCACTAGCCTCTTCTGGTCGGCATCGGCCACGGCCTTCATCCATTGGAAGGCATCGAGCACAGCGGCCGCATCGACCAGGAAGGTGCAGAACAGGTACTGTGCCTCGAAGGCCATCCCCCGGTAGTTGAGGCCCGCTCCGCTGCCTCCGGCGATCCCGGCCACGTGGCTGCCGTGTGTGGCATAGCTGTAGATGTTGGCGGTATCCGCCTGCGCACCGAGGAGTTCCTCCGGGGTATCGAACGCGGCGCCGTAATCGTAGCCCTCCGGAGCCGGTCCCGCTTGACGGAACTGGTCCCAAGCAGCACGGATCCGGGTCTGGGTGAGCAGCGTGTCGTAGAACATGGGGCTGGTGTAGTCGAAGCCCCAATCCGTGATCCCGATCAGGACATCCGCACCGGTATAAGCCTGTGGCAGGTCGATCCCCCGGTGGACGCTATCCACACGCGTGGCCGAACGCACCCGGTCCAGGTGGGGCTTCACCTTGCCGGCCAGTTCCGCATAGTCCAGACATGCCAGTTCGTTCAACCGATCGAGCTGGTGGATGTCCACGCGGAAGGACCGCACCGCACCGACCCGTGTGCCCCACATGATCGCTGGAGCATCGGTCGCACAACCCTCCTGAACTTCACGTCCCAAGAAGCCCACCATGCAGCGGCCGTGGATGTAGGCAGTGGGGTAACGACCCTCGGTGAGTTCCGTGAGCTTGTGTGCGTCGGGCTCCTGTCGTGCCAGTGTGCGCAAGTGTTGCAGATCGGCCAGGGTGGTGGCTGGAAGTGCTGGTTGGGCGTGTGCCAGTGAAGCAGGAAGGATGGCGAGGGTAAGGGCAAGTAAGCGCATGGGCAGGAATGGAAGGCGGAAGGTACGAGGATGCTCACGACCGCGCTTCACCATGAAGCGGTAGCGGGAACGCAATGAATGGCGTGAACACAGGGTGGGTGCCTGATACGCGCACAGGATGGCAGGAACACAGCGCCGAACGTAGTGGTGGCGTTGGGTGGCCGGCCCACCGGCCGGGAGCCTGTGTTACGCCACCTTCAACGCGTTCTCCACCTTCTCCTTCAAGAGCGCATGCTTGACCACCTCGATCATCTCGGTCACATAGGTGAAGCGCATTCCCTTGGTGTATCGCGCATCGATGTCCTCGATGTCCTTGCGGTTGTCGCTGCTGAGAATGATCTCCTTGATGCCGGCGCGCTTGGCGGCGAGGATCTTCTCCTTGATGCCGCCAACGGGCAACACGCGGCCCCGCAAGGTGATCTCACCGGTCATGGCGGTGAACTTGCGTACCTTCTGTTGGGTGAAGGCACTGGCGATGCTGGTGAGCATGGTGATGCCTGCGCTCGGCCCATCCTTCGGCGTGGCACCTTCAGGCACGTGCACGTGCACGTTCCAACGCTTGAACACCTCGCTGTCCAATCCGATGATCGTACTGTGTGCCTTCAGGTATTCGAGTGCGATCACGGCACTTTCCTTCATGACATCGCCCAGGTTGCCGGTGAGCGTGAGCTTGCCCTCGCCCTTGGTGATGCTGGTCTCGATGAAGAGGATGTCCCCGCCCGTAGGTGTCCAGGCCAGACCGGTGACCACACCGGCCACATCATTACCCTGGTACTTGTCGCGGGCATGGCTTGGGCCGTAGATCTTGACCAGATCGGCCTCGGTGATGGTGATACTGAACTTCTCCTTCAACGCGATCTGCTTGGCGCGGTAGCGGACCAGCTTGGCGATGCGTTTTTCCAAGGTGCGAACGCCACTCTCATCGGTGTATTGATCGATGATGGCTTCGATAAGACCCGGGGCTAGCTTCAGCTGTTTGGGCTTGATCCCGTTCTCCGTGAACTGTTTGGGCAACAGGTGACGATCGGCGATCTCCACTTTCTCCTCCTGTGTGTAGCCGTTCACCTCGATGATCTCCATCCGGTCACGAAGCGCCGGGTGGATGGTACTGAGGCTGTTGGCAGTGGCCACGAACATCACCCGACTGAGGTCGTACTCCACCTCCACGTAGTTGTCGTAGAAGTGACTGTTCTGCTCAGGGTCCAGTACTTCGAGCAGCGCACTGGCCGGATCACCTTGGTTGCTGCGACCCACCTTGTCGATCTCGTCGAGAACGAAGAGGGGATTGCTGGTCCCGGCCTTCTTCAAGCTCTGGATCAAGCGGCCCGGCATCGCGCCGATGTAGGTCTTGCGGTGACCACGCACCTCGGCTTCATCGTGCAACCCGCCCAGGCTCATGCGCACATACTTGCGCCCGAGCGCCTCGGCCATGCTCTTACCGAGACTGGTCTTTCCAACTCCTGGAGGGCCGTAGAGGCAGATGATGGGGGCCTTCATATCGCCCTTCAGCTTCAGCACGGCCAAGTGCTCGATGATACGCTCCTTCACCTTGTCCAGCCCGAAGTGATCGCGGTCCAGGATCTTCTGGGCGTTCTTCAGGTCGAACTTGTCCGAACTGTATTCGCCCCAGGGCAGTTCCAACAACAATTGCACGTAGTTGGTCTGCACGCTGAACTCCGCTCCGGCAGGGTTCATCCGCTGCAGCTTCATCAACTCCTTCTCAAAGGTCTCCCCCACCTTCTTCGACCACTTCTTCTTGGCGGCCTTCATCCGCATCTCGTCGATCTCCTGTTCGATCGGATTGCCTCCGAGTTCGTCCTGGATGGTCTTCATCTGCTGATGCAGGAAGTACTCCCGTTGCTGGCGGTCCACCTCGGTCCGCACCTTGCTCTGGATCTCGTTCTTCATCTGGAGCATCTGCAGCTCCTTCGTCAAATAGGCCAGAAGCAATTTGGCACGCTCACGCAGATCGGCCACTTCCAACATCTTTTGCTTCTCCACCACCTCAGCGTTCATGTTGCTGCTGATGAAGTTGACCAGAAAGCTTGGGCTGTCGATGTTCTTGAGCGCGAACTGTGCCTCGGTGGGGATGTTGGGACTCTGCTTGATGATGTCCAACGCAAGGTCCTTGAGTGAACTCACCAACGCGTGGAAGGACTTGTCCTCCTTGTCCGGTCGGATCTCCTCGAACTCCTTGACACGGGCGGTGAAGTACGGTTCCACCTTGATCATCTCGGTGATCTCGAACCGCTTCTTCCCTTGGATGATGGCCGTGGTACTTCCATCGGGCATACGCAACATGCGGATGATGGTGGCGATGGTACCCACGCTGTTGAGGTCCTCCGCGCGAGGTTCTTCGAGTTGGCCGTCCTTCTGGCTCACCACGCCCAAGGTGCGGTTGCCGCGATACACCTCCTGGATGAGGCGGATGCTGCGATCACGCCCCACCGTTATCGGGATGACGACACCTGGGAACAGAACGGTGTTCCGCAAGGGAAGTATGGGCAGCTCGGGCGGAGTGCGCTCCGCGTTCATCTGCTCCTCGTCCTCGGCCGTGATGAGCGGGATGAGTTCGGTCTCGTTCTCGATCTGGTCGTTGCTGAAAAGGCTGTCAGTATGGAGGATGTCGTTCATCGACAAGATGGGTCAGGATGGCAGTCACAAAGATACCTCACCCGTCACGGGTGTGATACAACGCGTCGAACACCGCGCTGCTCGTGGCACAAGGCCAAGGACCGTGCCGCAGCCACATGCCTGACAGATGGACAGCCCTAGGACCGAGTACTCGCGAACACGTGGCGTAGCACCGCCTCGTCCAATGCATCCAATGGCACGTTACGTCGCCCCATCACACGCCGTGCCGTCACCAGCGCGCGCTCCACGTCATAGGTCTCCAAGCCGTTTGCACCACCCCACGCGAACGAAGGGATGTGCTTGGGCGGGAAGCCCCCCCCGAACACATTCGCCGCCACACCCACCACCGTGCCCGTATTGAACATGGTGTTGATGCCGCTCTTGGCGTGGTCACCCATGATCAATCCGCAGAACGTGAGACCGGTGTCCACATCCCCCCCGTTGGCATAGCTGTGCACCTTTACCGGTCCATAGGTGTTCTTCAAGTTGCTGTTGTTGGTGTCCGCACCCAGGTTGCACCATTCACCCAGTACGCTGTTCCCCAGGAAGCCGTCATGGCCCTTATTGCTGTAGCCGAGGATGACACTGTTGTTCACCTCGCCACCAACCCGACATTCCGGTCCGAACACCGAAGGCCCGTAGATCTTGGCCCCCATCTTCAACTGCGCATGATCGCCCAGCACCATCGGGCCCCGGATGATGCACCCTTCCATGACCTCGGCATCCTTGCCGATGTAGATGGGACCACCTTTGGTGTTCAGGATGCTTGCTTCCACCACCGCTCCCTCCTCCAGGAAGATCAGGTCCGGGTCGCCGATGATGGTATTCTGAGCGCTCATGCGTTGGGAACGTCGGCCTTCGGTAAGGAGCGCGAAGTCTTGCGCGATGGCTTGGCCACAGCATTGGAAAAGGTGCCAGGGTCGTTCGAACCGGATGACATCGCCGGAGAACGACACGGCATTCAGGTAGGGCGGTACGGTGGCCCAATCCGATGGTGCTGGTGCTGAAGGCGATTCCAGTGCGAAGGCCAGCGCCCTCCCCGCATGCACAAGAACCTGACCTGGACGAAGGTCGAGCACGGCGGACACCAACGCGTCCGAAGGATACAAGCTCGCATCCACTTCCAACTGCGGACCTCCCTCCGGAATTGGAAATGATGCGGCCAAATAGGGCTCTGTACGATAGCCGACCGCCAAGCCACTGCGCACGTACCATCCTTCACCAAGCCGAAGGATACCCGGGCGCAATTGACCCACCGGACGCGTGAAGGTGAGTGGAAGCAGGTGCCGGTGATTACCGGCGTCGTTGAGGATGATGGCCATGGTCGCAGGTGTCCGACCAAAGGTAACGGCAGGCACCTGACGCGCAGGAGCGGTTCGTTAGGACGGACGCATCACGCGATGAAGAACCCGCAGATCCAGTAGGCGATGGCCGCCATCACCGCGCTCACGGGAATGGTGAGGATCCACGCCCACAACAATTGGATGGTTACACCCCAACGCACCGCGCTCAAGCGCTTGGTGGCCCCCACCCCGATGATGGCACCGGTGATGGTGTGTGTGGTGCTGACCGGGATGCCCAACTGTTCGGTCATATACAGCGTCATCGCGCCTGCCGATTCGGCACATACGCCTTCCAGCGGCGTCACCTTGGTGATGCGCGTACCCATCGTCTTCACGATCTTCCATCCGCCGCTGAGCGTACCCAGTCCGATCGCACCGTAGCAGGCCAATGGCACCCAATATGGCATCTCATCCAAAGCCTGCGCCTGCCCACCAGCCACAAGCGCCACCATGATGATCCCCATGACCTTCTGCGCGTCGTTGCCACCATGGCCGATGCTGAACGCGGCGGAACTGAGCAATTGCAGCCGCTTATAGAGATTGGCCGTGCGTGTGGCACTAGGTGGCCGGGTCAGGTCCCACGCATAGGCGATGATGAAGACGAGTGAGAAGACCACCAAGGCGATCCGCAGATCCATATTCTTGAGCACGAACATGGAAGTGATGGCTGTGGCAAGGGCGATGAGCAGAACGCGGAGCCATAGTTTCTGCACGATGGTGACCAGCGTGATGAAGACCGAGATGAGCATGCCCACCAGCGGTGCGAGGAAGATGAAAGCGGCAATGAGGGCGATCTTCTCGATATTGATACTGCTGACATCGAATCCCGCCCCAGCGAGTGCAGCACCGGCGAATCCGCCGATGAGCGTGTGGGATGAACTGCTCGGAATGCCATACCACCACGTGAGCAAGTTCCAGGTGATGGCCGCGATCAGACCGGCAAGCACCACCCGCAAGGTGATGAAGTCCTCATGTACGGTCTTGGCCACCGTGTTCGCAACGTGATGATCACTGAAGATGAAGTAGGCCACGAAGTTGAACACAGCGGCCCAGACCACGGCCTGGAAGGGTGTGAGCACCTTGGTGCTGACGATGGTGGCGATCGAATTGGCCGCGTCGTGGAATCCGTTGATGTAATCGAAGATCAACGCCAGCGCTATGATGACGATAAGCAGCGTCATTTCCTCACGCGTACTTGAGCATGATGGATTCGATCACATTGCCCACGTCCTCGCACTTGTCCGTGGCCAATTCCAGCGTGGAATAGGTCTCGCGCATGCGAATGAGCTGGATGGGATCCTTCTCCTGAGCGAACAACCGTTGGATCGCTCGGTCGTAGACCTCATCGGCCTGGTTCTCCATGCTATTGATCTGCACCACGAACTCGTTGTGCGCGTTGGTCTTGTGCATGGTTCGCAATCCTTGGACGGCCATCTGTACGATACGCGCGCCTTCGTTGGTCAACCGGGCCAGCTCACGACACGTCTCATCGGGCTTGGCGATGCCGAACAACTCCAGGTTCTTGGCCGAGGCCAGGATGAAGTCGGCCACATCGTCCAGGCTGGTCGCCAGGTAATGGATGTCCTCACGGTCTATGGGCGTGATGAAATTGCGCGCCAGGTCCGTGAAAATGGTATGCGTCAGATCATCATTGGCATGCTCAGCGATCTCCAAGCGTTCCAACAGGGCGGTACGCTGTGAACCTGGCTCCGTGTTCATGATCGCGATCAGGTCCTCGGACATCTTCAACACGTTCGCTGCAGAAGCTTCGAAGTGGTAGAAGAACACGCGGTCACGTGGCTTGAAGATCTTCAGGATGCTCTCTAGTGACATGGGCTTCGGTTTCGGCGGCCAAAAGTACCCGGGGCAGGGATCGATAGCAGTGGGTCGACAGAAGCTTAACCCAGAGTTAACATTCAATAGTGCTATGGATCGTGACCTCAGGGTGGTCGGCGGCCATGCAAGGGTACCTGCTTCGCATCTTTGGCCCGATGACCTACGAATTCAACGGCTACCGACCCGTGGTACACCCCACGGCCTTTGTCCATCCCCAAGCAACGGTCACGGGAAACGTGATCATCGGCGCCCATGTGTACATCGGTCCTGGCGCCGCGCTTCGCGGGGATTGGGGCGAGATCATCGTTGCGGATGGATGCAACATCCAAGAGAACTGTACCATCCATATGTTCCCCGGAGTGACCGTCCGCCTGGAGGAGGGCGCTCACATCGGCCACGGCGCCGTGATCCATGGTGCCCATGTCGGTCGTAATTGCCTGGTGGGTATGAACGCGGTGCTCATGGACAACGTGGTGCTCGGCGAGGAGTGTATCGTAGGGGCATTGTCATTCCTACCCGCCGATTCCGTTTGGGAGCGCCGTCAGGTGATCGTGGGCAATCCTGCTCGGGCAGTGAAGCCCGTGAGCGATGCCATGATCGTTTGGAAGACCGAGGGTACCCGCCTTTATCAACGCTTACCTACTGAACTGCAAGCCACGTTGAGACCGTGCGAACCCTTGTCCGAAGTCCCGATCGATCGGGAACCCATCACGACCCGATACAAGACCTGGACAGCGACCAAGGAAGGCTGAACCAGCTTGCAGGGCGATGGGCCCGGGATCCATCCCGGTCATCTTCCGGTCAGGTCCTCAGCGCCGTTCATCCTCCAAATGCAAGGCATGCAGCATCCGGTGAACCACGGGTGCGAGCAGGACGGCGACCGTACCGAGCAACGCGATACCGCTGTAGAGGGCATAACACGAAGCGAACCACTTGGCCCCTTCGTTCGGCAGCTCCCCGATAGGCCCCATGCCGCCCAGGATCATGCTTGCGTTCAGAAAAGCATCCACCAACGCATAGTGCGCAAAGTGCATATAGCCCCACACTCCTAACAACAAGGATACGCCCACCACCAAGGAGGCAGCAGCCAGGAACCGGAATTGACGCCGCAGGAAGGCGCTACTCGACAGTAAGGGTTGACGGCGATGCTCCATGACCGTGAAGGTATCCACCCGGATCAACACAAGACCGTGGACCATCCCGTGCTGCGACCCGTAGGACAACGGAACCCTCGACGGACCTTCGCGAACACCATGAAGGCCATTACCACCATAGGGCTCCTGCTGCTCTCCAACGTGTTCATGACCCTGGCATGGTATGGACATCTTCGCTTCAAGGACTTCGCGTGGTCCAAAGGATTGGGGTTGTTCTCCATCATCCTGATCAGTTGGGGCATGGCCTTCTTCGAATATGTGCTGCAGGTCCCTGCCAACCGCATCGGTCATGTGGACAATGGCGGTCCGTTCACGTTGGTGCAACTGAAGGTCGTGCAGGAGGTCATCACGCTCTCGGTCTTCGCCGTCTTCACCCTCATCGCCTTCCGCCAAGAGGCACTCCGCTGGAACCATGCCCTGGCCGGTGTTTTGCTGGTGGCGGCCGTGTGGCTGGTATTCAAGAAGTAGCCATGCATTTCCCCCTCTTCGGCGAACTCATCGTGATCCTGGCACTGGCCGCCGGGATCCTCTTGCTATTCCGCCGCTTCAAGCTGCCGGGTATCCTGGGTTTCATTGTCACCGGCATGATCGCCGGACCGCACGGAGTGGGCTGGGTGGAGGAGGTGGAGAGTGTACAGGCCATGGCGGAGATCGGGGTGATCTTCCTGCTTTTCGTCATCGGTATGGAGTTCAGCTTGAAGAAGCTCGCCTCCTTGGGTCGTACCGTGTTCATCGGTGGCCTCCTGCAAGCGGGCTTGACCACGGCCGCCGTGACCTTGGTGTTGGGGGCCTTCGGCATGCGCACGGAAAGCGCCATCTTCATCGGCTTCCTTGTCACCCTCTCCAGCACGGCCATCGTGCTTCGTGTACTCCAGGAACAGGGCAAGATGGATGCCGCGCATGGTCGTGTGGCCACCGCCATCCTCATCTTCCAGGACATCATCGTGGTACCCATGATGCTCGTCACGCCCATGCTGGCCGGACAAAGTGAGGATATCACGGGCGACCTGCTCTGGCTGTTGGGCAAGATGCTCCTGCTTCTCGTGGCCGTATTCGTCAGCGGCCGCTACATCGTACCCCGCCTGCTCAAGCAAGCGGTGAAAGGCAAGGGGAATGAGCTGTTCATCATCACCATCGTGGTGATCTGTTTCGCAGCCGCATTTGCCACACAAGCGCTGGGATTATCCCTGGCGTTGGGTGCCTTTTTCGCAGGTCTGGTCATCAGCGAGACCGATCATGCCTACCATGCAACGGGCATCGTCCTCCCTTTCCACGAATTGTTCATGAGCTTCTTCTTCGTGAGCATCGGCATGCTCGTGGACCTTGGGCAATTCTTCAGCGCGCCGTTCACCATCATCGGCCTCGCATTGGGAATGACCCTGCTCAAGGTATTGATGACGATGCTATCCGCATGGGTCCTGCGCTACCCCCTCCGTACCGCGATGATGGCAGGCCTCTCGCTCTTCCAGCTCGGCGAGTTCGGCTTCATCCTGGCACTGCCTGGTCTGGAGTTCGGCCTATTGAGCGAACGTCACTATCAGATCTTCCTCTCGGTGGCCATCCTCAGCATGGGAGCAACACCGTTCATGCTCGAATACGCTGAACGGATCGTAAGGCGCACCTTCCTGTCGTTCGTACCCATGCGTGTGGCGAAGCGCATGGACCGGCTGGTGCGCGTGCGTAAGGAGCAGGACCGCGTCCATGCCAAGGTGATGCGTGACCACCTCGTGATCATCGGTTTCGGATTGAACGGACAGAACGTTGCCAGTTCGGCCATCAACAGCGGGGTCAACTGCACCGTGATCGAGGAGGACCCCGACCTGGCTGCCAAGGCCCGGAAGATCGGGTTGGTGGTGCTGGTGGGTGATGCGAGCAATGTGCACCTGCTGGAACAGGCCCATGTGGAACGGGCGCGCGTGGTGGTGGTAGCCATCAGTGACGCGACCGTATCGCGCTCCATCGTGGCTGCTGTCCGGACCTTGTCCACCGCAGCACATGTGATCGTTCGCTCACGCTATGTGCGGGAGATGGGCTCGCTGCTCGATGCAGGCGCCAATGACGTGATCCCGGAAGAATTCGAGACCAGCATCCAGATCTTCCATCGGGTGCTACGCCGATACCTGGTGCCCGAGGATCGGATCAATGCACTGGTGGCCCAGTGCCGATCCCAGCATTATGGCCTGTTGCGTGGGACCTCGGGCAACAAGGTGCGCACCGCTCTACCGGAGGACACACCGGATATGGAGATCGTCACCATCACGGTGACCTTGGGAAAGGGTAAGGTGGTGGGCCATACCGTGGATGAGATCGATCTGCGTGAGCGTTATGGGGTACATCTCCTGGCCATTCGCAGGAAAGGACGGTTCATCGCCCCGGTCACTGGCGACCTTCGAGTACTCACGGACGACACGCTCTACCTGTTGGGTGCACCGGACCTTATCCTCCGCCTCGACCAGGACCTGCGTTGAACCCGGGCAGGTAATGCCCTGTGTGCCGCGCAACCGGTAACCTTGGCACCCGGGTGTTCGTTCCACCGGCCCAGAACATGGCCCTGCACCAACCCGTTCCTGAACTGCCTTCCCACATCCTATTGGTGGATGATGAGGACGATTGCAACTTCATCACCCGACTGGTACTGAAGAAGGCAGGATTCACCGGTCGCCTGACGTGCTTCACGTCTCCGGAGGAGGCATTGGACCACATGCGCCTCAAGCAGGATCCACCCGATCTGATGTTCGTGGATATCAATATGCCCCGTATCAACGGCTTCGAACTATTGCTCCGTTGTGAGGCTGAAGGTCTGCTTCCCAATGGCCTCACTTCTGTGATCATGTTCTCCTCCAGCAACCGTCCGGCCGACCTGGAACGCGCACTTTCCATCACCTCGGTGAGCGGATATGTGGAAAAAGCCCTTACAGTGGATAGCTTCGAGCAGGTCCTTCGCGATCGCACAGTATCGCGTGGATGATGTTCAGCCACTCTCCCATTCCACTCTCCCCCCCCAATTCCCATGAAAAAGGTCATCATCATCGAGGACGAGACCATCATCTCCTTCGGCTACCGATTACAGCTGGAGGGGCTTGGTTTCGACGTCGTCGGATCGGCTCGTAGTTCCGAGGAAGCAGAAGCCCTACTGGAACAAACCACGCCGGACATCATCATCATGGACATCTACTTGAAAGGCGAGAAGAACGGCTTGGAGCTGGCCAAGGAGATCCATGCGCGTTCGCCCATTCCGATCCTCTTCCTCACCGCCAGCACGAAACCGGAGATAATCTCGGCCATCCAGGACCTGAAGGGCTGTCACTACCTCTCCAAACCGATCAATTCCGACAGTCTGGAGGATGTGCTGATGCGCTTCGCCCAGGACTGACCACAGGATCCGAACATCCCATGGGTGCATCAAAGGACCTGCTCAGCAATACCGCCCAGGCCGAACGGCTCCATACGTTCGCGCACGACCTACGCAATCGGTTGGCAGGGATCCAACAGGTATTGGGCCACCTGGCATCACGTTGCGCTATCGAGGAGGACCGCGAACTGCTCACCTTCGGGGAACAGCAGCACTTCAAAGCCCTGCGTGAAGTGGAACAACTGCTCGACGACATGGGGGTGGTACGCGGTGTTGGTCATCTCGAACTGACGTCCATGGGGCTGCGCGAATTGCTGGAAAAGGTGATCGGACAACTTGACCATCGCTACCAACGCAAACACCAAGTACTGGAGCTGGAAATGCCGAACGACCTGAGGGTATTGGCCGATGCCCATTACTTGGGTGAGGTGCTACACGCCTGATCTCCAACGCCTCGAAGTTCGCTGCGGCCGGTGCAACGATCCATGTGCGCGCCGAACAGATGGGCCGCTCCATCCGACTCTCCGTCACCGACCCGGGTGTAGGCCTGCTTCCCGCCGACCTGGACATGGTATTCGTCCGGTATGCCTGGCTGAGCTCCCGAAGTACAGCTGGCGAGGCACAAGGCCGTTCCACGCTCGCACGAGCCCGTCAATGGGCACAAGCCATGAAAGGTGACCTTTCCGTCCACAGCGACGGACCCGGCACGGGAAGCACCTTCACGTTGGAATTGGCCGCCGCTTAGACAGCCCTGGTGATATTGCGGGCTACACGTTGCCCCTTGTGGTTGATCGCCACATTGAACTCCACTTCGTCATTGATAGCCAACTGATCGAAGGGGATATCCTGCAGGTCGTCGTAGCGGAAGAACAAGTTGTTGTCCGGGAACCGGATGAACCCATAACCGCTGAGCAGGCTCATCACGGTACTGCGATGCCGCTCCTCGTCCACCAGGGTGACCGCAGCGTTGGAGCGGTCATAGGTCTCCCCATCCTGATCACGGGACATGTCACGGACCACGAAGACCTCCCGTACCACCTCGTCATCCTCGCGCAATCCCTCTTCGATCAGGTCGTGCATGGGCAAGGGGTAACTCACCTCGTTCCAGAGGTCCGTACTGGTCCGGGTGGTCTGTGTCTCGCCCGTCTCCTGGTCCGCGAACTCGAAGTCCCACCCGAGGAGCATGGTCTTGCACCCCAAGGCATGGAGCTTCCTGACGAGTGGCACGTGATCCCCATCCGATGCGACCAATGCCACGATATCGTATCGCTTGAGCATACACAGCTCGTAGGTCTCCAGTGCCATCAACACGTCGATGCCCTTCTCGCGCTTCCGGCCCATGAGGTCCTTGACCGGTAGATAGTGGGTCTGAACGTTGTTGTACATCAACACGTCGTCGAAGACGCGATCATAATAGAGCTGGTTGACCTTTTCATTGGCCTCACGCGCGGTGAACCGACCTCTGAAGAAGTGTGCATCGATGATATGGCAAAGGTTCGGGAGCGTTCCTTCCCGTTCTGCCACCATGTGTTTGATGTAGTCGTGCAAACCACCGATGTGCAGACGCCTGCGGTGCGTGTGGACGTAGTTGTAGTAATTGCTGACGTGGGTGAAATAGCTGCCGTCATAGAACACCCCGACCTTCAACGCCCGATTCCCTTTCATTGCATTGCTCATGGTACGATCTTGGATAAGGGCTCAAAGGTAGCCGTCATCCCCGAGGACTCCCCGTAACTTTGATCCGTGCGTGCACTCCTGCTCCTCCTTCTTGTATCGCTAGCGACCCTGCTGTGTGCCCAGGAAACCCCTGCTGGTGAAGGTTCGGCACTGAGCTTCAGCCGCTCCGTGAATGTGCCCCTCAATGGTGTGCAACTCTACGACAAGGCGTTGGATGCCTGGAACTGGACCTTCGGCCGTGAACCTGGAGCCAAATTGTTACAGAGCAAGCGCGAGGATGGTACCCTGGACGGTTTCGCCCGCTTCAATTTCCGATCAGCGATGCTGACCATGCGTGAGGAAAGCATGGGCACGGTGCAGTACAAGGTCGTTATCCGGATCAAACCGGGTGAGTGTCGGGTGTTGGTAACGGAACTGGTCCATTCGGGGAATGCATCCACTTCGTTGGGAGGGGTGCATATCGGTCCGATCTCAAGGGGCAAGGATCCGTTAGGTCGCACACCCGGGTTGAGCAGATCGAACGCACAACGGCTCCTGGCTGAACTTCAGGAACGATCCATCCAACGGGTCGAGGCCCTCCTGAATGGATTCGAGGCCCGGCTTCGGGCCAGTGCGGAACCCTGAGGTCCGCGCAACCATTGGCGCGTCCTTGCGTTCAAGGGCACGCACATGTCCCCCTTTGTTCGAACCCCTTGGCGTTGGTGGCCCATCCTGGTCACCTGCATCTCCGTAGCGTTCATCGCCTACGGTATCATCCTTGTCTCACGCTCGAGCTCGCTGCAGCAACGGATCTCGCATGAGGTGAAATTGCTGGAGGAGCTCAACGGCATCAGCGAGAGCATCCATCAATTGGGACTCGTGCACCGTGTCGACCTCAGTGCCCAGCAACACCAATGGGACAACGAGCTTCAAAAGTTGCGGACCACCATCGAACACACCAAGGCCGCCTATTCGGACTCGCCCGGGATGGATGAGATGCCCGCAGCACTGGACAGGTCATTGCACCAGACGGATTCCCTTCACGATCAGATCATTGCCCATCAAGGCACCTGGAGCACGTTGCGTTCGCAGGAGGCCGTGTTGCAGATCATGCTACAACGTTCACAGAAAGTGGTGGACAAAGCCACGCGGAACGTACATGAACAAGGGCTCAGCGCACATTCGGCCACACTTGGCGCCCGTTGGAGCGAAGCCCGTGTCCTGCTCATCGCAGCTTGCCTGATGGCCGTGATCCTGGCGTGGCTCACCGGCGTGAGCAACAAGTTGCTCCAGCGCTCCCGCCTGAACACGCAACAATTGGAGGTGGCGAGGAAGAACCTCGAATCGGCCAATAAGGAGCTCCGCGAGACCATGCTCAGCAAGGAGGAGAAGGAGGTGATGCTGAAGGAGATCCACCACCGGGTGAAGAACAACCTCCAGATCGTCAAAAGCCTGATCCGTTTCCAGATGGACCAGGTGAAGGATGAACGCACCCTGGAACTGTTCAACGAATGTGTGAACCGCGTCAGTGCCATGGCCTTGGTGCACGAGCAGACCTACCTGAGCAAGGACCTCGCGAACATCGATGTGAACGCCTACCTCACGCACCTCACCCGGGATCTTTGTTACGCATATACCATCGATACCAAACTGCATCTCGATATCCGCATCAACATCCCCACGCTCAGTGTGGACACGTTGATCCCGCTGGGGTCTGATCATCAATGAGATCATTTCCAACTCCTTGAAGTATGCCTTCCGAGGACGAAAGGAAGGGACCATATTGGTGCACTTGGATACCGATAGTGATGGTGGCTTGATGTTGCGTATCGGTGACGATGGCGTGGGTCTTGCCGACCGAACGAAATGGGAAAAGCCCCAAAGCCTGGGAATGGAACTCATCCAGACCCTTGCCGGGCAACTGGGCACCACGGTGGACCTGATCCCGGGGCCTGGCACGGTATACGCATTGGAAAGCGTCCATCAGGAGAAGCGCAAACGCGCTTGAGAAAACCGTTCATCACGAGCGTGATCACCGGTGTCGCTCGATCGCCTTTCCGACGGCGGTTACCTTTGGCCGCGTCCGATCAAATGCGGACGAACGCCACCATGCGCCAAGCAGCTTTTTTCGCACTACCGGTCGCACTGCTCACCTTGCAGGCTTGCGGCGACGGTGAACCCGCCCCTACCGTGGAGAAGTTGAACTATCCCGAAACCCGCCAGGACAGCACCGCTGGAGACACCTTGCACGGCACCTGGGTGGCCGACCCCTATCGCTGGTTGGAGAACGACACGAGTGCAGAGACGGCAGATTGGGTGAAGCGGCAGAACGCGGTGACGCAGGCCCATCTGGCCACGGTCCCATTCCGCGATGCGATCGCCAAGCGCTACGAAGAACTGTACAACTTCCCCAAGGTGGGCTCGCCCTATAAGGTGGGCGAATTGTACTTCATCAGCAAGAACAGCGGCCTGCAGAACCAGTTCGTGATCAATGTGCGCAAGGGCCTCGATGGTGAGGACCAGGTCTTCATCGACCCCAATGCCATCGACCCGGCCGGCACCACCACGTTCAGCCTGATGGGTGGCGACCAGAAGGACCGCTACATGGCGGTCGGCGTGCAGAAAGCGGGAAGCGACTGGCAGGACATCACGGTGTACGACCTCGGCACCATGAAGCAGCTGCCCGATGTGCTGAAGTGGGCCAAGTTCAGCGGCGTGGCCTGGTACAAGGACGGTTTCTTCTACAGCCGCTATCCGGAGCCCGCCAAAGGCACGGAACTGAGCGCTGCCAGCAAGTTCCAGAAGGTCTATTACCACAAACTGGGTGATGCCCAGGAGAAGGACGTGCTGGTGTGGGAGAACAAGGTCAACGGCGACCTGTACGTGGGCGCCGGGGTCACCGAAGGCGAGGAATTCGCCACGCTGTACGTGAGCACCGGGACCGACGGCTTCGAGATGTATTTCCATGACCTGCGCACCGGTGGCATTCCCAGCCCTTCCACCGCATGGACGCCCCTCCAACAGGGCTTCG
The DNA here is from genome assembly GCA_016718655.1 of Flavobacteriales bacterium. Classification (GTDB taxonomy): domain Bacteria; phylum Bacteroidota; class Bacteroidia; order Flavobacteriales_F; family PHOS-HE28; genus PHOS-HE28. The sequence continues at coordinate 4,295 of JADKCV010000016.1, read as the reverse complement.
ACCACAAGACGAGCATCGTTGAGTTCGTGCCTGCCACCGGCAAGTTCCTGGTGATGACCGAAGTGGATGCCCCCAACTACCGCTTGGTGGAGGTGGATCCAGCGAAACCGGCCAAGGAGAACTGGAAGGACATCATCCCCCAGCGGGACCAGCTACTGGAAGGCGTCAGCACCGGTGGCCCTTATATGTTCGCTAGCTACCTGAAGGATGCCACCACGCGCATCCACCGCTTCAAGCTGGACGGCACGGACGAACAGGAGATCCAACTGCCCGACCTGGGCAGCGCGGGCGGCTTCGGCGGAAAGCGGGACGCCACCTTCGGCTTCTACAGCTTCACCAGCTTCACCGACCCCGGCACCATCTTCAAGTACGACTATGCCACGGGAAAGAGCGAGGTGTTCAGCCGCCCCGAGCTGAAGTTCGATCCTTCACAGTTCGTCACGGAACAAGTGTTCTATCCCAGCAAGGACGGCACCAAGGTCCCCATGTTCATCGTGCACAAGAAGGGCCTGGAGAAGAGCGGCAAGAACCCGACCCTGCTCTATGCCTACGGTGGTTTCAACGTCAGCCTCTCCCCCAGCTTCAGCACCAGCCGCATGATCCTGCTCGAACAGGGTGGTGTGTTCGCCCTGGCCAACCTGCGCGGTGGCGGCGAGTATGGCGAGGACTGGCACAAGGCCGGCATGAAGGAGAAAAAGCAGAACGTGTTCGATGACTTCATCGCGGCCGCGGAATACCTGATCGCCGAAAAGTGGACGGACACCCCGCACCTGGGCGTGAACGGAGGCAGCAACGGCGGACTGCTCATCGGTGCGGTGATGACCCAACGTCCCGACCTATTCGGCGTGTGCTTTCCCGAGGTGGGCGTGCTGGACATGCTGCGCTACCAGAAGTTCACCGCCGGCTTCGGCTGGGTGCCCGAGTACGGCAACGCGGACAACAGCAAGGAGGAACTGGACTACCTGATGAAGTACTCGCCCCTGCACAACGTGAAGCCCGCGAAGTACCCGGCCACCATGGTGATGACCGCCGACCACGATGACCGCGTGGTGCCCGCGCACAGCTTCAAATTCATCAGCACCCTGCAGCCTGCCCAGCAGGGCGATGCTCCGGTGCTGATCCGTGTGCAGACGCAGGCCGGCCACGGTGCAGGCATGCCCACGAGCATGATCATCGATCAGCAGGCGGACAAGTGGGCCTTCTTCTTCCATAGCATGGGTGTGACCCCGCAATACGACAAGAGCGAAGGCGCAAAGTGATCGCCTGCACAAGCTTCAACGTTTGGTGAAAGGAAGCCCTGGCCGCCGAAAGGTGGTCGGGGCTTCGTGTTGTTAGCTTGGCCTCACCATGGCCCTGTTCCAACTCCGCCCCTTCCATCCGGACGACCTGCATTCACTGGTGAAGCACGCCAACGACCCGAGCGTAGCAGCCAACCTCACAGACTCCTTTCCACATCCGTTCACCGAGGCGATCGGAAGGGAATTCATTCAGCAGGCCCAGCAAAGCCCGCCGCTGAGGCGGTGCATCGACATCGCTGGTGAATGCGTGGGTTGCCATCGGCCTGCATCCGAAGACGGATCTCTGGAGGAACAACATGGAGCTCGGCTACTGGCTGGCAGCGGCACACAGTGGCAAGGGCATCATGACCGAGGCGATCCGGCAGATGGTGCAACTGGGCTTCGCCGAATTCCCTGAGGTGACGCGCATCTATGCTTCGCCCTTCGGCAGCAACATCGCCTCACAGAAAGCCCTGGAGAAGGCTGGCTTTCACTTTGGAGGCCAAGCTGCTTGGCACGCTGGTGAAGAACGGTGAAGTGAAGGATGAGTGGATCTATTCGGTGCGGCGGGGATGATCCCCCCATAGGCCTGGTCCTCGGGCAGATCCTACCTCCTGCGTTTTCTGATGATCGGTGGTTCCGCCACCGGCATGCTGTCAGCCGCAACGACCAAGGTATGGCCCCGACCGTTCAACTTCTGCCCCAACCAGCGATCCAAGCGAGCGACCTGTGTACTGTCGGGAAAAACGCACGAAACGGGCCGACACCGCGCGCGGCAGGGAATCCGCCTGACCGGGAAGGTCCACGACCACCAGCCAGCGTAAATCGGGCCCAAGGCCATGGCCTCGCGCATGAGCTCCTCGCGGAATGTCTCACGCTTGGCCAGACTATCCTTGATCGCCGTGAGCTGCGCCATCAAAGCGCGTTGCTCTTCCAACTGGCGCTGGAAACCAGCACTCCGCGTGCGCTCCTCGCGACCCAGTTCCTTCAAGGAAAGACCGGTGCGGACCTGCAGGTCACAATCTGCCAGTTCGTGCACGGCCAGCCGCTGCCTGAGCAATGCCACTTGCACACTGTCCAAGCCAGTGCCCATGTAAGTGAGGACGATGGAGCGGCCCACCGGGTCCACGGAGCGCTGCACGAGGTAGTTGTCCGGAACGCCAGCCTCCATGGAAACGAACCGGTCGGCACGTTGCTTGAAGGTGTTCTGCGCCACAAGCCGCGCGGCCAGCCAGATACTCGGAAATACGGTAAGCAATACGATGCCAGTTACGACGAGCACGATCCGTCGCCGTGTTCGTGTATCGGTGAACTGCCGGGTAGGGTACTTCAACCAGCGCACCGTGGAGAACGCAGCAAGGCTGATAAATACCGAATTGATGACGAAGAGGAACAGAGCCCCGGCGAAGTACGCCCAGTTGGCATGGGCAAGACCGAAACCTGCCGTACAGAGCGGTGGCATCAAGGCGGTGGCAATGGCCACACCAGGCACCACATTGCCCTTATCCCTGCTTGCCGAAGCAATGATGCCTGCGAAGCCACCTGCCGCTGCGATCAGTACGTCCCAGATCGTGGGATTCGTCCGCGCCAGGATCTCCGAATACGCGTCATCCAATGGGCTGACCAGGAAATAAAGCGTCGAGGTCATTACGCTGGCACCGACAGCGAACCCGAGATTGCGCAATGATCGGCGAACAAGTGTCAGGTCCAACACTCCCAACCCGGCTCCGACCCCTACAATGGGCCCCATCAGCGGAGAGATCAACATGGCGCCAATGACCACTGCGGCCGAATTGACGTTCAGACCCACCGAGGCGATGAGGATGGCGAACACCAAGATCAACAGGTTGGTGCCCCTGAACTCCACATTGCGCTCTATCGCCTCCATGGCGAGCTTGGGATCTTCGGCATTCTCGCCCAGGCTCAATCGGTCAATGAACTTCTTGAACATGGGTTCGGGTGTTTAAAGGGGAACTGTTTGCCACCGACCGCTCCATGGTCATGACCGGGTATCCGACCCACTGTTGACGGGCCGGTCGTTGAGGATGCGCAGCGTGGATGAGGCGAACCGCACTTCTCCCTGGCTGGCTTGAACATCGCGCAGGATGCGTGAGAAGAGGGCGTCCTTGGTGGACCTCCCTGCCCTTGTAGTCCACCACATAGCGCAAGGTATACTCCACCCAGTTGTCATTGAAGGTCATGGCCACCCATGGATCGGTGCGCGCATCCTCGATGAGATACTTGTTCACCATGGCGCGCCACCGCTCCTGTGAGCTTTCCGAAAGGGAGCCGGCAACCTGCTCGAGCGCGCTCAGGAAGAGGGCACGTGCCTTGTCGTGATCGCTCTCAAAGGTGATGGGCACCTTGATCTCATCCCACAGGAAGGGGAAGTCGCTGGAATAGTTGAACACGGGTTCCTTGAAGACGAAGCTGTTCGCCACCAGTACGATGCGTCCGGTGTACAGGTCGCTATCCACCCACTGCCCCACCTCCATGATGGTGGTGCGCAGTACACCGATGTCGATGACGTCGCCCTTCGTGCCGCCCAGTTGCACGCGGTCACCCGTGCGATAGAAGCCCCCGAACATCACCGCCATCCAGCCCGCCACCGAGGCGACCACCTCCTGGAGCGCGAAGGCGATGCCCGCAGCGGCAAGGCCGAAGGTGACCGAGAGGCCGCCCAACTGATGGGAGTAGATGGTGATGAGCAGGATGACGAAGACCACGGTGCCTAAGAGGTCCGCAAGCTTGCGCCAGCGGTAACGCACATCGGCATTCGAGGCGCGCCGATTCACCAACGCTTTCGACGCGTTCACGAGCAACCAGATACCGAGAATGCCAATTCCCAGCTCGAGGAGCTTGAGCATCACCTCACCCCGCATCCACTCCGGCAGGGAGCGCAACAAACCCCGGATCTCCGTTACCATCCTGCCCGCGAATGTACTGGTCGCGCTGGACGGGAAATTGACGGCGATCATGCCGTTGTTCAATGGACCGGCTATATTGGTACGGCGCTTC
>JADKCV010000015.1 GCA_016718655.1 Flavobacteriales bacterium | reverse complement strand
CATGGTGAACACCATCCTGCAGGACAAGTACGGCTTGGTGTGGTTCGGCACCAAGGATGGATTGAATCGCTACGATGGCTACACCTTCGCCGTTTTCCGGCAGGATCCGGAGGACAGCACCACCCTTCGGAACAACTACATCCACGCGCTATTCGAGGACAACCAAGGCCGCCTGTGGGTGGGAACGAGCGAAGGGCTTGATCTCTTCGACCGGGACAGCGAGCGGTTCATCCATGCGCGTGCGGGGTCGATCCCCATCAACGACATTGTACAAAGTATCGCACAGGACGCGAACAACGAACTCTGGCTGGCACGCAACAACGGCTTGTTCAAGCTGACGTTCGCCGGGGGATCCCAGGTCGATGGCATGCCGCTGTGTACGATCAAGCAATACCTCGGCAACAGTTGTCTCGTGAGCGCGGACCAGGCGGGAACGATCTGGGCCAGCCAGCATGATGGGGAACAGCTTTCGTGATCCCTGACCACGCAGGCAATGAGCGCTTGGACACCTTGCGGGCTCGACCACCCGGCCGGCAACACGAGCACGGGCAGGACCCGTCCGCCGCTCTTCCCGGGATGGTCGCGGCCGAGGACACGGTGAACCAGCGCACCTTTGGCCTCCACATGTTCGGCATCGTTCAGCTCGATGCGCATTCCGAACGGGCGAAGACACTTTCGAAGCCGGTTCCGAACTGGGCCAGATGCGCGGCACGAACGCCACCGTGGACGGCAAGGGCCGGTTGTGGATCGCCGTGTACTCCGGCATCTACCTCTTCGATCCTGGCTCTGGAGGGCTTGGCTCCCTCTCCCGGTGTCCTCGTGACCAGAACCTCCTGCCCAAGCGCAAGGCGCCAAATGCGCCTATCGCGACCGCAATGGTCTGATGCGGATCGGTACCCTCGGGCGGCCTGCTCACCTACGATCCGCGCAGTGCCCGCTTCAACACGGTGAAGTCCACGAGCTGTGGTCCCATACAGGCCTTGCCCGGTGGGCGCGTGTCAGTTGCCTTCCACGATGGATTCCTGAACGAGTTCGATCCTCGGACCAACACGTGGCCCACGTGGATCCCGTGGACCGAGAAGGTCCAAGACCCGGCGTTGGACAGGTTGAGCCGTGCGAACCGGGTGTTGGTCAGGGATGAACGAGGGATCTAGTGGTTCAACCATGAGGGTCTCGTAACCTATGACCCGTGTTGGGATCAAGATCACCCTGCATCGCGCGTGACACGGCCGCCATACGCGCCTTCCCGGAGGAGACCCACCAGGGAACCTTCCTGCGGAGGCGATTCGCTCATCTGGGTCGGGCTCGGTCCAAACGCTCTGCCGCTTCGATCGCCGGACCGGTCTGTTCCACTATGTACCCAATCCGCGATCACGGGGGCTGCGGTCGACCGCTTCCTGCACGCGATGCTCCGGGATGACAACGGGCTGCTCTGGCTAGGAACCGCAACCGGCTTGTATCGTTACGATAGGCGCAAGAGCGGCGCGGGCCGCGCCGTGGCACGTGTACACGCACGACCCTGGCCGATCCGGTTTTCCGCTTTCGACGACATCATCTATTCGCTGTTGAACGACCCAGGATCCGGATGTGCTCTGGGTGGGCACCAAATGGCGGCGGCGAACCGGCTGGACAAGCGCACGGGCAAGTGCATGCGTCGGCAACCCAAGCAGGGCCTGCCCAACGACGTGGTGTACGGCATCCTCCCGGATGAAGCCGGCAACTTGTGGATGAGCACGAACAAGGGGATCGCGCGCTTCGATCCGAGGACCGCCATCTTCCGCAACTACGATGCGAGCGACGGACTCCAGAGCGATGAGTTCAACCGTTATGCCTTCTGCAAGCAGCCTGACGGCACCCTCTTCTTCGGTGGTGTGATGGGCTTCAACTACTTCAAGGCGGCCGAACTCGCGGATGACAGCACCGCCAGCGCTATACGCATCACTGGCATCAAGCTCATCAACCGAGCGTTGGACCATCGCGCCGAAGGTTCTCCCCTGGACCGGCCCGCCTACCTGAGTGATGGCCTCACCATCCCGTACAGCGCGAATATGGTCACCTTCGAGTTCGCCACCTTGGAATTCTCAGCGCCCAAGGAGCACCGGTATCAGTACAAGCTTGAAGGCTTCGACAGCGACTGGATCGTGGCGGGGCATGACCGTTCGGCGGTATACACCAACCTCGACCCCGGCACGTACACCTTCCATGTTCGCGGCGACAATCGCGACGGGGTCTGGGACACGGAAGGCACCGCTTTCAAGCTGGTCGTGCTGCCGCCTTGGTGGCGCACGTGGTGGGCCTATGCGCTCTATGTGTTCGCGCTGGTCGGTGGAGTGCTGCTCTACATCCGGATACGCACCAAGGGTTTGAACCGACAGAAGGAGATGTTGGAACGCACGGTGGCCGAGCGCACTGCGGCGCTGCACCGCGAGAAGGAGGAGGCCCACCGTCAACGCGAGCGCGCCGAGCACAGTGGCAAGATCAAGCAGCAGTTCCTGGCCAACATGAGCCACGAGATCCGAACGCCGATGAACGCCATCATGGGCATGACCGGCATCCTGCGGCGCAATGCGCACTTGCCCGATCAGGAGAAATACCTCGACGCTATCGCGAAGAGCTCCGAGAGCCTGCTGGTGATCATCAACGACGTGCTCGACCTGAGCAAGATGGAGGCGGGCAAGATCGTCCTGGAGTCCGTGCCCTTCGATCCACGTGCGGTGGCCCAAGGTGTTGCGGAGATCCTTTGTTTCAAGGCGGAAGAGAAGAAGCTGTACTTACGGATGGTGATCGACCCTGAGGTGCCAGCATTATTGGAGGGCGACCCCACACGCTTGCAACAGATCATCATGAACCTCGTTGGCAACGCCATCAAGTTCACTGCCGAGGGCGGTGTTTCCTTGTGCATGCGAGCCAGCGCGGCTGTGACCGGGACGGTGGTCTTGGTCATTGATGTTACGGACACCGGCATCGGTGTAGCACCTGATCGGCGTGATCGCATCTTCGAGGAATTCGATCAAGGCCAGGGAAGCACCGCGTTCAAATACGGCGGCACCGGCCTCGGCCTGTCCATCAGCAGGCGTTTGGCGCAGATGCAAGGCGGCGACATCACGGTGAACAGCGAGGTCGGAAAGGGAAGCACGTTCACGGTGAGCATACCGTATGCCCTCACGGAGGCAGACGTTGTTCGTGCGGATCATGATCTACCCCAACGGACTTCCCTACGCGATCTTCGCATCCTACTGGCCGAGGACAACGAATTCAACGCCATGGTAGCGAAGGACGAACTGGCCGACGCCATCCCTGGTGTGCTGGTGGATGTGGCCGTGAATGGGCGCATCGCCGTTGAGATGCTGCAGACCAACGACTATCACCTCGTGCTGATGGATGTGCAGATGCCCGAGATGAACGGGCATGATGCAACACGGGCCATCCGCGCACTGGTTGGCCCTAAGTCACGCATCCCGATCATCGCCATGACCGCGAACGTGCTGAAAGAGGAGGCATCGCTGCAAGGAAAGCGGCATGGATGGTTACGTGCCGAAGCCGTTCAAGCGGGAGGAACTGGTGGATGCGTTGAACGCCGTACTGGTCTGAACAGGTGTTTTCACGGGGTGTGCATTTCGGGTAGTAACGCGCTGGTGGAGGCTTCCGCGCCTCCGTTGTTTCGCATCGTCGGACAAGGCCGTCCGCCAAGTCCCGACGATCATCATGAAGCGTCAAGGAACCCTGCTCATTCTCGCCTCTGTTCTCATGCTCATCACATGCGGAGCGTATCGCACGAACAAACTGACTGTTGCGTCAAGCCCGAACCCGCCATGGTTCCTGCCGACCACCCGTTGCTCCTCCAACGGTCGACCGGGAGTTCCATCACCTTCAAGGACGTCTTTGCGAGGTGTGTTGCCGGTCTGCTCGGCAGGGTGACCGCTAACAAGGCGAACAGCAGTGCGGCTGATGGGTCGGTCGCAACTGCCGACCAAGGCGGCCCGTTCCGCCAACCGTGCTGATGGTTCGGCCGATCCCGATCCATATCGGTTACGTGCCCGGGCACAATTCCGCACGCCTTCGCTTGCCGGTGGGCCTGATGACCGCCGGTGACCAGCTCGGATGCCGCATCAGGAGGGCGGGTGCAACTCGGATCTTCGTTCCACGAATATTGGAGAGTGACCATTGATGAGGCGGACCGAGTGCTTGTGGCTGTTGTTGAAAGCACGCAAAGTAGGTCGATCCGCGGTGAGTCTGAAAGAAGAAGGCGCCCACCGGGCGCCCTTCTTTGTGTGTTGTGTGATATCGGGTTAGAGCGTCCCCCTGTTCTCCTGCTCCCGCTCGATCGCCTCGAACAGCGCCTTGAAGTTGCCCTTGCCGAAGCTCTTCGCGCCCTTGCGCTGGATGATCTCGAAGAACATCGTGGGGCGGTCCAGCACCGGCTTGGTGAAGAGCTGCAGCAGGTAGCCCTCGTCGTCGCGGTCCACCAGCACGCCGTGCTGCTTCAGCACCGCCAGGTCCTCGTCGATCTCGCCCACGCGGTCCATCACCGTGTCGTAGTAGCTGGGCGGCACGTAGAGGAACTCCACGCCGCGGTCCTTCAGCGCGCCCACCGTTTCGATGATGTTGTTGGTGGCCACCGCGATGTGCTGCACGCCGGCACCGTTGTAGAAGTCGATGTACTCCTCGATCTGGCTCTTCTTCTTGCCCTCGGCCGGCTCGTTGATCGGGAACTTGATGCGGCCGTTGCCGTTGCTCATCACCTTGCTCATCAGCGCGGTGTACTCGGTGCTGATGTCCTTGTCATCGAAGCTCACGAGCTGCGCGAAGCCCATCACGCGGGCGTAGAAATCCACCCAGGTGTTCATCTCGCCCCAGCCCACGTTTCCCACCATGTGATCGATGAACTTCAGGCCCACCGGCTCCGGGTTGTAGTGGCTCTTCCAGGGCTTGAAGCCGGGCAGGAACGCACCCTTGTAATTATCGCGCTCCACGAAGATGTGTACCGTCTCGCCGTAGGTGTGGATGCCGCTGCGGATCACGTGGCCGTGTTCATCCTCCTCACGCACCGGCTCCATGAAGCTCTTCGCGCCGCGCTTGGTGGTCTCCTCCCAGGCCTTCTTCGCATCGGGCACCCACAGGGCGATCACCTTCACGCCATCGCCGTGCTTGCGGATGTGCTCGTTGATCGGGCTCTCGGGGTTCATCGGCGTGGTCAGCACCAGGCGGATCTTGTCCTGCACCAGCACGTAGCTCGTGCGGTCCTTCATGCCCGTCTCCAGGCCGGCGTAGGCCACGCTCTGGAAGCCCCACGCGCTCTTGTAGTAGTGGGCGCTCTGCTTGGCGTTGCCCACGTACAGTTCCACGTAGTCCGTGCCCAGCAGGGGCAGGAAGTCCTGTGCATCGGCCATGATCTTCTCCAGGCCGTAGTCGACGTCTTTCAATCCGGTTGCCATGTGTTCTCGATCTGTCGATCAGATGATCGGGTTACTGTTCAGTTGTTTGCTGCCGTGCACTCAGGACAAGGTCTGACGCGTTGCACCATGTAGAATTGGATCTCCTGTTGCATGCGGGCTTCCATTTCCTCGCTCACGATCTTTGAGCCAGATGGTCGCTTGTAATCGTTGATGACAATGACCTCACAGGAACGCGCCCGGGGCTGCTTTTCAAACGCTTCCAGTCGCTGAGATCGGCAACGATCGCCGGGACTCCGTCTTTCTCGTCACCACCCACCCAGGGGACAGTCCGCATTACGAACGTCCCTTGTCCGCTCCCTGGCAGGGACCGATACGTACATCTCTTCTGGCCTCTTGTGAAAGCACAGGAACCGTGCATCCGATCGTCATCAGAATTCCGAAGAACAGATCTTTTGTTCGCATGGTGTTCAGGGTGTTCGGATCACTCGATCCAACTCTTGTAATACTTCCCATCGTCGATCTTCAAGCACTCCTCGGTCACCATCAAGGGCTTGAAGGTGTCCACCATCACGGCGAGCTCGTCGGTCACCTTTTTGCCGATGCTGCGCTCCATGGCGCCGGGGTGCGGACCGTGGGGGATGCCGGCGGGGTGCAAACTGATGTGGCCCGGGCCGATGTCGTTGCGGCTCATGAAGTCGCCGTCCACGTAGTAGAGCACCTCGTCGCTGTCGATGTTGCTGTGGTTGTACGGCGCGGGGATGGCCTGCGGGTGGTAGTCGTAGAGGCGCGGCACGAAGCTGCACACCACGAAGGCATCCGTCTCGAAGGTCTGGTGGATGGGCGGCGGCAGGTGTACGCGGCCGGTGATGGGCTCGAAGTCGTGGATGCTGAAGGCATAGGGGTAGTTGTAGCCGTCCCAGCCCACCACATCAAAGGGGTGCGAGGCGTACACGAACTCATGCAAGAGGCCTTGCTTCTTCACCTTGATCACGAAGTCGCCCTTCTCGTCGTGGGTCTCCAGCTTCTTCGGACGGCGGATGTCGCGCTCACAGAAGGGGCTGTGCTCCAGCAGCTGACCGAAGTAGTTGCGGTACCGCTTGGGCGTGTACATGGGGCGGTGGCTCTCCACGATGAACAGGCGGTTGTCGCTGTCCTTGAACTCCATGGTGTAGATCATCCCGCGGGGGATCATCAGGTAGTCGCCGTACTTGAAGTCGATGTTGCCCAGGAAGGTGCGCAGGGTGCCGCTGCCCTTGTGGATGAAGATCATCTCATCGCAGTCGGCGTTCTTGTAGAAGTAGTCCACGCTCTTGGCCTGCGGCGCGGACAACACGATGGCGCAGTCGCTGTTCACCAGCATGGTCTTGCGCGCGGCCAGGTGGTCCTTCTCGGGCTTGGTCTTGAAGCCATGCAGCCGCAGCGAGCGCATGTTCTTCTCGATGGCGATCTTGGGCGATACGTCCTTGGGCTTGCGCAGCTCCTTCACCATCGTGGGACGGTGGGTGTGGTAGCTCAGCGTGCTCATGCCATCGAAGCCGATCGTGCCGAAGAGCTGCTCGTAGTAGAAGCGGTCCTTGCCGTTCTTGAAGACGGTGTGCCGCTTGTGGGGGATCTTGCCCAGGGTATGGTAGATAGGCATTGGTCTCGGCTGTGATCTCTGTTCAGGACGAAGGTTGGGGCGCGAAATTTCGCGCCCTTAGTTGGGCTTTTGACTGATAACCGTCAACTCAGGATGAAGCGTCCCTTTTTCGGCAAGGATGGTCTCCTCCTCCCGGATGCGCTGCCGCAGACCTTCGGGGTCATTGATGGCTTTGGTCTTGGTGCTCCGGGTGCTGCGGCCTTTGCGCCAGATGCGCTGTTGTTCCATGGGCAGTTGGTGGATCTCGCGGCAGCTCGGTGAGCAGCAGTCGGCGTATTTCCCAGCGCACGTTTCGCATTGGACCAACAGCATGTTGCAGGTAGCCTCGTGGCAGTTACCGATGCGGTCGCTCTTGGTGCCGCACTGCATGCAGGTGCTCACCACATCTTCGGTGATGCGCTCGGCCAGCCGTTCGTCGAACACGAAGTTCTGCCCGAGGTATTTGCTCTTCAGCCCCTCGGCCTTCAGTTGGCGCGCATAATCGATGATGCCACCGTGCAATTGCGCGACGTTCGTGAAGCCTTCGTGTTTCAGATAGGCGCTGGCTTTTTCGCAGCGGATGCCGCCAGTGCAGTACATGAGCACTTCCTGCTCCTTGCGGTCCTTCAGCGCCTCCACCACCTCGTCGATCGCCCCGCGGAAATTGTCGGCCTTGGGCAGGTAGGCGCCTTCGAAATGCCCGATCAGGCATTCGTAGTTGTTGCGCATGTCGATCACCACCGCACCTTCTTCCATCTTCCGATTGAAGGTCTTCGCGTCGAGGTGCGCGCCCACGTTGGTCACGTCGAACGCGTCATCGGCCAGCCCATCAGCTACGATCTTCTTCCGCACCTTGATGGCCAGCTTGAGAAAGCTCCGGCCATCATCCTCCACAGCTATCTTCCAAGGGACTTCCCGGAAGGTTCCGCGGCTATCGAGGTTGGCCCGGAACGCGTCCAGGTTCGCCGTAGGCAAGCTCAATTGCGCATTGATGCCTTCCTGGGAGAGGTAGATGCGACCGAGCACTCCCAGCGCCTCCCACTCCTGGTAAAGGGTGTGCCGCAGCGCTTCCACATCGATCAGCCGCACATACCGATAGAACGAAAGGGTGGTACGGGGCACGCCTTCACGTTCAAGACGGTTTCGGAGCTCCTGTGGGCCGCGTAGGTTGCGGAGGTGGTGTATGTCGTTGGCAATCATGACGGACCGAGGCGCTAAGGTACTGAGGTTCGATAGGAGCGTATCGATGGGCGCCGAAGTCATCCTTCGTCAGGGGTCCCAAGGCAGGTGATGACGATCAAGTGCCTGATGATCAGGAGGACAGAACTTATTTTGGGTCAACTGGGTCAGTTGCGCTCGGATATGGATTTTTACTATGTTTGCCCCCCAAACCCCCCAATAACCCTTCGAACGATGAAAAAGGTTCTTGTTGTTCTGGCTGCGGCCGCTTTCGTGATGACGCTCCCTTCTTGCAAGAAGTGCAGCACCTGCAAGTACACCTATGACTTCCTGGGCACCCAGACAACCTACACTTACCCTGAGACCTGCGGTAAGAAGAAGGATGTGGAGGCTTACGAAGATGCTTGCGCTGCTGCTGCTACCCTCGCTGGCGGAAGCTGCACCTGCGACAAGTCGTAGTTCACTGTTCAAGAAGTTGGGGAACCTTGGAAACAAGGTTCCCCATTTTCTTTTCAACCGGTCCCATCCATGTTGAGGTCAACGAGTCTACTACTTATCTCCGGTCTCCTTCTCGGTTTTCTGGTGCTCGCAGCCGATCTTGCCCATCAGTCCATGATCGATGCCTGTGTCTGCGTCGTCAATTCCGCCGCACGGGCTTCGCTATCGCTCGCGGTAAGTGCCGCCATCGGGTGCATCCTTACCTTGGGCTCTACCATCTCGACGAAACCCACCAGGGTATTGGAAGTGTTCCAAGTACTCTCCTTCATTGTTGCACTTTTCTTTCTCGTTCAGCATGTCTTCTTTGTTCTCCAATTGGCCTAAGGCCGTTTTCCTTTCTGCTGTACTGTCTGTTGGTTGTTCTGGATCATCCGATGAGTGGCCCCTATCTGAAGCGATCGATGACGGCGGCTTTTCAGTCCGGATGCCAGTGGCCAGTGGCGCTCAGAACGGGACGATCCTCCTTGGTAGCGACACGGTTTCCACGCACATCAATATCCTGGCTGATAGTGGGATCACTTATGCCTCGTCCTGGTTCCGATTACCTGAACGTTGGGGGACGTTGACCGAAGCTCAAACAATGGACTCGCTCTGGCCACTGATCGTTGAGCGTATTGGAGGCACTCCCAGTGTGGGCCCTGGTCCTGTTCAGCAGGTGGGCAACGGTGTCCGGGGAGGCTGGTTCGTGAACGCTAGCGAGATCCGACTAGGCGTCGTCGTCCATTTGATGGGTGACCGCGCCGTGGTCATGAACGCCGCCACACCCGCACCGTTCTATACAGGGCGCGAAGAACGCAATATGCTGCGTTTCCTTAACTCCTTCGAATCGTCCCAAGGTCACTGAGGTGATACTCCCGGGATACGGTTCCTTTGCAAGGTCCGTTGATGATGAATGAAACTCCCTTGCGAAGCAGGGAATGGTTTCGATACCTCGGATCTTCACCAACTTTGACCCCCGATGGAACAGAAGAAGATCCTCGTCATCGGCTCCAGCGGCCAGATCGGTACGGAACTCGTCGAAGGCCTGCGCGCTCGTTTTGGCAATGAGAACGTGGTGGCCTCCGACATCAAGGAGCCACAGGTGAGGATGGACGGCCCTTTCGCCATGGTGGATGCCATGGACCGCCGGGGTATCGAACGGATCATCGAGAAGTACGCCATCACCGAGGTGTATCTGCTGGCAGCCCTGCTCAGCGCTACTGCCGAGAAGGACCCCGCCTTCGCTTGGAAGTTGAACATGGAGAGCCTCTTCATCGTGCTGGAACTCGCCCGGGAGGGTAAGCTCCAACGCGTCTACTGGCCCAGCAGCATCGCCGTGTTCGGCCCCACCACGCCCAAGGATGGCACGCCCCAGCATACCATCGCCGAGCCCAGCACGGTCTATGGCATCAGCAAGCAGGCGGGTGAACAGTGGTGCAACTACTACCACAAGCGGTATGGAGTGGATGTTCGCAGTATCCGTTATCCCGGCCTGATCGGCTGGAAGAGCGCGCCCGGCGGAGGTACCACCGACTATGCGGTGCACATCTTCCACGAGGCCATCAAGCACGGCACCTATACCAGCTTCCTGGATCGCGGCACCAAACTTCCCATGATGTACATGCCCGACGCCATCCGGGCCACCATCGACCTGATGGAAGCCCCTGCCGAGCTGGTCAAGGAACGTACCAGCTACAACCTGGCCGGCTTCAGCTTCAGCCCCGAGGATATCGCTGCTGAGATCAAGCGTCACCTCCCTGGGTTCAAGCTGGACTATGCACCGGACCATCGCCAGGCCATTGCCAACAGCTGGCCGAGCAGTATCGACGACAGTGCCGCCCGTGCCGATTGGGGTTGGAAGCCCACCTTCGACCTGCGTGCCATGGTGGATGATATGATGCTCAACCTCAAGCGGGAGATCCCGCGCTAAGGGGGCTGGTTCGACGCGCTGGTTCCGGATACCGGGCAAGGCATTCTTGCTTGCGGTGTAACCTTGTGGCCTTGTTCCGCGTTCCGCGCACGGATCACCCAGTTTCGACAGCCATGGACCGCACGTTGCTCATCGCCCTATTCTCCCTTTTGCTGGCCGCAGGATCCTCCTTCGCTCAGGCCACGACCGCAATACCCGATACCCTGAACCGGGTGGATGAGATGGGTCGCAGGCAGGGCTACTGGAAGGTGATCGCCCCGTCCTCGGATAAACCGGGCTATGCAGAAGGCGCGCTGGTGGAGGAAGGACGCTACGCGGGTGGCAAGCGTGTCGGGCTTTGGCGCCGATACTGGCCGAATGGTAACACCATGAGCGAGATCACCTATCAACTGGGTCGGCCGCGAGGCGGGTACAAGACCTACTATCCTTCGGGCAAGGTGGAAGAGCAGGGTAGTTGGGACCTTGATCGCAATACAGGTAAATTCCTACGCTATCATCCGAACGGCAAGCTTGCACAAGACTTCGTGTTCAACCAAGAAGGAGTGCGCGACGGCGAGCAGAAGTATTACCATGAGAACGGACAATTGGCCGTTCAAGTGATGGTGGAACAAGGCAAGGAGGACGGCACCCTCAAACGATACACCGCTGATGGACAGTTGCAGCAGGTGGCCCAGTTCAACGACGGGGTGATCAATGCGGCCAACAGCAAATACATCCGCTCGGTTCCCAAAGCCGATGACGTGAAGGTGGACCCAAAGGCAGCACCCGCACCCGCAGTGGCACCCACCGAGACCACCAACGCCATCGCCTTCCGGGAGAACGGGTATAACACGCTCTACGACCGGCAGATGCGCATCTCGCAACAGGGCGACTTCGTGAACGGACGCCTGTTCGATGGGAAGCGCTACACCTACGACGCCAACGGTCTTCTTACGCGCATGCAGATCTACAAGGGTGGACGGTTCGCCGGCGACGCGGTGATCACGGACGAGGACCGGCAATAGCCTGCTCGCGCACGCAACGGCCTGATCGCTCGGTGCCTGCTACCTTCGCAGGCGTTCCGAATGGCCATGTCAGACCTGCGTAAAGGACCTTTCCACCTCACCAACACGCTCACCCGACGCAAGGAGGAGTTCATCCCCCTGCGGCCGCCCCATGTGGGATTGTACGTGTGTGGACCTACCGTGTACAGCGATGTGCACCTGGGGAACGTGCGCAGCTTCCTCACCTTCGATGTGCTCTACCGGTGGCTCACCCACCTGGGCTACAAGGTCCGATACGTGCGCAACATCACGGACGTGGGGCACCTCGTGGACGATATCGACGAAGGCGAGGACAAGATCGCCAAGCGCGCCCGACTGGAGCGCTTGGAGCCCATGGAGATCGTGCAGAAGTACACCAACGGCTTCCACGATGTGATGCGGCTCTTCAACATCCTGCCACCCTCCATCGAGCCCACGGCCACCGGTCACCTGATCGAGCAGATCGAGATGGTGAAACGCATCATCGACTCGGGATTCGGGTACGAGGCCAATGGCAGCGTCTACTTCGATGTGCCACGGTTCTCCGAGCAC
This sequence comes from Flavobacteriales bacterium, assembly GCA_016718655.1. GTDB lineage: Bacteria > Bacteroidota > Bacteroidia > Flavobacteriales_F > PHOS-HE28 > PHOS-HE28. The sequence continues at coordinate 79,554 of JADKCV010000015.1, read as the reverse complement.
CATGCCTATGGCGAATTGAGCGGTCGGAGGATCGATGAGCTGCTGGCCAACACCCGCGATACCGAGGGCATGGCCGAGAAACGCAGCCCGCTGGACTTCGCCATCTGGAAGAAGGCCGACCCCATCCACCTGATGAAGTGGCCCAGCCCCTGGGGAGAGGGCTTCCCCGGTTGGCACTTGGAGTGCAGTGCGATGAGCACCAAATACCTGGGTCGCACGTTCGATATCCACGGTGGAGGGATGGACCTGAAGTTCCCCCACCACGAATGCGAGATCGCGCAGAGCGTGGCTGCGGACGGTATCGCTCCTGTCCGCTATTGGATGCATGGGAACATGCTCACCGTGAACGGCCGGAAGATGGCCAAGAGCGAAGGCAACGGCTTCACGCCGGAAGAACTGCTCACGGGCAACCACAAGCTCCTGGAGAAGGGATACGGCGCCATGACCGTGCGCTTCTTCATGCTTCAATGCCACTACGCGAGCACCCTCGACTTCAGCAACGCCGCCATGCAGGCCGCGGAGAAGGGCCTCGAACGCATGATGGCAGCCCTTTCCACCTTGGACAAGCTGCGTGCCACCGGGTCCGACGACGCCGGTGTTGCCGCGTTGGAACAACGCTGCTACGATGCGATGAACGATGACCTCAACACCCCGGTGATGATCGCCGAGCTGTTCGAAGGCGTACGCTTGGTTAATAGCATCCACGATGGGAAGATCGCCATCGATCCGAACGGATTGGACCGCCTGCGGACGTTGTTCCGGACCCTGACGAACGATGTACTGGGACTGCGTCAGGAACAGCGCCCCGATACCGACGATCGCACCCTGGACGCCATGGTCCAAGAGTTCATCCGCATGCGGGCCGAGGCCAAGGCCCGTAAGGACTTCGCCACCAGCGACCGCCTGCGTGATCAGCTCGCATCGTGGGGCATCATCCTCAAGGACACGAAAGAAGGCACCTCCTGGGAACGCGCATGAACAAGTCATCGATCATTCCCGCTCCATGGTCGCTCATCGTGTGCGCGGCCACCTTGCTGTTGATCGCTTGTGGCAACGAGCCCCCGCCACCTGCTCCTGTACCGGCACCGGTGCTTCCCGCCCTTCCACCCACACCCGAGTTCGACGCCGACAGCGCCTATGCCTGGGTGGCCGCCCAAGTGGCCTTTGGTCCGCGTGTCCCCGCAACTGCAGCTCATACCGCATGTGGCGATGCACTGGTCGCGCGCTTCAAAGCCCTGGGTGCCGAGGTGGTCGAACAGACCGGTTCGGTCACCGTGTACTCCGGGCAGAAGGTGCCCTTGCGCAACATCATCGCCCGGTTCAAGCCCGAGGTAAAGGAGCGCGTCCTGCTCTTTGCACATTGGGACACCCGACCCTTCGCGGACAAGGACGACGAGCGCAAGAACGAACCCATTGACGGGGCCAATGATGGGGCCAGTGGAGTAGGGGTGCTCATGGAAGTGGCCCGTTCCATCGCCAAGAAGGATCACGGGCCCGGTGTGGACATCCTGCTCACCGATGTGGAGGATTATGGGCAGCCGAGCGGTGCCATGGTGGGCGACGAACGGAGCATGGAGACGTGGGCCCTGGGTGCACAGTATTTCGCCAAGAACCCCCACGTGTCAGGGTATACCGCGCGCTTCGGCATCCTGTTGGACATGGTGGGTGCCAAGGACGCCAAGTTCTACCGCGAGGCGTTGAGCATGCAGTTCGCGCCAGCGGTGGTCAACAAGGTCTGGCGCACCGCTGCTGCCATCGGTCATGGCGATCGGTTCATCCAGGAGACCAAGTACTTCGTGGGCATCGATGATCACGTGCCGGTGAACAAGGTCCTGCGCATCCCCAGCATCGATATCATCCAGTACGATCCTTCCACCCAGGCCTTCGGGCCCTACTGGCACACCCACGATGACAACCTCTCCGTGATCGATCGGGAGACGCTGCGCGCGGTGGGACGTACGGTGCTGGAAGTGGTCTGGCAAGAGCGCTGATAAGGAGCGGGGAGAGCCTCAGCACTCCAAGCGAGAGGCCAACCTGATAAGGAATTTCCGGTGTATACGGATAGCTTCACCATCCTAAGCATCGGACCATGAAACACACCGTTACACTTCTCGCCTTCACACCCCTGTTGGCCATTGGCCAATCGTTGGTCTCCTCCAGTCCACAGGACCGGTCGGTCCTCCTCGAGGACTTCACCGGCATCCATTGTGGATATTGCCCTGAGGGCCATGTCATCATGGAAGCCCTCGAAGCTCAACATGGTGCGCGGTTGGCCACCATCGGTATCCATGCCGGACCATTCGCCACACCCGCGACCGGCGAGCCTGACTTCCGCACCACACCGGGAACAGCGATCGATGCTTATTTCACGATCGGCGGTTACCCAGCTGGAGTGATCAACCGCCGCTTGTTCGGTGGGTTGGATGATCTGGGGCGTGGCGCATGGGAAGGTGCGGTGGCCGAGGTGCTCGAATTGCCTTCGCCTGTGAACATGGGTGTGGCCAGCACGTTCGACGAGGGAACGCGGGAGCTCACGGTCACTGTTGAACTGCTCTACACGGCTGACAGTCCTGCTGGCACCGACTTCATCAGTGTCCTGCTGAAGGAGAACCATATCACCGGACCTCAAACCGACTACGGCCCGGCAGGGAACCACACGGATTATGATCACAAGAACGTGCTCCGCACCTATATCACTGACACATGGGGGGATCCCGTTTCCACGACCACCGCTGGTACTTCCGTGTTAAGGACCTATACCTATACGGTCCCGGCCGATTGGAACGCCTCCAATTGTGAAGTGTTGGCCTTTGTGAGCGAGGACCACAGTGAAGTCTATCAGGCCAGGGAAGTAGCCGCGATCGGGGGAACAACGCTGGTCGTGGGTGAGCTAAGCAGCGCGGACCCGGCTTTCGTCGGCGGTTCGATCGGCGCTGTGAGCACCTTCAATGGCACCCTGGTGAACAATTTGGGGGCAACAGCTCAATACCAAGTGACCCTGACCTCGTACGGCTCGCCCGCGAGTTGGTCGTCGGAACTCATGGCGAACGGCTCGCCACTTGCGAATCCCGGAACCGTTGAACTTGTAGCGGACGCATCACTCGACCTGGATGTGTTGGTCACTCCGGACGCCACCCCCGGGATCGGTCGGTACCTGCTTTCCGTAGCATCGATCAATGACCCAGGGGCCCCAGTGCTCGAGTTGGAATACAATGTCATCAGCGGTGTAACGGACCTCATCGTTACACACACGGGCGCAGAACCTTGGGAACAACTCTATCGCGATGGCTTGGACCAAGCAGGCAACCAGTCCTACGCAGCGACCACCAAGGACAAGTTCATCCGTTTCGGTGAAGAGGATGCCCTGACCAATGTGATGAACCTCTACATGAACATCAGTTGGACCTTCCCAGCATTGACCGATGATGAAGTTGCCGTACTAACTGCACATATGGATGGCGGTGGTGATGTCATGTTCGCTGGACAGGACATCGGCTGGGACCAGAGCGGTGCCACGGGTAGTTACGGCACACCGATCACCCAAGCGTTCTTCGCGGACTACATGCATGCCTCCTATGTGGCCGATGGCAGTACCGCCAACAGTTCGGTGAATTTCTTCGATGCGGACCCCGTGTTCGGTGCCCTTCCGAACACCACGATCGCCAACGTCTTCAACAACAACACCTATCCCGAGGAGATCACTCCGATCGCACCGGCCGTGGGCATCCTGCACTATACGACCAACGTGAACAAGATCGGTGCACTTCGATGTGACAACAACACGTTCAAGGTGGTGTACTTCGGCGTAGGACCTGAGCAGATGAGCAACGCCGCAACGGGGCGGTCCATGATCTCCATCAGCCATGATTGGTTCTACGGATTCGTGACCGTGGAGGAATTCGATGCCTACTTCTCAGGACAGCTCGGACAAGCGTTCCCGGTGCCGGCCAACGATCGGATCACCATCCCACTGAACGATCTGAAGGCGACCGCTCAACTCGAAGTGCTCGATATCACCGGTCGTTCGGTGGCGTCCCACACGCTTCCTGCTGGCTCCACCCGATTCGACCTGGATGTGACCGGCTTGAGCAATGGCATCTACCGCTACGCATTGCGTTCGCCCGATGGCATGTCACCAGCACGTGCGTTCCAAGTGCAACGCTGACCCCACGATAATTGTAGGAAAGAGCCCTCGCCCGTTCGGGTGGGGGCTCTTTCGTTCCGGCATAAGCGTTGACCGTTCAACCGTCCTCGGGGAGTCGTTCGAAGCAGGATCAACGGCCACGACGTCTTCAAGTGGACGCCATGGGAGAGTTCCTGACCGAACTTCCGGTTCAACGGGTACTGCCCATGAGGATCGATGTACCGGGTAACGCTCCGCCGGGCAGAAGTGCGCTCACAGGTATCCCGTCCGGCCCGATCACGGTGAGCAGTTGGACCCCGTAGCCTTCTGGGTACGAGAGCTTCGTGCCTCCCCCTTCGGGCGAAACGCCTTCAGCAAGCGTGCGCCCGGCCAAGTCATGGATGTGCCACGTAATGGCCCCGTCGATAAGCGATAACCACCATGCACCATCGGTCAACTTGGTGACCATGGGAGAAGGCCCACCCTTGGTCCTGCCGGCCACCACCACATCGCTCAAGGTGGAACTACCATCAGCGTCGGTCTGGCGAAGGCGGTAATAGGCTGCCATTGGCAAGGGATCACGGTCCGGCCAAGCATAATCAAGACGTTCCTGGGAATATCCCGAGCCAGGCACGGAACCGATCGGTAGGAACAAGATCCCATCGGCGCTACGTTCGATGATGAACTCCTTGTTGTCCGTTTCCGTAGCGGTCACCCATTCCAACAATACGTCCTCAGGCCTTGACCTTGCTCGGAATTCGATCAACGTGATCGGCAGCGGGCTGAGGCAATCACCAACCAGGATGGACCGCGAGTTGATATTGGGAATGGGACAGGCCCCGTCATTGCCTTGTATGAACACGTTCACCGGAAGGGCTGCCAGATTGCCCACCCAGCATATGCGTGCGGCAGCGGGGTTGGTACCCGTTACCGTGAAGGTTGCACCGGGTAACAAGGTCAGGGCATTGGAGGTCACTGTGATCACACTGGTCGGATTCGGGTCGGTAAAGATCACCTCCGCACAGAACGATTGTCCGTTACACACTCCGATGCTATTGGGTCCGATCTCCAACCCTGGGGTCTGGTTCGTGATATTGGAGGAGGCTGGTGGGTTCTCGTCACAGATGATCACCACGAACATCAGATCCCGCATGACCCTTCCGATCAGCACGCCATTCACATCATAGGTCGCCACCTCGATGACCACCACATAGTTCCCGGTCACGGTCGGTGTGAAATTCAACTGGCCCGTGGTCGGTTGGATGGTGATCCCCGGGAAAGGCGACGCACCGGTGAATCCCGCAGCATAGGAGACCGGTGTCGGTGCAGGCGCTCCGAACCGGGCATCGATCAAGGAGAACACCATATTGTTCCCGTTCGGGTCCGATACACCAGGGTTGTATGAAACCGGTTCACCGACACAGACGTAGGGGATACCGCTATCCACGAAAACCGGGGAAGCATCACATACACCAGCCTCATGCTGTACGGTGGCTTGTGCGTAGATCCCAGGCACGTTGGCCAAGTTCACCATGGTATTCCGGCAGCAGAGGAACCACTCCACTTTCCAAGGGCCAATGGCACAAGGTGAAAGGAACAGGGTCACTTCGAAGCGGTGCCTGCGAAAGCTGGGCAGCGCGCCACCACTACACGTGCTATTCGCCAGCTGTGATGGGCAAAGGGGGGACACCTCGGTCGTCGATACCGGCACCAGGTTGTTCAAGGTGAATACGACCCCACACGCATTCGAGAAATACAAGCTCTGAGGGGTCAATGGAGTACCGGCACAATCCAAGTAAAGGTCCAGGTAGATCTTGTATTGATTACCGGTCTGGCAGGCATACGTGATGCTCGCGCCAGAGTAGTGGTCAGCCCGAGCAACGTTCAACGACAGCACCCCCAGTGTCAAAAGAACACGGGAGAGAAAGGCCGCTCGACCAAGGAAGAACCGTGGAACGGGGTACATGTCGTTACCTGATCATGCGTGTCATCGCTCGTAAGCGAAGACGAAAGATATGAACAATGGTGGTCCGGGTCCAGAAATTTTACCGTTCTCACCGCCCATGCGAGGGCTCGTGCTCCCACTGACCTCCTTTCCATCGGGAGGCTGCCTATCTTGGTCCCATGAGCCAAGAGACCCCCTCGATGACCACGCAAGTGTCTGAAAATGAGGATAAAAGATTGTTTCTTTTGGATGCCTATGCCCTGATCTATCGGGCCTATTTCAGCTTCATTCGAGCTCCGCGGGTGAACAGCAAGGGGTTCAATACGAGCGCGGCGTTCGGCTTCACCACCACCTTGCTCGATCTGATCAAGCGTGAGAGACCCACACACATCGCGGTCGTGTTCGACACGGCGGCACCTACAGGACGCCACGAGACCCTTCTCGAATACAAGGCCAATCGGGAGGAGATGCCCGATGATATCCGAAGTAATGTCCCGTTCATCCGCAGGATCATCGAAGCGATGCGGATCCCGGTGCTCGAGGCCGATGGATATGAGGCGGATGATGTGATCGGCACACTGGCGAAGAAGGCCGAGATACAGGGGTACACCACGTTCATGGTCACGCCTGACAAGGATTTCGGTCAACTGGTCACCGAACGGATCATCATGTACAAGCCCGGCCGTGGCGGGGAGCCTCCTGAAAAGCTGGGTCCGAAGGAGATATGCGAACGCTGGGGATTGGAACGGACCGACCAGGTGAAGGACATACTCGGTCTCATGGGTGATGCGGTGGACAACATCCCTGGCATTCCAGGCATTGGTGAGAAGACCGCGATCAAGCTTATCCAGCAATTCGGCAGTCTGGAGGGTGTGCTTGAGAATGCCGACAAGTTGAAGGGCAAGCAGCAGGAGAACGTCATCGCATTTGCTGAACAAGGCCGGATGAGCAAGATGCTGGCCACCATCATCATCGATGCGCCTGTGGAACTCGACCATGATGCCCTTCACCTCGACCCACCTGACCCGGAAAAGGTATTGGAGGTGTTCAGCGAGTTGGAGTTCAAGACCCTGGTGAACCGGGTTTTGGGCACTGAGCCTGCCTCTACTACACCTGCGGCGAAAGCGGGCCCAAAGGCCCGATCGGTGTCGAACCCAGGTCAAGTGGACCTTTTTGGCAGTAGCGTCGATGGGACGGGGCATGTGGAACTTGCCGATTTGGCCACCATCGATACGGTGCCGCATCGCTATTTCCTTGCCCACAGCAACGAGGATCTGTACATGCTTGCCGCGCAGTTGAAAAAGCAACCGCGTTTCTGCTTTGATACGGAGACGACCAGCACGGACGAACGCGCTGCCGAACTCGTGGGGCTCGCCTTCAGTTGGAAGCCGCATGAGGGTCACTATGTGCCCATTCCTGAGGACCGCATTGAAGCTCAGCGCATTGTGGACATATTCAAGCCCGTTCTGGAGAATGAGGGCATCGGAAAGGTGGCCCAGAACGCCAAGTACGACATCCGGGTGTTGGCCAAGTACGGGGTGAGGGTGAGGGGACCACTGTTCGATACCATGGTGGCGCACTTCCTGTTGAAGCCTGATGTGCAGAAGCACGGCATGGACTTTCTCAGTGAGACCTATCTCGGCTACCGGCCTGTGAGCATCAGCACGCTGATCGGTGAAAAGGGCCGGGGCAAGGTGCAGAAGAGCATGCGCGATGTGGATCCCGGGTTGGTGAAGGAATACGCCGCCGAGGATGCTGATATCACCTGGCAACTCGCAGGCGAACTGGAACCCTTGCTCGCTGAGGATGAGGTCACCGCGTTATTCAATGAAGTGGAGATGCCGTTGGTGCAAGTGCTCGCGGATATGGAGACCGAGGGCATCCGCATCGATATCCCCGCGTTGAAGCAATTCGGTGAAGAACTCGGCGTGGAACTCGTCCGACTACAGGAACAGATCCACCTCCTGTGCGGGGTGTCATTCAACATCGATAGTCCCAAGCAGCTCGGCGACGTCCTCTTCGAGACCCTGAAGCTCGGGGGCGATAAGGTGAAGAAGACCGCCAAGACAGGTCAATACCAGACGAGCGAGGACATCCTGCAGGAGTTGAGCGCGGCGCACCCCATCATCCCTCTCATCCTGGACTATCGCAGCCTGCGCAAATTGAAAGGCACCTACGTGGATACGCTGCCAGAGGCGGCAGACCCCATTACGCACCGCGTACATACCAGCTACTTGCAAACGGTGGCAGCGACCGGCCGTCTGGCCAGCAACGACCCCAACCTGCAGAACATCCCCATCCGGACGGAGAAGGGCCGTGAGATCCGGAAGGCGTTCGTGCCTCGGGACGCCGATCACCTGTTGCTCAGCGCGGATTATAGCCAGATCGAACTCCGGATCATCGCTCATATGAGTGGTGACAAGAACATGCAGGAAGCCTTCCGAAATGGGCTTGATATCCATGCCGCCACGGCTGCCAAGGTGTTCAACGTCGATATCACGGCGGTCACCCGTGAGCAACGAAGCAGGGCCAAGGCGGTGAACTTCGGGATCGCCTATGGGCAAGGTGCCTTCGGACTGAGCCAGAACCTGGGCATCCCCCGAACCGAGGCAAAACAGATCATCGATGACTATTTCGCGCAGTTCCCGGGGGTGCGGAACTACATGGATGAGATGATCGGGTTCTGCCGAACCCATGGTTACATCAGAACGCTGATGGGACGCCGTCGATACTTGCCGGACATCACCAGTGCGAACAACACGGTGCGCGCTCAGGCCGAGCGGATCGCGATCAATGCACCCATGCAAGGGTCGGCCGCGGATATCATCAAAGTGGCAATGGTCCGCATTCATCAGCAGTTGAAGGAGCAGGGATTGAAAAGCAAATTGCTCCTTCAAGTACATGACGAATTGGTCTTCGATGTGAAACTTGAGGAGATGAATGTCGTTCAAGGCCTCGTCAAGGACCTCATGGAGCATGCCCTCACCCTCGATGTACCGCTCGTTGTTGACATGGACATGGGGAAAAACTGGCTTGAAGCGCACTGAGCGAAGCCTCGCTGGCGTGGACCTTTACACGGTACTCTCCTCCCAACCGACCCAACACGATGCGCACCTTTTCCTGGCACTTGCTGATCGCCGTGGCCTTGCTTTCCGCATGCGGAAGCGGAACACAGCCGACCGACGAACTGAACGTGGTGAATACGGAGGATAGCGTCCTGCAGGCCGATCGCCTCAAGCGGACACGTAACATCTTCTACAGTATCCCTTCACCCATGGAGACGGCTGCGTTGCTCCAAAAAGCAGGTGCTACGTACAACAGCAAGATCCTGAACGATGTGAAGAAGGTCGATACCTACACGACGGCCAGTGAACAGGCGCTCAACCTGGGTGTGTATGGTGCCGACCTTAGCTATGCCAGTGTGTTCAACCATACACAGGAAAGCATGTTCTACACCTCGTGCTCCAAGAAACTGGCCGATCGACTCGGTGTTATCAGTGCGTTCAACGACAGCACGCTTGAGCTCATGGAGAAGAACATGGGCGATCGGGACGCACTTCTTGATGTGATCAGTGAGACCTATTGGAACGTGGATGCGTATCTGAAGGAGAATGGCCGCGACAACATCAGCGCCTTGATGATCGCAGGAGGGTGGATGGAAGGTTTGTACATAGCCACGCAGGTTTCATTGACCAACGATTCTCCCGAGCTCCGGCAGCGCATCGCCGAACAGAAACTTTCCCTGGTCGATCTCATCGCCTTGATCAGCAGTTATGAGCTCGATGATCCTGCCCTCAGCACTGTAATGGCCGACCTGAAGGCATTGGAGACCCTCTTTGCTGATGTCCCGGTAGGTGGAGGTTCCACCACGGTGACCCAGGAGAATGGTGTTGCCTTGATCGGTGGTGATTCCAAACCTTCCTCCATCAATGACGAACAACTGGCGGCGATACGGGAGAAGGCGGCTGCTGTTCGGAATTCCTATATCAACTGACCCTGCCATGCTCACTCGCAACACGTTCATCCAAGCGTCCATGGTCGGCGCGTTCCTTTTGCTGGCAGGCAATGCACAGGCCCAATGCCGAAGCTTCGCCAAGAACAAGTGCGTTCCCGGTCTGGCGCCATACAAGTTCAATGAGACCTTCAATTCCGCCCAATTGGCCCCAGGTGAGGAGGCCGAGGTCAACCTGACGTTCTACAGTGGTCAGGATTACCGGGTGATGGTCTGCGCCCACCCGATCCTTGGCGAGGTCAATTGGAAACTGGTGGACAGCAACAACAAGATCGTATTCGAAAGTTTAGCGGATGAACCCAAACCGAATTTCGACCTGAAGGTGGCCACCACCATGCAGATGAAACTCGTGGTATGGGTCCCCACGCAAGGAAAGAACGAGATGGTCCATGTGGGATGCGTGGCGATCATGGTCGGATTCATGGAATAGCCCAGTGCAGCATTCCTTCATGGAGCGGTACCGGCATTGGTCGGGACCGCTCCATTCCAGCCCCTTACCAGCCTAGAGGCACCTTTCCTCGGGGCGGTCTGGTCCCCACAACTGGAACTGTTCAATGCCCCGGCGAGGAACGAATTCCGGCCTGTATCAGGTCGTTGGGTTCATACAGGGTTCCCCAGGACCACTCCTTGAAGGTTTTGAAGGAAGGATATCTCAACGCCTCGTCACACAACGATCACTGCATGCGAGAAGGGGTCCTCGCAAGGACCCCTTCCAAGTTGGACATCAACGGATTCACTGCACGACCAGACGCACCACCTCTTGCCTTGCTTCACCTTGCAGTCGAACGAAATACACCCCTGGAAGCAAGTCGTTCACATCCAAGGCATTCGAATGTGTCCCCGGTGCCAATTCGGTTCGTTCGATCATGCGTACCACACGACCTGTCACGTCCAGCAGGTCCAACGCGATGCGCTCGGAACGTTCCAATTGGAATGCTACCAAGGCCTGACCGGAAGCGGGGTTCGGCTGAACACTGAGGCCGGCACCCCCGATCGTGCTTACCTCCCCGATGGTGGTGGGGTAGCCGTTCAAATTGATGTCATCGATGTAGACATTGTTCCCTCCATCGCTCTCGAACTCGAACTTGAACCGGAAATCACTTACGTGATAGATCGAGCTCATAGCGCTCGACTGCGCTTCGCTCCATTGAGCAGCCGTGGGTACGAAACTGCCAGAGGTGTTGGGGGCCGTTGCCAGATCGATCGTTCCCCTGAGCTGCTTGCGTACGGACCATGTCTGTCCACAATTGTTGGATACCAGAAGGCGCAAGCGATCATCATTCGCCGTGACCCGACGGGCGAAGGCATACTTGAAGGTGATCACGATCTGCGAAGCATCGCTCATGTCGTAGGTGCCGGAGATCAGCTCGTCCAAACGTCCTGCCATGGATGAGGAATTCACGATCCGTGCACTGCGCGTGCCGGATACCGAAGCCAAATCGGTGATGGTGAAGGTATTGTCGGCGTTGATGTTGGCCACGGCCCACTGGCCACCCGGCACCGAACCGAGTGCTTCGAAGTCCTCGGTATCCGGTGCTTCGGCACCTGGATCCGACAACACGGTGATGTAGTTCACGGTCTCATTCACCAATGTGTTGACCCCATCCGACACGGTGAGGGTCACTGGATAGACCCCGGGAACTGCATAGGTCACCGATGCTTCAAGTTCGGCACTGGTGGCTGGCTCCCCGCCTGGGAAGGACCAGTTCCTGGTGCTTACCGAGTTGAAACTCTCGTCGATGAAATCGACACTGCTGCCGGCACAGATGGTGCGTGTATTACTGCTGAACTGTGCGGCACACAACTGGGGCTCGCTCGCAACTCCCGTGAACGTCAGGTTCGAGGCCTGCCAGAGTTGGCTGCGTTGCGCCGTATTCGAGTTCAATGCGGCGATCATCCGGGTGGACTGTCCCGCGGTGAACATTTTCGAACAATAGGAGTACTCCATGAAATTCTCCACATTGTCCAAGGAACCACAGGTGGTTCCATTCAGGGTGCAACTTGTCCATCCGATGGTGTTGGGGGTATCCGAGACGCTATCGTCCTCATTGCAATTGGAAGCCAGACCGGGCTCATTGCTGTTGCCCCATGTATGGGCCAAGTTCAACCAGTGGCCCACTTCATGAGTAAGTGCCCTTGAACGACCAGCGGTGCTGGTATTGATGCTTCCCGTGTAGGTATGTTGAATGACGATCCCGTCACCCTCCGGAAAGAGATTCACGGCATTCGGTCGGAAGGTGTAGCCTGCCGCCCCGTCCGCAGAAGCCGCCACCCAAACGTTCAGGTAACGGTTGCGTGGCCATTGGATCAGGTCCTTCATGGACTGGTCACCAGCGTTGGTCAATGTGGATACGGTGCGCGTAATGCCCTTGGTGCAATTGCCGTTAGGGTCCTTCTGGGCCAGTCGGAACTCGATGTTAACGTCCCCAACGATATCCAGGAACGCAGGAACCACGTTATCCCAATCCGCGTTCTCCTTGTTGAAGTCCTCGTTCAGGATACGAACGGCATCCAGGATCTGCGCATCCTGGATGTTCTCCGGTCCATTGTTATGGATGATGTGGAACACCACCGGGATGATGTAGGTACTGCCTCCTCCCCGTTCGTGATCTTGTTCAAATGCCCGTGTGAATGCCTCCAAAGCGGCATCGTCAGCCTCGATCCGAGCAAGCAAAGCAGGGTCGGATGCACGTTCGCCCAACAGACGGTGCAACTCATTGGCACCACATGGGTGGTCCACATCGAATTGGGCGGTGACGGGAAGGGCAGTGGCCAAGAGCGCGCTGCCCAGCAGGATCTGCGCGAACGAGAGGGTCGAATGGTTCATGAGGGGTGTTCCGATCACAAACTTACAACGTGTCGCCCCCTCAGTAGGTTCACAGCCTGGCCAACCGGTACCGTTCCTTGGTCCAAGTTGATGAAGTTGCGCTTCCCTTTGATGTGTCCGGCTGATCGATCAACGGGCAAGTTCTTTAGGAACTTCGACGGATCTCCCGTCTTTCACGATGAATAACGAATTGCAGCGTGTCGATACTTGGAAGGCTGAGTTGCCTACCGCATGCTCGGCCTAGCGCTGAATGATCAATCGATGGCTGCTTCTTCCGGATGTGGAGTGCACTACCACCCAGTATAGGCCAGGGGCATGATCGTTCAATTCGAATTCCACCCGACCATTCCCACCCAAGTACCCTGTGCGGGTATGCAGCGCCTTGCCAACGGCATCGTACAGCGTAAGGGTAGCGGGCTCCAGCGGACCGGGACCTGTGTACAACAGGCAACGCTCATTGGCCGGGTTCGGTGCTAGATGAATGCCATTCGTTTCGACGGCCTCTTCGACCGTGGTGCTCAATGGCACTCCGTTGATGTTGATATCGTCCAAATACAGGTAATTGCCGCCATTGCTGGTCAACTCGAACTTGATACGAAGATCAGGGACGAAGGTGGTGGGCCCGAAGGACGTGGCCTCTGCGATCCCCCATTCATCCGTATCCGGAACAAATACCCCACCTTGGTCCGGTGCCGTGGCCAGATCCAGACTGGCTCGCAAGGTCTTTCTGGGAGACCAGGTGGCCCCGCACGTGGTGCTGACATACATTCTAAGCACATCATCGTTCCACGGCTGTCGGCGAGCAAATGCGTAACGGAACCCGATCACCATTGAACCCAGGTCGGAAACATTGTAAGTGCTCGAGATCAACGCGTCGACAGTGCCGGATTGAGCGGCACCATTGCCCAATCGTATGGATCGGGAGCCGGAGAAGGCCGCAGTGCTGGTCAGTTCGAAAGTTCCATTGTTGTCCTCATCCTCCACCCGCCAATCGGGAAGTGCCAATTCACTCAACCCTTCGAATGATTCCTGAAGCGGCCAGGAAGCACCCGTGTCAGGTACCACAACGATGTATGACGGCTCCTCGTAACTCAACGCCAGGACACCATCACTCACAGTGAGCGACACCGGATAGACCCCTGGAGTGGTGTAGGTGACCAGAGGAGCTACTTCGGTGCTCGAAGCAGGCTCCCCCCCCGGAAAGGACCACGTGCGCTCTTGGACATTGCTGTAGCTCTCATCAACGAAAGTGATCGTGGTGCCTGCGCAGACCTCCCGGTCGGAGGCTCGCAATTGTACCTTACAGAGTTGAGGTTCTTCGAACACACCGGTCATTGCCAGGTTCCCAGGCTGCCAGAGCGAATTCCGTTGCGCGATCGTGGATGTCAGTGCCGCCAACATCCGTGTTGCTTGGCCAGTCGTGAACATCTTGGAACAATAGGAGTATTCCATGTAGTTCTCCACATTATCCAACGGAGATCCACATGAAGAACCGCTGACGATGCAAGCTGTCCATCCAATGGTGAGCGGTGTGTCCTCCACGTCATCATCCTCGGAACAATTCTCTTCCAATCCAGGGTCATTGCTATTGCCCCAGCAGTGCCTCAGGTTCAGCCAGTGGCCCACTTCATGGGTGAGCGTGCGCGACCGGCCAGGGGATCCGGCCCCGATGCTACCCACGTAGTCGTACTTGACGACGATTCCGTCGTTCTGTGGGGAATTGTTGAACACCCATGGATAGTTGGTGTATCCGGCGGCACCGTTCGCAGATGCTCCAACCCAGATGTTCATGTATCGGTTCCGGGGCCATTGGATCAGCTGGGTCATCGCTTGGTCCCCCTCATAGGTCAGGTCCGATTCCGTTCGTGTGATCCCGTTCGTGCAGTTGCCTTGGGGGTCCAGTTGTGCTAGCCGGAATTCGATGCCCACATCGGCTACGAGGTCCACAAAGTCGGGACGGACGGTTACCCAATCGGGGTTCATCCGGTTGAAGTCGTCGTTCATCACTCGGATAGCGTCATGGACCTGCGCGTCACTGATATTCTCGGGGCCATTGTCGTGGATGATGTGGAACACCACTGGTATGATGTAGCCCTCCCCTCCGCCACGAAGCTCTTCCAACCCGAGTTGACGGGCACGTTCATCCAATGCAATGCGCGCTTCGACGGCTTCCTGCCAACCTTGGGGATCGGAGGTGCGGAAATGTTCCATCTCCGCATGATCGTGAGTTCGGCAGGTGAATCCTTGTGCAGGGTCCATCGCGCTGGCTTGCGCGATGATAAGTCCTGGTACGAACAAGCTAGATAGGAGCAGGGAGTAGCGCATCGGAAATGGAACACGTGCAAGGTAGTTGTGTTCAGGCTCCAAGCAGGAGGCTCACGACCACCATGTTTGGATTGCTGGCTTGTTCCGGTCAGGGCCTCAAGGCCTGATCCAGGTCCGCGATCAGGTCCTCCGCGTCCTCCAGACCCACGCTGAGACGGATCAGCGTGTCCGCAAGACCGTTGCGCAATCGCTCCTCACGCGGAATGCTGGCGTGCGTCATACTCGCGGGGTGGCCGAGCAAGGATTCCACACCACCCAGACTTTCAGCCAAGGAAAAGAGCTTTGTGCCGCTGAGCACCCGTGTTGCGTCAGCCATGGTATCCCCCTTCAGGGTGAAACTGATCATTCCGCCGTATCCACGCATCTGACGAGCAGCCACCTCGTGATTGGCATGGGTGGTGAAGCCGGGCCAATAGACATGGTCCACACTGGGGTGTGAAAGGAGCCACTCCGCTACGGCCTTACCGTTCTCACAATGGCGTTGCATGCGTAGATGCAGCGTCTTCAGGCCGCGCAGCACAAGAAAACAGTCCATGGGACCAGGTGTCGCACCACTGCTGTTCTGGATGAATGCAAGTCGTTCGGCCAGTTCGGCGTCCTTCACCACCAATGCGCCCATGACCACGTCACTGTGACCACCCAGATACTTGGTCACACTGTGCATCACGATGTCGGCACCCAGGTCGATAGGGGTCTGCAAGTAGGGACTCGCAAATGTGTTGTCCACCCCAAGTAGGCAGCCTTGTTTCCGGGCAAGCTCACCAAGACCCGCGATATCGATGATACGCAAGAGCGGATTGGTGGGCGTCTCAGCCCAGATGAGCTTGGTCTTCGGAGTGATGGCAGCCTCGACGTTGCGGAGGTCACCCATGTCCACGAAACGGAACTTCACCCCGAAACCCTCGAATATCCTGGTGAATAGCCGATAGGTCCCTCCATACAGGTCATTCGTGCTTATCACCTCGTCCCCGGGCCCCAAAAGCTTCACCACTGCGTCTATACTGGCCATGCCACTGCTGAAACACAGGCCATGGGATCCGTTCTCCAATGCGGCGAGGGCGTTCTGTAAGGCTGTACGCGTGGGATTGTGCGTACGGCTGTATTCATATCCCTTATGGTCCCCAGGTGCGGCCTGCACATAGGTGCTGGTCTGGTAGATGGGGGTCATGATCGCCCCGGTGGTAGGGTCGGGTTCCACACCGGCGTGGATGGCCTTCGTTCCGAATTTCATGCGTTGCTACATTATCGGCGCGAAGGTAGGTCGCGTGTTCACGTGGTCCCGTTCCATCGGGTCCGGCGCAACCAACGGGGGAGGACCACTGTGCCGATGAACAGGTACAGGTAATAGCTGAGCAACCGCCAAATGATAGCAATGGCGCCGATGTAACCCACCGCCGGAAGCAGGTCCTTGAAGAAGCCGGAGAACGCGATCTCGGCGATGCCGCTTCCTCCCGGGGTGGGACTGATGAGCAGGATGACCCACATGATCAATTGTCGCGCATAAAGCAGCAAATGGTCGTTCACAGTGAAGAACGCAGCCACGATCAGATTGATCACCACGAACCGATTCGCCCAAGAGAAACACGTGGCCGCGAAGGCTTTTCCCCAGAAACGCTTGGGCTTACCTCGTAGCTCCTCAGAGGTGGTCACGATATCATCGCCCACTTTGATGACCAAGGGTCGCCAACGCCGCAGAAAGGGCAGCTTGAACACCCGGAGCAAGGCGAATTTGAATGCCCGGGGACGGAAGAAGACCCCGTAGAATATGGCTAGCACCAAGAGGAGGATGAACCCATAGCCGATGCCGAAGATGGTCTTGATCGGAAGTCCCCAGAACGTATGGTCCAATTCTGCGGGGAAGAGGTCCTGAAGACCTACCAGCAAGAACACCACAGGCACCATCACCACGTAGAAAAGCTCGTCCATCAAGGCCGTGACCAATACGATGGCCGTGGCACGTCCCAGCGCTATGCCTTCCCGCCCGATGATGAACATGGCGATCCCTGAACCTCCCACCACGGATGGGGTGAGCGCGGATGCGAACTCCCATAGGAAGGTGACATTGAAGGCCTGACGCCACGTCAGATGACCATCTGATAGGACCCGGATGCGGAAGATGTATCCCAGGTCGCGGAATGCCGTGGCCAACAATGCGAGCAGTATCCAACCCGTACTGGCCCAGGTCCATTCGATCCGGAACAACGTTTCCCGTACGGACATCCTTCCGTACACACCCTGACCTTCCGAAGCGACCTCGAACTCAGTGGGGTCACCATGATCAACGAGCCCGTTGCGGTTGACATCCACCCAAGTGTGGGTGCCAGTTCCTTGGCCGACCAGTTCAAACCGTTCCGTGCGCAGATCACGCCACAATAACCAGCCTGCAGCGAACATGCCGATCAGTACCGGAAGCAGCACCTTGCGCATCCGAAAGTTCCTCCGGATGTCCTTCTCATCGGTGCCTGCCTTCGCCTCGCTCATCCGATATCTTCGCTGCCGAACCTGTGCCGACGGGTCTAAAGGTATCCGTTCGATCGTATGCGACCTCGTCAGACCAAGGCACACATCGCCCTTTTCCTGGTCAACCTGATCTACGGCATGAACTACGTGGTGGCGAAGGGTCTCATGCCAGGTGTGATAGGCCCTTCTGGTTTCATCCTGTTGCGTGTGATCGGTGCAGTGGTGCTCTTCTGGTCGGTATTCGCGTTCCGCCCTCAACGCGTCGACCCGTCCGATCTCCTCCGTTTGGTAACGTGTGCGTTCTTCGGAGTGGCGCTCAACCAATTGATGTTCTTCCATGGGTTGATGCGCACCACGCCCATCAATTCCAGCATCATCATGGTGACCACCCCGGTGCTTGTATTGGTGCTCTCCGCCGCGCTGCTCGGTGAACGTGTAACGTGGACCAAGGTGTCGGGCATCGTGCTAGGTGCATCCGGTGCGCTCACATTGATCGTCATCGGGAGACATGAAGGCGACAGCGGAGCGTCCTCCTTGGGGGACCTCTTCATTCTGATGAATGCCACCTCCTATGGCCTTTTCCTCGTTATCGTGAAGCCATTGATGCGCAAGTACGACGCGATCACCGTCATGGCCTGGTGTTTTCTTTTCGGCCTTGTCATGGTCGCTCCCTTCGGATGGTCGGAGCTCAACGCGGTTCATTGGACGGAACTCGACCTGCCGGTCCGGGCTGCTCTGCTCTTCGTGGTGGTGATGGTCACGTTCGTGGCTTATTTGCTCAATACTTGGGCAATGGGCGTGGTGGAGCCAAGCGTGGTGGGTAGTTACATCTACCTCCAGCCTTTGCTTGCCCTTGGGCTGACCTGGTTGTTCGTGCGGTTCGGCGATGCGCGTTCCGGGGTGATCGTTGTCCGAACTTTGGACCTGGGGGTCGTACAGGGCCTTAGTGCCTTTGCCATTTTCCTCGGTGTACACATGGTCGGTCGTAAAGGAGCTACAACCTGAACGTTGATGACCCCGTTACCTTTGCGGCCTAATCGCGCACATGCTTCGATCCATGACAGGGTTCGGTCGCTCGGAAGGAGTGGTCAACGACCGTAAGGTCACCATCGAGGTGCGCTCCCTGAACAGCAAGCAGCTCGATCTGCTGCTGAAGGTCCCTTCATTGTACAAAGAGCACGAAGCTGAGTTGCGTCATTGGGCCAGTGAGCGATTGGTACGGGGTAAGGTGGAATTGGTGGTGACCTGTGAACGAAACCAAGGGAGGACGCGCACCAGCATCGACAGGGAACTCTTGCGTTCATATTTTGCAGAACTGAGGTCGATCGCGGCCGATCTTGCACCAGACGCGGATACGGACCTGTTCGCTCAGGCGCTGCGTATGCCTGAGGTGACCCAGCCACCTACCGAGAAACTCCAGGAAGGCGAATGGCAGCAAGTGTTGAACTTGATCCACAAAGCCGTTGATTCCTTTGACGGGTTCCGTACAAGTGAGGGTGATCGACTGAGGGATGAGTTGAGGTCCCGCGTGGAACATATCTCAGCACTGTTGAGCGAAGTGGCACTTCTCGACCCAAAGCGGACAGAACGCACACGCGAGCGGCTTCGGAGCAAGCTTGCTGAGCTCCAAGTACAAGTTGATGCGGACCGGTTCGAACAGGAGCTCGTGTATTACTTGGAGAAGTTGGACGTTACGGAGGAGAAGGTCCGTCTGAGTTCCCATTGTACCTACTTCATGGAGACCTTGGTGGCCGATGAGCAACAAGGTCGTAAGCTGGGCTTCATCGCTCAGGAGATGGGAAGGGAGATCAACACCTTGGGCTCAAAGGCCAACGATGCCACCCTTCAACGGCTGGTCGTCCATATGAAGGATGAGCTGGAGAAGATCAAGGAACAAGTGCTGAACGTACTGTGAGCCAAGCGTTACCCTACAATTCCGGGAAGTGTGTGATCCTTTCCGCCCCGTCGGGTGCTGGAAAGACGACCATCGTCAAACACCTTCTCGCTCAAGACATGGGTTTGGCCTTCAGTGTGAGCGCGACCACTCGCCCTCCGCGTTCCAATGAAGTGGATGGCCGGGATTATCACTTCCTTTCCGAAGAGGCCTTCAAAGCCCACGTGGAAGCAGGCGACCTCGTGGAATGGGAGGAGGTATACCCGGGTAGGTTCTATGGCACCTTGCGCAGTGAGGTGGAGCGCATCTGGAATGAAGGACACCATGCCATCTTCGACATCGACGTGATCGGTGGGTTGCACCTGAAGGAGATCTACAAGGATCGGTCCTTGGCCATCTTTGTCAGTCCGCCGAGTATCGCTGTTCTCGAGGCGCGGCTTCGTTCACGGGGTACGGAGAGTGAGGATACTCTGACGACCAGGGTTGAAAAGGCACGCCAAGAGATGACGTTCGCGCCACGGTTCGACCACGTCCTGGTGAATGATGATCTGCAGCAGGCCTGTTCCCTGGCAGTGGAGCGAGTAGCCCAATTCCTTGGATGATGCGCGTCGGCTGCCTATTCGGGACCTTCGACCCGCCCCATGCTGGTCATCTGGCTGTCGCGAACCACATGCTCAAGCATATGGGGCTGGACCAGGTTTGGCTGGTTGTCACGCCGTTGAATCCGTTCAAACAAGGGCGTACCATCAGTCCTGATACGCACCGTTTGGCCATGGTCCGTTTGGCCGTACAAGGGCATGAAGGTGTGGTGGCCAGTGGGTTCGAGATCGACCTTCCCAAACCCAGCTACACCGCGGATAGCCTTCGGTTCATGCGACATCGTTGGCCCGATCATTCGTTCGATCTCATCATCGGTAGTGATAATCTGGCTTCTTTCCACCAATGGAAGGACCCTGAGGATATCCTTGAACACCATCGTTTGTTGGTCTATCCTCGCCATGGAATGAAGGAACATTTGGCGTCGTCCATATTCGTGGGCCATCCACATGTTCGGGTGGTGGCCAATGCGCCGTTGGTCGAGGTATCCGCTACTCGGATCCGTAGTGATATTGCGAACTGGCGTGCAGTGGATGCTTGGGTGGACCCACAAGTGCTCAGCCATATCAGGCAGAACGGCCTCTACAAGCCTTGACCCAACGGCTCCTCGACCCCGGCCGTGAGCAATAGGTGGTGGCGCAGTACGTTGACAGCACGTTCGAAACCTAGCTCGTTCACCACATGCAGGTCGCAAAGGTGCCGGTAAGGGAGCAGGTAGTTCCGATAGGCGGGTAGTACGTGGTGCTCCCATTGGTAGAGTATCTCCGCCTCCCCATAGCCTCGCTCACGGGAGTCGCGGCGAAGCCGCCGGTCCAGTTGAGCACCCTCACTGGCGTCGATGAACACCCGTAGGTCGAACAACTCCCGAACGGGTTCATGATGCAACACGAACAACCCTTCGACCAGGATCACAGGTGCTGGCAGTAGCTCGATCAGGTCCGGTTCCTTATCCGGTTGGTTGAAGGTGTATTCCTTGCGGTGGATGGAACGACCAGCGACCAGTTCGCGCAGGTCGCGTGCAAGTCCCTCCATATCCACTGCAGAGGGTAGGTCGAAATTCACCTTGCCATTCGGGTCGATGGCCTGTTGTTCCTTGGGGTGGTAGTAGTCGTCCTGTGAGACCACGCAAACGCTCCCCGGAGGTAATTGCTCTCGCAGGGCGCGTACCAAGCTGGTCTTGCCTGATCCACTGCCACCTGCCACACCGACAAGGTAGGCTCCGCGACGCATCCGCGCAAAAGTAGCGGTCCGGATACAACCGCGCCGGAACAGGGCTTCGAGGAGTTTGGCACGCCGCTTGAAATGGTAGGATCAACATCATCGACACACCATGGATACCCCGACCATCACCCCCGAGTTGTTGAAGCGCCAGGCCAAGCGTTTGTTGCTGGTCGGCGATGTTGATCGTTACCTGCGGACCCTGGGTCGCATTTATGCATTGCGAAACACACCTCGTCCTGCCCTTGGTTGACCTCCCGAAGTGCCTTCGCGAACAGCGGTCCTCCATGCGGCAGACCGCTGTTCGTGTTTCCGGAAAGCCCGTTGCCGTAGGGCGTCCGGACTTTTTTGCAGCGGAATGGATCCTTTCGCCCGGGGTTGCCGTAGAAGGTCCCATGACGAAGAAGGATAAGATAGCCTTCATCAAGAGCAGCAAGCGCAAAACGCACGTGTACCAAGACCTGAACCGGTATACGGACCAACAGCTGAACGACGTGATCCGAGAGATCGTGCAAGGGCTGATCCGCGAAAGTGAGATCATCGCCAATGCATACATCAACGGATACCGTTAGTGATGATGCCGCGTGCGCACTGCTGAAGGCAGGACCCACAGGTAACGAAGCCCCCACGAAAGTGCGGGGCTTTGTTACTTCCAACAAGTCGAACTACCAGCCGATACCCATGGAATACCCAGCCTGAAGGTAGAGGTCCTTGATACCCCAGTCGCTCTGGGCCATGTACAAAGGCAGGTCAAGGTCCGGATCGCCCAGATTCAGTCCGAGGCCAAGGAATAGGTCGCCATAGAAGCCATCCAACTCACTGCGAATGCCCAAGCGAAAGCCCAATTGGGTGTACCCGCCGTTGTGTGTGCTTCGGCGAGCCCAGGAAGGTTGAGTTGTAACCCACGATCCCGTGGCCGAAACATCCGGATCCAACTCCAATTCGACAGCACGATAACCGATGCTGGAAGCGATGTAGAAACCGGAAACCTCGTCGTTAAGGAAGTAAAGCGAGCGCAGGGTCAGCGACCAGGTGCGAGTGATAGGAGAGTAGCTGACGAAGTAGCCATAGAAATCGTAGCTCTCCACGTTCGCCTCAGCCACCCCCCAAATGTCGAATCGCGCACTGTAATCGACGCTCATGGCGCTTCGTCGACTCAGGTCAAGATCGAATCCTGCCCCGATGTGCGCATTGCTTCCCTTTTCCACCCGTTCATACTGATAGGGTGTTAGGCGTATGCCCATCTGGCCATTAACACTCAATGCGACTGCTATGAGGATGAACGTGAGGTGGGGACGCCTGGCCATCATTTGACGAATGAGATGTTGAGCATTTCCAGTGCTTGCGATATCGGAACGCCGAAGCCGAGGCCTTCCAAGCCTTTGCCACTGATCTTCAAGGTGGTCACGCCCACCACCTTACCGGTCTCATCGATGAGCGGACCGCCACTATTGCCCGGGTTGATGCTCACGTCGGTCTGCAGGTATGAGCGTCCTTCGATGGAGCGGCGCCCGCTGAGCACACCGCGAGAAACACTTTGTCCCAGTTCGGTATCGAGGGGTGTGCCTATCGCAAAAAGCTCTTCGCCCAACATGAGCTGATCATCGTGTCCGATGGACAAGGCGGGCAGATCGGTGGCTTGCACCTTGATGAGGGCGAGGTCGAAATCCTTGTTGAACTTCACCACTTGTCCGTCCAAGCTGAAACCCTGTTCGAACTTCACCTTCACCAGGCTTTCACCCTCCACCACGTGCTCATTGGTAAGGATGTATCCGTCGTTGCTGATGACGAAGCCACTGCCATGGCCTTTGTCCATGCTGATGGTGACCACGCCTTTGACCAAGGCCGATATCATGTCCTTGCGGCCGGTGAACCCGATGGGAACCGGTCGGGTGAGCAGCACGTTGCCTCCCTTACTGGCGGTCAATCCGGCACCGTAGCGTTCGGCCAGTCGCTCGGCCAGAACCCTGTTGCCAGCCAGTGATCGCGCGGCTTCGCGCGCAGCATCCCCGACCAATTCGTCCAGGCGACCGCCATTCGCGTAGTGCGTGGTGCGGGTGGTCTCCTCCCAGATCACACTATCACTTCGAGAGGAACTGTAGAAGCGCCACAGCACCTCAAGGTCGAGTTTGCCCTGCGCCCGACCCTTGCTCTCTTTGATATCCATGCGGAGGTCCTTCACGGATGGTTCCAGATGCATCTTGGCCCGTTGAATGGCCTCGTCCCCTTTGGTCGTGCCCTTGCGCACACTCTTGACATCCAACCACGTGTCCCTGAAGCCCATGACCATGGAAGTGCCCAACTGTTCCGGGTGGTCCAGCACACGGAGTGGCGAATCCTTGTCGTGACGAACGACCTTGCCGTTCAAGCGACCCAGTTCCGGCCGCTCTCCGAGCGCCACCAACACCCCGGACAAGGGTACCATACGAGCTGGTATGTCGGTAGGAAGCTCTTTGACCATGCGCACGGTGGTCTCGCTCCTATCGATGCGGTACATCGCCGGGTTATCGTGGTCCACGATATAGGGAATGTGGAAGAGCATGGCCTCCAAGAAGAGGATGCCATTCTTCATGGTCGGGTTGATCGTCAGCTTATTGCTCAAATGGCCGGGCATCCGGAACTCCACTTCCACCAAGTCCCCATCATCGGGCTCGTAGGTATAGTTCCAAGGAGTGGTACCGCGCTCGTTCCCGTTCACGAAAACAGTTGCCCCTTCAGGGTCGGAATGCAGGATCACGGTACGATTCCCGCTTCCAAGCAGTCCTGCACAGCCGATCAACAAGGTGGAGGCCGGAAACATCAACCACGTTCTAAGTTCCATTTCCCAGGGGATCGTTGAAGGTCAAATATCCATAGAACAGGGACATGTCCATACGGGTCCGGAATACGTGGGCGCTACTATCTTCGGGCCATGAGCATTGCAGTGCAGAAACGATGGGTATTGAGGCACGAACCGGACCCCATGGTGGTGGAAGGGTTGACCCATGATCGCTGTCCGGAACACATAGCACGCCTACTTGCACAGCGCGGGATCGGATCGCCGGCCGAAGCCTCTGTCTTCTTCCGGCCGTCGCTTGACCAGATGCATGATCCCTTCCTGATGAAGGACATGCAACAGGCGGTGGAGCGCTTGGAGCGCGCACTGGGGGATCGTGAACGCATCATGATCTACGGTGACTATGACGTGGATGGCACCACGGCTGTGGCCTTGGTCCATTCCTTCTTATTGCCCTTTTCGGCCGAGCTTGTCTTTTACATACCGGACCGGTATTCGGAGGGCTATGGTATCAGTTTCGCTGGGATCGATAAGGCGAAGCTCGAGGGTGTCACGCTCATCATCGCCTTGGATTGCGGGATCAAAGCGAACGACAAGGTCGACTATGCGTCCTCGCTGGGCATCGATATGATCATTTGTGATCACCACCGCCCTGGACAGGTATTGCCTGCAGCCATTGCAGTGCTCGACCCCAAACGCGATGATTGTCCCTATCCCTTCAAGGAGCTTAGTGGTTGCGGGATCGGCTTCAAATTGATGCAAGCCTTCGCCATGCGAAATGGAATGGGCGTTGAAGCGTTGATCCCCTTGCTGGACCTGGTAGCCGTGAGCACGGCCTGTGATATCGTTCCCGTCAATGGGGAGAATCGCATACTGGCACATGTCGGACTGAAGCAGCTCAACGATCATCCGAGGCCAGGCATACAAGCGATGCTCGCCATGGCGAATGTGAAGCGGCGATTGTGCGTGACGGACCTGGTGTTCGCCCTAGGCCCCAGGATCAATGCTGCGGGGAGGATCGAGCATGGTCGTCAAGCCGTTGAGTTGCTTTTGGCGCAAGACCTTGCCCAAGCTGAACAGATCGCATTGCGCGTGGATGGTCACAACACCCATCGTCAAGAACTTGATAAGGACATCACCCGGGAATCGCTGGAGATGATCGCCACCGATGATCGACTGCGTGATGCCTGGAGCACGGTGCTCTTCAAAGAGACCTGGCACAAGGGAGTGATCGGCATCGTGGCGTCCAGGTTGATCGAACAGTATTATCGGCCCACCATCGTGCTCACGGAGAGCAACGGCAAGGTCGTCGGATCCGCCCGAAGTGTGAAGGGCTTCGATGTGTACGAGGCCATCAGCGCCTGTAGTGATCTCCTGGAACAGTATGGTGGGCATATGTATGCTGCCGGGCTTACCATGCCGTTGGACCATGTGGAGGCCTTTCAACAACGATTCGAGGAAGTGGTACGAGCCACCATTTCGCCGGCCAGCCGAATACCGATGGAGGAGGTGGATATGGAGATCGGCCTCGGTGATATCGACGATCGCCTCGTCAATATCCTGCGACATATGGCGCCTTACGGCCCGGCGAACATGCGTCCGGTGTTCCTGGTGCGTGGACTGGTCGACACGGGATCGGCCCGTATCGTTGGAAACGACCATCTGAAGTTGACGTTACGGTCCATGGATGGTCAAGGTCCGCGCTATGATGCCATCGCATTCAAGCAGGCACAACACTATGAGATGGTCAAGCGTGGGGACCCGTTCAGTGCCTTGTTCGTCATAGAGGATAACGAGTGGCAAGGCCGCACTACTGTTCAACTCAATATCAAGGACATCAAAGTCGGAGTGGATGCACCGTTGGAGGCCGCCTTGGTGGACCGCGAAAAGGCACGCTCCATGATCTGATCGGTCGGGCAAGCACGCCTGACCCTTCCACGTAGCCTTTGTCACAGGGCGTCGTCAATGTCGTAGCATACCAGATGATCACACCCTACAACGATGAACACTTCATGCGGCAAGCGCTGCGCGAAGCTGAACTTGCCTTCCAAGCGGACGAAGTCCCTGTAGGCGCTGTCATTGTATGTGCCGATCGGATCATAGGACGAGGTCACAACCTGACCGAGCGCCTCAATGATGTCACGGCCCATGCCGAAATGCAGGCTATCACGGCCGCCGCCGATCACCTCGGTGCGAAATACCTTAAGGATTGTACCTTGTATGTGACCTTGGAGCCTTGCGTGATGTGCGCTGGAGCACTTCACTGGTCACAGGTGGGCAGGGTCGTGTTCGGCGCGTTCGATGAAAAGGCCGGTTATCGCAGACTGGGCGGTCGCGCGCTTCACCCCAAGACCCTCGTACTCGGTGGGATCCTTGAGGCGGAGTGTGCCGACCTCATGAAAGCATTCTTTCGAAAGAAGCGATCGTTGTGATCACTCCTAGTACCCGTGAGGTCACTCGCTCAGTGCATCGATCAAGGTAACTGGGCGTTGCGGGTGGCCGTGGGAACCGAGCCACCGACGTTCAACAGCACCGGGTCACGGTCATTGGTATTGCCCGAGTAGCGTGTGATCCCATCCATGTTCACGTCCTCCGATCCATAGCCCGGGCCGGAAGTCGCCGTGGGTATGCTGCCACCAACGGATTGAAGGATAGGGTCGCGGTCGTTGTTGGCACCCACGTAACGCAAGGTGCCGTCACCCAATACGTCACCAGCCCACATCAATTCTCGACCATTGAGGCTTTTCCTGGCTCCTGTGCCAAAGGTGATCGTGGACGCGGCGGTAAGATCGAGGGCCGTCACCGTCCCGCTCAGTGCCAACGGGCCGGAGGTCATCACTCCCAAGTGATTGCGGTGACGTGCCACGATGTGGTAACTGCCTGGTGCAGCAAGGAATACCACCGGGCTCGACCCATCCTTGTCCACCACATCCCCATCACGTTGGACCAAGGCAGCGCGGCTGGCCACCACATTGGTGGTCAACGCAGCATCCCGAAGTTCGAGTAGTACCCAATCCACGATCGCATTGTCACCGGTTGCGGCCATGACCGTGGCATTCACGGTTTCCCCACCGCCGCCCACCATCGCAATTCCAAGGCCGGTATAGGGTTCCGAAAGCGGTAACTGACCAAGGGCGCGGAGGTCATCACGCATCCGGTCGCTGCTGATATCGTAAGCCCCCTCCAGCATCAACTTGACGCCCACGCTGACACCGTTGCTCTCCACCTCCACATTGTCGAGGTACACGAAGTTGCCAAAGGCGTTCAAACCGGAGAAGCGTATCATGACCGTCTGCCCATCATAGGCGCTCAGGTCCAGGTCGTTCAACCGCCACTGGGAGCAATTGGAAGGGGTCCAGGCGGAAGTGCTGTTGGGGGCAGTGCCCAATGCAGCACCGCTCTGTTGGAACAATGTGGACCAGGAAGTGCCGCAATCGCTGCTCACGTCCACCCGAAGACCATCATCATAACCACTTCCATACGGGGCATAGGCGTGATGGAATTTCAAGCGTGTGCCCGCCGATGAAGCCAGGTCGATGAACGGGGAGATCAAACGGTCCTCTTGGCCGGGTGCATTGTAGCTGTAGTAATTGATGGACCATGCGCGACTGGAAGCACATAGCGCTCCATTCGTCAGCAACGTGGTGCTCCAGGTCGTACCGTTGTCCGGGTTTTGAAGCGTCCACCCCGTGGGGGTCGCCGAACCACTCTCCACATCTTGCGTATAGTCAGCAGTAACGGTGGTCGTGCTGGCCAGGGTCACACTGCGCGTTTGAGGGTCGTTGGCGGTCACTTGGTCGCTCGCCAATTCGGTGGTCACCAGGATGGTCAGTGGGCCGGGGCCGACGAGCGAGGCTTCCGTAGCGAAGGTGAAGCTTACGCTCGCACCACCTGCCAGCGTACCGCTGAACACCTCGGTCACCGGGGTTCCTCCATCAATGCTGTAGCTTACCGGGAAGCCACTTTGTGGTGCCAGTCCGTAATTGCGCAATTGAACGGTCACGGGTGTTGTGGTACCGGGACAATCGAACACTTGGGCGGGCGGGGAAAGGATACTGAACACCCCTACATTATTCGCCACTGGCAGGTCGAAGGCTTCGGTCTGGTCCGACCGGCTGGTCGAGCTTCCTTGTGCTGCACTGGCTCCGAGTCCGCGTCGTGCGAATGCCGCCCAGATGTACTCCTGGTTGGCCCCACCATTGTTCAATTGATCGGCCAATAGGATAGCGTCCCGGCCGTCCACGAATCCCGGGTTGCACGGGGTGAGTTTCAACCCATCGATCACCAGTTGCATGGCGATATTGTTGCCGCCTGTTCCATTGTAGATATCCGGATCGAGGCCGTGAACACCGATCAACTCCCAGGTCATTTCCCACAGCATGGTGCACCAGACGAAGCCTATCCCATGGGGCTGGCTCAGGCCACTGTTGGTGCTGGCGTAGGTGTAATTGTTGACGCTCGTATTGGTGCTATAGGGTGAAGGACGGATACCCGGACCGGTCACGGCCTGTCCCAATGCATAGGTGCCGATGCCACGTGCAGCCGTACCCACATCACCGGCTTTTATCGTCATCATCAGGCCGAAATAGTCGCTCCAACCCTCACCCATCTGTTCAGCGTTGCTCAAGCAGTTCACATTGGAAGGTCCTGCCACCAAGCGATTACTGATACCATGCCCGTATTCATGGGCGATGATACCATTGTCCAGGTCGCTGGTGCGATCGGGGTTGGGAGCAGTCCAGACGAACATCTGCATCCGTGGGTTGCTGCCATCGGGAGGCGTTCCGAAGTTGGCATTGTTGGTGCCGCTCCCATCCATGGCGTCGGCCAGCACGAAATCGTTACCCAGACCGCCACGTCCGTAGTTGTTCTGCTGGAAGTTGCCCGATGCATCGTCGAAGCCGTATTGGTACCACACATCGTGCATCAGGTTGTTCCAATAGAACAGATTGGTGATCGCAGCACTCTGGTAGGTGGAGGGTGCTAGGGTCAGGTTGATCGGGAAGTCGAAGTCCAGGGTAGCACCGCCATCCGGGCTGAACCCGCCACTGTTGTTGGCGTCCGTATCCTCCTGGGCCTGCACATTATTGCCTTTGGTGATCGTGTGTTCCGCACCGGCCACCCCGTCGGTATCGTGCCAGCCGAACGGCGAGGCCAAGCCACCATCCAGCCACGGGGCGTTCACCAAGGTCCGTGGTCCATGACTTGGGCTTTCGGATGGCCACGGATAGATGTTGTAGTCGTTCGGTGCGGCTGGGGCAGGCGCTTCCTCCGGTGTGGAACGCGCGTGGGCATGATCGTGATCAACAGCAAAGGCACAACTGCTCACCCAGTCGTTCCTGTCCAACTCCTGCCCCGTGATCGCATCGATGCGAACATTCCACCAATGGGAACCATCGGGCGTATAGTGGTTCACGTTCCAGGCCAAGAGTACTTGGGATGCGTGGGGTACCAGGTAGAGCTGTACGCTGATCGGTATTCCTCCCGTGGCACTGCCGTCGTACGTGAAGGTGCGTCCTTCATTCGTTGTGCCCACCAGGCCTGGCATCGACACACCAGGTAGCGTACGTGAGAGCACGGTGGCCAATGCTTGTTGTGCGGTGATGATCGGCGTAGTGGTGTTCACTTGTTTGGCCAAATAGGGACGGGCGCTATTGTTCATGCGCACCACCTCACCGTTGGCTTTGCGGTGTATGGCGATATCACCGTTCCAGATCTCGATCCCCTGCCACCGTTGGCGGATGTATTGGTGACGAACTCCGTTGTGTGCCGTGCGATAGTCATCCTTCGCCACCAGATCGATCAAGTCCTGGTCCAGGAAACCGCCTTTGATGAATTCCGCACGAACATCGTCGGGAAGTGTAGCAGGACGATCCTGTGCCAGACCAGGAAGAAGAACGGCGAATAAGCAGAAGCTCAGTGTGAAATGTCGCATGGGGGAGGGGAAGGATGGCGAAAGTACCTGAAAGGCAATGTGGAAGGCAAGCTTGATCACGTGCTCAGCCGAGGGATCCCAAGCCGTCCAAATACACGCAGCGCCGGATCATCGTAATGTACCTTTGTACCTGTTCATTGGAGGTGAGCGTGCAGTTCACCCCTGACATTGGATCACGTAACCGCTTGAATACCATGTATCCTGCTGAGCTCGTTGCACCCATGAAGACCGACCTGACCATGGTCGGGTTCGAAGAACTTCATACTCCTGAACAGGTCGACAAGGCACTGACCCAACCCGGTACCGTGTTGTGCGTCGTGAACAGCGTGTGCGGATGTGCCGCTGGGGCTGCCCGCCCTGGCGCGAAACAGAGCCTCAAGGGTGAAAAGAGACCCATGAAGCTCTATACGGTCTTCGCCGGTGTCGATACCGATGCGACGAACCAGGCGCGTAGGCACTTCCTGCCTTACCCGCCCAGCAGTCCGGCCATGGCCCTGTTCAAGGATGGCAAGCTGGTGCATTTCCTGGAACGCCATCATATCGAGGGCCGTTCGGCAGAGATGATCGCTGACAACCTGATGATGGCCTACGAGGAGTTCTGCTAGGGACGACCAGCTTGAGCGAAGAAGCCGCCAACGTTCGAGGGAGGCTTCTTCGTTGACCGATATCAGGGTAATTGTTCAATACGTACGGTGGTGGGTACCGTACCTCCAATGTTCTGTAGGATGGGGTCCCTGTCGTTGTTTGGCCCGGTATACTTGGTCACTCCGTCCATGTTGACGTCCTCTTGGCGATAGCCGATGCTGGTGCTTGTCGGAATTGTACCTCCTACGGCGCCCAGAATGGGATCGCGATCATTGCCCGCACCGGTGTATTTGAGTTGGCCGTCCCGAAGGCAATTCCCCGACCAAAGGGTGCGAACGGAACCCACAGCACGAGTTGCCGAAGTCCCGAACAGGTCCACGGAAGGATCCCGCAGGTCGATGGTCGTGGCATCAAGCCCAAGACTGAAGGACGCTGCTGTCATTGCCCCCATGTGGTTCCTGTGCCGGATGGCGACATGGTAGTTGCCTGGCGGAGCCAGCAGGGCGATCTTCGAAGTGCCATCCTCGGCGACCACATCACCATCACGTTGCACCAACGCACACCGTGTTGCCAACACCGTGTTGGGTGCCCCGGCCGTTCTAAGTTCCACGTGAACCCAATCCACGATGGCGTCCGGACCTGTCTTATCGAGCACATCTGCTTGTATGACCTCACCACCACCATCGCCAGCCATGGGCCAACCCAGGCCAGTGTATGGTTCGGTAGTAGGCAGTAGAGCAGTGGTCCGGAGTCCGTCCTGCATCAAACTGGTGGCGCTGTTGTAGGCGCCGTCCAAGAACACCTTCAGGTCCAAGCGAAGGCCATTGTTCTCCAGGACCAAGTTGTCCAAGTAGAGCCGGTCCCCGAAATCGTTCACTCCGGTGAAGCGCAGCACCACTTGTTGTCCGTCGTAGGCGCTGAGGTCAAGGTCGGTCGAACGCCAATCCGAGGCTGCTGCTGGTGCCCAAGGACTCGCTCCTGTGGTAGCGGTGCCCAATGCGAAGGCCTCCTGGTAGAACAGGGTGGACCAGCTCTGTCCGCAATTGGTGCTGATCTCCACACGCAGGCCATCCGTGTAGGAGGCGCCATAGGGCTTGTAGGCGTGGTTGAACTTCAGCCGCGTGCCGGCGCTACCGCCCAGCGAGATCACCGGGGTGATCAGGCGGTCCAGCTGCCCCGGCGCATTGTAATAGTAGTAGTCCATGCGCCAAGCACGACCAGGAGCACCGTCGGCACCTACCGCCAGCGCCACGTTCTCCCAGCTATCGTCGTCATCGGCATTCTCCAAGCGCCATCCTTGTGGCGTTACCACTTGATCCTCTGCTGTCTGGGCTATGGGAGCGGTGACGGAGAAGGTCTCGAAACGGATGAAGTTCGTGATGGTGCGTGTGCTGGTCCCGTTGACGTCGGTGACGGTGAGGCTCACATCATAGCTTCCGGGTGAATCGTAGACCACTGATGGACTGCGGTTGGTGCTTGTGGCCGGTGAACCGCCAGGGAAGCTCCAGTTCCAGCTGTACCCGTCGCCCCGCAAGGCACTGTGGTCGTAGAACTGAACGGTAGATGCCAAGCAGGTCACCGTGCGTTTGTCCGCGCTGAAGTTGGCCATCGGTACGCTGGTGAACTCCAATGGGCTTTCCCAGATGCCGTGGTCGGTGGCATTGCGGACCTTGCCGTCCCGGTAGTGCACCTCCAGTTCCGTGCTGGCGGTGCGCGCAGGAAGGCCGCTGTTCCATTGGGTCCAAGAGGGCGATGCATCGTTCCGCACATATACCGCACGGCGTGTGCCGAGGTAAAGGCCGCCATCGGTCCCGAACTGATGGGTGATGTTGGTGGGCCACTGGTTGTTCAGCGCAGGTGTGGTGATGTTGGTCCACGTCGTACCACCGTCCATGCTGGTGTAGATACAGTTGCCGTTCAGGTTCGGTGAGTTCCCGTATTGCGAGGTGCGCACCAGCCAGATCCGCAATGGGTCCGCGGCGCTGACGGCAATGTCGTAAGGCACCCAGGTGTTCCCTGCCAGCAGCGTGGATGATGGGGTGATCTCCGTGAAGCTGACACCTGCATCGGTGCTGCGATATACGCGCTTCACACCCCACCAATCGACAAAGGTGCAGGCGTAGATGACATTCGGGTCGGTGAAACACATGGCCAAGCTGGCCACCGCCTCGCCGAAGTCGTGCAACGGTGTGAAGGAGGTGCCATTGTCATCGGTTCGCCAGAGGGAGGTGCCGTTGCCGAGGTAGGCGGTGTTCACCAGGTTGGGGTGCCATATGAGGTCGCTGCTCTGGCCGGTCACGTAGCTTGCGTTCGGCTGGCGCGCCCAGGTAGTGTTCCGGTTGGCCACGTTACGATCGCCGCTCAGGGTCTTGTAGCCATAGTCGCTCAGTACACGGCGGTCGTACTGGGGGTGTACGTAGCCACGCACCCCATCACCGCCATCGGTGCTGATCCAGCCGTTCTGGTAAACATTGTTGTCCTTGAGCAGGGTGCCGTTGTGATAGGTACCGCCGATCATGACATTGCTGCCGGTCCAACCGCCTTGTCCGAATCCCCAGAAATCGGTGCCCGAGATGCCGAACATGCGCCGGGTGAAGGTGGCGCCGTTGTCGGTGCTCTGGAACATGCCGCCGTCGGAGGCCACCCAGATCTCGCCACCGAAGTAGCGGATGTCGTGGATGTCGGCGTGCAGGTAATTGGGCTTGTAGCTATGGCTCCATTTGGCTGGGCAGGTGAAGGTGACGCCACCATCGGTGCTCACCCAGCGTTGTATCCCGCACACGTGGACGATATTGGCATTGGCCGGGTCCACTGCCAGCGCCAGGTCGTAGTAGTACTGGCCACCTGGTTCAATACCGGTATCGCTGTAGCCCAAAAGATTGGGGTTGCTCACCGAGGGTACGCCACCAGGCCCCGTCCCGCAGCATTGGAATGTCCATGTGCTGCCGCTGTCCTCGCTCTTGTAGATGCCGAAGAGCCCTGTGCCGCCGTTGATCTCGCCACTGCACAGCGCGTAGATGGTGTTGGGAGCGGCCGGGCTCACGGCGATCTCGGTGCGCTCCTGCTCATCGGGGCTAACGGGTGCGGGCCAACCGATACCTACCTGCGTGAAGGTCGTCCCTCCATTCACACTACGCCAGAATTCCGTTCGGTTGCTCACCTGTTTCACGGCATAGAGGGTCATCGGGTCGCCGGGCTTGAACTCGAGCTCCAGCCAGTCACCCGGTTGCACCTGTGTGAGGGTGCTGCCGCCATTGGTGCTACGATAGAGCCCACGGTCGCTGCAGAGGAGGATGGTCTGCGGGTCCGTGGGGTGCATAACGATGTCCGCCAGACGATGGTCCAGCGCTTGGAACGTCGCATCTCCAATGATGGCCCAGGTGGCTCCTCCGTTGGTGCTCTTCCATAGGTCGTTCTCCGAACCGAAGTAGACTACATCGGGGTTGGTGTGATCGATCTCAACACTGACCACTTCACGCACCATGAGGTTCTTGGTCATGTCGGACCAGATGAGGCCGTGGTCGGTGCTCTTCCATACACCTGCTGTCGCTGTTCCGGCATAGAGGATGTCAGGGTCCGAGGGGCTCATTTCCACCGTGAACACATGTGCGGAACCCGGCGCATAGCTGCGGTCCACAGCGGTGTGGTCCCAGTCGAAGGGTCCCAGGCAGGTCCAGTTGGCCGCCCGATCGCCACCGCTTACTGAGGTCTCCAGGTAATCGCGTAAGCCCTGCTCGTAATCCGCGCGTTGCGTGGGGTCCTTGGGCACGAATGCGCGACCGAGCTCGCGTTTCCAACGTTTGAAGTACTGCGTGTCGGTGTTCTTCACGAAAGGGTGCACGGCGTAGTACGCATCGTACGCGGCCTGTACTGCACCTGGGTCAGGATCCGGTCCGTACATCAATTGAACCCATTCGGGTCGATCGGGCCTGACCTTGCCATGGTGCTCCTGACCCCAAGCCAAGGAGATCGTCATGACGAGAATAGCGACGATGATCGGACGCATGATGGGAGTCTTGTGGATGACAAAGGTTACAGAACAGACCGATATCAGGATGGTGTTTGTGCTGTTGGCTTGGGACCCCAAAAAGGCGGAGCTGGGTCTTCACCTACTGTCAGGTTCTTTCTTCATACGCGACCATCCTTCTTGATAAGCCACTTCATCTCCACTTCATGAAAGCTCCTATGCAACGCCACCTTGCTACACTTGCGCTCTTGCTTTTGCACACCTCCCTCTACACTCAGACGCTTGTGGGTACAGGACCGCAACCGCGAACCGCATTGCTGGAGGAGTTCACGGCCATCCGTTGCGGTGTATGTCCATCTGCACATGCTATTGCCAACTCGCTCGAAGGGCTGCACGGGGAGGCGCTGACCATCATCGCCGTTCATGGAGGTGGATTGGCGGTGCCACTTGCTGGTCAGCCGGACTTCCGTACCGCGGAGGGGTCGGCGATATGGGGGGTGCTCGGGGTCGTCTCGCAACCACAGGGAAGCGTGAATCGGAGGCCCATACAGGGTCCCAACGGTTGGTCGGGCGCCATAGGGTCCGTCCTTTCCCAGGATTCCCCTGCCAATATCGGTCTTTCCACGACGTACGATGTTGAAACACGGACCGTCACTGTGGAGATGGAAGTGTACTACACGAGTACGCTTTCCGACGAGGACCGCATACATGTCGCACTCACGCAGGATGATATCGTGGGGTGGCAAACGGACTATGTGAACGGCAACCATCCCGATTATATCCATCGGCATGTCTTGCGCGGCTTGATGACCCCGGTGGAAGGTGATCCCGTCATGGATCCCGCTGAAGGGGCGCTGGTGCAACGGACCTATGCCATGACCATCCCAGGGGCGTGGGACATCGATGCGCTCTCAGCGGTGGCTTTCATCGGTGCCGCTCAGGGTGAAGTTCATCAGGTGCGCAGCGTTCCGGCAGCTGGAGGCGCGACCGTAGGATTGGATAGTGTACGTTCGGACCTTCCGGACGCACCCTTCCCGGTCCCCGCGTCCCATATGGTCTCCGTTCCTTTACCGGCAGGGCATAGTGGTCAAGCGACCTTGTTCGACGCGTTCGGCCGTGAGGTGCGTTCGGAGCGAATGCCGATGGGTGCCGGACGCGTATTGTTCGCGGTCCATGATCTGCTCCCGGGCACCTATTTCGTCCGCTTCGAAGGTGGAGGGGCACAGCGCATCGTAGTGGCCCGCTGAGGCCTGCTCAGTTCTTCCGTGCGCTCCGCCTCTTGGTCAGCCAAAGGAGAATACCTCCGGCGATCAGGATGAAGGGCCAGAGGTGAACGATGCCGACCAGGAAGCCAACGAAGAGGTGCCATCCGCGCTTGATCGCAAGCCCGAAGCGGGGTGACCCCTGTTCGGAATGGGCTTGTGGTTTGGTGCAGGTGATGGTCAGGGTGCTCATGCTCACTTGATCCTTCAGCGCGTTCAGTTGCGCTTCCATGCTTTCGATCTCGGCGCGGACGTTGCCCAATTCACGTTCCACCTCGAGGATCTCGGTCACGGCGCTTGCTTGCTCCACGATGGCGAGATAGCGTTCCTCCACCTTGCGCTTGGCGGCCAGCCGGGCTTCCACGTCCACCCATTGCGCCGTGACGTCTGTGGCGCTGATCTGTTGGTCGAGTAGTTCACCGAGTGGATGCAGTGTACCCAAGAAGGCATCGAAACGGTCGGCCGGGATACGCACGCGTATGCTCAGGTCGATGGAAGAGCCGCGTTCGCTGCGGTCGTCACCTTCCACATGCCCGCCATGGGCTTGCACCTGCGCCAGGATCAGCTTGCGAGCCGCGTCCAGGTCATCCACCTCGTAGCGCTGGCTACCGTTGCGGATGATCTTGCGTTGCTCAAGCAACGGGGCGCTCCGCCCCGCACCGTGGGAGGCGCCGACATCGGGTGCGCTCACCGTAGCCGCTTCGGCCTGATCCCACCGTTCGGAAGGTGTGGAATTGCCGCAGGCGCTGAGTACAACTGTGGTAATGAGGAGAAGGAGGAGGTTTCGCATGGCAATGGTCCGTGAACGCAGGTGGTCAAGGGCTTCGTATGACGGTACACGCAGAAGCCCCCACCGTTCATCACGGCAGGGGCTTTTGATCATGGTCACTGGTCGGCCTACACCACGCCTTGGTCCAACATCGCGTCGGCTACTTTAACGAAGCCGGCGATGTTCGCGCCTTTCACGTAGTTCACGCTCTTGCCTTCGGCGCCGTACTTCACGCAGGCGGCGTGGATGTTCTTCATGATGTCGTGCAGTCGCTGGTCCACCTCTTCGGCGGTCCAGCTCAGGCGCAGGCTGTTCTGGCTCATCTCCAGACCGCTGGTGGCCACACCACCGGCGTTGCTGGCCTTGCCGGGTGCGAAGGCCACTTTAGCGCCTTCGAACACGGTGATGGCTTCCGGCGTACTGGGCATGTTGGCGCCTTCCGCCACATACTTCACGCCTTTCTTCACCAGGTCCTTGGCGTTCTTGCCGTCCAGCTCGTTCTGGGTGGCGCAGGGCAGTGCCACATCGCACTTGGCCACCACATCCCACACACGGGCACCCTTCTTATAGGTGCTGCCCTTGAACTTCTTGGCGTATTCCTCGATGCGACCGCGCTGCACGTTCTTCAGTTCCATGATGAACTTCAGCTTCACGCCGTCGATGCCGTTGGGGTCATAGATGCTGCCATCACTATCGGAGCAGCTCACCACCTTGGCGCCGAGTTGGGTGGCCTTCTCGATGGCGTACTGGGCCACGTTGCCGCTGCCGCTGACCGCCACGGTCTTGCCTTTGAAGCTGGTCTTGTTGTGCTTCATCATCTCCTCGGCGAAGTACACGCAGCCGTAGCCGGTGGCTTCCGGGCGCATCAGGGAACCGCCCCAGGTACGGCCCTTGCCGGTGAACACGCCGGTGAACTCGTTGCGCAGGCGCTTGTCCTGGCCGAACATGAAACCGATCTCGCGACCGCCCACTCCGATGTCGCCAGCGGGCACGTCGGTGAACTGGCCCACGTGGCGCCACAGTTCGGTCATGAAGCTCTGGCAGAAACGCATCACTTCATTGTCGCTCTTGCCCTTGGGGTCGAAGTCGCTGCCGCCTTTGCCACCGCCCATGGGCAAGGTGGTCAGGCTGTTCTTGAAGGTCTGCTCGAAGCCCAGGAACTTCAGGATGCTGAGGTTCACGCTGGGGTGGAAACGCAGACCGCCCTTGTAGGGTCCGATGGCGCTGTTGAACTCGATGCGGAAACCGCGGTTCACCTGCGTGTTGCCTTTGTCGTCCACCCATGGCACGCGGAAGATGATGGTGCGCTCGGGCTCGACCATACGCTCCAAGAGCATTTTACCCTTGTACTTGGGGTTCGCCTCGATGAAAGGGATCACCATTTCGGCTACTTCATGCACGGCCTGAAGGAATTCAGACTCATTGCCATTGCGCTGTTTGACGGATGCCATGAAGGCGTCCACAGCCTTGTTGCTCTTTGCCATCGCTGGGATGTTGGTTGGAATTGGGCGCGAAGGTATGCCGAGGATCGTTCCGGCAAGGGGCAGTTCCGGAGGGAACGAACAGGTTATCAGTGGCCCCTGGTTGAAAGGCTGTGCGCTCAGTTCACGGCGTAGACCTTGCCCGGAAGGGCACGGATGACGCCGTTGAACTCCAGGTTCAGCAGCAGGCCCGCCGCCTTGCCCTGTGCCATCTTGCTCTGCACGCACAGTTCGTCGATGTCCACCTTGCCTTTGGCCACGATGATGTCCACCAGCACCTGCTCTTCGGGCATCAGTTCCAGGAAAAGGGCGGCCTGCTTCGGCGCCTTCCCCTTCTTGGGCAGCCATTCCATCAGGGTGATCACGTCCTTTCCGGACGTGACCAGTGCGGCCTTGTTCTGCTGGATCAGCTTGTTGCAGCCTTCGCTTTGCGGGTCCGTCGGTCGGCCCGGGAAAGCGAACACTTCACGGTCGTAGCTGGATGCGATGTCCGCCGTGATCAGGGAGCCGCCCTTGGGGCCGCTTTCCACCACGATGGTGCAGTCGCTGAGTCCCGCGATGATGCGGTTGCGTGCCGGAAAGTTGCCGGGCGCGAAGGTGCTGTCGCTGGGCAGTTCGCTCATCAGACCGCCCATGTGGAGCATCTCCTTGGCGGTGTTCGCATGTTCCCCGGGGTACAAGCGATCGAGGCCGTGCGCTACACAGCCGATGGTGGGCATGTCGTTCTTCAACGCCGTGCGGTGTGCGACGATGTCGATGCCGTACGCCAGGCCGCTAACGATGGTCGCGTTGCTTTCCTTCAGCGCCTCCACGAGTTCAACGCATAGGCGTTTGCCGTGATCGGTGGGTGATCGGGTGCCCACAATGGCCACCATATGTTCTGTCTCGGTCTCCACTTCGCCTTTGGAGAAGATCAGGACAGGCGCATCCTCCGCTTGCTTCAGGCGTTGTGGATAGTCCGCGTCGAGGTAGAACCGCATCCTTAGCTTATGCTTGTGCACGTAGGCCAGCTCCTTCTCCGCGGCCACAAGCACCTTCTTGTCCGTGATACTGGCGATCAGCTTGGGGCCTATCCCGGGAACCTTCTCCAG
Source organism: Flavobacteriales bacterium (assembly GCA_016718655.1). Taxonomy (GTDB): domain Bacteria; phylum Bacteroidota; class Bacteroidia; order Flavobacteriales_F; family PHOS-HE28; genus PHOS-HE28. The sequence continues at coordinate 40,287 of JADKCV010000015.1, read as the reverse complement.
CGTGTTCTTCAGTTTGCGGTCCTTGAAGATGGGGTCCACACCACCGCAATAGGCCACGAGGTTGCGTGCATTCACCGGCCCGATGCCCTTGAGCATCGACAACGCGATGCGGTGTATCCACTGTTGGTCGTCCACGGTGTGCGGCTTGTGCGAATATCTACATTTACCCGCACCCGAAAGGGGCCCCACCAAATGTGATCGACGTATGCTGAAATCCATCACGGCGGTCGCCGCCTTGTTCGTCGTGCAGTTCCTCTGTGCGCAAGAAGTCCTTTTGAAAGGGTTCGTCCGGGATTCCATCACCAACGAAGCCTTGATCGGGGTGAACGTGGTGTACGCTCCCGGTAAAGGCACGGCCACCGACGTGAACGGTGCGTATGCGCTCACCCTACCGGTCGGACCTCAGACCATCAGCTTTTCGTTCGTGGGTTACCAAGCACAAACCGTTCGACTGGACCTGCCCATGGCGGCATCGGTCACACGCGATGTTCGGCTCAAGAGCTCCGCCAACCAGCTGGACATGGTGGTGGTGAGCGCTGGGAAATTCGAGCAACGGGTGGGGGAGGTGACCCAAAGCTTGAGCGTCTTGCGTCCGGACATCATCCAGAACAAGAACGTGTTCGCTTTGAATGAAGCCTTGGACCAGGTGCCAGGGGTGGTGGTGGTCGATGAGGATCCCCAGATCCGAGCGGGCAGCGGATTCAGTTATGGCGCCGGTAGCAGAGTGCAGGTCCTGGTGGATGACATTCCCATCCTCAGTGGGGACATCGGTCGTCCGAACTGGACCTTCCTGCCCTTGGAGAACATCGAACAGGTGGAGGTGATCAAGGGTGCATCATCGGTTCTTTATGGTAGCGCTGCATTGAGTGGTGTCATCAATGTGCGCACAGCGTACCCCCGAGCCGAACCCCGGACGCGGGTCAATGTCTTCTCCGGTATGTACGATACACCCGGTCATGCTCCGGCAAAGTGGTGGGGCGACAACGGTCCCATCTTCGGAGGTGCCAACTTCTCCCACAGCCGTCAGATCGGCAAATTGGACCTTGTGCTCGGGGGTAACGCATTTGGCGATGGGGGTTATGTCGGACCGGACCTCGTGGATCCCGACAGCCTTGCGGTCGATCCGTACCGTTTAGGGCCTGGTGGCTATGAGCGTCGGGTCCGGTTCAATACCGGCCTTCGTTGGCGAAATGGCAAGATCAAGGGGCTGACCTATGGCGTGAACCTCAACGCCATGGAAAGCCGCAGCTCGAGCATATTCATCTGGAGTGATACCGATGCCGGTCTGTATCGGCCTGAACCTGGCACCGTGACCACCACCCGTGGGATGCAGTATTACCTCGATCCATTCATCACGTACCACTCCAAGGCAGGCACACGCCACAGCCTACGTGGCCGGTTCCACCGCCAGGTCTTCGATAACAACAACGACCAGAGCAATAGCAATGAGGTGATGCATGGCGAATACCAGGTGCAGCAGAAACTGGACCTGTTCGGAGAAACGGTCATCACCGCTGGTCTTCTTGCCCGGAATGTGGAGAGCCAGGCACTCTTGTACAGCGGGGATACGGATGGCGATGGCATCAACTCGGCCGACAACCTGGCCGCTTATGTTCAAGTGGATAAGAAACTCTTCAACAAGCTGGCGATCTCCGGAGGTGTGCGATACGAGCAATTCACCGTGAACGAGGATGAGGTGGCACAGCCGGTGTTCCGGGCTGGCGCAACCTATCAGGTCCACCAAGCGACCTACCTGCGCGCCAGCTATGGACAAGGCTTCCGGTTCCCGACCATCGGTGAACGATTCATCAGCACCAGCGTAGGGAAGTTGGTGATCTATCCCAATGAGGAGCTCCGGCCCGAGCAAAGCTGGAACGTTGAGGCCGGTGTGAAGCAAGGGTTCAAGGTCGGTTCGTTCATGGGATATTTCGATGCCGTGGTGTTCCAGCAGGATTTCGCGGATTATGTGGAATTCACCTTCGGCCAATGGGCCCCGACCACCGTGCAGGTCGTCAATGGTCAGCTGCAGCTGGACCCCGGACTGGGGTTCAAGAGCGTGAACACGGGTGGGGCACGGGTAACGGGCCTGGAACTCGAACTCGCGGGCAAGGGCAAGTTGGGTCCTATCGACCTTACGGTCCTCATGGGTTATACCACCACCAAGCCCATCTCCACCACGCCCGAACAGGTCTATGCCCTTCCGGTATCGCAAGCATCGGTCCCCTACAGTTACAGGACCACCAGTTTCGACACGACCGACAACATCTTGAAGTTCCGCGTTCAGCAGTTGTTCCGATCGGACATTCAGTTCGGATACAAGCGGTTGCAATGGGGACTGAGCACGCGGTACAACAGTCATGTCCGCAACATCGACAGGATCTTCGTCGATCTCGATGAGGTGGAAAGTGATGTGCTCAGCCTGCGCACCGGAGTGGGTGAATGGATGCGTACGCACACCACGGGGGACTGGATCGTGGATGCCCGTATCGGTGCGCAGTTGACCGAACAGGTGCGTGTGATGTTCATCGTCAACAACCTGGGCAACGAGGTGTACTCCTTACGCCCATTGGCTATCGAGGCACCGCGTAGTATGCAAGTGCAGCTGAGCATGGTGCTATGAGCGATACCGCTTCGGCTGGTTCCATCCGGTCCAGAACAACGGTCCTGGTGCTTTGGTGCACATTGGCCATCGCGCTGTTCATCTCACCACCGGCCAATATCATCAGTTGGGACATCTTCGGGTATTACCTGTATTTGCCTGCCACGTTCATCCATCACGACCCCACCATCCAGGATATCTCATGGGTGGAACAAGCCCGGGAGTTGTACAAGAGCTCTTCAACGCTCTATCAAGCCCAGGAGAGGCCCACGGGGGGGTGGGTGCTGAAGTACCCCATGGGCCTGGCCCTGCTTTGGTCACCTTTCTTCTTGATGGGGCATCTCACAGCGCTTCTTACCGATGCTCCCGCTGATGGCTTCTCATCACCCTATCAATGGAGCCTCATCATCGGCACCCTATGCTACGTGCTCTTGGGCCTATGGATGTTGATGAACGTGCTGCGCCTGTTCTTCTCCGATGGGATAACGGCACTTAGCATCGGCCTGGTCGTACTGGGTACCAATTACCTGCATCAGGTACTCTACTCCACCGGTATGCCGCATATCTTCTTGTTCGCGCTCCAAGCTTCCCTGCTCTGGTACACTGTGCTTTGGCATAGGGAACATCGGATGCGCCATGCTATCGTGATAGGCTTTCTCATCGGGGTGTTATGCCTTTCCCGACCGTCCGAGATCGTGATCGTGCTGATCCCACTGTTCTTCGGAATGGTGTCATTTCGTAGGTGGCGGGATCAGGCAGGGCTCTGGTGGAATGCGCGCGGTCAGGTGCTGGTGGTCGCAACGCTGGTCCTCGCGGTGGCGATGCTCCAGTTCCTGTACTGGAAGAAGTTGACCGGTCGCTACCTGTATATGAGCTACAATAATCCAGGCGAAGGATTCGACTTCCTGAGGCCCTATCTCTTGGAGGTGCTTTTCAGTTTCCGTAAGGGCTGGTACATCTACACTCCGCTCATGTTCGTGGCGACCATTGGGCTTTTCCGGTTGCGTCGCGTTCTCCCGGAATGGTCCGTGGCGTTGCCGACCTTCTTCGTGATGAACCTGTATGTGATCGCCAGTTGGTCGTGCTGGTGGTACGCCGATAGCTTCGGTCAGCGTGCGTTGGTGCAGAGCTATGCGGTGATGGCCTTGCCACTGGGCGCATTACTGGTCCGCTCATCCGAACAAGGAAAGGCGGTCCGCATCGGTTCAGGCATTCTCGTGGTCGCCTTGGTCATGCTCAATCTGTTCCAGACACGGCAGGTCGCAACAGGTTCCATCCACACTTCCCGAATGACCTGGCCCGCGTACAAAGCTGCGTTCCTGGATCCTCATCCCGATGTCGACCTGGGTTCCTTGTGGTCGTTGGACCGGTCCCAAGACCTTTTCCTTGCTCCCCCGGACCTGGTCGGTTACCGAAGGATCCCCTTTGCGGAACTGCTAGGTCCTGGTCACGTTGGTATTCCTTGGGAGCGATGTAACGCAGGGGACCATGCATTCGTGGAGGTGCATGGCAAGCGCTCCATGGATGCGCATGTTCCAGAAGGTATGAAGGTCGTCCTTTCCATGCGTCATGGAGGGTATCCATATGGAGAACGGAAGGCGGTCCTGCCCGCCACGGAAGGAAGTGCACTGTGGTACCTGACCCCTGAGGTCCGAACGCCAAGCGATAGCTTGTTCGTATCGGTGAGCGGGGTGGGACCGGACCATATCACTGAACTCCACTTGTATGTGCAGGCAAACGCATACGATCGACCTCGATAACTTTAGGGCCCGACGGCACCCATGTCCACATCTCGCATCCTAGGGGTGATCCCCGCCCGTTACGCAAGCAGCCGATTGCCCGGTAAGCCGTTGGCCGATATCGCTGGCCGAAGCATGGTGATGCGCGTGGTGGACCAAGCCCGTTCGTGCCTCGCACTGGCTGAAGTGGTGGTGGCGACCGACGATGATCGGGTGTTCGCGCATGTGTTGGAGCATGGGGGAAAGGTGGTGATGACCTCGAAGGATCATCCGAGCGGCACCGATCGTTGCGCTGAAGCGCTTGCGTTGATGGGCGATCAAGGCTATGATGCCGTCGTGAACATCCAGGGCGACGAACCATTCATCGTGCCTGCCCAGATCGATGAATTGTGCCGGGCCCTTGCTGAAGCGCCGGGCGGGATCGCCACCTTGGCCCAAGTGGTGACGGACGACCACGACCTCGACGACCCGGGTGAGGTGCTCATCACGACAACCGTGGACCTGGATGCCTTGTACTTCAGCCGGGCCGCCATCCCTTTCCTGAGGCTACCCTCGAATGGTCCTCGCCATAGCCGCTTCCGCTTCCTCAAGCACGTGGGTCTCTACGCTTTCCGGTCCGATGTGCTCGGACGGTTGGTGACGCTGGCTCCTTCTCCCTTGGAATTGGCCGAATCCTTGGAACAACTGCGCTGGCTGGAGCACGGTCATCGGGTAAGGGTCGGTATCACGGGTCACGCTTCGTTCTGCGTGGACACACCTGCCGATCTGGAAGAAGCGCGTCGACGGGCGCTCCTGATGTAATTTGGCCGCGTGATGGGTATCGAAAGGGACCTTGCTGAGTTGCTGCACGACCACGATTGTGTCATCGTGCCCCAATGGGGTGGCTTTCTCACGCACTATCGCCCGGCCCGTTTGGACGAGGCCCGTCACCTCATACACCCCCCCGCCAAGGAGCTTGGCTTCAATCGGCATCTGGTCCGCAATGATGGTCTATTGGCCGATCATCTGGCGAAACGCGACCGGATCGATTTTGGGCAGGCGAACCAGCGTATCGAGCAGCAGATCGCTCTATGGGCCGGCGTGCTGGAGCGCGAAGGCCGACTGGAACTCCCGCACATGGGCATCTTCTTCCGGGATGAGGAAGGGAACCTTCAATTCGACCCTGATAGACGGATCAACTTCCTGAGGGATGCGTATGGCCTTCGACCGATCAAAGCCTTGCTGGCGAAGGAGGAGGTCAAGGTGCGACCCGTACCGGTGATCCAGATGCCGAACCCATCCATCGAACCGGAGCCTGAGGCACAGCGCTACACGGCACGTTGGGTGGCGGCCGCATTCGCGTTGGTCCTCAGCGGAGCGGCGGTTTATTGGGTCATCCAGCAAGGTGAAGCAGGGCACACCCGATGGAGTGATGTGTCGCCGTTCCGCAGTACGGAACTTCCCCGCTACAATCGCCCTTCTGAAGAACTTCCGGACCCCGTTGTTGGCGCTGCGGTCTTCACCCTTCCCGTTTCCGAGGAAGTGACCACCGTCCCGATCACTCCGGGCGACAGCATCACCGTCACGATCGATATGCGCCCTTCGGTGCCGGACGCTCCGGCACCTGTCGACAGCACGGCAGTGGCCATGCCGTCCGTGGATCCCGGGTTGCGGACCCGTTTCCATATCATCGGTGGATGCTTTGCCCAGCCTGAGAACGCGGACAAGCGCTTGGGGGAGCTTCAACAGGCCGGCTATCCCGCAGTGCGATTGACACAACGAGGCGACCTCTATCCGGTCGCCTTCGGTAGCTACGGCACGCGCAAGGAGGCCTTGGACGCTCTTGCCACCATCCGTCAACGGGGCGATGGTTCGGCATGGCTGCTGGTCCGGTGAGTCCAGCCTTGGCACGTACCTTTGGTCCAACAGCGGTATTGACGATGCGAACAGTGGAGTTGGAAGCCAGTTTGGTGTGCTTTTTGGAGCCGGACCTGGTGCACGCGCATTTCAAAGACCATCGGTTGGTGGAACCGTCGGATGTTCAGCACATGTTCGATGCCATTGCTGAAGGTCGTGATGGGCGCAAGGTCCTGTTGATGGTATCCGTTGGCGAAGGAACGACCATGAGCAACGAGGCCCGCGCCTATGCATCTTCAGAGGAGTCGAATCGTTATATCGCTGCCGATGCGATCATCGTCCGGGATTTCGGACACCAGTTGGCCGCCAATGTCTTCGTCAGGCACCATAAGCCAGCCCGCCCGATCCAGATGTTCGGGGAGGCCACTGCGGCACAGGAGTGGCTCAATACACAGCGCGTGCTCATCACACCTTGAACATGTCCTTCTTACGCAACCTCATCCTCGCTTGGTCCTCGGTCGGTATCGTTTCCACGCTGGCAGCTCAGGTGGTGAACACCACACCACTGCGTACGATCCGAACGAGCAAGAGCGAAGTGGTGTCCCTTGCCATTGCTCCCAAGGGCGACCGTATCCTCATGGGAACCGGTAATGGTGCCGAACTGGTCGATCTGGAGAAGGGGAAGCGGATCCATGTGTTCCCATATGCCGCGGATGGAGGGACGGCTGTGTACCATGTGGCCTTCAATGCCAATGGGGAGAAGGTGGTGCTCATCGGACATTCCGGTAAACGGGCCGTTTGGAATGTGACCACGGGAAAGGAGGAGAAGGTCCTCCGTGAGAACCTCTGGATCCCGGAGGCATCTCAAGTGCGTGCGATGGGTCTCGATATGAAGAACTCCTCGTTCGACCGGTTCTATCAGCAGACCCACGTGGAGCACAATGGTGCGTTGCTCCGGGCTGCGTCCAATGGATCGGTGGAGGTGCTCAAGGCGGAAAAGGTGGTGCAAGTGATCACGGTCGCAGAGAACAAGGACCAACACCACCGGGCCCCCTTGATCATCCACGACGGACGGTTGTTGGTGGGCACGGACGATGGAAGGGTGTTGTTCTACGAATTCCTCTGATCGGTCTCCAAGGCACGCAGCGCCTGCTGCACGTGGCCATCGGCCTCAAGTCGTGCACTGTATGCAGCACGGATCACGCCTTGCTTGTCGATCACATAGGTGACGCGGCCACCCAGCAGTCCGAAGAAGCTGCGCACCTTGTAGGCGTCGCTGAGCTTTCCTTCGGTATCGCACAAAAGGACGAAAGGAAGCTTGTAGCGCTCACTGAACGCGCGTTGACCGGCCACGTCATCCGTACTCACACCGATCACCATCGCATCCCTGGCCTCCAGGTCCGCCAATGCATCGCGGAACGCACAGGCCTCCTTGGTGCAGATCGGGGTGTCCGCCTTCGGATAGAAGAACAGCACCACCGAGTGATGGTGCCATGCATCGGACAAGCTGAAAGGCTTACCGGTATGGTCCATCACCGTGATGTCGGGGGCCTTTGTGCCTAAGGTGAGCATGATGGCGCGAAGATACCCGTACCGATCAGGGCCACTGCGCTGTGTTGAGGGCTACTTTTGCGCGCGCCGATCACGGCAAGCGCTTCATGAACCCCACCTTCAGGCCTACCACGGAAAGTTACTCCGAGACCACCCACTTGGTGCTCCCCAACGACACCAATACGTTGGGCAATCTCTTCGGTGGCCGCCTACTGCAATGGCTTGATATCAGCAGCGCAATCAGTGCTCATCGCCATTGCAAGCGGGTGGTGGTCACCATCGCGGTGAACAATGTGAGCTTCGATCGGCCCATCAAACTGGGCGACTTCGTCACCATCAAGAGCCATGTGAGTCGCGCGTTCGGAACAAGCATGGAGGTGTGGAGCGACGTATGGGTGGAGGACCAGCAAACTGGCGATAAGATCCCGTGCAACAGTGCGATCTACACTTTCGTGGCCGTGGATAATGCCGGCCAGCCGATCCGGATACCCGAGGTGAAGCCCACGAACGAAGAGGAACAGAAGCGCTATGATGGTGCCCTGCGCCGGCGTCAATTGCGCTTGATCCTTGCCGGTAGGATGAAGCCGGAGGACGCCACCGAACTGAAGGCGCTCTTCACCTGACCCCTTCGTGGCCTCCCGGACCTGCATCGAACTGCTCTTCGTCATCACCACATCGGTGGCTGTGTCGATCGCGGTCCAGGCCGCTCGCCAACACCGTTCCCGTGTGATCCTCGCCCTCTCCGGTTGGGCTGCGCTCCAGATCATCATCGCACGCTCGGGCTTCTATGCCGGTGCACCAGCGCTTCCGCCGCGCTTCATTCTGGCCGTTGCGCCTCCATTCCTGGTGCTTGCGGGCTTGTTCTCCGTTCGCGCTGGAAGGACATGGCTAGGAAACCTCGACCCTTCCGCGTTGCTGCTCCTCCATACCGTCCGCATCCCCGTGGAAGCGGTGCTCCACCAATTGTATCTGGAAGGTTCGATCCCACAGGTCATGACCTGGGAAGGGCGCAACTTCGACCTCTTCACGGGTGTCAGCGCACTGTTCTTGTACGCGTGGTCGAGGCGATCGGGAGCATTGCCCCGCGGAATGCTGATCGTTTGGAATGTGGTTGGTCTGTTACTGGTGTTTTCCGTGCTCATCCACGGCGCACTCAGCGCACCCTCACCCTTTCAACAGTTCGTTGCGCGGGATGGCTCGTTCGCGCTGCTGGAGGTGCCCTTTGTGTGGCTGCCCAGCCTGATCGTTCCGATCGTGGTGATCGCTCACGCAGCTTCGTTACTGCAACTTCTCGGAGTACGTTCCGCTCATAGCGCCTCCTCCAGTCCATGACCGTCGAACAGGTCTCCCGTTGCAGTATCATGGGCACGTAGGCCGAGGTGACGCAAGATCGCCGATACGCAGGCGGCACTTTGTTCACCACCATGCACGTGCACCAGCACGTAGCGCACCTGGGTGGTGTCCTCCATGTGGAACTGGATGCTCAGATCGATACCCGTGGACCGAACGAAGAGCCAATCCCCGTCCTGCTGCTCAGCAAAGGGGATCACCTCCTTGATCCGCGTCATCAGGTCCTCGCGCGTGCCAATGGGTCCAGGAGAATGGTCCGCGGGAACGTCCTTCATGGACGGCACGTCCGGAAGGTCCTGGATATAGATATCCCAGCTCATGGGTGGAGGTGTTCGATGATGGCGTTCAGGTCCTGTTTCTCCATGCAATGGAAGTGGCCTTTTGGGCAATGGTCCGACCCTATCTTACTACAGGGACGACAGGATAGTCCGGTCACTTCGCTCACCATCGCGCGCTCCGGGTGAAGGGGTTGGTAGGGCCCCATCCCGAATAACGGTACGGTGTTACCCCATACACTGATCACCGGTCGGTGGAACGCACAGGCGATATGCATGGCTCCGCTATCGTGCGCAATGACCGATCGTGCGCGTTCGATCAGTGACGCGCTGCCCAGCAGATCGTATCGGCCAGTAGCGTCGAACACACGCCCTCCCAAGGCATCAGCAACGTAACGACCCACGGACCGGTCCTCCTTACCCCCCACCAGAACCAGTGGTCCCGGCACCGATCGCGCGAGTTCGATGAGCCGGTGCGGTGGAAGGCGTTTGGTGGCGTGTGCCGCACCGATGGCCAGGACCACATATCCCATGCGATGTGCAGCGGGTAGTGCATCCATTGGCACCCGTCTGTCGTCCGGAACGAACAGGTCCAAGCCCTGCCCATCGTTGCGTACCCCCAAATGACCCACGGTGCTCAGGTAGCGATCCACGATATGCAGTGGCCGCCCATCCGGATAGCGAGGCATACGATCCACATGCAGATTCACCAACAACCACTTCTCCATGTTCAACTTGGGAAAGCTTCGGGCCGGGACTCCCAAAGCACGTTTCACCCGGGCTGTACGCAGGTTGTGGTGCAGGTCGACCACCTCGTCGAAGCGCTCGGCTTTCAACCTGCCGATAAGGTCGCCCAGGTCATCGCCAAGCGCATGGACCTTGCTGACGTGAGGGTTATGGCGGACCAGGTCCATGAAGCCCTCCTTGGTGGCCACGTGCACTTCGGCGCCCTTCACCTGTTGGGCAAGCCCACGCAGCACCGGGCTTGTGAGCACGATATCGCCGATGGAGGAGAAACGTAGGACCAGGATCTTCACGGAAGGGGAAGGAGTAGGGCCAAAAGTAGGCCGGGGTTCCTGCCCGTTCAGCATCGCTGGGCTTCGTTACTTCGCGGTCATGTTCGTAGACACCCACGCGCACCTCTACCACAAGCAGTTCGAGGCCGATCGCGCAGCCATGCTCGAACGAGCGCTTGATGCCGGTGTCACCAAGCTCTTCCTGCCCAACGTGGACCTGGAGAGCATCGGGGACATGGACGCCCTTGTCGCGGGACATCCTGCCACCTGCTTTCCGATGATGGGGCTGCATCCATGCTCCGTCGGAGCGAACAATGATGTCGCGATGGCCGAAGTGGAGCGCAAGCTGCTCAGTGGCGGCTATTGTGCGGTTGGCGAGATCGGTATCGATCTGTACTGGGATCGGACCTACCTGGCCCAACAGCAAGAGGTGTTCCGCCAACACGTGCGCTGGGCCAAGACTTCAGACCTGCCGATCGCCATCCATTGTCGCCAAAGCTTCGCCGAGACCATCGCCATCGTCGAGGAGGAGAACAGCGATCGGCTACGCGGTGTTTTCCATTGCTTCACAGGTACCGAAGAGGAGGCCCGGCGGATCGGCGAACTGGGTGGTTTCTACTTGGGTATCGGTGGGGTGATCACCTATCCGAAGGGTGGCCTTTTCGAGACCATGCGCACCGTGGGCCCGGACCGATGTGTGCTCGAGACCGACGCACCCTACCTCGCTCCGGTCCCTTTTCGGGGAAAGCGCAATGAGAGCTCCTACATCCCACATATCGCCGAACGGCTGGCCCTTGCGTGCGGGACGACGATCCATCATATCGCTGAGCTCACCACCACCAACGCCGAAGCACTCTTCCGTCGATGAGCCAACGACCTGCCGTATTGCTGATCTACACTGGTGGCACCATCGGCATGTGGGCTGATACCACGGGGACACTGCGCCCAATGGACCTTGCCCATTTGGAGGACCAGGTCCCGGAGCTCTCGCGCATCGCCGTGGACCTCTCCTCCGTGGCCTTCGAACAACCCATCGACAGCAGCGACATGCGTCCGAACGATTGGGTACGCATCGCCACGCTCATCGGCGAAAACTACGCGGACTTCGATGGCTTCGTCGTACTGCATGGTAGCGATACCATGGCATACACGGCCAGCGCCTTGAGCTTCCTGCTCGAAGGCTTGCAGAAACCGGTGGTGTTGACCGGGTCGCAGTTGCCGATCGGTACCATCCGCACCGACGCCAAGGAGAACCTGATCACGGCGATCGAGATCGCTGCCGCCAAGGATGGCGATGGTCGGCCCATGGTCCCGGAAGTGTGTGTGTACTTCGAGTACCAGCTCATGCGGGGCAACCGGACCGTGAAGGTGCATGCGGAACGTTTCGAGGCCTTCCGTTCACCGAACTGGCCGGTCCTCGCTGAAGCAGGTGTTCACCTGCGCTGGAACCCGTCCGCCATCCTTCCTCACCGTACCGGGTCCTTGAAGGTGCATACCCGGTTGGATGATCGCATTGCGGTGATCCGCCTGTTCCCGGGCATACGAGCGGGTTGGTTGAGGCACGCCTTGTCGCAAGCCGACCTGCGTGCGGTCGTCCTCACCACCTTCGGGAGTGGTAACGCACCAACCGACCCCGACCTCCTGGGAGCGCTTCAGGAAGCCAAGGACCGTGGCGTCCTGTTGCTGAACGTGACCCAATGTGTGGGCGGAAGGGTGGAGCAGGGACGTTATGCCACCAGCCAGGCCCTACAGGCCATGGGGGTGGTCCCAGGTGCGGACCACACCGTGGAGGCAGCCGTCGCCAAACTCATGTTCCTGCTGGGGCGTGAACGGGCAACGGCCGCCGTGGAACAAGCATGGGGCACAGCGATCTGCGGCGAGTTCACGTTGGCTTAACATGGCCGAAGCCTGCTTGTATCCTACCGCTTCCAAGTTCCCGTTCGGACCGATGGACCTTTTTGTAATTTGGCCGCCCGTTAGGGGGGTACAAGCCCTATCCAGCGACAGGGAACAAGGAGAGATGGCCGAGTGGTTGAAGGCGCGCGCCTGGAAAGTGCGTATACCTCCAAAGGGTATCGGGGGTTCGAATCCCTCTCTCTCCGCCAAGTCCTGTGAACGATAAGAATACCAGAACCAGCAACGATAACAACCCTCACCCCGATAACGACCCGAACCATGGTACGCACGTTCTTGTCCCTCTGCATGGCTGGCCTGATGAGCATCAGCCTGCTCCCCACACCGGTCATGGCACAGGATGCCCCTGCTGCAGCCTCCACAGAGGTCGTGGCCGATACGCAGGAAGGCCAACAGACCTTCAAGGACCGATTCATCGAAGGTGACCCGATCTGGATGGCACCGGTATTGCTCTGCCTGATCCTGGGCTTGGCGTTCGTCATCGAGCGTATCATCTACTTGAACATGGCGTCGACCAACACGGATAAGCTCCTCGGCAGTGTGGAGGATGCGTTGAAGAACGGTGGTGTGAACGCGGCCAAGGAAGTTTGCCGGAACACCCGCGGACCCGTGGCAGGTATCTTCTACCAAGGACTGGACCGGGCCAATGAAGGCCTGGACATGGCCGAGAAGAGCATCGTGGCATACGGTGGTGTGGAAGTCGGTCGTTTGGAGCGCGGACTCTCCTGGATCAGCCTGTTCATCGCCTTGGCCCCCATGCTCGGGTTCTTGGGAACCGTGGTAGGTATGATCTTCGCGTTCGACCAGATCGCTGCGGCCAACAACATCAGCCCAGCCATCGTGGCAAGCGGTATCAAGGTCGCACTGCTCACCACCGTGTTCGGTCTGATCGTCGCTATCGTGTTGCAGGTGTTCTACAACTACCTGCTGAGCCGTATCGACAGCATCACCGGGCAGATGGAGGAAGCCTCCATCGGTCTGGTCGACCTGCTGATGAAGAACACCAAACACTAAGCTCCCATGAGCGGTCACAAGAATTCCGGAATGCTCGGGAACATCGCGCTGTGGGGCATCTCAGGCCTCGGTGTCGTGTTCTTCGTGATGATCATGATGGGTATGGATTCAGGCATCGATGCCGGACTCTACCTGACCTACCTGGCCTTCGGTATCGGCATCCTGCTTGCGGTGCTTTCCGGGGTCATGTCCCTGACACAGGGTGGCGATATCAAGAGCACACTGATGCCCGTTGGTGCGTTCGTTGTCTTGTTCGTCATCTCATACGTTCTTGCTGACGGAAGCGTAAAGCCGGAATGGAACCTTTCGGAATCCGCATCCAAGCTCATCAGCACAGGTCTTAACATGACCGGTATCGCTGTGTTGGTCGCGGCAGGGGTTGCCATTTACGGCGGTGTCAAGAAGATCTTCAACTGATCGCCATGCTGAAGAAACGGAAACGGGAAGGTGTGCAGGAGATCAATGCCGGCTCCATGGCCGACATCGCCTTCCTGCTCCTCATCTTCTTCCTGGTGACCACTACGATGGACACCGATGCCGGCATCTTGCGCTTGCTGCCTCCTGTGGTGGAGGACGAGGTGATCATGGACGTGAACAAGCGTGATGTATACGAGGTGTTGGTCAACGATGCTGACATGCTGCTCGTGGAAGGGCAGATGATGGACATCAAGGAACTGCGGGCCGGGGCGAAGGAGTTCATGACCAACCCCGCGAATAGTGTTGACCTGCCTGAGAAGCGTAGAGTGACGGCTGCGGAATGCCAGCAAAAGATCGGCGAGTTCAAGTCATACGTGGCCAGTGCTGCGAACGCGGAAGCCAAGGACGGATTCCAGAAGTCGCTGGATAAATGGGAGGATAAGCTGACAGCCGTGAAACTACTGGGTGAATTCAGCGAGCTTCCGCCCAACGCGGTCATCTCCCTACAGACCGGTTCCAAGACCAGCTACGATATGTACGTGAAGGTGCAGAACGAACTGGAGGCTGGTATCCGTGAGCTGCGTGAGGAATTGTCCAAGGAGAAGTTCGGACGCAAGTTCAGCGAGCTCGACGACAAGAACGAAGAAGACCAGCCCCTCATCAAAGCGGTCCGTCTTGTCTATCCGCAGCGCGTGTCCGAAGCCGAACCTGTGGACGTGACCAAGAAGAAACCCTGATCATCCCGCCATGTCACGTTTCAAGGACAACAGTTCCAAGGGCACGCCCGCGATCAGCACCGCTTCACTTCCGGACATCATTTTCATGCTCCTGTTCTTCTTCATGGTCACCACAGTGATGCGCGAAGTGGACCTGTTGGTGAAGGTGACCCTGCCCGAGGCCACAGAGACCACCAAACTGGAGGACAAGGCTCTTGTGGACTATATCTATATCGGCCCCCCCCAGAGCAAGGCGCTCGGTACCGAACCTCTCATGCAGCTCAACGACCAGTTCGCGAAGATCGAGGAGATCGATGCTTGGGTGAAGGCCGGTGAGGAGCGACGCGAAGAAGTGCTCAAGCCCAAGATCACCCGCTCGCTCAAAGTGGACAAGGAGACGGCCATGAAGATCGTCACCGACGTGAAACAGGAGCTGCGAAAGAGCAACGCCCTCAAGATCAACTACAGCACCGCTCAAGGGCGGTGATCCGACAACCGTGATGGAAGCCCCGCCACCCGGCGGGGCTTCCGTATTTTTGGCCCCTTCCCATGGTCCGCATCGGTCCGATCGAACTCCCGGATTTTCCGCTCCTTCTCGCCCCCATGGAGGACGTGAGCGACCCCCCTTTTCCGTATGCTGTGCAAGCAGCACGGAGCCGACCTCATGTTCACCGAGTTCATCAGCAGTGAAGGGCTCATCCGGAAAGCGGCCAAAGGGATCAAGAAGCTGGACATCTTCGCTGCGGAACGTCCCGTGGGCATCCAGCTTTTCGGCGGCAGCGAGGACGCCATGGAAGAGGCCGCGCGCATCGCGGAAGCAGCCGGGCCGGAGCTCATCGACATCAACTACGGTTGCCCTGTGCACAAGGTGGTGAGCAAGGGTGCAGGTGCCTGTCTACTACAGGATGTGGACAAGATGGTACGGCTCACCGAGAAGGTGGTGAAGGCGGTGAAGTTGCCCGTGACCGTGAAGACCCGCTTGGGTTGGAACGAAGCGACCAAGAATATCATGGAGGTGGCCGAACGCTTGCAGGACGTGGGCATCAGTGCGCTGAGCATCCATGGGCGAACGCGTGCACAACTCTACAAGGGGCCTGCGGACTGGACGCTCATCGGCGCGGTGAAGAACAATCCACGTATCACCATCCCCATCTTCGGGAACGGGGATATCGACGGGCCCGAAAAGGCCATGGAGTACCGCGAGCGTTACGGTGTGGACGGCATCATGATCGGCCGCGCGAGCATCGGCCATCCTTGATCTTCAATGAGATCAAGCACTTCATGGTCACCGGTGAGCACCTCGCATCACCGACGGTGGCAGCGCGTGTGGAGGCCGCCCGCCAACACCTACGCAGTTCGCTGGCGTGGAAGGGGCCGTGGGAAGGTGTGGTGGAGATGCGGCGCCACTACGGCAATTACCTCAAGGGCCTACCCAACGTGAAGGAGGTGCGCTTGCGCCTGTGTACCGAGCGCGAACCTGCGGTGCTGGAGGAGATCCTGGACGAAGTGATCGCCTCCTATTCGGCGTTGGTGCCGGCTTGAAGGAAGCGTTTGCTGAGCGCCCGCAACGGCACCCAGGTGGCCAGTAGGCCGATGGCCATGACCGTTCCGAACACCAGCACAAGGTCCATGGCGAGCACCTTGACCGGGTAGTACTCCACAACAGAAGAGGAGAGCGGAACCAGCCCGAAACGTTCCTGTGCCCAGCACACACCCAAGCCCAACGCGAGTCCCGCCATCACGCCGACCAGCACGATCAGGAGGCCTTCGTAAAGGAATACCCTGCGGATGACCTCGGGAGCCGCTCCCAGGCTGCGTAGGGTACGCATGTCCTTCTGCTTCTCGATCATCATCATGGTGAGCGAAGCGATGATATTGAACGCCCCGATGAGCCCGATGAAGGTCAACACCAGGAAGGAGAAGAACTTCTCCGAAGCGTTGGTCTGGTACATCAACACGTTCTTCTGGTAACGGGTACGGACGAGGAAGCGTTCACCCAACAGCGCGCGCAGGTCGGAGGCCACCCCGTCCAGGTCCGCACCGGTATTCAACTTCAACTCCAGTGCACTTGCCTCGTTGCGGTAGTGGAAAAGCGTTTCGGCCAGCGCGATCGGCGCCAGCACGTAGCGTATGTCGTATTCCATGTTCATGGTGAAGGTGCCGCTCAAAGCCGCATCCACTGTTTCGAAGGCACGTTGTTGGTAGCTGCTGAGCTTGCGGCCCCGCACCGGTGCACTGATGCTCAACGGCCGGAAAATGCCATCGTCCAATGGCACGCCAAGGTCGGTACGCACACCCAGGCCCATGATCACGGCAGGTCCGGAGGGGCTTTGGAAGTCGGCCTTTCCCGAGAAGAGGTAGCGCTGCATGTCGCTCATGCGGAGGTAGTCATCCTCCACGCCTTTCAATGTGGCCACCGCTTGTTGCCCATCGTGCCGCAATAGGACGTTCTCCTCCACGGTCCAACTGCTGAACGCGGCGTTGCTGTTGCGCATGACCTCCGCCACATCGATACTGTCACGCACCAAGGTCTTGCCTACCGCTGGCGTGATGGTGATGTCCTGATCGAACGGAGAATAGATGGTATCCACGAGTTCGCTGATACCGTTCACCGCGCTGAGCACAACGACCATCGCCCCCGTGACCACCGCGATGACGACCATGCTGATGATGGTGATCAGGTTGACCGCATTGTGCGACCGACCCCCTGCCGCACGCGAGGCGAGCAGATAGCGGCGTGCGAAAAGGAGGGGGAGGTTCATGGTGCAGGGGCACAGGTCCGGGCAAGGCCTGGACACACGGGCCGATGATCAGGACAAAGATGGGCAGGGCGGGGCCTCAGCGCTTCTCCCGGCCTTTGGAGTACCTCCAAGAATCTCACTTCCGCATCATCGGTCCGCTCATCTTCGGAGCGACACCTTGGGCTCATGGTCCGAGTGACGGTGGGGTAGCGGGGTATATTGCACATCAACTCGTGCCAAGGATGAACAAGCGAACGTACATCATGGGGCTGGTCGGTCTGCTCCTATCGGTGGTATCCGCACAAGGCCAGTGGGAGGTGGGGGTCCTTGCAGGCGCGGGCACCGGGCGTATGAACACGGACCTCTGGCCGGCAACGGGTCGTGGGGAGTATCAGGTGGTCGACCGCAGGTTCTCTTGGCTGCTGGGGGGGAGCGCCACGCACAAGCTGTCCGGCCCTTTGAGCTTCTCGACCGGCTTGTATTGGTCCTTCATTGCGGGCCACGATGAGTATTGGCAGCAGGATGTGAAGATCAGGGCGACTGATCGCCAGGTCCACTATCTCAATGTTCCACTGATCGTCCAACTGGACCTCGGTCGTTTCCGCTTCGGCGCGGGCTATCAACTGGGGACACCCTTTATGGAGTCGGGCACGTTCCACACCTATCCGTATGCGAACGGTTGGGGCGAATACAGCAACAAGGAATACAGCGATCTGGCTCTGACACGTACGGATTTTGGTGCCGTGGGAGAGCTCGGTCTTCGCTTCTCGGATCGGATGGCTTTGGGTATACGGTACTACTACGGCCTTCAGAATGTAAAGGACCCATCCGACGGAATTCGGTCACCGTTGATGAACGAGCAGCTCGTCCTCACCATCGGCTACAACATCCTTCCCAAGCGCAAGGCCAAGTCTGGGGAAACGCCCGTGGAGGAGACCGTTCCTGTGGAGTGAAGCGGCAGCTTGGGCAGCTCCTTCCGGAGTGTGGAATGGGTGGGGTCGGCCAATGTGGAACTGGATCATTCCACACCAAGCACCTGTTCACATGACCCTCACTTCCACGCCTTCACGATCAAGCCCGTCCCGGTCGGGTGGGTCATCCGCACATCCGCCATGTTCAGGATGAAGGCGATCGGATAGGCGATCAGGTAGTAGACCGGCAGTAGGACGAAGAAGAGCTTGCTGGTCTGCAGCATCAGCAGCGGCCACTTCATGCTCAGCTTCCAGCTGATCTTGCCCGGTGCGCCGTAGCTGTAGCGCGCCTCCACCTTGCTGAAGCCATTGCGCAGGCACTTGGCGCGGATGTCGTCGATGTTGTAGCCGTCGCGTACGTGCTCTTCGATGAAGGAACCCTCACCCTCTTCATGGACATCGCTGCCACCCTGGTCGCTGGGGGTGCTGATGATGAGCATGCCACCTGGCTTCAGGCTGGTGCTGTAGCACCGCAGCGCCGCTTCATCCTCCAGGATGTGCTCCATCACGTCCACGCACACCACCAGCTCAAAAGTGTCCGGGCGTTGATACTTGGTCACATCGCCCACCTCGAAGCGGACTTGTGGCCTACCGATGCGCTGGAAGAAGGCATTGCAGTCGGCCACCTGTTCGTCCTTCACATCGATGGCCGTGATGTTCCACTTGGACGAGAGGCTGCTCAACCAATAGGTGTACTGCCCGAAACCAGCACCTGCGTCATAGATCGCCAAGGCACGATCCTCCTTATCCCCGGCCCAACGGCGCAGTTCCCGCTGGATGTGCCATGCCCGCAACAACAGCAGGTCCAACAGGCGATAGAACACCTTCCGTAGGAACGGGGTACTGTTGAACACCACGCCCAATCGGCGTTTCACCGGATCGTACTGCATCCTACGCGCCTTTCAACAGTTTGTCGATCTCCTCGGCACGGTCCAACGAATCATCGATGTAGAACAGCAGCTCGGGTACCACCCGCATCTGCTTCCCTACCCGCAGGCCCAGTTGGCCGCGCAAGCGATGGGAATGCTCCTTGATGTGCGCGATCGCAGCCTTCTTGTCCTTCACCGGGAACAGGCTGAGGTACACCTTGGCGATCCCCATATCGGGGCTCACGCGCACGGCCGATACGGTGATGAGCGCACCGGGAAGCAGGGATCGCGTTTCCTGCTGCATGATGACAGCCAACTCGCGTTGAAGTAAGCTGTTCATCTTGTTCTGTCTGACACTGTCCATCGGACCGCGAAGGTAGGACCATCCAAGGACCCCGCCTCAGCCACCGCGCAGTCCTACCTTCGCCCTGCCCATGCGCAATTTCTTCCGCATCCTCCGCTTCGGTGGCCCCTACCGGCACTTTGCGGTGCTCAATGCTGTCTTCAACCTGCTGGGGACGGTGTTCCACCTGGCCTCACTGTTGCTCTTCATCCCCTTCCTGCGGTTGTTGTTGGGCCAAGTGCAGCCGGTGCATGCCCGCCCCGATGCTCTGTGGACGCGCGAAGGCTTGGAGGGTACCTTCAACTGGGTCCTCACCCAGCTCATCGAGGCCCGAGGTCAGATGGGCGCTTTGTTGGTGATCAGTATCGCCGTGGTGGTGCTCTTCCTGTTCAAGAACCTCTTTCGCTACCTCGCCTTGGTGGCCATCTGCAACTTCCGCAACCTGATCGTCCGCGACATCCGCGCCCGCATCTACGGCAAGATGCTGGAGTTGCCCCTGCGCTACCACGCCGGTGAACGCAAGGGCGATCTGCTCGCACTCATAACCAACGACATGCACGTGATGGAGTACTCGGTGATGTTCTACATCGAGATGGTCTTCCGCGAGCCCATCGCCGTGCTGTTGTTCCTGGGCACCATGCTCACCCTGTCGCCCCAGCTCACGCTCCTCTCACTGTTGCTGCTGCCTGTCAGTGGCCTCCTGATCGCCCGCATCAGCAAGAGCCTCAAGCGGAAGAGTGCCCGTGTGCAGGAGAAGAGCGCCGACCTCCTGGCCCGGGTGGAGGAGACCCTCTCGGGTATCCGCGTGATCAAAGCCTTCAACGGCGAGGCCGACATGGAACGCCGCTTCCAGCGGGACAACGACCTGCTCATGCGTTCCAGCATCGCCATGCTCAACCGGCAGGACATCGCTTCGCCCCTGAGCGAGACCATGGGTGCCGCCGTGATGGCCGCCATCGCGTACATCGGAGGTTCCTTCGTGCTGGGTGCGGAACCGTCCCTCACCGGTGACAGTTTCCTGGGCTTCATCATCATCTTTTCCCAGCTGCTCGCCCCCATCAAGGGCTTCTCACAAGGCTGGTCGGCCATCACCCGCGGTGGCGCCAGTGGTGAGCGCATCTTCGACCTCCTGGCCGTGGAGAACACGGTGAAGGAACGTCCCGATGCTGTGACGATCACCGGGTTCACCGACCGCATCGAGTACCGCGACGTCTCCTTCGCCTACGATACCGCGCCAACGACGGCGAACGAGGACCGCAAGGCTGTGTTGCAGGGCGTTCGCATCACCATTCCGAAGGGAACGAGTGTGGCCTTGGTGGGCACCAGCGGCAGTGGCAAGACCACACTGGCCAACCTGCTTCCGCGCTTCTTCGATGTCACCTCCGGTGCGGTGCTCATCGATGGCAAGGACATCCGTGACCTGCGTATCCGTGACCTCCGTGCGTTGATGGGCATCGTCACCCAGGACAGTATCCTGTTCAATGATACCATCGCCAACAACATCGCGTTCGGAACGCCAGGAGTGGCCCAAGCGGACATCGAGCGGGCCGCGCGCATCGCTAATGCACATGAGTTCATCACCATGCTGGAGAACGGCTACCAGACCACCATCGGTGATGGAGGCAACCGGCTTTCGGGCGGGCAGAAGCAGCGCTTGAGCATCGCGCGTGCCGTATTGAAGAACCCACCGATCCTCATCCTCGATGAGGCCACCAGCGCATTGGACACGGAGAGCGAACGCCTGGTACAGGAAGCTCTGTTCAAGATGCTCGAAGGGCGCACCAGCCTGGTCATCGCCCACCGTCTGAGCACGATCCAGCATTGTGACGAGATCTGTGTCGTGCACCAGGGTCGCATCATCGAGCGCGGCACCCATGCCGAACTCTTCGCCGCGGCGGGGCAGTATCGCAAGTTGTGCGATATGCAAGCGTTCGGTTGATCGCCCCCCCCCCCCCACCCCCCCAACCCGCCCCCCCCCCCCCCCCGGGCCCCAACCAGGCCCCCCCCCCCCCCGCCCCCACCAACCCCCCGCCCCCCCGGGCGGGGGCCAACCCCCCCCAACCCCCCCGCCCCCGCCCCCCCGGGGGGCCCCCGCCAGAAAGGCCCCCGGGGGGGGGGGGGGGGGGGGGGCGCGGGGGGGGGGGGGGGGGGGGGGGGGCCCGCCGGGGGGCCCGGGGGCGCCCGGGGCCCCCCCCCCCCCCCGGGGGGGGGGGGAAAGGGGGGGGGGGGGGGGGGGGGGGGGGGGCGCCGGGGGGGGGGGGGGGGGGGGGGGGGGCGGGGCGGGGGCCCCCGCCCGGAAAACAGACGGGCCGGCCCCCGCCCCCCCCCCCCGGGGGGGGAGGAAGGGGGGGGGCCCCCCGCGCCCCCACCCCCCCCCCGCCCCGGGGGCCCCCCCCCCCACCCCCTCCCCCCCCCCCCCCCAAGCGGGGGGGGGGGAGCCCCCCCCCGGCAAGGGGAGGGGAGGGGAGGGGGGAAAGAGGACCCCCCCCCGGAAAGAACCCACCCCCCCCGGGGGGGAAAAGGGCCGGGAAAGGGACGGCGGGGGGGGGGGGGGCGGGCGGGCGAGGCCCCGGGGGGGGGGGGGGGGGGGGGGGGCCCCGGGGGGGGGGGGGGGGGGCCCCCCCCCCCGGGCGGGCCCCCGGAGCCCCCCCCCCCCGGGAAAAAGGGGGGGGGGGGAAAGGGGGGGGGGGGGGGGGGGGGGGGGGGGGGCCCGGGGGGGGGGGGGCCCGGAAAAAAAAAAAAAGAAGAAAGGAAAAAGAAACCGGGAAGGAAAAAAAAGGGCCCCCGGGGGACGCCCCCGGGAGCCCCCCCCCCCCCCCCCCCCCCCCGCCCCCGCGGGGGGGAAAAACCCCCCGCGGGGGGCCGGGGGGCCGGCCCGGGGGCCCCCGGGGGGGGGCGCCCCCCCCCCGGGGGGGGGAAAGGGGGGGGGGGGAGGGGGGCGGGGAAAAAAAAAAAAAAAAAGGGGGAAAAAAAACAAAACAAAGGGACCCAAAAACCCGGAAAACACAACCAGGAACCCCCCGCCGGGGGGGGGGAAAAAGGAAGGGGGGGGGGCCCCCCCCCCCCCGGGGGGCCCCCCCCCGGGGGGGGGAGAAACCCCCCCCGGGGGGAAAAAAAAAGGGGGGGGGGGGGGGGGGGGAAAAAAAAGGGCCCCCCCCCCCCCCAAAAAAAAAAACCCCCCCCCCCCCCCAAACCCCCCCCAAAAACCCCCCGGAAGGAAAAAAGCCCCCGGGGAAAAAAAAAAACGCCCAAAGGGAAAAGCCCCCCCCCCCCCCCCCCCCCCCACCCCCCAACCCCCCCCCCAAAAAAAACAAACCCCCCGGGAAAAAAAAAAAAAAAAAACGGAAAGGGAAAAAAAGAGAAAAGGGCCCCCCGGGGGGGGGGGGAGGAAAAAGAGGCAAAAAAAAAAGGGCCCCCCCCAACCCACCCGGGGCGCCGGGCGGGGAAAACCCCCGGAACCAAAAAAAAAGGGCCCCCCAAAAAAAACCCCCCCCCCCCCCCCCACGAAAAAAAAAACCCGGGGGGGGCCCCCACCCACCAAAAAAGGGGGGAGGGGGGGGGGGGGGGGGGAAGAAACCCCCCCGCCGCGGGGGGGGGCGGGCCCGGGCACCCACAACAGGGACCCCCCGCCCCCGGAGAAAAAAACCAGGGGGGGGGGGGGAAAAAAAACCCCAAAAAAAAAAAAAACCCCCCCCCCCAAAAAAAAAAAGGGACCCCAAAAAACCCCCCCCCCCCACCCAACCACGAAAAAAAAACAAAGGGGCGGGGAAAAAAAAAAAAAACAGAGGAAAAAAGAAGGGAAAAAAACCCCCCCCCCCGCCAGACGGAACCGGGGAAAAAAAAAAAAAAGAAAAAAAAAAAAAAAAAAAAAAACCCCCCCCAAAAAAAAACACCAAAAAACCCCCCCCCCCCCCCCACAAAGAAACCAGGGGCCAGAAAAAAAAGGGCCGGCACCCCCCCCCCCCCCCCCCCCCCCCCCCGGCGGGGGGGAAAAAAAAAAAAAAAAAAAAGGGGGAAAAAGGGGGAAGAAAAAAAGGGGGGGGGGGGGGGGGGGGGGGGGAGAAAGGGGGGGGGAGGGAAAACCAGGAACGGGGGGAAAAAAAAACAAAAAACAAAAAAAAAAGGGGGGGGGGGGAGAGGGGGGGGGGGGGGGAAAGGGGGAGCCACCCCGAAAGGGAAAAAAAGGGGCGGGGGGGGGGGGGGGAAAAAAAAAAAAAAGGGGAGGGGGCCGGAGGGGGAAAGGGGGGGCGGGGGGGGGGGAAAAGGGGGGGGAGGGGCCCCCGGGCCGGGGGAAAGGGGGGGGAAAAAAAAAAGAGGAAGGGGGGGGGGGGGGGGGGGGGGGGAAAAAAAAAGGGGGGGGGGGGGGGGGGGGGGGGGAAAGGGCGGGGGGGGGGGGGGGGGCCCCCGGGCGGGGGGCCGGGGGGGGGGGGGGGGGGGGGCCGGAAGGGGGGGGGAAAACCCAAAAAGGGGGGGGGGCCCCACCAAGGGGAAGGGGGGGAAAGGGGGGGGGGCGGGGGAGGAGGGGGGGGCCCCGGCCCCCGGAAAAAACCCCAGCAGGCGGGGGGAAGGGGGGGGGGGGGGCGGGGGGGGGGGAAAGGCCCCGGCCCGGGGGGGGGGGGGGGGGGGGCAAAAGGCACCCCCCCGCAAGGCAAGGAGAGGGGGGGGGGGGGAAACGGGGGGGAAGGGGGGGCCGGGGGGCCCCCCCCGCCCACCGGCCCGGGGGGGGGGGCGCGGGGGGGGGCCCCCCCGGCCGCGGCGCTACTCCTCCCTCTTCTTGAACAGCTTGTCGAATACGTTCCGACGTTCCGTATCCGCAGTGTCGGGAGCGGCGTCCTCCGGCCGCGTACCATCCCTTCCGAACGCCGCGTCGATCAAACGCTCCAAGGCATTGCGCTCACGACGCGCGGCACAATCCAGTGTCATGGTGCTATCCGATCCCAAGCTGAAGCCACGCACGTATTTGCTCCGCAGGGTACCACTGCTTTCCACCACTTTCAGGGCCTTACCCACCACCGGCAAGGCCAGCGATCCACCCGTGCCCAAGGCGCTGTTGAAGTGTATCTCGGGGTCGAAGGCACCCACCCAGGCACCCGCGACCAGGCCCGGTGTGCAGGCCACGAACCACGCATCGCTGTAGTCCTGTGAGGTGCCCGTCTTGCCCGCGTACGGCCCGGTGAGCCCATAGCGCGAGCGCAATGCGGTGCCCGTGCCTTGGTCCACGGCCCGCTGCAACATGCGGATGAGCGCGGCGGCATTCTCCGGCTGAAGGGCCTGCACACCGCGTGGCTTGCCGGCCTTGTAGAGCTCCTTGCCCGAGGCATCGGTGATCCGGGTGATGAACTGCGGTGTGACGCGCTTGCCTTGCATGGCGAAGGACCCATACGCGGGCACCAGTTGGAACAGGCTCACATCCATCGCGCCCAAGGCCATGGCGGGCTTGTCGGCCTCACGGGTGGGGAGCCCCAAGGACTTGAGCACCTGGGTGATCGTGTCCACCCCGGTGCGGAAGTACAGGTCCACCGTGGGGCGGTTCATGCTCTTGGCCAGGGCGTACCACATGGCCACCTCACCTCCGGTGCTGTCACGGTCGAAGTTGTCCGGTGTCCACCCATCGAACTCGGCGTAGCTCTTCTTGTCGTTGTCCAGGTAGGTGCAGGGGTGGAAGCCGCGCTCCAGCGCCGCTGCGTATACCACGGGCTTGATCGTGCTGGCCACAGGTCGCGCAGCCTTCACCAGGTCATAGGGCAGGTACCGGTGGTGGTTGCCGCCCACCCAGGCTCGCACGGCACCACTGGAGGGATCCATCATGAACACCGCGGCGTTCAACAAGCGATGGTAATGCCACAGCGAGTCTCGGTAGCTCAAGGTGTCCACGCGCTCCCCGGCATGATCATAGAGCTCGAAGGTGCTGGATGCATTGCGCTTCCACGCACCTCCCCCCTTTGCGCTCCTTGCGCTTCTCCCAGCGCTTGCGGACCCCGGCCGAGCGCAGCTCCTTGTCCAGCTTGGGTTGCATGGCGGCCAGGTGTTCCTGAGCCGCATCGTGCGCCGCATGTTGCAAGGCCGGATCCAAGGTGGTGTGGATGCGCAGTCCGTCCTTGCGGAGATCGTAGGTGCGTCCGTTCTTCTTCCCCAGGTCTTCAAGTATCCGGGTGGCCTCCTTGTCCACATGCTGAAGGAAGTAGGCGTAGAGGTCGAGCGCGTCGCCACCGGTGTAGCGTAAGGCCAAGGGCATGGCGCGCAAACTGTCGGTCTCTGCGCGGGTGAGGTGGCCCCGTTCATGCATCAGCTCCAGCACCTGATCACGACGGCCCTTGGAGCGCTCGGGATGAAGGCGTGGGTTGTAGCTGGTGTTGGCCTTCAACATGCCCACCAGCACAGCACATTCCTCCACCTTCAACTTGCTTGTGGGACTGTTGAAGTAGCGCTGTGCCGCGCTCTCGATCCCGAAGGTGTTCTCTCCGAATGGCACGGAGTTGAAGTAGAGCACGAGCACATCGTTCTTGGTGAGCACGCGTTCCAGACGTTGTGCCACCAGGGCCTCCTTCATCTTGGTCACGGGCACGGTGAGGATGCCGTGATCGTCCCGTCCATAGAGGTTCTTCACCAGTTGCTGCGAGATGGTGCTTCCCCCACCGCCGCTGCGGTCACGACCCAGCAGGGTGCGGAAGAACACGCGGATGTAGCTGCGGCCATCCACACCCTGGTGACTGAAGAAGCGCGCGTCCTCCGTGGCCACCAGGGCATCGATCAGGTGCTTCGGCAGGTCCTCGTACTGCACATTGGTCCGGTCCTCCGCGAAGAGCTTGCCGATGATGCTGCCATCCGTTCCCAGGACCAGGGTGGCCTCCTCATGACGGATGGCCTTCAATTGCTCCTCGCTGGGAAGATCGCCGAACACACCCATACGTACGGTCTGCATGAGCAGGAGGAAGCTGGCGAAAAGCACGCCGACCACGATGAGGGTGATGCGCAGGTAGGGAGTGCCGCCACCCTTCTTCCCTGCCTTTTTTCGTGCACCCCGTTTCACCGCCATGTCGCTATTCTCCGCTTGGGCATCACCGGCTCAGGCCGAGCCATCACCCTCCAGGTACTCGTCCCGGTAGAGCAGGTCGCTCTCATAGGGATAGCGTGCCACATGAAGGGCCTTCACCCGATGATAAAGCAGTTTGCGCAGGGCGTCGATGTTCTGGCGTTGGGCCGCGCTGATGAAGATGCACTCCTCACCGGCCATACGCGACATCCATGTCTCCTTCAACTCCTCCAAGGTGAACTGGTCCTCGCGCTTGGGGGCAAGGTCGTCCGGGTCGTGGTAGGCCGGGGTGTAGGCATCGATCTTGTTGAATACCACGATCACCGGGCGGTCGCCGGCACCGATCTCGTTCAAGGTCTCCTTCACCGTCTGGTATTGTTCCTCGAAGTTGTGGTGGCTGATGTCCACCACGTGCAGGAGCAGATCGGCCTCCCGTGTTTCGTCCAAGGTGCTCTTGAAGCTCTCGATCAGTTGCGTGGGCAGCTTGCGGATGAAGCCCACCGTGTCGCTCAGCAGGAACGGCAGGTTGCCCAGCACCACCTTGCGCACCGTGGTGTCCAGCGTGGCGAAGAGCTTGTTCTCGGCGAAGACCTCGCTCTTGCTGAGCAGGGTCATGAGGGTGCTCTTGCCCACGTTGGTATAGCCCACCAGCGCCACGCGGATCAGCTTGCCGCGGTTGCCCCGTTGGGTGGCCATCTGCCGGTCGATCTGCTTCAATTGGTCCTTCAAGAGGGAGATGCGGTCGCGCACCAGACGACGGTCGGTCTCGATCTCCTTCTCCCCGGAGCCACCGCGCGTGCCTGTTCCACCGCGTTGACGCTCCAAGTGGGTCCAAAGCTTGGTGAGGCGGGGGAGCATGTACTCGTACTGTGCCAGTTCCACCTGGGTCTTGGCGTGCGAGGTGCGGGCACGGCGTGCGAAGATGTCCAGGATCAGGCGCGGTCTATCCAGAACGGGCTTGCCCAGGTCCTTCTCCAGGTTGCGCTGTTGGGAGGCGGACAACTCATCGTCGAAGATGATGCAGTCCGCACCGTTCGCCTCCATCCAAGCCTTCACCTCGGCCAGTTTGCCGCTGCCCACGTAGGTGCGGCCGTCCGGCTTGTGCAGCTTCTGGGTGAAGCGCTTCAAGGTGATGATGTCGGCCGTGGTCGCCAGGAATTCCAGCTCGTCCAGGTATTCCTTGACGTGCTCGGCATCCTGGTGATCGGTGATGAGGCCGATGAGCACGGCCGTTTCGGCCTTGCCCTTGAGTTCCAGTGGATCGATCATTCGCTCGTCCGCAGTGTGCGCACATG
Source organism: Flavobacteriales bacterium (assembly GCA_016718655.1). Lineage (GTDB taxonomy): Bacteria > Bacteroidota > Bacteroidia > Flavobacteriales_F > PHOS-HE28 > PHOS-HE28. The sequence goes on along the minus strand of JADKCV010000015.1, from coordinate 12,608 downwards.
GGCCACCACCGCATCCAGTTCAGCCTTTGACAAGGCGTTCTTGTAAGGCATCATCACCCCTTTACCGTTGGTGACGATGGCCAGCATCTCCTCCGCGCTGAGCAAGGAACGGCTCAGGTCCTTGGCGCCATTGAGCCCCAAGCGACCATCCTTGCCGTGGCACAGGGTGCAGTGCATGGTGAACAACTTGGCCCCTTGGTCCATGGGTTGACGCCCCTTGCCATCGGCATGGGCGTCACTGCTGCTGCACGCCATGAACAGCAGGACCGGGGTTCCGATGATGAGCAGGATCCGTTTCATAACCATCCCCGTCCATGACCGATCTCGCGGAACGGCCAAGGTGTCGCCCACAACATCAGTGCCAAGGCGATGAGGTAGAACACCCAGACACGTTGTTGCTTCACCCGTTCATCCTTGGCGCGTTTGGACAAGCCGCGACCCACGGTGACCAGAATGATGGCCACCACCATGGCGCCCAGGTGTTCCATCTTCCAGAAGCGCCCGGTCGCACTGCTGCTGTCGAGTGCATAGCTCTTGGTCGTGAAGTACAGGGCGAGACCAATGACCAGTTGGACATGGCACAGGACCAGAGCCACAATGGCGAGCATGCGTTCCCCGTTGAGGATGGGCCGCCGGTTGAGGAATCCTTGAAGGTGCAGGAGTCCGGCGCCTAGCACGGCGAGCAGAACGCCATAGCGCAGCAGGCTGTGGAAGAAGGTGAGAAGGGAACCGTCCATGGCTTGGCGATGATGGATGAGCAGGAGCGCCGCGAAGGTAGTACTGGGCGTTCGTGTGGCGCAGGTCGCTCGGACGACACCGGTCATTCTTCCGGCATCACGGTCATCCCGGCATTGGAGGGTTGGGGTTGGTACAGCCGGTGCATCAGGGGATGGACCGATCGTCCGTATTCGATCCCACCCCGCACAAAGCCCCTACTTTCGGGGCCTGATATGCGTCCGCTCCTGACATTCGTTGCCGTGTTGTTGGCCGTGCTGCCTGGTACCGCACAACGCCTACCACCCCCACGCACATACAACAAGTGGCCACACCGGTGGTCGTACTCACGAACGCCACGCTGCACACCGATGCGCGCAGTACCCTGCTCAGGGCCACCCTGCTGATCCGCGACGGGGTGGTGGCGGCCGCGGGTATGAATGTGGCCATTCCCGCTGGTGCCCAAGTGCGCGACATGCACGGCCTGCACATCTGGCCTGCCCTCATCGAGCCATATAGCGATCTAGGGCTACCCGCCAGCACCACCGATGAACGCAAGGCCGAGGTGAAGGGAGCGCGCCAAGGGAATGCCGCGCTGCGCGCGGAAGCCCGCGCTCAAGCACTGATGAAACCCGATGCCGAGCGTGCTGCTAAGCTGCGTGAACAAGGATTCGCACTGGCGATCACCCATCGTATGGACGGTATCGCAAGAGGTACTTCCTGTGCCCTTTTGCTGAACGATCGACCAGTGGATGAACGTGTAGCGCGCACCGATGTTGCCGCACACTTCTCCTTCAACAAAGGCAGCTCCCCAGATGCCTACCCCAGTTCACAGATGGGGGCCATCGCTCTACTGCGTCAAGCGCTACTCGATGCCCAGTGGAGTGCGCGTACCAAGGTCCACGATCATGACGTGACGCTGGCCGCCCTCGCGCAGCAGCTCAGTGGTCGCTTGGTGGTGGAGGGTGCCGATCGGAATGAACTACTGCGCTGGTCCGTGTTGCTGCGGGAGTTCGGGGTGACCCCGATCGCAAAGGGTGGTGGGGACGAGTATGCGCGGCTGAAGGCCATCAAGTCAACCGCGATGCCACTGCTGCTGCCACTGCGCTTGCCCGAGGCCTACGATGTGGAGGACCCTTACGACGCGCAGGAGGTGACGTTCGCGCGGCTGAAGCATTGGGAGTTGGCCCCCTACAACGCTCACCGGGTGGATACCGCCGGCATCGCCTTCGCCTTCACTACGCATGGTCGCACCGACCTCAAAGGCCTTTGGAAGGACCTGCGCCGCATGGTGGCATGCGGCTTGGATACCGCGCGTGCCTTGGAAGCGATGACCACCGATGCCGCGCGGCTCTTCGGTCTCGATGATCGCCATGGCACCCTGGCACCGGGCATGAGTGCCGACCTGATCGTCACCTCATCGCATCCACTGGACGAGCACAACATCATCCACGAGACCTGGGTGGCCGGCGACCGTTATGTGCACGTGGATCCCGACCTGGCTGAACTCGCTGGGACCTACGACCTGAACCTGGGCGATGCCATCTGGAAGCTTACTGTAAAAGGTGTGCCGGCGAAGTTGGAGAGCACCGTTCGTCGCGCGTCGGAGGCCGACAGCCTGGCGGTGAAGGTGAAGCTGGAACGTCAGGGACCCTTGGTCACGCTCAGTTTCTCGCTGAAGGACGATGCCAATGCCATCACCCGTTTGAGCGGAACCGTTCATGCTGGAGGTGGGGTGTGGGATGGACAGGGACAACGACCCGGGGGGCAATGGTTCCCGTGGAGCGCCATTCGTGAGGCCGGTTCATCCTCCAAGGACCGGAACGACACCGCGCGCACCGCGCCACCGAACAGCGCTGGTCCCGTGCATCACCCATTGGTGGGCTTCGGATGGACCAGCGCGCCACAGCAGCTCACTACCATCTTCCGCAATGCCACGGTCTGGACCAATACGGACAAGGGGATCCTGCGCAACACCGATGTCTGTATCCATCAAGGACGCGTGGTGGCGCTTGGCCAAGGGTTACAGGTCGAAGAGCTCTTCCCCGGTAAGGTGCGTCCGGCGATCACCGAGATAGATGCCACGGGAAGACACCTGACCAGTGGGATCGTCGATGAGCACTCGCACATTGCCATCTCTCGTGGGGTGAACGAGGGATCCATGTCCATATCGTCCCAAGTGCGGATCGGCGATGTGGTGAACCCCGATGACATCAACATCTACCGCAACCTGGCCGGAGGGGTCACCACCGTGCAGCTCCTGCATGGGAGCGCCAACCCCATCGGTGGACAGAGCGCATTGATCAAGCTCCGCTGGGGCCAACCCGCGGACAGCATGCTCATCCGCAGCGCGCACGGGCACATCAAGTTCGCCTTGGGTGAGAACGTGAAGCAGAGCAATTGGGGACCCGGTTCGCGCTTCCCCCGCTCGCGTATGGGGGTGGAGCAACAGTTCTACGATGCCTTCCATCGGGCCAAGGACTACGACAGCACCTGGCGGTTGTGGAACGGTGCCAAGCCCAAGACCCGCAACGCATCCGAGGAACCGCGCCGCGATCTTCAACTGGAGGCTCTCGCGGAGATCCTCCGCAGCGAACGATCCATCTCCTGCCACAGCTATGTGCAGAGCGAGATCGACATGCTCATGCACGTGGCGGACAGCATGGGCTTCACCGTGAACACCTTCACTCACATCCTGGAAGGCTACAAGATGGCGGCCAAGATGAAGGAACATGGCGTGAGCGCCAGTACCTTCAGTGATTGGTGGGCCTACAAGTTCGAGGTGTACGATGCCATTCCATACAACGCGGCCCTGCTGCACGCGGCAGGCGTGAACACCGGGATCAACAGCGACGATGCGGAAATGAGCCGTCGCCTGAACCAGGAGGCCGCCAAGGCCATCAAGTACGGCGGTGTGGCGCCCGAGGAGGCATGGAAGATGGTGACCCTCAACCCGGCACGCATGCTGAAGCTCGATCATCGCATCGGGTCCGTGGAGCCCGGTAAGGACGCTGACCTCGTCTTGTGGAGCGCGGACCCGCTGAGCATCGCAGCCAAGGTGGAACGCACATACGTGGACGGTATCTGTTACTTCGATCGCACGAGCGACGGGCAACAGCGCGCGATCATTGCCAGTGAGCGGGATCGTATCGTACGCGCCATGATGGCCGCCAAGGCTGATGGCGCACCCACGCGCAAGGCCCGTCGCGAGCGCCAGCACCTTTGGCATTGTGATGATATCGGCGAGGAAGGACACCAACACGAGGAGCACGATGATCACTAGGCCGACCTACAGCCAGCTGCTCAGCCACCGGGTGATGCGCTTCGTGTTTGCCATCGGCGTGATCGCGTGCGCCAACATCGCACACGCACAACATCCCACTCCGGCGCCTCCGCAGCACCGCTCCATCCTCATCACGGGCGGCACCGTGCATGTGGGTGACGGACGCACCATCGATGAAGGAGCCGTGGGCTTCCGCGCCGGGCGCATCGACTATGTGGGTTATGCATACGGCGTCAAAGCGGTGTATGACACGACCATCGACGTGCGGGGACAACAGGTCTATCCCGGGCTCATTGCTGCTGACGCTGCGTTGGGGCTGAAGGAGATCGAAGCGGTGCGCGCCAGTGTGGACGATGTGGATGTGGGTGAATTGGAGCCCGAGCTGCGCACCATGGTAGCGTACAAGGCCGATTCGCGCATCATCCCGACCGTCCGCACCAATGGTGTGTTGATGGCGCAAGTAGCACCACGTGGATTGCTCATCAGCGGCACCAGTTCCATCATGCAGCTCGATGCCTGGGATTGGGAACAGGCCGTGTTCAAAGCCGATGATGCCGTGCACATGACCTGGCCGGCCGCCTATCAACGTGGTGGCTGGTGGGCCGAGCCGGGCGAGACCGACAAGGAGAAAAAGGACGCGCGCAACACGCGGATCGATCAGCTACGAGCCTTCTTCCAGCATGCCAAGGCCTATGCCCAGCTTGGCACACCGCTGCAGCGCGATCTGCGTATGGAGGCGATGCGCGGGCTCTTCAACGGGGATAAGGCCTTGTTCGTGAACGCCGATGCCGCCAAGGAGATCAGTGAGGCCGTGCTCTTCGCCAAGGAAATGGGCGTTGCACGCACCGTGATCGTTGGTGGATACGATGCCTGGCGTGTGGCCGATCTGCTGCGTGACAACCGGGTGGATGTGGTGCTGCGTCGTCTACACAGCTTGCCCTTGCGACCCGAGGACGATATCGATCTGCCCTACCGACTGCCTGCTCTTCTCAAGGAACGAGGTATCCGTTTCTGCCTGGGCTATTCAGGAGATATGGAGGCCATGGGTGTGCGCAACCTGCCCTTCCTTGCCGGGACCGCTGCGGCCTACGGCTTATCCGCTGAGGATGCGCTCCGCAGCATCACGCTGGATGCCGCAGCCATCCTGGGCATCGACGGGATCACCGGCAGTCTGGCCGTTGGCAAGCAGGCCACGCTCATCGTCTCGAAGGGAGATGTGCTCGACATGCGCTCCAATGGCCTTACGCACGCCTTCATCGCCGGCCGTCGCATCGTGCTGGACGATCACCACCAACAGCAGTACCGCCTGTACAAGGGGCGGATGGAGGGGGGTCAATAACCCAAGCGCTCCCGGACGCGCTGGAGCACCGCACTCGCCACGCTGCGCGCCTTGTCCGCGCCCATCCTCAACTCCCGGTCGAGCTCGCCGGGTTCGTTCATCAGGCGTTGGAAGGTGTCGCGCTCGGTGCGGAAGCCGTCCAACAGGACGGCCAGCAGTTCCTTCTTCGCATGGCCGTAGCCGTACCCCCCCGCACGGAACTTCTCCGCCATGGTGGTCACCGCATCGGCCGGGGCCACCAGCTTGAACAAGCGGTAGACGTTGTTCGCTTCGGGGTCCTTCGGCGCTTCCAAGGGTTGGCTGTCCGTGACGATGCCCATCACATCCTGCTTCAACTCCTTCTCCGAGGCGAAGATCCGCACGAGGTTGTCGCGGCTCTTGCTCATCTTCTCACCATCGGTGCCGGGCACGATCATCACCTGCTCATCGATCCGCGCCTCGGGCACCACAAAGGTCTCGCCCATCTGGTGGTTGAAGCGCTCGGCCACATCACGCGTGAACTCGATGTGCTGCTTCTGGTCCTTGCCCACCGGCACGAAGTGCGCGTCGTACAACAAGATGTCCGCCGCCATCAGCATGGGATAGGTGAAGAGCCCCGCGTTCACATCCTCCAAGCGATCGGCCTTGTCCTTGAAGCTGTGCGCCAAGGCCAAGCGTGAATAGGGGAAGAAGCAACTGAGGTACCAGCTCAGTTCGGTCACCTCCGGCACGTCGCTCTGCCGGTAGAACACGCTACGCCCCGCATCCAGCCCGCAAGCCAGCCAGGCCGCGGCCACGCCATGGGTATTGCTGCGCAACACCCCCGGCTCCTTGATCTGCGTGAGCGAATGCAGATCGGCAATGAACAGGAAGGATTCGTTGCGCACGTCGGTGCTCAGGCCGATGGCCGGGCGGATCGCGCCCAGCACATTGCCCAGGTGCGGGGTGCCGGTGCTCTGGATGCCGGTGAGGATGCGGGCCATGGGGTGGCGAAGATACTGGCTGGCCCAGCGAAGGGTAGGGGTCGCCTCCCACGCACCCTGCTACCTTCGCGCTCCTTCCAAGGACATGCCCCAACAGCAACCGACCGAACGCCCCCGAGTGATCGACAGCGAAAGCCGTCGTAGTACGTGGTCCAAATGGCTGTTCCTGCCACTGCGCTGGGTGTACAAGTTCTGGTTCGCACTGGTCTTCTTCGGATCGCTGGTCGTGCTCTACGTGCCTTTCCGTGTCCTGCTCTTACACCCCCCGCCGCTACGACCGCGCGTTCCGCTTGAAACGCAAGTGGGCCTGGTTCCTGCAATGGGCCTGTGGCGTGCCGATGCGCTTGGAACGCGCAGCCCCCTTGCCCAAGGCACCCTACGTGATCTGTTGCAACCACAGCAGTTACCTGGACATCATCCAGATGTACAACGTGTTGCCCGAGTACTTCCTGTTCATGGGCAAGTATGAGCTGCTCAAATGGCCGCTCTTCAACATCTTCTTCAAAGGCATGAACATCGCGGTGAACCGTGGCAGCCACGTGGAAGCGGCCAAGGCCTTCCGCAAAGCCGCCGAGGCCATCGACCGGGGCACCAGTGTGGCGCTCTTCCCCGAAGGCACCATCCCGGCCTTCACTCCGCGTCTGAAGCCCTTCAAGGACGGAGCGTTCAAATTGGCGATCGAGAAGCAAGTGCCCATCGTACCCATCACCTTCCTGGACCACTGGCGGCTCTTCGGCGAACCCACGGAGTTCCTAAGCCGTGCCCGACCCGGGGTGGCACGGGCCATCCAACATGCTCCCATCCCTACCGAAGGGCTCACCATGGATGATCTGATACCTTTGCGCCAACGCGTGTTCGCCGTGATCGAAGCCCCCCTGCGCGAGGCTTGATCGACCACCACCGCCATGAAGATCACCGACTCCACCCTCGACCGCATCGCCGAACTGGCCAAGTTGGACTACAGCGACCCTGCCGCCCGTGCAGTCATCCTGGCCGATATGGAGCGGGTGCTCTCCTTCGTGGAGAAGTTGAACGAGGTGGATACGACGGGCGTGGAGCCCCTCATCTTCATGACCGAGGAACAGGACGTGCTCCGCGAGGATGATGTGGTGCCGGGTGATGTGGTGAGCAAGGCCGATGCCCTGCGCAACAGCCCCGTGAAGGACAGCGACTACTTCAAGGTGCCACGCGTGGTGGACAAGGGCTGAAGCTGCGGACCAGCGCTTACGGTACCCAACATCGTGTCCGATGATTAGTGGACATCGCTCCAACGCGCCCGGGTACCACTGCTCAGTTCCCGCCAACCGAAGACCATGATCAGCAGTAAGGCGGATAGGCAGTTCACGGCCACGAAGGCGTTCACGAAGGTGGCATCACCACCCCACCAAGCCGGCAGAACAGGGATGATGAAGAAGGCGCAGTTGCTCACGATCTGCATGATCAACAGGATGGTGCCGCTGCGCGTCATGTTGTAGGTCCAGCCCAACAGCACCGTCAGGCATACCATGCTCAACAGGAACATGGGCCAAGGATATCCATCGGGAACACCCTCGCCGATCAACAGCATGGGTAGGTACCACAAGCCCCAACCGATGCCGACGAGCAGGCAGGACACCAAGGCCGAATATCGCTCCTGCATGCGGGTCACCGAGAACTTCATCCACGCGGTCTCCTCCACGAAGGCGATGCCGACGATGAATCCCAGGTTCGAAAGCCAGGCCTTCAGGTTGCTCAGGTCACCACCGAAGAAGTTGTCCACCACCCAACCTGGCCATTGAGCCTGACCGACGAGTACCAGGAACCCGATTCCCACATAGGTGAAGAGGAACTTCCAGCTGAAGGCCAACAGGTACCATTTCGCGGGCACCTTCCAATGGATGAAGCCTTCGAACAACGTGCGAAGACCCTTTCCGCCTTCCAAGTAGAAGGTCAGTAGCATGGCGAACACCAAGGGCCCGAAGACCCGGAAGCGGAAGACCATGTGGGCGAAGGCGTCATCATGCATGTGCTGGCCCGGGCCCAGTCTGGCCCAGACCACGCCGACCACGGCGAACTGGTAAGCGAGGGTCAACAAAGTGAAGACCAGTACAGGATATTTGGCGACGAATTGGCGCATGTGTTCGATGGAAGAGGCGCGCAAGATAGTTGCCGAGGCCCTTCGTTGTAAAGACCCCGGACGGGACCGACCGTTCCACACCGCCACCGGGACCCTACTTTCGCAGCCCATTCCACGCATCCCATGTACGGCACCCTTCAAGCCCATCTACAACAGGAACTCGCCGCCATCGAACAGGCCGGTCTGTTCAAACGCGAACGCATCATCACCAGCGAACAGGCAGCGGAGATCACGGTCAACGGTAGGCAGGTGCTCAACTTCTGCGCCAACAACTACTTGGGGCTCTCCTCGCATCCCGAGGTGGTGAAGGCCGCGCATGCCACCTTGGATGTTCACGGATTCGGGATGAGCAGCGTGCGCTTCATCTGTGGTACGCAGGACATCCATAAGGAACTCGAGGACCGGTTGGCTGCCTTCCACGGTATGGAGGATACCATCCTTTACGCGGCTTGCTTCGATGCGAACGGGGGGGTATTCGAGCCCTTGTTCGGTGAGGAGGATGCCATCATCAGCGATTCCCTGAACCACGCCAGCATCATCGACGGGGTTCGCCTCTGCAAGAGCAAGCGCTACCGTTACGCCAACAACGACATGGCCGACCTGGAGGTACAGTTGAAGGCTGCCCGGGCCGATGGTGCGCGTCACATGGTCATCGTCACCGATGGCGTCTTCAGCATGGATGGCATCGTGGCCGACCTCAAGGGCATCTGCGACCTGGCGGACCAATACCAGGCCCTGGTCATGGTCGACGAGTGCCACGCGGCCGGCTTCATCGGCAGGACCGGTCGGGGTAGCGTGGAACATTGCGGTGTGATGGGGCGCGTGGATATCATCACCGGCACCCTGGGCAAGGCACTGGGTGGCGCCATGGGTGGCTACACCACCGGTCGCAAGGAGATCATCGAGATGCTCCGCCAGCGCAGTCGTCCCTACCTGTTCAGCAATAGCTTGGCACCATCCATCGTGGGCGCCAGTATCAAGGTGTTGGAGATCCTCTCCGCAAGCACCGAACTACGGGATCGTCTGGAGCGGAATGTGGACCGTTTCCGGACCGGGATCGAGGCGTTGGGCTTCAAGACCCGTGGGGCAGGTGCCGCCATCGTGCCCGTGATGCTGGGTGACGCCAAGTTGAGCCAAGTGATGGCCGACAAACTGCTGGCAGAGGGCATCTACGTCATCGGGTTCTTCTACCCGGTGGTGCCCAAGGACACGGCGCGGATCCGCGTGCAGTTGAGCGCTGCCCATACGGAGGCCCATATCGATCAAGCCCTGGCGGCCTTCGGCAAGGTGGGGCGCGAGCTGGGAGTGGTAGCCTGACGGGGGCGAACGGGTCCGTATGCACAGCCCATTGTTGGTTTCTGGAAAAAGGATCTATCTTCGCACCCCATTTCCGGGGATCATCCCTCAAAAAAGCACACACCCGTGGCTTCGACGACACATACGACCAGCATGGCCAACGCGGCCAGCGTGCAGCCTGAATGGCTGCTCGTGGATGCTGAGAACGAAGTACTTGGACGCCTTGCCAGCAAGGTCGCCATGATCGTTCGCGGTAAGCACAAGGCAACCTTCACCCCGCACGTGAACTGCGGCGATCACGTCATTGTGATCAACGCCGATAAGGTGCGCTTGACGGGTGGCAAGATGAATTACAAGGAGTACCAGCGCTACAGCGGCCACCCCGGTGGTCGTACGGTGGAGATCGCCAAGGACCTCAAGGGCCGCAAGCCCGAGGCCATGGTGGAGATCGCCGTGCGCGGCATGCTGCCCAAGAACCGCCTCGGCCGTCGCGTGTTCAACAACCTCCACGTGGTGGCAGGTGCTGAACATGTGCACGAAGCCCAGAAGCCACGCAAGTTCGACCTGAACACGATCAAGTAAGATGGAGCCCGTTATCAGCCTCGGTCGCCGCAAAACGTCGGTCGCTCGTGTCACCCTCACCGAGGGGACCGGCGAGATCATCGTCAACGGCCGCGAAAGCCAGGATTATTTCCCGGTGACCATGCAGCAGTTCAAACTGCAGCAACCCTTCAAGCTCACCGAAACGGTGGGTAAATATGATGTCACCGTGCGTGTTGACGGAGGCGGTATCACCGGTCAGGTGGATGCCGTACGCCTCGGCATTGCTCGTGCCCTGGTGACCATCGACCCCGAGCTGAAGCCCAAGCTGAAGGCGGAGGAACTCATGACCCGCGACCCCCGCGGCGTCGAGCGTAAGAAATTCGGTCGCAAGAAAGCGCGTAAGCGTTACCAGTTCAGCAAGCGTTAACGTCCCTACGCTTGTTCAGGATCCAATCCCGCTGGACTCTCCGCCGATAGGTGGAGGCTACCAGCGGGATGCCTGTATCAACGGGAAGAAGGAAAGTGAACTAAACAACAGTACAATGGCTCGTTTGGAATTCAAGCAGTTGCTCGATGCAGGGGTGCACTTCGGCCACCTCCGTCGCAAGTGGAACCCCAACATGGCTCCCTACATCTTCGACGAGAAGAAGGGGATCCACATCATCGACCTCAACAAAACGGCGGTAAAGCTCGAAGAGGCCACCGCCGCCATGAAGAGCATTGCCCGCGGGGGCAAGAAGGTCCTTTTCGTCGCCACCAAGAAGCAAGCGAAGGACATCGTGGCCGAGAAAGTGAAGCCCACGGGTATGCCCTTCGTCACGGAGCGTTGGAGTGGTGGTATGCTCACCAACTTCGGCACCATCCGTCGCACCATCAAGAAGATGGCCACCATCGATCGGATGAAGACCGACGGCACCTTCGATAACATGTCCAAGCGTGAGCGACTCCAAGTGAGCCGCCAACGTGAGAAGATGGAGAAGAACCTGGGCAGCATCGCCGACCTCACCCGTTTGCCCAGTGCGCTGTTCATCGTTGATATCGTGAAGGAGCACATCGCCGTGGCCGAGGCCCGTAAACTTGGCATCCCTACGTTCGCCATGGTGGATACGAACAGTGATCCCTCCTTGGTGGATTTCCCGATCCCGGCCAACGACGATGCGACCAAGAGCATCGAGCTCATCGTGGACGAGATGATCAAGGCCATCAATGAAGGCCTGGAGGAACGGAAGAACGCGCCCGAGGAGGTCACCGAAGAGGCCGGTGAAGAAGAAGCAACCGAAGCGGCTGAAGGCGTTGTGGAGGAAGGAACCAAAGAGGAGAACCAGTAACACATGAGCACCATGGCCATTACCGCCGCAGATGTGAACAAGCTGCGCCAGATCACCGGCGCAGGCATGATGGACTGCAAGAAGGCCCTCACCGAGGCCAATGGCGACTTCGATGCCGCTATCGATTACCTGCGCAAGCAGGGCCAAAAGGTGGCTGCCAAGCGCGCTGACCGCGACGCTTCCGAGGGCCTCGTGCTCGCCAACACCACCGCCGATGGCACCAAGGGTGTCCTCGTGTGTGTGAATTGCGAGACCGACTTCGTCGCCAAGAACGCCGACTTCACCGCGATGGCAGAGCGTATCGCTTCCATCGCCTTGGAGAAGGGCGTTGACAGCATCGAGGCGTTGAAGAGCGCTGCCTATGACAGCAACGGTCAGACCATCGCTGAAAAACTCGTGGAACAGACCGGTGTCATCGGAGAGAAGATCGACGTGAGCGCCTGCCATGCGCTGAGCGCCCCTTACGTGTTCGCCTACAACCACCCCGGTAACAAGGTTGCCAGCCTGGTCGCCCTCAACAAAACGGGATTCGACGGTATCGCGAAGGACGTGGCCATGCAAGTGGCCGCCATGGCACCCATCGCGTTGGACAAGAGCAGCACACCCCAGAGTGTGATCGACAAGGAACTGGAGATCGGCAAGGAACTCGCCATCCAAGAGGGTAAACCCGCTGAAATGGCCGAGAAGATCGCAGTCGGTCGCCTCAACAAGTTCTTCAAGGAAAGCACCCTGCTCGCCCAGGAGTTCATCAAGGACAACAAGCTGAGCGTGGAACAGTACGTGAAGACCGCCGACAAGGACCTCACGGTCACCGGCTTCAAGCGCCACTCGTTGACGATCTGATGTTCTTACATCGTTCATAGAAGAGGGAGGCCTAGGCCTCCCTCTTTTTTTACTTTCACCCCAGCGATATGCATACGCCCATGGCCCGATCCTATAAGCGCATCCTCCTCAAGCTCTCCGGTGAAAGCCTCATGGGCAACAAGTCCTATGGCATCGACAACGAACGACTCAACCAGTATGCGGA
>JADKCV010000014.1 GCA_016718655.1 Flavobacteriales bacterium | reverse complement strand
GAGCAATGCCAGTTACGTGGCCATCGGAGAGGCTCAGGCCCTTGTCAAGCGCACAGGTGACCTGGCCGTGCCGATCGCGTTGCGCAATGCCCCGACCAAGCTGATGAAGGAGATCGGCTATGGGAAGGAGTACCAGTACAGCCATGACGGCGAAGGCAACTTCGTGGATCAGGAGTTCATGCCAGCGGACCTTGCAGGCACAGCCTTGTACAAGCCGGGCGCCAATGGCAAGGAACAAGAGCACACGGCATTGATCCAACGACTTTGGCGGGGCAAGTATCCCGGTTGAAGAACACCGTATCAACCGGCACGCTCCTGCTCCAGGAAACGCTTATGCATGTCGTAGATGATGCCCAGGCTCACCGCTAGGCCTCCCATCCCCTGTTCAACCATCTGCCAGAGGATGTCGACGACAAGGTGCACCATGCCATGTTTGGTGAAGGTGACCCCTAGGACGAAGATGATCAGGTACACGAAGAACCCCACGACGGCCCCACCCAGAAAAGAAGTGAATGGGAAGGCCACCTTCAGCGAGATGAGCTCACGCCCGATGGCCTTGTGCAATCCTATCGTCAGAGCTAGTCCCAATCCAAGGTAGACCATGCCTGCCAACACCAAGTACAACGTCAGCGGGATGCGCAACTCCTCCAGGTCGGTCAGCGCAACTCCATGCCAGACATAAGAGAGCCCGAACATGGTGGCACTGGAAAGTAGCCAAGGCAGAAGGATATGTCGTTGGATCAGCATATCAAGGACCACCGGAGATATACGGCCCAAAATAGCAACTGGATCATGGACCCGTTCCTGACGTTCATTGGTCGCATCGTATTTTGCCCCGTGACAATGGTGGAAGTGAACAACGTTAGCGATCCGTACAATGCGACCGAAAAGCCGGTCAGTGATAAGGATCTGTCACCGCGACAGGCCGGATCCTCGTCATCTCGACCACTGATCGGAACCCTCCGAGGTCGAATAGAGAACGTAGCTCCCCCCATCAGGGTTGCCTCCATGATCCTTATCGCTGTCCTTTTTGGCGGCTGTGGAAAGGATGGACCGAGCAAGTGGGATGTGGACGTTCTAGCGCCGTTGGTCTCCACACGTTTCACTATAGGCGACCTATTGGCCGACAGCCTGGTCACCACGGATACAGAAGGGCGCATAACGCTGGTCTATGCGAGCGAACTCTTTGCTGTGGACCTGGACTCCTTGCTAGGAGCACCGGATACGAACTTCGTGTATCGTTATGGGCTTCCTACTCCGGGGCCTTTGGCATTCCCGGCGGGGCTGGAGATCCTGGATATCGAGGATGCGTCACGCTTCGAGATCGATGGGGTGGAACTACGCACCATCGCTCTTCGTGAGGGTGAGCTCCGGATACGGACCACGAACATGGTTGCCAGTACCTTGCTGGGCAGCTTCCAATTGACCGGTGCCACCTTCCCTGATGGGCAATCCACCATTCTTACCAGTGTAGGACCTGGAACGCCTGCTTCACCCGCTACAAATGTCACGGTACGCGACCTGGCTGGTAGTCGCTTCGACCTGCGCGGCCCCCAGTTCAACAGCGTGAACACCCTGTACAGCCTCATTTCCAGCAGGCTCGACCCGAATGGACAAGGTGCCGTGGTCACCGACCAGGACAGTATCCTCATCGATGTGAGCTATAGTGGTCTGGTGCCTGCTTATGCCAAGGGCTTCTTTGGCCAGCGCGCGGTGCAACAGGAAGGACAGGACCTGCCGCTGGACTTGTTCCGGAACGTTGTGGCCGGCAGCTTGGACCTCGATCAGGTCACGTTGAAGTTGAATGTGGAGAATGGTGTGGGCATCGACATCCAGGTTGCCATCAACTCCTTCCAAGCGTTCAACAGCAGGACCGGCACAGCGGTGGATCTCAGCCACGCCATCCTCAATGGACCGATCAATCTGAACCGCGCGATCGATCTGGGTACCGGGCCCCAGCCGAGCTATTATGCCAACGTTCTTGACAATAGCGACAGCAACATCGATGAGTTCCTGGAGGTGTTGCCCGATCGTGTGACCTACGATGTTTCCCTGCTCTTGAACCCCTTGGGCGACATCAGCAATGGCAACGACTTCCTCTACTATGAGAGCCGCTTGAAAGCCGATCTGGAACTCGAGGTCCCTTTGAACATCATCGCCAGCGATCTCACCTTGGAGACCATCGTGGAGCCGGACCTCCCAGGAAGCGCTGAAGGACATGCCTTACAAAGCGGCGAACTGATGGTCTTCGGCACCAACGGTTTCCCGTTCGCCACACGCTTGGAACTGGCCATCGTCAATGAAGCAGGTGATGTGCTCGGTCAATTACCGGTTTCCGGGGAGTTGCTCCCTGGTGTACTGGGACCGGACCGTACCGTGATCCAAGCGGTGGACTCACGCACCAGCGCTCGTATCACCCCCGAACAACTGGACCTGTTGTACCAAGGGAACAAGCTTCGACTGCGGGCGGCTTTCAACACGGTGGACCCGGACGAACACCTCCGTATCCTGGATCGCTACGCGCTCGATGTGCAGATCACGGCACGGGCCAACTACCTCGTGAACGGCGATGAGTAGGCGTCGTTCCCTGCTGATGGTGGTGTTGTTGGCCACGTACGGCGTGCAGGCACAATGGACCCTGCTGCCGCCCGATGCCGCACAGGACAGCGCCCAGCACCTGCTGCGACTGGAAGGCGCGCTCCTCTACAACAGCAATGTGGTCCACAACGAGCTTCCCGCCCACCTTCTGCGCGGCGCCGACCTGGACCGCGAACTGCGCCAGCGTAGCTCCGATGCCTTGGCCGGACGTGAACGGGCCGTCTTCGGCTTCGGCTACCACGGCCGCCTTACGTGGACCGGACCCCGCCTACAGCAAGGCCGTTCGCGCTGGCGCCCCACAGCCTCCTTCGCCTTGCAGGAACACGCTGGCGCCCGGATCACCCCCGGCCTGTTCGACCTGGCCTTCTTCGGCAATGCCCGCTTCGAGGGCCGCACGGCTGCGCTTGCACCGGCAGCCTATGAACAGGTGCGCTACAGCACGCTAGGGATCGGTGTGGCGGACCAGCTTACGCGTTCATTCGTGCGGCTTGATCTCGTGCAAGGTTCATCGCTCACCGCCGTGGATGTGGACTGGGCGGACCTCTATACCGGCGTGGACGGTCGCGTGCTACGTTCCGCGGTGCTCGCCAGCTACCTCAACAGCGATACCGCAGGCAACGACTGGGCCCGTAACAACGGACTGGGCGCGGCGCTCAGTGGGCGTTGGGAGACACGGATACGTTCGGCTGCACGGCCCACCTACCTCAGCGTGGGCGTGGAGGACCTCGGCTTCGTAAGCTGGAACGCCAACAGTGTGCGGCTGGAGAAGGACACCGTGATCCGCTACGAGGGACTTGCCGTGGACAACGTGCTCGACCTCGACGCCATCCTCATCGGCGAGGACCAATTGCTGGACACCTTCGGCCTGCGCTACCGCACCGGCGCACGCACGCGCCTTCTGCCGTTCCGGGCGCAATTGGCCTACCGCATCGAAGGGCGCAGCGGCTGGCACTTCGGATTGGTGGCGCAGTACCAGCACCTTCCCTCCTACCTGCCACAGCTTACCGCCAGTCTGGCGCGGCGGGCGGGCGTGCGGGGAGCGTGGGGAGCGAGCGTGAGCTATGGCGGGTACGGCGGTCTGCTGGTGGGCGCGGGCGGGCGTTACCGCGTGGGTCGGCGCATCACGGTGGAGGCTTCGTTGCCCCAGCTCATCGGTTTCGCGGGTGGCCTCACGCGCGGGTTGGGTGCCTTGCTCGCTGTGCAGGTCGCGCTCTGAAAAACACAGGCCATGAACTGGATCCTCCTTGTCATCGCCGGGCTCTTCGAGGTGGGCTTCGCCACCTGTCTGGGCATGGCGCGCGAGGCGAGCGGGAATGCGCGTACGGCGTGGCTCGCGGGCTTCCTCGTCTGCCTCACGCTCAGCATGCTCCTTCTCTACCGCGCGGTGCAAGGGCTGCCGGTGGGCACGGCCTATGCGGTGTGGACGGGCATCGGTGCGGCGGGTACGGCGGTGCTGGGCATCGTGCTGTTCAAGGAACCAGCCACGGCCTGGCGGCTGTTCTTCCTCTTCACGCTGATCGCTTCGTTGGTGGGCTTGAAGGTGGTGAGTTGAGGGTGGGTAATGTCACCACACAGCCCCTACAACACCGTCACCTCTGTCCTCCTGTTCTGGGCCCTACCCTCCTCGGTATCGTTCGTGGCGACCGGTTTGGTCTCGCCGTAGCCCTTCGCGGTGATGCGTGCCCCATCGATGCCCTTGGCGATGATGTGATCGCGCACGGCCTTGGCGCGCTGGTCGCTCAGGGTCATGTTGGCGGCATCGGCACCCACGTTATCGGTATGGCCGCCCAGCTCGATGCGCAAGGTGGGATTGCTCTTCAGCAATGCGGTGAGCTTGTCCAGCTCGGCGTTGGAGGTGGGCAGCAGCTCGTAGCTGGCCGTGTTGAAGAAGATGTTGCGCAGGGCGATGACACTGCCGGCGGTGAGCGGGCTCAGGGGCACGTTGAGCGTGTAGGAGGCTTCCACGGCTCCGGTAGGCACGTCGTAGTTCTCCGAGTAGAACAGGTAGCCCTCGGCGCTGGCATTGAGCGCGTAGGTGGTGCCCGTGGGCAGGCAGACGAGGAACTCGCCGGTCTGCGGATCGCTGTAGGCCGCTGTGGCCAGTTTGCCGGTGGTCACCGCATAGAGTTCCACGTCGGCCTCCACGGCCTTTCCGGTGGTCTTGTCGGTGACCTTGCCCCGGATGAAGGTGACGGGCTGCGGGCGGGCCTCGGGGAACAGCTCGAAGCTGTAGAGGTCCAGGTCGCCGAAGCCACCCGGGCGGTCGCTGGCGAAGTAGGCCACATTGCCCGCCGCGTTCACCAGCAGGCTGTTCTCATCGGCACCGGTGTTGATCGGATAACCCAGGTTCAAGGCCTGCCCCCAGGTGCCGTCCTCTTGTTTGCGGCTCATGTAGATATCCAGGCCACCCATGCCGGGATGACCGTTGCTGCTGAAGTAGAGGGTACGGTTGTCGGGGTGGATCTGCACGCTCTCCTCCTGGTGCGGCGTGTTCACATTGGGGCTCACCTTCTCGGGCGCGCTCCATGTGCCATCCGCTTGCAATACCGTCATGTGGATGTCGGTGTTGCGCACGCCGTCACGGGCCTGGGTACCGCGCACGTAGTAGAGGGTGCGGCCATCGCTGGACAAGCTGGGCTGGCTCTCCCAGTTGCGGCTGTTCACGGGCGTGCCCAGGTTCTGGGGTGGGCTCCAACGATCACCGATGCGGCGGCTGATGAAGAGGTCGCAACTGCCCATGCCATCTCGCCCCGGGCCATAGCTGCCGTCCAAAAAGGCGCAGTGGGTGAAGATGATGAAGCGACCATCCGGGCTGAGGGTACCGGCCCCTTCGTTGCGCTCCGTGTTCACCGAACGGATGCCGCGCGAGGGGCCCCAGATCCCATCCGCGCCGCGATCGCTCACAAAGAAGTCCTCCTGCTCGCCGATCCGCTCATCCTCGGCCTTGATGCGGCGCGTGAGCAGGAGCGTGGCATCATCGGCGGTGACCGTGGGGTAGTACTCGGGCTGTGCGGTGTTCACACCCGGACCCAGGTTCACCGGTTCGAAGGGTACGGGTTGCTGCAGCGCCCTGCGCGCGAAGGCGCAGTTGTCCAATCCGAGACGGGCCTTTTCCTTGCGTTGCGGATCCAGCTCCTTTTCCAGGAAGGCCGTGTAGTTCTTTTCCGCCGCGTCGTATTGGCCCGTTCGGAACTCCAGGTCGGCCAGGTGGAACTGGGCCATGGGATGCAGACGCGGCGCGACGGACAGCACCACGCGGTAATGATCGATCGCAGCTTGGTCGTTCCCCTTCATCTCCTCCATTTCGGCCAGGTAGACGCGAGGTTCCACAAAGCGTGGATCGACCTTGATGGCGCGGTTGAACGCCTGTTCGGCACCCGACAGGTCACGCACGCGCATCAGATCGGCACCTTCCTCATAGGCCTTGATGGCCTTCTTGTCCTCCGTGGTATAGCGCACCTGGGCCTGCACAGCAGCTGTGTTCAGCGCCAGTGCGAGCAGTGCAGAGACCCACAGGATGAATTGGTTCTTCACGGAATGTTCAGGTATTTGTGGGTCTGCAGCGAGATCTGCCAGCGCGGATGGGCCTTCACGTGGTCCACGATGAGCGGAGTGACGGTGTCGCGCTTGCTCCACTCCGGTTGTAGGTAGAGCGCACAATCCGTATTCACTTGGTCGGCGTGCTGCTGCCCCCAGGCCAGGTCATGTGTGTTGACAACGATCACCTTCAACTCGTGCGCTGCGGCGTGGATGGCGGGCAGCGGCGCCTTGAACTTCTTCGGACTGAAGCAGATATGGTGCCAATCGCCGCTGAGCGGGTGTGTACCGCTGGTCTCGATGTGTGTGCGGAAGCCGGCTACACGCAGGGCCCGGGTCAGTTCCGTTAGGTCGTGCATAAGCGGTTCGCCGCCAGTGATCACCGCGATACGCGCGGGAAATGCAGCTGCTTCGGCCACCAGTTCATCGACCGAACGTTGCGGATGGATGGAGGCATCCCAGCTCTCCTTCACATCGCACCAAGCGCAGCCCACATCGCAGCCACCCAGACGGATGAAGTAGGCGGCGTGACCGCTGAACAGGCCTTCCCCCTGAATGGTATAGAAGGCCTCCATGACGGGCAGTGTGCGGGACATGGGGCAAAGGAACGAAGCGCTGTCCCGACTCGCGGTGGGCCAAAAGAAAAGCCCACACAGAGCCACGTTCATAGAACCCATGGTTATCACATGGGCGGGACCGCGATGATGGCTTCCGTAATCCTCCTGTTGCCGAAGCAAGTCCGCACCGAAGTGTGGCTGAGGCCCGCCGTAGACCACCGAGGATGCGGTCCCTGATGGAAATTGTTGGTTCCGATGAACAGTTGGCCTGTGTGGGCTTCGCGGTGACACCCGAAGAGGGTGGTTGTAGCGTACAGGTCAGAAGGAAAGAACGACTTCGAGACGAAGGTAATGGTGCGGTGTACCCATCTGCAAACGATGGTGGATAACTCTTCCGCTGTGGAACCAACTACACAAGGAGCGGTGTGGAACACAACGCCACCGGTCGATCAGCTCTCCCCTTTCTGCCCCACGAACTGGTCCTCCTTGTCCTCGAACAGGATGTTGAAGGTGGTGAGGCTGCCATAGCAGCGGGTGATGTACTGCTGCAGCTCCACCTTGTCAGCCTCGCTCAGGGCGGGGTGTGCGTTGATCTTCTGTTCCAGCACCCGGAAGCGGTCGCGGATCATCACGATCTTATGGAAGAAGTCATCGATCGGCACCTCCTTGCTCTTCAGCGAAGGGTCCTTGGGTCGCATCTCGAGCATACCGCCTTCGTACTTGCGGGCCATCTCCACGGGACGCTGCGGAAGTTGCATCTCCTCTAGTACCTCGCGGATGGAATCCCTTACATGGTCCAGGTCCAACGATTCCTGGCCGATCTCCACGCCGGGCGCGATGGTCACCAGCCCCTCGAAACTGCGGCTGATGGGTTGCTCGCCGTGCTCCTTGAAGAACACGTGAACGGTGCGTTGGTCCATGTCGTACACCACGCCCACGCCCATCGTGGGGTGTTTCACGCGTGCGCCGATGCTGATGTCATAGAGTTCCATGCGAAGAGGACCACCGGCTCGATAGGGAACGGCGATCGCTCGCAAAGGAACGCAGCGGAGGCGTTCAGTGGATGGCCAGGATGTGATAGGCCACCCCGTTGATGGTGACGTGCTCTCCCACCCGCTTGCCGAGCAGCGCTTGAATGACCGGTGCCTTGGGGGTTACGCCCAGGTAGCGCAGACCACCGGCATCGAACTCCTCCAAACTGGCGGCGATCAGGAAATTACGCTGGTCGGTATGGACCACCGCACCGAACTGTACCGTGTCGCACGACACGGTAGAGTCCAATGCATCGATGCGTTCAAGGTCCTGCTGCACGTGCTCGACCTGTTCGCTTAGCGCGTTCATCAGGTCCACATCGCCGCCGCGGGTGCTCTCGGTCTGGCTGGCTGTTTCGTGGTCGTCGTCGCCCACGGTCACCGTGCGCAGGTCGGCCACACGATCCTTCAGTTCTGCGGCGATGTCGGCGAGTTGGGTGCGGGCGGCTTTCAGCACGGCGCGCTTGAGGGCGGTGGGTTCCATGGTCGATCGGTATATGTCGAAAGCTAGGCCATTTGCGAAGCGAAGGACCTGACGATTCTCAGGAGAGGTGGTGAGATGGACAAGCTATCCAACGAAGCCCAACGCCGACCCGATCAACACCGCCCTACTCCACCCCGCACCACCGGAACCGGGCGAACACCGCTCACGCCCGATCAGCAGCCTCGATGGATGGACCGCAACATCAACTCTACTTCTGAGTTCAGAAGGCAACAGGCTGGCACGGAATGGAGAAGCCGTATGTGAAAAGCTCACTATGGGGGCGGGAAACGCGAAGTGGGCAACCAACGGTGTGCGATGAACAGGAGAACCACCGGACCGAACCACGGATCACCGGTCCGCTGGATCGGCAATGCTCGGCCGTCATGATGGTTCTGCTTCCTTCGGCTGGACGGGCAATCGCGTAGGGATTTCCACAGGAACATGATCACTCATCTTGTCCAGGTCCAAGTGCATGATACCATTCTTGGCGCTGAACGGGCGGTTGTACCTAGCGCCCCACACGATCTCGTCATAGCGAAATGAACGCCTCGTGTAGACATTCTGCATGTATCCCTCGTCCACGGCTTTCAGTATCAGGATCACTTCCGCACGGCGGTCCACGAGGTCTTCATAGGAAACGCCCGCCAGAGGGCTATCGGGCGATATCGGATGCACGACGGTCCAACTGAGCGGCATGAAATTCACCCTTTCCAATTGAAGCTTGAGGTTGTAGTAATTCAACTTCTCCCCTTGATCATCCACATCGGCCATGACCAGTATGGCCCGGGCTTCCAGTTCCATGAGCAAGGTGCTGCGTTTATTCGCAAGGCGCATTTGCAGACTCCATCCCTCTTTGAAGGGTGCGATAAGCGCCTTTTCGGAATAGGCCAACATGGTGTCAGGACGAGCGAACCGGGCATAGATCACAGCGCTGATCAAGGAGAAGCCCAGGATGCCAAAGACCCCTTCCACAGCAGCCACGAACCAGGTCGCGAAGGTGGTCGGGTAGACCGAGCCATAGCCGACCGTGGTCAAGGTCTGCACGCTCATGCCGATCGCACTCAACCAACGCGTTCGTTCAGAACTCAGATCAGCATTCCCCAATTGCTCGACCCCGATGAGCATATAAACGGATGCGAAGACCAGGTTCATGAACAAGTAGGCCAGCAGGAAGGTACCGATCAAGCGGCCCAAGGGCATCGTGGCCAGCGCCACGAACCCTTCGCGAAAGCCCGACACACCGCCAAGCCTGAAGACCTTGAACTGACCATCCTTTGCGACCAACCGTTCCAAAGGACGCTCGAACGAACTGCCGATACCGGGGTCCTCGGTGCGAACAGCTGTGGTGCGGAACGGGGTCTTCATCGCCTTCAGGTGCAAAGATGACACGCCTGATCACTACCTGATGGAGAACACCGGCACCCGCCGATAGCCCGGTTCGAAGTAGGGTGAGCGCTGGTAAACCCAATAGAGCTGGCCCCAAGCATCGTTGGCCAAGGCGGGATCGGCGGCTTTGGCGGCTTCCAGGGCTTGCCGCAACGCGGGGTCGCTGGCCAGGAGGTCGGCGGCGATGTCCTCGAAGACGTAGTCGCTGAACCATTCCTTCTGCTGCAGGATGGGATCGAAGAAGCCCCAGGCGAAGAAGCTGTCCGCAGCGCGGGGTTCGAGGATCTCCATCGCCAGGCGGTCGGTGGCGTGGCCCATGGGTACGCGCACATCGCCGGCGATGGCCTGGTACACCAAGGTGTCCGTGGTGGTGCGGATGCCGCGGTGCAGGTAGCGGCCCTCGAAGGGTTCCTGCACGGTGGTGTGGGCGGCGATGCGTTGGGCGGTAACGGTGAAGGAAGTATCGGCAGGCAGGCGTTCGAGCGGCACGCCGTCCAGTTCCAGCCGGGTGATGAGCTCGTGCCAAGCTTGGGGGATGAGGTAGGCGGCGGGCTTGGCAAGCGTGAAGGCGGGCACGAAGCGGTCCATCCAAGGCACCACGGTATCGGTGGGCTGGCTGTGGTCGTACTGCAGGCGCGGCAGGCCACTAACAGCGCTGGGCGCGGTGCGGGGCGGTAGCCCTTCCATGGCAACTGTTCCACGTGGGTGGTGTCCAACCGGTGGTTGAAGCCGAAGTGGGTGGCGGTGCGGGTATGCTCCCGGGCTTGGGCGCGTGCTGTGCGTAACGCGGCGCCCTGTTCGTTGAGCACGGCGAGGGTGGCGAGCATCAGCTGGAAGGTGGCGTTCACGCGGTCTGCATAGGGCTTCAGCATGTGCGTTTCGCTGAGGATGCCGATGCGGTGGTGCAAGGCGGCGTGGCCACTGCTGTAGCGCGGCCCATCGAGGAAGCCTTCCAGCCCTTGTTCGGGGGTCTGGCCGCGTGTTTCGAAGTAGGGGCCCATCAACTGGCCGCGGCGGTCCATCCAGGCGTGTAGCGCAGGCTTCAACGTGGTGCTGAGGTAGCTGCGCAGGGCGGGATCGAGGCGGTCCGGGTGCGAGGTGAGCAGCTCCATCACGTATTGGTGGTCGGCGCCGTTGCTCACGTGGGTCTCGAAGTAGAGGTCGGGGTCCCAGGTGCGGAGGGCGGCGAGCAGGCTGCGGGTGTTGCGGCTGTCGGCCTTGATGAAGTCGCGGTTGAGGTCGAGGTTGCGGGCATTGGCGCGGAAGCCGTATTCCGCCGGGCCGGTTTGGTTGGCACGCGAAGTGCTGGAGCGTTGCAGGGCCCCGCTGACGTTGTACACGGGCACGATGCAGACGGCGGTGTTGGCGAGCAGTCCCATGTATTGGTCGCTATCGAGCAGGGCCTGTGCGAGGAGCAGGCTGGCATCCACCCCATCGGGTTCGCCGGGGTGGATCCCGTTGGTGATCCAGAGGATGGACTTGCCGGCGGCGCGGAGGCTGTCGGGATGGGGGAAGGTGCCGTCGGCGAGGACGAAGAGGTGGATGGGCAGGCCGTTATCGTCAGCGCCGATGGTGCTGAGGTGGGCACCGGGGCGCGTGTCGGCGAAGCGTCGGAATCGGGCGATCGCCTGTTCCCACGTGGGGGTGGAATCGCCGGTGAAGTGCCATTGGGCCTGCGCGGTGCAGGCGGCGAGCAGGAGCGCGGCAAGCTGGATGATCCGAGCGAACATGGTGTAAAGATGCACGAACGCCGCGCTCGGTGCAGGGACCGGGCGCGGCGTTCGGAGATGGAAGTGACCTATTCGAAGTTGACAAGGCCGAAGCGGTAGTCGTCGCGGCGGGTTGCGAACATGAAGAGCTTGTCATCCGGGGTCTGCACGCAGGCCTTGGGCCGAGTGATGGTCTCGCCTTTCTCGGGTGCGAGCAGCGCTTCACGGTGCACTGTGCCGTCGCCTTCCACCGTGGCCAGGGTGATGAGGGCCTCCTTACCGGTGATCTTGAACGGGGCGATCCGATCACCTTCCTTCAGGAACAGGTTCTTTCCGCTATCGTTGAAGATGAAGTACATCTTGTCACCTTTGATGGTCATCGCGTAGGAGGAGAAGTAACCACCGTCGTTGGTGGTATGCTGACGCTTGGGGATCTTGGTGGCCCATTCGATGTTACCGTCGGGATCCACGTTCACCACCACGATGTCGTTGTAGACATAGTGATAGACCGTACGGCAGGATTGTCCACCATTGGGACTGGATGTGCAGACGGTGGTGGTGTAGAACCTGTACTGTTCGCCGACCATGACCACACCGCCATCCTCGCGGACGATCAGTTCATCGAGGTCGTACTGGATAAGTTCGATCTCCTCCCCTTTCTTGTCGGCCTTCTTCGTGGCCTTTTCCTCTTCCTTCTCGGTCATGTACTGGGTGATGAACTCCTTGGAGAACTCCTTGAACGATTCGTGTACAACGGCCTTGGTCTTTCGGTCGAGACGCATGTAGAAGGCACCGCTCTGGCTGGATGCGCCCTTCTTGCCATAGAAGCCACCACAGAGGATATCACCTTGGTCCGGAATGGTGATGGTGAGGTCCTGGAGGAACTTGTCGCCGGCTTCGATGGCCTTGGTCTCAGCATCACCGGAACCGTCGTAGGTCAGCAGCATATAGGTGTAGGCAGGACGCTCCTCCTTCTTCAGTTCACGGGCTTCGGCCTTCTCTGCGTATTTGGTTCCGATCACGATCACCGAGCCATCATTGTCCACCAGGTTCCCCTGCACCAAGAACTCCTTGTCGGGATAGGGCAATGTGATGGACTGCTCCCAAACCGGATCGAGCTCGGAAGAGTACACCTGCAACTTGAAGCGCTCCGGCTCATCCTTTTCATAGGGTTGGTCCAGGCGAACGAGGATCTTCTCCTTATCGGGTGAGATGCTCACGGTGAAACTGCCCTGCCACTTACGACTGGCATCGCCGATATCGGCCACTTTGCGGATGCTCCCTACCGGGCTCATATCGGCTTCATTGAACAGGCGTACGTACAGTTCGTTGGTCTTGGTCTTCTTGTTGAAGAAACTGGTGAAGACGGCGATGCGATCACCAAGCACCTCCAGTCGCTCAAGACCGTGTTGGTCCTTTCCGATCTTCATGGG
The DNA here is from genome assembly GCA_016718655.1 of Flavobacteriales bacterium. Lineage (GTDB taxonomy): Bacteria > Bacteroidota > Bacteroidia > Flavobacteriales_F > PHOS-HE28 > PHOS-HE28. Next base: position 131,800 of record JADKCV010000014.1, on the reverse strand, counting down.
CAGCACCTTCTTGTACTGGGAGCGCAAGTCCATCCCCATCTTCTGGATGAAGGCCTCCTTCTTCAGTTGGAGCTTCATGTACACGGCATCCTCGTTATGATCGAAGACATATCCGAAGCCGCCATCCTTTTTGGCGCTGTATTCAGGCCCCCATTGCACCTCGGCGCGTTGGGTCTTCGTCTGGGCTGAAACGGATAAAAAGGCTGAGAGCATCAGCCAAAGTCCAAGGGTCGTGCGCATGGTTTCGAAATGTGGGGCGGCAAAGATGCCTGAAAAGCGCGATGATGTCCTCGAACGTCGATCGTAGTAAAACAGCGACCCCGGTACCATGGGCGGTGGCACCGGGGTCTTGACCTATGGCTAGGTCCGTGGTCCTGGTCGAAAACCGGTCAAGCGGCGGGTTCCTCCTGCTCTTCAGTGGCGGGTGTCGCCTCTTCTGCCGGCAATACCACCTCGATGGTCACAGCAGGAGGCGGCTCATTCGTTCGCTGGGCGAAGAGCTGCTCATCATCGGTGAGGCAAAGGAGGAGCGTGAGGGTCTGTACGGGCCACATGGTTGTTGTAGGGTGTTGAGCGGGTGAATGGTTCCAGTACAGTCGAAGCGTGACGCAAGATGGCAAGGAACACCACCCTTGTCAAGACGAATGATCGAAATTCATCGACGAATTAGCATTCAGCATCCCTGAACACGGGGCAGGTACCGCCCTCCTAGCCCTCTGCTTTGAGTTCCTGGAGCAGTCCTTGGAGCGCAGAATGCATGCGCTGGTACCGTCCATCGCGCTCGGCCACCACGGACCGGGGTTGTAAGGCGAACCGGGGAAGCGCGGGATCGCGTAGGTATCCGATCAGCTTCTCGTTGGCAGGCAACACCTCCATACCGATACACAGGGCGGATGCTCCGCGGGTGCCGTGCGGACGGGACCGCCCCAAGGCAATGACCGTGTAAAGTGAGCCGTTCTCTCCGCCGAACCGCGCGGCCATGGTGCGGGGTGCTTCGGTCGCGTCGGTCGTGAAGAATTGCTCCTTGAGCCAACGCCCAACGGTATCATTCAACAGTTCGATGCTCATGGGATCCTGCTTGCGATCGAGGAAGAGCACCTTCTTCGGTTCCACGATCTGCTCGGCAGGCTGATGGTCGAAGCGCTGAAAGAACATGCGGACCACCCCGAAGTGCTGGGGCAGGATGTTGGTGAGGCGGAGCATGAAGGTCTCCGGTGACCCACCAGCGTGTTCCCAAATGGCCAGGAACGCGGCCGGATCGAAGGAACTCTCCGCGAAAAGGTGTCGGAGGTCTTCCACCAAAGGTGCTGCCGGTATCAGGAGCGCACCTGCGAAGTAGCTCGCCCGACTGTTGTTGAGGACGTGGTCGAAACTGGTGGCCTTGGGCCATGGTGTGACCAAGGCACGCTGTTCAGAGAGGCCGAGGTGGTCATAACCGATCTCTTTGGCGAGCAGGAAGGAGCGTTGGTCGTGCGTAAGGCGTTCATTCACCACCAGAACCTTCTGTTCGGGCATGAACACACTACGGATATGCGCCAGGTCCGAGTAGCGGTCGAAATTGCGCTCCCGGATGGTATAACCTCGATCATTGACCAGGTGATCGGCGAGTTGGTCGGAGGAGAGGTGCGTGCGTTCATCGGTAGCCAAACCAAGGCGGAAACGCTTGGCCTCCAACTCCAGGTCCTCGAAGTGGTTCTCGTAGAGTTCCTGGTAGGATCGCAGGGCGGCGAAGTAGAAATGCTCCTGCGTCATGTTGTAGGTGGCAGCGATGCGGGCCAGTGTACTGATGAAGGCCGAGACCTTGGCGGGTGCGTTGGCGATCAGTTCAACGAGCTTGCCGCGATCGATACCGAACAGATCGAGCGGAACGTCCTGAAGGAATCCGCTGGCCAACAGTTCACCCACCGGGGCCAAGTGCTTGTCGAGCTTCAAGCTCACCAACTTGTCGAAGGTGGTACCCAGTGCTTTGGCGAGCGCGGCCAGTTTCTCTGCCTTGGGATACTTCCGCCCCTTCTCGATCTCGTTCAGGTAGGACACGGAAAGGCCGGTGAGCTTACCCAGTTCCGCCAAGGAGAATCCTTGTTCCTGACGGAGTCGTCGGAGCTTGAGGCCTAGGATAAGGCGGATATCGTCCTCGCGGATCTCCATGAACAGGGCCAAGCTACGGGGTGTCCGGAGTTCATGCCTACAGCGCGATCGTTAATGCTGTTCAAGCTCCGTTTTCGCGAACTTCACCGCCATGGCCCTGAAACGCATCCGCACACAAGCCGAATACGACGCCAACTACGCCGAGAGCGTGAAAGACCCCGTGGGGTTCTGGACCGCGCAGGCCGACACTTTTGAGTGGCACCAGAAGTGGAACACCGCGCTGGAGTGGGATTTCGAGACGCCCAACGTGAAGTGGTTCGCGGGCGGCAAGCTGAACATCACCGAGAACTGCCTGGACCGCCACCTGAAGGAGCGCGGCAACAAGCTGGCGGTGATCTGGGAGCCGAACGACCCGAAGGAACGGGCGGTGCGCCTGACCTATCGCGAGCTGCACGAGAAGGTGTGCCAGTACGCCAACGTGCTGAAGCGCAACGGCGCGAAGAAGGGCGACCGCATCTGCATCTACATGCCCATGGTGCCCGAGCTGGTGATCGCCACGCTGGCCTGCGCGCGCATCGGGGCCATCCACAGCGTGGTGTTCTGCGGCTTCAGCGCGCAGAGCCTGAGCGACCGCATCCAGGATGCCTAGGCCACGATGGTGCTGACGAGCGACGGCCTGAACCGCGGGCACAAACAGATCCCCGTGAAACGCGTGGTGGACGAGGCGCTGGAGACCTGTCCCACGGTGCAAAAGGTGATCGTGGCCGAGCGCCTGGCGTGGGCCGTGAACATGGTGGAAGGCCGCGATGTGTGGCTGCACGACGAACTGAAGTTGGTGGACAAGCATTGCCCCGCCGAGAGCATGGACGCGGAGGACCCGCTCTTCATCCTCTACACCAGCGGCAGCACCGGCAAACCCAAGGGCGTGGTGCACACCTGCGGCGGTTACATGGTGTACACCGATTACACCTTCCGCAACGTGTTCCAGTACGAGGAGAGCGACGTGTACTGGTGCACGGCCGACGTGGGCTGGATCACCGGGCACAGCTACATCATCTACGGTCCGCTGTTGAACGGCGCCACCACACTGGTGTTCGAGGGTGTGCCCACCTTCCCCGATGCGGGCCGCTTCTGGCAGGTGATCGACAAGCACGGGGTGAACATCTTCTACACCGCGCCCACCGCCATCCGCAGCTTGATGGCCGCCGGTCTGGACCACGTCCTTGCCTACTCGCTGACAGTCTGAAAGTGATCGGCAGCGTGGGCGAGCCCATCAACGAAGAGGCGTGGAACTGGTACAAGATCCACGTGGGCAAGGACCGCTGTCCGGTGGTGGACACGTGGTGGCAGACCGAGACCGGCGGCATATTGATCAGCACCATGGCGGGCGTGAACGACGAGAAACCCGCTCACGCCGCCTGGCCCCTGCCCGGTGTGCAACCTGTGCTGCTGACGCCCGAGGGCAAGGAGATCACCGAGAACGAGGTGGAGGGCCTGCTGTGCATGAAGTTCCCGTGGCCCGGCATCCTGCGCACCACCTGGGGCGACCACGAGCGCTGCCGCCAGACCTACTTCAGCAGCTACAAGGGCTACTACTTCACCGGCGATGGCGCCAAGCGCGATGCCGACGGCCGCTACCGCATCATCGGCCGGGTGGACGATGTGATCAACGTGAGCGGCCACCGCTTCGGCACGGCCGAGATCGAGAACGCCATCAACCAGGCCAAGGGCGTGGTGGAAAGCGCCGTGGTGGGCTACCCGCACGACATCAAGGGCCAGGGCATCTACGCCTACGTGGTCTGCGAAACGCCCATCCCCGCCGACGATGCGCAGGCCATGGAGAACATGCGCGGCGAGATCCTGGAAGCCGTGGTGGCCAGCATCGGCCGCATCGCCAAGCCGGACAAGATCCAGTTCGTGAGCGGCCTGCCGAAGACGCGCAGCGGCAAGATCATGCGGCGCATCCTGCGGAAGGTGGCGGAGAACGAGCTGGGGAGTTTGGGGGATACCTCTACACTGCTGGATCCGGGGGTGGTGGAGGAGATCACGGCGGGGAAGCTGTAGGCGGGGCCTTGCCGCTCCTTCCCCTGCGTGATCCGGTCCGGTTCAGCCAGGTCGTTGGCAACTTATTGTGATTCTCACGTCTTCGAACCAGATGCACTCATCATGAGTAGACTATCCATACTCGTTCTCGTTGGTCTGATCAGCCATGCGCTTAAGGCCCAAACCCCACCCATCGATCTGGAATGGACGGCCTTGCGATGGTTCGGTAACGGCACGGGGGATGATCACACATGACCCCGTGACCAATGAACACCTTTGGGCCCTCCAAGACGACATCAACACCCTGAATGCCAATGATGAGGTGAAGCTGCCCTTCCTTCCGGACGGCTCCGATGTGGCTCCGGCGTATCCGGATCGGTTCAATGTGGGCAGCTTGGACCACTTGGTGGACCTCACAGTGATCGACTCCGTGCCATACGCGCTCATGGCGCACCAGAACATCGGTGGGGTGGTGCAGGACCAATATTGGCATCTGTTCGCCGGTGTTGAGGAACTCATCATTCAAAGCCCGGAAGAGGACCTGCTGGACGTTGGCTTGGACATGCAGGTGGAGGCCGATGCGATCTATGTGTGCGGCAGTTCCATGGTGGGCACGGCCAACAACGACAGGGGGCGATCGATCAAGACCGACCTGCAAGGCAACGTGCTATGGGATGTGCTGTGGGACCCCGTCGGCACCGATGCTCTCGGGCGCTTTTCCAGCGTCGTTGTGCTGGGTGATACCGTCGTTATGGCCGCCTTCCCCTTGCTGGTCCTCTTCGACCGGAACACCGGCACCTTCATCGATACGGAAGACCCCGCCGCCCTTACACCGCCCCTGCAGGGCGATGCCAGACTCGTGGCCGGTAGTGATCGCATCCATTGGGCCTGTATCCAAGGAAACACCCTTCACTTCGGGTATTGGTCCTTTACCGAAGGGGGTACGGGAGGAGGAGGAGGTTTCTTCCAGACCTACGCCACGCCCCCTGCCGGATTGGATGTTGTGCTGGGCGAGAACGGCGAATGGTGGATCGGCACCACGGCCGAAGGGCAGGGCCGCCTACTGCGGGTGGGCACCGATGCCGACCTGCTCAGCACCAGTACCCTCTACGCCAGCATCACGGATCTGGACTTCGTCAACGGCAAGTTGAGCATCACCGGCAAGCTGGATGCCACAAACCCCACCAGCTACGTCCTCGTCGGCACTCCACAACCCTGAACCACCATGCGCACCGCGATCACTTCCGCACTGATGGCTAGCCTGCTACCGTCCTTCCTCCAGGGCCAAACACCCTTGGTACCGGTCTGGTCCCATACCTGGCCGTATGGACAGGAAGGCAGCTTCAATTCCATTCCTTGGCGTGATAACCATGTCGCCGTGGATCCGATCACGGGCCTTGTACACGTTACGGTTGACGACGAGTTCGAAGTCGCCAGTACACGGTGGGACTACTTGTTCACCTTCGCCCCCGATGGGATCGATCTGACACCGGCCCCGCCCCCCTTATTGGGCAGCACGGCCCCCAACCCCATGGCATTTCCGGCCAACCAGGAGGGGACGGCAAGCCTGATGGCACGGGATGGAAAGGTGTTCCATGCCCGTGAACGACGCAATGACACCTACGGCAATGTCGGAAGCGTTCACTGTCATGAGAACGGACCGCGGTGGCAGTTGAGCCTGGGTCGCGACCTTTTCGGCTCATCCGATGCCCGGTTGCTGGTGGACGAATACGGTACCATCATCTTCCGCCGGACCCAGGACCTCAACTTCGGCTTCTTCGCTCTGGACCCAAACGGTTGGATCCAGTGGAGCAGGAACTTCACCGGCATGCTGGAATTCGACTGTGCCGTGATCGTCAGTAACGAAGTACATGCCGTTCGGGAGGGTACCGTACATCGCCTGGACCGCACCACAGGAGAACCCTTGGGCACCTACCCGGTGCTGGCCAACCAACCGAGAACGGAGATCAGTTCCAACGGAACGGACCTGTTCTTCTGTTATGCGGGTGGCAACGGTTCCATCACTGTTGAAGAACGGACCATTTCCGGCGACCTTGTCTGGACGCGCACGGTGAGTACCGGCCCACCGGACGATGGCAACCTTCCCTTTGACCTGGAAGTGGATCCAGCAGGGCGCCCGTGGGTCATCACCCAACTGGGCATTTACGTTCTGGGTTCGGACGGGGGGGCGGAGGAACGGTTCGTGTACGGTGCCCGGATCAACGATGTCGCGTTCAGCGAAGACCGCGCTTACATCACGGGCATGTTGGACAACGCGGGCAACACCACCTACTTGATCGCCGTGAACATGGACCTCACCACCATGGTCGCCGAACAGGCCCTTGAACCGGCCCTTGTACTGTATCCACAACCGGCCTCCACCACGGTTTACCTGCAACGGGCAGGTCGGGTGCACTCGGCCCGCGTGCTCAGCATCTCGGGGCAGGTCATCAGCACGCTGGGTGCGCCATTCAATCGGGTGAACGTGGAACACCTGCCGGTGGGCACCTATGTGTTGGAGCTGACCACGGATCAAGGCCGCAGCACCCACCCGCTGGTGGTGGCCCGCTAGCACGGAAGGGGCTGAAAGCCTGTTCTACTTGGAGCACGCCTTCAGCGTGTTCAGCAGCAAACTCGTGATCGTCATGGGCCCTACGCCACCCGGCACCGGGCTGATCCAGCTGCACAGTGGCGCCACCTCGTCGAACTTCACATCACCCACTAGGCGGAAACCCTGCTGGCGGGAGGTATCCGGCATACGGTGGATGCCCACATCCACGACCACTGCTCCTGGCTTCACCATGTCCGCCGTGATGAACTCCGGGCGCCCGATGGCGGGGATCAGAATGTCGGCTTGACGAGTGATGGAGGCCAGATCCTTCGTTCGGCTGTGCGCCAAGGTCACGGTGCAGTTGCCCGGGTAGGCATTGCGGCTCATCAGAATGCTCATGGGCGTGCCCACGATGTTGCTGCGGCCCACCACCACGCAGTGTTTGCCCACCGTCCCGATGTTGTAGAACCGGAGCAGCTCCATGATACCAGCAGGCGTGGCGGGCAGGAACCCGGGCAACCCCAGCACCATGTTGCCCAGGTTCACGGGGTGGAATCCATCGACATCCTTGCGGGGGTCGATGGCCAGGGTGATGCGATCGGCGTTGATGTGGCTGGGCAGGGGCAGTTGCACTATGAAGCTGTCCAATTCGGGGTCCTGGTTCAATCCTTCCACCAGATGCAGGAGTTCATCCTCGGCGGTGTTGGCCGGGCGCCTGATCAGCGAACTGCGGAAGCCCACGCTCTGGCAGGCCTTCACCTTGCTTTCCACATAGGTGCGGCTGGCGCCATCCTCACCCACCAGTACAGCGGCCAGGTGGGGCGCCCGCCCTCGTCGGGCCTTGATCCCAGCAGCTTCCTGCGCGATCCGTTCCCGGATGGCATTGGAGGCACGGATACCGTCAAGCAGTTGATGGGTGGCCACCTTCGTCATGGGGCGATGAAGGTAGCGAACGGACGAAGAACGTCAGCCTCCGAACAGCAGCATCATTCCGTGAGCAACTGTAGTCTTCCGGTGCGCCGCTGCCCATCACATTCAATGTGCATCAGGTAGGCGCCCGGAGGGACCTTTGTCAGGTCCAGAGTCCCGGTCATCAGCTCCGAACCGGTCATGGATCGCGTATGAACACACCTTCCCATCCCATCGAACAAGTTCACCAGATGGATCGCGAACGGGTCCACGAGCGCCTTGACCTTGACAAGCCCTGATGATGGGTTCGGTTGGAAAAGGAGTCTGTCCCTCCCGTCCTGTTCGATGGTCACGGTGCGCACCGGGAATAGTTCCTCCATCCCGTTCACGTCGACCTGCCGGAGGCGGTAATAGTTCAATCCCGCGAACGGGGCGGGATCCATGACCGAATAGGAAATAAGGGTCGTGCTGTTGCCAACGGCATCCACGCTCGCCACCGAACTCCAGTGTTCCATGTCCGGTGAATGTTCCACGATGAATCGGTCATTGTCCACCTCCGTGGCCGTCACCCAATCCAAACGCACCTGTGCATCGGATGTCGGTTCTGCCGTGAAGGATACCAGTTCAACGGGCAGCGGTGTCGCTCCGAGGTCCGTGGTACCAAGGGTGAAACGGATGCCATCGGAGATGAGTGTCACTGCATCGAAACGATAAAGGGCGCCACTCACCAGGTAGGATCCTTCCACGCCCGTCTCGTCACTGAACGAACCGTCGTTATCGGAATCGACCAGCAATCGGAGGTGAGCCGGGTCAACGGGGCCGAGGCCTGTGAGATCGAATGCGATATCCACGGCACCCACGTCCACCGAGTTAGTGCCGGAGCCGTTGCGCTCGGAAACCCGCCAAGTTCGTTGGAAACGACCTTCCACGCCGGATGGTACGTCTCCTACGCCCCATGCCCCCAACACGCCATTGTCATGGCCCCAGATCATGAACTCGTTGTTGCCTAGACCGGTCGGATTGGAGATGCGAACGATGCCGGTGCCGCGTGAATCGGTGTGCAGGTTACCGGAGTTGATGCGGCCGATACCGGCCACCTCATGGTCGTAGTTGCCCCGTGCAGGTTGGTCCTCGCGGTATACATCCGTGGATGCGGTAAGCGTCATACCGTATTTCGCGGCGAGATAGCTGGTGATGATCAGGCGTTGGGCCTCGTTCACGTCCACGTTGAAGGCGATGACCTCAGCAATATCCCCGTTCCAGTTCTCCGTACCCGCTTGGGCACCGATGGCCATATCGGTCCAGGACCGCAACGTGCCGTTACTGGCCACTGAACCAGCTGGACCATGGTTCACATATTGCGAGATGGCCGACTGTCGGTACATCGTATTGAGGACGTATGGCGTGGCGGTTGCCAATGCCGTTGCCATCGTCACATTGCGTGAAGTCCCATCCGTCTGGATACCACGGCCCCACACCTGGGTGGTGGCTGATGAGACCCACATACCCATGTTCTTCAATGCAGGTGTGGCGGAATAGGCGTCACCTGTGGCGGCACCTTGCAACAGACCGGGGTTCGGTGAAGGCAATGAGGAGTAGCGCGCCACGACCCACACGGAAGCGCGGTTGGCACTGGGAATGCCCGTGGCCAGCATCCGGTCGGTATTGGCGGCGGTGAATCGCAACACCGGCTTACCATTGAGCGCTCCCGAAATGTAGTTGGGGCGTTGTGCGGCCATTGCCTGCATGGCGTTCGATCCATTACCGGACCGGTCGTTCCACTGCCATGCGTTCGCGCCGCTAACAGCTGGTGTCAGGCCAGCATCGCTGAAAACCCCGTGGTCCGCTCCCAACCAAAGCACGTTCGTGGTGCTGTTCCCCACACCACCTGGGCCGGTCTGAGCAGCCAGTGGCATGACGAAGATCGACGTTACGACCAAAGCGAATGAGTGGCGAGGCGTGAACATGGCCCCGTTCTACGGAGAACCTTTCGACAGGTTGCCAGAACGGATAAGGACAGCACCGGGTCGAATAGCACACCAACGAGATCGCCGGGAAAGGACCTACCACCCTTCGCGCTCCCGGAGTCCCGTGATGTGGGCCAGGTGATGGGCTGAATGCCACACGTACATCTCCATGGCCTCGTCCAATCGAACAGCCTTGCCATCATCCGGATGGAAGTAGCTCATCCCGAACTCGGCTTCGGACATGCCATGCAACAGGGCGGACCAACGCTGGTGCACCCCATCCAGAATGGACAACGATGCCGAAACCGGCAAACGCACATCCGCTTGTGCGCACCAAGCATCCTGAGGGTAGGGAAGTATCCTGATCCCGTCCGAACAAAGGGCGTGTTTGAACCGGATCAGTGCGTTCATATGGCTGTCCGCCAAGTGATGCGTCACCTGCCTGACCGTCCATCCCCCGGGTCGGTAAGGTGCATCGACCTGGGCATCGCTCAAGCCCGCAAGGGCGGTCCGCAGCTGGCCAGGGAACGCGGCGAGGATACGGACACACTCGGCCTTTCGCTGGGGTGTTCCGGCACGCGTACCGGGCACGAGCCGGCCGATGGGATACTGAAGGGGATCGAGGTGCATGAGGTCAGGATTTGGCGCGACGGAGGAACCAGACGTACATCGCGAACCCTTTCGATGTGACCGGAAAGATGTGGGTGTCGGTGACCACCCAACCCTTGGCCTCCAATTCCTGGATGGTGGCGAAGAAGGTCAGGATATCCTTATCCCGATCGCTCATGTTGGTGACCTTGAGGTCGATCACGTTCGCCCCATCCACCGAAGAGAACACCCCCAATTTCCGTTCGCTCGGCGAGAAATCGACGGAAACGTAGTCATGGACGGTCTGTGCTACGGTCGATCCTACACTGAACAGCGAAAGAGCAAGCGCGATGAGTAGTGGCTTCATGCTGCGAAGATCGTTGTGAGAGCGATCCCTTGGTGGCGTGTATCGTGCGCGTTGTGGCGACCCATGGTGTGAGGGGCCGAAGACCGTTGTTTCCCATGGGCTCATTGGATGAGCATGCATCATGGATGCACGTGAACCGACCACGTTCCTTTCGCCTTGCGGAGAACACTGCTTCGGCCAATTGGCATGGAGCGGCTCGTACAGGTTCCGGTCGCCGTCGAACGGCTCTTGGGGATCACTGGACCGTGGCGGGGATGCTCCTCAGTTCTGATGACCCACTGTTCCCTGTTTTGGTTCGAACTTAGGCCTCGCAGGCCATGGAGATGATCAATGGCCCAAGATGAAGTTGGTGCGGCACATCCTGAACGTCCTTCTAACCACGTCGCTCACGTCGAGCGTGGTCGCCCAGTCACCGCCCTATTCGGTCTTGACCGTGAACGATGGGCTACCAAGCAATACCGTTTACGGCATCCTTCAGGACCGGGAGGGCTATATGTGGTTCGGCACCGACGCAGGCCTAGCGCGGTATGACGGCAGCACCATGCGGATCTGGACCTCGAGTGACGGGCTTTCGGACAACGAAGTGCTTTCCATGTACGAGGATCCGATCGGACGGATCTGGTGTTTGATGCTGAACGGCCGACTCTCATACATCGCGAACGAAAAGGCCTATGGGTTGAAGGATCATCCCGAATTCGCACAGATCCGACCCGCTTCGGGATTCCTAGGAATGGCTGTAGACGATGAGGGCTACTACTGGTTCGGCGGCATTGGCGGCGAGTTGTATAGCTGGCGAGCCGGCAAGGTCAGGACCCATTCGGTAGCGGATCACCGATTCACACCTCCGCAAAAGGCTATGGTACTGCCGCTGCGTTTGGGAAATGGGCGTGTGCGGGTTGTCGTGAACGGATCCCTGTATGCGTGTCGAGCCGGTGAGCCGGGATTGCTGCGTTCATGGGGGGCACAGCTCAACGGCATACCCATGGTCTCCGTTTCCGGGGATTCGTTGGTCGCGAACGGTGCGAATGGACCGTTGGTCCTCCATGATGACGTCGATACCGCTATTCCTGTGACGCATGCCCACCCACCGGCCGCTTTCAGACCGCCGCACCTGTTCAAGGACGGTACGATCTGGCATGCCACTGGTGGATACGGCATCGTGAAGCGTTACCCCGTGGACCGGGAACGACCCACAACGCTGATCCTGGAGCATTTGATGGTGCACATGCTCTTCGAGGATAGTGAGGAGAACATTTGGTGCAGCACGGATGGGGAAGGCGTGGTGCTCATATCGAAAGCGGACCGTGAGTTGAGCCTGATACAAGCATCGCGAGAGCAACGGCATAGGACGGTGACCTCGGTGCTGATGACCAAGGCTGGAGACGTGATCTTCGGAACGGCTGGAGGTGCCATCCTACGGCTTCGGGGGGACCTCATGGATACACTCCTACTACCACCCGTACCGCAACCGGCGCGGGAACGTGTACGCGACCTGCAGGAAGCGGCGGATGGTGCCATTTGGTTCACCACGGACATGCGAAGCGGTCGTTTTGGTTCCGGTAGGGGATCCAAGGTGGAGTTCGTCAAGGTCTTGGACGACCGAATGACCCAGGGTGAAGTACTCCTCGATTGGGGGCAGAAATCGCTTGCGACAGGGGCGGACGGCACCGTAGCAGCCAGCGCATTTGGACTGGCAGTGCTCGAGGATGGTGAATACGGTCTTGTATTCGCGTACCGCAAGCGTTACCATGCAGGGATCCAACGGATCTACGCTCCCCATGTGATGCCCGATGGCACCATCTGGTTCGAAACGATGGACCTGCTGCATCGCCTGAAGAAGGAGGAGGGCACCTCGATACAGGTCCCGATACCCGGCTCCCATGTTCGGATCACCGATATCGATGCGCTGGAGGATGGTACGTTGGTGATCGCTACGACGGGAAATGGAACATTCTTGTTGCGCAACGGCGACATCCTGGCCCGGTTCACCACGGGGAACGGGGCGACCAGTGATCAATGCAAGGCTGCTGTGGTGCGTGATGGACGCATACTGGTCGCCACGGATGCTGGCGCATACATCATCGAGGACCCGCTCGGCGAGCAACGGATCCAGGTGTTCCGCCCCACCGGCGTATCACCCTTGAGGGATGTCGAGGATATCGATGGGGATGACCAGCACCTCTATCTCGCCACACCGGATGGTCTGTGCATCGTACCGTTACCGCTGAAGGGTCCGGCTGTAGTGAGACCGTTGTTGCATGTTCAACAGGTGTTGGTCAACGACACCATCAAAGCCTTGAAGGACTCGGTCGAGATGCTCCTGGGCGACCGGTTGACGATCGCCCTAACCGCCCTTGCGTACACAGCGCCGGAGCAGATCCGCATCGAATGGTCGACCTCGTTGGATGGTCCATGGCAGCCGACCGAACGAGTTACACAGTTCAATGGGCTGACCGCTGGCAGGCACGACTTCCACTTCAGGGCCTCCCTCCCCCACGGTCCTTGGAGTTCCATTCGCACGGTGACTGTCAGTGTTCTGCCACCTTGGTATCGTACCTCGTTGGCCCTGTTCGCCGCTGTTGTCCTTTGCGCAACGTTCCTATTCCTGCTCACGCGGGCCTACTTCCGCTCCAACGTACGGCGACACAAGGATGCGCTCTTGAAACAACTCGCCACGCAAGAAGAGCGCCACCGGATCGCAAGCGAGTTGCACGACGACCTGGGTGCCGACATCAGCCATTTGCTCCTGCTCACACGGCAAACGACCAGCTCGGCAACGATCCCTCCACGGCAACTCGAACAACTGGCGAGCTTGGACAAGCATGCCCATTCGTTGATGCATAAGATCGATGAGATCATCTGGAGCTTGGACCCTGCGGATGATGAGTTGCGGAGCACATTGGCGTTCATCCAACGCTACGCCGAGCAATTCGCAGCTTCCCACGACCTGGTCTTCCGCACCCAGCCCATTCCTCAATGGTCCTCCCGTTCCCTGTTCCTCGAAGGAGCGAAGGGACCTTTATCTGGTGGTGAAGGAATTGTTGCAGAATGCCATCAGCACAATGTGGTACATACACTGCGCGTTGTCCTGTCCTTCCACGATCATGAAATGATCATCATCCTGGAGGATGACGGCACCCTTCGTCCGATGAACGGGCCCAATGGTAGGAACGGACACTGCAAAGCGAACATCATGGAGCGACTCGACCGATTGAGCGGCACACTTCGGACCGAACCACTTGGACCCACTGGCACCCGCACCACGATCACCGTACCCATTCCGACACAAATAGCATGATCGCCCTCGCCGACCGCCCCGTCCCCTCATTACGTATCCTGTTGGTCGAGGATCACGACGATTTCCGATCCCGCTTCGCCGAACTGCTCGCATCCATTCCCGACCTGAGCTGCCGAGCAGCGGCGGACCCTGGTTCAGCATTGCGTGCCATCGAAGCGGAACACTTCGATGTGGTGATCATGGACATCAATCTTCAGGACCGGACCATGCCCGTGCCGATGAACGGCATCGACCTGACCCGGTTGATCAAGGCCCGGGCGCCCTCCACGCAAGTGCTCATCTGCACGGTGCACGAGGATGATGAGAAGATCTTCAGTGCCTTGAAGGCGGGTGCCACCGGCTATATCCTGAAGCGTGCGCCCTTGGAGGAATTGGTGGATGCGGTCCGGCTCGTGTACCAAGGGGGAAGTCCCATGACAGGCAGCATCGCGCGCAAGGTGGTGAGCAGCTTTGGCGTGAAACCGTTGGAGAACGGTGAACGGTTGACGGACCGGGAACAGCAGGTGCTCGATCTGCTGAGCGAGGGGTTGAAGGCGAAGGAGATCGCCAATGAGCTCTTTGTGAGCATCACCACCGTCCGCAGCCATGTGCGTAGCATCTACGAGAAGCTGCATGTGCAGAACCGTGTTGAGATGCTCAAGCGAACGGGTAGGGCGCGGTAGTGGGGTCATCAGTTCCAATGGATCCTCGTGGTATGATCATTTCTGATGATGGAGCGCGGGATCGAAGGGAAGACCTTCGATAGGTCAAATCCGACCTATCATGTTGCGCACCATACTCTGCCTGTACATCTGTGCCTTCCGATCGTTCCTGGTCTTCGGACAAGGAACAGTGGTGATCACCCCACTTAACACGCCCATCGTGGTCTGTTCCGAGGCTGAATTCCGGGTGGAGCACACGATCGCCCAGCTTTCCTCCATCACGATCGCGTTGGCTACAGGCACAAGCTTCGTCGGTTCGGATCAGACGGTCACATGCTCGCTCGATCCTTCCGGCCAATTGGTCGTCTCTCCAGTCAGTGGCAACCACTTGCCATCGTCCTTCGCTTACACGGTCCGGATGGATTGTAGCTTGATCCCAGAACCGAGTGCTGGAGGCCAGAATGCGTTGACGCTTGTTGAACAGATCTCGACCGTTCCAATGGTCAATGGTCTTTCCCACCAATTCGAGGTCCACTACCCGCTGCTCGTGCAACAGGACGCTCAGTCGGACCTGACGATGTCCACGTTGTTCGATCCCGATCCACAACAATGCAGCCGTGACAGGAAGTTCGTTTACCGCAACAACGGTACCTTGTTCGGCACCTTCAATGGCAGCGTGCGGTTCACGAATGAATTATGCACACGCACCGTCACCAGCGGCTCGTTGGAAGCCAATATCAACATCACCTCCGTGACGGCCGAATGGTCCAATGGGTCGATCAACCATTCATTGACCGCGGTACCCAGTTTCAATGTCACCCCAACCGGTATTTCGAGCGAGGTCATTTTCACGATCGTGGATCTGCCATACGGTGCCGATCTAGTGATCACCGAGTACTTCTGTCCGGACGTCTGCCTCAGTCCTTCCTGTGTGACCACATTGACCTTGGCCTGGGGTTGTGGTTCCACCGTGCCCAATGACCTCTGTCGCTCGGATGGGTTCGATGCTGCGATCGCGCGCACAGCGAGCAACCCTGTGTTGGGCGTGACCACCGATGGTCCCACCGGCGCTGGAATGGGCACCCTGTTCCCATTCGACCTGACCTGCCCCGGTGGCACCCTACCCTGGACCTACCACATCCGGAACCAGAGCACTGATGCACCTGCGTATGACGTGGAGGTGGAATTGGTGGTATGGAACCAACGCGGTAGTGAAGCGGGAATGAAAGGGTTCACCTACCTCTACGCACCCGAACTGACGATCGATGGGGTAGTGATCACACCGACCACGGTAGAGACGCTGGAAGCTGCATGGACGGCGGCCAGCCTTGGTCCGTTGCCACTTTGCATTCAGGATTGGCCCGTTTCCGAGCCCCCACCCTTATGGCATGTGTCATATTCCATTCCCAGGCTCGATCCGGACGAGGTACTCGAGCTCAGGTTCACAACCAGGCAATGTTGTGCGTCGGATGCCGCGTTCAACGAACCGGTCGATCTCAACCATTGGGCAGTGCATGTAACGGGTGATAACGATTGTGGCGTATCCATCCATGGGGTCAATGGTCAGGACGCGTTGCTCCATGCAGCTTATCCGCTTGGCGGACATTGGATGAGCACGAACGCCGCATTGCCCGACCCGGCCGATGTCCGGTGGTCACAGATCTTCAGCCCCCCAGTTGTACACATGCTCGGGCCGGATCCTCCTGCGAGCGGGTCCATATGTGATATGGATGCGGTCGAGCAGTTCGTCATCACCACGACCAATTTCATGGCGGACTATGGCACCAACCCCGAGATCATCGCTCAAGACCAATCGGACGGCAGCTGGAACATCCATGTGCGTGTCGATTGGCAGTCGGAAGCAGGATTGGCATTGCTCCCGTCCTCCATGCGATTCACCGATGGCACCATAACAGTGCTGCCTGAGACAACTGTGCCAAGCTCAGAAGTTCAATCGAACTTCAGCACCACCTTCCTATTCCGATATGGCACCGGTACCGGATTCAATACGTTCAACGCGCTCAGGTTGTACTTGAACCGCGCAGCATTCCACTATGACATGGTGCCTTGTTGTCCCGCGAAGGAGGTTGGACCCACCGAATACACCGTGAGGATGTACCTGGAACAGACCCCTGGCACCTGCGGCGGAGGTTGTTGGATCCCCGTGGCAGAGACAGGAGCCGACATGGCCGTCCACTGTCCCGGTTGCATAGCTCCGGGAATGATCACCACGGTATGCGAACTTACCCGGGTCAACCTCGGCCATGAGGACGCCAACAACGATGGCCTCCCGGATATCGGCTTCCCCTGTTCCATTGATACCGCCACCTATCCACCGGATGCCTTGGTGAATGTGCGGCTTGATCGTTCGATCGCCGGCGACGAATTGGAAGCACGCGTTACAGCCTATTGCGTGGATGGCAGCTCCGCCACTTGGCCATCCATCATTTTGCCCACACCATACGACTATCGCAACCTCTACCTCGAACTGACCATTCCATGGTCTGATGATCAGAGTTCACTGGCCGGGGCTTCCGACCTCCAAGTGACCGATGTCCGGTTCATCTACGAAACGGGCGTTCCGGCCGACCGTTTCGAGCTGCATTGGCCCAATCCAGCCAACATCGTCCAGAAGCTGGATGATATGTTCTTCTTCCAACTGGATCACCAGGCGCTTCAACTGCAAGGCGCCCCGTCAACGTTCCAATGTGGAATGGATGGCGGTAACCTCGATGCAGCGCACACCTACACCATCATCGCACGGTTCGATGTCTGCGGCAACTTTGCTCCTGCGGACCCCGACGCACCAGCGCTCGATGAGTGGATGCATCGGAGCGAGATGACAGCCAACATGTACCTGTCGGATCTCGTGCATACTGCACCGGTCCATGGCACTGCCAACGGGCTCTCATTGAGCGATCTGATCCTGGCCGACCCTAACTACGAGCCGGATGGAACCGAGATCCTCTTCTGTGAGGGATGGGGAGGACAGCATTCCTTCATCGCTATCGACAACATACATCGTTCAACCCTGGTACCCGGTACGGACCACTGCCTTCGTGAATTCGAATGCGTGGGCACGGTGCGGATCGGAGGAGCGGACCACGCGAACCTGTTCCCCTTCGAGTATCGCGAGGTACCGGGGGCGTTCCAGGGCTTGACCCATGAAGTCCCAGCAGGCTATGAATTGTTCCAGGACCAGCTTTCCTCACGCATCTTTGTCAATGATGCGCTTGGTGCCCCGGTCCCCACAACGTTCACTCGGCCCGCTCTGAGCACGGGGGCCTTGAGTGGGCTCCAGACCCATCAGATCCAACCCGGTTCCTACGACCCTTCAGCCGGCGGCTTCAACGCAGGTCCTTTACCACCGGATGTCATTCTTGGTGCAGCAACCCCGTTGCCCACCGGGGATGAGTTCGCTGAAACGACCTACCGCTATTGGATGCGCCCGACCTGTGACGCCGAGGAGACCCAAGCGATAGATTATGGTACCGGCGCTTTCCCCATCTACGGATGCCAACCGGGTACCGAGGAAGCCGGCAATGATCACGATCTACCGCTCTTTACCATGAGCGTCCCTTCACTGACCGTAAGCCAACCGTTGGACGTGGATGCCACGACGCACGAGATCTGTTGGGAGATCAGCATGGGGCCTGAAGGCAGTGCTGTTGCTGACCCGGTCATCGTGCTGCCATCGTCAGCGGGCTTCATGTTCGATCATTACACATTGATGGCTTGGAGCAACCGGTGCCACCCAATGGGATCATCCAGTTGCATGGGAATGGCACCGCTGACATCACGGTGTTGCTCTGTGGAACGATGACCTTCTGCACTGGAACCGGACTTTCCCTGCCGCTGAGCGTTGGATGGACGTGCTCTCCTATCGATCCCGACAACGAGGGGCGACTGGAACTGTGCGGCGTTCGGACCGCCGACCTGGTCCTTTGGGAGGAACCCGCAGCATTCGACGAGCTTCAAGCCCCGGAGCTCCAGCCGCCAACCGTCGTGCTCTGTGAGGACTTCAACGTCACCTACTGGTTCTATTCGCCCTATGCCGGTGGCGTGAACGACCCGAGGTTCTCCATCCACCTCCAGCCAGGCCTTGCGATCGTCAATTCCTCGGCGATACCGGTCGTGCTCGGCAATGGACCTGTAACCAATGGCTTATGCACAGGGCAACTCCATCTGACACCCAATTCATCACCCTTGGAATACGGTCAATTGGTGACCGTTGACCCCGATTGTCCGGTGATCGCCAACAATGGTTTCGAACAACTGGATTGGATCGCCATCACGGTCCGGTACACCACCGATTGCGAATTCACCGGGACGCTTCCTCTCTGTATCCTTGAGGGGACCACCTATTGCGGGGATATCGTATCAGCGGCTGCTTCGCCCCTGAGTGCCACCTATGGTGGAACATCCATCTGCGATCCGGCATGCCCGGACAGGTGTGAGGTGGAGGGCGATATCCATGCGACCCCTTCCGTGGATGGCTGTACGGTCCTATTCGAATTCATACCCTCCCCGCCTCCCCCGCCAGGTTTCGCGATCTCCTATATGTGGGTGCTTCCGGACGGTACCACCACGAATGCCCCGTCACCGTCGTTCACGTTCAACGGAACCGGGTCCTACACGGTGCATGTGTCCATCACGTTCACAGGGTTCAACGGGGTCACATGTTCAAGGGACCTCGTCCTGAACAGCAGTGCGGAAGCCTGTTCATGTGTAACAGCAGCGTTCGAATGGAGCCACCAAGAAGGGGGAGCTTTCCAATTCTCAAGCACCAGTTCGGCCTGCCCACCGAACACCACGGCGATCCACCGGTGGGATTTTGGCGATGGTACTCCTCCTGCTGATATCCCGGACCCGACACATGTGTTCCAGACCAGGCCACCGCACACGGTCTGCTTGCATGTTCAGTGCATCGAGGACAATGGAAATACGGTGTGCGAGTCGACGTATTGTCAACAGGTGTCACCGACAGGAAAACGCAGGTGGACCGAAACCCGCGCTACCGAATACATGATACAGCCCAATCCGACCAGGGGCACGTTCGAATTGGTGGTGAACGCCGCTTCAGATGAACACCTGGAGGTCCGCATCATCGATACACAAGGCCGAACGGTCCAACACCGGATGCTTGAACATGCGTCAGGAGTGGCACGCTACGCGTTCAACATGGGCAACGGTCACTCCGGTGTTTACGTGTTGGAGGTGCAAGGCAAGGACCATCGAGCAAGACTGCAGCTGATCCATACGCCATAACGCCTTCACCTTGTTCGAAGATCAAGGGCATGTTCACCGGTCAAGCCCTAGGACCGAAGGACTGTCATACAGAACGCCGTGGAAATTCCAAGGTGTTGCGCAGCCTTCGACTTGGTTACGCTACATCCGGTTGTCGGAAAGGCCTCTCGTTTTTCACGATCCGCTTCCACGAATCGTGGTGACGATCCTTTCCGTATATGTCTCCGAAGGTTACATCAGACGTGGTTTTGTAGAGTGTTTTCGGTCTCTGATCGATCACGTTCTCCCGCTCCTGTGGACGATAGACGAAGTTGGATCCTCTCAACTGATGAATTCAGACCAGACCAACAATTGTGATGATGTATCCCGGATATGGGACAAAGTGCTTTGTTGTGCTGGTCATTCCATCAGCACAGCGGAAGCCGAAAAGCTGAGAGCGAGTAGGCACACGAAAATCCTCAGACATGAAACACCTGGATCATCTTCTCACAGTCGTGCTGTTGATCGGCGTTACGCGATCACAGGCACAATCACTCTATGTTCCGAGCGGGACCGCAGGCATCGCCCCAGTTGCCAACTGTGCCACTGGTGTACTTCCTGTTTCGGTTGGCGCATTCAACGCGGACTGCCGCTCACGGTTCTACGTGGAGCACAAGAACCAGAGCCCAGGTGGTGAGCGTTTCGGGACCTACAGCTATATGGAACAGAACGGCACGAATGGCTCGGGCTCCGGTGAATTCCGAGGAGTGTTCGGCCATTTGCTTGTTTCAGCAACTGGTAGTACGGTGAATGGGCCGGGCACGAACGGGAATGATCAAAGCGTAGGCGTCTACGGTCGACTTACGGTGAGATCACAACCGGATGGACCTCTTCAGGTGACCAGAGGCTATGGGGTTCGGGGGGAGGTCGAATCGGGGGGCAACATCTGGACTGCCTATGGCGTCCAAGGGATCGTCTCGTCCGGAACCGTGCGGTATGGCGTGCATGGTCAAGCGAGCACCGCATTACCCAATTCTTGGGCGATCTGGTCCAATGGCAACCAGTTCTCAACCACGTCCACACAATGGACTTTCAGCGACCGATCATTGAAGACGGATATCAAACCTTTGAAGGGTTCGCTGAGCGCGATCCTGAAACTCGCGCCGAAGACCTACCACTTCCAGCACGATCTACATCCCGGCCTGAACCTCTCTCAAGGTGAACAAATGGGGTTGATCGCGCAGGAGGTGGAGACCGTCATTCCATCGTTGGTGATGGACGTGCACAACCCTGCCCAATTCGACGACCAAGGCAAACTGATCGACGCCGCATTCGACATGAAAGCGATGTCGTACACCGGCCTGATCCCCATGCTCGTGGGCAGCATCCAGGAACAACAGGCGATCATCGAAGAACAATCGTCACGTATCGATCGACTGGAGGCGGATCTGGCTTCGATCAAAGCAGCACTAGGAACACCATCCATGGGCAGCAACGCAACACAGCCTGCCAAGGCCCGACTGGAGCAGAACGCCCCTAACCCCTTCAACACGAACACCACCATTGCATACCAGATCCCCGATGGTACGAGCAAGGGCGCCATCGTGGTCCGCACCTCGGAAGGAAAGGTCTGGCGGTCGTTCGATGGTCTGGCCGCTGGTCAGGGCCAATTGGTGATCGCTGCAGGCACGCTCACGGCTGGTAGTTATACCTACTCCCTGGTCATCGATGGTACCGCTACCGAGACGCGGACCATGTTGATCACACGTTAGGATCCCACTTCGCGAAATGAGGAACGGCCGTCGATGGACGGCCGTTCCTCATTTCGTATCTCAGTGGTCCAAATCGAGTGGTTCTAATAGCATCATGCACCATAGTCATTAGTTCTGATGGTTGATCGGCTGAACGTCATTTCTGATGATGTAAGGCACTTACGTGATGGAGTTCTTTGTGATGCTGGTAATTCCACCAGCACAGCGGTTACCGAAAAGCTGGAATAGAGTAGGTCACTAATTGCGAATAGCATGAAACCGTTTGATCGAAAGCTCGTTGCGGTGTCCATCACGCTCACCTTGGTAGGAGGGCTGCTGATATCATGTTCCAAGGAAGAACTAGCCGATGGCAACCGAGGTGCGACACAAGAGGTAGCGGCCTTAGGCACGGCAAAGGCGCTATCCTTCTTCATCAAGGAAACCAACGGTTATGGCACACCCGCTTTCGGCGATGGTTGTAACCTTTGGATGAATACCAGGAATGGTGGTGTCTGGTTCCACAATACCTCCACATGTTCACAGGGTAGTGGCTCCGTTGGCGTAGGAGGTCTTGCCCTTCAAGAATGTTTTCTTCAGGTGGATTGTACTACCTCGAGCCAGTGGAATTGGCTACGTGCAGTAGCAGGACCTAGTAATCGAAAGTGGTTACGCTTCCGCTTCGACTATTCCTTCAATTCCGCTGGCTCAAGCGGGAACTTGGTGACCTACAACTACACAACAGGGATCTGGACGGTCAATACTTCCGTTCCCGGTTTTTGCTGGGAGCTCAGGAACGCAAATGACCCTGCGGCACCCACACCTTGCTGAAACGAGGTCTTCAGGGAACAAGGAAGCGGGGCTCATTACTGGGCCCCGTTTCCTTTTGAAGAAATGCAGTTCTTGAACTGGAACGCGGCGTTCTACCTCCTCATCCCCTGCGCCTGTTGCAACTGCTTCATCATGTTCTTCAATTCGCCTTGCCGCCTTTCATCTGTGATCTTCCGAGACTCCGCAAAGGGCTGATCAGTTTCTCCCTCGACCCCGTTCCGGCCCGAACTCGTTCATCAGTGCTTGATCCGCCGCCTGTCCCCCACCAGAATGTTCCCGATCCGTTGTCCACTCTTTCCCTCCTCCCAGAATTCACTGCTGTCCATGGATCTGTACCGGCCCAGACCGAGGGTATCGAACTCGTCCATCACCGGATATAGGTTCGAGCGTTCACGGGGACTCATGTAGCGTCGCCCCTTCCACCAATTTTCCAGCCTGTCCCAAAGGTCAGGACCAGCTTCTTTCGGTAGCGGATCCTGGTATGGTGGCGTCCGATTGACGCCGAGCGCGCGCAATGCTGTATTGATCGATACGTTGCGCAGTTCGTATCCATCCGCCCTGGGGAGCTGGCGTGCTGTTCGCCTATACCACCGTGGTAGCAGGTTTCGATCAGCACATAGGGGTCCATGCCCAACTCAGAAGCCAGGAGATGCGGAACATGGGTATTGAACATGTTCATGGCAGACCCATCAGCTGGTTCATCGTCGCGGGAGAGTTCCATCAGCACATCCCAGTGTATGGGCACGATCACGAAGTCTCCCTCGAAGATCACCGGTAATCCCCGTTCAACGGCCTTCGCCTCTGCGATCGGCCCGCGTGCGATGATGGCGTTGAGCAGGTGACCCATTCAACTGCGATTTACGAATGAAAGGACATCCCATGAAGAGCAAGGTGTAGAAGGCCAAGCTGCGTATCCCCGAGCAGCAGCATCCGCTTCATCCTGTTGGATACGGCTCTTGCCGCCTTTCATCCGTGATCTTCCGCGTCTCCTCGAACGGCAATCAGCTTGTTCACTTCTTCGGCTTGTGCATGAACCAAGTGTAGACAGGAACATCACTCCGGTTCATAACCTGTTGGTCATCAAGGACCCACCCTGCGACCTCAAGTTCTTTCACTTTCATCAGTGCCGCTTTCAATGAGGCTTCACATCTACGTGCGCTTGTATCGGTCGAGTGATGGACTTCTTCCACCTCCTCATGGTCGACACAACAAATGCTCGTCCAGTGAAGAATACGCCGTGAAAACAAGATGTTCCTCCGGCACTTGAGCGAAGCCACAAAAGGAGCACAGAACCAGTATTCCTATGATGATGGTCCGTTTCATGATTGTGCAAGTTAGAATGGTTCCATCACCTCTTCATCCCCTGCGCCTGTTTCATCCGCGATCATCGCCTTCGTATTCGCCTTGTCCCCCACCATCCGTGGTCTTCCGCGTCTACTCGAAGGGCTATCAGTTTGTTCACTGCTTCGGCTTGCGCATCAGCCAAACCATGCGCTCAGCTTTGTTTTCCCCAACCCCATAAGCGTTGAAATTCACCAGTTCCCATCCACCCGTTTCGTACTCTGAAACCAAGGCAAGTGCTACCGCATGGTCCTTTGGAGTGTCCGCAATTCGGTCCCCGTTCAGCGCCAGAAGGTCAATGCTTCTGCGAGGTTCACCCTCTCTATCCACCACAATCACTCTGTCCATTGGAAATGGTCGATAGGTGATCAACAAGTAGTCGTGCACCTCCGACTGGGCAAAAGAACCCGCCGCTGCAAGCATCCAAACCAAGGCTATGATCTGTCTCATGGTGCTAACGTATGTTGATCAGTACGCCCTACCTCCTCATCCCCTGCGCCTGCTGCAACTGCTTCATCATGTTCTGCATCTTGCTCTTATCCCCCATCATCTTCATCATTTTCCGGGTCTCCTCGAACTGCTTCAGCAGCTTGTTCACCTCGGGCACATCCGTACCACTGCCCGTGGCGATGCGTTGACGGCGGGTGCCATTGATCAATGCGGGGTTCTTGCGCTCCTCGGGCGTCATACTGCGGATGATGGCTTCGATGTGTTTGAAGGCGTCATCCGGAATGTCCAGGTTCTTCAAGGCCTTGCCCACACCGGGGATCATGCCCATGAGGTCCTTCATGTTGCCCATCTTCTTGATCTGACCGATCTGCTCCAGGAAGTCGTCGAAGCCGAATTGGTCCTTCTGCAGCTTCTTGTTGAGTTCGCGGGCAGCCTTCTCGTCGAACTGCTCCTGGGCCTTCTCCACCAAGCTCACCACATCACCCATGCCCAGGATCCGGCCGGCCATCCGTTCCGGGTGGAACTCGTCGATGGCCTCCATCTTCTCACCCGTGCCGATGAACTTGATCGGCTTGTCCACCACACTACGGATAGTGAGGGCCGCACCCCCACGTGCATCGCCGTCCAACTTGGTCAGCACCACACCGTCGATGTTCAGGCGGTCGTTGAAGGCCTTGGCGGTGTTCACAGCGTCCTGACCGGTCATAGCGTCCACCACGAAGAGCGTCTCCTGGGGCTGGATGGCCTTCTTCACGCGGGCGATCTCATCCATCATCGCTTCATCGATCGCCAAGCGACCGGCGGTATCGATGATCACGGCGGTGAAGCCATGGATCCTGGCGTATTCGATGCCTTTCTGGGCGATACTGACCGGGTCCTTGTTCTCCCGATCGCTGAACACCACCACATCCAACTGCTTGCCCAACGTCTCCAACTGGTCGATAGCAGCAGGGCGATACACGTCGCAGGCCACCAACAGGGGCTTCTTGCCTTTCTTTCGGAGGTAAGCGCTAAGCTTGCCGCTGAAGGTGGTCTTACCCGAACCCTGCAAGCCGCTCATCAGCACCACCGTGGGGTTTCCCGCCATGTTGATGCCCGCATTGCGGCCACCCATCAGCTCGGCCAGCTCATCGTGGGCGATCTTGATCAGCAACTGACCAGGGCTCACAGCAGTGAGCACATTGGCGCCGAGGGCCTTCTCCTTCACCCGGTCGGTGAATTCCTTGGCGGTCTTGAAGTTCACGTCGGCGTCCAGTAGGGCGCGCCGAACCTCCTTCATGGTCTCCGCCACGTTGATCTCCGTGATCTGCCCTTGGCCCTTTAGGACCTTGAAGGCCCGTTCTAACTTGTCACTGAGGTTCTCGAACATGTCTGACTTGTCGGAAGGTTATACGCTAGGACATCCCTTGCACCACGCTTACTCGAGCAAAGCATGGTTTCACGAATGAAGCGCGAAGTTAGAGCGTATGGAGATCGCGTTCGGTACGGATAGCCGTCCGGCTACGGATCATTCCTTCCGCCGGACAACGCTCAGCGCCCTTTCGGTCGTCATCACCGTGAATCCACCACATGACCCTTCGCTCCTCGGTATTCGCCACAGTCCTGCTCCTCTCCTACTGCTCACCCGCACGTGCACAACAGCAGGCCGGTTGTGGCAGTACCAACGCCGGACTTTCCCCGGAGCTCGTCGCACGGGCCTTGGCTGCGGACGCTGAACGGGGCGGCGGGAACGAGGTGCGGACCATGAAGTTGCACGTGGTGATCGCCGCCGCTCCGAACGGGGGCTTTGACCCGGTGCTCGCCTTCCAGCCCAGCGATGTACAGCGGGACATCGACGCCACCAATGCCATCTTCGCGCGCTGCAACACCGGCGTACAGCTCCAGCTCTGCGGACCGATCGAGGTCGTGGTTGATCAACAACTCTACATCTCCCCGCTGCAGGCCGCGCAGACCGTGCAGGCGAACACGGAACCGGGCTACATCAACGCGTTCTACGTGTTCGACATCGCGAGCGGGACCATCGGTGGTGCAGCCCTGGGCGACCTCGTGTTCGTTTCGCGCTTCGGCCCCCAATACACCCTGGCGCATGAGGTGGGCCATGTGCTCGGCCTCAGCCACCCGCATGATGTGCTGATCGAGCCGGAGCTGGTTAATGGTTCCAACTGCTCCATCGGCGGCGATATGCTGTGCGATACACCCGCCGATCCGCGCTTGGACCTGCCTGGCATGATGTTGCCCCCCTGCACGTACGTGGGTACCGTGACCGATGCGAACGGCGACCTGTACACCCCGATGCTCAACAACCTCATGAGCTACACGCTCTGCACGGCCGATTCGCTCACGCCGCAGCAAGGGGCGTTGATGCGCTACACGGCGGACAACGTGCGTGTGCAGCTGCAACGCACCACCTCACCCACGATCATCACGCCGTTCGCCTTGCGGCAATGCGTGGACGCCGATCCACTCGCGTTGGAAGCCAGCCCGGCCCCCGGCACCTTCAGTGGACCGCTCGTGAGCGGAACGAACATCATCAACGCTCCGAACCCGCCCGGCCAATATTGGGTGGCCTACTCGCCGACCGCCCAAGAGCCACCGACGGTCTTCGCCGACCAGTTTTGCTTGCCCTATGCCCTAACGCCCACCGCGCACATAGGCGTCGCCACGGACAGTGTGTGGCAGAGCTTCACGGCGGCCATCGATGGGGAGTTCGATCGCTT
The DNA here is from genome assembly GCA_016718655.1 of Flavobacteriales bacterium. Lineage (GTDB taxonomy): Bacteria > Bacteroidota > Bacteroidia > Flavobacteriales_F > PHOS-HE28 > PHOS-HE28. Next base: position 105,035 of record JADKCV010000014.1, on the reverse strand, counting down.
GGACATCTACGCGCACTCCACCGCACCGCAGAACATGCGGCTTCGCATCTACAGCGGCGAAGGCGTAGGGTTCTCCTTGCTCTTCGACCTTTCTGCGCCGATGACCGCTGACACGAGCTGGACCCTCTTCGACCTACCTGCGGGCGTGAACAGCTTGGCGGGCAACACCTACACGGCGCTCGTCACCACCACTACCGACATCGCCATCATGACGCCTTATGGCGCTTCCTACGCGCACGGCATCAGCAGCTTGGGCCCGCAGGATGTGGAATTCCGCCAGTGGATCCTGGCCGCGCCACCGTGCCAAGGCACGTACCGCTACTACGAGTTGTACCAAGTGCAGGAACATCCCTTCATCAACCTCGCCGATGCCTACTGTCATTCGGATGAACGGCCGGTGCACCTGGTGGCGGACACCCTGCACCTCTCCAACATCAGCGAGGCCGTGGACGGCAGCACCACGGACACCTTCATTCCCTCGAACCTCGCGCCCGGCGAGCACCTCGCGCAGCACACCTACACCGTGAACGGTTGCTCCGGAACAATGGACCAGGTCTTCACCGTGGAGCCGCCGCCCACCTTCGTTTTCCCCGCTCTGCAAGCGCCGATCTGCGTGGATAACGATCCGATCCCGTTGCAGGGCGAACCTGCCGGAGGCAGCTTCCGCATCAACGGCGCGGCCAGTACGGTCCTGGATCCCGCAGCGCTCGGGGTGGGCACGCACACCGTGGACTACCTCTACTCCACCGTGCTGGACGAGGTCACCTTTCAGGACCAATTCTGTTGTTATGAAGGCGTGCCGTCATACGGTTTCCTTCCTGCCGACTCCTTGGCTTGGCAAGCGTTCAATGCCCGTCAGACGGGCACCTTGCTCAACATCCAAACGGCCGTGCTGATGAACGCGAATGTGGCGCGAACCTTCAACCTGAGCCTGCACGAAGGCACGGGACCCGATGGGCCGGTGATCTGGTCCGATACGCGCACCACCTTGGACGGTTACAACCTCTTCACCACGCTGGACCTGCCCGTGCAAGAAGGCAGCACCTACACGTGGGCGCTGCAGTTCGTGGCCGATGCGGAACCGATGTTGCCCAACCTGTTCCACTTCACCGCGAACGGCTACCCCACCGGCCTTGGCCACATGCCAGGAGTGCCGGATGCCGACCTCTTCTTCCGTGAGGTCATCCGCCAATCCTTCCCCTGCGCGGACAGTACGAGCTTCACCATCAATGTGGACGTGTGTTCCGGCATCGCGGGATCCACCTTGCCCGGCGTTTCCGTGGGCCCCAACCCCTTCGGGCGAACGCTGCTGCTCACCACCGCCGGTGAGCGCGTGTTCTGTACCCTCCTGAGCGCCGATGGCCGCACCGTGCGCACCCACAGCGCCGGACCGCGCACCCGCGAGCTGATCCCTGTGGACGACTTGGCCAGTGGGTGCTACCTGCTGCGGTTGAGCAGTGCCGATGGCGCGCGGACCGAGGTGGTGAAGATGGTGAGGGAGTGACTCCAATGAAGTCATCGCATCTTCGTCCATGCGAATATCGATCGCCCCTCCAGCACTGGCCTCAGCGTCTCCTGCTCGCCTCCACCCGTTCATGAGGCAACGGTGCCTTCTGCCAGCGTTTCCACTCCCGATCCACTGGTCGCCACTATAGCCGTCCTCGACAGCGCGATGTTCGCCGCCTTCAACGCCCACGATGCCAGTGCACTGGGCACCTTCTTCACACCTGATCTCGAGTTCTACCACGACAAGGGCGGCCTCACCCGCTACGACAGCACCATGGCAAACTTCCGCGGCTTGTTCGCCCCTAACGCAGAGACCGGACTGCGCCGCGAGCTGGTGCCCGGTAGCCTGGAGGTCCATCCCATCGGCGACTTCGGCCTGCTGGAAGTTTGCCAACACCGCTTCTGCCATTCGGAGAACGGCAAGGAGGACTGCGGCACCTTCAAGAACATCATGGTGTGGCGCAAGCAGGACAGTGGGTGGAAGGTGAGCCGGGTGATCAGTTACGATCATTGATCCGATCGGAACGCGAGATGCACATGACACCCCACCTTCGGGAAGCCGCCACCGACCGTGAATGGGAACAGGCCACGGCCCTGTTGCAGCGCGTGTATGTGGCAGGCGGCTACACAGCAGCTGCGAATGCCGGCCAGTTCATGACGCGCGAGAACCTTGAGCCCGCGGGTGTACTGCTCGTTGCTCTCGACGGTGAGGACGCGGTGGTCGGTGCGGTCCTGCTATTGCACCCGGCAAGCGCATTGCGCCAGTTGGCCACCATGTACGAACGGGAGTTCCGCGTGCTGGGAGTGGATGAACGCGCCCGTGGCTTGGGTATCGGAGAAGTGCTCGTACAGGCCTGTGTGGACCGGGCCTTCGCATCTGGGGCTCAAGCTGTGGTCCTTTGGACCCAGCCCAGCATGCACAGCGCGCAGCGGCTCTACAAGAGGCTGGGGTTCCGAAGGGCACCTGAACGGGACGTGAAGGATCCGCGCGGTTTCACGCGGCTGGTGTTCCAGAGGGATCTGTGAGCACATGCTGGGAATGCACAGTCCGCCCCTCCCGCCCTTCAACCGTTGAACAGTTCCCGCTTCCACCAACGCCCCCTCACCCCTTCATTCGCAGTATGAAAGCCATCGTCTGCACACGTTATGCGCCACCCGAGCAATTGCAACTGCGCGATGTACCCGTGCCTGTGCCGAAGGACCGGCAGGTGCTGGTGCGCGTGCAGGCCACCTCGGTGAACGACTACGATTGGAGCATGGTGACCGGTAGGCCACGGATCTACCGGCTCTTCTTCGGCCTATTCCGTCCGCAACGACCCATCCCGGGCATGGAGTTGGCGGGCGTGGTGGAGGCGATCGGACGTGATGTTACACAATGGCGCGTTGGTGATCAGGTCTATGGTGATACCTCCAATGGCGGGTTGGGGACGCTCGCAGAGTTCGTAGCCGTACCGGAAACCGAGTTACGCCTCATGCCTGCCGGGCTTTCCTTCGTAGCAGCAGCCGCCATACCCCACGCCTTGGAATTGGCCTACCAAGCGCTGGTGCAGATCGGCAAGTTGCAACAGGATGAACGGGTGCTGCTCAATGGAGGCGGTGGTGGTGTTGGCACGTTCGCTTTGCAACTCGCCAAACAACACGGGTGCGCGGTTTGGGGCGTGGACACTGGCGGAAAACTGGAAGCGATGAAAGCCATGGGTTTCGACCGCGTGATCGACTACACGCAACAGGACTTCACCCAACTCGGTGAACGCTTCGACCTGATCGTGGACATGAAGACGAAACGCGTACCACGCGAACTTGCCCGTGCGCTGGCGCCCAAAGGCCGTTACGTGACCGTGGGTGGCGATCCCGGTCGTCTGGTCGCATTGCTCATCGCACGGTTCCTGGGTCGGCGCAACATGCACATCGTTTCGTTGAAGTCGAACAAGAACCTGGACACGCTTGCCCCCGCCATCGGCAATGGGACCCTGAAGCCCTTGATCGACGGACCATATCCATTGGAGGAGACTCCTCGCTTGATCCGGTACTTCGGCGAAGGCCTGCACACGGGTAAGGTGGTGATCCAGGTGGCAGGAGCACTGATCCTGCGGCCGGGTCGCAACACGTAGCTTGGCACTGTGCGTTCGCTACTCATCCTCCTGACCCTGTCGATCAGCACCGTTCTACGTGCCCAACTCCCCTTCCAGGACCCTGCGCGGCCGATCGCGGAGCGTGTACAGGACCTGCTTGGCCGCATGACACCCGAGGAGAAGTTCCGCCAGCTCTTCATGGTGGTGGGCGAAGTGGGACCCGACAGCGCGCGATACCGGAACGGCATCTTCGGACTGCAGCTCGACCGAGGCACCGATGCGTAGAACGCCACCCAGCAATTGATCGGCAGCGCGCAAGGCACTCCCGGCGGATCCCTGCTCGAGCGCATCAACGCCACCCAGCGCTACTTCCGCGAGCGTACACGCCTCGGCATTCCGTTCATCCCCTATGAGGAAGCGCTACACGGCCTGGTGCTTCCCGGCGCAACGCAGTTCCCGCAGAGCATTGCCCTGGCCGCCAGCTTCGACACCACCCTGATGGGGCAGGTGGGCCGGGCCATCGCGCTGGAGACCAAGGCCCGCGGCATCCGCATGGTGCTGAGCCCCGTGGTGAACCTGGCTACCGACGTGCGCTGGGGCCGCGTGGAGGAGACCTACGGCGAGGACCCGCTACTGGCATCCTGGATGGGTATTGCCTACGTGAAGGCGATGGAGGGCAGCGGGATCATCACCACACCCAAGCATTTCGTGGCCAACCACGGCGATGGCGGCCGCGACAGTTATCCGGCATTCCACAGCGAACGCCACCTGCGCGAGACCTACCTCAAACCCCTTCCAAGCCTGCGTCAACAGGCGGTGCGCGCGCCATCATGACCGCCTACAATTCGCTCAACGGCCGTCCGTGCAGCGCCAACAGCTGTGCTGAACGATGTCCTGCGCAAGGACTGGGGCTTCCGTGGCTTCGTGATCAGCGATGCGGCAGCAACTGGCGGCGCCAATGTGCTGCACTTCACTGCCAAGGACTATGCCGATGCCGGCCGTCAGAGCGTGGAGAACGGCCAGGATGTGATCTTCCAGACGGATCTGGCGCACGAGGTGCTTTTCGATCCGCCCTACCTGGATGGCAGCGTGAAGCAGGCGGCGATCGACAGTGCGGTGGCGCGGGTACTGCGGATGAAGTTCGAGCTGGGTTTGTTCGATCAGCCTTACCAGAGCGACTCCCTGATGAAGATGCTGGACATGCGGAAGCACCGTGAGCTGGCGTATGAGGTGGCGGTGAAAGGAGCAGTACTGCTGAAGAACGAGGGCTACACCCTTCCCATACCATCATCCACGAAGCGCCTTGCCGTGATCGGTTCCGAGGCTGTGGAAGCGCGGCTTGGCGGCTATAGCGGACCTGGCAATGCCACGAAGAGCATCCTGGACGGCCTACGGGATCGACTGCAGGGCAGAACAGAGGTGGTGTACGCACCAGGGCCCGGTCGAACGTTCGACAGCTTTCAGGCAGTACCCGCTGACGTACTCTTCCACAAAGAGGGAATGGACCTGAAGGCGGGCATTCGGGCCAACTACTTCCGCGGGATCGACCTGACGGGGGCGCCAATGATCACCCGGATCGATGACCGCGTTGACTTCGATTGGACGCTCTACGGACCGGATCCTCGCCTGCCCTATGACCACTTCGGCGTGATCTGGGAGGGTGTCATCAAACCAGACAAGGACTATTACTGTACGATCGGTATAAAGGGCAATGATGGCTACCGATTGTACATCAACGGCGAATTGCTCATCGACCGCTGGAACGAGCAGACCAGCACCACCACTAGCGAATACGTTGAACTGACCGCCGGGAAAGCCGTGGAGCTGCGGATCGAATACCGTGAGCGCTCCGGCAATGCACGCTTCCAACTGGTGTGGGATACAGGAGAAAGTGAGGCGCGGGAGCGATCGATCGATGATGCGAAGGACCTGGCCGAGGGCTGCGATCTCATCGTGGCCGTGGTCGGGATCGAAGAAGGCGAGTTCCGGGATCGCAGTGAGCTGAACCTGCCTGGGTATCAAGAATGGCTGATCAATATGCTGACCGGCACAGGGGTTCCAGTGGCTGTCGTGGTCGTTGGGGGAAGCGCTTTTACGATGAAGAACTGGGAGCGAAACGCCGGGGCAGTGCTCATGGCCTGGTACCCGGGAGAAGCGGGCGGCCTCGCCATTGCCGACCTGCTGGTCGGTACGCGCAACCCCAGTGGCCGCCTGCCGATCACCTTCCCCCGCAACGAAGGCCAACTCCCCTTGGTATACAACCACTACCCTACGGGCCGGGGCGATGATTACGTGGACGGCACGGGCCAGCCGCTCTTCCCCTTCGGCTACGGCCTCAGCTACACCTCATTCACCTATGGCAACCTTCATCTCAGCGACAGCACCTTCACAGCCAAGGATACCGTGCGGATCACCTTCACCTTGACGAACACGGGCGCTGCAGCCGGTGAAGAAGTGGTACAACTTTATGTGCACGATGAATTGGCCAGTGTGACGCGTCCAGTGAAGGAACTGAAGGACTTCAAGCGGGTGAAGCTTGCCGCTGGCGCTTCCACCACGGTCACCTTCAGCCTGACGGCGGACCGGCTTAGCATGCTCAATGAAGCCTTGGAAGAGGTCACGGAGCCGGGTACCTTCCGACTGATGATCGGAGGCTCCAGCAAGGACATCCGGCTGCGGACCGTGTTGGAACTGGAAGAGTGATCTCAGCCTATTGACTATCGCACACGCTGGAGCAGGAAGTCCATGCGCTGCGCTTGATCATCCGATCCAGCGATATATGCCCTGAGCACATCACCCTCCACGTGATAGCCGATACGCTGCGGGAAGTCGTGTTCCTTGTTCTCAAAGACCCACACGCCATCCTTCACCTCCACGCGAACGAAGCTGGTGATGCGTGTATCCCCTGTGGAAGCGATCAGGAGCCATTGCCCAGCGAAGAAGGTGAGTCGCATCTGCTCTTCACTGAGCACCTTCTCCCCTTGGATCATTCGTGCCACCCCTTCGTAGGTATTCATGGTCACCTGGGTCCATACCTCGCGATAACGTCCATCGCCCAAAGGCCCCTCCCACACCCCTGCCAGCTTTGCGGGCAGGTCCGCAACTGCAACATCGAGCGGGACCTGTGCGGAGGTGGTAAGAACGACCAGGAAGAACAGGAGACAACATGTAGTACGCATGGCGCCAAGGTAATGGTCCCGGAGAAGGGACATCTGGTGTTCGGCCGCGAAGGACCGGTTCAGGATCGACCTTCCGATCGCCCGATCGACCAAGTAGGCAATGACACAAAGAACGATCGAGCGCACATGGCCTCGGCTTCAGGTCAATCATCTCGCTTCTGGATCGCCCATACTACTCGGCCTGCTCCCCTACCTTCGCCGGATGAGGATCGCACACCTCTTGCCAGTACTGACGGTCTTGGGTCAAATGGCCCTCGCACAGTCCCCAGCGCTCATCACCTGGCAGGACACCGGTCGCGCACGGTCCATCCCGGTAGCGATCCATCAACCCGTTGGCACCACCGTGGGCGCCCCGATCGTGGTCTTCAGCCACGGTTATGGGGAGAACCAATCAGGGTCCTATCTCGCCTATGGATACCTGCTCGAGGCCTTGGCCGAAGCGGGATGGTTCGTGTTGAGCATCCAGCACGAACTACCAACCGACCCTCCGCTCGACTTCAATGGTCCTGCACGTGTGGTACGGATGCCCAATTGGGAACGCGGAGCAACGAACATCCGCTTCGCACTTCAGGAGCTTCAACGGGTCCACCCCGAATTGGATCATGGACGGATCAGTCTGCTTGGCCATTCCAACGGTGGAGATATGAGCGTCTTGTTCGGTCATCAACATCCAGACCTGATCCAGAAGGTGATCACCCTCGACCACCGTCGCATGCCCATCCTGCGCGCCAACAAACCACGCAGTTATACCTTGCAGCAGCGACCAACCGGCCGACCCAGAGGTCCTTCCCACCGGAGTGGAGGCCGAGTAACTGGGACCAAAGCGATCCTCCTGAAGGACACGCCCCATAATAACATGGACAGCGACGCGGATCCCCGGCAACGGGAGGAGATCATCGGTCATGTGCTCCGCTTCCTCCACGAATGATGCTTGCCTCCAGGCTCCCTGTCCCACTTCGTATCCTCTCGGGTGGACTTTTACTTCTACACTCATGCGGTGACCCTAGCGTACCGCTGCCAGTTCGAGATACTCCCTTCGAACTCCACGGCCGCATCCGAAATGGTGGCGACCATCGCTGCGTTGGACAGTGCGATGTTCGCCGCATTCAACGCGCATGATGCGGCGGTCCTCGGAACGTGGTTCACGCAAGATCTGGAGTTCTATCACGACAAGAGCGGACGCGCTGGCTTCGACAGCACCATGGCGGGTTTCACGCGATTGTTCATCCAGCCTGAAACTGCCGACATGCGCCGCGAGATCGTGCCCGGAACCCTGGAGGTCCATCCACTCGGCGACTTTGGGTTGTTGGAGATCTGCCAGCACCGCTTCTGTCACACGGAGAACGTTAGGGAGGAGTGCGGCACCTTCAAGAACATCATGGTGTGGCGGAAGGAAGGCGCTGGTTACAAGGTGAGCCGGGTGATCAGCTATGGTCACTGAACAGCGATCAACAAGCTAGAAATTCTGCAAGCCCCACACGTTCGTGCCATGGACCAAGGTGGCCGGAATAAGGCTCTTGGTGCGGTGCGTGATGAAACCCCACATCAACCCGAGTGGAATGATCCGCACAGCACCCATCAGTGCCTCGTACAGGTCGCCACCTTTCGCATACCAGTTCGGTGCGTGCAGGAAGGCCCAGAGCAGCGTGGCGAAGAACCAGCCCACCGCGGGGTTGCGCAGGTAGGCCCCTACGCGTGTTTGAAGCGCCATGCGGACGAATTCCTCGGATAGACCAGCGGTGATGAACCCGGTGATCAGTGCACCGAGCAAACCCTCGGATGCCAGCAGCCTACCCAGCGTGAAGTCAGCGGGAGCGGACAAGTATGCTGTTCCCATCGTGATCAGAAGTATCGGAAGGAACACCCAGCTCATGGCATTGAAGCGGAGCCCGAGCTCGGCAGGTCTGTACTTCCAGTACAGCAGTACCAGCGGAAGCGCGATCGGAAAGATGATGGCCATGGCGGGGATCGAGGCGATCTTCCAAGCCACAGGAAGTTCGCTCAACGTGAAGACCACGAAGAGCGGGACCGCCAGCACGATGGCGAGTAGCTCGATGCCGACCACCAGTGCCGCTTCCCGCTTGGGCCGTCGTACGGGAAACTCCAGGTCCGTAGGGAACATGCGAACAGGTCCACCACGAAGACACTGACGTACATGGCAGCCACGTATGCCAGAGCCTTGGGGAGTTCATCGTGGCGCACGGCGAGATGTAATACACCGGCAACGCTGAGCAGCATCGCCCACACCGTCCAAGGATGCCGACGGATGGCGGCCCATTGGGACCTGAAGACATCGATCACCAGTGTCATGTACCAAAGTTGATCAGAAAGGCCTTCTTTCGATGTGCTCCCATGACCTTGCAAAGCCGTATGCGGATCGGTCCCAAGCCATCCGCGTCCGAACAGTCGAAGCGCCCAACTCTTCCTGATGCAGAACCCATGACAGACCGGATCCGCGAAGCCACCACCGATATGGACTGGGAACAGGCCACCGTGTTGTTGCGGCGGATTTATGTGGGAGGCGGTCATACCACTGACGAGCAAGCCGGCCGGTTCATGACCCGGGCGAACCTCGAACCCGCTGGTGTGCTACTGGTCGCCATGGATGAAACGGATACGGTGGTCGGTGCGGTTCTTCTGCTGCACCCGGAAAGCCCATTGCGCCAGGTGGCAGCTGCGAATGAGCGGGAGTTCCGCGTGTTGGGCGTGGATGACAGGACACGTGGCAACGGGATCGGAGAACGACTCGTACAGGCCTGCCTGGACCGTGCTTTTGCCGCCGGAGCGCAGGCCATGGTGCTTTGGACCCAGCCCAGGATGTTCGGCGCACATCGGCTGTATGAACGAATGGGCTTCCAGCGGGCACCAGAGCGGGATGTGGAGGACCCACGCGGTTTCACACGCCTGGTCTACGTGCGTGGGCGCTGAAGCGGCCGAAGAGTTGTGACGCATAGGATCCACTTCTACCTTCGTCCATGGCCAAATTCCTCCCAGCATTGGATGACCGGCTCATGGCCTTCATCCGGGCGCAACGCATGTTCTTCACCGGCTCTGCTCCACATAGCGGCCGCGTGAACGTGTCGCCGAAGGGACTGGACACCTTTCGTATTCTCTCCCCGGTTCGCGTGGGCTACCTCGACCTCACCGGCAGTGGCAATGAGACGGCCGCGCACCTGTTGGAGAACGGCCGTATCACCTTCATGTTCTGTGCGTTCGAAGGGCCACCGTTGATCCTGCGGCTCTATGCGCAAGGCCGCTCGGTACAGCTTCACCACGCGGAGTGGAAGGAGTTGCGTCCACACTTCGGGCCACCGATGCCAGGTGAACGTCAGTTGGTCATCGGCGAGATCGAGACCGTGCAGACCTCCTGTGGCTATGGCGTACCGCAATACGCACCCGATGGTGAGCGCACGCAATTGACCGCATGGGCCACGCACAAAAGTCCTGAGGAACTGGACGCGTATCGAAGAGAGAAGAACGCGGTGAGCATCGATGGGCCGTCGACGGGATGGCGCAGCGCTGAATGACCGATCGCTTGTTCAGGCTTCTTAGAACGCACCTTTCAACTCCGCATCCAGATCAAGGCGCGCCTGCTCCTCGAAGCGATCCCTGAAGTGGGCGGTCTTGAAGATGTGCGGCATGGCGAGGAAATGCGCCAGCACCTTGCGCCGTCCGGGTTTGTAGAGCAGGTCAGGGTAACGGCGGTATTCCCGGCGTACCTGCTGGGTATAGAGCTTGTATCGCTCGCGTGATGACCCGAGAATGCTGAGGTCGGCGTCGGTGAACAGATCGGTGTCGGGGTCGGCGCTGGCCTCATGGCGCTGGGTGGCCCGGATGTGTTCAGCTGCACGTTCCACCATTGGCCTGGGCAGCCCCAGTGGCAGCATCCGCTCGCGCATCACCTCGGCACTGCGCTCCTCATTGTCCTTGCGGGATACGCGGTATATGAAGTCATGATAGGCGATCGCCAGTAGCACGGCATCGGGGTCCTGGAGAGCGGACCTGACCTCGGCGAGCTGTGCGTGAAGGTCCTCCAAGTGCTGCAACGTGTGGTAGTGCCTGCCCGGTGAGCTGTGCGCCTTCACCACCTCCTGCCACAGTTCATCGATGCGGTCGGCGCGGACCTCATGGCGATGGAGCAGTTCGCGGAGATCGTTCTCCAAACCGGGCATGGTCCGAAGGTACGGCCTTGGCCCGGGACGCTGTGACCCCACCATGCATCGTGCGGTTCCTGGGCTTTCACCAGATCCGCCAAGGCGAATGACCCTGCCCCTCATTACCTGCCTTGGTCATTGCAGCACAGGGCCTCGCCTGCGGTCGTGATCGGCATGGCCCGAACCAACCCTTCGTCCACTCCCTACGGTCCGCTCGTCGATACTTGCCCCCGGAACGGTCGATAACACGAACCCTTGGGCAATACGGTCCGTATGACCCGCAGGATCCAGCCCCAGGCCATGACAGCACGTTCCACCTTTTCCGCACAAGACCGCTCCAGCAGCGGGTTCCGCGCTGGAAGAACGGTGCACCGGCTGTTCACCGCACTGCTGGTGTTCACCGGCATGCTCGGTGTTCAGCAGGTCCAAGCCACGCACTTCAGCGGTGGAGAGATCTATTGGGAGTGCATCGGCACCAACCAGTTCCGTATCCGCTTGGTGGTGTACCGCGACTGTGCAGGCATCGAAGTGGACCCCTCCTACAACCTGCAGCTGACCAGCCCCTGTGGCAACCGCACGCTGAACGTGAGCACACCTGGCGGTGTGGAGATCTCGCAGCTCTGCGACATCGAGCTACCCAACAGTACCTGCAACGGTGGCTCGCTGCCCGGCATTCAACAGTACATCTACACGGGGACGATCACGTTGCCTCCCTGTGACAGTTGGACCATCTCCTGGACGAACATCTACCGGAACAACGCCATCGTGAACCTCTCGAACCCCGGCACCCGCGAGATGTACATCACCGGCGTACTGAACAGTGCGGATGCCCCCTGCAACGATTCACCCACCTTCACGAACACGGCGATCCCCTACGTGTGCATGGGCTACCCCGTTTCGTACAGCTATGGCGCGGTGGATGCTGAGGCGGACTCCCTCTCCTACAGCCTGATCGGCGCGCGCATGGTGAACGGTGATCCCGTCCCCTATGTGCCACCCTTCACACCGCTCGTGCCGATCCCCGGCCTGACGATCGACCCGGTGAGTGGGCTGGTGAACTTCACCTTGAACGTACAAGGCAATTGGGTGGTGGTGGTGCAGGTGACCCAATACGATGCCAACGGCAACGTCATCGGCACCATCATGCGGGATATGCAATTCGTGGCGTACCCATGTGCGAACATCCCTCCGGACGCCGCGACCGGCCTCGTGACCAACCTCTCCGGAGGTGCGGTTCAAACAGGCCCTCGAAGCATCCAGGTCTGCGAGTCCGGCGACTTCTGCTTCGACATGGTGATCTCCGATGCCAACGTCACGAACGTTCTGGATGCCTTCAGTAACGTGAGCCTGAGCCTGCCAGGTGCAACGTTCAGCTTCACCGGTACCAATCCGATCACCGCTACGGTGTGTTGGACAGCCACCGCAGGCACCTCGGGCTTCTTCCCCTTCATCGTGAATGTGGATGACGGCGCCTGCCCCATCTCCGCCTTCCAGACCTATGTCTACAACATTCAAGTATTACCCGGACTGCACGCCACGCTGATCGAGGTGGATGAACAGTGCCTGGGCAGTGGCGATGGCAGTCTGATGACCAACGTTACCGTGGGTCTACCTCCATACACCTACGCTTGGAGCACAGGGGCCACCACCGCGGGCATCACTGCCGGTGCGGGCAGCTACAGCGTGGTGATCTCCGATGACAACGGCTGTGTATCGCAGCCCCTCACAGGAACGATCGGCACCACCGGTCTACCGAATGAGGCTGATGCGGGACCCGACCTGGTGGGTTGCATCGGTGCTTTCCCCGTTCAACTGACCGGATCTGTTGTGAACGCCACAGGCGGAACCTGGAGCGGTGGCACGGGAACTTTCAACGGTGGGGGACTTAACCCCGGATACACACCCAGCGCGGCCGAGATCGCAGCGGGCGGTGTGACGCTGACCTTGACCACCACCGGCAACAGCACCTGCCCACCGGCTCAGGACCAAGTGTTCATCAACATCCCCCATAGCTTCGCGAACACCACGGTGGATGCGGTGGACGCCCTTTGCTTCGGCACCAACACCGGCTCGGCCAGCGTGGTACCGGTCAACCCCGCTTTCACTTACCTCTGGAACGATCCGGCAGGACAGACCACCGCCACGGCGAGCAACCTGGGTGCTGGCACCTATACCGTCACCATCACCGATGGTTTCGGTTGCGACACCCAGCTCACGGCCAACATCGGTCCGGTGGCCAGCGTGAGCATCGCTTCGCTTACCGCTACGAATGAGGCCTGCCTCGGCAGCGGTGATGGAACAGCCATAGTGACCGTCACTGGCGGCACCCCACCCTATAGCTACCTCTGGAGCAACGGGGCCACCACGCCGAACATCACGGCCACCAGCGGCACTTACACGGTGAGCATCACCGACGCCAACAACTGCGCACCGGCCAGCGGTTCCGTCACCATCGCCGCACAAGGCATCCCCAATGAGGCTGATGCCGGACCCGACCTGGTGGGCTGCATCGGGGCCTTCCCCGTAGAGCTGACAGGCACGGTGGTGAATGCCACGGGCGGCTCTTGGAGCGGCGGAACAGGAAGCTTCAGTGGTACCGGACTGAACCCCGATTACACGCCCAGCGCGGCCGAGATCGCAGCGGGTGGCGTGACGCTGACCTTGACCACCACTGGCAACAGCACCTGCCCACCGGCACAGGACCAGGTGTTCATCAACATCCCCAACAGCTTTGCGAACACCACGGTGAACGCCGTGGATGCCATCTGCTTCGGCACCAATACCGGATCGGCCAGCGTGGTTCCTGTGAACGCCTCGTTCACCTACATGTGGAACGATCCTGCAGGTCAGACCACCGCCACGGCCAATAACCTCGGTGCAGGTACCTATACCGTCATGATCACCGATGGTTTCGGTTGCGACACCCAGCTCACGGCGAACATCGGTCCGAGCGCCGCGCTGACCATTTCCTCGCTCACCGCCACGGATGAGGCCTGCCTGGGCAGCGGTGATGGAACGGCCGCCGTTACCGTCTCCGGCGGCACAGCGCCCTACAGCTACCTCTGGAACACCGGGGCCACGACCCCCAGTATCACGGCCACCAGCGGTACCTATACGGTGAGCATCACCGACGCCAACAACTGCGCACCGGCCACCGGATCCATCACCATCAACCCCCAAGGACTGCCCAACGTGGCCAATGCCGGGCCCGATCTGGTCGGTTGCCTGAACGCCTTCCCGATCGCCATCCAGGGTTCTGTGACCAACGCCACCGGGGCCAGCTGGTCCGGCGGGAATGGCACCGTCAGTGGCACGGGGGCAAGCATCCAGTATTTCCCCAATACGAACGAGGTGATCGCCGGTGGCGTGACACTGGTGTTGACCACCACGGGGAACAACACCTGTCCCCCCGACCAGGACAGCGTGTTCATCGCCCTGAGCAACAGCTTCCTCACCGCGGGACTGAGCACCACGGCACCCTTGTGCAACGGCGCCCAGAACGGAAGCATCGTTTACGCACCCGAGCTGAGCGGCCTGAGCTACCAGTGGAACGACCCCGCTGCACAGACCACGGCAACGGCCAGCGGATTGACGGCCGGCACCTACAGCATCACGGTGAGCGATGCCTTGGGCTGCGACACCACCCTGAGCGCTACGCTGGTCGACCCACCTGTACTGGCAACGACTGCCGTGATCACCACCGATGTCACATGCAACGGCGGGAACAACGGCGCTGTTCAATTGTCAGTCACCGGCGGAACACCGGCCTACACCGTGAATTGGAACAACGGTGCCATGGGCCTGACACAGGCCAACCTGAGCGCCGGATCGTACTCCGCTAACATCGTCGATGCGAACGGCTGCACCACCATCGCGATCGCGATCATCAATGAGCCCGACGCCATCCTCCTCACTGCACAAGCGCCCGATACGGTTTGCGTGAACGCAGCGGTCACGCTTACTGCGCAAGCGACCGGGGGCTCGGGGAACCACGTGTACACATGGGTGGGTCTGGGTTCGGGACCGTCACTCACGGCGGCCTTCAACCTATCGCAGAACATCACGGTAACAGCCATGGACCAGAACGGTTGCACCAGCAATGCCGTGCAATTGCCGATCACTGTCCTCAACCTGAATACCGCCACATTCCTGGCCTACGGCGATACCACGGTATGCCCCGGTGGTTCGGGTACCATCGGCGCAACCTTCGCGAACTATCCGGGTACGTGGAACATCGTGTGGACCCCGATCGGGTTCGTTGGGAACGGCCCGTTCACCGTGCCGATCACACAGGACCAGACGCTTGTGGCCACCGTCACCGATGGTTGCGGCAACCAACGTACCGATGTTGTCCAATTGCAGTTGGACGAACCTCCGAGCATCCTGTTGCCAGTGGTCATTGCTGAAGGATGTGCGCCATTGACGGTGTCCATGCCGGACCTGCAACTCCCCAACGGCATCAGCTACCTGTGGGACCTGGGTAATGGCCAGACCTCCACACAGTCCGCTCCCACGTTGACCTATTCGGCTGGCACCTACGCCATCGGGCTCACGGTCACTACGGCCTACGGATGCACCAGTACAGCGCCATCAACCGGGTCGGTCATCTCCCATGCGCTGCCCACTGCCGCATTCACCGCCAGCACGTATACCGCAGATGCCGACAACGCCACGATCCAATTCACCAATGGGAGTACCGGTAACATAGCCACCTTCGACTGGATCATGGGTGACGGTGGCACAAGCAGTGCGCAGGACCCGAGCCATACGTACATGGAAGTGGGCACCTTCGAGGTGGAGTTGTTCGTGGAGGACGTCAATGGTTGCACGGCGATGAGCACGGGTACCATCACCATCAACCCGGTGTATGACATCACCATACCTACTGCCTTCACCCCCGACCCCAATGGCGGCGGTGGAGGAGGATGGATCCCGGGTGATCTGAGCAACGACGTATTCTATCCCTTCGCACGCTTCGTGGACGAGTTCCGCATGCGGATCTTCAACCGTTGGGGCGAGCTGATCTTCGAGAGCACCGATATCCAACAAGGCTGGGACGGCTACTACCGCGGCGAGTTGAGCCCGCAGGATGTCTACGTGGTCCAGACCTGGGTGCAGTTCGTGGATGGCAAGGAACAGGTCAAGCTCACCGATCTCACCCTCTTCCGATGAACGCCTTGCGCCCCCTTCTTCTCGGCGCCCTGCTGTTCGCAGTGGCAGTGGTGCGTGGTCAGGATCCGCAATTCTCCCAATTCTATGCGGCCGCTCAGTACCTCAACCCTGCCCTCACCGGCAATACCCACCAGGACCGGATCGCGCTGAACTACCGTTTGCAATGGCCCGGCATCCAACCCGGCTATGAGACCTTCATGGCCGCCTACGACCACCGCTTCAGCACGGTGAACGCGGGGATCGGGGGTATGGTGCTTCGTGATAAGGCCGGCACGAGCGGGCTCACCTTCACGACCATCGGCATGAGCTACAGCTACGAGGCCCGCATCAGTTACCGCAAGGCCATCCGCTTCGGCACGCGCATGGCCTACACCATGCGGGGTGTGGATCCTGGCGGGTACCTCTTTGCCGATCAAGTGATCCGCGATAATGCACCCACCAGCGTGGAAGCCAACCTCATCCCGCAGATCGGCTACCTCGACTTCGCTGCCGGAAGCATGTTCTACACCGAGCAATTCTGGGCAGGCCTATCGCTGAACCACATCAATCGCCCCAACCAGAGCTTGATCCTGGATGGTGATGCACGCCTTCCCATGCGTGCCAGTGTGCATGTGGGCTACAAATTCCCGATCGACGGAAGGCCCATCGGCAAAAGCGATACCCGGATGACCCTGGCGAGCCATTACAAGGCACAAGGCAAGTGGGACCAATTGGACCTGGGCGGCTATATCGAACATGGTCAATTGACCGGAGGCATCTGGTACCGCGGCCTACCGGTGGCCAAGGCCTACCAGCAAGGCTACAGTAATAGCGAAGCCGTGATATTGATGGCCGGCGTTCTGGTGGACGATCAATTCCGATTCACCTACAGCTACGACATCACCATCAGCAAGTTGACGATGAACAGTGGTGGGGCGCACGAGATCAGCCTCATCTACGAATGGCCGAAGAAGGCGAAGAACCGCAGGCACAAGGTGGTGCCCTGTCCGAAGTTCTAAGGACGTTGCACAGTACTCACATCCGCTCCGGCACACCGATGCCCAAGCACCACATGGCTTTCTTCGTGACCGTTGCCACCGCCGCGCTCAATACCAGACGGGATCTCTGCTTGTCCGGATCCTCCTCCTTCATCACGGGCACGCTCTGGTAGAAGCTGTTGTAAGCCTTCACCAGTTCGTACGTGTGGTTCGCGATCGTGGAAGGCTCAAGCTTGGTAGCGGCCTCGTTCAATACCGCCGGGAACTGATGAAGGAACTTGATCACCGCGCGCTCCTCGGGGAGCAGTTGGTGGTTGTCGGTTGTCAGCGGTCCGCTTGCCACGGACAACTGAGAACTACCGACTGACAACTCAACTGCCTTCCGGAGCAGGGACTTGATCCTCGCATACGTGTATTGGATGAAGGGTCCGGTGTGCCCTTGCAGGTCGATGCTGGCAGCAGGGTCGAAGAGCATGCGCTTCTTGGGATCCACCTTGAGCAGGTAGTACTTCAGCGCAGCAAGACCGATCGTCTCGTACAGGGCACTCTTTTCCTCCTCGCTGAACTCATCAAGCTTGCTGAGCTCCTCGCCTGCCTTGCGGGCCTCGTCCACCACCTCCTGCATCAGGTCGTCGGCATCCACCACGGTGCCTTCGCGGCTCTTCATCTTGCCACTGGGCAGGTCCACCATGCCGTAGCTCAGGTGGTGCAATCCCTCGGCCCAGGTGAAGCCCAGCTTCTTCAAGATGATGAACAGGACCTTGAAGTGGTAATCCTGCTCGTTGCCCACCACGTAGATCAGCTGCTGTAAGGCCGGAAATTCCTCGAAGCGCTTAACGGCCGTGCCGATGTCCTGCGTCATATAGAGGCTGGTGCCATCACCGCGCTGAAGGACCTTCTCATCCAGGCCTTCGGCGGTGTTGTCCACCCACACGCTACCGTCGGGCTTGGTGTAGAACACACCTTTCTCCAAGCCCTTGCGCACGTCCTCCTTGCCCAGCACGTAGGTCTGGCTCTCGTAGTACAGCTTGTCGAACTCCACGCCCATGCGGGTGTAGGTGGCGTTGAAGCCGGCATAGACCCAGCCGTTCATCCTCTCCCACAATGCGCGGACAGCGGGGTCATTGGCCTCCCACGCGAGCAGCATGGCCTGGGCCTCTTTCATCAGCGGTGCCTGTTTCTCCGCCTCCTCCTTCGGCATGCCTCCCGTCACCAGCTGCTCGATCTCGGCTTTGTACGCCTTGTCGAACTCCACGTAGTACTTGCCCACCAACTTGTCACCCTTCAGGCCGCTGGTTTCGGGCGTTTCGCCCTTCCCGAACTTCTGCCACGCCACCATGCTCTTGCAGATGTGGATGCCTCGGTCGTTGATGATCTGCACGCGCACCACCTCATTGCCCGCCGCCTTCAGGATGCGGCTGACACTATGCCCGAGGAAATTGTTCCGCAGGTGGCCCAGGTGCAGAGGCTTGTTGGTGTTGGGCGAGCTGTACTCCACCATCACCTGCCGTCCGGTGCTGGGGAACTGCAGGATATCCTTGTTGCCCGCCTCGCGCAGGAAGTCCGTCCAGTAGCTGTCGGCGATGACGATGTTGAGGAAACCCTTGACCACATTGAAGCGCTCCACGATGGGCACCTGGCGTTGCAGGAACTCGCCGATGTCCGTGGCCGTCTGTTCCGGCCCTTTCCCGCTGATCTTCAGGAACGGGAAGACGTTGATGGTCAGGTCGCCCTCGAACTCAGGACGGGTCGGTTGGAAACCGACACTTCGCACGTCGAGCTCATGGCTGAAGAGGTGTTGGAAGGCGCTCTGGAGCGCGGGCACGAGCTGGGCTTGCAGTCTATCCTGGAACATGGTCTGGGCTGCAAAGGAAGGACTCAGCGACGAATGGCGCTGGGTAGGAACACCTCCGCCAACATGCACCGCACGCTGCCACCGCCCACGGCCTCGATGGTGGGGATGGCCACAGGAACAAGCTGCGCGTACTGCTCCAGGGCAATGCGCTGGTCGGGGCGCAGGGCTTGGAAGGCGGTCTCCGAGAGGAACACAAAGGCCTCGCTTCCCTCTCGTCCAGCGCGCAGTTCCAGCATGTTGCCCACGTAGCGGTGCATCTGTTCCAGGGTGATGGGGATGATGGTCTTGCCGGCCTTGGCCAGTTCCTCACGCAATTCCTGGCGCTCCGCGGGATAAGGGACCGCATCAAAACAGACCACTGCGAAGTGCAGGCCGATGCTCATGACCACGTTGGTGTGGTAGATGGGCTGGCCGCTCAAGGTGCCGTCCATGGTGGCTGTGAAGGGAACGGGCACGTAGCCCAGTTGCTCGCACCAGCCGTTGAGGGCGGAAGCATGCGTGCGGGGCGAGAGCACGGCGAAGGCCAGGCGCTTCACGCGGTCCAGGACCAGGCTGCCGGTGCCTTCCAAAAAAAGGCCCTTTTGCTCCCAAGGGGAAAGGTCCATCACCTGACGAACGGTGAAGCCTTCGCGCCGTAGCACTTCGGCGATGGCGGGATCACGTTCCACCCGGCGTGAAGGGGTGCACATGGGATAGGTGACCACCGTGCCATCCGCATGGGTGCTCAGCCAGTTGTTGGGGAACACGGCGTTTGGCGCCGCGGGGTCCACGGGATCGAGCACGGTGACCGGGATACCGCAATGGCGCAAGGCGTTCAGCAGGTCATCGAACTCCTGTTCGGCCCGCTCCCGGATGTCCTCCCGTTCCAAGCGCTGCTGGAACCCGTTGCTGGCCGCGGTCTCGCTATCGTAGCCGAAGCCGGTCGGGCGGATGAGGAGGACGGAGGAGGCGCTCTGGGTCATGGGGTCACAAGATCATGTGCCCATGTGGCCTTGTGCACAGGTGAGCATGAAATACGCGCTTCGACCCATTGTCGTGCGGCTCGACAGGCTTAGTGCTCACCGCGAACATCGAAGCATGGTGTCATCTTGACCGGCTATCCGGGAGGAGAGTAATGGGCACACAAGCACCTGTTCGCATGGCCACCTGTTTCACGACCTATCGATTCCTCAAGATCGGGAATAAGGGCTCCAGGATCTTCAGCGTGGCCTCGGCCATGGCGTTGTTGGTGTCGAGTGAGGGGTTGATCTCCACGACATCGAGGGTGGCGGTCTTGGGGTCGGCGCAGAAGCCTTGGAGGAGGGCGGACGCTTCGTCGCTGAAGAGGCCGTCGGGGACGGGGGTGCCGGTACCGACGGAGATGGTCGGGTCGAGGCTATCGACGTCGAAGCTGACGTGGATCTTGTCGCAGGCGGTGAGGTGGGCCAGGGTCTCCTTGACGATGGCCGCCGGGCCTTTCGTGCGCACATCGGCAACGGTGATCACCCGGATGCCGAACTCTTCGATGATGGCGCGCTCCTCGGGTTCATAGTCCCGCAAGGCGATGAAGACCAGGTCACTGGGTACCATCTTGGGGCCGCTGACCCCGATCTTGCGGAGGCGGTCCCACGTGTCCATGGTGAAGACCTGGGGGCGATTCTTACCGCGCTTCTCGATCTGCATCAGGAGGGCCAGGGGCATGCCGTGAACGTTGCCGCTGGGGGTGGTCCACGGAGTATGGAGGTCGGCATGGGCATCGATCCAGACCACGCCGATACGCTTCTCGGGGAAGGCCATCTTGGTGCCGGACACCGAACCGATGGCTATTGAATGATCACCTCCGACCACGATAGGAAAGACGTTATTCCTGAGGTACTTATAAACCTCGTAGGCAAGGTCGCTTTCGAAGCGGATGAGGCCGTCGATGTGGTGGGCATTGGGCGAGATGTCGTCCTCGTAGAGCACGTCGTTCTCATCCCGCAGGATGCTTTCCTCGGCATGGCCGAAGAGTTCGCTTCCGAGTTTCCAGGCAGCGACGCGCAGGGCTGCCATACCCATGCTGGCACCGCGCTTACCCGCCCCGATCTCCGAGGCTGCTTCGATCAATCGTAATTCCATGCGCTCCCGTTAGGGGGTGGACAAAGGTAGGGTGCCCAGCCGGGGAAGGTTTCCGGCCGAACGGGCAACTATGGCCGACCAATGTGCGTATCACGGCCACCTACCTTATGAGAACACCGATGAACAACCCCGTTCGCAGCACCCTCACCGTCCTGGTCCTGGGCACCCTGCTCAACAGCTGTGGCACCGGTCTGCTGGAACAGCGCTTGACCGAAGGGGTGATCGAATATGCGTTGAGCTTTCCCGATTACGACCCGAACGGGATCATGGCAGGCATGCTTCCGGAACGGACCACGCTGACCTTCAAGGAGGACAAGCAGGTGGCCGAGCTGAGTGCCGGGATGGGCGTGTTCCGTACAACGATGGTGACCGACAACACGAACCAGGCGCTGGACTATCACCTGAGCCTGATGAGCAAGAAGATCGTAGCACACATGCTGCCGAACGACCTTGAGCTGTTCAGCCCATCGACCAGCAAGCCGACGATCCTGTACACCAGCGACGTGGATACGATCGCGGGCTATCCGTGCAAGAAGGCCGTGGCCGTGTACGACGACCTGGACCAGGTGGAGTGTGAGCTGTGGTACACCGACCGGATCAAGATGAGCAACCCCAATTGGTTCGGCCCGTTCGCCGAGGTGCCCGGTGTGCTGATGCGCTATGATGTGGTCCAATACGGCATGCGGATGCGCTTGAACGCGCTGTCCGTGACGCCCGGGGAAGTGGACCCTGCCAAGTTCGATACCAAGAAAGAGTTCGAGCAGGTGCCCGCGGAGGTCCTGCACCATGAACTAGCGGAGGTGCTTGGCACCTTCGCGATGTAGTCCGCACCACTCTCCCACCACCCGCCTTGCTCGCAGGCCGCTCCTTATCCGGGCGGCCTGTGTTCGTTGGCACCGTACCCACCAACGTGGTGGTGTTGATAATAGCCATGGCCAGGATCCCGTTGTCCCTACAGCCCCGGGTACTTTTGATCGTCCCGCGAAGTGCGGGGTCCAACCGCATTGCACGTGGCCAAGAGCAACCGGGTCCGCGAGACCGCCCCTACCGAGGAAGAAGCACCGAAACGGCGCCGACGCACCAGCGAACAACCCGCTGGCGAGGGTCGCTGGGCGCGCTTCAAGGCCTTTCTGGCCGATGAACGCACGCACAAGGTGTTCGGCCTGTTCCTGGTGCTGGGCGCGTTCTACCTGGTGACGGCCTTCATCTCGTTCCTCTTCACTTGGCGGATCGACCAGGACCTGATCGGTCGGCCATGGGGAGCCATCTTCGACCCGAGCATACGAGCGGACAACTGGTTGGGCAAGTTCGGTGCGCTGCTGAGCAACAAGTTCATCTACACGTGGTTCGGACTGGCGGCGTTCACGTTGCCGCTGTGGAGTTTCCTGGTGGGCATCCGGTTGTTGCTGGGCACGTGGCTGCTACCGGTGCGCCGCACGCTGGGCTGGACCGCCATGGCGCTGCTGTGGTTGCCGGCGCTGTTCGGCTTCTTCTTCCGGGGCGAGTACATGTTCCTAGGTGGCGGTGTGGGCTTCGCGATGACGCGGCACCTGACCACGCTGTTGGGCAATTTCGGAGCGGGTGCCCTGCTGGTGTTCTCGGCCGGGGCCTTCGCGGTGTTCACCTTCAACCTGAACTTCCAGTGGCTGGGTGATGTGTTCGAGAAGATGAGGACGTGGCGCGCGAGCAAGGAGGAGGACGTGGACGACGTGGAGGAAAGCGCCGAAGTGGTGCCCGCTGCGACAGGCGTACGTGTGAAGCCGGTGCCTGTGGTGGAGCCCGCGCAAGCTGTGGCGGACGAAGCGGACGACGAAGTGGAAGAGGAGGAGGACGCTGTGGAGGAGGAGTTGGTGGAGGACGAGGAGGAGCCCATCACCGAACAGGAAGAGGAGGAAGTGGACGTGGCCGAACTGGAACTGGAGACGGCGCCCTTCGAGGTGGTGGAGCCCATCATCTCACCGGTGGTGGCCGTGACCCATGAACTGAGCGGCGACCTCAACGGCATGGATGTGCAGGTTGCGGCGCCGGAGGAAGCGGTGCTCAGCGAGGACGAGATCGAGAGCAAGCTGCAGGAGTTCGGTGAGTATGACCCGACGTTGGAACTGAGCAGCTACGAGCTGCCCCCCATCGACCTTCTCGTGGACCATGGAACGGGCGAGGTGACGGTGACGAAGGAGGAGTTGGAGATGAACAAGGACCGCATCGTGGAGACCTTGGGGCACTACAACATCGGTATCGACAAGATCAAGGCGACGATCGGGCCGACGGTGACGCTGTACGAGATCATCCCGAAGGCCGGTGTTCGCATCAGCAAGATCAAGAACCTGGAGGACGACATCGCGCTGAGCCTGGCTGCGCTCGGCATCCGGATCATCGCGCCGATACCGGGGAAGGGTACGATCGGTATCGAGGTGCCGAACAGCAAGCCGCAGGTGGTGGGCATGCGCGCGGTGATCGCGAGCGAGAAGTTCCAGAACAGCGGCATGGACCTGCCCTTGGTGCTGGGCAAGACGATCAGCAACGAGACCTTCGTGACGGACCTGACCAAGATGCCGCACCTGCTGATGGCGGGTGCTACGGGTCAGGGTAAGTCGGTGGGCTTGAACGCGATCCTCGTGTCGCTGCTGTACAAGAAGCACCCGAGCCAGATCAAGTTCGTGCTGGTGGACCCGAAGAAGGTGGAGCTCACCCTCTTCAACAAGATCGAGCGGCACTTCCTGGCGAAGCTGCCCGGAGATGGGGAAGCGATCATCACCGACACCAAGAAGGTGGTGGCCACGTTGAACAGCTTGTGCATCGAGATGGACGAGCGCTACGAACTGCTGAAGGATGCGCAAGTCCGCAACATCAAGGAGTACAACGCCAAGTTCATCAGTCGCCGCTTGAACCCGGAGAACGGGCACCGGTACCTCCCCTACATCGTGCTGGTGGTGGACGAGTTCGCCGACCTGATCATGACGGCAGGCCGCGAGGTGGAAACACCCATCGCCCGTCTGGCGCAGTTGGCCCGAGCCATCGGCATCCACCTGATCATCGCCACGCAGCGCCCGAGTGTGAACATCATCACGGGCACGATCAAGGCCAACTTCCCTGCCCGCATCGCTTTCCGGGTCACCAGCAAGATCGATAGCCGCACGATCCTGGATGCCGGCGGTGCCGATCAGTTGATCGGCCGGGGTGACATGCTCTTGAGCACCGGCAATGACCTGATCCGCATCCAGTGCGCCTTCGTGGATACGCCGGAGGTGGACAAGATCTGCGACTTCATCGGCAACCAACGCGGCTACCCGGATGCCTTGATCCTGCCCGAAGTGCCCACCGAGGATGGTGGCGAGTTGGAGGTGGACGACGGCGATCGCGACAGCATGTTCGAGGACGCCGCCCGCTTGGTGGTGATGACGCAGCAAGGCAGTACGAGCCTGATCCAGCGTAAGCTGAAGCTGGGCTACAATCGCGCCGGCCGGATCGTGGACCAATTGGAGGCCGCCGGCATTCTGGGCGCCTTCGAGGGCAGCAAGGCGCGACGGGTGCTGATCCCCAATGAGGCGGCGCTGAACGCGCACCTGAACAACGGGGTGGTGGTGGGGTGAGGTTGGGACTCCCCTACTCCATCGGGACCATGCTGAACGCTGTTGAATGAATGGATACCCCCGGGGCGGTTGCTTCGGGGGATCTTGCATTTGGGGGGGTAAGTGAACGCGGGGAGCGCGGAGGTAATACAGGTTGGCTGGGTGGCCTGCCTGACGGCAATGTGGAGCGGAGGGAGTGTGGAGTTGGCCGGAACGGCGCAGAGGGGAATGCGGGGTTACCGCAGAAGGCGCAGAGGGCGCGGAGGAAATGCGGATCAGCTGCGAGGGGCTGATGATCGGCAGACCGGCGCTGTGGGAATGTTGAATTGGCCGCAACGGCGCAATGACGCGAAGGGAAATACGGGGGTACCACGATGGGCGCGGAGCATGCGGAGTTGCGGTGTGGTAGGCCTGACGGCAGACCGTTGCGGAGGCTTTGTAAGGGAAACGGGTATGAAATTGGAGTTCATGCGCCAGCAACAGCATCAGTCCATCAGGAAAATGCGAGCTTTACTTTCACCGAAGAAAACGCACACAAACCCGACTTTCAGCAACGGCTCCGATCCAACTTGTGGTGCTTGAAAATTGGGGCCAAGCGTAAGGTGGTCGGAGATGGAATGATCGATGACCCGCACATTCCACGATATCGTAGCCGTTGCCGACCGGACAACCATTTTGCTCGACGCGATCCAAAGGTGCGCGTGTATGCGGACAAGGGAACTGCCACGTGATCCTCCCATCCCGATGTGATCCAGATCCATCCGGGTATACGAAGTGAAGCACATTCATCTCTAATGTCAACCGCATAATCTTTCGGGAATTGGTTTTTGGTGGATCGAAGTATATATTTGATCAACCCATCACGTCATACTCGAAAACCCGGATCATGGCCACCGATGAACGCTTTAGTGACACACACACTGATGTTCTGTGGTCTCCTGTGGTGCCCATGTTGGAGCGCGTACATTCCATCATTCCGGCTTCTCGGCACACGTATGCCCTGGAGTGGAACGGTGCTTGGAAAGCCAAGTCCTTAATTCCTGTTCACCATGGATGAGCGTGAATCGGCCCCTCTCGGCGTTGGCGCCGAGCACCAAGTGAACGATCACTTCGATCGGGGGGGAATGGACCTGGGGACACCAGCCACCGTTGCACTCCCCTGCACGAACGGGATCATCATCCTACCTGTTCCACACCTTGTGCGGCTGGAAGCAGATGGCGGCTACACCCATGTGCATCAGGTGCATGGAAAGCGGCATCTGGTGTCCCGCCGTCTCGGCGACCTGTATCGACTGCTTCCGGCCGGTCGTTTCTTTCGCTGCCACCATGGTCATGCGATCAACTTGACGTTCGTAGCGGAGCTGATCCGCACTGGAGGGCACCGCGTACGTTTGACCACAGGTGAAAATGTTGTTGTTGCGCGCCGCAGGTGGAAAGAGCTGCTCTCCGCATTCGGACACCAGCGCTGGCGATGCCGTAGTATGCGAAAGCCCCGTTGCTTGAACGGGGCTTTCGCATACTACGGTACGCATCACCGATCCACGTTGAACGAGATGGACTCCGAGGATCCATCGGGATATTGCAACACGGCGTGGTACAACCCATTCGGCCAAGAGTATCCGGTCTCCACCACGTGCTTGTTCAAACCCGACCGTTCGAAATTCAAGGTTCTGGTGTAGAACGGGGTGCCTTGGTTATTGACGATGGTGAGTGCTACGGAAGTCGGCACTGCGAGATCGAGGTCGACCGCGAAACGCTCATCGCGAACCGGGACGGGGTAGATGTTGACCTGGGTGAACGCGGCGAAATCGGCATTGAGCAGCGTTGGTCCATCGAACTCGATGAAGCGCGTAAGGATACGACCATCGTTCATGATGATGGTGAAGTCGTACAGGCCGCCCGGTACTTCGGTCTTTGAGAGACCTTCAACAGTTTGGGATCGCCGACGCCCTTCACCGGTACGCTGATGACCTCGGTGCGTGCGTTGCCGGTCCAATGACCCACTACGATGTTGGCCACATCGGCGAGGGTATACTCCCCATTGGGGCCGCTGCCTGAAGCCAGGGTCGGATGCCAGATCTCATACGGGTTGAAGCCGAAGGTGACATTGACGCAGCCTACGACCGAGATGGTGACATCGGTGAGGTAGTTCGGCGGGTCGCCCCAGGTCTGCTCCTCGATGTGGTACTCGGTGCACCAATCGTTGTAGCCGGAACCCCAGGACAGTCCTCCACCCGACATCATCATACCTGCGCAAGCAAGTGGTGGCAAGCCATAGTTGGCCAAAGCGTTCTGAACGAGATCGTCCGCGTTGTACACGGTGCGCAGGTGACCTGCTCCTTGACCGTTACAAACCGCTTGGGCGGCCATGACCTCGGTATAGGCGAAGAAATCCTGCCAAGGACCTTTTCCTTTCTTGATCGCAAACACATTCTCAGTGACCGGCCCTAGGAGGTATCCCATGTAATTGCGCGCACCGGGAGGAGGAACCTGGTCGGGGTATTGTAAGCGCATGACTTGTGAAGCGTAGGGTTCGACGCCTTGCTGACCAAGAGGAGGATCTGGGACCACGTGCCACCTCCGATCCCAAAATGCTCCCAAGGATCGAACATATCCTGAAAATCCTGCCAGTCCGAAGCTTTCACATAGAGTCGTGCATAATCCCCATTGACAACGGCTTCGTGCAACTCGAGGACGGCCTGTGCCCCATTGGAATAGGCGACGACGGAGTACGCATAGAGGTTGGATTCACAGGTCTCTCGACAGACCTCTGGCCAGGGAGTACATCCGTCGCAGAGGGACTGGACATCGGTGACGATGTCGCCTAACGTATTGAGGCCATAAGCCCGATAGTGGATACGATACTGTTCGCGGAGTTCATTCCAGCGCGAATGGTCGGCGCGGACATAAAAGTCCTCGCCCAGGCTCAATTCTTCGATCACTGACGTTCGTTCGGTACCGTTAGGGAGGATCTCTGTGGCCAATATCTCGATCTTCACTTGGTGTATCCCCTTATCCGTTGTCTTGGCGTGGTCAAGGATGAAGTAGCCATCGCTAAGTTCCGGGTCCGCGCGGAACAGGGCGCTCCAGTTGGACTGTGCCAGGGCAAGGAATGCCCAGCAGATTGAAATCAGGGTGATCAGTGGTCGCATGCCAAAGCCGTAGCAGCCGAGTGGTTCGCGGCGAGAACAGCTTCACATAACTACCCCCGTGGAGCGCGGGGACCTACACCGATCGCACCGATGGTCAATGTGATCGCACATCTGGTAAGCTGTGCAGCATAACTGGTCCACTTGGTACCTGACAGCACCTCTCACCGACGGCATCCACAAGTGGTGTCGACCCTTCTGGCGCACATTCCTTCTTGATCCATACTTCGTTCTTCCTCAGTCGGCGAACTTATTCCAGTATCGGCTCCTCGTCAGGCCTGGTCCGGATCGCGCATCGCCAAGCATATCATCCGTTCGAGGTACAACACGGCGCCCTACTGGAGCTGAAACAGGAGCCGGGCGCTACGGTCCTCATTGCTTCACGAAGGGAGCGGACGTCATTCCATATGCGCATAGCACCAACAGGGAGTACCTTCCAGAGCTCAGCGGTGAAACATCAATATCCGTGGCTGGACCGCTCAGGCTGCCCTCCATGGTCATGCGGCCTTGTCCATCCATGATCCTCCAACGCGTTGGTCCACCCGGTGGACATGTTGAAGAAACCCGAAGCCGATCCATACAGGGGTTCGGGTGCAGGTGCGGGCGAACGGAATTCGAAGCTTCGCGAACACCAACGGGATCAGGCCCGAACTTCACGACCCATACGTCCCCGCCACCGTTGTTACCAGGTAGGTCCCCATCGCTGGAACTGCTTTGCCCAACAGCAATGTACCCGAGATCATCAGTAGCCTTGAAGGCAAGGAACGCATCCGATGCGCTACCGCCCAGGGTGGTGCTCCACTCGATGTCCCCGGTGTTGTCGATGCGGAATAGCCAGGCATCCGTGCCCCCTTGGTTACTGGTCAGATCACCATCGGAAGAGCTGGAAGTGCCGGTGTATACCAAAGCCCCATCCGACGCGGTGATCATGTCGGTGCCCGAATCGGTATCGGAGCCTCCGTATGTTCGCTCATCCACTGGTTGACCCAGCGCGGATAATCTGATGCTCCAGACATCGGCCGAGCCCAAGGGGGCGCCGACATCACCATTTTGCGAGTATGTCAGGCCCCCGCCATGAAGCTGCCGTCGCTCAGTTCCGTGATGGTGCTGCCGAGGTCGAGATCACTGCCTCCACAAGGTCGCTGCCATTGAATGTTGCCCAGTTCGTCCAGCTTCACCACCCAGAAATCCTCCAAACCGAAGGCTCCTGATACATCGCCATCATCGGAGCTTGAGCTGCCGTTGATCATGTATCCACCATCAGATGTGAGTGCCACCGCAACGGCCGATTCCGCGCTGCTGCCACCGTATGAGCGCTGCCATTGGATGTCGAAGTCGGCATCGATCTTGAGTACCCAATAGTCCGTGGAGCCAGCGTTCGCGGTGAGGTCGCCATCAACGGAGCGGGATCCACCCACGAGGATGAACCCGCCATCCGGTGTCGGCTCGATACCACCAGACGCATCGTTGAGCGTCCCGCCATAGCAGCGCTGCGAAAGAAGGGTCCCATCAGCGGCGAGTTTGGCCAACCAGAAGTCGATCATGCCATGGTTACCACTTACATCTCCGTCGTTCGAGCGGACATTGCCCAACACGAGGTACCCCTCACCCGGCAGCTCAAGAGCCCGTATTCCGTTATCCGGTTGGGTTCCACCTAGGCAGCGCTGCCACTCAGTGCTTCCTGATGCGTTGAGCTTCACCACCCATATATCCTCATTTCCATGGTTGCCGACGACATCACCATTATTTGAGCGGGTCGTACCGCACACGATATAACCTCCGTCGCTGGTCTGCTCAATGGAAACGCCGAACTCATCCGACGAACCGCCGAGGTTGCGCTGCCATTCAACGGCAGGCGTGTTCTGGGCAACGGCCCACCCTGTTCCGAGCGTTAGGGCGATCGCAGGAAGGAGTCTGACCATGGCATAGGAAGTTGGTAATGACCGAAGTTATGTTCCATCCATGAATGGGTGGACCCTAGTATGGATGCAATTCATAACTGGTCGCTTTTCTTCACAACTGGTCATGTTCGCGGGGCCTTCTCTGCCCGTCGGGGAGGTATCCGACACGTGACTGTGGGTCCGCCATGATACCGCGTAGCCTGCCTGACGGAAGATAGTGGCCTGGTACCACTTTAGTGAATGCGGGGTTACCGCGGAGGGCGCGGAGAACGCGGAGGAAATGCCTTAAAGCGGACTGGCGAGGAGGGAATGTCGAGTTGGCCGCAACGGCGCGGTGACGCCAAGGGGAATGCGGGGGTAGCGCGGAGGGCGCGGAGCACGCGGAGGAAATGCAGGTTTGCTGGTTGGGCGGCTTGGCGGCAGACCGGTACTATGGGAATGTTGCATTGGCCGCAACGGCGCAGTGACGCGAAGGGGAATGCGGGGGTTAGCGCGGAGAACGCGGAGGATATGCGGAGCAGCGTAGAGGCACCGCCTGACGGCAGACTGGTGCTATGGGAATGTTGAATTGGCCGCTAAGGCGCAGTGGCGCGAAGGGAAAGGCGGGGGAACCGCGGAGGGCGCGGAGGACGCGGAGGAAATGCAGGTTTGCTGGTTGGGCTGCTTGGCTGCAGACCGGTGCTATGGGAATGTTGAATTGGCCGCAACGGCGCAGTGACGCTAAGGGGAATGCGGGGGGTAGCGCGGAGAACGCGGAGGAAGTGCCATACGGCTGACTGGCGGGAGGGACTGTCGAGTTGGCCCGCAACGGTGCAGGTGGCGCTTTGGGGAATGCGGGGGTGGCGCGGAGGGCGCGGAGGAAATGCGGATCGCACCTGCAAAGCGGATATCGCCCAGGGCCATTGCCACCCAGCCGAGCGCGAAGGGTTCCCTGAAAGCGGCGACCGTGCCGCCGAAGTTGCTAGGGGCCATGCCGAAGCGCAGCTGTGCAGCGGGCAAGGTGGAGCCAAGGGCGGCAATGCAGCGGTGCGTAGCGCCCATATGGCGCTTCCACGGCCTCGGCGACCCCAGCGTTGTTGCTTGGACACCTGCCCTATTGCTCCTTCTTCCCTTGGTCGCGTCGTTTCCCCTTGTATTGAGCGCTGCGTGCGCTGCCTGCGTTAGGGGTATTGCTGTTCGGGTACTGGTGCTTGACGCGTTCCGGCTGTGAACCGGGTCGATCATGCGAGGGCCCGGATGTCGCAGTCTGACCACGGTGCAGCTCGTTCGGATGTGGCGCGCGCTTGGGCACGAAACTCTTTCCCTTCTCATGGAGAGGAAGCTCGAACTGCGGCTGGTCGGTGGCCGTGGGGAACTCCGGCCCATTCTGCGGTCCGGTCTCCAGGGGGCACCCGCAGGATGGAGTCGGGCTTGTGGTCTGAAGTCTGGGAAGTGTTGTCTGGCTTGGCGGCCTCAGGTGCTGGGTCGGCCTTGCGCACGGACTTCGTGGCCTTCTGCGACGGACGCTCCGGTGCGGCCTTCGGCGTCTGCTTGGGTTCGCTCTTCGAAGGGGTGCGATCGGTGGTCTTACGGACCTTCTTCGCCGGGGTGGAGGTGCTGGCGGCGCGTTTGGTGGACATCGGCTCCTTCACCGGTGCTTGCTTCTTCGGGGGCGGTGTCGACTTCGGGGTGCTGGCGGGCGCCCGTTTGGCGGGGCCTTCTTCGCGGGGCTGCTCTTCTTGGCGGCGCTCTTCTTGGTAGCGGGCTTAGTCAAACCGCTGGACTTCTTTTTCAACTGCGCTCTTGGCGGATGCGGACTTTTTCGGTGTGGTGGTCTTCTTCGTGGCAGCGCGCTTTCGTGTTGGCCGACGTCTTCTTGGTTGGCGCAGCCTTAGCAGCAGTGGTGCTCTTCTTCGCAGCCGAAGGTGCCTACCCTTCTTCGCGGGTGTAGCCATACGCTTCTTTGCGGGTGTAGCGGACTTCTTCTTCTAGCCATGCGGGTGTTTTCCATGCAGTGCCAAGCGCTGTGCCAGCGAACAGCAAGCGCGTGCAAGCCGCACCGGACAAGGCGTGGCGCAACTTGGCATGCCTCCACGCATCGGGTCTGCGGGGCGCCTGTTCCCCAGCGTGTGGGGAGTGTTGTTGCGCAGCTGCGAACAAAAAGAGCCGCCCCTTGCGGAGCGGCCCTTTCATTATGAACGAATCATCCTGCAGTCGATGCGGCGGCTGACCCACATGACCAGGGCCAGGGTGATGAAGAGGCCGATGCTGCCGAAGAGCAGGGCATAGTCCTGCTGGTGGATGAGGGCGAACATGAAGCCGAAGACCAGGAGCATGATGAGGCCGAGCAGCTGGGAGGCGCGCCGGACCTGGAAGACGCTGTGGGCGTAGAGCACCACGAGGGTGATGACCGCGACGGCCGAGGTGATGTAGGCGGTGCCGAAGCCGATGTGTTCGCTGAGGGCGATGAGCAGGGTGTAGAAGATGCACAGCGCGAAGCCCACGAGGAGGTACTGGATGGGATGGATGCGTAGGCGCTGGAGCACCTCCACGAAGAAGAAGACCAGGAAGACCAGGACGATGAGCATGAGGCCGTACTTGCTGGCGCGTTCGTTCTTGTGGTACTCATCCACCGGCTGCATCAACCACACCCCGAAGGCACTGCTGGCGATGGCATCGCGCTGGTCGCTGGTGAACTCCTGCGGATAGGGCCGGTTGAGGTGGAGCACCGTCCATCGCGCGTTCAGGCCCTTGACGGGGGTGGCATTGCTATCGGGCGGGTCGGGCAGGAAGGCCCCGTTGTAGCTGGGGTCCTGCCAGGAACTGGTGCAGGTGGCTCGGGTGACCTTGCCCACGGGCACCAGGCTGTAGTTGCCGCTGCCGTTGATGGTGAGCATCGCTTCGAAGTCCAGCGGCGTCCCGAGGACGGTGCTATCCAACGGGAACGCGGCGCTGAGGCCGGTGGCGACCACGTCGGTGGAGGGAAGGCCGGGTTCGAACTGGACGGTGCGCTGGCCGACCCGCATGGTGATCTGTTCCTTGATGCTGCGCAGGTCGCTGACACCGAGAACGAGCTTGGCCTGGTCCCATTGGAGCGGCACCGTGACTTGCAAGCGTTGATCGGTGAGGGGTGCGAAGGAGCCGGAAAGCGTGGTGCGGCTGCTGTAGACGGCCACCTGGTAGATGCCGCGGTACTTGGTGAAGGGATCGAGCTCCGCGCTGGCGTTCAGCGTCTCGGGCAGGAAGTGGGCATGGCGGGTCTCGGGCCGGGTCTCGTAGCCGCCGTTGCTCAGGGGCACGCGCACCAGCACCTCATAAGGCACGGAGATGATGGGTCCGGTGATGGTCTGCGCCCCGCCCCAATCGGCGCTGATCCCGGCCTCGGCCTCGCTCTTGCGTTGGGCACGCTCGCGGATGAGGTCGCGCACCATGGCGAGGGGAATGAGGAGCAGCAGCACAAGGATACCGACGACGAGGGCGCGGAAGGTGAGCGAGGTGCGGATCCACGCGGTGCGGCCGGGTTTGGGGGGTGGTGTGCTGGGTGATGCGAGAGGGTCGGTCGGCTGGTCGGTGGTCATGGATGGTGGTGGGACCGCCCTGGTGGTGCGGCCGAGGGGACGAACGCGGGCTGCATGGGTATGGTGTGATCTTGGGATATTTTGGGGAATGCTGCGGATGCGGAGTGCATGGCGCTCCACGCGGAGGCAAGGCCCCCGGATATCTTTACCAGCGATGAAAGAGCGCGCATCGGCCTTGGGGGCTGGTACCCACGCCATGGGCCATGGCTGGTGGACCCGGCTGGAGCCGCTGCTCTTCACCCTGATCACCGCGCTGCATGTGGTACCGGTGCATGCTACGCGCTGGTTC
This sequence comes from Flavobacteriales bacterium, assembly GCA_016718655.1. Taxonomy (GTDB): domain Bacteria; phylum Bacteroidota; class Bacteroidia; order Flavobacteriales_F; family PHOS-HE28; genus PHOS-HE28. The sequence continues at coordinate 71,558 of JADKCV010000014.1, read as the reverse complement.
GTTACGTTGGACGGACCCAGCCACCTGTACAGCGCCCGCATCCTGAAGGAACTCCTGGCCGGTGATCCGTTCCTGGCGGGCTTCTTCCGGATCCACGCGGAGCCGGTGCCCTATTGGTTGGCCCACGCGCTGATGGTTCCCTTGCATGCGCTGCTACCGGCATGGGCAGTTGATCGCGTGATGTACTCGCTGGCCGTGGTGGGCCTGGCCTTCGCGTTCCGTTGGTTCATCCGCACGGTGGCGCCCCAGCGCAGTTGGACCGCGCTGCTGGTGATGCCCTTCCTGCTGCACTACGCGCTGCGCCTGGGTTTCCTGAACTTCAGCCTGAGCCTTGCCCTGCTGTTCGTGGTGCTCACCTTGGTCGTCCGTGGTCTTCGGTCCGGTGTGGTGCGGGCAGTGCCGTTGGGGCTGGCCCTACTCCTACTCTACTTCGCGCACCTCACCACCTTTCTGGTAGGCGCCGGAGCGGTGGTGTGCCAGGTGCTCTGGTACCGCTGGGTACCCGATGGAACAGCCCACAGTGCATGGAAAGGCGCAGCCGTGCGCATCACCGGAGCCCTGGCCCTGCCGGGTGCATTGACCCTACTGTACTTCGTGCGAAGCGCAGCCGTGGAGGGACCTGCGCAGTACCTGCCCTTTGCCACGCTGGTGCAGTACCTGTGGCAAGGTCGCGCGTGGAACGGGCTGGGTGCGGAGGGCGAGCTGTGGGCCAGCACCTGGTCGGCGGTACCCCTACTGGCGGCGGGTGCGGTGGCGCTGGGGGCTTGGGTGCGTGCGGTGGTGCGACGGGGCTTCACCGCGGTGGACCTATGGCCCTTGCTGGCGCTGGCGAGCCTGGTGGCCTACTTCACCCTGCCCGATGTGATGGCCGGTGGCAGCAGTGCCTCGCCCCGGCTGCAGTTGTTCAGCATGTTCTTCGTGTGCATCCTGGTGGCCGTGGCGCCGATGCCGCGTGGGGTGTCGCTGCTGGCCGTGGGTGCGGTGGTACTGGCGGATCTGGCACACACGCGGGCACACTACCTGTCGGCACGGTCGCTGGGTGAGGAGGCCGCGGCCTACCTGAGCATCGCAGCGGACCTGGAGCAGCACACGGTGGTACTCCCCTTGAACTACGGCAGCAACTGGATGCACAGCAACTTCCCCAATTACATGGGGGTGCAGGGACCGACCGTGGTGGTGCTGGACCATTTCACGGCGCTGGCCCCCTTCAACCCGGAGCAGTGGGTGCCGGAACGCTTGCCCTACAAGGCCATCGGCACCTTCGCAGAGAGCTCGCGGCCGTGTGTGCGGATGGGGGGATACGCGGAGGCATGTGGCGTGGCGGTGGATGCGGTGGTGACCTGGAAACTGCACGAGGACGTGAACGACAGCTGCGCGATGGATGTGCGCAAGCAGCTGGCTGAAGGCTACACGGAAGCAGCCTCCGGGGCGCAGGGTGATGTGCGGCTCTTCCGCCTGGCGAAGTAGAACGCGGAGGATCACCAGGCAGGGCGAACGCAAGGCCGGATGCTACCTTGGCCGCATGAGCAACGCCGATCACTTCGCCGCGAACCGCGCCCTGTGGAACGCCCGGGTACCTCACCACGTGGGCTCGCGCATGTACGATGTCGAGGGCTTCGTCGCCGGCCGCAGTTCCCTCACCGCCATTGAACTGGACCTGCTGGGCGACGTGCGCGACCAACGCATCTTGCACCTGCAATGCCACTTCGGACAGGACACCCTGAGCCTGGCGCGCATGGGTGCACAGGTCACCGGCCTGGACATCTCGGACGCGGCCTTGGACGAAGCGCGGCGGCTCGCTGAGCGATGCGCGTTGAAGGCCGAGTGGGTGCTGAGCAACGTGATCGACCACCGACCCGAGCTGGATGGCCGTTTCGATACCGTGTACACCAGCTACGGAACCATCGGTTGGTTGCCCGACCTGAAGCCCTGGGCGACGAACATCGCACACTACCTGAGGCCTGGTGGGCAGCTGGTCTTCGTGGAGTTCCATCCGGCGGTATGGATGTTCGACAACGACTTCACGCATGTGCAGTATTCCTACTTCAACCGCGAGACCATCGCGGAGGAGGAAGAAGGCACCTATGCGGACAAGGGCGCGGCGATCAAGCTACCCTCCTACTCGTGGAACCACGGCCTGGGCGAAGTGCTGAGCGCCTTGTTGGACGCAGGATTACGCATCGAGCGCTTTACGGAACTGGATGGCTCGCCCTTCGATTGTTTCGCTAACCTGGTGCAGGGAGCGGATGGCATGTACCGCATCGTCGGCATGGAGGGCAAGCTCCCCATGGTCTACGGACTGCGGGCGGTGAAGGGATGAATGCTCCCTGAACGCGAACAGGGCCCTCGTTGGAGGACCCTGTTCAAGTGATGTTCGGAGGCGAACTAGTTCTGCTCGCTGGCCTGCTTCAGACCATCCTCCACCATCTCGTAGAACTGGTCCAGCTTGGGCAGGATGACGATGCGCGTGCGGCGGTTGGTGCTGCGCGCCTCTGGCGTGTCGCTGTTCACCAAGGGCACGTACTCGGCACGACCACCGGCGGTGATGCGGGCGGGGTTCACGCCGTAATCCTTCTGCAGGACGCGGGTGATGGACGTGGCCCGCAGCACGCTGAGGTCCCAGTTGTCCTTGATGCACTCCTTGACGATGGGCACATTGTCGGTATGCCCTTCCACCAGCACTTCCATCTCCGGCTTGGCATTGATGACGGTGGCCACTTTGGCGAGCACCTCCTTAGCGCGCGGGCTGATGTCGGTGCTGCCGCTGGTGAAGACCATCTTGTCGCTGAGGGAGATGAAGACCACGCTCTTCTCCACGTTCACCACCACATCGGTGTCGTTGAGGTTGCCGAGGGAACTCTTGAGGCTCACCACCAGCGCGAGGGTCACACTGTCCTTCTTCGTCAACGCGTCGTGCAGGCTGCGGATGCGCAGGTCCTGTTCCTTGATCTGCTCCAGTGACTTCTCCAGGTTGACGGCCTCCTGCTTGGAGAGGGTGGCCATCTGCCCCACGTTGTTGAGCAGTGCTGGCGTTGGTGTTGTTCAACTGATTGATCTGGTCCTTGAGGTGCTCGTTCTTGTTCTCGAGGCCGGCGAGCTGGGCATCCAACACGGACTTGGAATTGCGGCACTCCTCCAGGTCGCGGTTGAGGCCGTCCACCTTGTTGAGGAGGGTCTCGTTGGAGCCTTGCAAGGCCACGTACTTCTTCTTCGACACGCAGGACGCCAGGGTCAGTAGCGCTGCGCAGGTCAGGATCAGGGTCCGTTTCATGGGTGGTGTATTGACTGCGGGCGAAGGTAGGTCCGACGGTCGGAAGGTGGCCTGTCCATCCACAGTGCGCTGTTGGCCGAGGGAGGTGTGGAGTGACATCCACACCGGAGGCGGTGCCGGTACTTTGTCGCCATGGCCCTCAGTCGCTTCTGGACGTTCATGCTCATCCTCAGCATCGGCTACGTGCTGGTGATGCTGGGCATGGGAAGGCAATACAGCCTGGGATCCTTGATCAACGGCAAGCAGGGCGAGCCCTTGGTGGTGGCGGAGGTGGACAGTGCGGTACTGGCCGGGTCCGTCGTTCCTGGGACAGTTGCGCGCGGCGGGTGATGCGGGCGTGATGCAGGGGGACACCTTGTATCGCTTGAGCAAGAGCGGTGTGGTGAGCATGAGCGTGGGCAAGCAGGGGGCCGATGGCCTCTTCGCCACGTGCCGCAACACCATCACGGACCTGTGGCTGCCGCTGATCGGCTACCTCACCTTCTTCTGCGGACTGCTGAACCTGCTGATCGATTCGCGCGCCATGGAGAAGGTGGCGCGCTTCCTGTCGCCGGTCTTCCACCGCGTGTTCCCCGAACTGCGCAAGGACCACCCGGCCTACGGGTTCATGACGCTCAACTTCGCGGCCAACTTCCTGGGCCTGGACAGCGCGGCCACGCCCTTCGGCCTGAAGGCCATGGAGAGCATGCAGGAGGACAATCCGAACAAGGACCGGGCGACGAACAGCCAGATCATGTTCCTGTGCCTGCATGCGGCGGGGCTCACCTTGCTGCCCACCAGCATCATCGGTTACCGCGCGGCGCAGGGCGCAGCCAACCCGGCGGACATCATGATCCCCACCATCATCACCAGCTTCGCGGGCACCCTGGCCGCCTTGTTCATGGTGGCGGGCCGGCAGCGGATCAACGTGTTCAACTGGCCGGTGATGCTGAGCGTGCTGGGCATCAGTGGCCTCATCGGCGGCTTGATGGCCTTCATCGGCGGGCTGTCCGGAGTGAGCAAGTTCCACTTCACGGACAACCTGAGCAACGGCATGCTGCTCACCATCATCGGCCTCATCGTGGCCTACGCCTTCATCAAGGAGAAGTACTTCACCGAGAAAGGCACCAACATGTTCGACAGTTTCGTGCACGGCGCCAAGGATGGCTTCACCACGGGGCTGCGCGTACTACCCTACATGCTGGCGATGCTCGCGGCATTGAGCATCTTCCGCAACAGCGGGCTGATGGATATCGTGATGAGCGGACTCTCCTGGTCGCTGGCCTTGGTGGGTGTGAGCAAGGAAGTGATCGATGCCATCCCGGTGGCCTTGATGCGCCCCTTCAGCGCCGGTGGCTCGCCGGGGCTTCATGCTGGATGCCATGAAGACCTACGGCCCGGACAGCATCACCGGGCAATTGAGCTGCCTGTTCCAAGGCGCGGCGGAGACCACCTTCTACGTGGTGGCGCTCTACTTCGGCAGTGTGAACGTGAAGGACAGTCGCTACACCCTGGGCATCATGCTGCTGGCCGACCTGGTGTGTGTGATCACGGCCATCTTCGTGGTGCGGCTGTACTTCTGACACGCGTGATTGCGCATGTCGCGAAGGGATCGTTGGAAGCACGATCTTCGCGCCCCATGGCTTCCAGCAAGATCGCACAGCGCAGTTCCAAGATCCACGGTAACGGCGTGTTCGCCACCGCCCCCATCAAGAAGGGTGAGGACATCGTGGAGTACAAAGGCAAGATGATCACCCATGCCGAGGCGGATGCCTTGTACTTCGGGGACATCGACAGTGGGCACACCTTCCTCTTCACCTTGAACGAGGACTGGATCCTGGATGCGAACCGCGGGGGTAACGTGGCCCGTTGGATCAACCACAGCTGCGACCCCAACGCCATCGCCTTCGTGCATGGCCATGAGAGCGAGGACCTGAAGAAGGACCGCGTCATCATCGAAGCCTTGCGCGACATCAAGCCTGGCGAGGAGATCACCTACGACTACGGCTTCGAGTTCGACATCCCCTACACGGAGGAACTGAAGCAGATCTGGGCCTGTCGCTGTGGATCGCCCAAGTGCATCGGCACCATGCTGAAGCCGAAGCCTGTAAAAGCCTCCAAGGCCACTGCGAAGAAGATCGCCACCAAGGCCAAGAAGGCCTCGGTGAAGTAGGCGCAACGTTCCGGTTCCTTGCACGCTACCCGTTAAACCAAGGGACCGCGCGGTGTTGAGGCGCATGGCACGCCCTTTGCCTCTGACCGGTGCACTTACTTTTGCAGCCATGAAGCAAACCGTCGCCCTCCTCGCCCTGTTGTTGAGCACCACCCTCGTACAGGCCCAGGATGACCCCCGTTCCAAGACCATCGTGGACAAGCTGATGACCCAGGCCAAGGCATGGACCAGCTTCGAGGCCGACTTCAGCAGCCGTTTGCAGAATACCAAGGACAAGTTGGATGTGAAGCAGGAAGGCAACATGAAGGTGAAGGGCAAGAAGTTCCGGTTGGTGCTGGACAAGAACACCATCATCAACGACGGTGTGACCATGTACACCTACAACAAGGACGCCAACGAGGTGAGCCTGAACGACCCCAAGGAGATGGACCAGGACCTGGACCCGAGCACGCTATTCACCCAATACGAAAAGGGCTTCAAGAGCCAGTTCGTGGAGGAGAAGGCCGATGCGGCCGGTGTGATGACCCAGGTGGTGAAACTCTTCCCCTTGGATCCCGCCAAGAAGCCCTTCCACACAGTGATCCTCAGCGTTGACAAGGCCAAGGGCCAGCCGCGCAGCGTGCAGGTGCTGTACAAGGACGGTAACGTGGTCACCTACACCATGAAGAAGTTCACACCCAACGGAGAGATGGCCGATGCCCTCTTCACCTTCGACAAGGCGAAGTTCCCCGGCGTGGAGGTGAACGACATGCGCTGATCCAAACGATCACTCGATCGAACGAAGGCCACCCGAGCGGTGGCCTTCCTCATTCTACCTTGGTCGCAGATGTGGCACCTGGCCCTTTCGTTGATCGTGTTCTATGCCGTGCACAGCGCCTTGGCGTTGACCGGAGTGAAGCGGTGGGCGGGTGAACGGCTCGGGCTGGTGCGCTGGTATCGGCTTGCTTACAGTATCCAGTCCGTGGTGTTGCTCGGCTGGGTGTGGTCGGCCTACCGGCACGCGGATCGGTCGCTGTGGTGCGAGCTGTCCACTGGAATGATCATCGGCGGGATCCTGTTGATGCTGTTGGGTGCCCTGCTCGCAGGAGTGGCCGTACTGCGCTTCGGCGGCTCCGCCTTCCTGGGCCTGCGTCCCGAAGTGCCGAGCGGGCTGGTGCGCAGTGGCCTGCATGGCAGGATGCGCCACCCCATTTACACCGGGACGATCATGGTGTTGCTGGGTTGGCTGCTGCTCGCTCCCACCCCGGCCACCGCGCTCTGTATCGCCATCACCTTCGTCTACCTGCCGCTCGGCATCCACTTGGAGGAGCGTAAGCTGATCGCCGTCTTTGGTGATGCCTACCGTCGGTACCAGCAGGAGGTCCCCGCTTTGTGGCCGCGTTGGCATACCAGGTGAGTCGCCGAGCGCGTTACGTGCAGGCCGACACGGCATTCCTGGACCATGCGTACCACCCTATTGCTACTTGTACTGGGCGTGTTCCCCTCCATCGCGGAAGCAAAGGAGCGGGTCGTACACCTGCTGGTGGCCTTGTGCGACAACCGATACCAAGGCATCGTGAAGGTGCCTGCCGGCATTGGCAATGGTCAGGAGCCACGCAACAACCTCTACTGGGGGGCAGGATACGGCGTGCGTACGCATTTCGACCGGGCGGCGGAATGGGTGCGCGTGCCCTGCACCAAGCCGAGCGAAGCCCATATCCTGGAACGTGCGGTCTGGAAACACCGGGATAGCGCGGTGTACCTGGTGGCCGATGCCTACGACGGGCGGAACATCCGGCAGGCCACCGAGGACCTGTTGCGCTTCTCGAGTGGGGCGGGCGGGTCGCTCGTGAGCGTAGGCGGGCGGTCCATCGCTGTGGGTGGTGGCGCCGACCTGATCGGGTATGTGGGCCACGATGGGCTGATGGACTTCGCCCTGGATGGCCGCTATCCCGCGCAGGACGGGCGGAAGCGCGAGACCCTCATCCTGGCGTGCATCAGCAAGCGCTATTTCGCGCCGCATGTGCGCAACACGGGAGCCTCGCCCCTGCTTTGGACCACGGGACTCATGGCGCCAGAAGCCTACACGTTGAAGGCCGCCTTGCATGGGTGGGTGCTGCATGAAACGGGCGAGGCCATCCGTGAACGGGCAGCGCAGGCATACAACACCTACCAGAAGTGCGGGATCACCGGCTCGCGTCGCTTGTTCGCCACGGGTTGGTGACCCAAGTCCCGTTCAGCAGCATTCGACCCTCACGACCTTTGGGGCATGGACAAGAGCACCCAACGCAGCGTCACCGCCGTCCTGGACGGTGCGCCTTATGCCACCCGTATCACCACCCGCGGCCTGGAATTGATCGCTGATGAACCCACGGACCACGGTGGCACCGATCAAGGGTTGCGTCCCCATGAACTGTTACTGAGCGCACTGGCCTCTTGCACGGCCATCACCATGCGGATGTACGCCGACCGTAAGCAATGGAACGTGGGCCCTATCGGCGTAACGGTGACCATGGACCGCGACCAGCATGGCGCCGTGATCGATACCCGGATCCACCTGGGCATCGAACTGGACCCGGCGCTGCCGATCGAACAACGGGAACGCTTGGCGCAGATCGCGCGGTCCTGCCCGGTGCACCGCACGTTGGAGAACCCGATACACCTGAGTTCGGGTCTGGTATGATGGGCTTGGCACGTGTCCGGAAAACCCCCACAATGACCGATGATCAGCCGTTGCGCCAAGTCGGCAGGGGCTACCTTTGTACCCGAACGCTCTCCGACCCCGCCGTATGATCGTCCAGGACCCCAATCGAGTCGCGCTAAGTCCCGCCCAGAAGGCCCGCAGGATCAATATGGATCCGGACCTCTACGGCACGTTCGCCGAGATCGGGGCCGGCCAGGAGACCGTTCGTCATTTCTTCCGTGCTGGTGCCGCTTCGCAGACCATTGCAAAGGCGATGAGCGCCTATGACAAGGACTTCAGCAATGCGATCTATGGTCCCGAGCCTGGTAACCGGTTCGTGTGTGAAAGTCGGCTGAAGAACATGCTGCGGCATGAGTACGGCTTGATCACCGATCGGCTCTCCCGTAAGGACCATCCGACCAAGAAGTTCTTCACGTTCGCGAACACGGTCGGTACCAGCACCTTCGACCGGCCCCACAGCGGACATGGCTGGATCGGTGTGCGCTTCCAGACCTCGCCGGAGGAGCCCACCAGCGATGTGATCCTGCACGTTCGGCTGCATGATCCGGACATGAGCCTGCAACAGGAGACCATCGGCGTACTGGGAGTGAATCTCATGCACGCCTGCATGTTCCTGCACAAGGACCCGAACGAGGTGATGACAGCGCTCTACGACAACGTGAGCCGTCACGTATTGGAGATCGACATGATCCAGATGAACGGGCCGGCCTTCTCCCAGGTGGACAACCGCCTGCTGAGCCTGCAACTGGTGAAGCGTGGCTATACGGATGCCGTGCTGTTCGGGCCCGACGGCCAGAACCTGCAGGCCAGCGAGATGCTCTACAAGAAGAACATCCTTGCCATACGAGGGAGCTTCCGTCCGGTGACCAAGGTGAACATCGACATGATCATGAACGGTTACAACATGTTCATCAAGGAACAGCGTGTGGACCGTCAGAACCTACAGGTGCTCTTCGAGATCACGCTGAACAACCTGAAGAGCGACACCGGTGACGTGGACGAGAAGGACTTCATCGACCGCGCCGATATCCTGTGTTCACTGGGCCAGACCGTACTGATCAGCAACTACCAGGAGTACTACAAGTTGGTGGAGTACTTCAGCCGCTACACGAAGTCGCGTATGGGGTTGATCATGGGTGTGAACAACCTGGTGGAGGTCTTCGATGAACGCTACTACCGCCACCTGAACGGCGGGGTGCTGGAGGCATTCGGTATCCTCTTCCACCGCGACCTGAAGATCTACGTGTACCCGAGCCGCGCCTCGGCCTCGGACTCGATCATGACGACGAACACGATGCCGATACACCCCCGGCTGCAGCCCTTGTACGACTACCTGCTCTTCAATAAGCGCTTGGTGGACATCGATAGCTTCGACCCCAACGTACTGCACATCTTCAGCAAGCAGGTGTTGGACATGATCCGGGGCGGCACACCGGGCTGGGAGGAGATGGTCCCCCCATACGTGGACAACATGATCAAGGACAACCGCCTTTTCGGTTACACCCCTTCGACCAAAGGCAAGGCTGCTGGCGCCGAGGCCTGACCGGCGTTACCCGGCCCAATGCTGTGCATTGCACGTGCATGGTGACTCGAACAGGTGCTCGCTACCGGCCAACATCAGTGCCTTTCCGTGCTCTCGGCCCCGCGCTACTTTGTCTCTTCGCGGGGTTGGCATGGTCACCTGGTCAGGCACAACAGGTGCTCGTCGAACGCTTCAGTCCCCCAACGGGTACGTCCCGAGTTCCGGCTGCACCCGGCACGTTCGCACACCATTTGAGGCAGTTGACCGTGAAGCCGACCGGTACTCCGGTATTGCTCCACAACGGTAGGCCGAAGTCCCGACAGGATGTACACGTAGCGGTGCTCGACATACCGGTCGGTACGCGCGACCTGCAGCAATGTGCCGATGCGGTGATCCGCCTGCGCGCCGAACACCTTCACCGGCAAGGGAGGCACAAGGACATCCGGTTCCACTTCACGAACGGCTTCCTTGCGGAATGGGACCGTTGGCGCCTTGGGGAACGGATCGCCGTATCGGGCAATACCGTACGATGGGTGGCCGGCGGTGACCGGAACGATAGGCCGGAGAACCTACGGGCCTATCTGGACCAAGTGTTCATCTATGCGGGCACACGGTCCTTGCACCAGGAACTACGACCGGCCGATGGATCGACCGTGGAGGCCGGGGATGTGTTCATACAAGGTGGTTCACCGGGCCATGCCGTGCTGGTGGTGGACGTGGCGCAGGACAAGGATGGTCGAGCCTTCATGATGCTCGCGCAGAGCTACATGCCTGCGCAGGACATCCACGTCCTGAAAGGGCCGGTGGCAGGCGCATGGTATGAGTTCAGGGCAGGTCCGGTATTGACCACACCGGAATGGACGTTCCAGTGGAGCGATCATCGTAAATGGTGAGTGTGGTCGCATCTTCGCGCTGCGATGGAGGTGTTGCAGGTGTATGAAGGTCATCGGTCGCCGGTCTATGCGCTTAGCGCCGGTCCGGTAACGGGAACATTCCTTAGCGGAAGCGGGGACGGCGTGGTGGCCCAATGGTCGCTGGGGTCGGAGGCCAAGGGAATGGCGTTGGCCACCGTGGATGAAGCGGTGTTCTCCGTGTTGTACATGCCACACCACCGGATGCTCGTTGTCGGTACCGAGGGAGGCGCACTGCATGTGATCGACCTTCGTGACAAGCAGGAGAAGCACTGCTTCCGAGGGGTCCACCACCGTGGGGTGTTCGACCTGGTGGGCGTGGATGATGACCGGTTCGCTTGTGCCGGAGGGGATGGCTCCTTGAGCATCTGGCGAATGTCCGCGACCGGTGTCCGGTGCCGATTGGAACGCCAGATCCCCCTTTGTGAGGAGAAGCTGCGCGGACTCGCTGTCGGGCAAGGGGGAAGGCTGGTCGCCGTGGCCTGTGGCGATGGGCGGATCCGCGTGTTGGATACCCATCTGTTCAATGAAAACGTGACCTTGGAAGGGCACCCCGAGGGTGCGCTCGCTGTCGCCTTCCACCCGACCAAACCGGTGCTGGTCTCCAGTGGAAAGGACGGACACCTGCGCAGTTGGATGCTCAACGGGAACAACCGTCAGTTGCTCGCATTGCCCGCCCACCGCTCGGCCATCTACCGGATCGCGTTCCGAAGCGATGGGGCCCTATTGGCCAGTGCTGGCAGGGACAAGGCCGTGAAGCTCTGGGATGGAAGGAACCTGGACCCGATGTGGCGGCACGAGAGCCGTTCCGGTGGCCACACCCACAGCGTGAACGCCGTGCTTTGGATGGATGACCTGTTGCTAAGCGCTGGGGACGACCGGGTCATTCGCGCGTTCCGTGCCACCTCACGTTCGTATCAGGAGGGTAGAGCACCGGGATAAGCGCGGTTGCCAGGATCCAGAACATCACTTGTAGAGGCCAGCCCACGCGGAGGAAGTCGCGTGCCTTATACTGGCCGGCACCAGATCATGGTGTTGGTCTGGTAGCCGATGGGGGTCATGAAGCTGGCGCTGGCCGCGAAGATCACGGCCATGAGGAATGGTGTCGGGCTCAGGCTGAGCGTGGATGCCGTGGAAATGGCGATGGGAGCCACCAAAGCGGCTGTGGCGGTATTGCTCATGACCTCTGTGAGCAACATGGTGATCAGGTAGATGCCAGAGAGGATGGCGATCGGCCCCCACTCACCGAGCAGGTCCACAACGCCACCGGCGATCCGGTCCGCGAGACCCGAACGTTGGATGGCCAGCCCCAGACTAAGGGATCCTGCCATGAGGAAGTAGATCTTCCAATCAATTGCCTCATAGACCTGCTTCATGCTCAGCGATCGTGTCAGCACCAGCGCCACGACACCGGCCAGGGAAGCAACCACCACCGAGGTCAATTCCAACGACGACGCGACCACGACGGCAAACAACACCAACGCCACCCCGATGAAGCCCTTCCGATCGAATTCGGCCACACCACTCTGTTCGGTGAGTATCACGAACGGTGCGTCAGCCGTGGATTCGAGTTGCTTCAGACGTTTGATGAAGTGGGTCTTCACCTCAGCGAGGATGACGTCACCACTGCGCAAGATGGTATCGTGCAAGCGATCATGAACGATCTCTTCCCGATGGCGCACTGCCAACGGAACCGCGCGATACGTACGTATGAGGTCGGCCTCGCCAAGCGCCAGGCCCTCAAGAGGGCTACTGCTGGTGATCACCAATTCCACGAGGGTGGTCCCTCGGGCCTTCAGGTCATCGTTGGCAAGGCGTAGCGCTGGCTCCACGCTGATGTGTGCCCGGTCCTTCAGCGCACGGATCTGCGCCACATCACAGCGCACCTTGAGCAGGTCACCCGCTTCCAGCACCATGTCGCCCGGGGGCAATGTGAACAGTTGTTCGCCGCGCCGGATCTCGATGATGTCCATCTCCAATTCCTTCACCAGGGCACTGTTCATGATGGACCTTCCGATCGATGGTGCGCCGGGCAGTAGCTCGATGTCGGTGACATAGCCGCGCATGCTGAACTGCTCGCCCAGGTCCTTGCTCCCCTTGCGATCCGGCAGGAGCTTTCGACCGATGAGCACCATGTAGGCCACACCGGCACCCAGGAACACCAACCCCATGGGGGTCTGTTGGAACATGGTGAGCGCAGGAAGTCCACTATCCGTCATCACGCCGCTCACCACGAAGTTGGTACTGGTACCCATGAGCGTGATGGTCCCTCCCATGATGGTAGCATAGCTCAGGGGGATGAGGAGTTTGCTTGGCGCCTGACCGGATGTGTGGGCCATCTGCACCACTACCGGGATGAGCAGTGCCACGATGGGCGTATTGTTGGCGAACGCAGAGAGCCCGCCCACCAGTAACATGAACAGCAACATACCCCGCATGGGGGATTCACGGAAATGGCGCGAGAGGCGTGGCCCCAAGGTGCTTACCGCTCCAGTACCAAGTAGCGCGGAACTGAGCACGAACATGAAGGCGACGGTCAACGTGGCCTGATCACCGAAGCCTGCCAGCCCTTCCTTGGGGGTGAGCACACCCGTGGTGACGAGCAGTAGGATGATGAGCAATGCGACCAGGTCGATGCTCAGGCGCTCACTGATGAAAAGGGCGATGGCCAAGGCCATGACGGCCAGGACGATCCATTCGTGTGGGGACATGATCGGTGGTCGTGCGAACATACGGCAATGCTGCCGACCTCACTGCCAATGTGCCACGTACCACGGCACCGCGCGCTGCATGCCTTGCTGCAGGTCGAACGCCGGTGCGTAGCCAAGGAGTGCGCGGGCCTTGCTGATATCGGCCAGGGAATCGCGGATGTCCCCTACCCGTTCGGGGACATGCTGGACCGGTATCGCAGCGATCGCAGGGTCCACACGAGCCAGTTCGGTCCGGAGGTGATCGACAAGCTCCAACAACGTGGTGCGAGCGCCGAAGGCCACATTGAACACCTCGCCCTTCGCCCCGGGTTTGTCGGTGACCATGGCGCATATCACAGCTTGTACGGCATTCCCCACATAGGTGAAGTCGCGTGACTGAAGTCCATCCCCATGCAGTTGTGGTGCGGAATGACCCAGGAAGGCCTTGATGAACTTGGGGATGGCCGCAGCATAAGGCCCCTCAGGGTCCTGTCGTTCGCCAAAGACGTTGAAGAAGCGCAGCCCGATGGTATGCATCCCATGCAACCGGGTATAGAGGCGCGCATAGGTCTCGTTGGTGGCTTTGGTCACCGCATACGGGGACAGCGGCCTTCCCACATGCTCCTCGCGCTTGGGCAATTCCTTGGAATCGCCATAGACGCTGGAACTGGAGGCATACACGAAGCGCTTGACCTCGGCCAAGCGGGCTGCCTCGAGCATATTCAGGAAACCGGTGAGGTTGGTGGCGTGTGAATTGAGCGGCTCAGCAATGGAGCGTGGCACCGAGCCCAGTGCGGCCAGGTGCAGGACCACTTCCACCCCGTCCACCGCAGCACGACAATCCTCTGGATCGCGGATATCTCCCTCCACAAGCTGGAAGCGATCCATGCCCACGAGGTGGGCCAGGTTCGAGCGCTTACTGGTGGCAAAGTTGTCCAAGCAGCGCACCGTATGCCCCGCAGCGATGAGCGCATCGCAGAGGTGACTTCCAATGAAGCCGGAACCACCGGTGACGAGGATGGGACGAGGATCGCCAGTGGACATGGTGTGGTGGACAGGGCCTTGTGCCTTCAAAGGTAGAGGGGCACCGTGGTGCGGTTGCGTGTGGAGGCGGTGCTTTTCAACGATCAGTCCTTTACCGCCACACCGAACCAGATGGTGCGCTGGGTAGGTGGCACCAAGGGCGATACCACGGCATCGAACCTGGCCAACACATCGCGCTGACCTTCGCTACGCCCCAGGTTGGCCAGCAGGCCGGTGGTGTGATCGTCGAGCCGGGCAAAGGGTACGAAGAGATCGCGGTCCTTCACTGGATCGAGGTAGCGCCAGTAGTGGTCCCAGGCCACAAAGCGTTTCCGCAGCCAGGTATGTAAGCGAGTGCCCTGTAGGTTCTCGGCAAAGAGCAACACCCCACCGCGTTTCAATACACGATGCATCTCGCGGATGGCCTGGGCCTGCTTCTCCTTGGTGCTCAAAGCACCGATCATGCTCTTGAAGATGACCACGTCGAAGCTGGCGTCCGGCTTGGGGATCGCAGTGGCATCGATGTGCTTCATACGTGATGGCCTCCTCCCAGCCGAAGGTCCGGTGGAGCGCTTTGGCCCGGTCGGTCGGACCACGGAGATCACTACATACCGTCGTGAATCCATGATCGGCCAACATCAGGCTGAGCCCCCCATCCCGTTCACCCAATGCGAGTGCCTTCCTTCGTTCCTTGTTCAATGCGGCCAAGGTGCGTTGCCAAAGCGGATAGGCCCGGGACCAGGAGCGCACCTCCCAATGGAAATAATGGTGTAGGCGATCGTTCGGGATGACCATGCGACAAAGAAAAGGGGCGACATCGCTGTCGCCCCCCCTTGCGTTGCTTGTATGGGCTACTATTTCGCCACGGCGACCGAGCGTTTTTCACGGATCACGGTGATCTTCACCTGACCGGGATAGGTCATCTCGTTCATGATACGATCGGCGATCTGCATGCTGAGCTCGTCGCTCTGGGCATCGGTGATGCGCTCGCTTTCCACCATCACGCGCAGTTCACGGCCAGCCTGAATGGCGAAGGCTTTGGTCACTCCGCCGTAGCTCATGGCCAAGCTCTCCAGGTCCTTCAGGCGTTGGATGTAGGCTTCGGTGGCCTCGCGGCGAGCACCTGGGCGAGCACCGCTGATGGCGTCGCAGGCCTGTACGATAGGCGAGAGCAACGTGGTCATCTCGATCTCGTCGTGGTGGGCACCGATGGCGTTGCAGACATCGGGCTTCTCGCCGTACTTTTCGGCCAGCTTCATGCCCAGGATGGCGTGCGGGGCTGGTCGATCCTCGGCACTTGCCGATATCGTGCAGCAGGCCGGCGCGCTTGGCCACTTTCGGGTTGAGGCCGAGTTCGGCAGCCATGATGGCACTAAGGTTGGCGACCTCGCGGCTATGCTGGAGCAGGTTCTGCCCATAGGAGCTGCGGTACTTCATACGGCCCACCATCCGGATGAGCTCGTTGTGCAATCCATGGATGCCCAGATCGATGCAGGTGCGTTTCCCCACCTCCATGATCTCCTCCTCCAGGTGTTTGCGGGTCTTGGCCACGATCTCCTCGATCCGAGCCGGATGGATCCGACCGTCCTTGACCAATTGGTGCAAGGACAAGCGTGCCACTTCCCGGCGTACGGCATCGAAGCAACTGAGGATGATGGCCCCTGGGGTATCATCCACGATGATCTCCACGCCGGTCATCTCCTCCAAGGTGCGGATGTTCCGGCCTTCGCGACCGATGATACGGCCCTTGACATCGTCGTTCTCGATGTGGAACACGCTGACACTGTTCTCGATGGCGTGTTCGGTGGCAACCCGTTGGATGGTCTGTATCACAATGCGTTTGGCCTCCTTGTTCGCGGTCAGCTTGGCTTCCTCCTGCGCGTCCTTGATGTGGGACATGGCAGCGGTGCGGGCCTCGTCCTTGAGGCTCTCCACGAGTTGTTTGCGTGCCTCCTCAGCGTTCAGCCCGCTGATGTTCTCCAGCAGGTTCACCTGTTTGGCGTGCATCTTCTCGGTCTCCTCGCGGCGGCGCTCCAGTCCTTCGACCTTCTGCTCCAGTTCGCCCTTCAGGCGGTCCACGTTCTTCTCCTTGGTCGCGAGTTCCTGTTGCTGGCGGCTCAGCTGCTGCTCGCGCTGTTTGGCCTTCTCCTGGGCCTGTGCGACCGAGCGTTCACGGTCCCGCACTTCCTTCTCGTGTTCCTCCTTCATTTGCAGGAACTTCTCCTTGGCCTGCAGGATCTTCTCCTTCTTCAAGGCCTCCGCCTGGGCTTCGGCCTCCTTCAGGATGCCCGAGGAGCGCTTCTTCATCACGCTGTTCAGGGCTACGAAAACGATGCCCCCACCGGCGACCAAGCCGCCCAGAAGCCCCGTTAGTATGCTCATCATATCCATGTGTCCACGTTGTTTTAGCGGACCACATGACCCTCCTTGGGCTGGTGTGCGGAAAGGACCAGGAAAGAACTCAGGAAGCGACCTCGTTGAGCATGCGTTCGATGGCGGCCAATGCCTGTTCGGCGCCGTCATCCGTAGTTGGCATGGCGCTGTTCAGTGCGCGCACGGTCACCTCCAAGGCGGCCATGGCCAACAGGTCCTGCTTGTCGGTCAACGGGTAGTTGGCCTTCAGGCGGGCGATGCTCTCATTGATCTCATCCACGGCACGGCGCACATTCAACTCCTCTGACACTCCAATGGTCAGTGGGTAGGCTCGGCCGGCCAGTTCTATGCGTATCGATCGTTCGTGCTTTTCGGAGGACCCCGTTCTCCCGCTCCAGTTCGGATACACGCGCCTTGAGCACCTCCACCGTTCGCCGATGGTCATTGGCCTCGGATTCTGAACGGGCCGCCCGATCGCGCAAGCCGGCAAGATCACCCAGCAATCGGGCCACCTGCTCCTGAACGGCGATCAATCGGTCCTTCACGTGTTCTCCGACCCGAACGGGATGACGTTCATGGTCCGGCTCCAAAGATAGCCGCCCCTACCACTCTAGCATACCCTTTGTTTGAACGCCTCACTGTTGATGGGCGATAGCCTCCACCCGCTGGTACCGCCAAGCCTTCACATAGCTTGCACCTTCCATCAGTATTACCCTTCATGGCAGCCCGAGGAACAAGCTTTTATTCACTTCGATCAAATGCACTTAATTCATTGATAATTACAGTATTATCAATATCGAATTCCAGTGCTCAATCACCTATAGGAGCGAAGCGGTTCATCCATCCCATGGACATCCCACTTCAACTCTCGGGCAACTTCATGGAGCCTAGGAACGACCACTTCCATTCGGGATTGGACATGCGCACGGAAGGTCGCGAAGGCATCCCGGTGAAGGCGGTGGCCGATGGCCATGTGTCCCGCATCAAGATCAGCCCTTGGGGGTACGGCAAGGCTGTTTACATCCAACACGCTGATGGCTACACCTCGGTCTACGGTCACCTCCAACAACTCCAAGGGAAGGTGGCCGAACGCGGCCTCACCGCCCACTATGCGCAGAAGGACTTCTCCATCGATATCCACCTCGAAGCGGGTGAAGTGCCGGTGACGCAGGGGGAGGTGATCGGGCTGAGCGGGAATACGGGCGGTAGTGGTGGGCCACACTTGCACTTCGAACTGCGTCGCCCAGGCGATCAACATGCGGTGGATCCGGAAACCCTTGGTTACGACCTGCCTGACCGCACTCCCCCCGAGATGATCGGGATCCGACTCTATCCATTGACGGATACGAGTAAAGTAGGACCCTTGCCAGTAGGCGCCAAAGGTATTCCTGCCCAAGGCGGAGCGGGGCACTATACGTTGAAACCCGGTGTGGTCCCTGCCGCTTATGGTACCGTGGGCCTTGCCCTGCATGTGGTGGACCGGTACGATGGCAGTGGCGCCAAATTCGGGGTACGCAAGCTGGAATTGTTCGTGGATAGCGTTCCGTCCTTCACCGTCCACTTCGACCATCTGGACTTCGACGTGAACCGGTATTGCAATGCCCACATGGACCATGCTTTGTTCAAAGGCTCCAAAATGGAATACCACCGGTGCTACCAACAACCCAATAACAAGTTGAGGATCTATGGCAAGGAGTCTGACCAAGGAAGGATCGAACTGGTTCCGGGTCGCGACCGGTCCATTCGGTTGGTGGCCACGGACCCCAACGGCAACACGAGCGAATTGAGGTTCCTGCTCCATGGTGCCGATCAGACCGAAGCACGGACCTGGCCTGACGCTCCTTTGATCGGCAGCCTGTTCCGTTACGATACCCAGAATGTGCTCAGCGAGGATGGCGTTTCCCTGACTCTGGCACCCAACGCACTCTATGACGATACCTACGTTCGCTATGAACGACGTCCCGCTCCGCCCAAGGCGATCGTACCCTTGCATGTCCTCCACGACCCGCTCACGCCCATGCATAGCAACAACCCGCTCACCTTGGACCTGCCCCCACTAACTGCAAGCTTGGCGAACAAGGCACTGATCGTGCGCGTGGATCCCGATGGAAGGACCCACGCGGTGGGTGGCAATGTGGCCGATGGGGGCATAACCGCCAACATCCGGGCATTCGGTGCCTATACGGTGATGATCGATACCGTTGCACCGACCATCGCACCCTTGGACCTCAAGAGCGAGATGATGGGTCGGCGTGCCTTCCGGATGAAGGTGAGCGACGACTTGAGCGGGTTGGCGAAGTACTCCGGTACACTGGATGGGAAGTGGGTGCTCCTGGAATACGAGCCCAAGACCAACACCCTCACCCATACCTTCGATCGTTACAGTACCGGTTCCGGCACCCGCACGTTCACCTTGGAAGTGACCGACGAACGGGGGAACAGTGCCCGGTTCAGCCGAACATTCACCCAGTGAATCGCATCATCGAACGATCGCGGGCATCCCTTCTGCCGGGGATGGTGGCGATGCTGTTGTTCAGCTGTGCTCCCATGGAGCGGGAGGACGTCCTCATCATCGGGCATGGAGGACTCGGCATGGGAGCTTCTGTTCCCATGAATAGTGAAGCCGCGCTCGTTGGAGGGTTGGCCCTGGGAGCGGACGGTGTTGAACTGGATGTCCAACTGACGGCAGATAGTGTGCTGGTGGCCTATCACGCCCAGGACCTGAGCGAACTGACCCCTTGTAAGGGTTTGATCAATGCCAAGCTCTGGAGCGAGTTGACGAGCTGCGCGTTACGCGGGGAGGATGGCCTTCCCGTACCGATCATTCGACTGGACAGCGCCCTGGCACACCTTTCGCGGGACCATCCTACGGCCTCATACACGCTGGATATCAAGCTCTTTGCAGCCGGCGACTGGTGGAGTTATCTGGACGTGTTCAGTCAACGGCTTCGTGCGTTGCATGCCCAACAGGGGCTCCATGGTCGGTTGGTGGTGGAGTGCCAGGTGGTCGAATTCCTCGATCTGGTCGGGCGTGTTGATGCGAACCTGCCGCTCTTCCTGTATGCTACGGATGCGGAGGAGGGTATCCGAACGGTCAAGGAGAAAGGCTACACGGGGATCACCATGGACCACGGCCGTATGGATGCAGCCTCGGTAGCCAAAGCAAAGGAAGCAGGGGTCACGGTGGCCTTGTTCGGTGTTGGTGGCTGGTGGAGCCACCGTCGCGCGATGGCCAAACGACCTGATCGGTTACAGACGGATTCCCCGGGAGCGTTCCGTGGTCGATGAGCCGGATCCCCTTTCCATTAACGATCCCTGGTTCATGGACCTGTCCGTCGTCATCGGATCGGTTGACCTTCGTGACTACCTTTCGCCCTGAAGGACCACGTGCTGCACACGGTTCCACCACCGCGCAACCTGTGAAGCCCTGTGCCCATGGGACGGTGATCGGATCGGAGAGGATGATGTGCTTGGATCCCGGAACGAAGTGTGCCCCTAATCGCATGAACCCGCAGAAAGTACAGGTCAAGTTCATCCCCCAGGATAAGAGCCTCTTCTACCCCACCCTGAAGGCCCGGGTGGAGCAGTACTTCAAGGAAACCGGCAAGAGCCGGCACGCCAACGTCCAATTGGTGATGAAGGCAGTGACGTTCCTCGGCATGTACCTACTGCCTTTCGCAGCCCTATTGATCTGGCAGCCGGGGTACGGTTGGGCCTTGGGCTTGTGGTTCATCATGGGCCTGGGGCTCGCAGGGATCGGGATGAGCGTGATGCACGATGCCAACCATGGTGCCTACTCGGCGGACAAGCGCGTGAATTGGATCATGGCCCATACGCTCAACCTATGCGGTGGGAGTACCCACAACTGGAAGCTTCAACACAACATCCTGCACCACACCTATACCAACATCACCCACTTGGACGACGACATCCAGGACCGGTTGGTATTGAAGTTCTCGCCCCATACCGAAGCCAAGTGGTACCACCGCTTCCAATGGTTGTACGCCACGTTCTTCTACGGATTGCTCACACTGTACTGGGTGGTGGCCAAGGACTTCGTTCAATTCGCTCAGTTCGCCAAAAGTGGTGTGGATGCCAGCAGCGCAAGCGAACGTAGGAGCATGATGGTGCGGTTGATCGTCCTCAAGGCCACGTATTTCGCGGTGGCGTTGGTGTTGCCGATCGCCTTGGGCATAGCATGGTGGCAGGTATTGACCGGCTTCCTGGTGATGCACATGGTGGCTGGGATGATCCTTACCCTGGTGTTCCAACTAGCGCATTCGGTGGAAGGCACGGAACATCCCCTACCGGACGCTGACGGGGTCATTCACAATGACTGGGCCATCCACCAATTGCAGACCACGGTGAACTTCTGCCCCAAGAACCACCTGCTTAGTTGGTACGTGGGTGGTCTCAACTACCAGATCGAGCACCACCTCTTTTCGCGCATCGCCCACGTGCACTACCCGGCGTTATCGCCCATCGTGAAGCGCACGGCCGAGGAGTTCGGGTTGAACTATCAAGTGAACCCGACGCTGTGGGGTGCACTACGCTCCCACTATGCCTTGCTTCGCACCGTGGGGCTCCCGAACATGAACGAGGCCATCGGGTAGGATCGCGCGGCCTCCCATCACCTGCGACATCCAGCTTGGCGAGCCAGGTTCACGGCGCTTGGACCAGCGTCAGGTCCTGCTGTTTCAACATGATGGCATATTCGTTCCGGTACCCGTTCTCCGGTCCGGTCCTGCTCATGCGGAATCCCATGTGCAACGGACGAGGTGACACCTCGTGCAACCCGCTCACCACGTCGCCGCCATGCTCCATCAAGGAACGTAGGTACTGGTAGGTGACATCATACCCCAGGTATGCGTATTCGTCGGCATCCGTATGGAAGCGCTCTTGGAAACCGGAAAGGAATGCCAAGTTCCGCTCATCCTTAGGATCGGCGAAGTAAGCTGCCGCGAAAAGGAACCCCAGTGGATCGAGGTCGGAGGCGGCGATGGTCTCCATGCCCAATAAGGCCTCGGTACCCACCAGGACGATACGGTACTGATCGACCAGTGACTTGAGCTTACCTACCAAACTGGTGGCGAACTCCACATCCTCACATGTGCTCACGATCACATTGAGCCGCTTGGGGTCCAGCTTCTTGATCAGGTCAGTATGGTCCCGACGGCCGGGTCTTGCAACGACAACGGTGTCGGTGCGGCGTTGGGAGTTGCCCGCCAGTGCCTCGTTCAGGGCCCGGCCCATCTGGTCCTGTGCCTCCTTGTCGGCCACGATATCGGGACGTAATTGGATGATCTGCTCGGCGGCATGCCGCTGCACCACGTAACGCGCCGAGTGACGGATCAACTCACTTCGCGATGGGGTGACCTTACTGACATTGGGCATACCCAGTATCACTTTGTTGCTTTGGGGAACCGGGCACACGACATGTGCGTTCGGTTGGGATCGGGCAAGTTGCTCGATGGCTGCCCTGTGGAAAGGTCCGATGAACAGGTCCGTACCGATGAGTTCCTGCTGCTTGATGACCCCACCCCATACCGAGGCGGTCTCCCCGGTATCGTAGACCCGGATATCGGCTTTGAGCCCGGCTTCGCGCAAGGAGTCCAAGGCCATTCGCGCGCCAGCGTAGAACTGTGCGGCCATGCGCGAGGTGGTGTGGAAGCGGTCCGATCCACCCAACGGAGTACCGGCGAGCACACTGTCGTTGGTCGCCACGGCGAAGGGCAGCAGGAACGTGACCTGATACCGATCATCGCTTCGCACCGGGGAAGGCTCCTCGACCAGCACAGGCGGCTCGAAACCCTCGGCTACCGGGATCCGGATGATCTGCCCTGCTTGAGGACCGGTCGGCAGACCTTCGTTCGCACGCACGATCGCATCAGGTGTTGTACCATAGCGCTGAGCCAGTCCGAACAGCGTCTCACCGGGCTGGATGGTATGGTCGACCAAGCGCTCAGGCTTGGCAGGGCTGAGCGAAACATGTTGCTGTCCCTGGGCTTCCGACACAGGTACCACCAGCACCATGCCTTCCTGTAGACCGGTCTGGGCCTGTGGATTGGAAGCGAGCAGGGCGTTGACGTCCACCGCGTACTTCCGGGCGATGCCGAAGAGGGTCTCCTTCTTCTGCACGGTGTGTTGCAAGCCACCTGTTGCGCTCAGGACAGGAGCACTGCGAAGTTCCTTCTTCAGTACCGCATCCTGGGGCACCAGTACTTCCTCGCCGATGCTGAGCCCGTCCTGGGCGCCCGGGTTGGCGGCGAGCAGGGCTTCCACCGGCACGGCCTTGGCCTTGGCAATAGCATAGAGCGTCTGACCTGCTTCCACCCGGTGCACCACGTACTTTCGGCCGTTGACGGTGCGTACTTCCTGCGCTTGCACCGTGAACAGGAAGGCAGCTTGCATCGCAAGCACCAGTAAGGCTCGGAGGGTGATCATTCCCATTCGATGGTGGCCGGGGGCTTCGAGCTGATGTCATAGACCACGCGGTTCACACCACGCACCCGGTTGATGATGGTGTTCGAGATCCGTGCCAGGAATTCGTACGGGAGGTGGCACCAATCGGCGGTCATGCCATCGGTACTACTGACCGCGCGTAAGGCGACCGCGTTCTCATACGTCCGTTCATCGCCCATGACCCCGACACTGCGCACGGGCAACAAGATCGCTCCTGCTTGCCAGACCTGATCGTACAGCCCCTCCTCGCGAAGGCCTTGGATGAAGATGTGGTCCACTTCCTGCAACAGCGCCACCTTCTCAGGGGTGATCTCGCCCAGGATCCGAATGGCCAAGCCAGGTCCAGGGAAGGGATGGCGCCCCAAAATGTTGGGGTCGAGGCCCAACTCCTTGCCCACGCGCCTGACCTCGTCCTTGAACAGCAGTCGCAAGGGTTCCACCACCTGTAGTTTCATCCGGTCCGGCAGACCGCCGACATTGTGATGACTCTTGATGGTGACCGAAGGGCCGTTCACGCTGACGCTCTCGATCACATCGGGATAGATGGTGCCTTGGCCGAGCCATTTCACATCCTGTATGCGATGGGCTTCGCGATCGAAGACCTCGATGAAGGTGCGTCCGATGGCCTTGCGCTTCGCCTCGGGGTCCTCCAGCCCCTTCAGGGCACTGTAGAATTCGGCCTTGGCATCGACGCCTTTGATGTTGAGCCCGAGGTGGCGGTAGCTCTCGAGCACCCGCTCGTATTCATCCTTACGGAGCAGGCCGTTGTCCACGAAGATGCAGTGCAGTTGCTCTCCGATGGCGCGGTCCAGCAACAAGGCGGCCACGGAGCTGTCCACACCGCCGCTCAGGGCCAGTACCACCTGGTCGGCACCGATCTGCTTCTGTAGTCGCTCCACGGTATGATCCACGAAGGCATGCGGGGTCCAATCCCCCTCGCAGCCGCAGATGCCGATCACGAAGTTGTGCAGGAGTTGCAGACCGTCCGTGGTGTGATAGACCTCCGGATGGAACTGCACCGCGAAGGTCATATGGTCGCGCAGGCGATAAGCGGCCACAGGCACATCCTTGGTACTGGCGATCACATCCATGGCCTCGCTGGGCGCGGTGATGCTGTCCCCATGGCTCATCCACACCTGGGTGCCTGCCTGGATACCGTCGAAGAGGTGGCTGTCGCCGATGGTATCGAGGTGCGCACGTCCGTATTCCCGCACCGTGCTACGTTCCACGGGAGCACCTGCCCGTTTGGCCAGCAGCTGCGCACCATAACACACACCCAGCACGGGCACCTTGCCGATGATCCCGGTGAGGTCGGTGTCCGGCGCGGTGGGTTCGTGGACACTGCTCGGACTACCACTCAGAATGACCCCTCGGATCGCGGCATCGCCCACGAACTGCTGGGCCTTGGAAAAGGGATGGATCTCGCAATACACATTGAGCTCGCGTACCCGCCGGGCGATGAGCTGGGTATACTGGGAACCGTGATCGAGAATGAGGATGGTACCTGGCACGGGGAAGGACCGATGGAAAGGGCACCGGGTTGCCGCAAAAGTAGCCGGATGGGGCTGCGCAGGACCACAACAAGCCCGATCGTGGATAGATCGTGGAAAAGAAGGTGGGTGCGAGGATGTGCCGAACATGCACTGCCTTCGTCATAGGGTTGGCCCTGTCCTCCTGTGTGGTCGATGGACGACATCACGGGACCGTGTCGATCAACGTATCTTTGAATGGATCCAAGTACCTCGAAAGCACTGAATGAATAAGGTACGCTTAACGATCGGTCTTAAGGATCGTCCGACCTTTGTGGCCGTGATGAGCAAGGGAGCCATGCCAGTCCTGTTCGAACGGCCCATGCGGAACGCTTGGAACCGCCTACCAAGTATCCTTGCTGGTATGGCTTTCCTGTTCGCAACCACATCGAACGGACAGGCCACGGACCTGATCATTTCCGAATATGTGGAGGGCAGCTCGAACAACAAGTACATCGAGCTGTACAACGGCACTGCGGCGGCGATCAACCTGGCGGATTATGAGTTGAGGCTTTATGCGAACGGTGCGGCCGTGCCCGGAACGACCAATGCGCTGTCCGGTTCCTTGGCCGCAGGTGCGACCATCGTATACCGGAATTCGGCAGCCACGATCTACCTGGGTGCGACCACGATCGCCACGGTCTGCAACTTCAACGGCGATGACGCCATCGCCCTTTGGAAGGTATCCACCTCGTCATTCGTGGACATCTTCGGCAACATCGGCTGTGATCCGGGCACTGCTTGGACCGCGACGGGCATCAGTACCTTGGACCGCAGCTTGGTCCGGAATACCAATATCTGCGCAGGGGTGACCATCGATCCTGCAACGGCCTGCCCCTTCCCCACCCTGGGATCCGAGTGGACCAACAATGCCATCGATGTGGTGGCCAACCTGGGGTCGCATACGATGACCTGCGGACCGACGGTGACGATGGCGGTGGCCACGGCCTCGGCCTTGGAAAGCGCCGGATCGGCGACGATCACCTTGAACATCACACCGGCGACCACCGCGGCTGAAACGGTGACGATCGGGGTGGTGAACGGTGCCGGGGCGATCTACACCACGGACTACACCACCAACCCGGTCACCACTGCTGGCAGTATCACCCGGACCATTCCAGCCGGTGCGACCTCGGCGACCTTCACGGTGAACATCGTGGACGATGTGCTCACCGAAGCGAACGAGACCATCACGTTCACCATCACCGGTGCATCGGCAGGCATTTCACTGGGTTCCGCCTTGGTCACTGCCTTCACCATCGTGGACAACGATGTCACCCCCACCATCGATTTCAGCACGCTGAACATCACGGTACTCGAGACGGCAGGCACGCAGACCTTCAACTTCAGCATCAACCCGGCCGCTCCTGCAGCTGGCAGTTTCACCTTGGCCATAACCAATGGGCCAGGGGCGTGTTACGGCTTCAGCCCGTGCGACTACTTCACCGCACCCGCACAGGCCGCTGGCATCATTACAGTGAGCTTCCTCGCCGGGGCCACTACTGCCAGTTTCAATGCCACCGTGATCAACGACCTGAACCCGGAAAGTACCGAGCAAGTGACCTTCACCTTGAGCGGTGTCCCCACCGGATTCGCGATCGGATCCAACAACATCGGCACCCTGGTGATCGGGGACAACGACAGTCCGACAACTGTGCTCGACGCAGGGGACCTCGTCATTGTGGGCGTGAACTCCAACACCTTCGCTTGTGGAGGAGGAACTGCCGGTGAGGACCAGATCAGTTTCTTCTGTTTCAAGACGATCGAATACGGCACCAGCTTCATGATCAGCGACAATGGCTACAGCCGCTGTACCGCTGGCCTTTGGGGCAATAATGAGGGCACCGTACTGGTCACCAGGACCGGCCTTGCCATCCCCGCTGGACAAGTGATCACCTTACGGATCACCAATTCCAGTGGTCCAACGAACGTGCAAGGCGTGGCGCCCGATGCGAACTGGTCCTGCGCAACACTGAACGGGTTCACCACGATCAACCTCAATTCCGGCGGCGACCAATTGTTCTTCGGTCAAGGTGGCGTATGGACGACCAACACGATCGGATCGCACGATGCGACCTATTCCGGTTCGGTGATCTATGGTTCTCCACCAACCAAGCTTTCCTGGTCAGCCCTTTGCGGCAGCAATCAACGCAGTGACCTGCCACCGGGACTACCCTGTTTCAGCATGGCTCCCACACTGGCCACGGACTTCAACAAGTATATCGGCCCGATGACGGCCGCCACTCAACGGGATTGGGTGATCCGTGTGGACGATCAGACGAAGGGATGATGTGACCATCCCGGTCCTGACCACCCCGGTGGTGATCGACCCGACTTGGGCAGCGCGGAATTGTGAGGTGGGACTGGTACCTGCAAGTGCTGCGGAATGTGCATCCATCCTTCACACATCGGGTGCGGCATCGCGGCAATTGATCGTTCGCAACGGCAGCACACTGACCATCGATGGGCCCCTGACGGTCAGTCGGACCGCTGTAGCCGGTGCACTCACAGCGAGCGTATTGGATAATAGCCAGTTGAGCTGCTCCACGTTGGCGATCACCGGCATCACCCCGGGTGCTGTCAACGAGGCGATCGTGCGGTGCGATGCGGGTGGTACCGTTCGGGTCGAGGATGATCTGACGATCGGGGTGGGCGGCGTGTTGGACCTCACCAGTGCCGTTGTACCAAGTGGTACGCTCTATCTCGGCGGCGATTGGTTGAACCTGGAGGATGAACTGAAGTTCCAGGAACCCAATTCCGTGATCATCTTGAACGGCAATGTGGACCAAACGATCACTACCACCGGCCCGGAGGTCCTTGCCACGCTTCGCATTCAGAAGACAGGCGGCGACCTGGTATTGAACAGCCCGATCGACATTCGTACCGAGCTTGACCTCAGTTCCGGCCGCATCACGAACACTGCCACGGAGTTGGTAAGCATGCGTGCGGGTTCCGTGGCCTCGAACGCCAGTGATATCAGCTTCGTCCACGGTCCGCTCCAGAAGCTGGGCAATACCCCCTTCACCTTCCCGGTGGGCAAGGGGACCAACCTGCGTCCGTGTGGGCTGACCGGGATAACCGGTGGTTCCGGTTCCGGATTCACGGCGGGTGCTTCCCCATAAGCGCTTACGCTGGGGCCTGCCATGGAACCCACCTTGGACCACGTGAGTGACTGTGAATACTGGACCATGGACCGCTCAGCCGGTGCGGGCAATGCATTGGTCCAACTCACTTGGGATACGCCGGAGAGTTGTGGGGTGACCGACCCGGCCGAACTGCGCGTGGCGCGGTGGGATATCGGTTTGGCATCTGGCAAGACCGTGGCAATGGTGGGACCGCAGTGCTCTCGTCGCCGTGGCACGTTCCGACCGCCGCGGTACAGACACTCTTCAGTCCATGGACCTTGGCATCGATCAATCACCAGAACCCATTGCCGATCTCGTTGGTGGAGTTCACCGCCAAGCCGGAGGGGGCCAACGTTCGCTTGGATTGGGCCACGGCATCGGAACGGGACAACGCCTACTTCACGGTGGAACGGAGCGCTGATGGCACCCTCTTCAGCCCGGTCCTTGAACAAGCAGGAGCTGGAACAAGCACTCAATTGATCCGATATACGGATCTGGATATCAGCCCATTGAATGGATTGAGTTATTATCGATTGAAGCAGACCGATACCGATGGCTCCAGCACGTATGGTCGGATGGTCAGTGTGCTCATGGGACATGGATCAGAGCGTCCGTTGTTGGTCTTCGGCACCGCTGATCGCATCACCGCCCTTCACGCGTTCCCGGCTGGCAGCCGGTACACACTGCTGGATATGACGGGACGCATGGTGCTGGAAGGAACGGTCACCAGCACGGGTAGCTTCACCACGCCCCTGCCCGGTATTCAGCGAGGGGCCTATCTGCTGCGGATGCAGAACGGTGACCGCACAGAGAGCACGCGATTCGTTTACTGAGTCCTTTCGGGGGGCTCGACCTGGCTAATCGACCAGCACGGTGAACACCCCTGCGCGGGGATCGAGCAAGGCTTCCAAGTGCTGGAGGTACGATGGGCCGTTAGCGACCAGCATGGGCAGGATGTTCTCCCGCCGTTCCTGCAGCCCGCCCCCAGGGAAAAGTTCCTCCAAGGTGGCATCCAACCGGTCGATGATCGTACGCTGCGTCCGTTTCGCAGCACGGACCAAGCCCTTCTCGAGCCGCAGAAGACCCTTATCCGCCGCAGTGTGCCGAGCTTCGACCGCACCTTTCAATGAGGGGTCAGCGGCGACCGAGGCGAGTAGCACACGGGTATAGAACGCGGCCAATTCCGCTCGCTCAGCGCTAAGCTCGGTGCGGTGTGTAGTGTTGGCGGTGGCGATACGGGCACGCAAGGCATCGGTATCACCGAAGAGATCCTCCAAAGCAAGTCCACTAGCGTTGGCCTGTAACAGACGCTTACGGGACAGAAAGGCAGCACTGGTGCGGAGCAGGACCACTGGCATCGGCAGCTGAAGCGCCTGGAACAGCCAGCGTAATTGGAACCAATAGGCCAGTTCCCCACCGCCACCCACATAAGCGATGTTGGGCAGGATGGTCTCTTGGTACACCGGCCGCAGCAGCACGTTGGGCGAGAAGTCCTCCGGACGGGCCTCGATCGCGGCGAGCAAGGAGTCCACTGTAAAGGAAGGCCCACCATCGAGCACTTGGAAACCATCGGTCGTGGGCACGATGCGGCGGCGATGTCCCGGTGCCAGGTGGAACAGGTTGATCTCGCGGGCGTGGGCTTGGACCGTGTAATGCGCGGCCAACCGCTGATCGGCATACTGTACGGCGCGCTGCGCCACCTGGTTCAGCACTTCTTCTCGCATCACGGGCACGAAGAGGCGCTTGAGCGCGGGGGCGTCACCGTCCACGATGATCAGCCCTTGTTCGCCGTGAAGTGCATGGACGAAGCGGCGCGTGGCCTGGGCCAGGGTGAACGTAGGCCGGTAGCACTCCCGGAGCAAGGCCGCGTATCGGCCCGCGTCAGTGCCTGCACCGAGGTGGGCGATTGCATCCTCCACCACAGGGCCGATGCCTTCCAGCAGCATTCGACCGACCGGCCCTGCTGCGCTTCCGGGCCAGTGGAGCTTATGTCCATGGAAGAAGGTATGGTCCACCTCGGCGCGATCGTGGTCCTCACTGGCCATCCAGAACACCGGGAGCACGGGGCGTTGCAGCTCGGCGCTCAACTCGCGGGCCAGGCGGATCACGTTCAGGATCTTGAACGGCACATAGAGCGGACCACCGAAGAGGACCAACTGGTGACCGGTGGTGACCGTGAGGGCATCCGGCCGCGCGAGCTGTTGCAGGTTGCTGCGTAGGGCCTCGGGCTGCTCCATGCCAGCGTACTGCCGTTCCAACGCGGCGACCAAGGTGGCCCGGTGCTGTGGATCGAAGGAGCGCTCGGCTGCGGCTTGGCGAAGACCTGCGGTATCGGGTGTGAAGCGGTAGTGCTCACGCAAGCGTTCCGCGCCGGACAGATGATCGAGCACAATAGGTGCAAAACGACCAGTGGCTGCGTACGGGATACAGTGAGGCTCCATGGGCGGTCCCAAAGGTACCGGCTACCGGGCCAGCGACGGTGGCGCGCTCGCTTGGCCCGGAACATCAGGATCACCAGTGCAGGAAATTTCAAGGTGGATGGGAGTTCAGGGCCTCCCTATCTTCCCACCGCACAGACACGCATCCCCAATGGTCCGGACCCTGCTCACCCTGCTCCTTTCCGTCACACTCACCCCTGCCCTGCTGGCCCAGGACACGGTACGCGTGCAGACGCTCACCTTCAGCGACATCACCAAGCGCCGTGGGACCTACCTCTTCCCGGACAGCACGCATAGCTACCGCAAGGTGCTCATGCACCATACGTTGAAGTGTGATGCGGCCACCACGCAGGACCAGTATGCGTGCGGCGAATGGGATTACCTCACCTACAACCTCATCCACGAGCATACCGGGATGATGGATAGTACCGCTCTGACACACCCGTTCTTCAAGGTGGGCACGGCCGCACCGGATAGTGCGGAGCAACTGGGGCAATATGCAGCTGACAGCCGCTTGCAGCGCACCCTGGCCGGGCAGGTCCTCGCCGTGAACAGTTCCAACACGGCCGTGGTGGGCGGCATCACGGGGGTTGATGCTGGCACCTTCACTGGCGAGCGATCAATCCGGAGCCAGTTCATCTACACGACAGAGGAGTTGACCTTGGCCGGTGTGCAAGTGGGCGTACCCATCCATCAGTTGAAGTTCAACTGCCTCACCGGAACCGGTGTGGCCCGTGCGGTCGTTCGGCTGGGGATCACCAGCAGCACGGCGCCCACGGCGTTCATCGAGGACCTGAGCACGGTGTTCGAAGGCAACGCGGCCCTGGGCGACAGCGTGATCCTCACCTTCGGTGCGCCTTACCTGTACGACGGCACGGGGAACCTGGTGGTGGACCTGGCCGTGGATCGACCGACCAACTTGGTGGGGGGCACGGTGGAGGCCACCGAAGCCGCGTCCACCATGGGTTTGCGCGAGGCCGGTCCGGATGGTCATGTGCGGGTGGGCAACGACGTCATCGGCATGTCCCCTGCAGCCTTGGCAAGCTTGAGCACGGCGGTCACCATCACCTTCCGGGTGTGGGGCGATGAACTTCTACCGATCAACACCACCTTCCTGGAGGCCGTGGGCGCCCAAGGCCAGCGCATCCTCAACATCCACCTGCCCTGGAGCGACAGCAGGGTGTATTGGGACGCGGGGAATGATGGCTCAGCATACGATCGGATCGACAAGCTGGCGACCGCACAACAGCTGGAGGGTCGTTGGAACGATTGGGCCTTTGTGAAGAACACCGCGACGGGGAGCATGAAGATCTACTTGAACGGGGCCTTGTGGCACAGTGGTACCGGCAAGACCAAGCCCTTGACCGGGATCACGGCGTTCAAGCTGGGCTGCGATGCTGCCGGGAACCTGCCTTATCCGGGTCTGATCGATGAGGTGAACGTCTTCGCGGCGGAGCTGAGCGCCAGCACGCTCGCAACATGGAAGGGCCGTCGGGTGACCCCGGCCCACCCGGACCACGGGTCCCTCCTCCAGCAGTTCAGTTTCGACGAGGTGGGTACCAGCCATACCTCCACCAACTCGGTCGATGCCGATGATCGGGCCTGGTTGATGGGTACGGTGCAGCGCGGGATCCGTCCCACCACCGCGCTCAGCGCAGCCCCCGTGCCGACCGCCACCCGCCCCGTGATCACCCTCGTGCAGGGCGACCTGGAGATCGCCACGGACACTGACCCCGCCCCTGGAGGAGTGGTGGAGACCAAGCTGCTCACCATCGAACGGTTCGCGGTGGATGGCAATACGACCACCCCCTTGGATACCCTTCTCGGCTATGCGGCCGGGTGGACCTATCAGTACGACGCCGATGGCCAGGTCCTGGACTCCACCTATGCCACCGGGTCCTGGTACTACAACGACACGCTGCACTACTTCGGTGTACCCTTCGACGTGATCAAGGACTGGGAGATCGGCCGCTTCATCACGCCCTACGGCATCGGTCTCACCTTGGGCTCGACCGGGTTCCGATGGACCTACGATGTGACGGACTACCAGTGGTTGTTGCGCGACAGCGTGGACCTGAGCGCTGGGAACCAACAGGAGCTGATCGACCTGGAGTTCGAGTTGATCGAAGGCATCCCGCCGCGCACGGTGGTGGCCCACCAGCAACCTTGGGGTGGATTGAGCAGCCGCACCTATGCCGATCTGGACAACAACGTGGCCTTACCACCGGCCGTGGTCTCGTTGCAT
Organism: Flavobacteriales bacterium; assembly: GCA_016718655.1. Lineage (GTDB taxonomy): Bacteria > Bacteroidota > Bacteroidia > Flavobacteriales_F > PHOS-HE28 > PHOS-HE28. The sequence continues at coordinate 39,134 of JADKCV010000014.1, read as the reverse complement.
CCCGATGCGGCACAGTGGAGCTTGCGCACACGCCTCACCGGTCATGGCCACAACAGCAACACCGGCGAGTATCCCCACTGCTGCGAATGGAAGAACAACAGCCACTACCTCTACCTGAACGGAAGCTTGGCCGACCAATGGAACATCTGGCAGGTGAACGATTGCGCGTTGAACCCGGTGTATCCTCAGGGGGGGACCTGGTTGAACAGCCGCGAGGGCTGGTGCCCTGGCGACCTGGTGAAGGATCACGAGGTGCCCTTGTTCGGTCTCACCCCAGGTGGTACGGCCACCTTGGATTATGACATCACGCCGGTGCCGGCCAACAATCAAGGCATGGGTGGCGGCAACTACGTCATCAACATGGACCTGATGGAGTTCAGCGCGCCGAACCACGCGCTGGATGCCGAGATCGCGGAGGTGAAGCGTCCGAGCATGGCCGACATGCATCGCCGCAACAATCCGATCTGTTACGATCCCTTGGTGGTTTTGCGGAACGCGGGTGCCACCCAACTCACCAGTGCAACCTTCACATACGGAGTGAGCGGGGGAATGCCGGAGACCTTCACGTGGACCGGGTCCTTGGACCATATGGAACGTACCGAAGTGACCCTGCCCATTTCCGGCTCCGGCTTCTGGGTGGGCGATGATCAACAGCGGTTCACCGTGAGCGTGAGTGCACCCAACGGCGGCATGGACGTCTACGGGTCCAATGACACCTACCACACGGACTTCACCTTGCCTACGGTTTACAGCCATGTGGTGGTCCTGCATTACAAGACGAACAATCGTCCGAACGAGACCTCCATGCGCATCCGCGACGTGTCCGGCACCATCGTTCACAGCCGCACCAACCATGTGGCCAACACCAACTACATCGATACTTTGGACCTGGGCGAAGGCTGCTTCACCTTGGAGGTGATCGACACCGGCAACGATGGCTTCTCTTACTGGGCGGACCCCGATGCTGGCACCGGCTTCTGCCGCCTCAAGAAGCCGAACGGCGTGGCCGTGAAGTACTTCGAGAACGAGTTCGGTCGCTCCATCGTGTGGCCCTTCACCATCGCTTTCGCCACGGGCTTGGAGGAGGTGGAAGCCCCGTTCGGGGTGAACGCACACCCCAACCCCACCCACGGACAGTTCACACTGGCCCTCGACGGCTTCACCGGCACCGGCCTTGTGGAGGTGATGGATGCGCAGGGACGGACCGTACATCGGGCGCGTCCGGAGCTCTATGGCAACGACCGACTGGCCCTCGACCTGAGCGTCCAAGCCGGTGGCATCTACCTGGTGCGGGTGAGTACCGCCGAGCGTTCAGCGATGATCAGGGTGGTGAAGGAATAGGGCGAACGGGGATCAGCAACGGCCAGGCCCCCGGGTCACCACTTCCACGTGGAGCACCTCCACCCCGGAGGATACACCGGCTTGTTCCAAGAGCTTCCGCGCCAACGCGATGATGTCGCCACGGTCTGTCACCGATACGTCCCGGAATTGGATGACCAATACACCGGAAGCGACGCAAGCATACTCCAAGGAGGTGGTCTCCGAGCGCCCCACCTCCTTGGCCAGGCGATCGAGTGCCTCGTTGTTGAAGTCGGCCACATGGACCACCACCACGGCCTCGTGCAGGACCGCAGGAGGCGCTACAGTGCGTGGCACCAGTATCAGGGAGAGCAGGGAGACAAGCAGCAGGTTCATGGTTCGGTCGTCGGACGGGTGTATCGGCCAACGCCCTAATTTCGGGGCGAAGCCTCGTACCACTCCTGATGAATGACAGGAATGGCCGGGGTGTGCGGGTGACCCTCCCCCCGTTCCACGTCACAACCTCCACAGCGACAACCCAAGGACATGGCGATCCGCATGGTACCCGACAACGATGGCAGCAGCCGTCGCAACAGCAGTCCCACCCCGAGACGCACGGCCGGTGGTGGTGGTGGTGGCATCGGCGGTGGCTTGGGCGGCATGTTGCCCATGCTCCTCGGCTTCCTCATCAAGAAGCCCAAGTTGCTCATCGTGGTGCTCATCGGTGCGGCCATCTGGTGGTTCACCGTGGGCAAGAACAGCGGCGGTGGCGACATGATCAGCCAGCTCGCGGGCCTCAGCACGGGTGCCAACTTCGACCCCAAGCTGTACGACCAGGCCGAGGTGTACGAGCCTTTGGCGGACAACGTGAAGAACCCGCTGCCGGAGCGGGTGTCCTTGGCGCAGTACTGCCCTCCCCGCCTCAACCAAGGGCAGCAGGGCAGCTGCGTAGCCTGGGCCAGTGCCTACGCCGCGCGCACCATCGTGCAGGCCAAGGCCACTGGAGCAGACCCCAAGAGCACGGCCTTCAGCCCGGCCTACATGTACAACCAGATCAAGATCGACAACAGCGATTGCCAGGGTTCGTACATCTACCGCGCCATGGAGCAGATGAGCAAGAACGGCGCGCTCCCTTTCAGCAAGTTCAGCTACACCGACCAGAGCTGCAGCAAGTTGCCCAGCGAACAGGACGTGCAACAGGCCCTGCCCTTCCGCATCAAGGGGTTCCAGCGCCTCACCCTAGGGGCCGATGAGCAGCGCACCGACATGGTGGCCATGAAACAGCACTTGGCACAAGGCTCGCCCATCGTCATCGGCATGATGGTGGGTGGCAGCTTCATGCAGCCCATGGCGGGCCAGGAAGCGTGGGTGCCCCAAGAGAGCGACTACCAGCAGCAGGGCTTCGGCGGCCATGCCATGTGCGTGGTGGGCTACGACGACTTCAAGTTCGGCGACACCGGCGGCTTCCTGATCATGAACAGTTGGGGTCCGGAGTGGGGCAAGAACGGCATGGCCTGGGTGCGTTACGCGGACTTCGACTTCTTCGCCAAGGAGGCCTATGCCGTCTACCCACAGGGTGAGGGCGTGGACGTGAAGCCCGCGCGCTTCGACATCCGCTTCGGCTTCGTGGACAACGAGAGCAAGCGGAACATCCCCTTGCGCAACACGGCGGGTAACGTGTTCCGCAGCACCACGCCGATCGCCAAGGGCAGCAAGTTCAAGATCGAGGTGACCAACAACGCCGAGTGCTACACCTACGTCTTCGGGCAGGAGGCGGACGGGCGCACCTATGTGCTCTTTCCGTACACGCCGAAGCATTCGCCCTACTGCGGCATCACCGGCACACGCCTCTTCCCCAGCGACCACAGCCTGATGGCCGATGACGAGGGCGACCTGGATGTGATGGCCGTACTGGTGACCAACCAACCCTTCGACTACCCCAAGCTGAACGAGGCGATGCTGGCCAGCCCCGCCAAGGGCCTGGATGCCAAGCTTCGCGCCGTCCTGGGTGATGAGCTATCGGCCGATGTGCGCTTCACCGATGGAGAGACCATCGGTGCCACCAGCGAAGGTGGACGCAACGCCTTGGCCATCGTGTTGGAGTTGGAGAAGCGCTGATCCCCACGAGGATCGGGCAGCCGGGAAGCAGCCGGCAGGAGCCCATGTCCAGGATCGAACAGGCTTATCGGGTGTTCAACCGACCGCGATGGTCCTGACAACGAATATGTAACGAACGGGGTATTGCTTCCTCGGTGTGAACACCTGAGCTTCGCAGCCATGAAGGCAGTTGCACTTCCGAGGCTGCTTGGAGTCTGTTGTTCGGTGAGGCTGCTCATGCTGTGTCTCGTCGTAGGTCTCCTACGGCCAGATGTGAATGCCCAACAACGTTTGGGTCGTACCATCCAACAACTGCCGCCTTTCGCCGATCCGGAGCTCGATCGACATTTCCAGGAGATCCTCCTGCACATGGACCGGTTCTCGGCGGACAGCTCCATGCGGGCCATCAGTGGGGCATTGCAGCGTATCGAACCGGAGCGGGACCTGGAGGCCTACTACTACCTGTTGTGCTTCCGTGCGGAGGTACTGTACTACGAAGGTCTGTTCCACGAAGGCATGGGGGACCTGGACCGTGCAGAGGCGTTGGCCAAGGAATTGGGAGACAGCACGCTCCTATCGAACACCTACAATTTGAAGGGCCTGCTGCATGAGAACATCCAGGACAACCGACTGGCACTGCCGTACCTGAAGGATGCCTTGAAATGGTTCCCGGTCGTTGCCAAGGCGCGTTACCCCGTGAGCGAGTTGCATCACATCCATGGCAACATGGGAAGCTACCTCACGCAGCTCGGACGGTTGGACAGTGCAGGCCATCATGTGATCCGTAGCCTGGAGCTTGCCGAGCTTGCCGATGCACCTCGCGCCGTGGCCGTGGCCTGGTGGTCGCTTGGCAACCTGGCCTTGAAGCGCAACCTGCCCGATAGCGCCCTGCATTGCTATGAACGATCCGCGGAAGTGGCGGAGGCCAAGCGCGATCATGACATCGGTGTGGACGCCCTAGTGGGCCGGGCGGAAGCACTTCTCATGCAAGGCGATATCCCCGCTGTTGAACCCGCGATCATGGAGGCCATGGCCTACTTGGAGCGCCACCGGGAGGGGATCGGACTGGTCACCCAACGTAATGCCCATCGGCAAGTGGCCCGGGTAGTGGAGCGGTTAGGACGTCCGGAACTGGCATTGGAACACATGGGTACCTGGTACCACATCGACAGCCTGATCACCAAACGCAACATCCGTTCGGCATTGGCCCTCCAGAGCGAACTCTTGCGATCGGATGCCGACCTTGCCTTGGAGCGTGTGGAGCGTGCACGTTCCGAGGAGACCTTGGAGCGGGTACGTACCAGCCGCAACCTCATCGTGGTGGCAAGCGTGCTGGGTGCTGCGATCCTGATGGGCCTTTACTTGGTCTATCGCAGCCGCCAGCGCGCCAAGCAGCGCCTCTCGGAACTGGAGGTCCTGCGTCTCCAACAGGAACGTATCATCGCGGAACTGCGCATCCGTGAGGAGGTGGGACGCGACATGCACGACGACCTGGGTGCGGGTTTGAGCGCCCTCAAGCTGAAGAGCGAAATGGCCCTCCGACAGGAAGGGGACCCCTCCAAGCGGGCCGTGTGGAGCCAACTTGCCAACACCGCCGGCGAACTCATCGCCAACATGCGCCAGATGATCTGGACCTTGAGCGCCGACCAGAGCAGCTTGGCGGACCTGGTGGTCTACATCGGCAACTACGCTCGCACCTACTTGGACGATCACGGAATGCGCTTCGAGCTGGTGGCACCGGAAGAGGTACCTGAGATCCTGCTCACGGCACAAGAACGACGCAACATGTTGCTGGTGACCAAGGAAGCACTGCACAACATCGTGAAGCACGCACATGCTTCGGAGGTCCTGGTAGCCATCAGTTGTGCCGAAGGGTTGACCATCTCCATCATCGACAATGGCGATGGCCTCCCACGTCATGCCGAACTGGGCGTTGGCAACGGGATCCGGAACATGGCGCGTCGTATGGAGATCCTTGGGGGTACGTTCCGGGTGGAGAGCCCAGGACCGGAGGATCCACCGAGTGATCAAGGCGGGACACGACTTCGGTTCCATCTACCCCTTGCTGCTAACAAAGGTTCTATTGTTCCCTTGGCCCCCAGCCCCTCACCTTCGCATCCATGAGCAGCCCACCCCTCCGTGTCAGTATTGTGGAGGATGACAACACCATCCGTGAGACCCTGCACTCCCTTTTCATCTTTGAAGAGGGTATGGACTGCTTCAGCGTACACTCGAACGCGGAGGATGCCATGTTGCGTTTGGGTGAGGTCTGTCCCGATGTCATCATCATGGACATCAATCTTCCCGGAGCCAGCGGCATCGATTGTGTGCGGCAATTGAGCCAACGTTGCACCGGCACCCAATACCTGATGTATACCGTACACGACGACGATCATCGGGTGTTCGAGGCGCTGAAGGCCGGGGCTAACGGGTACATCCTGAAGAGTTCGACACCCGACCAGATCCTGGAAGCCGTGCGCGAACTGGCCCAGGGTGGTTCACCGATGAGCGCTCATGTGGCCCGTCGCGTGGTCCAGCATTTCCGGCCACTACAGGACCGGTCCAGCTTGAGTGATGTTTCGCTATCGGAACGTGAGCATGGTGTGTTGGAACTACTGGCGCAGGGACTTCTGTACAAGGAGATCGCCGAACGCTCAGGGATCAGCGTGGGCACTGTCAAACAGCATATCCACCGGATCTACGATAAGCTCCACGTTCAGAACCGGACCGAGGCGGTGAACCGCTTCTTCGGTCGTTGATGGTCAAGGTATCCAAGTCTCTCCCCTTGGATCCTTTGCCATGAAGGGTCGCGCCACGCGACCCTTCATTCGTAATGCCCGGGTGGTTGGTGATCCCTTGGTGTTCCAGGGTAGGTCGACACCATCAAACGACCTCCGCGCGTAGGTCGTGCTCGTTGGCCTCGGTGATGCGCACCTCCGCGAAGTCGCCGATCCGCAGGAAGGTTCCATCCATGGGTACGAGCACCTCGTTGTCGACCTCGGGCGAGTCGAATTCGGTTCGCGCGATGTAGTGCCCGCCCTCTGCCTTGTCCACCAGAACCTTGAAGGTCCTCCCCACTTTGGCCTGGTTCAACTCCAAACTGATCCCGCCTTGGAGTTCCATGATCTCCTGGGCGCGCTGTTCCTTCACTTCCGCCGGCACATCGTCCTCGAACGTATGTGCATGGGTATCCTCTTCGTGGCTGTAGGTGAACGCACCGAGCCGGTCGAAACGCATGCGTTCGATCCACGCCAGGTTGTCGTCGTGGTCGGCCTGGGTCTCACCGGGGAAACCACTGATCAATGTGGTGCGTATGGCGATACCCGGAACCCTTTCACGGATGGTGTTGACGAGCGCTTCGGTCTTCTCCTGTGTGATGCCGCGACGCATGCGGGTGAGCATGCGGGTGCTCCCGTGCTGAAGAGGCATGTCCAAGTAGTTGCACACGTTGGCCCTGTCACGCATCACATCAAGCACCTCCATCGGAAAACCGGAAGGAAAGGCATAATGCAGGCGGATCCACTCAATGCCCTCCACATCACTCAGGCGGGCTACAAGCTCATCCAAGTTGCGTTTCTTGTGGATATCGAGGCCGTAGTAGGTGAGGTCCTGCGCGATGAGGATGAGTTCCTTCACCCCTTGGCGGGCCAGGTTCTGCGCGTTGGAGACCAGCTGCTCCATGGGTGTACTCACGTGCTTGCCACGCATGAGCGGAATGGCACAGAAGGAGCACTTGCGGTCACAGCCCTCGCTGATCTTGAAGTAAGCAAAGTGGGCCGGTGTGGTCAGGAGCCGCTCCCCTACCAGTTCATGCTTATAGTCCGCCTTCAACGTCTTGAGCAGTCGAGGAAGGTCACGCGTGCCGAACCAAGCATCCACTTGTGGGATACCGGCTTGTAGTTCAGGACCATAGCGCTGGCTCAAGCAACCCGTCACATACACCTTTTCCACATGACCCTCATCCTTCGCCTTGGCCCAGGTCAATATGGTGTCGATGCTCTCCTGCTTGGCATTATCGATGAACCCGCATGTATTGATCACCACCACATTGTGATCCTCGTGATCAGCCTCATGCTCGACCGCGATACCATTGGCTTTTAGCTGGGCCATCAACACTTCGCTATCGAAGGTGTTCTTGGAGCAGCCCAAGGTGACCACATTCACCTTGGTGCGTTTGAGCGTGCGGACTTTCATGGAACGGTTTCGGGAGAAGGACCGCAAAACTAGGTGGTAGCCGGAGCGTTGGCGGGAAAAAGATCCGCCCCCGGCTTCAAGGTCTCTCCCGACCACGATACGGTTTAACCCGTACTTTGGTCACCTCTGGCCAGGGGCGGAAAAGTGTTGCATTGATCCGCAGCACAAGAGTAGGACGCACTGGACTGATAGGCTGTAGGATCTTCGCCACGCTCTCCCCGTGGTATCCACATTGTTTTGCACTGACAACGCAGAGGAGCATGCACGTTTTGATCGTTGACGACCACACCATCATCCGCAGGGGTATCCGGAACCTGCTCACCCAGCGCTATCCGGATGTACGCGTGAGTGATGCCGGCAGTATCCGTGAGACACGCAAGATCCTGAACAGTGAACAGCCTTGTTTGATGATCCTGGACCTGTTGTTGTCCGATGGGAATGCGATGGACCATCTCGATGAATGGCGGGAATTGCGCCCCGGCACCAAGGTGCTGGTCTACAGCATGACCTCGGAGATGCTGTATGCTCGGCGGGTGATCGGGTTGGGATGTTCCGGCTTCCTGTCGAAGGACACCCCTGAGGAGGAGTTGATCAAAGCGATCAATACCATCTACCACGGTCAGGTATATGTGAGTGACACCCTGGCACCCTACTATAGGAATGGTCGTTTCGAGGAAGGTGGTGACGACCCGTTCAACCAATTGAGCGATCGGGAGATCCGTGTGGCGCAGGACATTGTGAGCGGCTTCGGGATCAAGGAGATCTCTCAGCGGTTGAACATCAGTCCCTCCACCGTGGCCACCTACAAATGACGTCTGTTCGACAAGTTGGGGGTGACCACGGAGCTCGAGCTACAGCGGTTGGCTGAGATCCATCGCTTCGCGACCTCGTGAAGAATTGCCTTATCGCCTTCGGGACGCTGATCGCCGGGGCTTCCATGGCCCATGACAATGGACCAGTGAGCCAGTGGAGCGTGCGCCACTTCGATGTTCGTAATGGATTGCCGCAGAGCAGTGTCATGGACATGGCCTCCGATTCCATGGGCTTCCTTTGGATCACCACAGAGGGCGGGCTTGTGCGATTTGATGGCCGCAACTTCAACCTGATCCGCTTGATCCCCGGTCAGGACCAGTTGACCACACGCACGCGCCAGTTATTCGTTACGCCTGACCAGGAACTGTACGTGGACGATGCCAATGGGGACATCTTCACCGTACACGGCCACAATATGGTGACCCGGGTGAAGGAATCGGGACGCCGGCTCAGTGTATATGGGAACATACCCAGTCTTCAGGTCTATTTGGACTTTCTGGAACACAGACAGGAGGATTGGCCGAACGTTGGTGAGCATGTTCCGAACGTGAACATGATCGCCTTCAACCGCGAGACGTGGGTCGTGCGCCATCGCGAAGAGTTGAGGCTCTACCATAGCGGAGCACTCCGTCGCACCATGGTGGTGCCATCGAACGACCGTCCTCTTTTCCTATTGAACGGGAGCATTTTCGGGGTGGACAACGAGGATCGTGTGGTCCGGTTGGATACCACCACCGGCCGATGCGTGGAGCAACCGTTCCTACTTGATGGACGGCCTGCGACCTGGCCCAAGGAGGGCCGATACCTCTTCGGCAATGATGACCAGGAGTCGTTCGTGCATTTCCAACAGGACCTGTACCGTTGTTGGGTGGATCAACACGGCAACCTACGGTTGGACGCACTGGGCATCCAATTGCCTGCGCAGACCTTGGTGAACAGTGTCGTTCGCATCAAGAACACGAATATCATCGCGGTAGGAACCAGTTCCAAGGGATTGCACCTCTATCGACCCGTTCTCCTACGTACCGTGAAGTGCGATCTACTGGGCTTGGCGGAGAATTCCTTCTATTCACAGGCCGACTTGGGCCAGGCTGGTATCCTCACCATCGGTAGTGGCCGATCGGGCTTGATCGTTGGCGACTCGGGTTGTTCACCATTCACCGCAGTAGTGGATGGAATGAGCTACGCCAGTCTATGCAAGGATGCAGAAGGGCTCATCTGGTTCAACCAGGCTGATCGGATCATGGCCTATTCACCGTTCACCGGTTCCTTGGTCGAGACCGGGAACTTGCAAGCTTGGCACCCCACCTTATGGGCCGAGGGTGATTCCATCTGGGTGGCCGACCTGAAGCGTTTGGGATACATCAAGGACCGTCGCTTGCATTGGACCGCCGACCTGGGTGGTACGCGGTACTTGGATCGCCCGTTCCTGGTGCGCAGAGATCAGGATGGGCGGTTGGTCTATGGCAGTTGCACCGGACTTTATCGGGCAACGGACAGCGGGGCCTCGCGTTTCGAAGCCGATACGCGTTTCGATGGCCTATGCGTGCGAACCATCGAGGTCATCGGCGACCTGCTATTGGTGGGTACCTATGGATCGGGCATACGGATCGTCCTGAAGGACAAGGTCCATGAGCTGCCAGTGGACCGTAATGGAGCCTTGAACCATGTGCATTCGTTCGTGTTGGATGGCGCTCAGAACCTATGGATGAGCACCAACAAAGGCCTGGTCCGTACCACCCTGGCCGATATCACCACCTACGTGAACGATACCACACAGCGTCCCTTCTATGCGGTGTATGGGGCGAATGCGGGCATGACCAATCCGGAATTCAACGGGGGGTGTGAGCCGGCTTGGCTACGCTTGGCGGATGGTCGGCTCTCCTTTCCGACCATGGACGGTTTGGTACAGTTCAGGCCTGAGGATATGCCTGACCCGTTCCCGTCCTATCCGATCCTGATCGGCCGCGTGTTCGTGAATGGAGTGCCCTGGTCCATCAACGAGTACAGCATATTCCCGCCGAACACGATGCAAGTGAGCATCGAACTCGGGATGGCCTATTGGGGCGAACCGGAGAACGCCAAGCTCGAATACCGGATCACGGGCATCAATGACGAGTGGATGCCGTTGAAATTGGACCAGGACCGCTTGGTCATCGATCGTCCGCCCGCGGGAGAACATGAGGTGTTCATCCGTGCAGTGGGGTCGGCAGCCCGTGGCGTGGAGGTGGAACCGTTCTACTGGTTCGAGGTGGAGACGTCCTTCTGGTGGACGTGGAAGGGGTACGCCCTGATGGTGGCAGGCTTGCTCGGGTTCGTCACGTTGGTGTGGCAATGGTACACCATGGGATTACGTAGGCGCAACCGATGGCTGGAGGAGAATGTGAGGTCCCGTACGCAGGAGTTGGATCGTCGGAACGAACAATTGACCCGTGCCCTCGAAACTCGGGAATCGCTCATCGGCGTGATCAGTCATGACATCATCACCCCATTACGATTCATTTCCAGGGTAGCGCGAAGCACGCGACAGTTGAGCCAAGGCGGAGCACCTCCACTTGAGTTGGATCGTTCGTTGGAGGACCTTACAGCCAGTGCGGACAAACTGAACGTGAACGCATCGGCACTCATGGACTGGGTGAAGTTCAATCCGGATCAGATCACGCCACGAATTCAGCCCGTCGACCTCTGTACCACCGTACTGGAAGCCATACGGCTCTGGGAGGAGATGGCCGAACGGGAAGCCATCCAGATCGTGAAGAAGGTACCTGAGTACACCATCGTCCCTACGGATCCGCATCTCATGAAAGTGATCCTCAATAATTTGATCGGTAATGCCATCACGCACGCAGGTCGTGGAGCCGTGGTCCGGATCGGCTACAAGCGTACTGTGGACGCCTGGGAACTGATGGTGAGCGATACTGGAACGGGAATCGACAGTGAAACGTTGGAGCGGCTCAGTGCCATGCTATCGGCCCCTGACATGGGCAATACGGCCCGGTTCGCACGGGGCGATGGTCAAGGGATCGGTTATGCGATCGTGGCCTCCATGGCGCGGATCCTGAAGGCCACGGTCCGATTGGAAAGCACCATGGACGGCACCACCGTGACCCTTTCACATCCGATCGACCGGTGACGTACCGAACCACTCGTCGAGAATAAACATGCTTTCGACGGTGGAAGAGCGGCACTCGTAGCAGGAATTCTACGCAACGCCAGTGCCTCGCCAAACGATTAAGGGCACTGTCCGGGAGACCCGTGTCCCCCGGATGGAACCATGTCCTTGAACCATACACCAATCCGATCGACCGTTCTGTTGGGGGTGTTCATTGCCGCCTGTTCTCCCGCAAGCGCCCAAGAACGCAACCCGGAGGAACGACTACTGCTCAGCGAGGCCAAGACCTTGTTGCAAGCAGCCCAGCAACAGGGTCGAGCCCAAGCGATCACATCCATTGCCGATATGGAAGGGCGTGAGGTGCGGGAGGCGCCGGCTCATGTCCAGGTCATTTCCGCCCGGCAGATCGAGGCCAGTGGTGCCCGCGACCTGTACGACGTATTGCAATTGGTGCCCGGCATCACGGTGGCGCGCGATGTGGACGATGTGATCGGGGTGGCGGTGCACGGCAACTGGGCGATCGAGGGCAAGTGCCTCTTCCTGTTGGACGGCAAGCAGCTCAACGAGAACGACTTCGGCACCTATGCCTTGGGCAACCGGATCACCCTGGCCAACGTGGAGCGCGTGGAGGTGGTATTGGGCCCTGGCTCGGTCCTGCACGGCGGATACGCGGCCCTGGGTGTCATCAACATCGTGACCCGGAACGCCGACCACGGTACAGGAAGCCGGGCGGGCGTGCAGTTGGGCCATTCCAACGGGGCCTTGACCCGCACCTCGGCCCACATCACCGGCGCCCATCGCTTGAGCCGCAACCAGGACATCACCTACCTCGTGTCGCACACCCGCGGCAACCGGAGCAATGCCCAGCGAGTGCTGGCGGACAGCACCCTCTTGTCCTTCCAGGACAGCACCGCCACCCATGCCAACACCTTCCATTTCAACTACCGCTGGAAGAACCTGAGGGCCAGCATGCACTACATGGAAGAGACCTTCCGGGTGAGCGATGCGCAGTACACCGTGCAGTTGCGCGATGTGGTCTTCGGATTGGAGCAGAAAGTGCGGCTGGGGAAGCCTTTGGAATTGACCTGGCGTCTGGGACATGCCGACCAACTGCCGTGGTATTACATCAATTCCACGGCCCCCGAACGGCTGGCATCGAACACCAGCAACCAACGGAGCAACGGGCATGTGGCGTTGGCTTATAAACCCCTGGCTTGGCTGGCCCTTCGCATCGGCTTGCAAGGCTATCGTCAGCATTCCGAGTATCACTGGAAGGAGCCCGGCGTGGAATTCGTCATGACCGGAACGCCCGAGGCCGTGATGTCCGATGGCGCAGTATTCGGCGAATTGGGCGTGAATGGAAAATGGGGCAACCTATTGACCGGTTACCGCATCGAAAGCAACTCGCTTTCCGGTCGCTTTGCCGCACCCCGGCTCGCATATACCAAGCGCTTCGGCCGTTTCCATGCCAAAGCCATGTGGAGCAAGGCTTTCAAGACCCCGACCATCATGAACCTCAACTATGGACCTGAGGAAGGGTCAGTAAGTGCCGAATACGTGACGACCACCGAAGGTGAATTGGGCGTACAACTGGGCAAGACCACTTGGATCACAGCGAATGCCTACCACACGGTGATCGATGACCCGATCGTGTATGTCTTCGATGACGCCACACTCGACAACTACATCAACCGGAACTCAGCGGGCACCGAAGGTTTCGACCTGCGCATCAACCGGGAGTCCAAGACCAGCGTGGTACTGGCCGGCCTTGGTATCTACCGTCCCCTGGGAAGCACGGACCTACCCGAGATCCAACTTCCGGATAGTTTGAGCTTCGCCTTCGAAGGGTTACCCAACCTCCAGGCGTTCGCTGCGGTGTCCTTCGACCCGATCCCGGCAATGAGCGTGCGTGCCCGGGCCAGCTACCGCAGTGCCATGTGGTCCACACAAGCCACCGCGGATGGTTCGGATACCGAACTGGCCGAATGGCCGTCAGAGCTCATTTTCAATGCAGGCGTAGGTCTACGTCCCGACAAGTCCGATCGGTTGATCATCGACCTGGGCTGCAACAATCTGACGGATACGGCGCGTACGCTGGTGAACCCCATGCGTAATGCGCTCACCCCGTTCGCATTGAACGGCAGGCAATGGCTGTTGACGCTCACTTACAAGTTCGTCCAATGAACCATAGCGTGAGGACCTTGCTGCTGCTTTCGGCCGTGTTATTGGCCTTTCTGGCCCATGGCCAAGAGGATTACGAGGATATGCTGGCCAATGTGCTCAAAGCCTCACCGGGTAAGGAACGAGCCACGAAACTGGTGGAACTCTCCGCCCATGAACGGTCGACCGGTCACTACAAGGAGGCCATTGAATTCGCCATTCTTGGTTCTTCGGAGGCGGAGCGTCATGGACTGGACAATGAACTGGGCCAAGCACTCATGGAATTGGCACGGGCACATCGCTCGAAAGGTGACCTGGACAATGCGATCGGTGCCAGTCTCAGAGCGACCTTGGTGAACGGCACCTACCACAGCGGGTCACGCACGGAAGCACTGCTTCAATTGGCGGAACTCTACGTGAGCGCCGGGCATCCCCAGAAAGCATTGGAACACTTGGAGGATGCCAAGAGCACAACAGCCGCCGACCGGATGGACCGCACGCGCTACCTGCGTACCGAAACGGCTGCCAAGGCCATGATCCTGAACCCGGACAAACTCGAGGAACATTGCAACAGGTACATGGAAGAAGCCGTTCGCAGCGGTGACAAGTCCTTGCAACTGGACCTCTTGGCCACCAAGGCCATGGCCCAAGCGCGTTCAGGAAAGTACCAAAGTGCGTTGACCACGGAGGAGGAGGTGTTGAAGCTGGCGATCGCGCTGGACCGACCATTGGATGCCGGTGTGAGCGCCAACAATGTAGCCGAACTCCATCTCCGGTCGGGTCGTTCCCAGGAGGCGGTCGCCGCCTTCGCCAAGGGATCGATCATGGTGGAGGACCTGCCTGCGGTGCGCCTTCCCATGAAGATCAACGCGGCACATGCGCAGGCGAAGGCGGGTAACATCGATGCTTCGTTGCGGCTCTTGGATGATGCCCGGTTCGACGCCGAAAGGAACAAGGCGAGGTGGCTATTGCCGCGATTGCTACGTACCGAAGCGGCCGTGCGCGTCCTGCAAGGTGACCTTGGCAAGGCCCAATCCATTGCGTTGGAAGCGTTGAGCATGGCCGAAGAATCGAGGAACGACAAGGAACAAGCACAGACCTGCGATCTCCTGTCCACCATCTTCGAGCGGTTGGACCTGGAAGGTGAGGCTCGCCAGTACGAGCGCAAGTCAAGGGATATCGAATTGCGGCTTGCCACCTCGGTGGCCCAATTGAAGACCGATCGGGAGGCGCAGTTGCTTCGTTTGCAGCGTATCGAACGCGAGCAGATGGACCTTCTGAACCGTGAGCAACGCAAGGAGGCACGGATGCGCCAACTGGCCTTGGACGCGGAGAATCAAGAGAAACAGATGGCCTTGTTGGTGTACGAGAAACAGCTCGAGGAATCGGGTCGACGGGAAGCCGTATTGAAAAGCGACCAGGCCACTCGAGAGCTACTACTGGCCCAGGCCGATCTGGATGCCGAACGGCAGCAGCGGCAGATCCAGGAACTCGACAACAGCCGGATGTTGCAATCCTTGAGCTTGACGCGTATGGAAGCCGAAAAAAAGGAGCAGGAGCGGACCGTGGAGCTCCTCGAGAAGCGGAACTTGTTGGTGGAGGCCGAGAGCCAAGCGATAGCGGCACGGCAGGACCATGACCGGGCGGTGAAACGGTATTCCATCATGCTGGCAGTTGCAGGAGCCCTTTCCGCCATATGGATGTTCTGGGCATGGCGCATATCCCAGAAGAAGAAACGGACCATCTGGGAACAGAACCAGCATATCAAAGGCATCAACGATGAATTGGAGGAGAAGAACCACAACATCCAGAGCAGCCTGGGGTATGCCCAGACCATCCAATCGGCCATCCTGCCCAGTGAACAGGACCTGCAAGCGATCCTTCCCGATAGCTTCCTCTTGTACAAACCACTCGATACGGTGAGCGGTGACCTACCCTTCATCAAGCGCTACGGCGATCGGGTATTCCTGGCCGCCATCGACTGCACTGGCCATGGTGTGCCAGCAGCCATGATGACCTTCATCGCCTATTACGGATTGAACGAACTGTTGACCAAGGACCCCACCTCCACCAGTGCAGAACTGCTGGACCGGTTGCACGACCATGTGAAGCGCACCATGGAAGCTCGGGGTGACGGGAATCTGTACAATGACGGGTTCGACATCGGATTGTGCGCGATCGATACGAACAAGGGTACGCTCTCCTTTGCAGGAGCCCAGCTTCCACTGCTCCATGTTCGGAACGGTCAGGTGAACCGGATCAAAGGCGATATCCTGCCGATCGGGGATGGCCATTTCGAGCGATCCAAGGGCTACAAGGAGCATTGTTTGGACCTCCAGAACGGTGATTCGCTCTACCTGTTCAGCGATGGTATCATCCACCAGTTCGGCGGAGGTAACGGACGGAAGAAATTCTCGTTGAAACAGCTCACCGACCTATTGGAGCACCATGCCAACCATGACCTGGAACACATCAAGGCCACCACGGACAAGGCCTTCAACGATTGGAAAGGCGATACGCACCAGACGGACGATGTATTGTTGATCGGCCTTCGGTACGCAGCTTGAACACGGAACACACACGGCAACTCCCCACCGCCATGGAAAAGAACATCCTTGAATACAAAGGCCAGCTGAGCAGCGAGGTCCGGATCCAATTGCTGGACCTGCTCCAGTGTATCGCCCTTTGCAACCTCGGCCCGCGTAGCGACCTGAAGAAGCTCATCGGCATCGCATTGGAACTGCTGGACAATGCCGAACGCTACAATTCGAGCACGGATGTGGACTTCATCTGGCGCATTGATGGCGACCAGTTGGTGGTGACCATCCGCAACAAAGCCAAGAGCGCTGATGCCCACCGCCTGCAAAAGGCGGTGAGCCGGATCGCCGCGATGACCCCGGAGGAGATCACCGATGCCTTCAAGCGACAAATGACCGAAGAAGGTTATGGTGAGAAAGGAGGGGCAGGTCTGGGTATGCTCCAGATCGCCAGACGCGTCGGCAAGAACATACGTGCTGAGATCAGCCCGCTCCACACCGACGAATTCCTATGTACCAGTACGGTATCCACCCACTTGCCGGCAGACCGCAAACGCGCCTAGTCCTATGAACGCACTGAACATCATTGCCACGAAGTCGACACCGGCCATCAGCTACAATGCGGAACATGCCTGGTTCCGTGTAGTTGGGAATAGCATTCCCGAGAATGCCAGCGCCTTTTACGCTCCATTGGTCAATTGGCTACAGGACCATGGGGACCAACTACCGAATGGGTGTGCCTTCGAATTCAGCCTACCCTACTTCAACTCCAGTTCCTTGAAAGCCTTGTACCAGGTCTTGATGCAGATCAAACGGCTCCAGGAACTCGGTAAGCAACTCTCCGTTACCTGGTATGTGGAGGAGGACGATGATTTCATGCTGGAGGCCGGTGAGACCTATCGCGAGATGGTAAGTATGGATATCGAGATCAAGGCCGGTCACATCGAAGTTTGATCGTAGGATCAACGACGTACAACGGATCGAACAACCCACTCTTCCGCCATTTCCTGACCCCCTGCATGAACCCAAGGAGCCTCATCCAGGTCCTGACCCTCTCCCTCCTGAACCTCACATTTCCAAGCAACCCTGTCAAGGCACAGCATTCAGGGCTGGCTGGTTCCAGCGGCCTTGAACACTGGTATTCCGGACCTGGCACCATCCGCGGTGGGATCGGAGGGTTCCATAGCCTTCAAGTCCATCAGAGCATAGCACTGCGTACCACGGTACTGCTCATCTACAACGAACCTTGGAAGGATGCCTCCTACCGGGAACGACAGCACAAGCCCGGCATGGTGTTGCAGTTCGCACCCACCCTCATGGTACGAGCAGGCATGTTCGTCCGCGCCGGAATGGAAGCCGTGCAACAATTGGGCAGGGCAGTTCCAACCGAGCAGTCGAGCAATCAAGGGTCCTTCAGGCTCAATGGCCTGGTCGCAGTAGGCATGCAGCAGAACAACTGGGAGTTCGGTCTACAACTGGCCTTTCGGGGGCCCGATACATCGGTCCATGCTCCACTGTTCAGCACCCACCTGACGGTTGCCCGTTTGCTCCATTCCGGATCCCGGCGCTTTGCCGCTGACCGGCGTTGGAAGAAGCCCCTGCTGCCTTGGCAAGAAACTCGTTGGGGCGAACGATCAAGGAGTTGGCGGTCGTTCTGAGGTTCCCGCCAAGGTGCTTCATAGGGCCAACAGCACACGTGACGCAGGGGTCATAGCCTTGTAGATTCAGCGCTACAAAGGCCAATTTCAGGGACGAAACCGCAACAATCGTCGACAAAAAAGGTAACAGGCCTCAACGGCCGTCAACATCCTGTTCGGGCAGGCGATACCGTACTACTCCCACGGTAGCGAAGTCCGAACAACACGCAGGAAGTGCTACTCACACTTCTGGCGAACGGAGCTGGATCCAGGACTGAACCTGGAACAGCTATGTTAGGACAACGGCGTTCGATACGACCAAGAGACCGAAAGTGGATCAGGGCCCTAGGTGCCTTGACCCTGGCAGGCACCCTCGGATCGGGTGCTGCGCGGGCCGCGCAGTTCACTGTCACCACCACGTCCGATGCCGGTGCGGGGTCGCTACGAGCGGCCATCACCAGTGCGAATGGTGCCGCGGGTGCCGATACGATCCAGTTCAACATCGCTGGGGCCGGCGTGCGGACCATCACGGTGGCAAGCGCCCTACCTACCATCACAGGCCCGGTATTCATCGACGGCTATTCGCAACCGGGCACTGTTTGGAACACCACCGATCCCGGCAGCAACGCTGTGTTGCGCATCGAACTGAACGGTAACAATGCCGTGGCCACGGGCCTCACGGTGAACGCGAACGACTGCACGATCCAAGGTTTCATCCTCAATCGCTTCACAACGAACTCCATCAACGTACAGAGCGGGGTGAGCGGCACGCGCATCCTCGGCAATTTCATCGGCACGAATGCCTTGGGAACCGCTGCGAGCGGAACCGGCAATGGCGTGGTGATCGCCGGATCGGACTCCGAGGTGGGCGGTTGGGGGGCGGAATACCGGAACATCTTCTCCGGCGCCACCACCAATGCAGGTCTTCGCTTCACCGGCGCCGGTGCGAGCAGCAACCATGTGCGCGTGAACCAATTCGGCCTCAGCGCCAACGGCACCACCGTGATCGGCGGCTTGCAACAGGGGATCCGCTTCGAGAGCGGCGCCAACTGGAACCAAGTGGGCGAAACCGGGTGCTGCTACAACCGGATCACCGGTGCTACCGGGGCCGGCATCGCGATCATCGGTGCAGCCACGGACAACAACAGCGTAAGCGGTAACATGATCTGGGGCAATGGCGGCCTGGGTGTTGACCTGGGCAACGATGGCGTTACCCTGAACGATGGCGGCGATGGGGATACCGGACCGAATGACGGGCAGAATTTCCCGGTGATCCAAGCCGCCATGACCGATGAGGACGGTCGCGTATACGTTCGCACCGCCTTCACCGGACTACCAAGTACCGAGTACCGCTTCGACTACTACGCGAACGCCGCTCCGGATGCCAGTGGCTATGGAGAGGGCCAATTGTGGATCGGGACCCGTTACGCGCCAACGGACGGTTCTGGAAACCTGATCCTGCACGCTACGGCTGGTTCTTGGAACAACATCCCTGCCGGCACGATGATCAGCTGCACGGCCGCCCAGGATGGTACGTGGAACACTTCGGAGTTCTCTCAGAACGTTGCATGCTACTACGGCCGACCGATCGTGACCAACACCAACGACGTGGTGAACGGTAATACCACCTCGATCATGCACTTGGTCGGCGCTCCAGGTGGAGACGGCATCAGTCTTCGGGAAGCGATCATGGCGGCCAACAACAACCTGGATGCCTGGACCGGCAACTACATCTACTTCGACCTCCCTGGCGCCGGAGCTCAGATCATCACTCCCTCCTCCCCCCTGCCCAGCCTGCAGACCTCCACCTATCTGGGTGGTTGGAACGACCCGGAATACGCCACCACCCCGGTGGTGCGCATCGACGGATCATCAGCCGGTGCCGGAGCCAATGGCCTGGTCGTGGACAATGACTGGTGCGCCTTCTACGGCTTGAGCATCACCAACTTCAGCGGGGACGGCATCAGGCTCAACAAGGGATACACCGAGATCATGGGTTGCCATCTCGGGGTGATGCCCGATGGCACGACGTGCGCAGGGAATGATGGAGCAGGTGTGTTCATCAATAACTCGCAGGGAAACTCACTTGGCAATCCATGGTGGGGGGATGAACCCAACGTGATCAGCGGAAACGCGGGCGGCGGTGTGGTGATAGATGGAGCAGATGCGGCTTACAACGCCATTCGACACTCCTACATCGGGATCAATGTCGCCGGTTCGGCGGCAGTGTGCGTTCAGCCCACCGGTGTGGTGGTGCAGAACGGTGCGCATGACAACACCGTAGGGACCGACCAACTGGCCAAACGGAACGTGATCGGCGGCCACACCTTGGATGGCATTCGCCTGGACAACGCCGACGATAACATCGTGCTGAACAATTACTGCGGGACCAACGCCGCCGGAACGGCTGGGATCCCGAACGCACGAGCGGGATCATGCTGAGCGACGCCGACGGCAACGATCAGCCAACCCGGGAACGGCAACCTGGCATCAGGGTAATACGGATGACGGGATCGTTCTGCGCAATAGCAACGGTAACGTGATCGTGGCCAACATGGCGGGGACGCGGGCCAATGGACTGGGAGGCTTACCCAACGGAGCGGAAGGCATCACCCTCACCAGCGGCTCGTCGAACAATACGGTAGGCGGTATGGCGCTCAACGAGCGCAACCTCATCTCCGGCAATAACGGACGCGGACTGCATATCTCGGGTCTCAGCAATGGTAACACGGTACTTGGCAACTTCATCGGCCTGAATGTCGCCGGCGCCGACCTGGGCAATGTGCTAGAAGGCATCATGATCGAGAACGCCAACAACAACATCGTTGGCGGGAATACTGCTGCGGCGCGCAACATCATCAGTGGTAACGGCGGTGATGGTGTGTACACGCAGGAAGGCAGCTCGAGCAACACCATCAGTGGCAACCACATCGGCACCAATGAGGCTGGCACAACGGCGATCACGAACGGAGGTAGAGGCGTATTGATACGCGATGGGTCGAACAATACCGTGGGTGGTCTTACAGTGCTGATGGCAACCTGATCAGCGGTAATGCGCAGTACGGTGTGATGGTGTACCGCAACAGCACACCTACGGACAACAACCGTGTGCTGAACAACCGTATCGGCACCAACGCGGCGGGCAATGTCGCCATCGCGAACACATCCTCTGGTGTATTTCTGCTCAACAACATGGTGGGAACCATTGTGGGCAACAACCAGATCAGTGGCAACACGAACCATGGTATCGTTATCGATGGTGTGACCGCGGGCGCATCCGTTCGAGGCAATCTGATCGGCACGAACTCGGCTGGTACAGGCGCTTTGGGCAATGGCCAGCATGGTATCTGGGTGGGAAACAGCGCGACGAACATCACCATCGGAGGTACGACGGTGGCCGATCGCAACGTGATCTGCGCCAACGCGGAAAGCGGCATCAACTTCCAGGACCTGGCCAACAACAACACGATCACCGGTAACTATATCGGCATCGCTTCAAACGGAACGACCGACCTGGGGAACACCTTCAGCGGCATCCATGTGCGTAGCGGCGCTACCGATATGACCATTGGTGGCACGGCCGCCGGTGCTGGCAACGTGATCAGCGGCAACAACCTGCACGGTATCGCATTCGAAGGCAGCACGACCGCCAGCATCCAAGGGAACCTGATCGGCACGAACGCAGCGGGAACGGCGCGCATCGGCAACAACAGCGCGGGCATCTTCCTGCAGACCAATGGCGTGACAATCGGAGGGAACACACCCGCGCACCGCAACGTGATCAGCGGGAACAACGCCTACGGCATCTACATCGAGACCAGCTTCGGCCAGGGGAGCAACAACACGATCATCGGCAACTACATCGGCACGGACATCACCGGCGCGGTGGACCTCGGCAACACGTTCAACGGCATCCTGATGGGTGGAAGCGGCAACCGCATCGGCGGTCCCGCGGCCGGCGAGGGCAACGTGATCAGCGGCAACGACGACATCGGTCTGCGCCTGGAATCCGCGACCAACACCACGGTTCTCGGTAACACGATCGGCCTGAACGCGGCTGGTACAGCGGCGTTGGGGAACCTGGTTGGCATCAGCTTGAAGTTCGCATCGAACAACAACACGATCGGCGGTACTACAGCAGCGGCTCGCAACATCATCTCGGGTAACGGTGGTGCGGGCTTGATCATCGATGGCTCGAACACGAACGCGGTACAGGGCAACTACATCGGCACGAACAGCGACGGCACCTTGGATCGGGGGAACGGCAGCGACGGCATCCGTGTGTTGAGCGCTGCGTCCACCAATACGATCGGTGGGACCGCTGCCGGATCCGGCAACGTGATCAGCGGCAACGGCAACCACGGCATCCTGCTGAACGGCTCGGCCGCCACCACGGTGCGCGGTAACATCATCGGTCTGCGCGCCGCGGGTGATGCGGCCCTGGGCAACGAACACGATGGCATCGCGATCATCGCCTCGAACAACAACATCATCGGCGGGTCGGCCACCGGCGCGGGCAACACCATCTCCGGCAACGTGAACCCCGGCAACTCCGCGGATGGGATCTACGTGGACAGCGGTTCAGGCAATACGATCCAGGGCAACCTCATCGGCACGGACATCACTGGAACAGCGGCATTCGGCAACTACTTCGCCGGCATCAGCAACATCGCCAACGGCACGATCATCGGCGGTACGAACACCGGCGAAGGGAACATCATCCGGAACAACGGATCCTTCGGTGTGCGCAACCAGGGAACGGGCGTCCGCATCCTGGGCAATGCCATCGACGCGAACGGTGGTATCGGCATCGATCACAACTCGGACGGTGTCAGCGTGAACGACCTCAACGACATCGACGGGGGGGCGAACAGCCGGCAGAACTTCCCGGTGATCACCAGCGCAACAAGCTCCGGCGGCAACTCCTCGATCACCGGCACGCTGAACAGCAACGCGTCCAGCAACTACCGCATCGAGTTCTTCAGCAGCCCGGCGGCTGATCCTACCGGATATGGTGAAGGCGCGACCTTCCTGGGATCGGTACAACCCGTGAGCACCGATGCGAGCGGCAACGCCGCGATCAATGCCAACCTCGCGGGGATCACGATCCCCACGGGCCATTACGTGACGGCCACGGCTACGAACCTGGCCACCAACAACACCAGCGAGTTCAGCGCGTCGCTGCTTTCGGGCTTCACGATCTCGGGGTCGGTCTTCGAGGACATGAACTACGGCGGTGGTGCGGGTCGCGACAAGGCAACAGCATTGGGTTCGGATGGTAGCGTACGTGCCAACGCACGTGTGGAATTGTTTGATGCCGCCGGCACGTACCTCACGAGCACCCTCACGAATGGAAGCGGCGACTACACCTTCAGCGCTCTGGCATCCGGAGATTACCAAGTGCGCGTGGTGAACAGCAGCGTGAGCAGTGCCCGCACCGGTTATACCGCATCCCACCGTGCCGTTCAGACCTACATGGCCACAAGCGACAACAACGTCGTGTACCCCATCACGGACCACGTGGGTGGGATCAACCCTGCGAAGGTGGACGCAGGCAACGGAAGCACCACGATCGCGGCACTACAGACCGTGAGTACCGAGGCGCAGTCACTGACCTGGGTGAACATCGATAGTCAGAGCCTCACCGGACTCGACTTCGGGTTCAGTTTCAATGTGGTGTGCAACACCAACAATGCGGGCCAGGGTTCCTTGCGCCAGTTGATCACCCAGACCAATGACCTGAGCAACACGGGCCTTGCGATCCAAGGTCGAACGGCAGGCATCGACCATGCCGTGTTCATGATCAGCAACGGTACCGCAGCAGCGGGCCTTCGCGTTTCCAACAACTCCTTCACCGTTGGTATTGCAACGATCACGCCCACCACGGGATTGCCAGCGGCCACAGCTCCGTTGGTACTGGATGCAAGCACCCAGCCGGGTTTCGCGGGCACTCCGATCATCGAACTGAACGGCACCACTACGGTGAACGAGAACGGCCTCACCTTCTGGAACGCACCGAACTCCGTTGTCCGTGGCTTCATCATCAACCGTTTCGACTACTGCGGTGTGAACATCAGCCTGGGCAGCAATGCCATGGTGGTGGCGGGCAATTACCTCGGCACCAACGCGGCGGGCAGTGCTGCATCGGCGAACGGCTGGGACGGTGTGGCTGTGGCCGGCACCACCACCAACGTGATCATCGGTGGAACGAACGCCGCGGATCGCAACGTGATCTCGGGCAACAGCGGCGACGGTGTGCAGCTCGAAGGCGCTGGTGTCACCGGCTGCCGGGTGATCGGCAACCACATCGGCACCAATGCGGCCGGAACCGCGGGGATCGGGAATGGATTCTACGGTGTGTACATGTACTCGGGCAGCATCGGCAACACGGTCGGCGGTAACAGCACCCTGAACGAAGGCAACGTGATCAGTGGCAACATGGCCGGAATAGTGGCCGCTGGCAACACGACCGTTCAGGGCAATCGCATCGGAACCAATGCCGCAGGTACTGCCGCCATCGCGAACACGAACGAAGGCATCTCCCTGGAAGGGTCCAACAGCTTGATCGGTGGTCTCTCCAACGGTCAGGGCAACCTGATCAGCGGCAATGGCCAGGACGGCATCCTGCTGAACAACGCCAGTACCAATACGATCGTGGGCAACCTCATCGGGACCGATGCAGCGGGCACCGCCGATCTCGGCAACAGCAACGATGGCATCGACCTGAACGGCACCAGCTCCAACAACATCATCGGAGGCAGCGCTGCTGGCGCACGTAACATCATCAGCGGCAACAACGACTCGGGCATCCGCCTGCGCAGTACCGCGGGGAACAACAGCATCGTCGGCAACCAAATCGGCACGAACCTCACTGGAACCACCGCCATCGGGAACAGCTGGCACGGGGTCATCCTGGAGAACAGTGCAGCAAGCAACACCATCGGAGGAACCACCACTGCCCATGGCAACGTGATCAGCGGCAACGGTCAGGATGGTATCCGCGTCCTGGACAATTCGAACAACACCACGATCCTTTCCAACATCATCGGCCTGGGAGCGGATGGCGCAACCGACCTGGGCAACGGCAACGACGGTGTGGAGCTCCGCACGGATGGCAACATCGTCGGCGCCGTTGGATCCGGTAACATCATCAGCGGTAACAGCGATGATGGGATCGAGATCAATGCCAGTTCCACGAACCCTCAGTTCCACGGCAACCGCATCGGCACGAACGCCGCAGGAACGGCTGCCGTGGCCAATGGAGACAACGGCATCGAACTGAACGGTGATCGCAACGTGATCGGCGGAACTGCAGCCGGTCAGGGTAACCTGATCAGTGGGAACGGTTCTTCAGGCATTCTTGTCGACCAGGCCACCGCTACGTCGAACACCTTCCTGGGCAACCTGATCGGCACCAACGCCGCCGGTACCGCCGCGATCGCGAACGGGGACCACGGAATGCTCCTGGAGAACGGTGCGTCGAACAACACCATCGGTGGTATCGCTGCCGGTTCCGGCAACCTCATCAGTGGCAACAGCAAAAGCGGCGTCTACATCGACTTCAACAGCACCGGGACACAGCTTCTGGGCAACCGCATCGGCTTGAACAACGCCGGCACGGGAGCGATCGCGAACGCCGATGATGGCATCACCGTACGCAATGGCTCCACCGGCACGATCATCGGAAATGGCACGGCGGCTGGTCGCAACATCCTCAGCGGCAATAGCGACCTCGCCATCAACTTCGATTCCGGTGCGGGCAATAGCACTGTTCGCGGCAACTGGATCGGTCTCAACGCAGCGGGCGCCGGCACCATCACCAGTGGCGGTGGCATCGGCATTTTCAGCACCTCCAACCATGTGATCGGCGGCAGCGTGGCAGGTCAGGGTAACATCATCGCACGTACCGCCGGTGCCGGTATCCAACTAGCCAACGCGCCATGCACGAACAACATCATCCAGGGCAACTGGATCGGCGTGCTCGCCGATGGCACCACGGCGGCCGGTAACGGTCTGGATGGGGTTCGTATCATCGGTGGTCCGGCCAACAACTGGATCGGCGGTGAGAACGCAGGTGAAGGCAACATCATCGCCAACAACGGCTTCGATGGCATCCGCGCTGACGACGGCACCGGTAACCGGTTCCTGCGGAACAGCATCTCCGGCAACGGCGGTCTGGGTATCGACCTTCAGAACAACGACATCCCCAACCCGAACGACAACCTGGACCCCGATAACGGGGCGAACCTGCGCCAAAACTTTCCGGTGCTTTCCACTGCCAACTCGGCCGGCGGTAACTCGCGCGTGGTCGGAACGCTCAACAGCAACGTCTCCTCCCCTTTCCGCATCGAGTTCTTCAGCAGCCCGTCGGCCGACGCCAGTGGTCACGGTGAAGGCAGCACGTACCTGGGTGCCATCACAGGTAACACGGATGTGTCGGGAAACTTCAGCTTCGACGTGACCATTCCTTCGATCACGATACCAGCAGGTCATGTGGTGTCGGCCATTGCGACCAATACCACCACAGGCAATAGCAGCGAGTTCAGCGCATCCATCGCGAGCGGCTTCACCTTGAGCGGTATCGTGTTCGAGGATGTGAACTATGGCGGTGGTGCCGGACGTGATCGCTCCACGGCTCTCGCCAATGGTGGTAGCGTTCGTCCGAACGCCCGTGTGGAACTTTATAACGGGACAGGCAATTTCCTCTCCAGCACGACCACGAACGCAAGTGGGGTTTACACCTTCACCGCGTTGACCGCTGCCGACTACCAAGTGCGTGTAGTGAACTCCAGCGTAAGCAGCTCGCGCACGGGCTATGTTCCCGGTTTGCGCGCGGTCCAAACGTTCGCTTCCACGGTGGACAACAACGTGGTCTACCCTGTAGATGATATGGTGGGTGGTACCACCCCGAACAAGGTGGATGCCGGGAATGGCAGCACCACGCTGGCCGCACTACAGACCGTAACGGAAGATGTCCAGTCCTTGAGCTGGGTGACGATAGACGATCAGGACATCACCGGTGTGGACTTCGGATTCAGCTTCGATGTGGTGGTGAACACGAACGATGTGGGCCAGGGATCACTGCGCCAGGCCATCACGAACGCGAACGCCCTGGGCAACGACGCCGCGCTGTCACAGGCAGGTCTGGTCGCGACCAAGGAGAACGTGGTGTTCATGATCAGCAATGGGACCGCTGCACCAGGACTGCGGGCGGCGAACAACTATTTCGTGGCTGGCATCGCGACGATCTCCCCCCAAAGCACGACCGCCTCTGTCACAAGCACGCTCGTGCTGGATGCCACCAAGCAGCCCGGCTTCATCGGGACTCCTATTGTGGAGCTGATGGCACGAACGCAGGTACTGAAAATGGCTTCGCGATCTATGGCGCAAGCAACTCCGTAGTGCGCGGCTTCATCATCAACCGCTTCAACAAGCACGGTATCGGTCTCTCCTTGGGATCCAGCAATTGTGTGATCGCGGGTAACTATATCGGAACAAATGCCGCAGGCACCGCCGCTTCGCCGAATGACATGCATGGTGTCTCCATTGAATCCGACGCGGAGAACAACATCATCGGTGGTACTACAGCGGCGGACCGCAACGTTCTCTCCGGGAATGGCATCAGGCGTTGCGGTCGCGCATATCGGTGCAACGGGCAACATGATCATGGGTAACCACCTGGAACCGATGCTAGCAGGAACGCAGGCCGTTCCGAACACCTTCGCCGGTGTCTACTGTTCTCCAGCACTGCCAACACCACCATCGGTGGCACCGTGGCAGGAAGAGTCGAACGTCATCTCCGGGAATAGTCAGTTTGGGGTATGGATGCAATCAGTCGCAGAACAACCTGGTGGTCGGCAACCTGATCGGTACGGCTGCCCAACGGCACCAGCGCCCTGCCGAACCTAACGGGCGTCTGAACCGAGCGTGGGAACAACACCATCGGTGGCACCGACCACTGCAATCGCAACGTCATCAGTGGCAATACGGCACCGGCGTACAACTCACGAGCGCGACCGCTACCGGAAACAACAGCGTCGGGAACTTCATCGGTGAACTCAGGACCGGCGCTGGTCATTGGCGAATGGAATGGTGTCACCATCGAGGTGAGCGCCACAGGCAACACCATCGGCGGTACAGCTGCTGGTTCAGCCAACGTGATCTCCGGAAACACCGGTGATGGTATCCGCATCACCAACGCACCAGGGAATACGGTGGCGGGTAACCGCATCGGCATTGCCGCCGGTAGTTCCGCAGCGATCGCGAACGGACAGAACGGCATTCGTATCCAAGGTGCTTCCAGCACGAACAACGTGATCGGTGGTATCACGAGCGATGCGGCCAACCTCATCTACAACAGCGCCCTTCGTGGTGTCACCTTGGAAGCGACGGCAGGTGCGGGCAACAGCATCCTGCGCAACTCCATCAGTGCGAGTGGTAATCTGGGCATCGACCTGAACAACGATGGTCTTACCGCCAACGATGCGAATGATGTGGACGGCGGCAGCAACAATCGCCAGAACTTCCCGCTGCTGTTCAACGCACAAGTGTTGGGCGCGACCACGCGTGTGGTAGGTCTGCTCCAGTCCGAGGCTATCAAGAACTACCGGATCGAGTTCTTCAATAACCCCACAGGCACGGAGGATGGGTCGGGCTACGGTGAGGGACTCCAGTCATGGGCACGGTCAACGTCACGACCGATGCGACCGGTCTCCCTGATCGACGAGACTCGTCGCCTTCGCGACCATCACCGGTCGCGTGATCGGCGCCACAGCCACGGAGCTGGTCGCCGGCTGTTCCGCGCAGCACCTCGGAATTCTCCATGAACGTGGTGGCCAACCAACCACCGGTGGCCATCTGCCAGAACGCCACGGTGAACCTTGGCGCCGGCGGAACCGCAGCCATCACAGTAGCCATTATCGATAACGGCAGCTTCGATCCAGATGGCACCATCGCTTCACTCAATGTGAACCCGGCCACGGTGAACTGCTCCAACGTCGGCACGGTGAACGTCACGCTCACCGTAACGGACAACAGCGGACTCACCGCCACGTGTGTGGGTGTGGTGACCGTGGTGGACAACATCAGCCCGGTCATCACTGGTTGCCCCAGCAACATCACGGTGAACGCTGGTGCGGCCTGCACGGCCACGGCCACCTGGACCGTTCCGAGCTTCACCGACAATTGCGCCGGCGGAAGCATCGTACGCACCACGGGTCCAGCACCAGGTAGCACGTTCGGTCTTGGCGTCACCAACATCGTTTACACGGCTACCGATGCCTCGGGCAACACCAGCACATGCGGCTTCACGGTGACGGTGGTGGA
This sequence comes from Flavobacteriales bacterium, assembly GCA_016718655.1. Lineage (GTDB taxonomy): Bacteria > Bacteroidota > Bacteroidia > Flavobacteriales_F > PHOS-HE28 > PHOS-HE28. The sequence continues at coordinate 9,960 of JADKCV010000014.1, read as the reverse complement.
TGTGACCGCTCCGACGATCAACAACTGCCCTTCGAACATCACGGTGAACGCCGCTCCCTGTATGAACGCCGCGACCTGGGTCGCGCCCACAGTGAGCGACAACTGCTCAGCCACCATCGTTCAGACCATCGGAGCACCCAGCGGCACCCCGCTGAACATCGGTGCGCACACCATCGCCTACACGGCCGCGGATGGTAGCGGCAATACGGCGGTCTGCTCCTTCACGGTGACCGTGCTCGATATCACGCCGCCGACCATCAGCTGCCCCAACGATACCCTGATCCCCGCCGATCCGGGATCCTGCGCTGCGGCTAATCCCGACCTGGGTGAATTCAGCGCCAGTTCCACCTGCAGCTCAGGGCTGTTCGTTTCGAACGATGCGGTGTTCCCCATGCCCTTGGGTGTGCATGCTGTGACCTATACCGCCTCGGACAACAACGGCAACACCGCCACCTGCGTGCAACAGGTGACGATCATCGACGCACAGCCGCCTGTGGCCATCTGCCAGAACATCACCGTGAACCTTGGCGCCGGTAGCGTGAGCATCGTCGCTGCGCAAGTGAACAATGGCAGCACGGACAATTGCTCCATCGCGAGCACGAGCGTATCGCCGAACACTTTCAATGCGGTGGGTACCTACAACGTGACCCTCACCGTGACCGACGCCGCAGGTAACACGGACGATTGCGTGGCCGTGGTGACGGTGACCGACACGGATCCGCCTGTGGCCGTATGTCAGAACATCACCGGGTGACCCTGGATGCGAGCGGCAACGCGACCATCACCAGCGCGCAACTCGATGGCGGCTCCACCGATAACGGCACCATCGTGAGCATCGTGGCCAGCCAGACCAGCTTCGATTGCAGCGATGTGGGTAACGTGTCCGTGACACTCACCGTGACCGACGACGGGGGCAACGTGAGCACCTGCGATGCGACCGTGACCGTGGTGGACAACATCAACCCCAGCATCACCTGCCCGACCAACGTGAGCGTGAACACCAACAGCGGATGCACCGCGACCGGTGTCGCACTCGGTACGCCGATCACCGCGGACAACTGCACAGACGTATCGGTGACGAACAACGCTCCGGTCGCGTTCCCGATCGGAACCACCGTGGTAACCTGGACCGTGACCGATAACAGCGGAAACACCGCCACGTGTTTGCAGAACGTGACCGTGGCGGACGCTTCGGCACCTGTCATCGCCGCCTGCTCAAGCAACATCAGCCTCAACGCCGGTGCGGCTTGCACAGCCGTGGCCACCTGGTCCGCGCCTACGGTGAGCGACAACTGCAGCGGCGCGACCATCACTCGAACGGCAGGTCCGGCTTCCGGCACAGCATTCACGATCGGCACCACCACCATCACCTACACCGCAACGGACGGTGCTGGAAATACCGCCACCTGCTCCTTCACGGTGACCGTGGTGGATGCGACCGTGCCCGTCATGGTCGCTTGCCCAAGCAACATCAGTGTGAACGCCGGTTCTTCCTGCACGGCAACGGCCACCTGGGTCGCTCCTACTATAACGGACAACTGCACCGGTGCCACGATCAGCCAAACGGCCGGTCTTGCTTCCGGAAGCGCCTTCCCCTTGGGTGTTAGCACCATCACCTACACCGCAACGGACGGTGCTGGAAATACCGCCACCTGCTCCTTCACGGTGACCGTGGTGGATGCGACCGTGCCTGACGTGGTCGCTTGCCCAAGCAACATCAGCCTCAATACCGGTGCTGCCTGCACGGCAGTGGCTACCTGGTTCGCTCCCACCGTAACGGACAACTGCTCCGGTGCCATGATCAGCCAAACGGCCGGTCTTGCGTCCGGAAGCGCCTTCCCCTTGGGTGTTAGCACCATCACCTACACCGCAACGGACGGTGCTGGAAATATCTCCACCTGCTCCTTCACGGTGACCGTAAACGATGTCACCGCACCTGCCATTGCCTGCCCAGCGAACATCGTGGTGGGCACGGGCGCAGGCATCTGTGGTGCAGTGGTGAACTACGCCACACCTGTGGGAACCGACAACTGCTCTGGCGATGCGACCACTCGCACAGCCGGTCTCGCCAGCGGAAGCACCTTCCCAGTGGGCACCACCACGGTGACCTATTTGGTGACAGACGCTGCGGGCCTCACCGCCAGCTGCTCCTTCACCGTGACCGTGAACGATACCGAAGCTCCAGTGGCACTCTGCCAGAACATCACCGTGAACCTGGGTGCGGGCAGTGTGAACATAACCGCCGCCCAAGTGAACAATGGCAGCACCGACAACTGCGCCGTGACCGGCCTGAGCGTATCACCCAACAGCTTCAACGCTGTGGGCACCTACCCCGTAGTGCTCACCGTTTCTGATGCCGCGGGCAACAGCAGCACCTGCAACGCCACCGTCACCGTAACGGACGTGAACCCGCCGGTGGCCGTGTGTCAGCCGATCACCGTGACCCTGGATGCGAGCGGTAACGCGACCATCACCAGCGCGCAGCTCGATGGTGGCAGCACCGACAACGGCACCATTGTAAGCATCGTGGCCAGCCAGACCAGCTTCGACTGCACGGACGTGGGCACGTTGATCGTGACCCTCACCGTGACCGACGACGGCGGCAACGTGAGCACGTGCGACGCTACAGTGACCGTGGTGGACAACACCGCACCCCGTGGCCCTCTGCCAGAACGTGACGGTCAACCTCGACGCCAGCGGCAACGCCACCGTGACCGCCGCTCAAGTAGACAACGGCAGCAACGACGCCTGCGGTATCGCCAGCCTGAGCCTCAGCCAAACCAGCTTCGATTGCAGCGAGGTCGGTGCCAACAACGTGACCCTGACGGTGACGGATACCAACGGCAATACCGCTACCTGCAACGCTACCGTGACCGTGATGGATAACAGCGCGCCCTCGATCGTCTGCAACAGCATCACTGTAAGCCTGGATAACAACGGCCAAGTGGTGGTGAACGCCGCCGATGTGGCCATCGCTACCACCGATAACTGCGGAGGCGGTCAGATCACCTACAGCCTCGACGTGAACACCTTCACGGCCGTGGGTAGATACACCGTGACCGTGACCGCCACCGACGCCGCTGGCAACAGCAGCACACTGCGTGACCACCATCAACGTGACGGACGTGAACCCGCCGGTGGCCGTCTGCCAGCCTATCACGGTGACCCTCGATGCCAGCGGTAACGCGACCATCACCAGCGCGCAGCTCGACGGAGGCAGCACGGACAACGGTACCATCGTGAGCCTCGTGGCCAGCCAGACCAGCTTCGATTGCAGCGATCTGGGCACGGTGACCGTGACCCTCACTGTGACGGATGATGGTGGCAACGTGACCACCTGCAACGCTACCGTGACCGTGGTGGACAATACCGCGCCGATCGCGCTCTGCCAGAACGTGACCGTAGCTCTGGACGCTAGCGGCAACACCACCGTCACCGCCACTCAGGTGGACAACGGCAGCAATGACGCCTGCGGCATCGCCAGCCTGAGCCTCAGCCAGACGGCCTTCGACTGCAGCAACGTGGGCGTCAACAACGTGACCCTGACGGTGACCGACCCGAGCGGCAACGTGAGCACCTGCGCTGCCGTGGTGACCGTGGTGGACAACAGCGCACCGAGCATCGTCTGCAACAGCATCACCGTGAGCCTGGACAACAACGGCCAGGTGGTGGTGAACGCCGCCGATGTGGCCACCGCCACCACCGACAACTGCGGTGGCGGTCAGATCACCTATAGCCTCAGCACCAGCACATTCACGGCCGTAGGCAGCTACACTGTGACCGTGACCGCTACGGACGCGGCCGGCAACAGCAGCAACTGCGTGACCACGATCAACGTGACGGACGTGAACCCGCCCTCGGCCATCTGCCAGCCGATCACGGTTACCCTCGATGCCAGCGGTAACGCGACCATCAACAGCACCGACCTCGACGGTGGCAGCACCGACAACGGTACCATCGTGAGCATTGTGGCCAGCCAGACCAGCTTCGAATGCACGGACTTAGGCACGGTGACCGTGACCCTGACCGTGACCGATGACGGCGGCAACGTGAGCACCTGCGATGCCACCGTGACCGTGGTGGACAACACTGCACCTGTAGCCCTCTGCCAGAACATGACCGTGGCCCTCGACGCCAGCGGCAACGCCACCGTCACCGCCACTCAGGTGGACAACGGCAGCAATGACGCCTGCGGTATCGCCAGTCTGAGCCTCAGCCAGACGGCCTTCGACTGCAGCAACGTGGGCGCCAACAACGTGACCCTGACGGTGACCGATAACAACGGCAATACCGCTACCTGCAATGCAACCGTGACCGTGGTGGACAACAGCGCACCGAGCATCGTCTGCAACAGCATCACCGTGAGCCTCGATTCCAGCACCGGCGACGTGACCGTGGATGCCGCCGATGTGGCTACCGCCACCACCGACAACTGCGGCGGCGGTCAGATCAGCTACAGCCTGGATGTGAACACCTTCACCGCCGTGGGTTCCTACACCGTGACGGTGACCGCTACAGATGCAGCTGGAAACAGCAGCAGCTGCGTGACCACGATCAACGTCACCGACGTGAACCCGCCGGTGGCCGTGTGCCAGCCTATCACCGTGACCTTGGATGCCAGCGGTAACGCGACCATCAACAGCACCGACCTGGATGGTGGTAGCACCGACAACGGAACCATCGTGAGCATCGTGGCCAGCCAGACCAGCTTCGATTGCACCGATGTGGGCACGGTGACCGTGACCCTGACCGTGACCGATGACGGCGGCAACGTGAGCACCTGCGATGCCACCGTGACCGTGGTGGACAACACTGCACCTGTAGCCCTCTGCCAGAACGTGACCGTTACCCTGGATGCCAGCGGAAACGCGACTGTGACCGCCGCTCAGGTGGACAACGGAAGCAACGACAACTGCGGCGTGGCTAGCATCAGCCTCGATCAGACCAGCTTCGATTGCAGCCAGGTCGGTGCCAATACCGTGACCCTCACCGTCACCGACACCAACGGCAACGTGAGCACCTGCACAGCGACCGTCACCGTGGTGGACAACAGCGCCCCCATCGCTCTGTGCCAGAACGTAACCGTGACCCTGGATGCAAGTGGAAACGCCTCGGTGACCGCTGCTCAGGTGGACAACGGCAGCAACGACAACTGCGGCATCGCTAGCATCAGCATGGACCAGACAAGCTTCGATTGCAGCCAGGTCGGTGCCAACGCGGTGACCCTCACCGTCACCGACACCAATGGCAACGTGAGCACCTGCACGGCGACCGTCACCGTAGTGGACAACAATGCGCCCATCGCTCTGTGCCAGAACGTAACCGTGACCCTGGATGCCAGTGGAAACGCCTCGGTGACCGCTGCTCAAGTGGACAACGGCAGCAACGACAACTGCGGCGTGGCTAGCATCAGCCTCAGCCAGACCAGCTTCGATTGCAGCCAGGTCGTTGCAACACCGTGACCCTCACCGTCACCGACATCAACGGCAACGTGAGCACCTGCAACGCCACGGTGACCGTGGTGGATAACATCGCTCCCGCAGCGTTCTGCCAGAACGTGACCGTTACCCTGAATGCCAGTGGTAACGCCTCGGTGACCGCCGCCCAGGTGAACAATGGAAGCAACGATGGATGCGGCATCGCCAGCATCAGCCTTGACCAGACGAGCTTCGATTGCAGCCAGGTCGGTGCCAACACGGTGACCCTCACCGTCACCGACACCAACGGCAACGTGAGCACCTGCACGGCCACTGTGACCGTGGTGGACAACATCGCGCCAACGGCACTTTGCCAGAACGTGACCGTGAACTTGGATGCCAATGGCAACGCCCGGTGACCGCCGCCCAAGTGGACAACGGCAGCAGCGACAACTGCGGCATCGCCAGCCTCAGCCTCGATCAGACCAGCTACGATTGCAGCCAGGTCGGTGCCAATATCGTGACCCTCACCGCCACCGACACCAACGGCAACGTGAGCACCTGCGCGGCCACCGTGACCGTGGTGGACAACGCCGCACCGGCTGTGTTCTGCCAAAGCGTATCCGTTGCGCTGGACAATGCGGGCAACGCGACCATCACCACCTTGGATGTGGTCGCGAGCGCTACGGACAACTGCGGCGCTTCCGCCCTCACCTACAGCTTGAGCCAGAGCACCTTCACCAGCATCGGCAGCTACACGGTGACCGTGACCGTGACCGATGCCAGCGGCAACAGCAGCACGTGCAGCACCACCGTGACGGTGATCGACAACCTTCCGCCGGTGGCCCTCTGCCAACCTGCCACCATCTACCTCGATGCGCAGGGCAATGCGTCCATCACGGCAGCGGATATCGACAACGGAAGCAACGACAACGGTGGCAGCGTCACGCTGGTCGCCTCGCAGACCGCCTTCAACTGCGGTTCACTGGGCAGCAACACCGTGTTCCTCCTGGTCACGGACGCAGCGGGCAACAACACCTTCTGCTCCACCACCGTCACGGTGATCGACACCATCGCTCCGACGGCGATCTGCCAGGACATCACTGTGGGTCTGGATGACAGCGGTGTGGCCAGCTTGACCGGCTTGATGGTGGGCGCTGCCAGCCAGGACAACTGCGGCAGCACGACCCTGACCTATACCATCGACGAGAGCAGCTTCACGGCGATCGGCACCTACGACGTCACCATCACGGTGACCGACGTGAGCGGCAATACCAGCACCTGCTCGGCCACGGTCACGGTGAACGACCCCAACCCGCCCACTGCTGTTTGCCAGGATGTGACCATCTACCTCGACGGTAACGGTCAGGCAGGTATCACGGCCGCGGATATCGATGGTGGAAGCTTCGACAACACCGGCATCGCCAGCATTAACGCCTCCCAGACCGCTTTCGATTGCAGCGACCTGGGTCCGAACGGCGTGGTACTGAACGTCACCGATGATGCCGGAAGCAGCGACTACTGTATCGCCATCGTCACCGTGCTCGATACCATCGCACCCGTGGCCGTGTGCCAGAACATCACGGTGGGTCTTGATGTGAACGGTGCGGTCTCCATCACTGCCGCACAGGTGGATGGTGGCAGCAGCGATAACTGCGGAACCGACCTCCTCACCTACACCATCGACCAGAACACCTTCACCACGGCTGGATCCTACACCGTACAGCTCACCGTGACCGACGCCAGCGGCAACAGCAGCAACTGCACCGCCACCGTCACCGTGCAGGATGATGCGCCCCCCACAGCGGTCTGCCAGGATGTGACGATCTACCTGAACGCCGCTGGTGATGCCTCCATCACCGCGGAGGACATCGATGGCGGCAGCTTCGACAACACCGGCATCGCCCAATTGGAAGCTTCCCAGGTGAACTTCAATTGCGGCCACTCGGGTAGCAACAACGTCACGCTAGTGGTCACGGATGACAACGGCAACACCGCCTTCTGCATCGCTCAGGTCACCGTGCTGGATACCATCGCACCCACGGTCGTGTGCCAGAACATCACGGTGGAGCTCAACGCCCAGGGCTTCGCTGCGATCACGGCGGTGCAGCTCGATGGTGGAAGCACTGACAACTGCGGGCTCGCCAGCCTGAGCTACAGCACCAGCACCACGGTGTTCAGCGCCACAGGCACCTACACGGTCACCCTCACCGTCACCGATGCCAGCGGCAACAGCAGCACCTGCGAGGCCACCGTCACCGTCAACGACGTCGATCCTCCGACCGCCGTATGCCAGCCCGTGACCATCTACCTGGATGGCAGCGGCAACGCCTCCATCACGGCCCAGCAGATCGACGGCGGCAGCTTCGACAATGGCGAGATCGTGAACCTGGTGGCCGGACAGACCGTGTTCGACTGCAGCCACCTGGGCAGTAACCAGGTGAGCCTCACGGTCTTCGATGACATGGGCAACACCGACTTCTGCTCGGCGCTCGTCACCGTGCTGGATACCATCGCCCCCACGGTCATCTGCCGGAACATCACCGTCCTGCTCGATCCCAACGGATCGGCCACCCTCACCGCCATCGACATGGACGGCGGGACCACCGACAACTGCGGGGCGGGTGCACTGACCTTCTCGGCCGACACGGTGAACTTCCTATCGGAAGGGACGTATACCGTCACCTTGACCGTGACCGATGCCAGCGGCAACAGCAGCTTCTGCATCGCCACTGTGACCGTGGAAAAGCCCCGACCGCCCCTCGTGATCCCCTCCGGATTCTCGCCGAACAACGATGGTATCGCTGACACCTGGGTGATCCAAGGCCTGGAATACCATCCGGTGAACAACGTGGTCATCTTCAACCGCTGGGGCAACGAGCTCTTCCGCAGCGCGCCTTACCAGAACGACTGGGCCGGACAGGTGAACAGCGGCATGGCCCTGCCGGGTGAACTGCCTGCAGGCACCTACTTCTACCAACTCGAACTCGGTGAAGGTGATATCCGCACGGGTTACCTCCAACTCAACCGTTGATCATGATGAACACCAGCTCAATGCCCCTGCGCACCGCGCTACTGGTGATCACGATCGCCACGGCAGCCCTCTCCCGCGCCCAACAGGATCCCATGTACAGCATGTACATGTGGAACATGCTCAGCGTGCAACCCGGTTACGCTGGAAGTGCCGACGTGCTCAATGCCACGGCCCTCTCCAGGGTGCAGTGGGCGGCCATCAACGGAGCACCGGTCACCCATAGCCTTTCAGCCCATGCGCCCATCAACATGCGCAGCCTGGGGGCCGGTGGCAGCCTGGTGCACGACCGCATCGGACGCACCTACACCACGAGTGCGTTCGTGGACATCGCCTACCGCATGCGTATCACCCGGAAGACCAGGCTCGCGCTTGGGTTGAAGGGGGGGATCAACCACGCGACCATCGCCAACACCCAAGTGGAGAACACCGACCCCAACGACCCGACCTTCATGGCCGACATGAGCGGGAAGGTCCATCCCAACTTCGGCTTCGGCGCCTACCTCTGGTCCCGAAAGGGCTACTTGGGGATCAGCGTGCCCAAGCTCCTGCGGAACTATTTGGGCAAGGTCAGTGCCGACGGTATCGTAACCCGGTTCCAGCAGGAGGCCAGCCACTTGTTCATCACGGGCGGCTATGTATTCCCCATGGGTACCGTGAAGTTCCGACCCTCCATCATGGTACGCGCCACCGAGGGAGCACCGCTCTCCGGCGACCTCTCCGCCAACTTCTTCTTCCAGGACAAGTTCTCACTGGGCGCGGCCTACCGCCATGGCGACAGCGTCATCGGCATCCTTTCCGTGCAGCTCACCGACCAGATCAAGGCCGGTTATGCCTACGACTTCGGCGTGAACACGCTCACATATCGTGCGAACGGGGCGCACGAGGTGATGATCAGCTACGACCCTGTGTTCACTCGCGAGCGCGTGCGTTCGCCCCGTTACTTCTGATCCGATGTCGCGCACACTCCTAACCCTTGCGCTGCTCATACTCTGCATGCCATGTGCTACCCTGCGTGCACAACAAGGCGCTTCTACACCGCGATGATGCTACGCCAACTCGGCTTCACCCAAGCCATCGAGGCCTATGAACAGGCCTTCCAGAAGGACGCCAACAGCATCGAACACGCTCGGCGCCTAGCGGACAGTTACTGGACGCTGCGCGACACCCGCAACGCTGAACGCTGGTACGCGGTGGTGGCCGCCTCCTCCCAGGCCACGCCCGAGGATGTGTACCGCTATGCCGAATTGTTACGCCTATCCGGCCAATACGCCGATAGCGACCTCTGGTTGAAGCGCTACGCCCGCTTGGCTCCTACCGACACCCGCGTGAAGCACAAGGAGAACGCCGTGGTGAAGCTGACCGGATTGATCGACGCGGATGGCATCACCCACAAGGCCACACCCGTGAGCTTCAACAGCACCTTCGCGGACATCTCCCCGTTCGTGCACGAGAACACCCTCCTCTTCGCCTCCAGCAAAGTGGACAAGTTCACCTCCAAGCACGTGCACG